>NZ_JAGIKZ010000015.1 GCF_017874625.1 Cytobacillus eiseniae | reverse complement strand
CGTTTTCCATTGTTACTTTTCATGTCGATCAACCTCCGTGTGTTAATTAAACTATACACTAAAGTTGTCTACGACATCTATCCTAACAGAGGGGGGTATCGAATAAATTAAACACTCAAACAGAAGAGGTTTGCAAAAATTTGCGACGATAGGGAAGTACAACAGTCTAAAACGTATATCCAGGTGAATATACGTTTTATTTTTTTATACGTTTAGAAATCATTTTTATTTTCTTAAGAAAAACTTTAAAAATAGAAATTATACTTTAATTGGCTAGGGTTAAGTCATAGCTGAAAGAATTTTAGGAGGAAGAATAAATGAAAAATTCATTGATATATACAATCGATTCATGGTATATCCTTATCCCTGCATTTCTACTTTTTTTAATATATATGATCGTGGTTGCCGTTATTAAACAGAAATATGGCTTTGGCCAATTTGTATTATTAATCTCTTTTGCCGTTTATTTTCTATGTATGATCCATTTGGTGTTTTTCCCAATTGAGGTGAATATCGGGGAATATACAAATTTAACACCATGGTACAAATCGATTAACTTTATTCCTGTGTTAACAATAGATGCAGCAACTTTCATATTAAATATAATCATGTTGGTTCCTCTAGGTATGTATTTACCGTTACTGAGCAATAAATATCAATCAATTAAAAAGGCTGCTTCTGTGGGATTATATATTAGCTTATCTTTTGAAGTTACACAACTATTGATTAGGATCATACTAGGAAATGGGAGAAGTACAGATATTAATGATTTAATTGCGAATACATTAGGGGCTGTGCTAGGATTTCTAATAATAAGGGAAATGTCAAAAATTTCATTCGTCTATCATATTCTTCAAGGACTGAGTTTAGGAAAAAGGATGGAAAGATCCTAATAACCTCTATCCTGTGTATAAGGAGGCTAGAAATATTGAGCAATCATATTCTAATTGTTGATGATGACCGAGAAATCGCAAAGTTAGCAGAAATATATATGCAAAACGAGGGGTATCATGTCCTTCAAGCACAGGATGGATTAGAAGCTTTAAACATCATCGAGCGTGTGCCTGTAAATCTCATTGTTTTAGATATTATGATGCCTAATATGGATGGATTAGAGTTATGTAAGCATATTCGCGTTAATAATCAAGTGCCCATTCTGATGCTCAGTGCAAAAGTGCAGGATATGGATAAAATTATGGGCCTCATGACAGGTGCAGATGATTATATGGTAAAACCCTTTAACCCATTAGAATTAATGGCAAGAGTCAAGGCATTATTACGGAGATCAAACTACAAACCATTAGGGATAGATAAAGACATTATTCGAATTAACTCACTTGAAATCGATAAACAATCCCATAAAGTGATGGCAGGTGAGAAGGAAATTAAGCTAACGTCTATTGAATTCGATATTCTCTATTTTCTCGCAAAAAATCAAGGAACTGTTTACAGCTCTGAGGAGATATTTGAAAGGGTTTGGAAAGAAGAGAGTATGGGCTCGAACAAAACTGTGATGGTTCATATAAAGAATATCCGGGATAAAATCGAGTTCGTTATTCCAGGAGAAACGATTATCCAAACGGTTTGGGGAGTGGGCTATAAAATTGAAAAAGGTCATTAAGTTTATCCCCCTCTGGAAATTATTATTATATGTAGTGTTTGCAGCGATATTAACAGGAATAACTGCTTTCATACTGACATCTGCTGTTCTTTTTTTAGAGACTCAATCCTCTCGTCTTTCAGAATTAATTGAACTAGTTGCCTCCTTTGGTTTAACACCAATTGTACTAGTCCTTTTTATAGTATTGGTCTTATATTTACTTCCGTTCTTTTATTATGAACGTCAGAGGTATGTTGACTATTTGTTAATACAAATGATGAATGAAATCGAATATATATCTGAAGGCCATTTTAATCAAAAAGTAACGATAGAAGATAAAAGCATCATTGGTGAATTAGGTGTAAAAGTGAACCAAATTATTACTGAAGTTGAAAAGGCAATTGTTGATCAAAAAGAATCTGCACAAATAAAAAATGACTTAATAACAAATGTTGCTCATGATCTTCGCTCGCCATTAACATCTATTGTTGGCTATTTAGACTTGATTAATGATGATCGATATAAGAGTGAGGTTGAACTTCGATACTATCTACAAATTATTCATCAAAAGTCGAAAGACCTCCACCAATTGATGGATGATTTATTTGACTATACCTTAGTTCAGAATAAAGAGTCTCTAACTAATGAGGCACCAATAAACATGGAAGAAATGCTAAATCAGTTAGCCGTTCAATTTCAGTTCCAGGTGAAGGCAGCTGGTATGGAAATGAGGCAATCACTCTCAACTGTGAACAGTCCGGTTGTGATGGGAGATGGGAATAAACTAGCAAGGATATTTGAAAATCTGATTCAAAATGCGATTCGATATGGAAAAGATGGAAGATATATTGATATTGTTTTATCAGAATCTATAAAATTCATAGAAATCCATATTATAAATTATGGTCAAGTGATCCCAAGCATTGACTTGCCCTATATTTTTGAACGGTTTTATAGGGTTGAAAAATCACGCTCTCAACATACTGGTGGTTCAGGCTTAGGGTTAGCGATAGTAAAGAGTATTGTAGAATTACATGGTGGCCAAATTGAAGTGGAAAGCTCACTAGGGAGGACAGCCTTCATAGTGAAGTTTCCCAAAATTGAGCAGTGAGCAGTCGTGATAGATAGAATCGTAGGCCAATAAGCAAGATGAGGAAGGAGTAGTTTAAATGAATCAACCACTACAGATGGGGGCAAATACCGTTTTAAGTTCCCCAAAAGGAACTGTGACAGTTAGCTATGATATGTCTAATTTGATAGATATTTCTTTAACCGCTTTTCTTTTAACTGATTCGGATAAAGTACAGGGAGATAACGGGATTATTTTTTATAATCAGCCAAAGAGCGCTTCTGGTGTAGCCACTCTTATTCCGTCTGAAAGAGTAAATCATACAATCGTACATAAAATTAATTTTGACATGAGTAAAGCCCCTGAAGGTATTGTTAAAATCGCTATCACTCTTACAGAGGACAATGGCACGGGATTTTCAAATGTAAAGAATTTAAAGGCAGAGATATCAACTGATCATCATCCTATTCAGCTAACCCCGTCTAGTTTCACAAATGAAAACGGGATTGTCGTATTAGAGTTATATGTAAGAAATGGCCAGACAAAGGCAAAATCAATCTGGCGCGGATTTTACTCTGGGCTTGAAGGGCTATGTAAAAATTACGGTGTTGAGGTGGAAGCGGATGAGAAAAGTCAGCCATCTGAACCTATAGCAATTCCAGAACAAATCCGAAAAGAAGCGAATAAAACTCTACCTGTTCCCGAAAATAAACAAAACATGTTGTCACAGGTAAGCCTAGAAAAGGTAAAGGGAAACATAAGTCTCGACAAAGGTCAGAAGCCAGTGATCATTGAGAAAACACCAGAAATTACTGCTACGGTATCTTGGGAGTCTGGGACCGATTATGACATATATGCTTTGGTCTATACAAGGAATGGGGAGCAGATAGATGTAGCCATGTTTGGGGCCAAAGGGACACCTCCCCTTAGGAGTTTTGGCGGCGGAGCAGTAGAACATATGGGGGATGTTAGGAGAAATAATCAATCAACAAAGACAGAAGTAATAAAATTAAGATTGAATAATGATATTCTCGCAGTTGTTCCTGTTGTTTATTCTGCTCAGTCAAACGGAACAGGGTCATTCTATAGATACAAAGTGTCCATGAGCATAGATAATCATAATGGAACATCCGTTACGATATTCGCTAAGAATGCAAATAATAATGATAGAATTTATTCCTGTGTTCCTGGAATTCTCCATAATACGCAAGATGGAGTGATGATCAGTCCATTGGAGCTTTACAGTAAACCAAACTCAGAGCGTAGACCAATACTTAAGATGGGGCGGCGTTCAAATATGGTAGAAGTAATCATGGATAAAGGACCGATAAATGATTACAAGTAGGGCAGAATTATATAGAGTAAATAGCTAGACAGATAGGCAAGAAGTGAAGGAACTTCCTGCACGGTTCCCATCTGAGGATTTTGCTTATTATACTGAGAAATTCCCAGCATGCTTTTTCTATATTACTTGTACACCAAAAGGGGTAGAGAATCCTTACTTTAATCATCATCCGAAATTTGATATCGATGAGGATGCCCTTCTTGTCGCTGCAAAGGCTGTTGGACAAGTTGTTTGCAGTTATTATGAATGTGATTAAATAGCGGTCTTCAAGTAAATACATCCAAATATAAAAAAGCCTTAATCTGCTATAGATTAAGGCTTTTACTCGCTTATCATTAATTGATTAACTTCCTTTATGCACGATGCATTGAAAAAAGAAAAGAAGGCATGCCTCTATCTACATCGTAACAAAATTTGAATTATAAGTCTATTTATATTTTTATTGCCATGGGATAATGAAGGTGCGCAAATCAATCATAATATTATGAAGAGTAGAGGGAAAAATGAGGCAGAATATTTATGATAATGATCAATTTTTTCAGCAATATGTAGCCATACGGGATCGTGAAAATAATTATAATAATTTGCTTGAACAGCCTAATCTTTTATCTTTAGTTCCTACTCTAGAAGGGAAAGTTGTTTTAGATATTGGCTGTGGAATGGGAGACTTCGCAGCTTATTGTGTTCGTGAAGGTGCGAAACAGGTGACAGGAATTGATATTTCTTCGAACATGATTCAAGTGGCAAAAGAGCGTCATCTCCATGATCGGTTAACTTTTAAGAATATCGCCTTTGAGGAGTTTGCTGTACGAAATGAATCCATTGATTTCATTAGTAGTTCGCTAGTCTTTCATTATGTTGCGGATTTCCAGCAATTAATCGAGAAAATCAGTGCTGCATTATGTGCTAGAGGCACAGTACTATTTTCGATTGAACATCCAATTGTGACCGCGAATAAAGGGAATGCCGATTGGATACAAGATAAAGATGGCCGACTCCTTTATTATGCAATGGATCATTATCAAAAGGAGGGAATTCGCAAAGGAAACTGGTTAGTGAATGATGTAATCATGTATCATCGGACATTTTCTACGATTATAAATACACTTATTGAAAATGGTTTACAAATCGAAAAGGTAATTGAACCTACTCCTACGAGCGAAGCGGTAAGCAAACTACCAAGTTTAGAGAAACAATTTAGATGCCCGTCATTTTTAATGATAAAGGCTAAAAAGGGATAGATACGCATGTGAAAACGAAGGTAAAAAAAACACGTAGCTACTTTACGAATCGCTTTACATTAGTACTTACGGGATAGATGAGAAGCACCATTCAAATAGGAGAATGGTGCTCTTTACTATTCGCAACTTACACAAAGTACACGCGAATATTTTCTTCTTGTTTAAACATTTCTAGATGTTTCGGCTCGATATCTTCTATACGAATCGTTCGTTCTACCATTTTTTCTTCCCCGTCACCAGCCCAAAAGATCAGTAACTCCACGTTTTTATGCGCCTGTATATGTGCTTTTATATAGGCTACAAAATCAGATAAAAATTTGCCTTTCCAATGCCCTTCAATCCAATACGTATATTGCTTTTCAGTATAAAGGGTTAAATCAAAAGGTGGATCTTTACAAAGCGAGATGACGAGTTCACCGAATGCTGACGCATCAGCTGCATGTAAAATACGTACATGATCATCCATCGAATGCCAAGGTTGTGCGGGTGTATTTTCTGTAATCGGATAGATTTTTTTAAGCTCACCTACTGTTACTTCAGTAATGCCGCTGTAATCTACTTCTTTTAAGGGGGAATCGGAAACAAGGAATGAAAATGAAGTCATAGATGTGAAAACTCCTTTAAAGTAATAGTTATTCATTCAACAGAAACGGATCTTTTTCCTCTAAATTCTTTCATCAAAAGCTTTAAAAGAAAAGCATGCAAGAATTGGAAAAGTCATCACCGAGATTAAACCATGTCATATTGACTTTGAAGAATATGAGAATTTGATGAAGCAATTCACTCTTCTTCATGAGGACTTAAAGCAACAAAATGAATCTCCAAATAATGAAAGAGGCCAGTCCAATTAGGGCTGGTATTTTGTTAGGTGGGAGATTTTCAGTGACTCAATAACATTTTTATAAAAAAATTGATCTAAATCAAGGAAATGAAAAAAAAGGCTCGTTAAAATAAGTGTATAAGAAAGAAAAAGGGGATAGAACATCATGATTTTATTAGCAGAGGGCATTCGATTATGATTGATTGTATCATGCAGAACGGTGAAACGAGTAGTCATTTTGTGCAGGAAAAAAAGTGAATAACTTCACAAAGTTGGTTTACCCTAAAAATTTTAATTACCATTGTGAAGTGATTCACAATAAAAGGAGAATCTCATGATGAAAAAACATATAAATGGACCAATTGTCGCTCTCATCTTAACGGTATTACGTATTTGGTTAGGATTTCAATGGGTTGAAGCAGGATATGGCAAAATTAGATCTGGATTTGATGCCGGTGGATTTTTACAAGGAGCGATTGCAAATGCAAGTGGAGATCAACCAACTGTTCAAGGGTGGTATGCTCGTTTTCTTGAAGGTGTTGCAATGCCAAATATCGAGTTTTTTAACATCTTAATCCCTTGGGGAGAGCTTCTTGTTGGGATCGGATTAATCGTAGGACTAGCAACCATACCAGCTTTAATTGCAGGTGCTTTTATGAATATGAATTTTATCATGGCAGGAATGGGATTATCTAGCCCAGATACAAAGCTCTTCATAATCGCTTTCATTCTCTTGTTTATTGGAAAAGGAAGATATTACTATGGCCTTGATCGATGGGCTCTTCCATATGTAAAAAAACTATTTTCTACAAAGGGACGTATGTTGCAAATGAAGTGAGAATGAGTCCGGATAAAGGTCTCGTACTTTCTTGCTCACTGAGCTCTATTGGTAAATGCAGCTTTTCATAGGGACTAAAGTAAGCATATTCGATTAAATTCGGATATGCTTATTTAAATAGAATCATATAGAAAAAGCATCGAACATAGCATCCTAAACTGCTGATCTTACAAACAGAATCGATTGTTCAAGAAGGATTTCCATGTGAAGCTAAAGAATAAACGAATGAAAACTATTTTTTAAGGAGAGCGTTTATAGTGATGAGTGAAAAAGAAGTTCTTTCTCTTATTAGAGAGGATCAATGGATGATGGAACTATTAGAAGCTGCCAAATCGCTGAACTTGCCCGATTGGTGGATATGCGCAGGATTTATTCGATCGAAAGTCTGGGATGTCTTACATGACTTTAACGAAAGAACGATCATGCCAGATATTGATGTGATCTATTTTGACCCAGCAAATATGGATGTAAGGGAAGAAAAAAGACTCGAAGGAAAACTAAAATCCCTTAGACCGGATATCCCTTGGTCGGTTAAGAATGAAGCGAGGATGCACATTAAAAATAATTTGCCTCCATATTCTTCCTCAGTTGATGCAATATCTAAGTTTCCTGAAACAGCAACAGCACTAGGAGTCAAATTAGATGAAGAAGACAATCTAATCTTAATCGCCCCATGTGGAATCAGTGATGTGATAAATTTAGAAGTTAGACCAACTCCCTATTTTGCAGAGGATAAAGCGAGAATGAACATTTATAAAGAACGGATAACGAAAAAGAACTGGCAATTAACTTGGAATAGAGTAAAGGTTTGCCACATCGATCGCTAAACAGAGGGCGATACAACATATGTTTCTGGGGACAATAATTAGAGAGTTTGGTAGCTTCGTTAATAGATCCTTATTTTGAAGCAAGCCATTAGTATGGGATTTAGAAAAGATGGACAGTACGAGCAGTCTAATTTTCTTAATCTAAGGAGGAGTGAAAGGTGAAATTTAAAAAACGATTGAAACGAACAGCCATGATCCTTAGTTTCCTTCTTTTATTTATGTTCGTTAATAACAGTAATCTATTTACGAAGGAACGCAGTGAAAGGCCTACTCTTCTTTCACATGTAGGAATGTCACAAACATATCCGATGGAAGGAGTTACAGGTGATACGTGCACGGCCGAACGGATTTATGAACCGGAGCATCCGTATATTGGCAATACGATTCCCTCGATGGAGGCAGCCTTTCATGAGGGAGCAGATGTTGTAGAATTGGATATTCATCCAACGAAAGACGGGGAATTTGCTGTCTTTCATGATTGGAGCTTAGAATGTCGTACGAATGGAAAAGGGGTTACTAGAGATCAGACGATGACAGAGTTGAAGAAGCTAGATGTAGGGTATGGCTATACAGCGGACAATGGGAAAACCTATCCTTTTCGTGGGAAAGGAATCGGGTTAATGCCGACTTTACATGAGGTACTGACCTATTTCCCTGACAAACAATTTTTGATTAATATTAAAAGCGATGACCCTGATGAGGGAGTGAAATTAGCTGACTATCTTTCTACTTTTCCTAAAGAAAGAGTAAGTCAATTATCTGCTTACGGAGGAAATCAGCCCATTGCAGCACTGAAAAGGGAATTACCGAACCTTCGAGTCATGTCGATGGAATCGATGAAGAGCTGTTTAATTCCTTATGTTACGGTTGGCTGGACAGGATATACGCCTTCAGCATGTAAAAATACGCAAGTACATATCCCTGAAAAAATAGCTCCATTGTTATGGGGGTTTCCTGCAAAGTTTCTTAATAGAATGGATAATGCCAATACTAGAGTTGTTCTTGTTGCAGGAAATGGCAAATGGTCAGAAGGATTTGATGATGCACAGGATATTGAACGGCTTCCAGCTAACTATAATGGAATGATCTGGACGAATCGAGTGGATGTGATTGCACCGATTATCAAAGAAAAGTTTTCAATCCAATAATCATATTTGCTATAATTTTAGATTAAAGGGGGTGCTTACAGGATGGAGAATCAATTAAGATTATCTGGTACTTCTTATACTCATGCAAAGCCAATTAGAAAGGCGATACTTTGTATGGGGCGAAATATGTAACTTTATCGCTAAATCAGCTTTTCTATTACTTTGGCTTTGCACCTTATTTATTTTTACATTTAAAATAAGGAGCGAGCGGAAATGAAGTATATGAATGCAACCAAAGTTTTACCAGAAAAGTTACTTGCAGAAATCCAAAAGTATGTCCAAGGGGAAACACTTTATATTCCTAAACCGGAAAATAAGTATTTAAAGTGGGGAGCCTCAAGTGGTGGGAGACGGCAGCTCGATCGCCGCAATACCGCCATTAGACATTCCTTTAGTGAGGGAAGCAGTATTCAGCAGCTGGCTGAGGAATATTATCTTTCAACAGAATCGATCAAGAAGATCGTTTATACACATAAAACATAGGGAAACAGCACGGGTGGAAAATGTCCATCCGTGCTGTTTTTATATAATTAATTAGCTAAAAGGGAATGATCTGTTTTCGAAAACAGCCTATGTAAAAAACAGTTCTAAATTGTTTTATCCATTTTAGAAGGCAGTAGGATTGTTTAAAATAGATGTATAGATAGATGGCGGTAAAATGATTGGAGATAAATGTAATGACTGAAAAATTTATTAAAAATGAACAGTTAAATTTCATAAAAAAACAGATTGCTATCATAAGGGAAGGCACTAAAAAGAATGTGCCTCCAAATATTTTGGCTGCTGCAATTGATTTAGCTAATTTAAAAATTAAGGAACTCTTTCCAAATGCATCATTGGAGCAACAAAAAAGGCTGGATCTTTCCAAACTGAAAACAGATAAAGAGTATGAATTATATATTCAGGAACTTTCAAACCATTTGTTGCCCTTTCCTAGAATCACAGAGCAGCAACTGAAAAAGATGTTTCCTAAACATAAAAAGTTAAAGTTGCCAGACTTATCAAGTATCGATCATAGCCAGTTAACCTATTTGAGCTGGAACGACTTAAGATCAAATAAGAAATTTATTATATATGAGCTTGATGGCAAAATGATTGGCATTGAATGTGAATTTACACCAACAAGTAAAAAAAATCTTTGTTCCTTCTGTAATTGTTTTGGTGAGGTATCCTATTTTTCTACGGTAACGAAAGCGAAGAAAGCGAATCATCCGGATTATTACAGGGCCATTGGCAATCTTATTTGTGCAGACAGCAAGGAGTGCAATAAAAAAATAACGAGCACAGAATATGTAGAAGCCTTTCTGAAAGATTCGCAATGCATATGAAGTTTTGATGGATCCTATAAAAAAAACACGTGCAAAGGCGATAACAGTGCCTTTGCACGTGTTCAATTCATTTATTACTCTTTATTCGTATCTGCATAGACAGCCATAGCATCACGCATGAATGCTGCTAAGCCTTCTCCAAATTGATCAATATTTTTCGTGAAGCGCTCGTCGTCTACATACATTTGCCCTAAGCCTTTGAATGCTTCGAGTGAGTAGTTGCCTAGTTTATTTAGAAACACATACCATTCTTTAATTCCAGCTTGAGCTTCTTTTGATTCTGGTGAAAGATGACGAAGAGCGGCAAGGTTACGATAGACTTCATTGAATTTTTCTTGATCAAATTCAGACATGTTTTTCGCCTTTTCATTTGCTTCATCAACAGCTTGGTCTCCCCATTTTTCCCGTGCTTCTTGTTCATATGGATTGTGGCTAAAGTCAAAGCCTTCAAATTTTTCTTTATTAGTCATTTGTATTTCTCCTTTCGAATGTTGAATTGTTTTCTTTACAGTCCCAATCATTTTATCGAGTCGGGTCTTTTTTTCTAGTAGCATTTTATAATGCATCTCAAGTGCTTCTTGTCGATCAAATGTAGGGCTATGAATAATCTCTTTAATCCTTTTTAAAGGGAAGCCGAGTTCCTTAAAAAATAAGATTTGTTGTAAAGTTTCGAGATTCTCGTCAGAATATACTCGATAACCTGATTCCGTTGTCTCATCTGGCAGTAATAATCCGATTTCATCATAATGATGTAGTGTGCGCACACTTATTCCAACTAAATCAGCAACTTCCTTAATTTTCATCTTCATTCGCTCCCTTCACTAGTTACTATAAAGTATCCCGTAACGTGAGAGTCAATATGAATAGTAAAAAAATATTTACATAAAAAATCTAGTAGCTAAAGAAGATGTCTCGTCCTTAATCGAGTAATGGGCAAAAATAAATAAGCGGAGAAATTCCGCTTAAATGTAGAATGAAGCTCATTTTGGGCGAAATAAGCGGAAACTTTCCGCTTATTCAATGCAAAATCGCTCATTTTTGGACTTTTCAAGTCAATAGGCGGAATTTCTCCGCTTATTTAGGCCTTTTTTATTAATTATTACGAAATAAGCGGAAATTTTCCGCCTATTCATTTACTTAGGTGCTCACCCTGTCCTCCTAATCGATGCTTAGAGCTAAGGAAATTAGCAACATTCTATCTCCTCAAGTGCTTCAGCAATTTTTTCGCATTTTTTAATCGCCCAATTGTAATGATCAACCGTATTGGCAGCGAAGTAACTGTATAGATTACTTGTCTTCGTCCACTTATAATACTTTTTGGTGAAAATCTCCTCATCATTATGTTGTTCAATTAATCGCATAATCCGATGATGACTAAGCTTACATTTTTTAATTGCATGTATGAGTTTCACATCTTGATATTGCTGCCAGATTTGGCTATTTAATTGATTGAGGGTACGCCATTTATAACCTGGGGCAGGCATTGCAGGTGTATCTCCATCCATTCCTTCTTGATACCATCTTTCAAGCATTGCATGCCATTCATATAAATGCATGAACACATCACGGAAGTTTTTATCTCGTTCGATTGTTTCGATGGATAGATTTCTTTTTTTAGGAGGAATACGCTCAACTAAAGTAAGTAATTCATCAAAGGATTTTTGTGCGCTTGTTACTAGTAGTTGTTGTTTAATATATTCCATAGTAGGATTCTCCTTTCTATTTTTAAATGTGGTATTAACTAACTTAAAAGGGATACAGAGGCTGCATTAGAATATTTATTGTTGGAAAGTGAATTTGATCGAAGGTTTGAAATATTCCGCATTCCATTCTTTTCAATTATAATATATCTTAAAACAAGAGTAAGGAGGGATTAATATAGGAATGATTAACCAAGTAATTTGTGAGAAACGGTCTTATTCTAGGGAGTTTCATGCTCATCAACATGAGTTTGGCCAATTCCTTTTTCCTTTACAAGGCTCCTTGGAGATTCAAACAAAGTGGCAAGAAGTAAATCTTACTTCAGAGAATTGTTTTTACCTTCCACCAAAGTGTGATCATAGCTTTCGATCAATGGACAGAAATGAATTTTTGATTGTAGATATACCGATCAAGTATTTGCCAGCAGCAGATACAAGCAGTATGTATATCCAATTGGATCAGCAATGGGCTTCCATTCGCTATTTATTATTAGAAGAGGCAAAGAATCAGGAAAATCCGTCTTCCTTAGTAGATTTGACTAGGTATGTAACAAACAAGCTTCAAGTCTCGAACCCTCCCTCAATTGACTATCTTCATAAACATTTTAGGGAGTCAATAAGAGTAGAAACTTTAGCAAAAATGGAGCATTATCATCCCGTCTATTATTCAACATGGTTTAAGAAAAGAACGGGGAAAAGTATCAAAACGTATATTGCTGAGCTTCGTTTGAAAGAGGCGAAGCATTTGTTACATGCGACTGAATGGACTATGTCGATGATTAGTGAAGAATTAGGATTTGAGAATGCCTCCTCGTTTACTAGATGGTTCGCTCGGTATGAGGGAATGCCTCCACAAAAATATAAAATGCTTAAAAATAGATAAGAAGGATATTATGATGGGTAAAGAAAATGTTTGCGAAACCTTCTACTATAGAGATATAGTTTCTTTTTTTTAATAATGAGGGGAATTCCCCAATTTTAATTTTATTTGAAAGGTGGTTCATTCTGATATGGCAGAAATTGAAGATTTTCTAAAACTAGATATTCGCGTGGGTACGATTATTCATGCAGCACCTTTTCCAGAAGCGAGGAAACCTGCGATAAAACTAGAAATCGACTTTGGAGAAGAGATTGGCATCAAACATTCTTCTGCCCAAATTACTAGAAGATATCATCCCGAGCAGCTTTGTGGACGTCAAGTGATAGGAGTAGTTAATTTTCCATCGATGCGTATTGCTGGATTTAAATCAGAAGCGCTGGTGTTAGGTGGAGTTCCGGAAGAGGGAGATGTTGTTCTTTTAAAGCCAGATGAGACAATAATGAATGGAACAAGAATCTCATAAAATATATTTGAAGTGATTGTATTTATCATTTACGTGAAGAAGACAATTCTTTCAATTAAGTGAAGGACGTATGATCAATAAGGATTTAGGGGATTTTTAGCTGGAGAAATAGAAGAAGGGGTGCTAGCAGTATCCGTCAAAAGAATGGTTTGGATCAATGATGATATCGAAAAGGTAGGATGGAGAAAAATCATTCCCGCCTTTTTTATGTGAAAATATTTAATAAGATGACTCAAAATACCCTCCTAATCATAAATCGTCAATGTGACTGATCTTTTCTTCAGTATAGTCTCTTGCTAAATCTCTTTAATTGAATGAATAGGAAAGGTATTTTTCTTTTAATAGAAACATTTGGACGAGGTGGCCGTATAATTATTAGAGAGTTCATATTAAAAATTAGTGAGTATTCAAATGAAATTCATTCAAAGGAGGGATCATATGAAGTCACTTTATATTAAGCAGAAAGTATTCAGTTTAAGTGCCAAATTTACTGTAAAGGATCAGCAGGAACAGGATGTTTATTATGTTGAGGGCAGTTTTATGCAAATTCCAAAGACTTTCTCCATTATGAATACAACAAAAGAGGAAGTTGCACTTATTACGAAAAAGACGTTTAGCTTTTTACCGAAGTTTTTTGTTGAGGTAAACGGGCAAGAAGTGTTAACGATTAAGAAGGAGCTTTCTTTCTTTAAAGCACGCTATTCGATTGATGCGACAGGCATTGAAGTAAATGGCAATTGGTGGGATATGAATTTTGAAATTTTACAGCATGGAAAAGTTGTTGGTCAAGTGAGCAAGGAATGGTTCACTTGGGGTGATAGCTATAAAGTTCAAATTTTAAATGAAGAGATGGAAACCATTATTATTGCACTTGTTGTTGCCATTGATTGTGTGAAGGCTGATAATGCAACAGCTTCCTCAGCAGCAACTTAATGATTTAACGGTATTCTGGGTGTTGATGTTATGAATGAATCTACTATTATTATTGATTTTAATGATATGTTAGTTAAATACCAAGATTAAAACTTACGTCAAATAAAATTGAAACCTACCTTTAGCAATACCATAGGAAACTGTATCATAAATAAATGGAGTTTTTCTCCAATTGGTAGAGATGATAAGAAGCTGTCCCTAAAGGGCTATGAATCTCTAGGGACAGCTTTGACTACTTCTCTATCTATCTATTATTCCTTAGCGAATCGGCAACTTATCCGGATTCATCGTCAAATACATTTCGTTAATTTTGTCCTTACGAATATAAAAGCTAAGAATGCTATGAAGAGCTCCGTTCATAAAAATGACGATTGCTGGCTGATGATTGACGTTTCTTATCTCAAAATAAAAGTCTTTTGGAACGTTTTTCGTGATCCCGAATAATAAAGCTAATACATTAGACAGGGAGACAATTGGTCGAACAGCAGCCTTTACTTTTCCTCCGCCATCCGAGTAAAGTGTTACATTTTCAGAGATCAGTTCTAATAAATCATCCGTCTTTTGCATTTGAAAGGCTTGAATAAAGCGATGAATAAGGAATTTATTCTGCTCATAGTCTAAGCTTTCATCCTCAATTTGTGAGATTCTCTGCTTAGCTCGACTGAGAATCTTCCGGCAGTTTTCTTCTTTCTTTTCGATGATCTCAGCAATTTCCGAATAGGAGAAGTCTAAAGCCTCTCTTAAAAGGAGGACCGCTCGTTCATCTGGAGCTAAATGCTCCATCATCCGTAAATAGGCAATGCTCAATCCTTCTTTTTGCAAGGCCATTTCAGATGGGTCAATGCCATTGGAGCTCTCAAGCAATAATGGTACGGGATTCCATGGTCCTATATATTGTTCCCGTCTATGCTGCGCTGACTTTAAATGATCAAGACAACGGTTGGTTACTACTTTGCAGAGGTACGCTTTCTTATTATCTATCTTTTTCTCATCAATTTGGTACGCCTTTAAAAAGGTTTCTTGCACAATATCCTCTGCGTCTGTAATTGAACCTAACATACGATACCCGATTGAAAACAATAATGGTTTATATTGTTGATAGTCTTCGTTACTAATCTGCACGATATCAACTCTTTTCTTTTTTCATAATGTCCTCAGCTGCTTGTTTCGCACTGCTTACGGCTCCTTCTGCCAAAATGAAATCTGGAGAAGCCCAATCTCCGGCTATATATAATCCTGGAATGCCTCGTTTACAACTTTCTAGCATTTTCTCATCTCCTATTTGAGGTAAGCGCTGGTTAACCGTAATTTGTGGAATAAAGCGACTAGTAATTTCGTAGTTTTTCCATCCTGGTTGTATCTTTTCTAGGAATTGCTCAAGCTCATCCCTCACCTTTTTCGCATTGATCGTTTCATCTGGATGATGGTATTTAAACACATGCATAACGGCATTTTTGGCATCAGCAGAGAGCCGAGCATAGTTTGAATGAACGGAAAAATAAAGCGGATGATTGATGTCCATGGCAAACAGTTTCTTAGGATTTGGCAGCTGTGTTAAAGCGATATCGAATGTTGCTCCCTTTACCGGCTTCATTTTAGTAAAAGGGAAGTTAGATTTTTTACCTAACATATGCTGGAGTTCATAAGGGCCAGTTGTACATATGACGTATTTTCCAAAAACCTCCTCGTCATGAGAGAGCACGAGTTTAAAAGAATCCTGTTCAAGGGGGGCAATGTGTTTGACTCGCTTATGTGTTTCAATCTGTACACCAGAGACTACGGCTTTGTTGTGGAGCTGGTCGATAATTGTTTGCCAGCCATGGTCTAAATAAAGAACCCCATTCAAGACCGTCTTTAAATGAGAGACAATGATCTTTGCACTCGCTTGATCTGGAGCGTGGCAATACGTTGCCAGTCTGCCTAGTAAATAGAGTAAGGATTGGATGTTTGCTGATTCAGTCGTTTGTTGTACCCATTGCTCGAAAGTCCAGGTGGTTAGTTTTTTGGTATTTACTGAAATTACCTTTATTAAAACGTTAGCCCATTCGATACGATCCTTCCAGTTTAAAAGATTTGTTGTTAAAAGGCCTGAAGGAGTAAAAGGCGCGGAATATTCCAAATGCTCTTTTACTAAAACACCTCCTAATTTTGGGGATTTTCCAGGAACCTGAATAGTTAACTCTTCGAGAATCGCCATGGCTTTTCCTTTTTTAGATAGCGCATGTGGACCTAAATTGAAATATTGCTCGTGTATTTGATCTGTTCTAGCCCTACCTCCAACCTTTTTTCCTTTTTCGAGTACTAATATGGATAAATTCCTTTTTGCTAAATAATTTGCTGCCACGAAACCAGCTAATCCGCCGCCAATAATCACAACATCCCATTTTTGAGCCATAAGATAACCTCCATTTGTTATTTCATACTCAAGACGATGAAGGGTGGATAATTGTGACAAAGTTTCATGAAATGTTTAACCCATTTAAATATAAGAAGGCTTACCATGTCACAAGTGAATTGTAAGTAAAAATAAGAGCCCCTTGGAACGGAAGGTAAAAGTGTTCCAAGGGGCCTCATTTCATATTCGTTTTTTTTACTCTAATTATCATCACTCAGGGTACTGCCATTTTGCATGGGTTCATCCATCTGGATATTTAATTTGTCTAACATATTAATCGTGTCAACTAAATGATTGTTAAAGATTTGGCGTGCAACAGAAAGGAGATCAACAATCATCGGATCACGCAAGGAATAAATGACACGATTTCCGTCTTTCGTGCCTGTCACAATATTTTTTCCGCGAAGTACGGTTAATTGCTGTGAAACAGCTGAACCTTCACTTCCAGCAAGGCTTTGGATTTCGTTAACGCCTTTATCACCTTCAGCCAGTAACTCAAGAATTTTTATCCTAAGCGGATGGGCAAGAGCTTTAAAAAAATCTGCCTTGAATTTTTGCATCTCTAAGTTCAATTCTATTTCCTCCTATTAAAAGAGATTAGGCATTAAACACTTTCTTTTTTTCTTCCACTAAATCATAAGCACCTGACAAGGCTGCACATTCCCTAAAAGCGAAATGTTTGCATCCAATGCATTTATCTTTGTTTAAATGTAATAGTGCATAATTGATGGCATCTCCAGTATGTTCAAAAAAGTGCCTTTCGCCAATTAATTGATATAAGCCAGTCTTAATTAATACCTTTTTGGGCTGAACATTTAAGCCAGATATTAAGACAATTCCATGTTTTGAAAAGTCTTTTATAATACTAGATAAATGAGATTCCCCTGTTATATCCATGAAAGGTACTCTTCCCATTCTTAAAAGAAGTACTTTCGGTTTGTAGTTAATGGTATTCATAATACTCTGTTGAAAAGTCTGTGCTGCGCCGAAAAAGAGCGGCCCCTCTACATTATAAATACTAATTTGGGGGCAATCATGAGAATCTGTCACAATTTGAGTTTCTACTTTTTCTTGCTTATGTTCAGGATTAGGTAATGCCTTAGCCGTTACCATTATATCACTCATCCGTTTCGTGAAAATAATTATAGCCAAAATAAGACCGATTCCAACGGCAAGAGTCAGATTAAAAAACACGGTTAATAAGAAGGTGATGACTAAAACAAAGGAATCCTCTGTTTTGGCTTTTAACAGCTGGTAAAAGACATGACGTTCACTCATATTCCATGCAACAATCATTAAAATGGGTGCCATACTTGCCAAAGGTATTTTCGATGCGTATGGTGCAAATAGCAATAGAACCAAAAGGACTACGATCCCATGTATAACGCCTGATAGGGGGGAGGCTGCGCCATTTTTTATATTCGTAGCCGTTCTTGCGATCGCACCTGTTGCAGGGATCCCACCAAACATTGGTGTAACCATATTTGCAATTCCTTGCCCAATTAATTCTCGATTGCTATTATGCTTACTATTTGTCATCCCATCAGCGACCACGGCAGACAATAGCGACTCAATGGCTCCAAGAAAAGCAATCACAAAGGCAGGACCAATTAGCTGTTGAATCCGCTCAAAAGAAAGTGCGGGAAATTCAAATTTTGGTAGTGTGTTTGGAATGTCCCCAAAGGCTGAACCAATTGTTGCTATGTGAGTAGGAAAGAGAAAACTTGCAACTAGAGTCGAAACAATAAGCCCAATCAGAGGACTTGGGATAGCAGGAAGTAATTTTGGCATATATAGAATGGTTATTAAGCAAATCCCAGCAGTTAATAGACTATATAGGTTAATACTATCGATATGTTTAATTATTTCGTTAAGATTATTGAGAAAGTATTCATGGTTCTTCACACCCGTTAGACCTAAGAAATTTGGAACCTGCCCGATGAAAATAATGACTGCGATCCCTGAAGTAAATCCAATAGTAACGGATTTAGGAATGAATTTAATAAGTGACCCAAGCTTACAAACCCCCATAATAAATAAAAGAAACCCAGCCATAAATCCTGCAATCAATAAATTTTCATACCCATAGGTCATAATAATCCCAAATAAAATAGGAATAAATGCACCAGTAGGTCCGCCAATCTGATACTTTGATCCACCAAACAGTGAGATTAAAATCCCAGCAATAATGGTTGTATAGATTCCATATTCAGGCTTCACACCAGATGCAATAGCAAAGGCCATACCTAAGGGAATAGCAATGACCCCCACAATAATCCCTGAAATAATATCCTTTTGGAATGAATGAAGCGAATAACCCTTATATCTGCCACCTGAAATCAACTTCTGTTTCATATGTACCCTTCTTCTCTTGATATTTGTATATCTGATTATTTGAATATACTATATTATGAAATCAATTCTTAAATAATGTCAACAGAATTTTTTTCAGCGGGGACAAGCGGATGATCAACTGAATCAATTCAGTGCAAATATCGTTAGTTGATTGGAGCGGAAGGTGCGAGACTTCTCGAAAATGCATCCGCATTTTCTCGTGCGGTGTCAATTCAAGAAGCGTATTCAATGTCCTGCGAGATGGCCGCGCCAAGGAGGCTCATCGCCCACCCCGCGGGTCGCTGCGCATCCTGGAGCGGAAATCAACCGCACCAACTATTTATGAATTAGCCATTCTGTTTGCAAAACTGTACCACTCTAATAAAAATCTTAAGAAAATCTTAAGAAACTTATCCACTAGTTTATAAGGTTTTTTTATTAAAATAATCTCATTAGTAAAAAGGAAGACCATAAGTCATTGGGAGGAGAGTTGCTTTGAATAATCACAACCTATTGTTATTTTTACAATCTTTTATTCGTAAGCCTAAGGAGATCGGTAGTATTTGGCCAAGCTCAAGCTTTTTGGCAAGAAAAATGGTTCAGCAGGTGGCGTGGGAAGAAGTTGGAGCAATAGCAGAGCTTGGTTCCGGAACGGGTGTGATTACAAGAGAAATAAAACTATATGTATCTAAAAAAGCAACCGTTTTTCTGTTTGAAAAGGATAGGAAAATGAGGGGGAGCCTGCAGAGAGAATTCCCGACTGACTTGTGTAACCTAGATGCTGTTCATTTACTAAAGGCAATGAGCCGCAATGATATTCGACGATTAGACTGTGTTATGAGCGGATTACCATTCTTTAATTTTTCAGTCGAACTACGTGAAAGATTACTTAATCAGGTGATTGATTCATTAAAACCAGGGGGGTGCTTTATTGCTTTTCAATATTCTTTACAAATGAAGAAGCATCTCTCTAGATTTTTCCACATTGAGAGAATCCATTATGTCCCTCTAAATCTCCCGCCAGCTTTTGTTTATGTTTGCAAAAAGCCTAGCTAAAAACGAATAATAGAGGGAGGAGCACGATAGTTAGTGCGTATCAGGGGTGAATATAGTGAACATATTAGTTTGTGATGATGATCAGGCAATTGTTGATGCGATAGGGATTTACTTAGAAAATGAGGGATATTCAATTATTAAAGCTTTTAATGGGTTAGAGGCAATCGAAAGAATAGAAAGTCAGGAAATTCATTTAGTTATTATGGATATTATGATGCCGAAGATGGATGGAATCAGAGCTACCATGAAGATTAGGGAAGAAAATAATATCCCGCTCATTATGCTTTCTGCCAAATCGGAGGACTATGACAAAATATTAGGATTAAATTTAGGGGCAGATGACTATATGACGAAGCCTTTTAATCCATTGGAGCTCATTGCAAGGGTAAAATCGCAGCTAAGAAGGTACACAACGTTAGGGAGTCTTGAAACGAAAAGCCATGTGTACCAAACGGGTGGGCTGATGATTGACGATGAAAGTAAAATCATCACCGTTGATGGAGAGGGAGTGCAGCTTACGCCAGTACAATACAAAATCTTAAAGTTTTTAACAGCAAATGCAGGAAGAGTGTTCTCCATCGAGGAGATTTACGAAAAGGTTTGGAATGAGACAGCTTTTAACCCAGAGAATACAGTAACTGTTCATATTAGAAAAATAAGAGAAAAAATAGAAATCAATCCGAAAGAGCCAAAATATTTGAAGGTGGTGTGGGGAATTGGATACAAAGTCGAAAAAATATAGCCACTCAATCATAACTAAAGTGATTGTCTTTATAATCATGCTTGCCTGTTTTTCAGGTGCTATGCAAGCAATTGGGCATTTAGTTTCTGTGACTGACGGAGATGTTGAAATCATTTTTGAAGATAATTACTATCTTAGCAAGTCTTATGTGATGGAAAGTGAAGGTCTTATAAGTGACATTACTAGACTGATGGAGAGATATAAAAGTGAGGAACATATTTTAAAGGGAGAGACAATCAATAAAGATGAATTAAGAAATGAAGAACAGCAATTATTCTTTGATTATCAATTGGAATCTAAAAATTATAATCCAAATTTAAGAGAAGTAGAAAACTACGAGCAGTTTAAAATTGAATATGCCGATAAGATTACCCAGATGAAGGATCAAATGATTAAGAGGAATGTGAGGGAATTTCATTTTCTATTGAACAATATCGAAGGGGTTAAAGATCCATTGTATTATGCCAGTGATGGTGTAAATGTGTATACGAATAGTACAATGAAAGAGAAACAACAATTTAAAGCCTATCCATCTTATATGGTGTTTGAAGGATATAAAAGAGAGGTCTATCCAAAAGAAATAGAGGCAAATAAATACTTAAATTGGCTTACGATGGAATGGGATGAATGGGGCTCAGAAAATCTGGCTTTTTATGTTGCTTTTTCAAAAGAATCTTTAGATTCTAAAATAAGTGAGTGGAAAGAAAATAAAGTGATTGCCACAAAGGACTTCTATTGGTTACTCGGTTTTTCAGCAGGATTTATTCTCTCCTTTATTTATTTGGCACTAGTGAGTGGGAGAAAGTCCTTTAAGGATAAGGAATTGCGCTTACAAGCAATCGATAAATTATATATTGATTTGAGTATCTTATCATGTTTAGGACTTATCATCCTTTGGATGTTAATGCTTGATATGATTGTACTTCCAAATAACTTAAGCTGGGTCATCCCAGTCACGCTTCCGATTTCTGCCATCTTTTTCATACTCGTTTTATCAATGGTGAGACATTTTAAGAATCGAACATTGTTCAGGCATACATGTATTTATCAAATAATCAAAAGACTCGTCCAATTTATAGGAGATGTCTATAATAGCGGAAATGTTGGGGTGAAAACCGTACTAATTGTCATTGGCTATCCGTTATTGATTGCTTTAACATTCTTTATGTTCCCTGTAACGATAGGGGTTGCTGCCTGGTTCGCTTTAAAGAAAGTGAAGGCATTTAAGGCAATTAAAGATGGGGTCGAGGAAATAAAAAATGGGGAAATTCATCACAGCATTGAAGTGGCTGGTAAGGGAGAGTTTGCAAGCCTTGCCGCTAATATTAATAGCCTTGCTGATGGGTTGAAAAATGCAGTTGATAACGAACTAAAAAGTGAGCGGTTAAAAACAGAACTCATTACCAATGTATCCCATGACATACGCACACCATTAACATCGATTATCACGTATGTTGATTTATTAAAAAATGAAAAGGACTTGTCAAAGATAGCGGAATATATCGAAGTACTGGATCAAAAGTCGACAAGATTAAAGTACCTGACAGATGATTTATTTGAAGCGGCTAAGGCTTCCAGCGGAAACATCCCGGCCAATCTTGAGAAGATCGATATTGTCTCATTGATCACTCAAGGGCTTGGAGAAGTAAGTGAGAAGATTGAAGAGTTAGATTTAGAATTTAGGTTCAATCATCCAAATGATAGAGTCCATGTAACAGCGGATGGGAAACTATTGTGGCGATCGATCGAAAATGTATTATCGAATATCTTTAAGTATGCGCTTAAAGGATCAAGGGTTTATATCCAGATCGAAGAGGCAGGAAATGAAGTTCTTCTTACCTTCAAAAATATTTCAGCTTATGAGTTAAATATCTCAGCAGATGAATTAATGGAACGTTTTAAAAGAGGCGATGAATCGAGGGCAAGCCAAGGCAGCGGGTTAGGTTTGTCCATCGCAGAAAGCCTCATTGATATCCAGAAAGGGAAATTTTTAATTCAAATAGATGGAGATTTATTTAAATCGATGATCTATCTACCTAAAAATAACAAAGAGTGATTGATCATTCCTATTGCCTCGTTCCACGTGGAACAAAACGATTCGGCCAAAAAGCATCCTTTCCTTCAAAACTTTTGATGGAAAGGATGCTTTTCCTAATAAATGATTGCCAGAATTCAGACGTATAGGATCGTGCAATTCCTGCTGCGTATCATTTTGCGGAAGGAATAATCATGTAGAGGCAAAGGAATTTATTCGTTTCCCCCACTTATAAAACGGAAAGCACGGCTCATCACCGTCGGCACAACAGATGCATGGTTTTCGTCTAACGCCTCATAAAAGGCAATGTTTAACCCATACGCTTTCAATTTCTCATACATTGCTTGAGCATCAGTAACCATAAAGTCTTCTAGCTCTCCGACGCCAATAAATAAGGTATGATGATGGCCGTCATCTGCAATAATCTTTTCTGCCATAGTAACAAGTTCATAGTCATTCCACCAAATCGAAGGGCTAAGAGCAATGTACGTTTTGAAATCTCTACTATGATGAAATAAGTTCCATAACGCATAATATCCGCCAAGTGAATGGCCAAATAAAGTTTCATCCTTTACATTCACTGCGTAATGATCGTAAATCAACGGTTTTAGCTCTTTTTCAATAAATAAATGAAAGTCGATTGCACCTCCAACTGCTTCAGGCTCTTTTCCATGCATACGTTTCGGATAGGTATATTTTAGAGCGGGTGCTGTGAAATCATAAAACCTTCGAGAGCGCATTGTTTCCTTTTCGTGTTGAATACCGACTACTATTGAAGGATTCACTTTTGTCTTTCGCATATTTTTACTTTGGAGCTCCATCGTTTTTTTGGCAAAATCAAAATAAGATAAACCATCTAATACATAAATAATAGGGTAGCCTTCTTTTGGACAGTCTACTTCCGGGACAAAAACATCAACTGAATATGTATAGTTTGTGTACGTTGAATGGATGACCAGTGACAACTATATTCCCTCCCTGAACAATGATATAATTAAATGATAAGGATTATCAATTACATAGTCAATATAGGGGAGACGTATGGATTACACTATCAATCAAATTATCGATTACTATGCAGATGCATCAATTGAGTATGTAAATATCATTACAAATCAAATTTTACCGTACAAAACAGATGGCAATCGGTCGACAGCATCAGGTATTTCGGGGATTGTGATTCCGTTATCAGGAAGTGCAAATTTTTCTCTTAATAATACTAGATATGCGATGAAAGAAGGAACGATTGTACATGCTGGTTCGCAAATGAAACTTAAAATTGAGACGGTAGGAGATAAACCGTGGGAATATGCAGTCGTTCATTATAAAACTTTATATCATGCATCCGTTCGTTTAGATGATGAACATTTTCAAATTAAAATTAAGCATATGGCGAAAATTAAAGACTATGTCTATCAACTAATTAAATTTTCATCAGAGCCAGGGAGCATGGCAAGAATACAGGTGAAGGTAACCTTTTTTAATCTAGTAAATGAAATTTTATTACAGGCAAAACATCATGTAGATGATAAAAATACGTCAGTTATATCGAAAGCCATTTCCTTTATGAAAGAAAACTATGCAGATGAGTTTTCGATTGCGGAACTGGCTGAAATGCTGCAAATAGAGAGACGGAGATTTTCAGAGTTATTTGAACAGCATACAGGCCTTAGTCCAATACAATATTTAACGGAATATCGCATACGAATGGCGAGAGAATTGCTTCGAATAAGTCAGCATTCCATTGCTGAAATTGGGGAACTTGTTGGGTATCAAGATAATTTTTACTTTAGTCGTGTTTTTAAAAAGCAAGTGGGTATGTCTCCTTTAAAATATAAAAAGTATCTGGAAGAAAATGATATTTATTTTTAGCAATCTTACGAATAGATTGCTATTTTTATATAAAAATTTGGCAAAAGTCCATTTTTAAAAACGAATTAGTCCATTCCTTTTCTCATATGGCTTTGTTAAAATTCCAATATAAATGATAACGGTTATCAATTAAAATTTTACCAAAATGATATTTAGGAGTGTAACAGATGAAAAGATGGGTGTTATTCGGAGGAGCAGCTTTACTTACATTAGCGTTAGCAGGTTGTGGGGAAACAGAAGAAACAATATCTTCAGCAGGAGAAACAACAGAACAAGCTTCGACAGAAACAAATGAAGCTAAAATACAAACGATTTCATACTTAGGAAATGATTATCCTGTATCGGCACCTGCTGATCGTATTGTAGCTGCAAGCTTAGAAGCAATGGAAGATGCGGCAGTACTTGGTGTTAAGCCAACGGGTGTACTTGAAATCGCAGGTGAAATTCCAACTTATTTAGCAGAGGATTTAGCGGGAGCATCGCTTATAGGTGACAAACGAGCACCGAATGCGGAAGCCGTTTTAGCGCTTGATCCAGATGTAATCATTGGTACATCAAAGTGGGGAGAGGATATTATGGCGGAGATGAATAAAATTCAAACAACCCTTCCTTACTCTCATATTTCAACAAATTGGAAGGCGAACCTACTAGCATTTGCACAAGTAGCTGGAAAAGAAGAGATGGCTGAAACGATCATCTCAGACTATGAAGCAAAAGCAGAGACTGCTAAATTAGAAGCGGCAAAACAATTAGCTGAACAAACAATTTTAGTTATTCGTGTACGTGGTGGACTAATGTATATCTATCCACCAGGAGTGTATTTAAACCCTGTATTATATGAGGATTTAGGGGCAGCAGTACCTGAAATTATTGCGAATGCAGAAGCACAAGCTGAAATTACGATGGAGACGTTAGCTTCAATCAATCCTGACGCCATCTTCCTACAATTTGAGGAATCAGAAAATACAGATGCACCGACTGCACTTGAAGATTTACAAAGTAATCCAATCTTTGCAAGTTTAACAGCTGCACAAAATAATCAAATATTTGTTAACAGCATTGACCCGCTTGCTCAAGGTGGTACAGCATGGTCTAAAGTGAAGTTTTTAGATAAAGTAATTGAACACTTACTTCAATAATCTGTGCTTGGCGGACGGTTGAAAAGCTTGTCCGCTAGAGCTTTTTTTCGTTCTCTTATCATGTAGCAAATATGTGATTGTATGTTGAAAGAGATCCTCTAGAAAAAACCTTCCATAAAAAAAAGAATAGGTGGGCATTTTGAAAAATAAAAAAGCACTTTTCATTTTTACATTAGCCCCTGTATTGCTTATCTTAATCACATTCCTTTCGATTCTTTATGGAACGAAGGATATTAGCATGGTGACTGTGTGGAATGCGATTTTTCATTTTGATGAGGCAAATATTGATTATCAAATTATTCGAACGGGCCGAATTCCACGAGCAATTGCTGTGCTTTTGGTCGGTGCCTTTTTAGCAGTAGCAGGTTCGATTATGCAGGGGATTACTAGGAATTATTTAGCGTCACCATCTTTAATGGGTGTGAACGATGGGTCCGCATTTGTTATTACACTTGCAATTGTGTACTTTCCGGGATTATCCAATGTACAAATGATTTTATTATCAATGGTTGGTTCAGGAATGGGGGCGGGGCTCGTCTTTGGATTTGGCTCGCTCATACGAAATGGCTTATCTCCTGTAAGATTAGCCATTATTGGAACAGTCATTGGGACGTTTCTAAGCAGCATTGCAACAGCGATTGCGATGTACCATCAAGTGTCTCAAACGATTAGTGCTTGGTATAACACGAAAGTCCAAGCAGTAGATATGGATATGTTACTACTTGGACTTCCATTTGGAATGATTGGC
The DNA here is from genome assembly GCF_017874625.1 of Cytobacillus eiseniae. Taxonomy (GTDB): domain Bacteria; phylum Bacillota; class Bacilli; order Bacillales; family Cytobacillaceae; genus Cytobacillus; species Cytobacillus eiseniae. The sequence goes on along the minus strand of NZ_JAGIKZ010000015.1, from coordinate 70,996 downwards.
CTTATATTAGCCCTCTTTTCAGCTCGGGCGATTACCATTACTTCTTTAGGTGAAGACGTTGCGATCGGGCTAGGACAAAAAACAAAAGCTATTAAAATTATCAGCATGTTAGCTGTTGTTTGTTTAACAGGGACATCTGTTGCTTTAGTTGGAAAAATTGCATTCGTTGGCTTAGTCATTCCACATATTACACGTTTTATCGTCGGTGTTGATTATCGGTTCATTATTCCATGTTCAGCGCTGATTGGCGCCTTCTTCTTATCGCTTTGTGATTTAATCAGTCGTTATATCAACTTCCCGTATGAAACACCAATTGGAGTAGTGACATCTATTATTGGGGTGCCCTTCTTCTTATATTTAATACTGAAACGTGGGGGTGAAAAAGCATAATGAAACGTTTTTCCCTCACATTTGCTGCTTTTTTTGTTGTGCTTTTCATGGGGAGCTATTTGCATATTATAAATGGAGCTTTTGATCTGTCGCTTTTAGACGTGTTGAAAACACTCCTTCGTATCGAGCCAAACGAGAAGTTTGATTTAGTTATTTTTGATTTTCGCTTGCCTCGTATTGTTATTGCGACATTAGTTGGTATTGGACTAGGGCTAGCAGGTGTTGTCCTCCAGGGCATTACCCGAAACGGATTAGCAGACCCAGGGATTTTAGGGATAAATGCAGGGGCAGGAAGTGCCATCGTTATTTTTATGTTTTTCTTTCAAGTCCAAGTAGTTAGTGCGGATATAAGCAGTTGGGTATCAATTATGATGATGCCACTATTTGGATTTGTTGGCGGAATTCTTGCGGCTGCCCTTATTTTTCTATTTTCGTATAAACATGGTCGCTTAGATATGCAGAGGTTAATTTTGACAGGGATTGCTATTAATAGCGGCTTTGGTGCATTATCAATGTATTTTTCATTAAAAATGAACTCGAAAGATTTTGAATCCGCTGCCCTATGGATGTCAGGTTCGATTTATAATGCAAACTGGATCTTTATTGTAGCCATGCTCCCATGGATCATTATTTTCGGAATTTATACATATAAAAAGGCGTATTTGCTCGATTATTTCCAACTAGAGGAAGATAACATTAAAAGTTTAGGGATTGCTTTGGAACGTGAAAAAATCGTATTGCTTCTTGCAAGTGTAGGATTAGTTAGTGCGTGTGTCTCCGTTTCAGGCAGTATCGGATTTATTGGGTTAATGGCACCCCATATTGCGCAAAAATTAGTTGGTGTTCGTCATCAATTTGTTATGCCCATTGCAGCGTTAATCGGAGCTGCACTTCTCGTATTCTCTGATTTTATAGCAAAAACAGTCTTTGCACCGTCTGAATTATCTGTAGGAGTAGTCGTTTCTATTATAGGAATTCCTTACTTTTTATACTTACTTGTAAAAGCGAAAGGGTGAATGAAGATGAATACTGCCTTCAGCATCGAACAATTATCAGCAGGGTATGAAAATATGAAAATATTAAATGAAGTGAATGTATCGATTGAAGGAGGAAAGATAACAACGATTATCGGCCCGAACGGTTGTGGAAAGTCCACGCTATTAAAAACGATTGGACGTATTTTAAAAAAACAGGGCGGACAAATTTTTATTCAAGATCAAAATATGGATACTTTGTCGACAAAGGAAATTGCTAAACAATTGGCATTGTTATCACAATCTCCAACTGCACCAGGTCAGCTGAAGGTGGAAGAACTTATTTCTTATGGCCGTTATCCACATCGGAAAAATGTCAATCGCTTAACAGCTCGTGATATAGAAATGATTGAGTGGGCAATGACGGCAACAAATACGATTGAATTTCGGGATCGCGAATTATCGCAATTATCTGGGGGGCAGCAACAACGTGTATGGCTTGCGATGGCGCTTGCTCAAGAAACAAAAATATTATTGCTTGATGAACCGACAACTTATTTAGATATAGCACACCAATTAGAAGTGTTAAATATAGTTAAGTCTTTGAATGAAAAGCATGGCTGTACAATTGTCATGGTACTGCATGACATTAATCATGCTGCTCGCTTTTCTCAGTATTTAATTACGATGAAACAAGGGGAAGTAATTAAATGCGGCACACCGTTTGAAATTATTACACGGGAAGTGTTGAAAGAAGTATTTCAAATTGATGCTCGTATCATTCGTGATCCTGAATTCGATATTCCTATTTGTTATTTGTATGATGTTTTAAAATAGTTTTTATTTGTAAAGTATATAGATAACCTAAAAAATCAGGTGTATGCTTCACTTGATTTTTTAGGCTAGTATGTTCTTCTCAGTGATCTTTATTTCTTTATATCCACTCCATTAATCTTAAGATGTGCATGAAATATTTCAAGACTGGAAGGAAGTGTTTCTTTGTTTTTCCAAGTCTCTTCGTTCCAAATGCTTGATTTTTTCAGTGCACGAGAACAATGGATATAACATTCTTCTACATCCACTCCAATCCCAAGTAATGGTGGCTTTCCATTCAGACTCATTTGCTCTAAGATTTCTTTGTTGTTGATAATGGTTGCTTTTCCATTTATGCGTAAGACTTCATCTAATCCTGGAATAAGAAAAACAAGCCCTACATGTGGATTTGATAAAATGTTTTCAAAGGAATCCACTCTTTTGTTGCCAGGACGATTAGGTAGGACTAATTGCTCGTTATTTAATACGAGGATGTTGTTTGGAAAATCCCCTCGAGGTGAAACATCACATCTTCCGTCTGCACCCGATGTAGAAAGGAAAAATAATGGTGACATCGAAATAAATTTTTTACAATGGTCATCTAGCATTGAAATTTCCTTTTTTACGACGTATTCATGCGGAGTGCCAATTATTTCTCTTAATTCTTTTTCAGAAGTAACGGCATCCGTTGAAAAATCTATTTTCTCCATTTACGAATATCCTCTCTCTCAAGCTTTATAGCTCAATTATAATAGAGAATGATAGGAATATATATTTATTCGATTGGATTCACTAGAAAATCACTCATAATTCTATCATCTGCTTTGCTGAAGAGTTTGAAGGGAGTGGAAACTTCTTATCCTTTATCAGATTATTCTAAACTTGTGATATAGTATAAAGTAGAATCTATTTATCTCCTGGTAGCAGGAATTTAGACGCGGAATTTGGACCTTTTTACACAAAATGACTCAAACTTATACAGCACAGAAGGAGTGATTGTTTTGGAATTAAATGATGTGATATTTGGACACAGATCGATACGAGAATATGAAGACCGAGAAGTAAGTCAAGAACTGCTAGAGGATATACTAGATGCAGGTATTCGCGCCTCATCAAGCGGCAATATGCAGTCATATTCGATTATTGTCACAAAAGATAAAGAGCTTAGGGAGAAATTGTATCCTGCACATATGGAACAATCGATGGTTGTTGATGCACCAATTCTATTAACCTTTTGTGCTGATTTTAATCGCATGAGGAAATGGCTTGAACTCAATGATGCACCAATCCATTTTGATAATCTTATGAGCTTTATGATCGGGGCGATTGATGCTACATTAGCAGCGCAAAACTGTGCATTAGCAGCAGAGAATGCTGGATTAGGTATATGCTATATGGGCTCAACGCTTGCGAATTGTGATCAAATTGGTGAACTCCTAAACTTGCCGCCAAATGTTGTCCCAGTTGTGGGCTATTCATTAGGCTATCCTGCCGAAAATCCTCCTACACGTGATCGATTGCCAAGTCATGGAGTGGTTCACTATGATCAGTATCGTGATTATTCAGATGAGGAAATCAAAGACATCTACAAAGAAAGAAATGAAAAGGGCTGGCAACGTTACATGGACATTCCTAGGTTAAAGGAAATGACCGAACGACTGGGATTGAAGAATCTAGCACAGGTCTATACGATTGCCAAGTATACGAAAGAATCACATATTGAGTTTTCACAAACTTTATTGAATTACTTGGAGAAGCAGAACTTTATGAATAATGATTAAGGCTATGAAAGTAATAGGTTATTTAAACGGTGGAATGATGTGAGTATTGTTAAAATGAGTAACCAGCAAAAGTAAATTAAGCGGAGTTATTCCGGTTAAATGCAGAATAGAGCTCACTTTTGGGGAAATAAGCGGAGTTATTCCGCTTATTTGCTGCCAAAGTCCCCATTTTTGGGTTTTTTGAGACAATAGGCGGAATTTCTCCGCTTATTTGTGCTTTTTTTATTAATAATTATGAAATAGGCGGAAATTTTCCGCTTATTAATCTGTTTGGCTGCTCAACCTAATTCCCCAACTGATAAGTGCGGATCTTCTTGTTCCTAGATAATTAATATAATCAATTTGCCTTATTTTTAATACATATTTTATATTGTGACCAATAGCATTTCCAAATGGTTAAAACCTATGCTAATCGCTTGCTGAAATACTTTTTATTTTTCTACCTCTTAACCAAACTACTTATCCCAAGGGGCAGGCTCCCTTTATGTAAAAGTCGAATCAAATAAATGTGGGACGGAAAAATCACCATTGATTGCTGTCTTTCTTAGTTTGAAAAATGAATTAATCGACTAAGTATTGGCCTCTCCGATTTATTCATGATTTTTAACGATGACTTCATCTAATGTGATTGAATGTAAGAATGATAGTCTTTTCGCCATTTCTTCAGGAGAACTTTTAAATCCTTCTTTAATCCAGTAAATAAATATACCTAGTAAGGCGTATGTTTCATAGGAATTAATTGCTTCAATATCAAACCACACCTCTACGTCATTTTTCAATAGTAACTCGTTGCGGCTAATCGCTGAAATGGTTTCACAAAAAATATTTTGTGAACCTGGTATTACTTCACCCATTAACATAAGCGAAAATACAAATTGATTATTAAATACAAATTCAAAGATTGGAACACTTCGTGAAGGTTCGGATAAAAGAAACGTCTTTTTCCTTTTAAAGCTATCTCTATAGTACCGCGCAAGCTCATCTAAATAATCGTGAAAGATGTCAGCTAGTAGTTGTGTGCTGTTCTCATAATGCGAATAAAATGTCACACGATTACAACGAGCAGCCTTTGCAATCTTTGTAATCGAGACTTCTTGGAAATTGCTCTCCTTTAATAAATCCAACATTGCCTTCTTTAAATTATTTCGTGTTCTTAAGATACGACGATCCTCATTTGCCACTTGTTTTCATCTCACCTTGCGCCGAACATTTTACACAAAGTATATCATGAATCAAAGGAGTGCGTTTTAATTGTGCATTTGATCATATAAAAGCCTTTTTTGACATGAAATCATCTCTTTTGACATTTACTCAGAATTCTGTTATTTTACATTTGTAGTTTAAATTTATTCGTGATGGATATTTGTTCATTGTGACAAGATATAGAATAGATTGACAGAATTTAATAGGAGGCGTTCAGTAATGACTCGTTTAGAAGGTAAAATTGCAATGATCACAGGTGCTGCTCAAGGGATGGGGGAATCACATGCCCGTCGTTTTGTAGCAGAAGGAGCAAAAGTAGTGATAACCGATTTAAATGAAGAAAAAGGAATGGCGCTTGCAAGTGAATTGGGGGAAAATGTTTTATTTGTAAAACAAAACGTAACAAAAGCAGAAGATTGGGAAGTTGTAGTTGCGAAAGCTGAAGAAAAGTTTGGACCTGTTAATATTTTAGTAAACAATGCAGGGATTACGATGGCAAAATCAATTCTACAGACGACAGAAGAAGAGTACCGTCGTATTGTGGATATTAATCAAGTATCTGTATTTTTAGGAATGAAGACAGTGATTCCGTCCATGCAAAAAGCAGGCGGTGGTTCTATTATTAATATTTCATCTATCAATGGCATTGTTGGTGGTGCAATTGGGTATACGGATACGAAATTTGCTGTTCGCGGCATAACAAAAGCAGCAGCAATGGAATGTTCAAACTATGGCATCAGAGTCAATTCTGTACACCCAGGTGTGATCGCAACTCCAATGGTTGTGCAGGAAGATACCAAAGCTGCTGTAGATGAATTTGCCAAGCATATCCCATTAAAACGTGTAGCACAACCAGAAGAAGTAACAAATATCGTTCTTTACTTAGCTTCTGATGAGTCAAGCTATTCAACAGGTTCTGAATTTATCGTTGATGGTGGATTAACAGCAATGTAATCTAGCTAATTAACATAGTGACAGCAACTGTTGTCACTATGTGTGATTAGCAGGACATAGGTTCCGTTATTTGCTACAATCATTATGCTTTCGTATTTTTAGCGGACAGACGTTCCGTTATTTATCCAAAAGAGTGTTCTATTCACCAAATGATTAGCAAATAACGTACTCAGTGTCCGTAAACTCTTCAAAATAGCTTGATTTATGATAATAACGTACTCCATGTCCACAAAAAAATTGTGTCATGCGCATATGGAGTTAATAAAACAAATAAAAAAGAATCGCATGGATTTTTACACGAATCCATGCGATTCTTTTGCTGTAATTTCGAATGCTTTTATACATTTTGATTTAAATATGTTTTTATAAGCGTACTATTTTTGTACTCCCGAAGCGATCATAGTTGTTTCTCTTGTTCCCGTTTTTCTTGTTAAAGAAAAGACAGCGCATAGCAAGGCAATGATGACAATGGCACCACCAAACCAAGCAGCATGGGAAACTGTTCCCGTTTGACTTAATACGATGCCGCCAAATCCTGAGCCTAGAGAAATCCCAATTTGTAATGCTGAATTATTGAAGCTTTGCTGAATGTCAGATGTAGCAGGATCAGTTTGGATTAAGTAGCTTTGTTGTGGTGGAGCTAGACTCCAGCTTAGTGCTGCCCAAATCATCATCATTGGGATGAAGACAATTAATGAAAATGTAGTAAATGGCAATAAGAATAGCACCACTGCAAATGAACTGATGACTACGAGAATACTTTTATGAGCGCCAATCGAATCTGATAGAGTTCCCCCGAATGCACCGCCACTAACTGCTGCAATCCCAAATAATAAATAACAAATACTAATCCAATTGGAACTCAGATGCAACTCTGACTCCAAAAATGGTGTGAAGTATGCATATAGCGTATAATGTCCTGCTAGCGTAAACATTGTAGCAAGATGTGCACTGCCGATTTTTAAACTAGCCACTGCTTTTAATTGCTGTGAAAGTGGAATCGTTTTTTCTCCAGGTACACGCTCTAAAAAGATGGAAATTAGCACAAAGGAACCGATCGATAACAAGGCAATTCCAAGGAAAATTACGCGCCAGCCAAAATGATCAGAAATAAGAATGCCGAGTGGCACGCCCATCACTAGTGATGAACTAATCCCCATATAAATGAGACCAAGCGCTTTTGCACGATGTGCTGGCAAAACAATTTTTGCAGCGATCGTTAAGGAAAGAACAACAATGAGTGCCGTACTCATAGCGCTCAAAACCCTTGCAATCATCATAAAAGTAAAATTGGGACTAAAATAGGTTAATATATTGCTGATGAAAAAAATAAACAAGGAAATGAGATACACCTTTTTTCGCTCTATTTTACTCGTTAGAACGAGCAGCACAGGACCGGCAATCGCATAAACCAATGCAAAAATCGTAATTAGTTGTCCGGCAGAGCCTAATGAGACATTGAAATCATTTGCAATCGTTGGCAGGATGCCACCTACTATTAATTCAACGAGTCCAACTGCAATCGTTGATAAGGCGAGGATAAAAACTTTTAGATTCATAATTTGCTTTACGTCCTTTCTAATAAAAAATAAAAAAATCCTGATTACAAAAAATGAACGATTCATTCATTTTCTGTAATCAGGATTTTAAGGTTCCTGGTAGAGACCCTCAAGCCATATTCTCGAGGTTATACAGGTATATTCATTTATTGTAATACAATACTTTGAATAGTTTACTAGCTACCATCTAATTAATCAAGTGCTAATTTTTACAAATGTGCTTCTTTCAATTGAAAATATGTAAATTAATATCTCTATTAAAGTAATTACTGATAAGGCAACTTGAAAAGTAGAGGAGCTCTAATATAAATGCTCCACTACTTTTTTTATGATTTAAAACTTAAATTTGAATGGGTTGAAATCAATCATAGTAGTTTAAATACATCTTCATTTATATAGTAAAGATAAATGTGAAGAAAACGGTTCTATTCCGATTTAACTAGATCTTATTCCTGCCTAATAAAAATAGTACATATTTTATATGTAAATTTCGAATAATAATCAGTGGAATAATTAGCCATGATCAGGAGGATGTAATGGACATGAACGATGAAAAGAAGAGTGTAAATGAAAATAGTAAAAATGAGCAATTGGAAGCGTTTCGGAGTAGAGATAATGAAGACAAGGTGATGACGACAAATCAAGGACTCAAAATTTCTGAGGATGAGTTTTCATTAAAGGCAGGCGAGCGTGGTCCGACGTTAATGGAGGATTTCCATTTTCGGGAAAAGGTAACGCACTTTGATCATGAACGGATTCCTGAACGTGTCGTCCATGCACGTGGGTTTGGTGCGCATGGGTACTTTGAGGTCTATGAATCAATGAAGCCCTATACAAAGGCAAAATTTCTACAAGACCCAAATGTAAAAACCCCTCTCTTTGTTCGTTTTTCAACTGTTATTGGTTCTCGAGGTTCAAAGGAAACAGCTCGAGACGTTCGCGGGTTTGCAACGAAATTCTATACAGAAGAAGGAATCTATGATCTAGTCTGCAATAATATGCCAGTATTTTTTATGCAGGATGCGATAAAATTCCCAGACTTTGTACACGCCAATAAGCCGGAGCCACATAATGAGATCCCTCAAGCAACAGCATCCCATGATACATTTTGGGATTGGATTAGCCAAAATCAGGAGAGCGCTCATATGGTGATGTGGACAATGAGTGACCGTGCACTCCCAAGAAGCTTTCGAATGATGGAAGGCTTTGGAGTGAATACCTTTCGCTTCGTGAATGAAGAAGGAAAGGGACATTTTGTTAAATTCCACTGGAAACCAGTATTAGGCACGCACTCTCTTGTATTGGATGAAGCCGAGAAAATTGGTGGGAAAGACCCCGATTTTAACCGACGTGATTTATGGGAGAATATCGAAATGGGCAATTATCCCGAATTTGAACTTGGGGTGCAGATCATTGAGGAGAAGGATGAGTTTGCCTTTGATTTCGACATTTTAGATGCAACAAAGCTCTGGCCCGAAGAAGATGTGCCCGTTCGTCTAATCGGAAAAATGACTTTGAATCGCAATGTTGACAACTTTTTTGCGGAGACCGAGCAGGTGGCTTTTCACCCGGGGAACGTCGTACCGGGAATCGACTTTTCAAATGATCCACTTTTGCAAGGGCGCCTATTTTCATACTTAGACACTCAGTTAATTCGTCTTGGCGGACCGAACTTCCATGAACTGCCGATTAACCGTTCTGTATGCCCGTTCCACAATAACCAGCGTGATGGCTATGGTCGTCAAACAATTAATGTAGGGCGGGTAGCTCATCATCGAAACGCGTTAGCGAATAATTCTCCTTATCCTGTTAGTGAGAAGGAGGGGGGATATGCTCACTATCAAGAAAAAGTCGAGGGACATAAGATTCGTGCGCGGAGCGATAGCTTTAAGGATCATTTCTCACAAGCTACTCTCTTCTGGAATAGTATGAGCGAGCCTGAGAGGCAGCATATTATTAATGCCTTTTCCTTTGAGGTAGGCAAGGTGAAAACAAAAGAAGTAAAGCAAAGAGTAGTTGATATGTTCGCTAACGTCAACTTAGAGCTGGCGAAAGCGTTCGCAATCAATATTGGATGTACCCCGCCTTCAACGGGGAGTTCAACAGTGACGAAATCATCCCCGGCTCTTAGTCAGGAAAACACACCGAAAAAGGCATATACAAGGAAAGTGGCCATACTAATTGCAGATGGATTTGATTTTCAACAAGTTACAGAAATCATTGCTGCCTTGCAAGCGGAGGGGGCGATGCCTGCTATTGTAAGCGATAGGCAAGGAATCATTAACAGTTCTAGCAACAACCAATTGGAAGCGAAACATTCGTTTATTACGGATTCATCTGTTGTTTTTGATGCGGTATATGTTGATGGGGGGAAAAATGCGACACCCGTTTTTCAAATGGAAGCCTGTCAGTTTGTAAAGGAAGCATTTATGCATTATAAACCAATCATTGGAACAAATGAGGGCAAGCAATGGATTGAAAAGGAAAAACTTGGGGGAAGTCTTGGTGTCTTTCTTGGTCCAGAAGAGAATCCTGATTTTGTGAATCAATTTGTACAAGGCGTTGCCTCTCATCGGTTTTGGAGTCGAGTGATAATCTAGTCCTCTAATGACCATATATAGAAAAAAGATTGCCTCAAAATGTATTCATCTTTTTGAGGCAATTTTTTTTGTTCGGATGGAGTTCAAACAAATAAGAGTAAAAAGTAGTAGTTCGCAATAAATGTTGTGCCACGATTATTTGATTTACTAATAGAGTTTATTAAAAAAAATGGAAACCGGTTTCGATAAAGTCATTGATTTTTCTGAAAATTAGGTTTATAATCCGAATTGAAAGCGGTTTCCTCCATAGAAAAAGCGAAATCTCCTTTGAAATTTAGAAATCGGTTTCTAAGTTATCTTGCAATAATGTAGTTTTTAGCATCAAACTTCAAAAAAAGGAGGGAAATCATACTTATAAAGGAGAATGAATATTCCAGTGGAACATTCAAAGTGTAAACAATTATTTGCTAAAAAATAGTAGGGGGAATGGAAAGTGAGAAGCTTAAAAAAACTGGTCGCATTAGGATTATCGACAGCCCTAGCATTTACATTAGCAGCCTGTAATGATAATGAAAAGTCGTCTTCAGATGATGTAGAAAAAGGAGATAAACAAGTAACTTTAGACTTTTGGACGTTCGGTGCGACTGGCTATGAAGATTTAGCTAAAGCCTATGAGGAGGAAAACCCGAATGTAAAAATTAAAGTACGAGCGGCTGAAACAGCAGAGCATCATGATGCTTTATTTACGGCATTATCAGCTGGAAGCGGTGCCCCGGATATTTCCATGTTAGAGATTGATCAGTTAGACCGTTTTAAAACGGCACAAGATCGTTTTGAAAACTTATATGACCTTGGAGCGAAGGATATAAAAGATCAATACTTGGATTGGAAATGGAATACGGGAGAAAACAATAGTGGCGATTTCTTAATTGGCTTGCCGACGGATATTGGGCCAAAAGCTTTATACTACCGCGTGGATGTATTTGAAGAGGCAGGTCTACCGACGGATCCGGATGAAGTAGCGAAATTAATTAGTACACCAGAGGCATTTGAAGAAGCTGGGTTAAAGGTAAAAGAACAAACGGGCAAAGTTTTTATTGATAGTATTGAAATGGCATTTAGAGCCTATTTAGATGCTGCACAAGAAACATTCCTTAATCCTGAAGGGGAATTATTGCTAGAAGAAAGTGGAAATGCTGTTAAAGAAGCTTTTGACTATGCCGTTAAATTAAATGATTTAGGCATTGTAGGGAAATTTGAAATGTGGTCACCAGAATGGGCAAACGCAGTAAATAAAGGAGAATTTGCTGCTGAGTTAGGCGCAGGCTGGTTAAAAGGTTGGATGGAAGGCAATGCCACAGAAGCAATCGGTAAATGGAGAGTAGCAACATTGCCATCAGAATTTGCTGCAAACTGGGGCGGCTCATTTATTGCTATTCCAAAGGAAACAAAAAATGCGAAGGAAGCATATGAGTTCGTTCAATGGTTAGTTTCACCTGATAATCAAATAAAATCATTCCAATCAAAGGGACTATTCCCGTCTGCCCCTTCTGTTTATGAGATGGATGAATTTAAGAGTAATGAAGATGAGTTCTTTGGCGGGCAAGCGACAGCACCTGTTTTTGCAAAAGCAGCTCAAGATATCAATGGTGCTGTTTATAAAGGGGAAAAATACTTCCCAGTTTATCAGGAAGTATTGAATGCCTTGAAAAATGTCCAATCTAAAGGAGCAGATCCAAACAAAGAGTGGGAAGATGCGATTAAGCGCTCGAAGGATTTATTAAAGAGATAGATTAGTAGTCTGTTAGTGTGTGTTCAAACATGTGAACAAAAAGAGCCGGTAATTTCAAGGAAGTGCAGCTTATAGCACTGGAGCGTACGTCTTCGGTACGTGAGGAGTGGATAAGCAAATGGACACAGAAATTAAGGCAACTTTTTTCCCAGACTTTTTGAACATCATCTATTAGAGGTAGATGTGGGGCCAAGGAGCTTCACTTCTACCTATTGATTAGAAAAGAGGTGTGAAAAATGCAGCCTGAAAGCAGTAGAGAAAAGGTGGAGAAGAATGGAGAGGTGAGTGCCTATCAAGCAACAAAGAAACAAAAACTAAGTAAGAAGCGGTACAGATCTGAAGAGAAAAAGGACATGATTTCGGGCTATTTATATATCGCTCCCTTTTTTATTATCTTTTCTCTTGTTGGTTTATACCCTGCCCTTTTTAGCATTTATTTAGGATTTCAAAAATGGAATGGGTTAAGCCCAATGACGTTTGTAGGCCTCTCGAATTTCGAAATTGTGTTAACAGATCCGCTCTTTTGGAAATCGGTTTATAATACAATTGTTATAGGAATTATGGGGACTGCTCCACAATTAGTATTTGGCATCATTTTTGCCTTTTTGCTCAATCTAGCCTTTTTAAAATTTAAGCATTTTTTCAGAGTAACCATTTTTATGCCGTATATTACTTCTATGGTTGCTGTAGCCCTTATTTTCAGCGTATTGTTTAGCGATCACGAATCTTCCTTAGTCAATTATTTGTTAAGCTTGGCGGGGGTTGATCCAGTGAACTGGAGCAGTTCTGAATGGGGGACGAAAATTGCGATTTCAATTATGGTATTTTGGAGATGGGTAGGCTATAACACGATTATTTACCTTGCAGGCATTCAAAGCATTCCAAATGATTTGTATGAAGCAGCGATGATTGACGGAGCAAATAAATTTCAGCAGCTCATCTATATTACGATGCCAATGCTGAAACCATTTATTATCTTAACGGTATTTACTTCGACCGTTGGGGCTTTACAGCTATTCTCTGAACCAACTGTCTTTTTAGGAAATAGTGCATTTACGAGAGATGAGGCAATGACAATCGTGATGTATTTGTATCGTGATGCCTTTAAATTACAATCCTTTGGTACGGCATCTGCGACGGCCATCATTCTTTTAGTAATGATCACCATATTTGCAGTAATTAACACATCCTTAATAGCAGGGAAAGGTAGGAAGAAAAGGGGTGAAAACGCATGAGCCCATTAGAAAAACGAAAAAGCACCCCTGTTAGTAAAATCCTCATTTATGTGCTTTTGTCCATTGTGTCTTTATTTTCTTTGTTCCCGTTTTATTGGATGTTTGTCATGGCAACAAATCCTAGCTCTGCCTATAATTCCATCCCACCGACGGTTACACCAGGGCGCTTATTAGTCGATAACTTTATGAAGGTAATAGACAAAATTGATTTCTTTCAAGCAATGTGGAACTCCTTCGTCGTCTGTTCCATTGTAACCATTGTCGTTCTATTTATTAGCTCATTAGCTGGATTTGCTTTTGCGAAATTTAAATTTCGAGGGAAAAATATTCTCTTCATGGCCATCCTTTTGACGATGATCATTCCGCCGCAGCTAGGATTAATCCCGCAGTATTTTTTGATTTCTAAGGCTGGATTACTCGATACATTGCCAGGTGTGATGATATTGTTCTTCCTAAATCCACTCGGTATTTTTCTAATGAGGCAATATATTAGTGAATCTGTACCAGATGAATTAATCGAAGCGGCAAAATTAGATGGATGCTCCAATTTTAAAATTTACCGGAGTATTGTGCTTCCGATTATCCTTCCTGCCTTCGCAACACTAGGAATCATTGTCTTTTCTGCAGCATGGGGAGAATTCCTCTGGCAGTTTACCGTCTTAAGGGACCCAGAGCAATATACGATTCAAGTCGCACTAGCTCAATTAAGCAATACACAGAATGTTGATTTCGGGATGATCTTATCAGGAGTATTCTGGGCAACGATCCCGCTTCTAGTTATTTTCTTATTATTTAACCGTTTATTTATTTCAAGTATTACGGAAGGATCTGTGAAATAAGCATGAATACGAACGGTCTTTGTGATCGAATGAAGCTCTTATGAATCTAGCAATGATTATCAATTATTTTGAGAGAAATAGAAGGGATTAGAGATGAATTTAACAATTAAAGATATAGCTCAAATGGCTGGCGTTTCCCAAGGCACTGTTTCAAAAGTAATTAATAATTATGCAGGAGTTAGTGAGAATACAAAGAAACAGGTAATGGATGTCATTACAAAAATGGGTTATGAGCCTAACTTTTCTGCCAGAACTTTGGCAACGAAGAAATCAAATCTTATCGGTCTTATTTATGCCGGAAAAATTAATGTCGATATGACACATCCATATTTCAATGAGGTTATTTCATCATTTAAGAAAAATATTGGTTTACTTGGTTATGATATTTTGATGTTTTCCAATGAACTTTTTCAATCAGACAATGGGAGCTATTTAGCACGGTGCAAACACTTCCATTTAGATGGCTGTTTAGTCATTGCTGGGGAGGAGGTTGAAGAGGCTGTCTTTGATTTAGCAAAGGATGGTTTCCCTTGTATCGGAATTGATATTGAGTTAAAAGGTCCGAAATCCAGTTATATCATGACGGATAATATTGATTTATCAAGAAAAGTCGTTGAGTATTTGTACCTGAATTCTCTCAAGAAAATCGGTTATATTGGGGGGAAATGGGATTCAACCATATCTAATTTAAGGAATTTAGGGTTCTTTGAGGCGATGAATCAATTTGGTTTAGATGTTCGTGAAGAGTGGATTCAGCATGGTGATTTTCATGAGAAAAGCGGATATGAGGCAATGAAAAGAATCTTAGAATGCAAGGAGCTTCCTGAAGTTATTTTTGCGATATCGGACTTAATGGCTCTTGGTGCATTAAGAGCGCTGAAGGAGGAGGGACTACATGTTCCTCGCGATATTCGAATAATCGGATGTGACGATATTGTTGCCTGCCGCTATAGTGACCCAAAGCTTACTACAGTTAAACAAGATAAAGAGAAATTTGGAAAATTATCAGCTTATATGCTGAATGACTTAATAAATGGAGAGTCGCAATTAAAGCCAGTTTTCATTGACTCCGAGTTAATTATCCGTGAGTCATGCGGAACAAAGCAGTAAAGATTTCTATCCCGTTCTTAGTGGGCAGATAACCCCCCGTTGATAGAATTCCACTTTAATAGGGTTGATAGGAGGTTGTTTGGTGAATTACTATGCGGTTCTAGACGTTGGAGGTTCCTCTATTAAATATGCCCTTATGGATGAATCGGGGGAGTTTATTGAAAAATCTTCTGTTCCTACTCCGAAAGAGAGTCTTGAGTTGTTTTTGGAGCAAGTGGATTTCATTATAAATGAATGTCAAAACATGCAAGAATTAAAAGGGCTTGCGATAAGTATGCCAGGTGCCGTAAATATTGAAACAGGGTCCATTGCAGGAATAAGTGCTATTCCTTATATCCATGGACCAAATATGAAAGAACTTCTTCAACAAAGAACACATCTAACAGTTGAAATGGAAAATGATGCGAATTGTGCGGCATTAGCTGAAGGATGGATTGGTGCTGCAAAGGATGTAATGGATTATCTATGCCTTGTGATTGGCACCGGCATTGGCGGTGCAGTCGTTCTAAATAAAACAATTCGTCATGGAAGAAATCAATTTTGTGGGGAATTTGGCTATATGATCATGGAGGATTATTTAGATAGGCCTGGAGGAGAAACTTGGAGTTCGTTAGCAGCAGTTGGGGGATTAATTAACAAAGTAGCTGTGCGAAAAGGAATCGATCCCGATCATCTAAATGGCAAAAAGGTGTTCGAACTGGCTGAAAAGGGAGATAAAGAAGCAAAAGAAGAAATCGACCATTTCATGAAACGATTAGCCGTTGGGATTTATAACTTGCAGTTTATGATTGATCCAGAAAAGATTCTGATTGGCGGTGCCATTAGCAGCCGTGAAGGCTTTGTTGAACAGATAAATGAAATGCTTGATCAAATACAGCATAATCGAAAAAATTTAATGATTAACGTAGAAAGATGTCAATTCGGCAATGACTCCAATCTAATTGGCGCCTTACATCACTTCATACAAAGACAATCTGCCAATGAAAAGCGGAATCGGCTTGCCCAGGGGCGACAAGCTTAAGACAGGCCGGCATAAAGGTAGTTCTTTCACCTTTATGGCGGAATGGCTTAAGACCTCGAGCCCCTAGCCGATGGAGCTAGCCTAATGAAAAGCGGAATCGGCTTGCCCAGGGGCGACAAGCTTAAGACAGGCCGGCATAAAGGTAGTTCTTTCACCTTTTTGGTGGAATGGCTTAAGACCTCGAGCCCCTAGGCGATGGAGTAAAATCAATGGGAGGCCACTATTAATAAATAAGGGGCGTGTAAAATGTTTCATCAAACACTTCAATGTTTCCCGAAAGACTTTTTGTGGGGAGCAGCATCTGCAGCTTATCAAGTGGAGGGTGCATGGGATAAAGATGGAAAAGGGATGTCGAATTGGGATCAGTTTGTCCGAATTCCAGGAAAGACGTATAAGGGGACAACAGGGGACATCGCTGTAGATCATTATCATCGTTTTCAGGAAGATGTGGAATTGATGGCAGAAATGGGCTTAAAAGCATACCGCTTTTCTGTTGCTTGGACCCGGATTTTTCCTGAAGGACGAGGAGAAATAAATGAAAAGGGCATCAATTTTTATAATCAATTAATTAATGAATTAATAAAATATGGCATTGAACCAATCTTGACCCTCTATCATTGGGATTTGCCTCAAGCGCTACAGGAGGAATATGGGGGATGGGAATCAAGAAGAATTATTGAGGACTTTACTAATTATAGTGTTGAATTGTTTAAGCGCTTTGGTGATCGTGTGAAATATTGGGTCAGCTTAAATGAACAAAATATATTCACAAGCCACGGATATCTTCATGCCACACATCCGCCAGGAATGAAAGACGAAAAATTATTTTACCAAGTGAATCATCACGCCAATCTTGCCAATGCCCGTGTTATTAAAGAATTTCGCAAGTATGTGCCCAATGGGAAAATCGGCCCTAGCTTTGCCTATTCCCCCGCTTACGCAGCTTCATCTAATCCGGTAGATATTCTAGCAGCTGAAAATGCGGAAGAGCTAAATAATTTCTGGTGGATGGATATGTATGCATGGGGCAAATACCCGAAAATGGCTTGGGATTATTTAGAGCGAAAGGGAGTTGCACCTCTTCTTGAAGAAGGAGATTTCGAATTACTGCAAGAGGGCAAGCCAGACTTTATGGGGGTAAACTATTATCAGTCGACAACCTTTGAGAGTAATCCTTTAGAAGACGGTGTCGGGGCCGGGAAAATGAATACTACTGGTAAAAAAGGGACATCCCAAGATTCAGGAATACCAGGGTTATTTAAAACGACAGCGAATCCCAATCTGAAAAGAACGAATTGGGACTGGAATATTGACCCCCAAGGATTAAGAATTGCTTTACGCAGAATAAAAAGTCGTTATGACTTGCCGATATTGATTAGTGAAAATGGACTTGGTGAATATGATCAGGTGGAACAGGGCGGTGTCATTCACGATGATTATCGAATTGAGTATATCCGCTCTCATATTAACGCTATGCAAGAGGCTATTTCAGATGGAGTCGATCTATTTGGTTATTGTGTGTGGTCCTTTACCGACCTATTAAGCTGGTTAAATGGGTTCCAAAAACGCTACGGCTTCGTATATGTGAATCAGCATGAGGAAGGAAATCATGACCTCCGTCGAATAAAGAAGAATAGCTTCTATTGGTATAAGGATGTGATTGAGTCTAATGGAGGGAAATTATTCTAGCTAAGAACATACTAGTGACGTAGCGTTTTGATCAGGAAAGGAGGATTGGCATGGCACTTGCGAAAGTCCGTTGGGGAATGATTGGGTGTGGTGATGTAACAGAAGTGAAAAGTGGACCAGCATTTCAAAAGGTAAAAAACTCGGAGTTAGTTGCTGTTATGCGGAGAACCGGTGAGCTAGCAAAAGATTATGCAAGAAGACATATGGTGCGGAAATGGTATGATGATGCAGATGCACTTATCAATGATCCGGAAGTGGATGCGATCTATATTGCCACACCGCCTAGTTCACATAAGGAATATGCAATAAAAGCAGCAAAAGCCGGAAAACCTGTTTATGTAGAAAAACCAATGGCCCTTACTTTTGCAGAATGCAATGACATGATTGCTGCATGCAAAGCAGCTGAAGTTCCTTTATATGTTGCTTATTACCGAAGGGCACAGCCAAAGTTTATTAAAATAAAAGAGTTACTAGAAAGTAATGAGATTGGTGATGTTCGTTTCGTATCAACTACCTACTATCAAAAGGCAGCTGAAGATATTAGCAACAAACAAAATCAACCATGGAGAATTACACCTGAATTGTCAGGAGGCGGCTTATTTTTTGATTTAGGCTGTCATACAATAGATCTATTAGACTTCCTGTTAGGTCCTATAAAGGATGTGCAAGGATTCGCTTCCAATCAAGCTGGTGACTACCAGGCAGAGGATATTGTAACAGGGATCTATCAATTTGATTCTGGCGTCCATGGGGTTGGATCTTGGTGTTTTTCTGCCTTTGAATCTATCGATGTGAATGAGATTATTGGCAGTACGGGGAAAATAACTTTTTCTACTTTTGGCAGTGAGCCTGTTTTATTGACGACAGCTAGCAAAATGGAACAGTGGGAATTCCCAGCAATCGAGCATGTTCATCAACCCCTTGTTGAAAGAATTGTAACTGACTTAACAAACGGATTTAATCAGGCGCCGAGCACTGGCGTAACTGGAGCTCGGACGTCCTGGGTAATGGATAAATTAGTGGGAAACTGAGGATTTTTTTGAGAAAGGCTCTGCTATAACTGAATGTTGATTTTTCTGTGTTTGAAAATAAACGGAGAAATTCCGGTTAAATTGGGAAATACCTGTATTTCCTTAAAAATAAGGGGAGTTTTTCCGCTTATTTAATCAAATTCAATGGGTTTTGTCTGATTCAGAGCAGTTAAGCGGAAGTTTTCCGCTTATTTCTGCTTCTTAGTATGCTTTTTATGTAATAGACGGAAATTCTCCGCTTATTACTCCTCATACATACATGAAAATCATAACAGAGCTTTATGAAAAAGTACCCGTAAGCAGATCGACAACTAGTCTGCTCCACGGGTACTTTAATTGTTAGCTATTGAACGACCTTAATATAAAAATAAATATCTTGTCCGAATTTCTCCGGCTCTGCTAGGAGCTGGTAGCCATGCTTGACGGCTTCTTCAGGGACACTACGGAAGGATTGCGGACAATCCGCAATCACTTGTAGGATTTCTCCAATTTTCATTGTTTTTAGCGCATCCAGCGCATAAATAACAGGATATGGTCAAGGCTCACCGCGAATGTCTAGAGTATAGTTGACATCTATGATCTGGGACATGAATTATACCTCCTTCGTAACGTGAGAAATTCGTTCCGTCTTTTTGATTCCTGATCCATAACGGAATCGCTTTTCCCACCAATGTGAGAATAACAGCCAAGCAACCAGCATGGCCATTGTTCCAAATAAAGCGCCCATTGGGCCCCATTGTTCAATTAAGTTTACTTTTGGCCAATTTTCGACAAGGGCATTGTAAATACCGAGATGATCCCATCCATAGGCAAGCATTGTCGCGCCAATAATATTACCTGCGCCTACTACCCAGTATAATAATTGGCCTTCCATTGCTCGATACATCATTCCCGTTTCGCAGCCACCTGCAAGTACAATACCAAATCCAAAGAGAAGACCGCCAATTACCGTACTTGGAGCAGCTACTTTAATTAGGGCGACAGAGCCACTTTGAATATAGAAAAATGTTATGACAACGCTGATCATCATTCCAACCGCAATGGCTTTTGACATCACCGCACGGCCGCTGATCCATAAATCGCGAAAAGCAGAAGTGAAACAAATTTGTCCTCTTTCAATGAGTATACCAAATAAGGCTCCTGCAATACACCCAACTGCAAGAAGGGTTTTTCCTATTGCAAAAAAGTAAAAAATGATTGCTAAATATAGAATGGCAAGTATGAGACCTATAATAGGCTGAATATCTTTTTTCTTGGCATTCTTTGCTCCAGCCGGATTTAATTTGCCTTTTATCATCGTTGGCTTTCCTCGCCACCATTTCGTATTCACGACTTTGACACCGAAGAAGGTTCCGATAGCTGTGGTCACCATAAAGATCCATGCATGAAATGAAAATTGAGGTACACCAGTGAAAAAAGCGGCTAAATTACAGCCAAGAGCAAGGCGTGCACCGAACCCCGCGATAATTCCTCCGATGAATCCTTGGAATAATCTTCTCTTTTGTTTCGGTATACGGATTTTAAAGCTATTGCTTAATAGAATGGTAATCATTGCGCCTACAAGCATCCCGATGACAATCCATCCATCTGTTCGGCTAATGGGGCTGCCTTCGAGGCCAACTAGTTGGAAATATGCCCATTGCGATACATCCATCCCAAACCATTCGAGGATATGTCCACCGAACCGGGTAAATTCCCCCGTTACCGCCCAAACTGTACCTGTAATCACAAAATACATAGCGCTAATCAGACCGGCAATGCCAATAGCAATATACGGGTTCCAATATTCTTTGAAGACTTTATTATAAAGATTCATGGAATGTAACTCTCCCTTTTATAGAGACCATAGAATGAGCACGTTAGATAAAACCGTCCCTTTGAATAGTCCAAAAATAAATTGCACAGAAAAAATGCCTAGAGGTTACTAGGCACACATAATCTTTAATTTAGCTATTTTTATGTGAGAAAGCAATTCGATTTATCGATAGATTAGATAAATAATCATCGTAATTTTAAATAGATAAACCTTTATTTCTTGTTCATTTGTAAAAAAAAAGCTAGATAGGAATAGTACCCTATCTAGCTTGTATATTATTAATTTCGGATTAGATAATCGAACGCACCTAATGCTGCAGTTGCGCCTGATCCCATTGAAATAATGATTTGTTTATAAGCACTGTCCGTACAGTCACCTGCAGCAAATACGCCAGGGATGTTCGTTGCCCCACGTTTATCTACTACAATCTCACCTGTTCTCGTGCGTTCAACCGCATCACCTAACCAGTCGGTATTAGGCACAAGACCAATTTGGACGAATACACCTTCTAATTCAACATGGTGCTCTTCTTTAGTGGCACGGTCAATGTAAGTAATTCCATTTACTTTATCAGTACCTGTAATTTCTTTTGTTTGTGCATTTTTGATAACTGTTGTATTTGGAAGGCTGTTCAGGCGATCCTGCAATACAGAATCAGCTTTAAGCTCTTCGGCAAATTCAATAACAGTTACATGCTTGACGATACCTGCAAGGTCAATCGCTGCCTCAATACCAGAGTTACCTCCACCAATAACGGCAACGTGCTTCCCTTCAAATAATGGGCCATCGCAATGCGGACAGTACGCAACACCTTTGTTCTTAAATTCGGCTTCACCAGGAACACCAACATTACGCCAGCGAGCACCAGTTGAAAGGATGACAGATTTGCTCTTTAGAACAGCTCCGCTCTCTAGTTCAACTTCGATCAAGTCTTTCTTTTCTAAACGCTTCGCACGTTGTAGATTCATAATGTCAATGTCGTATTCTTTTACATGCTCTTCAAGGCTTGCCGCAAGCTTAGGGCCTTCCGTATATTTCACACTAATAAAGTTTTCAATGCCTAGTGTGTCCATAATCTGGCCGCCAAAGCGTTCCGCAACAATTCCTGTACGAATGCCTTTACGTGCTGCATAGACTGCTGCACTCGCACCAGATGGTCCGCCACCAATAACAAGAACATCAAATGGATCCTTATCAGAAAGCTCTGAAGGGTCAACTGTGCTTCCCATTTTCGCAAGAATTTCTTCTAGTGACATACGGCCACTGCCGAATTCCTCGCCATTTAATAAAACGGTTGGAACAGCCATCACTTTTTTGCTTTCTACTTCTTCTTTGAACGCTGCACCGTCAATCATTGTATGTGTAATGCCTGGGTTCAGGACACTCATTACGTTCAATGCTTGTACAACATCAGGGCAGTTATGGCAGCTTAAGCTGACATACGTTTCAAAGTGATAGTCCCCTTTAATCGCTTTGACTTGATCAATGACTTTCTGATCAACCTTAGGCGCTCTGCCGCTTACTTGCAGCAATGCTAACACGAGGGACGTGAACTCGTGACCAAGTGGAATACCAGCAAAAGTAACGCCAGTATCCTCGCCTATACGATTCACGCTAAAGCTTGGTGTTCTTTCTAAAGTCGTATTCTCAACTTTAATTTTTGATGACATGGTTGCTAGCTCATCAACTAAAACGAGCATGTCACTTGATAATTTATCTGTTCCTGCACTGACTTTAAGCAGTACATCATTTTCTAGTAATTGAAGATATTGATCAAGTTGTGCTTTAATATCAGCTTCTAGTATCATTTTTCTCTACTCCTTAGATTTTACCTACAAGATCAAGGCTTGGCTTAAGTGTTTCAGCGCCTTCTTTCCATTTTGCTGGGCAAACTTCACCAGGATTGTTACGAACATATTGTGCAGCTTTTATTTTATTAATTAATGTGCTTGCATCACGGCCAATGCCATCCGCATTGATTTCAACAGCTTGAATAATGCCATCAGGGTCAATGATGAAAGTACCACGATCAGCTTGTCCTAGTTCTTCAACTAAAACGTCAAAATTACGTGAAATAATATGTGCAGGATCACCGATCATTGTATATGTGATTTTTCCGATTGCTTCTGAAGAATCATGCCATGCTTTATGTGTGAAATGAGAATCTCTAGAAACAGAGAATACTTCCACTCCAAGCTCTTGAAGTGCTGGGTATTGATCTTGAAGATCTTCTAGTTCTGTTGGGCAAACGAATGTAAAGTCTGCAGGGTAGAAACAAACAACACTCCATTGACCTTTAAAATCAGCATCTGAAACTTCAAAGAATTCTCCGTTTCTGTATGCGTGTGCGTTAAATGGTTTAACTTCTGATCCGATAAGTGACATAATAAAATTCCTCCTAAGGTGTTTTTAGTATTATAGATAGTTTGTCCAAAAGGGATAGATAACATTCACTAACTATAATAATTTCTTATTTATACTAATTATTATATAGACTTAATTATTATTGTCAACTTAAATGCAATTATTATTATAATTAGATAGTAATTTTTAGATAGCGTGTATGGATATAAGTATTGTGGGTCAAAAAATTTATGGAATCAAGCCTTAAAAAATAAGGCTCTTTTCTAAAAGATTGTTGCTTTTGAATCAAATGTTTTACCAATTATGTGTAAAATACCAACAATGTTACGAAAACAGCCAAAAATAATGAGCTAGATCCATTGATAAAAGGAAGATATTTTATTAAGGCTATATTTTTGTAGAAAGCTAGATTCTGGTCACACAGAAGTCATATAAGTGTACTATAATAATTGTGCATTACTATTTAGCGCTTGCATTAAAATAGGATATAGAAGAAAAAATCATAGAAATGAAGGAGGAAAAGTGGCTACTAAGATCTACTACATGTATAAATTATAAATCTGGCTGTTAACAGGCGATTTTTGTACCTATGCTAGATGTAAGAGAAAAGAGTTAGATCATATATAATTTTAAAGGAGAATGACATAATGACACATGCCCATTTAGCAATAATTATCCTTACCATCATCTTATTTTGCGTCACACTCATTTTACAGAAAAAGGGCCGCAATATAACTGTATTACATATGATTTTACGTGTGTTTTATCTGTTAATCGTCTTAACAGGCGGATTATTGTTCTTTTCTGTTTTCAAAGTAACGATTCTTTATATTTTAAAAGCCTTACTTGGTGTAGCGATGGTTGCGCTGTTTGAAATGATTCTTGTAAAAAATAGAGATGGGAAAAAAGTAATCGGATTTCTATTTCTTGGTTTAATCGTTTTAATTATTACGGTGTATCTAGGCCTTGAATTACCGTTGGGCTTTTGATTATTTAATGAATGATGGGGACTGAAGTAGTCAGTCCCTATTTTTTTTCAAGAAAGTTAAGGGATAACAGTACTCCTCTTTTCGTCCAATCGACTATGTAACAGGCTGTTTTTTCAAAAAACCCCTCGTATGTCCACTATGAACATAATCTCGTAAAATAAAAAGGATGGTGGGATAAATGATTCGTATATTGGTTGTTGAAGACCACATGAATATAAGGAAACTAATGACCGCTCGATTAGAACAAGAAGGCTATGTTGTTCTTCAAGCAGAAAATGGAGAGGCAGCACTCGAAGCGCTTGATTCCCATCATGTGGATTTGATGATCTGTGATATTATGATGCCTTATATGGATGGGTATGAACTAACTAAAAGCTTGCGTGAAGCAGACTTTACGATTCCTATTCTAATGATAACGGCAAAAGAAAGCTTTGAAGATAAGGAAAAGGGATTTCTCGTAGGAACTGATGATTATCTAGTGAAACCTTTCAATATGAATGAAATGGTTCTGAGGGTTGCGGCATTATTAAGACGGGCAAAAATTTCGACTGAACGAAGACTAAATGTTGGGCATGTTGTGCTAAATTATGACACACTTACTGTCACCACAAAGAATGATGTATATGAATTGCCTAAAAAGGAATTTTACCTCCTATTTAAACTTTTAAGCTATCCGAGACAAATATTTACGCGTCAGCAATTACTTGATGAAATATGGGGGATGGACATAGAGATAGATGAGCGAACGGTTGACAGTCATATTAAGAAACTTCGAAAGAAATTTGACGAATTAGAAGAGTTTAAGATCATTACGATTCGTGGATTAGGCTATAAAGCGGAGAAATATGTATGAAGCGATTTTCTCGTTCTATTAGGGCAAAACTGACAATCTTATTTATTTCAATCTTACTTATATCCTGTCTGTCCGCTTTAGGTATAGTCATTATCGCAACCCCCAATTTAAATGAAATCATTACTTTAGAGTTAAACAGAGAGGTCATTCATCTTTTAACAGCAACGGTTATTTTATGTGCGGGGATCGGTTCTGTTCTAATGTTCATTGCAACGAAGTTCATATCCAAGCCTATTCGTCACATTAGTGATGTGACAAAGGAAGTAGCGAAAGGGAATTTCGAGGTGCACATCGATTATCAAAGGAAAGATGAAATAGGAGAACTTGCTAGTAACTTCCGTTTAATGGCAGAGGAACTAAAGAATATTGAGTATCTTCGTAAGGATTTCATGCGGAATGTATCCCATGAATTTAAAACACCGATTTCTTCTATTCAAGGATTTGTAGAAGTGATTAAGGACAGGAACTTGCCAAGTGAGAAATTTGATGAATATACGGACATTATTATTGAAGAAAGTAAAAGGCTAAATAACCTGTCAACGAATATTCTTAGACTTTCAAAATTAGACAATCAAATGATCCAAAGTAAAACGACAATCTTCTCTTTAGATGAGCAATTAAGAAGAACTATTCTACTCCTCGAAGAGCAATGGAGTAAGAAAAACCTGGCTTTAGAAATTCATCTAGAAAAGGTCAGCTATAAAGGCAATGAGGAGTTAATGCAGCAACTATGGATCAATTTAATCGGAAATGCCATCAAGTTTTCCTATGAAAAAGGAACGATATATATTTCCTTGAAAAAGGCTAACGATACATTCGTTGTGGAAATTAGAGATGAAGGAGTCGGAATTGCTGAAGAAAGTAGATCTCGTATATTTGAAAAATTCTTTCAGGGAGATCCATCTCGTTCGGAAAAAGGCAATGGACTGGGGCTCGCAATTGTTAAGAGAATTATTGAAATTTGTAACGGAACGATTCATTTTGATAGTCAAGAAGGGGTAGGCACTTGTTTTACAATTAAACTGCCTAAATGAGAATGATCTTTTCAATTGATAAAATCAAATGTAAAGGGGATCGATTATTGAATAAGTAATTCTAATAGTGTGGGGAAAGATGCATAAAAACATTCAAAATCATAGCAAAAACGCATGGTTCTGAAAAAATCCATGCGTTTCCACTTTTTTGCGGACATAGAGTACGTTATTATCATAAATTAAGCTGTATTGGAGAGTTTGCGGACACTGGGTACGCTATTTGCTTATAATTAGGTAAAAACAACACTCTTGCATATACATAACGGAACGCATGTCCGATAAAAATACGAATGCACAATTATTATTGTAAATAGCGGAACGTGTGTCCTATTAATTTGATAAAAACTGGACTGCCATTTTATCTCGTATTTTAATCAGTACTTTAATAGGGTCATATTTTAAATTTAGCTACGATTCCTTGCAATTCTTGAGCTAACTGACTTAATGACTCAGAGGAAGCTGAAATTTCCTCGATGGAGGCTAATTGTTCTTCAGATGCTGCAGCGACACTTTGTGATTTGTCAGATGCTTCTTTAGCGATATAGGTTAACTGTTCAACAGATGCTGACACTTGTTGTGTATTTGCTGAAATTTGTTCTGCGGTTCCGGCTACTTCTTGTGTTTGTGCATTTACTTTTTCTACTGCATTTGAAATTTTCCCAAACGCTTCTCCGGTTGTATTAATAACGGATTTTCCTAATGCTACTTCTTTTATATTTTCATCCATATTTTTATTCACGATATTCGTATCTACTTGAATTTCATGAATTAATTTTACGATTTGATCAGCTGAGTTTTTGGACTGCTCAGCTAATTGCCTAACTTCCTCGGCGACGACAGTAAATCCCTTTCCATGCTCTCCTGCTCGTGCTGCTTCAATTGCGGCATTTAATGCAAGTAAATTCGTTTGGTTAGCAATGCTAGTAATCACTTCAATGATTGTTCCAATTTCTAGAGAGCGTTCATTTAAATGCTGTATAGCTAAAGTTGTATTCTCTACTACTTTTTCGATCGTTTCCATTTGAAGGACAGCCTGATGAATAGACTCATTGCCTTGGGATGATAAGGATGTTGCTTCTCGAACTGAATCTCTGACACTGGAGGTGGATTCAGAAATTTTTTGAGTGCCAATTGAAATTCCTTCCATAGCTATGGCGTTTTCTTTTGAGCTCGTTACTTGAACCTCTGCACCACTTGCAACTTCCTGTATCGAGGAAGCGATATGTTCTATAGCTTGTGATGCTTGCTCGGTCGTTTCATATAGTTCTTCAGATGCAGCAGCGACCTGTTCGGCACTTGCGTTAATATTTTGAATGACTTGTCTAAGGTTAGAGGTCATCTCATTAAATGCTTGGGCTAGACTTGCAATTTCATCTTTTGTTTTCACTTGAATTTTATTCTGTGTTAAATCTCCAGCGGCGATCATTTCCGCTGTTATTGCCATCCTTTTAACGGGATTAGAGATTTGACGACTAATAATGATGGATAGAGTACCTCCGACGACAACAGCTAGAACACTTAAAATGATTAATAAATGTTGACTCTCTTTAATCACTAGAATCGTCTTTTCTCGATCCTGATTTAACATCTTCGTCTGATAATCAATTAATTCCTCTGCTGTATCTAATACACCATTAACTAATGGCGGGCCATTCTTAGAGATAACATCTACATAAGCAGAATTACTAGCATTCTTTAGTGAAATTGTTTCTTCAGCTAACTCCATATATTGCTCATTGAATTGAATAATTGTCTGGACTAATTCTTTTTCGGTAGGTTCTTCTTTTATTAATTCTGTCAGTCTTTTCTCTGTATTCTTATAATTTCTAGCTGCTTCCTCATAAGTAGTTAAGGATTCCTTATTGCCGATTAATAAATACCCACGGTTCCCTATTTGCATTTCTTTAGAAGCTGATACCATTTCGTTTATAGTGTTTATTAATTCCACTCGGGATTGGAGTATTTTCTCGTACGAATTTTTTACCATATTTATTTGGAAATATGCACCTACTGCCATAATGATCAGTAATAATAATACGGATCCAAACCCAAGGTACATTTTTTTTGCTACAGTGAACTTCATTTCTGCTTCCTTCTTCCAAAGATTTTTAATTGAATAAGTTTAGTTTTCTTTTTTAAAACATGTATTTTAATCAAATGTTAGAATGAATGGTTTACCAATTATGTCTAAAATAGTCTAAATTTAAAGCTACAAAGATAATGGTTGAGGTTTTTCTAAGAAATACCCCTGACATAGAGGAATGCCTAATTCTTTAGCAATAGACAAATCATTCTCTTGTTCAACGCCTTCAAGGACTACCTTTGCATTCGAAAATTGTGCATAATCCAGGAGTGATTCGATCATCTTTTGCTTTAATGCAGATTTGGATAGGTTGATTGAAAAGTAATGGTCTAACTTAATATAATGGGGCTCGATTTCAATGATTATATTTAAAGATGACCAACCTTTTCCTACGTCATCAATGGCGATCCAATAATTTAAACTTTTCATTAGCTGGATGTTTTCCTTGAGTAAAGGGATATTATCGACTTTTTCAGATTCAATAACTTCAAAAGTAATTCGGTTTGCTGTTTGTGGGAATTGGTTTGAGACTTTTCTAATAAAGTCAGGAAAATTCGGATGCAAAATCGTAGAAGGATAAAGATTAATAAATAAGTGATCAACTATTTTCGATTTCTTTGATGTGTAAGTAGTTAGTAGTTTTATTATTGATTTTGTTTCAAGCTCATAAAGTCGATTGACTCTTTTAGCCTCTCCAAAAATGAAATCGGGATTGCCTAGATTGGAACGTAATAGCAATTCGATCCCAACTTTTGTTTGATCAGTTGTATGAAACAATCCTTGAGCATAGTGATGGAAATTTTCTTCTTCTATTAAAGTGTCGATAACTGAATCCATAAATTTATACCTGTAAGCCCTTTCAATAAAATTTTATTCTAGAGACACAAAGAATAATGTACCATTTACATTCAAGGAAATTGGTGATTCTTGTCACATTTTGAAGTATTATGTAGAATTTCTTTTCCTTTTCTCACAGAAATGCCTCAAATAATTAATCATCTAGTTACGGCAATTAAGAGATGTTGCTTCATTTCCCTCTTGGCTGAATCTGAGTTTCCCGTCTTAAGGAACTTCTTAATTTTCTTCCAACTTTAAATAGTTTACTATTATCAGAAATTAGTAGATAATTTAACCTATAAATAATTATAATAGAGTAGATCTAGTTATTAGTTAAAAGGAATAGGTGTGGTCCATAGTGGCGCTTTGCTTTTGGAATTCTTTCGCATGAGCTGCTGCTTTTTATCAAAAATAGGGGATAAGGAAGGTTATGATGAGCAACATGCAGAAAAAGACAGACGTTATCTTAATTGGTGCTGGAGTCATGAGCGCAACTTTGGGATCTTTACTAAAAGAATTAGCACCTGAATGGGAAATCAAAGTATTTGAGAAATTAGCAAATGCCGGAGAAGAAAGTTCGAATGAATGGAATAATGCCGGGACGGGGCATGCTGCTTTATGCGAGCTTAACTATACATCTGAAAAGCCAGATGGATCGATAGATATTGGGAAAGCAATTAATATTAATGAACAATTCCAGATTTCAAGACAGTTTTGGTCACACTTAGTACAACGTAATTTGATTCGTAATCCACAGGACTTTATTATGCCTATCCCGCATATGAGCCTAGTTCAAGGGGAAGAAAATATCGTATTTTTGAAAAAAAGATTTGAAGCGCTTTCAAATAATCCGTTATTCCAAGGGATGGAATTTTCAGAGGATCCTGAAAAGCTGAAGGAATGGATTCCGCTTATTATGGAAGGCAGAACCTCTGATGAGCCGATTGCGGCTACAAAAATCGATGATGGAACAGATGTTAACTTTGGCGCTTTAACACGCCTATTATTTGACCACTTAAAGAGCAATCATGTTGAGATTCACTACAATCATAGTGTAAAGGATTTGAAACGCACAAGTGAAGGCTTATGGGAAGTGAAGGTTCATGATTTAGAGAGCGGGGAAATTGAACACCATACGGCAAAGTTTGTCTTTATAGGCTGTGGGGGTGGAAGCTTGCCATTGCTACAAAAAACGGGTATTCCTGAATCAAAGCATATTGGCGGATTCCCAGTGAGTGGGTTATTTATGGTTTGCAACAATCAAGAATTAGTCGAGCAGCATCATGGAAAGGTTTACGGGAAAGCTAAGGTTGGTGCGCCGCCGATGTCTGTTCCACATCTTGATACTCGATTTATTGATAATAAAAAGGCATTGCTATTTGGACCGTTTGCAGGCTTTACGCCTAAGTTCTTAAAAACAGGCTCAAATTTTGATTTGATCGGTTCTTTAAAACCAGATAATGTCATTACAATGCTATCGGCAGGTGTGAAGGAGATGGCATTAACTAAATACTTGATCCAACAGGTCATGCTCTCAAATGAAAAGCGACTAGAAGAATTACGTGAGTTTATCCCGACTGCAAAGCTAGAGGATTGGGATATCGTAGTAGCCGGCCAACGTGTGCAAGTCATTAAAGATACAGAAGCAGGGAAAGGTACACTTCAATTTGGGACGGAAGTAGTAAGCAGCACAGATGGATCGGTTGCTGCCTTGCTCGGTGCCTCTCCAGGTGCTTCAACTGCTGTTCATGTGATGCTTGAAGTATTAGAAAAATGTTTCCCAGAGTATATGTTTGAATGGGAAGCAAAAATTAAAGAAATGATTCCATCATTTGGTTTGTCATTACTGGATAATCCAGCACTACTCCAAGACATTCAGGCTTCAACCGCAAAGACACTTGGTTTAGGAGAGAAAGAACTCGTTTACAGTTAATGAAATAGGAGAAAAACCTTTGATCTTTAGGATTGAAGGTTTTTTTAAATTCTTTTCTAAGAGATTGTTGTTTTTGAATTCAACTTTTGCCTAACTAGGTCGGTTGATTGGAGCGGAAAGGGAGCACATGTGAGCGGAAATCAACCTTTACCAACCTTTTCTTAATAAACAACAATGTTTGAGAAAACAGCTTTTTTAAAGAGTAAGAACGTATAAATATTGGCTTTGCTCAAGCTCACCGTGTTTCGAGTCACAGTCCTTCCAGTTTGTACAGCGAGACCTTAGGCGCTTGCGCTTTTCGTATTCAATTTTTGCTTAAATGGCAATCTCACCCTATTTAAGCTATAATAATAAAGTTCTATTCACCTTTCAAATAGTAGAAAGGGGTTTTTTTATGATCAAATTACATAAGGTTAGTAAAAGTTTTTCACAGTTTCAGGCGATTAAATCGATCTCTTTAACAATTAATAAAGGGGAGATTTATGGGATTATTGGAACAAGTGGAGCAGGGAAATCAACGTTACTGCGGCTAATGAATTTATTGGAAGTCCCTAATGAAGGGGACGTAGAAGTGAATGGGCAACAGTTAACTAAGTTGACTAGTAAAAGTCTCAGACAAGCTCGCCAATCTATAGGAATGATCTTTCAGCATTTTAATTTAGTAGCGAATAAAACAGTTTACGACAATGTGGCTGTCTCACTAGAATTAGCTAAAATTCCAAAACAAGAACGTAAGAACCGCGTAATCGAATGCCTTCAATTTGTTGGATTAGAGAAGCTCTTAGATAAATATCCTGCTGAATTAAGCGGGGGACAAAAGCAGCGAGTAGCAATCGCACGGGCATTAGCGAATCGCCCAGAAGTTCTGCTATGTGATGAACCGACCTCTTCGCTTGATCCTAATACAACGGCTGAAATATTAGGTGTATTAGAAAATGTAAATAAAAGTCTCGGTGTTACGATTGTCATTGTCAGTCATGAAATGGAAGTGATTAAAAGTATATGTAATCGTGTAACAGTAATGGCTGATGGAGAAATCCATGACACTGTATGCATTGAACCTGCGGGAATTGCGAATATAAGTAACAGTCCAAATTGGTTTGTTGAACAATTAGTAAAGGGTGGTGAGTAAAGCCATGCCTGCAGTATTAGTTCAATATGAAGCCGAGATTTGGAAAGCGATCATAGAAACCTTTGCAATGGTAGGAGCATCGATAGCAGCTGCTGTATTAATCGGACTCCCAGTTGGGACACTGCTCTTTCTTTGCAGGAAAGGCAAGATACTAGAGAATCAAATGGTTTTCTCAGTATTAAATTTAGTCGTGAATATTATTCGGTCCTTTCCGTTTTTGCTATTAGTTGTATTTTTAATCCCTTTTACTAGATTAATTATTGGGACGGCAATTGGTACAGCAGCAGCAACTGTACCATTATCAATTATTGCCATTGCCCACTATTCGCGCCTAGTTGAACAATCTTTATTGGATGTGCCAAAAGGTGTAATGGAAGCGGCGATTTCAATGGGGGCATCCGTGAAGGAAGTCATTTTTAAATTTCTTTATGTAGAGGCTCGTTCGGGCCTTGTTCTTGGATTAACCACATCGATTATTAGCTTTATTTCCTATTCGACGATAATGGGAGTAGTCGGTGGCGGAGGAATAGGAGACTTTGCTATTCGTTATGGCTACCAACAATTTAAAACAGACTTAATGATCTATATGATTATCATTATGGTTATATTAGTACAGATCATTCAATTTACTGGGACAACAGTATCAAGACTAATTGATAAAAGATAAATGTGAGGAGAAAGACGAATGAAGAAATTATTAGTACTAGTCACATTGGTATTCCTATTTTTAACGGGCTGTGGCAATGGGACAGAAACAAAAGAAAATGAAGATACAAAAGCAACACCAGAAAAAGAAGAAGTTACTTTGAAAGTAGCTTCATTAATTCCCCCAATGACAGAAATTCTTGAGCTTGTGAAACCAAAACTAGCTGAAGAAGGAATAAATCTTGAAATGGTTGTATTGGGTGATAATGTCCAGCCAAATACTGCTCTAGCAGCAAAAGAAGTAGATGCAAACTTCTTCCAACACGTTCCATACATGGAGGAGTTTAATCGAAATAATGAAGCCGAGTTAGTTCCAATTGTACCTATTTATTTCGCGAACTATGGTGTGTATGCAAAGGAATTTGAGTCTATGGACGAATTACCTGAAGGGGCAGTGATTGCCATTGCTAATGATATTTCAAACATTGACCGATCATTAGCTTTACTGGCTCAGCATGGCGTGATTACTTTACAAGAAAAAACAGGACCGTATTATACAAAAGCAGATATTACTGAAAACCCTAAAAACTATAAATTTGAAGAAGTAGACTTATTAATGCTAGCAAGAATGTATGATGATGCAGATGCAGTAGTGATGACGCCTGCATACGCATCACCTCTTGGATTAACACCAAAAAGTGATGCGCTCCTTACAGAAGGAATTGAAAATGACTTTGCAATTACCCTAATCGCGCGTAAAGACAACGCGGATTGGGAACCAATTCAAAAACTAGGCGAAGTCATGACAAGCCCAGAAGTACGTAAGTTTTTAGAAGAAAATTATGATGAGACAGCAATCCCTGCTTTCTGATTGTAATTGAAGAGAGGAACCCCAAATAGATAAACACCTTTTTATGAAAAGGTGAATCTATTTGGGGTTTTGTTTGTGATAGGGGGAGAGTTTAGGGGATGTAGTTGAAGGGTTGTCTGGTAAAAGGTTTATCATCGGGTGAATGAAGGACAAAGCGGAGCAAGGGGCACGTCAAAAAGTCCTTCATCGGGTGAATGAAGGACAAAGCGGAGCAGAGGGCACGTCAAAAAGTCCTTCATCGGGTGAATGAAGGACAAAGCGGAGCAAGGGACACGTCAAAAAGTCCTTCATCGGGTGAATGAAGGACAAAGCGGAGCAAGGGGCACGTCAAAAAGTCCTTCATCGGGTGAATGAAGGACAAAGCGGAGCAGGGTGCATGTCAAAAAGTCCTTCATCGGGTGAATGAAGGACAAAGCGGAGCAAGGGGCACGTCAAAAAGTCCTTCATCGGGTGAATGAAGGACAAAGCGGAGCAAGGGGCATGTCAAAAAGTCCTTCATCGGGTGAATGAAGGACAAAGCGGAACAGGGTGCATGTCAAAAAGTACTTCATCCACTCCTTAAGATCAAAATTCAGTAAATAAAAAAATGCCCTCACATTTTGTGAAGGACATTTTTCATAATTAATATAGTCATTGCTGAATTAACTATTTTATTCGAAGGTGGCCCATTGACGAACGCCAGATTGTTTGAAGTTTTTTTGAAGGATTCGTCGAATTCTTATTTTTGATTCAATCACATGACACCATTCGTGAATCGCGTTGGTAGTGACTTTAGCAGTAGGGAAAAGAAGCTTGAATTCTTCTACATTTCGCATGACGGCTGTTTGTACGTTTTCTGCATTTCTGCATTCATTACAAATACAACTTCTCCCTTTGACGGAAATCGAAAAGGAGCTACAATTTTGACAGGTGATTCCCTTTCGTAACTGGCTTATCTCATATGAAGGCAATTGCATAAAGGGAGAATTCGCAATATGGAGTGAGATTAATTTGTCTGCTAGTAGTTGATGTTGCTTTATTTGTTTTACTGGCGTTTTACATCGTTTATTTAAAAATCGACTAATCTGGTTTGGGAATATAATTGGCATGTCTAGCGGTGCTTGGTATAAGTTAAAATCTGGATTGATAAAAACTACTGAGGCATCAATAGGGAGGTTGAATCCAAGAGTATGGAGCAGCTGGCGTAGCAAGGATTTACATCTGTTCAATTGGTGTAGTGGATTACTAATTTCAGAATGGGATTTAGTGTATAAACGATCAGAATTGTAATAGTAATCCCCTTCGAAGTTTTTCACTTCGAAAAGATAGATTTTGTCTGACACAATAAGCGTGTCGATTTGAAAAGTCGTGTTATTAGACGTTAGGAGCAGATCATTTAGGATGAAGCATTTCTCCTGATGTTGTTCTGTGAATGAATCGAACGATATTTCTCCTTCAAATCCCTTTCTAAGATAAAAAAGGTGTTTCTGATCCTTGTTTGACAATGACATACGAGTATCTAAGAAACGCAGTATTCGTAATTCTGTAGATTCAATGCGATTTTTATAGGCCATTTTCCACAACCTTTCTCATTTTACTAGTCTTCTATGTCTATTTTAATAAATTTTTAGAGGCATCGATCATAAAAGAATGACGTATTTGTTAAAAGCTAAAAGCTTTGTCCCCTTGACAAAATGATGATAAGTAGGTAAATTAATGCTTAATAAATTTTGAATATTTAAACTATATAAAATGAAATGCTGTGTTAAATGAGAACGGTGTAATTGCAGCAAAACTAGGGTGCCATCAATGAGTCAACTCATCCCTAAAGATGAGGGATGGGTTTTTCTTTTTCAAGTAGGTAGGCGATTGAATAGAAGGAGGAGATTATTGTGCGCAGTGACATGATTAAAAAGGGAATTGACCGAGCACCACATCGGAGTTTGCTTTATGCAGCAGGGGTGAAAACAAAAGACTTGGATAAACCGTTTATCGGTGTTTGTAACTCGTATATTGATATTATTCCAGGTCATGTTCATTTGAAGGAATTTGCTGAAGTAGTAAAAGATGCGATTAGAGAGGCTGGCGGTGTTCCTTTTGAGTTCAATACGATTGGTGTGGATGATGGGATTGCCATGGGTCATATTGGGATGAGGTATTCCTTGCCGAGTAGAGAACTGATTGCTGATTCGGCAGAAACAGTCATTAATGCGCACTGGTTTGATGGTGTTTTTTATATTCCTAACTGTGACAAAATTACGCCTGGGATGCTTATGGCGGCAGTAAGAACGAATGTCCCTTCCATTTTCGTATCAGGTGGGCCGATGGAAGCAGGGGTTTCTAGTAGCGGAAAGCCTCTATCATTAGTGTCCGTATTTGAAGGAGTAGGTGCCTATCAATCTGGGAAAATGTCGCAAGCGGAATTACTGGATATTGAAAATAACGCTTGCCCAACATGTGGATCTTGCTCAGGAATGTTCACCGCCAACTCAATGAATTCGCTTATGGAAATGCTTGGGGTTGCACTTCCAGGGAACGGGACGATTGTTGCGACATCGAAAGAGCGCCATCAATTAATCTATGATGCAGCACGCTATTTAGTAGAGATGGTTAAAAAGGATATTAAACCGAGAGATATTATTACGAAAGAAACGATTGATGATGCATTTGCACTTGATATGGCCATGGGGGGATCAACAAATACGGTTCTGCATACGCTAGCCATTGCCAATGAGGCTGAAATTGAATATGACTTAAACCGAATTAATGAAATAGCCGAACGGATTCCATATTTATCAAAAATAAGCCCAGCCTCTGATTATTCGATGCAAGATGTTCATTATGCGGGCGGGGTAAGTGCCATTATTAAAGAACTTTGTGAAATGGATGGCGCTGTTCATAAAGACCGAATCACAGTAACTGGAAAGTCCTTGTATGAAAATGTGATGTATGCAGAGATTCTTGATGAAGATGTGATCCGACGAAAAGAAACAGCTTATAGTCCTGTTGGAGGCTTGTCTGTCTTATTTGGAAATATTGCGCCTGAGGGCTGTGTGATTAAGGTAGGAGCAGTGGATCCATCGATTAAGACATTTAACGGGAAAGCGATTATTTTTGAATCCCAGGATGAGGCATTAGCAGGCATTGAAAGTGGTGAGGTTAAGCCTGGGCATGTAGTTGTTATTCGTTATGAAGGACCAAAGGGTGGGCCAGGGATGCCTGAAATGCTCGCACCGACTGCAGCAATTGCAGGGAGAGGACTTGAAAAGGAAGTGGCTCTGATTACAGATGGCAGATTTTCTGGCGCATCTAGAGGGATATCCATTGGTCATATTTCACCTGAAGCAGCAGAAGGCGGTCCAATCGCATTTGTCCAAAATGGGGATAGGATCTTGATTGATTTACTCGACCGTACGATTTCTGTTCTTCTATCTAATGAAGAATTACAAGAGCGTCGAGCTAATTGGCAGCAGCCAGCTCCGAAAATAAAGAAGGGATATTTAGCACGATATTCGAAGCTTGTTACATCTGCTAGCACAGGGGGAATTTTAAAAATTTAATATTCCATAAGAAATTATTATTGGTTTTGATAATTATTATTAAATTTACTTATAATAATACTCCTCATATACTGTTGCTGAGGAGGTGTTGGAAATGGAATATGTATTCATTTTCCTAATCGGTATTTGTGCGACAACAATTGGCACCATTGCTGGAAGTGGTGGATTAGTTAGTTTGCCGGCTATGCTGTTAATGGGAATACCTGTCCATTCTGCGATCGGTGCGAATAAAGTATCCAATACAATTAGTTCATTTTCTAGTTTTTTTCACCTGTATAGAAATGGAGATATTTCACTTAAGGAATCATTATGGATCATTCCAGTTAGTATAGTTGGAGGCATTAGCGGCAGTTTCATCGCATCAAGAATATCGGCAGAAAACATGTATTTAATCGCCCTTTTCCTCCTTGTTTTTGCCTTTCTTACATCATTCATTGGAAAAAAGGATTTTTCAGGTCAAGAAGGATTGGAGAGGAATAAGACAAGTGTACTAGGGTTTTATGGAATTGGTATTTATGATGGTCTTTTTGGGCCTGGTCAAGGAACATTGATGCTCTATTTACTTGGCTATTTAAACATTGCTTATATTCGTGCGGTAGGCTTCGTACGTCTTGCTACCTTTTCAAGTTGTTTTGGCGCTGCCCTAACGTATATTGCTACAGACAAAATTATTTGGTCTATAACAATCGCTTTGCTCTTCGGATCTGTTTTCGGAGCACAAATAGGTGTACGCTTAGCAAAGAAAATCAATCCGCTGCATATTAAGCCCATTCTTCGGATAATTACAATCGGATTGATTTTTCAACTGCTTATTACTATCTAAAACAATGAAAGCTGGCGAACAAGAAATACTCTCCAGCGATTAATTGGAGAATAATAAATAGGCAGTATACAATGGTTCGTTTATAAATTGGGTCCTAGAGAGGAGAGAGAGGAAATCCTACGGAATGATTAAATGTCTAGATGAAGAGTAGTGAGAATTGGTTATGTATAAAGAGCAGGCATCATCCTCTCGTAAAGAATCTGATCCAAAGACAAGTGTATTAAATGGTCTCTTGAAAGTCACAGAAAGACAGGGATTGTGCGTACACTTCTTCGCTTCTGTGTATAGGTGCTTTACTTAATTGGTTCCTTTCAATTAGTGAAGAAACATTCCTTTTCTGAAAAAATAGCCGGACATCTTCCTTCGATAAGCCTAATTGTTGTGCTTCTTTCATAAGTTTTACCCATTCTTGATCTAACAATTATTTCACTCCTAAATTAGTTATCTATATTCATATGAATTTCAATTTTAACTTTATCTTATATAGGTTAAAAATAAGTTAAATTAATTTAAAATTGTGATAAATGTCATAGTTTTTTTGAAAAACTAATATTTACAGTTTGAATAGTGGAATAATTAAGGAATGATGAAAGGGATAATCGAATGAGTAGGCGAAATAGGTAAGGGAAATGTTCATGGAGGAAGGGTGTAAGTAGGACTTACTATCCTCAATAACGCTGTTTTATTCAAAAAAATGTTTGTAAAATGGAGTGGGATTATGGCACAAGAAATCATCAAAAGGACGGATATGTGTGATCGCTCTGGGCGATTAGCACAAAATAGCATTGGCTGGGCGAGACAACCGCTAATTAATTGTAATGTGACGGGAAGTTTTTTGCGGAAGAAGAAATGGAATTATTGGTGTGTAACAAGTCCAGAATGTTTATTTTCAGCCACGATCTCTCATTTGGATTATGCTGCAGTGTTATTTGTTTATGTATTAGATTTAAAGACGCTTCATTTTCAAGAGAAAACGCTGCTTGTTCCTTTAGGAGTAGGGTGCAGAATGCCAGATGATGTGCATGCAACTATTCAGTACGAAGGAAAACAAATGGCTATTTCATTTGAAGAGCTTGGAGATTCCACACATATTCGTGTTCAATGTCCGAATTTTAGTGGGAAGGGGCAACCGCTTGTTGCAGATTTATTTGTCCGTCGTCCGAATGGGCATGAATCTGTTAATGTGGTTGTGCCGTGGAGTGAAAGGCATTTTCAATTTACTTCGAAGCAAATGGCACTTCCAGCTAAAGGGGTGGTGAGTTGGAGCGGGAAGGACTACCATTTCCAGGATGAACAAGCCTTTGGCTGTCTAGACTTCGGGCGAGGGATCTGGCCTTATCGGTCTACATGGAATTGGG
Source organism: Cytobacillus eiseniae (assembly GCF_017874625.1). Taxonomy (GTDB): domain Bacteria; phylum Bacillota; class Bacilli; order Bacillales; family Cytobacillaceae; genus Cytobacillus; species Cytobacillus eiseniae. The sequence continues at coordinate 31,788 of NZ_JAGIKZ010000015.1, read as the reverse complement.
CTTCTGCGTCAGGTGTTGTTCAGGGAAGGTCTGTTGGTCTTAACTTTGGCGGCCAGTGGACAGATGGAACGGGGCAGACCGAGAATGGCCTTGTCGTTGATGGCAAACTTAGTAAAATCCATGAAGAGATGATATGGACGTATGATATGAATGATTATATGAAGCCATGGATATTAAAGTCTAAGGGGACGGATCAAGTTTCACTCGTTTTTGAACCAATGTATGAAAGAATTGCCACAACAAATGCACTCATTATTCGCTCAAGTGTTCACCAAATGATTGGAACCTTTAAAGGCAGCATTGTCACAGACGAAGGGGAGAAAATAAAGATTAACTCTTTCATTGGCTGGGCAGAAGATCACCAGGCAAGCTGGTAATCTTCAATCAACGGCAGGAGTAGATTTTGATAGAGTCCCAATACTCTTAGCCATTAAAAACTGAGCAGTATAATAGGTTCCCATAATAAGAATGGATGCATTGGGGATATCGGAAACAAACATATTCCATGATAAAATGGAATCAGACAACACAAATAAAATACTGCCAATCATTGCCCATTTATTGCCGCTCATAATCGCAGACCAAGCCATTAATGAAATAATTAGCACATATCCGATGACAGGAATGACTAAGCCATTATTCCCATCAAGCAGCAATGAAGTGACTAGTTGTTTGCCAATTAAAAAGGAAAAGAGAAGAATCGGGATGATCATAGCGAACCGAATCATTGAAAAGCGCCAATTTTTGAAGAAGGCTGTTAGATAGAAAAGATGACCGATGAGAAAGGCAGATAAACCAATTACAAACCAATGCAAAAGGGCATCCCCAAACATACAAAATATTAATCCGACCAACATAATCCAATGCGTACCTGAACGCTTGGAGGGGAATTGTAAATAGCCAAAGTAAATGATGAGCCACATCGGAATCACTTTAAAAAGAAGACTTATGGCAAAAGGGTCAGATGGAATAATGAAAATATAGAGCAGGCCAGTGAGTAATATGAATAAGGGCAGAATATATTTTTTCAAGTGAACACTTCCTTTGTTCTATCTTATTTTTAAAATACCAATTTATTCTATTCCCTTATAAAGTTCATAAATCCTTTATTTATAAGTAATTTACCAATTTTCTAATCTATTTTAATCATTTGACAGATATACGAATCTATTGTAGGATTAGACATAATTTAATAAGACCTCATCTATACCGATGAGGTAGAGGCGCGATATTTAACAGTCTTTAGTGGAGCTAGAGAAGCTATGATGCTATTGAGAAGGAACTATCGCCGAAGCTTGTAATATACTCAAGTATTACTTGCTGGGTCTGCAGTTAAGAGCTGTAGAACTGTCTCAATAAACGTTCCGGGTTTATTGGGTTGTGCTATCTCTTGGGATAAGAAGAGGATTTGGGGCAAACTATACATATTTGCGGCCTGAGTTCATCTCAGGTCGCTTTTTTTGTTAAGTAAAATGCCTAATTTAGACAAATCAAGCATATATTAACACTATTAAACACAAAAAATAGGGGGAGAGAACTAGTTATGAGAAATAAATTATTCATATTTTTAGCACTGTCTCTAGTAACAATGATTCTATTGGCAGGTTGTGGAACAAGTGAAGAAACAGGGGGAACAGGGTCAGAAAAGGATACATTTAAAGTAGGACTAGAAGCAGGATATGCTCCATTTAACTGGACGCAAATGGATGAATCAAATGGCGGAGTAAAGATTGATCGAAATGCAGAATATGCTGGTGGCTATGATGTCGAAATTGCGAAGAAAATTGCAGAAGGCTTAGGGAAGGAATTAGTCATAGTAAAAACAGAATGGGATGGCCTTGTTCCATCATTAACATCAGGAAAAATTGATGCGATTATTGCGGGGATGTCACCAACAGCAGAACGGAAGGAAATGATCGATTTCTCTGACAACTACTATAAGTCAGATTTAGTAATAGTTGTGAAAAAAGGTGGCGCATACGAAAATGCAACTTCTATTCAGGACTTTAAAGGTGCAAAGATAACTGCCCAGCTAAATACATTCCATTATTCAGTCATTGATCAAATTGACGGTGTAGAAAAACAAACAGCGATGGACAATTTCCCAGCGATGCGTGTAGCACTTGAATCAGGTGTTATTGATGGATACGTTTCGGAACGTCCAGAAGGGGTCAGTGCATCAAGTGCGAATGAAAACTTTGCAATGGTTGAATTGACTGAAGGATTTGAAACATCTGAGGATGATACAGCAATCGCTGTAGGAATTGCAAAGGATAGTGAATTAACAGCAAAAATAAATGAGATTTTGGCAGGTATTTCTGAGGATGAACGGATTAGCATTATGGATGCTGCGATTAAAAATCAGCCAGCAGCTGAATAATGACTTAGTGAAGCTGGCTGCATATAGGTAGTCGGCTTTTGTTCTTGTTTAGGAAACGAAAAAGTTGCACGTTGTGTATCACTTTATGAGTAGTTTCGTCTATGTCTAGCTCCAGCGCCTATCAAACTTTAGGTCTCCTCCTTACGATAAGTCAAGCACGGTATCGCTCACGCTCACTGTGTTTCCTTTATCTCAGTTGAAGCCCTTCCAGTTTGTACGGCGAGACCTTAGGCGCTTGCGCTTTTCTTAATGTTAGGAGGAGAAGAATGAGTTTAGAATGGATTATTAAAATTATTGAAATGTACTGGCCGATGTTTCTGCGTGGAGCAGGCGTCACGCTTTTAATTGCATCAGTTGGAACGATTTTTGGTGCACTTGTCGGATTATTAGCAGGAATTATTCGTACAATCCCTATGCCTGAGCGAGGGGCGAAGAAGGCCCTTTTAAAAGTGATTAATATACTACTTTCCATTTATATTGAATTTTTCCGCGGGACACCGATGATTGTTCAAGCAATGGTTATCTTTTACGGCTCGGCAGCGGCATTTGGCTGGGATATGGATCCGATCATCGCTGGGATTGTTATTGTTTCGATTAATACGGGAGCATATATGGCTGAGATTGTTCGTGGCGGGATCATTTCTGTGGATCAAGGACAATATGAAGCAGCCCAAGCAATTGGAATGAATCATATTCAAACGATGTTAAATGTTGTTATGCCACAAGTCATTCGTAATATCCTGCCAGCCTCAGGCAATCATTTTATTATTAATATTAAAGACACTGCTGTATTAAGTGTTATTTCCATAACAGAACTATTCTTTCAAACAAAAACGGTGGCAGGAAACAATTACAGGTATTTTGAAGCTTTCTTTATCGTAAGCATTATTTATTTTGTAATGACTTATGCCGTTACCCTTATTCTTCGATATTTTGAAAGAAAGCTCGATGGGCCAGATAATTATTCGATGGTAGGCCATAAGCAAAACAATGAAACACAAGTAGATTTAGCAAAATAAGGACGAAGGAGGCGGAACAGATGGAAACGGTTATTGATATTCAGCGTTTAAGTAAGTCCTTTGGAAGCCATGAAGTATTAACCGATATTCATTTCTCTGTTAATAAAGGAGAAGTGGTTTGTATCATCGGGTCCTCTGGATCAGGAAAATCAACACTTCTTCGCTGTGTGAATTTATTAGAGAAACCGAGCGGTGGCAAAATTATTTATAATGGTGAAAATATTCTTGATGATAAGCATGATATTCATCTGTATCGCAGAAAGCTTGGCATGGTTTTTCAACAATTTAATTTGTTTAATAATCATAATGTTTTAGGCAACTGCGTGATTGGTCAGATGAAAGTGTTAAAGCGGTCAAAAGAAGAAGCGGAACAGGTTGCATTGAAATATTTGAAAGTAGTCGGGATGGACAGGTTTGTGAACGCGAAGCCTAGGCAGCTTTCAGGCGGGCAAAAGCAGCGTGTTGCCATTGCTCGTGCTCTTTCAATGGAACCAGATGTGTTATTATTTGATGAACCAACTTCCGCGCTAGATCCTGAAATGGTCGGAGAAGTGCTCAAAGTCATGAAGGAGCTTGCTGGGTCGGGGCTGACAATGTTAATTGTTACGCATGAAATGGAATTTGCAAAGGAAGTATCTGACCGTGTTGTATTTATGGATAAAGGGGTGATTGCAGAAGAAGGCAGTCCAGAGCAAATATTTAATCACCCAACTGTTGATCGCACGAGAGAGTTTTTGAAGCGCACTTTACAGTAACATAAATCCGAAATTTTTTTATAAGATTTATCAAACTATGTAGAATATTGTCGATATAAGCAGGAGAAAAGTCATGCTCAAATAATGACTTTTCTTCTCTTTTTTTATATGGAAATGAACCCTGGCTATTCAAGATTGTGTTTATTGAATGGATCTTCTCTGAAAAATTGTTATTTTTAAAATAATTGTTAGAATGAATGGTTTACCCAATAGGTCGGTTGATTGGAGCGGAAGGTGCGAGATCCTCGAAAATGCTGTCTCATTTCCTTCGTGCGGTGTGAATTCTAAGAAGCCTACTCAATGTCCTGTGGGATGCGTTGGACAGCTGAGACCTAAGCAGGAGCGGATGCTCCGAGGAGGTTCAGCGCCAACCCCACGGAAAGGGAGCACACGTGCGCGGAAATCAACCTTTACCAACTTTATCTTAATAAGCAACAATATTCGAAAACAGCCTTTCTAAAAGGTTGTTGTTTGTAAAACAATTGTTAGAATGAGAGGTTGACCAACCAGGCCGGTTGATTAAAGCAACCAGCAGCGGAAATCCTCTTAATAAAAGGGCATATTCCAGTTTAATGAAAAAATAATGATATAAGTCATAGTAGATTACTAGGGAATTCCCTATGATATAAATAATAAACTAATACGAAAAAGTAGGTGATCCAGTTGAAAAAATTAAAATTAGGGATGAAGATAAATATAATGGTTCTAGCAATTATATTATCATTGTCTGCAATCATAGCTGTTGTACTAGAACAAGAAGTAACGAAAGGAATTAAAGAATTTGCGATTGAAAAAGCTAAGGCTGATCTCACATTATCTTACAAATATATCGATATAAAATATCCTGGAGAATGGGAAATTAAAGATAATCAGCTTTATAAGGGAAAGACCCTTATGAACGGGAATGATCAAGTTGTCGATGAAATTGGAGAAGATACGGGAGATACAGTAACGATTTTCCAAGGAGATACACGGATATCGACAAATGTCCTTAAAGATGGAAAACGAGCAATTGGTACACAGGTTTCTGAGCAAGTATCGAATACAGTATTAAAAAAAGGCGAAAACTTCTATGGAGAAGCAAATGCGGCGGGAAATATCTATCAGTCTGCGTATATGCCCATTAAAGATGGGAAGGACGATGTGATTGGTATCTATTATGTAGGTGCCTCTCAAGAGATAATTGAAAGTATTCTATCTAGCTTCTTACTGAAATTTATCACCGTGCTTGTAGTAATCGTCATTATATCAGGTATTGTTATTTATCTTTTTACAAGAAGAATTAAAAAGAGGCTAGCGAATATTTCCTCAGCTCTTGAACGAGCACGAGATGGAGACTTCACTTCACAGATCAATGATCAAGCTGGAGATGAGTTAAATGATCTTTCCAAAAGCTTTAATAGCATGGCCAATAATTTGAGACAGATGATGGATGAAGTAAATGTATCCTCCGAGCATGTGGCTGCTTCTTCAGACGAATTAACTGCTAGCGCAGAACAAATAAGTCAAGCAACTGAGTTGATTACTGAAACCATCCAGCATGTAGCAAAAGGAGCGGAGCATTCGACGATTAGTGTACAGGAAAGTGCGATTGCTCTAGAAGAGGTTTCAAAAGGTGTGCAATCCATTGCAGAAGCAGCCTCTTTCATGTCTGAGGCTAGTGCTCAAGCAACGGAAAAAGCAAATGATGGTGGGAAGTTTGTGGACAAGACGGTTCAACAGATTAATGCCATCAGCCATTCAGTGGATGAGAGTGGAAGAGTTCTTCAGTCATTAGAACAGCGTTCAAAGGAAATCGGCGAAATTACAAAGGTCATCTCAGGCATTGCTGATCAAACAAACTTGTTGGCACTTAATGCAGCGATTGAAGCTGCCCGAGCTGGAGAGCACGGAAAGGGATTTGCTGTAGTTGCAGATGAAGTTCGAAAATTAGCAGAGCAATCACAACAATCGTCTTCACAAATTTCAAGTTTAATCATTGAGATTCAGCAAGATATGATGCACTCGAATAAGTCGGTCGAACAAGTCATGAGCGATGTAATGGCTGGGCTTGAAATCGTTAAAAAAACGGAGGATAGCTTTGGAGAAATTCTTGAGTTTACGGAAAATCTTGCAGAACGAATTCATGATTTGGCAGCAACTGCTGAAGAAGTATCTGCAAGTGTGGAGGAAGTATCTGCTACCGTATCAAGTATTACGGATATATCATCAGGAACTTCCCGTTATTCTCAAGAAGTAGCCTCATCAGCAGAGGAGCAGCTTGCTTCTATGAAGGAAGTCTCATTATCCGCTCAATCATTATCTACTTTAGCATTGGATCTGCAGTCGTTGATTAGTAAGTTTAAAGTATAAGTGATCATTTAGAAATCAAAGAGGGAGAAATCACCGAATACAGGTGAATTTCTCCCTCTTATTTTATATAAAAATTGTAAACGCCTTCATTTAAAATTATAAATCACATGGAAGAAAACTAGAGTATAATAGGGTTTAACTAAAAATGTATAGGAGTAGAGAGCAGTGGAAAAACAAAATAGCAAATACAGATGGGTTGTCTTTGCCACTGTGTTGTTCACTTATTTTTTAATCGTTAGTCAAAGAACCGCTCCAGGGTTAATCACTGATCAATTAATGAAGGACTTTAGTCTAACCGCTTCAACGATCGGGCTTCTGACAAGTATTCAATTTCTGGCATATGCCAGCTTGCAAATTCCAATTGGGTTATTGTCTGATCGATATGGTCCTAACTTGTTCCTCATTATCGGAACGATTCTTAATGGAATAGGGACAGTTATATATAGCATAGCGCCAAATGAGTTTTTCCTTCTCTTTGCTAGATTATTAGTTGGATTAGGAGACGCAACGATTTGGGTTAACTTAGTTTTGATTTTAAGCCTTTGGTTTAAAGGGAATGAATTTATCGGACTGATTGGGATCGCTGGAATGGCGGGGAGTTTCGGCTTCCTGCTGGCAACCGTTCCATTTTCCGCTTGGATTTCTTTATGGGGCTGGAGAGTTCCTTTTCTAGCAGTTGGAATCATTCTATGCTTACTCGGCATCACGCTGTATTTTATTCTCGTGAAAAAGCCTAAACAACTTTTTACAGATGAAAAGGAACAGAAACAAAGGGCACCTGCAGCAGAACAAATAAATGAAAAAACCCTTTCGCTGCTTTTGCGTATTCTTTCAAGCCGTCAAGCATGGGCTACCTTTCTGTGTCACTTTGGTGTTGTCGGCACATATGTTGGCTTCATTGGTTCATGGGCTGTTCCATACGGGATGCATGTATATGGCATGGCACGTTCAGATGCAAGCCAACTAATTATGATTGGACTGATCGGTGCCTTAATTGGCGCACCGATTACGAGTTGGATGGCAGGCCGTTTTGGTTCAATTAAAAAGCCTTATACAGCTATTCATTTTGTTTCTGTTCTAAGTTGGGCAGCTATTCTACTATTTGGTGGAGTACCGCCATTTCCTATCCTTGTCATCCTTTTCTTTATCATTGGTTATTGTAATGGCGCAAATACTTTAACATTTGCTGTCGTTCGCCAATCCTTTGATCGGAAAGAGGTTGGTCTTGCTTCTGGCTTTGCGAATACAGGCGGGTTTTTAAGTGCGGTACTCTTGCCAAGTATTTTTGGGAAAATACTTGATCATTTTCATGCTGCACCGATCCATGTCGGCTATTTTTACGCATTTATCATACCAGTCCTATTTTCCATGCTTGGTTTACTTGGCGGATTTTTGATTAAGGAGCAGCGGCAGGAGGCAAAGGTTACTGAGGCTACAGGTTAGGTATGCTCTATTTATCAAAATGAAGAAGCTTCTTGCATGATTTAGCATATTGTTTTGAACTGGTTATCGTGGGTGTCCCAAAAGTCTATTTTTTTACTTTTGGAGACACCCCTTTTTACGCCCCGATATTTCTGCTTTATTAGATTGCTCCTTTTATTGCTCAAAACGGGAAGAAGCTCGTAAAGTTGGAAAGTGGCTGACAAATTATCAAAAGTGATCGATAATCCAAAAATCTGGATTGCAAAATTAGAAATAAGTCATATTACTTTATATAACTAAAAAAGGCATCCCAAAAGTCATATTTTCAACTTTTGGGATGCCTTTTTTTATGCCTAGGAGATTTTACCCTCAAGACAGCTTTCGTTTTCTTATTTTTTCAATAATAAATACATAAAATAAGGAGCACCAATTAATGAAACCATGATTCCTGCTGAAATCCCGTCTGGATCAACTAAGTTACGACCAACGGTATCGGCAAATAAGAGCAGCCACCCACCAATCAGAATGGAAAGAGGGATAAATAATTGATTTCTTGGCCCAACTAAAGCTTTTGCGATATGTGGAGCCATTAAGCCAATAAAGGTAATGCCGCCCGTCACAGAAACAGCTGAGGCGGCTAAAGCAACAGCTGTTAGAAGCAGAATGATGCGCTCCTTTTCAATAGAAAGCCCGACTCCAATGGCAACAGGTTCATTTAGACTAAGGAGATTCAAACGGTTTGCCTTATATAAGGTAAAGGGAATGAGTATCACTAACCAAGGAAGAAGGGCCAGAATAAATGGCCAATCTGTACCCCAAATATTCCCTGCTAACCATTTGGCAATGAAATCGACTTTTTCCCGTTCAGCAGAAGAGATGAGAACAATCATTGCTCCAGCAAGTGCCATTGAAAATCCTACTCCAATCAAAACTAATTGAACAGGCTGGAGCCCAGCTTTTCTGTTATATGAAAAGGCATATATTAAGCACGCAGTAATTAAAGCACCAACAAATGCGACAATTGGCAGCAAATAAACAAAGGAACCGGCATCGATTGGGAAAAACAAGAAAAAAACAGCAATTGCTACGCCCGCTCCTGAATTAATCCCGATGATTCCCGGATCAGCCAAATCATTTCGTGTAATCCCTTGTAAAATGGCACCAGATAAAGCAAGCGCCATCCCAGCTAATAGTGTAATAATGATTCGGGGCAACCGAATCGAAAATAAGATAAACTCCTCTTTAAAGGTGCCTTGACCAAATAAAATCGGCAATAAGCGGTTATAGGATATGGATGAGTAGCCGAGCCCCATACCGATAAAGATTGTAAGTAAAATAAGTGCAAGTAGTAAAGCGACTAAAATTCGCTGTTTTTTAAGTAACCCTGGCTGTATCATGAGAATGCTTTTCCTCCTTTCCGGACGATGAACAGGAAGAAGGGCAATCCGATTATCGCAATAATCGCAACAATCGGTGTTTCGTAAGGTGAGTGAATGGTACGACCAAGTGTATCCGCTAAGAGCATAAACGAGGCACCAATGAGAGCTGACATTGGTAGGATCAATCGATAATCCGATCCGACCATTGAACGAACAATATGAGGGACCATTAACCCTATGAAAACCATATTTCCGACAAGTGCAACCGCAGCACCGGCAAGTAGAATAATAACGATAAATAGAACAATCTTTACCTGTGTTGTCTTTTGACCAAGTCCAACGGCTACTTCTTCATTTAGGCTAAGAATTGTGAGCTGTCTTGAGAAGAAAAGCGAAACAATCATTCCGATTAAAATAAATGGAACAATAATCTGAAGCTGCCCCCAAGATGTTCCGATTAGTCCGCCAGCTGTCCACATCGATACATTTTTTGATACTTTAAAGTAGATTCCGATGCCTTCCGCAATTGCATAAAGAAAAGCAGAGACAGCTGCGCCTGCTAATACAATCCGAAGGGGTGAAAAGCCGCCCTTTTTCATTGAGCCAATGCCAAAAACCATAGCAGCCCCAACAGCTGCGCCAATAAAGCAGGCAATCATAATTAAAAAGTAATTAGTTGAAGGGATAAGGGCGATCGAAATGGCTAGCGCCGCATTTGCCCCAGCCGTTAATCCAAGCAACCCTGGATCAGCAAGCGGATTTCTTGTTATCCCTTGCATAATTGCACCAGACACAGCAAGTGCTGCCCCAACGAAAACAGCTGCAATCTCTCGAGGTAATCGGATTTCTCGAATTATTGAAATCTTATCACTTGTCGTATTGGAAGTTAGTGCTAGCCATACATCTTTTAGTGCAATATCTGCTGCACCAAAAACACAGGCGATCACAAACATAACTATAAATAGAAGGATTCCAGCAATTAGTTTAACTATAAATGGGATTGAGCGTTGTGATTCTTTAATCATAGAGTCCTCATCATTTCTTTCCATAGAATAAGGGAAAAGGAATTCCTCAGAAACAGAATTCCTAATAAAGATTTAGTTGTTTAAAAAATGTTCCTTAAAGAAGGCCAGCTGTTTTTCTAATGTAACGGGGTCAGTAAAGGAAGCACCATTTCCATCCATTTCAAATACACGATTATTTTTTACAGCAGGAATATTTTTGTATGTTTCGGTTTCCTGGAAAGAGCTATCAGCATCAGCATATTTACTAAAGACAATATAGTCTCCTGCATATTCTGGCAGTACTTCCGCAGATAATGTGTAGTAACCTTCTGCTAATGCCATTTCTTTTACCTTTTCAGGCATCTTTAGCTTCATGGATTGATATAAGATTTCAGTGCCGCGCGCCCAGTTATCACCAAATACGTAAAGCTGTTTATCGTAGCCTTCAATGACAGTTACTGTGGCCTCTTCACCAATTTTTGCACGAATCTCTTCTCCAGCTGCTTCTGCACGGACTTTGTAGTCATCGATCCATTCTTGCGCTTCTTTTTCTTTATTCAAAACTTTTCCAATTTCTAAATGCTGTGTTAAATAATCTACTTTTCCCCATGTATAGGTTACGGTAGGAGCAATTTCACTTAGTTTATCAATGTTTTTACTAGTAGAACCGGCAATAATTAAATCAGGCTCTAATTCAATGATTTTTTCTAAGCTTTCATCTGATACTTCTTCGACCTCTTTTAGTTCCTCTGCAAATGTTGGATTATTTTTGGACCACACATCTACACCAACAATATTTACACCTAAATGAATGACATCTCCTGTATAGCCTGAAAGCATAATTACTCTTTCTGGATCAGCAGGTACTTCAATTGGTCCGTTTTCAGATTCATATGTAATTGTGTCAGCTGTTTTTTCTGCCTTTTTTGGAGCTTCTTTTTCTTGTTCAGTTGATTGATTGCTGCAAGCGCTCATTAGCAGTACGAGCAATAGCATGAATGGCAGTAATAAATTCTTCATTATTCGGTTCTCCTTTTCTTCAATAGCACATAGATTTTATGATAATGATTATCAATATCGATTACGAATCAAACTATAATTCCATTTTTCACATTTGTCAATTGTTATTTTTGTATTGCGAAAATAATGAAAAGGGGATATAGTTAAATGAGAATGATAATCAGTAACATTTACTGTTTGGGGTGAGCAAGGATGGAGAAACAGGAGTTATTTGATGTAACGGTAATTGGTGGTGGACCAGCTGGGCTTTATTCGACCTTTTATAGTGGACTTAGAGAATTAAAAACAAAGCTGATTGAATATCAGCCGCAGTTAGGTGGAAAAGTTCATGTATATCCTGAGAAGATGATATGGGATGTGGGCGGAATGACGCCTATTCCTGGTGCAAAGCTGATTGAACAGCTTGTCGAGCAAGGATTAACATTCAATCCAACCGTTAGATTAAATGAAAAAGTGCAAGCCATCACTCGTGATGAAGCATCAGGTACGTTTATTTTGCATGCCGCATCAGGTCAAAAGCATTATTCGAAAACAGTCATTGTTGCTGTTGGCGGAGGAATTTTGAATCCGCTTAAACTTGAGATTGAAGGGGCAGACAGATTTGAAGTATCCAATTTAAATTACACAATAAAGTCTTTAAAACGTTTTAAGGATAAGACAGTCATCATTTCAGGTGGAGGAAATTCAGCTGTCGATTGGGCAAATGAATTAGCACCCATTGCGAAGAAAGTGTATGTTACTTATCGAAAAGAAGCATTAAAAGGACATGAAGCACAAGTCACTCAGTTATTGAACAGCTCTGCTACATGCTTCTTCCATACGGAGATTACAAAGCTCATTGCGGATGCAAACCATGAAGTCATTGAACGTGTAGAGCTTACAAATATGGAAACTGGAGAAGCTTGCTATTTGCCTATTGACGAAGTGATTATTAATCATGGATTTGAACGGGATGCTGCCTTGCTTGATAATAGTGATCTAAACATTACAATTGCTGATCAATATTATATATCTGGAAATGCAATGAGTGAATCATCTGTTCCAGGTCTATATGCAGCGGGAGATATTTTAACATACGAAGGAAAAGTCAATTTAATTGCAGGGGCCTTCCAGGATGCAGTAAATGCTGTGAATAAAGCAAAGCAATTTATTCAGCCTAATGCGTATAAATTTGGAATGGTATCTTCCCATAATGAAGTGTTCAAAAAGCAAAACAGAGAATTAGTTAAGCGAATGATGAGTTAACTTTTTCAAAAAATCTGCTCCTCGAATAAAGTACCTCTATTAGGGAAATCTACATATGTACTTTTGATAAAAAGGAGAGATATAAATGAAAAAGAGGGAAAAAGAAGCTCAAGAACAAGAAAAGGTCATTGCCGCACAAAATCAAGCAGGACAATTCAATCAAGCAGATACTGAATTTTCCTTGGATGAAGATGTGCAGGCTGCAGTAGCAAAAAGCTTTCAAAATCAAGCGAAGAATCAGCAGCCAACCTACCAGCCAAACAAACCAATTTAAAAGGTGATTAAATCTGACACTTCGCTCGTGTCAGATTTTTTTGTGCTTTTAGCCATTTACAAATAATGATAAATTATACATATCGAAAGCATTTTAAAGGGAGAAGAGTCGATGGACTTTATTTTTTTGAATGAGATGATCAGGGGGATGGGGATGACAGAAGCAGACGTAATGAAGCAGCAGAAGACACCGCATACACGAGCGAGTCTCCATAAGGATTTTCAACGTTTAGGACTTGAAAAAGGAATGGTTGCGATTGTGCATTCTTCCCTAAGTTCGTTTGGTTGGGTTTGTGGAGGAGCGGTCGCAGTTGTTCAAGCGCTAATGGATGCAGTTGGCTCTGAGGGAACGATTGTAATGTCAACACAGACAGCAGATATATCCGATCCATCTGAATGGCAAATGCCTCCTGTTCCAAAGGAATGGTGGCCAATCATCCGTGAGAATATGCCGGCATATGACCCGAAAACAACGCCAACGAGAGGAATGGGGAAAATTGTTGAGGTTTTTAGAACCTTCCCTGGAACAATAAGGAGCTTGCATCCTACTTATTCCTTTGCGGCATGGGGCAAGGAAGCCGAATATATCCTTTCAGAACAGCCACTAGAAGAAGGATTTGGCCAGCGGTCTCCATTAGCAAAAATATATGAATTAGATGGGCATATTATATTATTAGGTGTAGACCATGACAGCAATACTTCCTTGCATTTCGCTGAACATGCAATCCCGAATAGAGAAAGGATTAAAAAGGGTACTGCACTAGTAGAAAATAATACACGTGTTTGGAGAGAATTTGAGGAAATCGTGTATGACTCTGACTGTTTTGCTGCTTTAGGGAAGGATTTTGAAAATCTCTATCCTGTAAAAGAAGCGAAGATTGGCAAAGCTACATGTAAGCTAATGTAACAGCGACCGCTCATTGAGTTTGCGAGGGAGTGGCTGACAAAGCAGAGCAATAATTGAAACAATAAAAAAGTCCAACAAAATTGGACTTTTTTATTGTTTATTCCTTTTTCCCTAGCCCATGCATAATAAACTGAATGGTGCGCTCTGTTTCGAGTTCATCGTCCCATTCGATATGAGGGAAGAGGATGTAGCGTGAAAATAAGTAGCCAAGTATACTTGTAATCGCTAGTCTTGCAACAGATTCAGGAGGCATTTCAATTAATTCTCCCTTTTCTTGATAGCCTTTAATAATAATGGAAACCCGTTCAAATATTTTATTAGCAATTTGTTCAAGAAATAATTCCCTTAATTCTGGCTGGAAAGGGATTTCTTGCAGAAGGATTTTAATAACCGGCAGCAATTTTATTAATAACTCTCTGCGATTTTCGATTGTCGCCTTTAGAAAGTCCTCCACCCGATCATATTGACGGTCTAGCACTTTGTTAAAATCATTCACTACTATTGGACCGATCATTTTGGTCATAAGAGGGGCAACAATCGATAGCAGCAGATCTTTCTTTGTTTTATAATGCCGAAAAATGGTTCCCTCTGCTACCCCAGCTTTCTTAGCGATTTCACTCGTTGATGTGGCAGAATACCCCTTTTCTGAAAAAGATTCAATAGCGGCAACGATGATTTTTTTCTGCTTATCGGTTAATTTTTCTTCATCAAACAGTTGTTGGATCAATAGTTCTTCTTCAGACATTATTTACTCCTTTAATTCCATTCTTCATACATTTATTTTAATCTATTTCAGACGAAAATGGAAAAGTGAATAAACGGTTTAAATGTCCCTATACTTCTTTAATGTAACAATATTTAGCAAAATAAAGACGATGGCAAAGCCTAAGAGGATGAGTAAATCATATTGAATATCACTTATCCCTAATCCTTTATACATCACATCTACTAATGCATTTCCGGCATAATACATGGGCATTCCCTTTGCGATGACTTGAAGCCAGTCTGCCATTCCTTCGACAGGGAAAATCCCTGCAAAAAAGATTTGTGGAATGATTGCAATGGGGATAAACTGCATCATTTGAAATTCGGAATTGGCGAATGCGGATAAAAGAATCCCTAGTGATAGGGCGACTAAAGCAATCGTCAAATTAATTAAAATCACATGCCACAGAGAGCCAATCAGTGTGATATCTAAAACTTTAACTGCATAAAAGACAACAATAATCGTTTGAATGATCGCGAATAGCCCATACCCTAATAAATAGCCAAAAACAATTTCTCTCCTTTGAATAGGAGTTGCCAGCAACCGGTCAAGTGTGCCCGTTGTTCGTTCCCGCAATAAAGCAATTCCAGAAATAAGAAAGACGAAAAAGAAGACAAAATAGCCGACTAATATTGGACTTAGCTGATCAAAAAAGGTAGTGTCTTGCTTGCCGTATATATAGTCTGTATCGATCTCTAGTGCCTTTCCTTGTTCTAGCTCTATTAAATTCCCAGGTGCCTTTTCTTGTATTTGTTGGATGAATAGAGATAATTTATTTGCCTGTTCTTTTGCGCTTACAGCAGCAACTGCTTGCTGGATCTTCATTTGTAATGCCTTTGCAGTGGAGGGATTGGCATTTTTTAATGTGATTTGAATGTTGTCATCTTCCATTCGAAGGAATCCATCCAACTCTTTGTCGATGATGATTTGCTCCTTATCCTCTATGTCATCGTATGTCAGAACAGCTATATCCATCTCTTCTAATTGTTCGATTAGCATATCGTCTACATGAGCGACACCAATTTTAGGAGTGACTGTCTCACTAGTTAGTAAATAATCAAGCAGAGTAAGGATTAGTAGTGGAGCAACCATCATAAGTGCAAGAGCCCTCTTATCACGTATCATTTGTTGGGAAATCCGCTTGACTAAAGCTAATACTCTCATCCTTTTTTTCCTCCAGCCTTCAAGAATACTTCTTCTAGACTCGTAATATTGTATTGTTCCTTCAATTCTGCAGGTGTTCCACTAGCGAGAATTTCGCCGTCTCTAACCATTGCGAGCCGGTCGCACTTATCTGCCTCGTCCATTACATGTGTCGTTATCAAAATTGTTTTTCCAGTTGTTTTCAATCGGCGGATTTCTGTCCATATAGACTGCCTTAGCTCAGGGTCAATCCCAACGGTAGGTTCGTCTAATATAAGAATTTGAGGATCCTGTATCAAGGCAACGGCAAGAGATAATCGTCGTTTCATTCCACCCGAATAGTCCTGCACCTTCTTTTTTAAATGGGCAGTAAGGTTAACTAAATTTGCTGCATAGTTGATTCGTACTTTTTGCTCTTCTTTTTTCAATTTAAAAAGGGAGGCAAAGAAACGAAGGTTTTCTTCTCCTGTTAAATCTCCATATAATGCGTCAGCTTGTGCCATATAACCAATTTTCTGCATCAGGTTTAAGTTTGGAACAAGGGTATTTAATACATGTACATCCCCATGTGACGGACGGTTCATTCCAACAATCATCTTTACTAAGGTTGTTTTTCCTGAACCAGAAGGCCCAATCAAACCAAATATTTGCCCTGATTCCACTGTTAAATTGATCTGATTTAATACAATCTTTTTGCCATAGCTCTTGCTTACATCTTTAATGACAATCGTTGAAGCCATAAGAAAGCCTCCTTTATAATAAAAGTGAGTGATTACTCACTTTTATTATAAAGCAAACAAACATAAGGTCAATAAAAATTTATTTATTCATGAGGTTCGAAATCGGTAGCCATAAGTGTTCAAGAGGCAGAAAATCAAAAGGGAAAATAAAAATCGGCCATCATGAGCGATTCATGATGACCGAAACTAAAGATAAGCTGCTAAAGAAACAGTAAACAAACCGTTAGTTTACTTCCACCTGCCTAGCTTTCACTTTATATACTTGGTATAAAAGCAAAGCAACAAAAGACAGGACGATTCCTGAAAAATAAGGCATTCCGATAGCGACCGAGAAGAGCCATCCGCCTAATGGAGGACCAGCAATTCTCCCGAGTGAATCGAAGGAAGATAATAGCCCGGTTGTGCTGCCATGCCCGGTTCCTGATCGCTTTGTTAATAAGGAAGAAATACTTGGTCGAATAAAGCCATTGCCAATTCCGAATATCGTTAAAAACAAGGCTGCGGTTGTAAAGCTATTGATGAATAGAATTAAGGTAAAACCGAGGGCAGAAATAAGAATACCAAGCTGAATGACAAATCCCTCGCCAAGCTTTTTCGTTAACCGTCCGACCAACCCGCCTTGGACGATAGCTGAAGCAAATCCCATAATCATAAAAATATAGCCTAGCTTAACAGCACCTAAGCCTGCTTTTTCAGAAGCAAAATAGGCGAAGGTTGCTTCAAGTCCTGACAATGATAAAGAAACAAACAATTGCAAGATAAACAAGATTGAGACAGGACCATTAAATGCTTTAAGGATGGAAGTCTTCTTTCTCGTTTGGTCTTTTCTATGTTCAGGAGTGAGTGACTCTTTTAAAATAAATAACACAAAGAAAAAGGTGAGCAATGAGAAGGCGCCTGCGATATAGAAAGGAATATGTAAGCTTGACTTAGAGAAAATGCCACCGATTGCTGGTCCGAAAATAAAGCCAAGACCAGTTGCAGCGCCAATAATCCCCATTCCTTTTCCGCGATCCTCTTCTGAAGTAATATCTGCCACATAGGCCATAACCGTTGGCATATTAGCTGAGGACAAAATGCCACCGATGATTCTAGCTACAAAAAGCATCCAGAGCTGTGAAGATACGGCCATTAAGAAAAAAGATAAAGAAAGTCCAGCGATCCCGATCATAATTACAGGCTTTCGTCCAATTCGGTCAGAAACCCTGCCCCACATCGGAGCAAAAAGCAATTGCATTAGTGAATAAACAGCCATTAATAATCCTAATTCAGTTGGTGTAGCGCCGATTTCCTCTGCATAAAAAGGCATGACAGGAATAATAATTCCAAACCCTACCATTACAAGAAACATAATTGCGAATAAAATAGGTAAAGCCCTTCTTGTTTCCAAAATTAAATTCACTCCATTTAAATAGCATTAGTATCATTGAATGTCATGTAAATTATACCATTAGCTTGATCGTAAATAAAAATGAAGGGACCCAAGGTTAAAGAGAATCGATAAGGGGAAAAGATCGTCCTAATAAATTGAGTAACCAACAATTATGTTATTAATAACAAGCAAAAGTCTCATCAGTCTAGTGCATGCAGCAAAACACAAGGACGAGTATGAAATGATTCAGGTGTAGCAATTGCAGGACTTTTTACAGCAGGTGAGTTCGCAGGATTTGGTGGGGGTGGAATCCATGGGTCTCGCGCATTAGAAGGTACTTTTTGTTGGAGGCTGTCTATTCTAAGGGCGAGTAGCTGGCCATGCTGTTGCAGAAGAAATGTAGAAAGGAAAAGCAACGAATCAAATTCAATTGACGCGTTGCTTTATATGATGGCTTTTTATTTAAATTGAATCGTTGCTTCGTAACCAAGCTGATGAAAAAACGGGGTCAGCACTTTGACTGCACTATCCTCTGCTTTTGCTAGCAACCCCAATTCCATTGCTTCCTCTATAATTTGCTTCTGGGCAGCAGCGGTAAGATCGAAGCCTTCGTCCCACTTCATTTCACTCCTAAATAGCCCTTCTTCCGAGTAGGTTTGTATCTTGTCCATTTGTATGGAAGGGTCTTGGAGCATGGTCGCATGTGGAATCGTCATGGTGATTTTCTTGCTGTCTTCATCGATTACAATATCTTTATCTGTAATCATTTGTAAATCAACACCAGCTAATACAGTTGCTGGAACAATTAATAAGGTCGTTCGTTTTGTACCAGGGAAATTCACATTTAGTTCTTTATTAAAAAGCTTATTATCTTCTTCTTTTATAATGGCTGTCACAACCGCTTGAGCGGTAGCCAATGTCGCTAGTTCTTGAACACTTTCAACAATGGATATCGTTTCACTTTTGAAGGTACTGCCAGCAAATAGTTTATAGTAAGTGAAGGCACCTAAGCTACCAGCAAGAAATAGAATAATAGCAATCAATAACACTCGTATTTTTAAGAAAGAGCTTAGAAATGGAATGGAGAAACGAGGTTTATATTTTGTTTCCATCGCTATCGCTGCAGCTGTTTCCTTTTTGCCAGCAAGAATTTCTTCTTGTGCAGCTTTTCTCTCGCTTCTAGTTTTCATAGATGGGTCCTCCTTTTTAATGATAGAAAGAATATCTTTTATTATAGAACATTTCAATCTACTTTTGTGATTTTAGGCAAAGTTCACAACATCTTCCTATTAAATTATTATAAATGTTATACTATTCAAAAAAGGGGGATTCAACATGGAGGAGAAAGTAGTACATGCGGTGCAGGATTTTTATCCAGAGGATTTTGCTTGGTGTTATGGATGTGGCCGAATGAATAAGGAAGGACACCAATTTCGAACAGGCTGGCAAGGGGAGCAAACATTAACCATTTATACACCAAAGGAAGAGCATACGGCGATTCCAGGCTTTGTATATGGAGGATTAATTGCTTCATTGATTGATTGTCATGGAACAGGCTCTGCAGCACTGGCTTTGCATCGTAAAAATGGCCATGAGGTTGGAGATGGGGTTGAACCGCCACGTTTTGTAACGGCATCCTTGAAGGTTGACTTTGTGAAACCAACCCCACATGGCGTGCCATTAAGGGCGGTTGGGATCGTAACTGAAATTCACCCGAAGAAGTGGAAAGTAGATGCTGAAGTATTTGCGAACGAGAAGATTGTTGCAAAAGGGGAAGTTGTTGCGGTAGTCATGCCAAGTTCATTTGCTAAAGGTGGAGAATAAAAAAGGACGCGGCTATTCCTTTTTTCTAAGATGATGTTGAATATAAAGAGCATTTCTTCATAATGAAGAATGCTCTTTTTTACTTGGGATTAAAATTAACAACAATAATATTGTTTAAATCAGTAATATTTTATCGTAAATCGATAAAATATGTGATAGAATAAAAAAAACAATCAATATGTGAGGTGCTTTTTTTATGAAACAAGTGTCAACGCTATTTTTGAAGATAGCTGTTATCCTTATTGGCATTCCTATTCTTGTTATGTGCATCTTCTTGGTGCCTGAGATCGGGAATGTTGCAGCGGAAATGCTTCCATCATTTTCTTATGTAAAATATTTCGTTTTCTTCGTTTTTTATGTATCGACGATCCCTTTTTATTTTGCATTGTATCAGGCATTCAACCTTTTACGCTATATTGACAGGAATCATGCTTTCTCGCAAATATCTGTAAATGCTTTAAAGAAAATTAAATACTGTGCCATTACAATCAGTAGCTTGCATGTACTTATTTTGCCACTCTTCTATGTATTTGCAGAGATCGATGATGCACCTGGTCTCATCTTTGTTGGGTTGGTCGTGCCTTTTGCATCGTTGGTAATCGCAGTCTTTGCTGCTGTTCTTCAAAAACTTTTACAAGAAGCAATTGATATAAAATCAGAAAATGATTTAACGGTCTGAGGTGAAGAAAATGGCGATTATAATCAATATTGATGTCATGTTGGCGAAAAGGAAAATGAGTGTAACAGAACTTTCAGAGCGAGTTGGCATCACGATGGCGAATCTCTCTATATTGAAAAATGGCAAGGCAAAGGCCGTTCGATTAACTACTTTAGAAGCAATCTGCAAGGCATTAGACTGCCAGCCTGGTGATATTCTTGAATATCGAAGTGATGAAGATACCGAAGAATAATTTTTCCGTTATTTCACTAAAGGGGGAGCTGTTAATGGATTTAGTCATGCAAAAAGGGAGACAGAAAAGCAAGCATGCACTGATACAACTTGTTCATTTTGGATGGGAGCAGGCTTTATCCTGTTTGTTTCCAGTCGTCATCTTTGCTTCTTTGGCTGTGACAAAAATTATGCCACTTCCGTTCTTGCCACGGTATGATTGGCTGCTTATCATTTGCCTTCTGATGCAGTGGTTGATGGTACGTTCAGGACTTGAAACACGGGATGAATTAAAGGTGATCACATTATTTCACTTAATTGGGCTAGCTCTTGAACTTTTTAAGGTACATATGGGCTCTTGGTCTTATCCAGAGGAAGGATATAGCAAGATTTTTGGTGTGCCTTTGTATAGTGGGTTTATGTATGCAAGTGTTGCGAGTTATCTTTGTCAGGCGTGGAGAAGATTGAAGGTTGAACTAGTGAAGTGGCCTCCATTTTTGCTCGTTGTGCCACTTGCTGCTGCTATTTATTTGAATTTCTTCACCCATCATTACTGGATCGATATACGTTGGTGGCTATCCGGTCTTGTCCTTCTTGTCTTTTGGCGATCATGGGTCGAATACGAAGTGAATGGCACAAATTATCGCATGCCGATT
Source organism: Cytobacillus eiseniae (assembly GCF_017874625.1). GTDB lineage: Bacteria > Bacillota > Bacilli > Bacillales > Cytobacillaceae > Cytobacillus > Cytobacillus eiseniae. The sequence goes on along the minus strand of NZ_JAGIKZ010000015.1, from coordinate 10,642 downwards.
GCACTCTCTTTTGTGCTCATCGGATTTTTCATCTGGGTAGCTGAAAATATTGCTACATTTTTTGGGGCTTGGGAATATCCAAACCAAGCCGATGCATGGAGCCTTGTCCATCTAGGAAAGGTGAGTTCATGGCTCTTACTAGTTATTGTTAGCTTTCTTATCGTTGCGACATTAAAGCTGACAAAAAAGGAAAAACAGCAATGAGCACAGATGTATTTTCCATTAACAACTAGCAGGTTCTAATATCGGTAATACGAGCAGACTAATTCGCATCGTAATTGGTCTGCTTTTTTATTTTCATATAATAATAGGAAATAGCTGATTATGTTAAACAAAGCATCTGGAATTTTGATAACTTTGTATTTTATTTGTATTCGCATATATTGGTACTTTCTTAACTGACATGATAAAGTATGGATATAAAGCGGTTAGCGGTTGTTTAATAACGTTTTTAATCAGCCTATTAACCGTGTTGACTATTGTACAAATTTTTTCAGAGAGGGTTTTGTCGATGAATAAAATAGCTATTTTGGGTGCGGGTTCTTTAGGAACAATTATTGGAGCATACCTTTCAAAAGGAAATCAAGAGGTAGTGTTAATTGATGTTAACGAAGAGCATGTGAATGCATTAAATGAAACAGGGGCGAAAGTTTCTGGCACAGTTGATTTTACAACGCGAGTGAAAGCAATTACTCCTTCTGAAATGGAAGGATCTTATGATTTAGTATTATTGCTGACGAAACAAACATTTAATAAATCTGTTCTTGAAAATTTAACACCATTTTTACATAAAGAGAGCATTGTACTTTCATTACAAAATGGTGTTCCAGAAGAAACAGTGGCATCACTTGTTGGCAAAGAAAGAGTGATCGGTGGTTCAGTTGAGTTTGGAGCCACTTGGATTGGCCCAGGCGAATCATCCTTAACCACGGAGGAAAAGGCCTTTAAACAAAATGCTTTCCAAATCGGTGAATTAGATGGTTTAGTGACTGAAAGAGTAAATAAAGTGAAAGAGATTTTAGATGTAGTTGGCAGCACGTCTATTTCAACAAATCTAGTCGGAACAAAATGGACAAAATTATTAGTGAATGTGGCAATGAGTGGGATGTCAGCTGCTTTAGGATGTACGTATGGTGATATTATAGACAACGATATTTCAGTAGAAGCAGCAGCACGATTAGCTGATGAAACAATTAAAGCAGGTCATTCAATCGGTGTAGAATTTGTAGAAATGGCAGGACTGAACTTCAATATCTTTGAAATTAAAGATGAAACAGAAGTACCACAAAAAATGGCTATTCTGCGACAAGCATTAAAACCACAAGCACTTCTAAAAGCAAGTATGCTACAAGATCTTGAAAAAGGAAGAAAAACAGAAATTGGCGAAATTAACGGGGTGATTCCAGAAACAGGGAATCCAAATGGTGTGAAAACTCCATTTAATCAGTTAGTTGTTAAACTTGTTAGACAGGCAGAAGAGACTGGCAAACTTCCTAAATTTGAAGATAACCTCACTTACTTTGAGGAATTACTAAAAACAGATTTTTAGGTCTAAGGTGGAAAAATCGAATTCATAAGGTTAATATTAATGACATAGAAAAACGCAGAGAGCATTCTCTGCGTTTTAATCATCTAATGACTTGTAAAATAACATGCAATAGCAAAATAAGCGGAAATTTTCCGGTTAAATACAGAATCAAGCTCATTTAGGGTGAAATAGGCGGAAATTTTCCGCTTATTCAATGAAAACACCCCTTATTTTTAGGTTTTTAAAGGAAATAGGCGGAATTTATCCGCTTATTTACGGCCTTTTTACTAATAATTTCGAAATAAGCGGAGATTTTCCGCCTATTTATCGGCTCAGTTGCTCAAACCAATCCGCGCGGTATTTTTACCAAAGGGCTAAAACTCTCTAAATCACTTTCACACAATTGGCAAGGAAATTTCGATTTGTGTGCCTTCTGGTGAGCTTTCAATGGAGAGCTTCCCGCGGTGTTCTTCAATAATATTCTTACAGATCATAATGCCTAAACCTGTGCCATGCTCCTTTGTTGTAAAGAAGGGTTCACCAATTCTATTCAATAGATGGGCTGGAATGCCAGAGCCTTGATCAATAATTTGGATACAAATGGAGTCTGAATCCTGATTTCGAATATAAATCGATATCCGTCCGCCGGTTGACATGGATTCTACCGCATTTTGTAAAAAATTGATGAAGACCTGTTTTAATTGATTTTCATTGCATTTAATGGGAGGTAAATTGGGTTCGATGTTCTTAACGATTTCAATGCTATTTAAATTGGTTTGTGTTTTTAACAAGGTAATGACATGGTTAACAATGGTATCGATATTTTTCAAGTCATATTTTACTTCTTGTGGTCGTGCGAGCACTAAAAGTTCATTTAAAATGGTCTCGATGCGATTGATTTCTGATGTAATCACATCGAAGTACATTTGGTTTTCTTTTAAATCCTTTTCCATCATTTGAAAGAACCCTTTAATCGCAGTTAATGGATTTCTAACTTCATGTGCAATTCCAGCAGCTAATTGTCCCGCGATCTTCAACTTCTCTGAATTAATAATTAAATCCTTCGTCTGCTTTTGATTGCTGACATCTCTGATGATGGCATGGACAGCTTGCTGGTCCTGATAGATAGTAGGAATCGTTTTTAATTCGACATCAATCACTTTTCCATCCATACGAATAAATCGTTTCTCAATCGGTCCAATTAATTCATTTTGCATATTTCGCTGCTTTAAGCGTTCATGGTCATCTGGATGAACAAAGTCATAGATTGGTCTTCCAACTATATCTCGTTTCTGTTTTAAGCCAAGCAGCTCGAGGCCAGTCTGGTTAATGAAAAGACATCGTTCCTCTTTCATAATGATGACACCATCTGGTGATTCTTCAACAATTCGATGGTATCTTTCTTCCCCTTCACGGAGCTTTTCTTCTGCTAGTTTTCTATTTGTAATATCTTGTATTTGGCTAATATAGTATAAAGGGTTTCCCTGTTGATCTCGTACTAAGGAAACGCTCATGAGCGCCCATATTGTGTGCCCATTTTTATGTATGTATCGTCTTTCTGTTAGAAAAGAATGCTGCTCTCCACTTTGTAGTGTTTGAATAATATGTAAATCAAGTGCGGAGTCTTCAGGATGGATGATGTCCTTAATGTTTAATGTAAGTAATTCACTTTTTTCATAACTAAGAATCTGGCAAAGCGCTTGATTTACTTTTAATAAGTCTCCCCCATTTGATGTGATTAATGCCATTCCAATTGCAGAATTCTCAAAGGCTTGGATAAATAATTGCGGATGATCTAATTTTATCTTTTCCAGCATTCATATATACCCCTCATATGTTGTTTTAAGGCAATCGTTTACATTTATCTGTATGTAGATGACCAATCTCGGTTTGACCAAGATTCTCTCCTTCATATAATAGCATTTTTTCTAGATTTGAAGTCGTAATTTTCAAATTATAATTACTCTTTTTTAAAACTATTTCTTCTATTATTATTCTATAATAATATTTAATGTCAATATTCATTAGGAATATTCCTTCGCCATCTAATCTGGAAATGGTAAAATAGAAGAAATATTTTTTAGAGGGGTATGACAATGGCTCAAGGAAAAACAAATGCAATGCGTATTCTTGATGCGAAAAAAGTTCCTTATGAAATACTCACCTATCAAAACGAGGATGGGAAAATCGACGGTGTATCAGTTGCTCAAAAAATAAATAAAGACGAAAAGTTAGTGTATAAAACACTTGTTGCAGAGGGGAATAGCAAACAAGTATATGTATTTATTATCCCAGTTGGGGATGAGCTGGATATGAAGAAAGCGGCAAAGGCGGTAGGAGAAAAAAGAGTAGAGATGATCGCTGTTAAGGATATTCAAAGGCTGACAGGCTATATTCGAGGAGGGTGCTCACCTGTTGGAATGAAAAAGCAATATCCGTCATTTCTTGACCTAGAAGCTGCGAAGTTGGAGAGGATCATCATCAGCGGTGGAAGGATTGGCATGCAAATGGAACTAAATATAGAGGATTTGCAGCTTGTAATTGGTGCGAAGCTAATGGAGCTTGTCAAATGGAAGGATTAGCGGCAAATGGGCATTCACCTATGAATGCCTATTTGCATATCGTAAGGGTGAAAACTATTCAGGGAATGAACGGGAAAGGACGTGTAAATGTGGCTGGAAAAATTAAAAATTACTTTGCCGGCGGAAATACAGCCCGTGGCTTTTATAGCTTATATGAATCGAATCTTCAAGGTCTTGATCGTTTATTTATTTTAAAAGGTGGGCCAGGTACTGGAAAGTCATCGCTAATGAAGGCAATTGGATCAGAATGGGCGGATAAAGGATTTGATTTAGAATATCTTCATTGCTCATCAGATAATGACTCAATTGATGGAGTCATTATTCCTGCTTTAAAAGTAGGGATTGTTGATGGAACAGCTCCACATGTTATTGAGCCAAAGGCACCTGGAGCAATTGAGGAATATGTGAATCTTGGTAAAGCATGGGATTCCAAAGCATTAGCCGTACAAAAAGAAGCAATTATTCAAATTAGTCAACAGGTCAGTCAATCCTTTGAAACAGCGTATAGCAAATTTGCAGAAGCATTAAAAATACATGATCGATGGGAAAAAATTTATTATGAGAATATGGATTTTGGCAAGGCCGACCAGCTGACAAATAAATTGCTGAAGGCATTTTTCGGCAACCTGCATTTGAATAAGCAAGCAGATGTACGCCATCGCTTTTTAGGGGCTGCTACACCGAATGGGGCTGTTGATTTTGTTCCTAATCTGACAGAGGATTTACCAAAACGGTATTTTATTAAAGGGCGAGCTGGCACTGGGAAGTCAACGATGCTGAAAAAGCTGGCAGACGAGGCAGAAAAACGTGGCTTTGACATTGAAATATACCATTGCGGCTTTGATCCACATAGTCTGGATATGCTGATCATCCGTGAACTTGGCTTAGCCATCTTTGATAGTACGAGTCCCCATGAGTATTTTCCTACTCGCGCAGGGGATGAAATTATTGATACGTATGAAATGATTGTGTCACCAGGTACAGATGAAATTTTTGCTGAGCAAATTAAAGAAGTCAGTGCCCAATATAAAGAGAAAATGAAAGAGGCCATTTCCTATTTAGCACAAGCAAAAGCACAGCGTGATCAATTAGAAGCTATTTATATCAACGCAATGGACTTTACAGTCGTTGATCATTTGAAAAATAACATTCGAACAGAAATTTCATCGATCGCATCTGAAATGAAATAAATACAATCAGTCAAACACAAATGTGGGCATTTGGCATACATTAAATGGAATGCATGAAGAGAGGGGAAATCATTTTTATGAATGACAGAAATTATCCGTTTTCACATCCCATTAATTATGTAAATCCTACATTTGATGCTCGAATATTTCCGGGAGGCTTTCCAAGCTTTCCTCCAGGCTTCCCACCTGGACATGGTCAGCAGAATACTCACCAAGGTCATGGACAAAGCCATAGTCATGGGCAACAGCAAGATGGACCACCATCATCTCCTCCACCATCCTTTACACCACAAATGCAGCAATCTAATTTCGCCGCATTTGCGGTCGATCCTGGAGCCATTAGGAGCTGCTTGCGTAGGTTCACGTTTATTTGGCTTGAAAATGGCCGGAGCTTCTGGTTCTTCCCAACCTTTGTAGGGAGAACATCCGTTGCAGGCTGGCGTTGGAGAGGCAATCGATGGGTCTTCTACGGAACAGACCTTAATCGCATTAGCTCTTTCCAATGTGTCTAAGTGTATGGACATGAAAAGACGGACTCCTAGGGGCCCGTCTTTTCATTTGGCTTTTATTAAAAGATTATTGGATAAACATCCCTCACAAAGAAAATGCATTCACATTTCCGTTGTGAGGTGCCGGCCTACCCAATGTTTTGCTTAGATGCTTGGGACGGCTGAGATTATCTCCAAGGAAAGGGAGCAACATCGATCAGAAATCAGCCTTTGCCCATTATGCATAATGAATCGGGCACACGTTCCGCTATTTGCTTCAATAACCATACTTTTGCAAACTTATCGGACATATATTCCGTTATTTTCCGAAAAGATGTTGTTTTTACCTCATTAGTAGCAAATAGCATACCTGGTGTCCGAAAACTCTCCAAAATAGCATGATTTATGAAAATAACGTACTTCATGTCCGCAATAATTTGGAATTGAATAACAAACAGAAACTTATTGATTTATGACACTGATTCAATAAGTTTCTTTCGAATGTTCTCAGATGATCAGAACGACTTCGTTTGCGAAACAGCCTTTTATTTCTAAGATTAAAAGAGAATATGTGCAGCGATTACGATGACTGGCAACGTAATGAGTGTTCTCTCGATAAAGATGATAAATAGGTCTTTCATCGATACAGGAATTTTTGATCCTAATAAAAGTCCACCCACCTCTGACATATAAATAAGCTGGGTAACAGATGTACAGGCAATAATAAAGCGAGTCATTTCACTCTCGATGGATGCACCAATAATTGATGGAAGGAACATATCAGCAAATCCAACAATGAATGTTTCAGACGCTGCTTTTGCTTCTGGGACTTGCATCAATTCAAGTAATGGGATAAATGGCAGCCCAAGAATTTTGAAAACAGGTGTATATTCTGCAATGATGAGTGCAATTGTACCGAGTGCCATCACAATTGGTGCGACACCCATCCACATGTCCAAAATGTTTTTACAGCCTTGCTCAAGGAATTTCTTAACACTTTGATTTTCTTTAGCCTTCGCAACTGCTTCACTTATTCCCCAGCTAAACGCATTATATCCTTTTGGAATAGATTCATCTAATTCGCTCTCTTTTCCTCCAAAATACGTATTTGGTTTTCTTGATAGCGGAGGAATTCTTGGACAAATAATCGCAGCAATTAACCCAGCGATTGTCACTGTTGCATAGAAGGGAGCAAACAATCGCTCTAAGTTAACTTGAGAAATAACAACAAGACTAAATGTAATCGAAACGACAGAGAAGGTTGTCCCAATGATAGCCGCTTCTTTCTTCGTGTAATAGCCTTCTTCATATTGTTTACTCGTAAGGAGGACACCGATTGTCCCGTCACCAAGCCATGAAGCAATACAATCAACCGAAGATCTTCCTGGCAGCTTGAAAATTGGACGCATAACCTTTGTTAGCATCGAGCCGAAGAATTCTAATAAACCAAAGTTTAAAAGCAGCGGCAAGAGTAAGCCTGCAAATAGAAATACAGAAAAGAGGATAGGAAGCAAATCATTTAAAATCATCCCCCCTGTATTTTCTGACCAAATAAACCGAGGGCCAATTTGATAAAGTGTCAAAATAGCGAAGAAGCCACCAAATATTCTTGCAGCAACCCATATAGTAGATACATTAAATAAACTATTGAAAAAAGGACGATTCATAATAAATGCCGGTTTAAAAAGCTTTGTAAAAATAGTACCAGCAAGCGTCAAAACAATGATAACCGTCATGATTGCAGGTAAGTATGAGTGAAGTAGATTCTGAACAGATCCTGAGAGAATAGCAATTGGGATTGTCATTTCACTATTAAATGTAATTGGAACCATAAATAGACTAATTCCGATTAAGGAAGGAAGGAGAAATTTTAATAAATCAATGAATGTTATTTTCTTTCTAGCTGTATCTGACAAAGTAATCACCTTTACTATTTATATTTATAAACCAAAATTCATTTTAATGCATAATAATGAAAATGCCAATCCTTCCACGCAAAGTCGCTATTTTCAGTCTATTAAAAGGAACTGAAATGCTAGGATACCTTTAAAAAACAAATTATGTTAAAATACGTAATAATCAAAAAAAGAGGTGAGCAGGTGCAAAGCTTTCATATTTACTGGACTTTTACAAAAAAGGCATTCCTTCGCTCAGCTGTTTATCGGTTTGATGTATGGTCACGACTAGGATCCAACCTCATCTTTCTTCTTATGTGGGGGTCAATCTGGACAGCTTTATATGCAGGAAGGGAAGAAGCAGGTGGCATTAGCTTTCAGGCCATGCTTACATATATTGTCGTCAGTCAATTTCTTACAGGAGTAAATGGTGCAGGAACCCCCTTATGGGAAATCCAAGAAAAGGTACGGACAGGGGATATTGCACTTGAATTAATGAGACCGTTTAATGTTCCCTTACGTTATTTATTTGCTGATTTGGGAAGTGTAGCTTTTTATGCAATCACCGCATTATTGCCTATTTATGCGATCCTATTTATTGTGATGGACTTTGCTCTTCCTACGAGTTTATGGACTTGGGTAATTTTCATAGTTGCCGCCTTTATTGGATTTTTGATCCGGTATTGCATTGAAATGGCCTTCGGTTTGCTTTCCTTCTTTTTAGTGGAAACGGGAGGAATTGAAGATGTTTTTTACTTTGCGATGTCCTTACTTTCGGGCTCTGTTATTCCACTTTGGTTTTTTCCTGAGTGGCTAGCTAATATTGCTGTCTATTTGCCGTTTCAAGGAATCTATTACATACCAAATGCCATTTTTATCGGGGAAATTGCTGGAGGAGAAATCTTGCTTTCAATCGGTTTGCAGATTTTCTGGGTATTCGTTTGCTTCTTCCTCTTAAGATTTGTTTGGCATAAGGCCTCACTTAAAGTAGTTGTACAAGGAGGATAAGAAATGGCTGTTGTTAAATATGTGAATCTCTACTTTAAGTTAGTTTCAGCAGGAATTCGGGCACAAATGCAATATCGGTTTGCCTTTATTATGAGGATTATTGGTCTCGTTACAGCGTATACAGGGACAGCGGTGACGATGTGGGTGATGCTCTATCAGTTTCAGATGCTCGGTTCATGGAACTTCTATGAAATGCTTTTCCTTTATGCGATTGCCATATTGTCATGGGGATTTTGCGTAGTTTTATTTTTACATTTTCGCAGTCTCGATACTTACATTTTGAATGGAACATTTGACCGGTTTCTAGTTCGGCCGATTAATCCCTTCTTTCATTTCATGTCGATGAAGTTTGATGTTGCTTCATTTGGGCAGTTTATTTTTAGTATTTTTATTTTTATCTGGGTTAGCTTTGAATTACATATTGGCTGGACGATTGGAAAGGTGCTGTTTTTACTTGCATCCATTGTTGGGGGCATTCTCATCCAAGGAGGCATGCTCGTACTGATTTCTGCGATTGCCTTTTGGACAACAAAGTCTCAGCAGTTCTACTGGGTTGTCATGTATCCAGCAAGAAATTTAACAAACTATCCATTGGTCATTTATCCGAAAATTGTCCAATGGATTGCCGCGTTTATCGTGCCATTTGGCTTTGTAAACTATTTTCCCGCAGCTGTAATTTTAGAAAAAGATGCACCATTTTTTCCAGCAAATATCGGCTATTTCTCCCCACTAGTAGGGCTCGTTTTCTTTCTTCTTTCCTATTATGTGTGGATGCTTGGATTAAGCCGGTATAAGAGTGCAGGCTCGTAAATGAGGAGGAAGCAAAGATGCCGATTATAGAAGTAGAGAATGTAAGAAAAGAGTTCAAGATTGCAAAAAGGGAAGCGGGGATGAAGGGTGCTTTAAAAAGCCTAGTGAAGCGGGAGTATATAAAAAAGGAAGCGGTTAATGATATTAGTTTTTCAATTAATGAAGGAGAAATTGTCGGCTATATCGGACCGAATGGGGCAGGAAAGTCAACGACGATAAAAATGCTGACGGGCATTCTTGTTCCAAGTGCTGGGCGTGTGCAAGTGAATGGACTTGTGCCATATGAAAATAGACAGGAGAATGCGAAAAGCATCGGTGTTGTGTTTGGACAACGATCACAGCTGTGGTGGGATTTGCCAACCATAGAATCCTTTGAGCTATTAAAGGCGATCTATCAAGTGCCTGATCAGCGGTATAAGAAGAATATGGCTACGTTTACCGAAATCCTTGGCTTAGATGAATTTCTGAACACTCCTGTTAGGCAATTGTCTCTTGGGCAAAGGATGCGGGCTGATATTGCGGCTTCTTTGCTGCATGACCCTCCGATTCTCTTTCTTGATGAGCCGACAATTGGTCTGGATGTTGTGGCAAAAGAAAGAATGCGCACATTCATTAAGGAAATTAATCAAGAGCGCAATATTACTGTTATCCTCACGACCCATGATATGGAGGATATTGAAAAGCTTTGTGAACGGATGATTCTTATTGACCATGGCATGAAGGTGTATGATGGAGAAATAGCAATGATTAAGGAAAGGTTTGGGAAAATCCGTACGCTTATTGTCGATTTGGAAGAATCTGCAGAGCGTCTGCAACTACTCGGTGGAGAAGTTTGTAAAGAAGAAAGCAGCCGCTGCTGGATTAAATTTAACCGTGATGAAGTATCTGCCTCTGATTTAATTGCCCAAATTACGAAGACTCATAGTATTAAAGATTTGACGGTAGAAGAACCGGCGATTGAATCGATTATTAGCCGTATTTATCAGGAGGGATATGAGCCGTTAAAGGCCTAAAAGAAATGATGGTAAAAAATTCAATTCTTTATTATTATTGGTTCATCACCAAAAGTCGGGGATGACAAAATTAACGCCCAGTTTCTAAGCGAAGTCGAAGAAATAAGTGAGCGTCGTTTCGATAGCCA
>NZ_JAGIKZ010000014.1 GCF_017874625.1 Cytobacillus eiseniae | reverse complement strand
TTCGTTTGTTCGGGGTTCAATAACCTCTATTAAGGACTCTTTGATGGTTTTTTTCGCTTGTTCGGGGTTCAATGAACCCTATTGAGGACGCTTTGACGGTTTTTTTCGCTTGTTTAGGGTTCAATGACCTCTATTGAGGACGCTTTGACGGCTTTTTTCGCTTGTTCGGGGTTCAATAACCCCTATTGAGGACGCTTTGGCGTTTTTTTTCGCTTGTTCGGGGTTCAATGACCCCTATTGAGGACCCTTTGACGGTTTTTTTCGCTTGTTCGGGGTTCAATGACCACTATTGAGGACCCTTTGACGGTTTTTTTCGCTTGTTCGGGGTTCAATGACCCATATTGAGGACGCTTTGACGGTTTTTTTCGCTTGTTCGGGGTTCAATGAACCCTATTGAGGACGCTTTGATGGTTTTTTTCGCTTGTTCGGGGTTCAATAACCTCTATTGATTTAGATGTACTTGCAAAATATCAAAGACATGGAAAAGCAACTAATTTATTGAACTAAATTTCTGAATGGGTAAATTAAACTCGGATAAAAACAAAAATGAAAGGGGCTGGGACATAAGGTTTTCAGCAACTAAATAAGCCGAACTATTATTAGAAATGCTAACATAGCATTCTGCAATAGTTCGGCTTTCAGTATTTAGATAATAAAATAATGAGTTTATCACAGCCAAATTAGTTATGTCCCAGCCTCTTAATAATGACTAAATTGGTGAAAAATACAGTTAGTTTGATGTGTTTTTCTAATTTCCACTCAAAAACTGAACTACGCAGAGACTGCTTCTTACGCGTTTGTTACACTTGCTTCTTTTGCTTCAATTTCTTTTTTCATCCGCAAACGGTCACGTTCTAAGATTGGCTTTAAATATTTTCCTGTATAAGATTCTGGAACTTCAGCTACTTTTTCAGGTGTGCCGGTTGCAACGATCGTTCCGCCTCTGTCTCCGCCTTCAGGCCCAAGATCGACAATATAATCGGATGCTTTAATTACATCGAGATTATGTTCAATGACAAGAACGGTATCTCCATTTTCAACAAGACGCTGAAGAACTACAAGTAATCTAGAAATGTCATCTACATGCAAGCCTGTCGTTGGTTCATCAAGAATATATAATGAACGGCCTGATGAACGGCGATGGAGCTCAGAAGCAAGCTTCACCCGCTGTGCTTCCCCACCAGATAGTGTAGTAGCTGGCTGGCCAAGCTTCACATAGCCTAAGCCTACATCATAAATCGTTTGCAGCTTTCTGCTTATTTTTGGATGATTTTCGAAAAAGACAACCGCATCTTCCACTGTCATTTCAAGAATATCTGCGATGTTTTTCCCTTTGTATTTTACTTCAAGTGTTTCCCTGTTATACCGTTTTCCATGGCATACTTCACATGGAACATAGACGTCTGGGAGGAAATGCATTTCGATTGTGATGATTCCATCTCCTCGACAAGCTTCACAGCGTCCACCCTTCACATTAAAGCTAAACCGGCCCTTTTTGTACCCGCGAACTTTCGCTTCATTCGTCGTTGCAAATACATCCCGAATATCGTCAAACACCCCTGTATAAGTTGCAGGATTAGATCGTGGTGTTCTTCCGATTGGTGACTGATCAATATCAATCACCTTTTCAAGATGCTCAATCCCCTTTACTTCTTTATGTGCACCTGGCTTGCTTTTGGATCGATAAAGCTCTTTCGCTACACTTTTATGTAGAATATCATTAATGAGTGTACTTTTCCCTGATCCAGAAACACCTGTCACTGAAATGAACGTACCGAGTGGGAGCTTCACGTTAATATTCTTTAGGTTATTTTCTTTCGCCCCTTTAATTTCAATAAAACGGCCATCATTTTTTCGGCGCTCGACAGGTACTGGAATGAATTTCTTACCAGCTAAATATTGGCCAGTTAGCGAATGTTGATCATTCATTACTTCCTCTGGTGTTCCAGATGCAATAATTTCACCGCCATGCACGCCTGCTCCTGGTCCAATATCAATTAAGTAATCGGCTGCAAGCATCGTATCCTCATCATGCTCCACTACAATTAATGTATTGCCGATATCACGCATTTGCTGCAGTGTTTCAATTAATCGATCATTATCGCGTTGATGCAAACCAATCGAGGGCTCGTCCAGAATATAAAGAACCCCTGTTAGCCTTGAGCCAATTTGAGTAGCCAGACGGATCCGCTGTGCTTCTCCACCCGAGAGTGTCCCAGCTGTCCGACTTAATGATAAATAATCAAGACCCACATTGACTAAGAAGCCTAGACGTTCTTTCACTTCCATAAAAATAAGATTAGCAATTTGCATTTCTTTTTTTGTCAGATTGATATTCTCAAAAAAGCGATACGCTTCTTCGATCGATAATTCGGTAATTTTCCCGATATGCTGGCCTGAAATGAGCACAGACAATGTTTCCTTTTTTAAGCGATAGCCCTTACAGGATGGACAATCGTGCTGAGCCATGTATTTCTCCATTTGTTCACGAATATAATCTGAACTTGTGTCCTTATAGCGCCGTTCCACATTTCGAATGACTCCCTCAAACACAATCGTCGTTTCTTTTTCTTGCCCAAAATCACTTTTATAATAAAAGAAGATTTCTTCTCCATCAGACCCATATAAAATTTTGTTTAATAGGTGCTCTGGAATGTCCTTTACAGGGATGTCCATATCAATCCCATAATGAGTGCAGACCGCCTTCAACAGCTGTGGGTAATATTGAGAGCTTGTCGGTTCCCATGGAGCGATCGCACCTTTATTCAAAGATAGCTCCCAATCAGGAATAACGAGATCCACATCTACTTCAAGCTTCGAACCAAGGCCATCACATTCTGGGCAGGCTCCGAACGGACTATTAAATGAAAACATCCGTGGCTCTAGCTCCCCAATGGAAAAGTCACAATGTGGGCAGGCATGGTTTTCACTGAATAATAGCTCTTCCTCGCCGATTACATCGATTAACACCTTGCCCTCCCCAAGATTCAAGGCCGTTTCCAATGAATCCGCTAGTCTTGTCGCCACATTTTCTTTCACTACAATCCGGTCAATTACGGCCTCTATCGTATGCTTCTTGTTTTTATCGAGGGCAACCTCTTCGCCAAGATCATACATCTCACCGTCGATTCGAACACGAACAAATCCTTGCTTCTTAATATCCTCTAAAAGCTTTACATGTGCACCTTTACGGCCAGATACGAGTGGGGCAAGCACTTGTAACTTTGTCCGTTCAGGATATTCAAGAATTCGGTCAACCATTTGTTCAATTGTTTGTGAAGAAATCTCAATATGGTGAATCGGACAAGTAGGGCGACCGACTCTTGCATATAATAATCGCAAGTAATCATAGATTTCTGTTACCGTCCCTACTGTGGAACGGGGATTTCTGCTTGTTGTCTTTTGATCGATTGAAATTGCAGGAGATAATCCTTCGATCGAATCGACATCCGGCTTATCCATTTGTCCAAGAAATTGGCGGGCATAGGCAGATAAGGATTCCACATATCTACGCTGGCCTTCCGCATAAATCGTATCAAAGGCAAGAGAAGACTTTCCAGAACCAGAAAGCCCTGTCAACACGACAAGCTTATCTCTTGGAATTGTAATATCAATATTTTTTAAATTATGAGCTCTGGCGCCTTTTACAATTACTTTATCCATCGCCATTCGTACGTCATCCTTCCGCTTTCAACTCTAATAGCAAATCACGAAGCTCAGCAGCACGCTCGAAGTTGAGTGCCTTTGCCGCTTCCTTCATTTCTTTTTCCATATTCGCAAGCAGCTTCTCTCGTTCTTTCTTGGTCAGCTTGCTTGTTTTTGTTGTTGCTTTGTATTCTTCCGGCTCCTCAGCCGCATGTGTCGCACGAATCGATTCACGGATCGCCTTTTGAATCGTTTGTGGGGTAATGCCATATTTTCGATTATGCTCCTCTTGAATGGTGCGACGACGCTTCGTCTCACTAATCGCTAATTCCATTGAATTCGTTATGCGATCTGCATACATAATGACATGGCCATTTGCATTACGAGCAGCACGGCCAATTGTTTGGATGAGTGAGCGTTCTGAGCGAAGGAAGCCTTCTTTATCCGCATCAAGAATCGCAATAAGCGAGACCTCAGGAATATCAAGCCCTTCTCTTAAAAGATTGATCCCAACGAGCACATCATATGTACCGAGGCGCAATTCACGAATAATTTCAATCCGTTCTAATGTTTTCACCTCAGAATGAAGATATTGAACCTTAATGCCAATTTCCTTCAAGTAATCGGTTAAATCCTCCGACATTTTTTTCGTTAAGGTCGTAATAAGCACCCGTTCCTTGCTCTTAATACGTTCTTGAATTTCACCAATCAAATCATCAATTTGTCCTTCAATCGGCCGAACTTCAATTGTTGGATCGAGCAGCCCTGTTGGACGAATGATTTGCTCAATCATTTCTGGTGAATGCTCTGCCTCATATGGTCCAGGTGTAGCGGAAACATAAACAATTTGGTTAACATGCTTTTCGAATTCTGAGAACATGAGTGGCCGATTGTCCATCGCAGAGGGCAAGCGGAAGCCATGTTCAACAAGGACTGATTTCCTTGCTTGGTCCCCATTATACATTCCGCGAATTTGCGGCAGTGTCACATGGGATTCATCGATTACAATCAAGAGATCCTCTGGAAAATAATCAAGCAATGTATACGGCGTGGAGCCTGATGGCCTTAATGTTAAATGCCTTGAATAGTTTTCGATTCCTGAGCAGAAGCCCATTTCTCTCATCATTTCCAGATCATAACGAGTCCGCTGCTCCAAACGCTGTGCTTCAAGCAGTTTATTATTTTCACGCATATCGGCAAGACGCTCTTCCAGCTCTTTTTCAATATTTTCTATCGCCACAAGCATTTTCTCCTCACGGGTAACGAAGTGGGAAGCTGGAAAAATCGCTACATGATCACGTTCACCGATAATTTCTCCTGTAAGCGCATCAACCTCACGAATCCGATCAATTTCATCGCCAAAAAATTCAACTCGCAGACAATGTTCATCCTTTGAAGCTGGGAAAATCTCAACGACATCACCTCTGACTCGAAACGCTCCACGCTGAAAATTAATATCATTCCGTTCATACTGAATATCAACTAACTTTCGAAGCAATTGATTTCTTTCAATTTCCATTCCTGTACGAAGCGACAAAACAAGCTCTCGATATTCTTCTGGCGAACCTAAGCCGTAAATACAGGAAACACTGGCAATAATAATGACATCCTTGCGTTCAAATAACGAGGATGTTGCAGAGTGGCGCAGCTTGTCAATTTCATCATTAATGCTCGCATCTTTCTCGATAAATGTATCTGTCTGAGGCACATAAGCCTCAGGCTGATAATAATCATAATAACTAACAAAATACTCGACCGCATTGTCTGGAAAAAACTCTTTAAATTCACTATAGAGCTGACCAGCTAATGTTTTATTATGCGCAATGATTAAAGTCGGGCGATTTACTTCTTTTATGACGTTTGAAATCGTGAAGGTTTTTCCGGTTCCAGTTGCACCAAGCAATGTTTGATGCCGCTTCCCTGCATGCAGCCCTTCCACAATTCGTTTAATTGCCTCAGGCTGATCTCCTTGTGGTGTATATTTTGAAACAAGTGTAAATTGATCTTTCACTAAAATGCCTCCAGTTCATTTATTCTTTTCTTTATTAATCAATCTTCATGATGAACGTGGACTGGGTGTGGCTGATTTGTTATTTTTTCCACTTACTCTTATACAAACATTCTACCACAAAACTGTAATAACTAACCAGCAATATACGAACGAACATTCGTTTTTTTATTTAGATCGGTAGAAAATTGTCGAGATTTCATTAATCAAACGTTTGATTAGTTGTTTTTCATATCGTTAGTCGAGAGAGGGGAGGTATTTGTTTCGACCCATTTCCATCCTTTTCGCACCCGAAATGGATCAGTTTTTGACATTTTTTCACGAGAGGTGCCGATGCATCGTTAATCAAACGTTTGATTAACACTTTTTTTCGCTATATTCTGCACTTCATCTTGGTTGTTTTTTTCGAGCGAATGTTCGTTTTTGCGGTAAGATTTTCTGAAAGATCTTGAATGGTTTTGTCGAGTTTTAGTTAATCAAACGTTTGATTAATAAAAAGGAGAACAAGAAGCCTGTCGAAAGAGTGTAACGGTTTACTTTGGATGGGCAAACATCACTTGAATTCACAATCTTATTCAATTAGTAAATCTTAGAGGATGGGATAATTATTGGATAAAGAATGATTTAGTACGTAGATTATACGATTACTTTAACGGGAAGCCTCCATGGAATAAAGACTTCTTCAGGATTTGTGTGGCTGAGGAGATAATTATCGCAAAAGTCCCTCAAAGCATCTAAATGAAATAATTTTGATTTCTCCGAAGCATAGAAAGGAACAAATAAGCGGAACTTTTCCGCTTATTCTGCAGAATAGAGCTCTTTCGAGGAGAATAAGCGGAATTTCTCCGCTTAAACAATGAAAAATTACGTATTTTTTCGCTTTTTCTAGTCAATAGCCGGAGTTTTTCCGTCTATTTAGGCTATTTTCAATATTGTTTTCAAAATAGGCGGAATTTTTCCGCTTATCTTGAAAACATCTGATGGCCTATGCTTGGTTTCATAAAAAAAGGCTTAGGGATCTTTGCATCTCTAAGCCTTCTTCTGATATTTTCTTTTCATTCTTTGCGCGTACCAAAAACCAACTGTTAATGAAAAGGCATCGACCACAATTAAGAAAAAGGAATCTGTGTAGCTTTTGTATACGGAAGCTGCAATTAAGGCAACAGTAAGAATTAGAGCGATCACATGATTATAAGCTACCCTCGTGAAGAGCAGAACGAGCAAACCAGGGATAAATAACGCGGATAATAGTTTCAACTCCAACTTTTTACACCTTCTTTTACAAATTTCACCTATCAATAGAATAGCGTATTTTGGCAACATACACCACCTGCTATAGAGGAATGATTCCTTGTTAGTCAGACATGCTAATTATATATCGATGGATTGGGAGGCTTGCATAAGATGGCAAAAAGAAAACGGCGTCCGCTCGTTCCCGAATCACGGGGAGCATTGGATCAATTAAAAAACCAGGTGATGAAAAATAAAGGATACAAGATTGATCAAGAACATCCCGATCAAGTGAAATATGAGATTGCAAATGAAGTCGGTGTACCACTTCAAAAAGGGTATAATGGCCATTTAACTTCCAAAGATGCTGGAAAAGTTGGTGGGCAAATCGGCGGCAACATGGTGAAAGAGCTTGTACGTATGGCACAGGAACAGATGCGGAAATGAAATCGAGCGATCCGGTGATGGATCGCTCCGTTTTAAGTTATTTATTATCTGCTGCTTTTCTTTCACTGAACTCTTTTTTAATTGAAGCTAGCAGGTCCTGCTCAATAATTAAGCGCAGCCCTGTGAGCGCGAGTGCCTTCGCTCCAGTTAATAATGCCTCATCGCCCTTTTTAGAAGCGGCTGCTTCTCTAAACGGAACCGTATGGCCGACAAGATCATCTGCCCCAATTTTGATATAGGGATGAATGGTTGGAACAACTTGGCTAATGTTTCCAGCGTCTGTTGAGCCAATGCCATCCTTATCATCAAGAACCACTATTTCTCCCAGCTCCTCAATCACATGTTGAAATGCTTCATCAAACGTTCTATTTAATAGAAGATTATCGACTTCATTTTGAAAAGCAATGATATTAAGCTTCGCACCTGTTGATAATGCAGCACCTTCAGCAATTGCCTTCACCTTTTCTGTTACTTCATTTAAATGCGTTCTTGTTGCTGCACGAATAAAGAATCTTGCCTTCGCATATTCAGGAATGATGTTTGGCGCATCCCCTCCATGCGTAATAATGCCATGGATGCGAACATCATCCTTCAACTGCTGTCGTAAAGCATTAATTCCATTAAATAGCTGAATAACAGCATCTAGCGCATTGATCCCTTCATGAGGAGCAGCTGCCGCATGGGCTGGCTTCCCAATATATTCGAAATCCAGTGGATCCACTGCAAGCGATGTACTTGTAAGCCTCGTTTGGTTGGATGGATGAATCATTAGTGCAGCATCAATTCCCTCGAGTAAATCATGCTTCACAAAGCTGCCTTTCGCACTACCGTTTGGTCCCCCTTCCTCAGCAGGAGTACCCAGCACAACGACCTCTCCGCCAATTTCATCCAGTGTCTTACTTAAGGCAATCGCTGCTCCTACACTTGTCGTTCCAATAATATTATGGCCACATGCATGACCGATCCCTGGAAGTGCATCATATTCTGCTAAAAAGGCAATCGTCGGCCCCTCCAAAAATGATTTTTTACGAGCGAGAAAAGCTGTTTCATGTCCAGCGACCGCTTTCTCAACAGTGAATCCTTCCTCTTCAAGTAGTTGAATGAGCAAACCAGAAGCGAAATATTCTTCATTGCCTATTTCTGGATTTGCATGAATTTGATGGCTTGTTGAAAGATAAAGTGCTCTTTTGCTTTCTACATTTTCAATAATGGCCTCTTTTAACTCTTCAATTGTTTTTAATGGGGTTGTCATTTGTTTTTCCTCCTTGATTGATCGGATTTATCGTATTTTCGTAAAAAATGATATGAATTTACATTATTTAGTAAAAGTTAATTTAGTAAACCATTCATTCTAATTAAAAATGAAGCTTATTAAATTCTCACCAGCCAATGTCACTTAACGGGATAAATGTAGGAATTGTATTCCCTTTGTATTCTTTCTTGATGAATTCAGCGACGTCATCTTCTTGATAAAGTGAGGCAAGTTTCTGAAAATGCTTGTTGTCTTTGTCTTCTGTTCTCGTTGCAATTATATTTACATATGGGGTTGCTGTCTCACTCTCGTGGAAAATTGAATCCTTTGTTGGTGTGAATCCAGCATCCACCGCAATGCCATTATTAATGATGGAAGCTGCCACATCCGGTAGCACTCGCGGTGTTTGAGCGGCAACCATTTCAATAATTTCTAGATTCTTTGGATTTTCGACGATTTTATCTAAAGACCCATTGCCATCATAATCGTCGGTAAGCTTGATCAGTCCAGCTTCCTCTAGAAGAAGTAACGCTCTTCCCATATTGGATACATCATTCGGCACAGCAATTTTCGCTCCTTCGGGAATGTCATCGACTGATTCATATTTGTCTGAGTATAAGCCCATCGGTGCAAGAACAGTTGTGGCAATAGGGCTCAAATCCAAATTATGCTCCTCAATGAATGTGTCGAAGTAGGCAACGGTTTGAAACGCATTTACATCCAATTCCCCTTCAGCAAGAGCAATATTTGGCTGAACATAATCTGAGAAACTAATCACTTCTACCTCAATGCCTTCCTTCGCCGCCTTTTCTGAAACAAAATCCCAAATACGTGTATCTGATCCACTAACCCCAACCTTCACCTTTACTTTTTCACTTCCACTTGTTTCACTTGAGCACGCAACACTAACCACAGCAAATGCAAAAATAATGATCGATAATAACAGCTTTTTCATGTTTAATTTCCTCCTTAACGTCTTCTAATTCGTTTTGAAAAAAGATTGCCAAATGTTTGCAGCCCTTGAACCATGACGACTAAAATGCCGACTGTGATGAGCATAACCATTGTGTCAAATCGCTGATAGCCATATGTAATGGCCAAATCTCCAAGTCCCCCTCCGCCAACTGCCCCTGCCATCGCAGAAGCGCCAACTAAGCCGATCGTCGCAATCGTAAAGGCTAATACTAATGAGCTAAGCGCCTCTGGAATCAGAAATCTGAAAATGACTTGCGCTGGGGTGGCTCCCATTGCTTGTGCTGCTTCAAGGACACCAGGATCAACCTCAAGCAAGGAATTCTCTATTAATCTCGCAATATAAGGACCCGCATAGAAAACGAGTGGGACGACTGCTGCCGCCGTGCCGATTGATGTTCCGACAATGAACCTCGTAATGGGAATAATCGCCACCATTAAAATAATGAATGGGACTGACCGGAAAATATTGATGATTCCGTTGATTACATTGAAAACAGGCAGATTTTCCAGCAAATGGCCTTTTCTCGTAACAACAAGCAGAATGCCTAATGGCAGCCCCAGAATTGCAGAGAATAATAGCGAAAAGCCTACCATTTGGACTGTTTCAATCAGTGCTTCAATAATTTGATCAAAATTAACTAGCATGTGCTTTCACTTCCTTAATCGAAACTTTTTCTTGGTTGATGTACATTAATGCACGATTGATTTCACGATCTGCCCCTTGAAATTCAACGATGAGATTGCCAAAAGGGGTGCCTTGAAGCTCTGTGATATTTCCGAATAGGACATTAATGTGAATATCAAATTTCTTTGCTACTTGTGAGAGCAACGGCTGCCCCGCGGTTTGACCGATAAATTGGATGCGAAATACTTTTTGCAATCCATCATTTTTCTCAATGATTTCTTTAATCGAATCAGGGATTTGATCATTCATAACTGAGCTGACAAAGTTTCTCGCTGTATCTGTTTTCGGTGAGGAGAAGACATTGAACACCGTGCCTTCCTCAATGATTTTCCCCGCCTCAATGACGGCAACCCGGTCACAAATCTCTCGAATGACAGCCATTTCATGGGTAATGATCAATATAGTAATTGCATATTCCTGATTAATTTTTCTTAAAAGCTCTAAAATCGAGCTTGTTGTCTGCGGATCAAGCGCTGAAGTCGCTTCATCACATAGAAGGATCGAAGGGTTTGTGGCAAGCGCCCTTGCAATCCCGACCCGTTGCTTTTGGCCACCTGACAGCTGATCAGGGTAATAATTTGCTTTATCTGATAGGCCAACAAATTCGAGAAGCTCTGTGACTTGTTTCTTTATTTCTTCCTTTGGCACTTTAGAAAGGAGTAAAGGCATCGCCACATTCGCAAATACAGTTTTTGAATTTAAAAGATTAAAATGCTGAAAGACCATTCCAATGTTTTTCTTCACCTCCCGAATTTGTGCCGAAGTTAATGCCGTCAGGTCCTTTCCATCGATAATCACTTTTCCAGAAGTCGGCTGCTCCAACCAATTCACACAGCGGATGAGCGAGCTTTTTCCTGCACCACTAAACCCGATGACACCAAAGATCTCCCCTTTTTTAATGAGCAAATCAATGCCATTCAGTGCTGCAACCTCCTGTCCCCCGCTGTTATAAACTTTTTTCAGCTGTTGAAATTCAATCACTATGTTCACTCCCCTAAGTAAATGTAAAAAGCCCTCTTCCTAGAAACAGAAGAGGGCTTAGCTTAATAAATCAAAGCAAGGTTCTCTTCTTATCTCTCAAGCATGATTGCTTGCTGGATTTGGCATAGACTCTGATGGAATCCGCTGCCGAAGCTTCATTGGGCCAGTCCCTCAGCTTCTCTTGATAAGAATTTATTTAATTATTCCAATATGAAAACTATGTTTAATGCATAAAGAAATATCTATTTCTCCTTTTTAATAAAGTATTGTTAGTAAAGGTTGATTTCAACTTCAACTGACCTATTTGCATTTGATATAAAAACAACCATTTTTTTCAAAATAGCCCTTCGATCCAACAAAAAACCTCTTCTTATAAAAGAAGAGGGCAGAATTTCACGGTTGGCGCCTCTTCTTATCTATCAAGACATGCTTGCTGGATTTGGCACGGTACAGTAATGTCCGTTGCCGAGGTGTCATCGGGCCAGTCCCTCGACCTCTCTTGATAAGAAGGTTTTTCCTATTCGATTCTTAACTTGATTTATACTTTACATAGCATCCATTAAAAAGTCAACTCTTTTTTGAATCTTTTTTCTTTATTGATTTTTCGTGCTGAAGGAGCCATTCTTTCCGCCAAAGTCCCCCAGCATACCCTGTTAATTTCCCATTTGCGCCAATAATTCGGTGGCATGGGATGACAATGCTTAGCTTATTTTTCCCATTTGCTGTTCCAACTGCCCGAACGGCTTTTTCATTGCCAATTTGTTCAGCAATCTTTTTGTATGATCCTGTTTCCGCATACGGAATCGATGTTAATTCATTCCACACCTGTTTCTGAAAATCGGTCCCCTCATACGTGTATGGAAAGGTGAAATCCTGACGCTTCCCTTGAAAATATTCATCCAGCTGCCGATAGCAACTCATTAATGCTTCAGGTACTTCGCCATTTTGGGGCTGTGCCGTTTCTCTTTCAGAAAAAAGAATCGCATGTATCGCTTCATCTGTACCGATTATTTCTAGTACGCCAATCGGTGATTGATAGTCTAGTTTATGCATAGTCCAAATGCCTCCTCCTATCTACTTACCTTCACCCTTTCATTATAGCTCGGTTAATAGATAAACATGAGGATTTTTACAAAACTAAATCGGCTTTTTTTCATGAAGGAATCTAGTTGTCGTATCTATTAGTAAATGGGTATTCAGTATGACAGACTCGATATCCACCCATTCAACCGCTTCATGTAGCCCAAATCCAGAAGCACCTACATTAATCGTTGGAAGAAATAGGACCTTCGTTTATTCTCTTTTCCAAGGTTCTTCAGTGCTTCCTAACCAATAAACCCATGCACTAAAGCTCCCATCAAACTGAAAATAAATTTGTTGGATTTCGGGAAATTTCTCAAAGGTAGCTGAGTTTAGGGCCTCAAATAATGCTTGTGCTTCAGCACTTGCTGGACTCCCTGCTAGGAAATCTTTAAAATCAATCACAACCGTTCCTTGCTCATCGATTGCTGCCCCATTTAAAGAATCTCCCTTTCCATATTGGATTTTGCCATTTTTAAAAAGCTTGCCTATTTCTGTCTCTAATTCCGGAAATCGCTTGCCAAATGTTTGGTAATCAAAGCCGATCATTGCTTTTTCAGTTTGTTCCTTAATCAAGCTTTCATACGTTTTTCCTAGTGTGAGTTCATATAAGGCAACATGGCCCTTTTCAGGAATAAGCAGATACAGTTCATTCTTGTCTGTTTTAATATAGTTCTCCACCCTTTGAGGTTTATCGATAAAGTTTTCGACTGGAATACGTACACTTCCAAGAGTCGCACCTTGTTTATTAATTCCGATTACATGTGTCTCTGAAATCGGGCTGTATACAGGAGGAATAACCGTCTGCATATAAATAATTTGTTCCTCTGTTGCCTTTAGGAATGCTAGATTGCCTATTCCAAAATCGGAGTACAGCGGAATTTCCGTCCCATCATTAAGAAGCAATTGACTTGCCTTGCGATTCTCTCGTTTGAATTGAAAGCGCAAATGCTCATCCTCAATGAATGTGCTCGTTTTGACGCTAGCAAATCGTTCTTGATTTTGACTCACAATTATTTCATTGTTATCCGCTTCATGTAAGGAGTCTGGAAAAAACAAATCCAATGTTGACAAATCATATGTCTTTGCCAGCACTCCATCGGAATCGTATTGATACACAAACTTTTCCAACGCGTTTAAAATATAAATATTTTCATCCTTGGTGACCAAAATATCCTCCAGATCCCCCACCATATTTTGATCTTTTTGAATCGGAAATGATCTGGTCGTCCCTTCACTCGTTCGAATAACTACTTGAGCTCTTGCTTCATCTAAAAGATATAAAGTGCCGTCCTCGATATCAAAGCTACTAACGGGATTCAAGCCTTGAGCATATAAACCAATTTCCCCTTCTTCACTTCCATAGTTGATCGTATCCACTAAGTGGATGGTTGAGGTTTCCTCGATTAGAAAGGCGTCTGCCTTTTCCTGTTCAATTAGAATGGGCAAAATAACTAAAGGAAGAATACAAATTGCGGCAACAGCTGCGAAAAGAGGAGCCATTTTCACTCTACGTCTTTTCTTATTTCCTTCCAGCTTTATTTGCTGATGCAGTTCTTTTACAAAATCTTGGCTAGGCTCTAAGTCTGGCCTTTCTTTCAAAGGACGAAGCAATTGTCTAGCCTCTTCAGTTAGATTTTCAGTCTGTTTCACCTTGATCCACTCCTTCCAATCTACCTAATTCCTTTTTCAACACTTTAACAGCACGATGAAAATCGACTCGCACCTTTAATTCGGAACAAGTCAATATTTCAGCTGTTTCCTTAATGGTCATTTCCTGAATCCCCCGCAAAATGAGCACCCCCCGATAATGCGGCTTTATTTTAAGCAGCGCATCTTGAATGTCCTGCCAATGCTCTTTTTCAAGAAGATACGCATCCAAAGAGTCCTTTCGATCTTGACTGGAGATTTTCTCTATTAAGGCAGGGAACGTAGACCTCAACTTCTTTTTCCGCAAATGATCAATTGCCGTATGCCTGGCGATCGAAAGCAGCCAATACTTTGCCCGAGCCTGATCCCTTAGCGTATGTTGATTTCGTATCGCTTTAATAAACGTTTCCTGTGTAATATCCTCTGCATCTTGTTTATTACTAGAAAAATAGAAAGAAAAATGATAAACATCTTTATGAAATTCTCTATACAAGCTCTCTATATCTAAGCCTTCGCCCATTATCATCCCCCCTTATTAACAAGTCGGGTATTCATCGATTTTGTTTCAAATAAAATAAATATGATTGCTTTTCTAGCTTAATAGCTTCAAAAAAAGCGTTAACCCTTTTTGATTAACAGCTTCTTTAAGTTAACTATGGAACATATAAAGGCTATTTATTTCAAAGCTTAAACAAGCATAGTCCTGTTCTAAAAAGCATCATAATAAAAGAGCTGCTATTTGACAAAAGATGAAATAATTTTCTTTATTGCCACTTCCATTTCTTCTCTTGTAACTATCATTATCCAATGGCTCATCTAAATAAAACTTAGCAAATGACTGATGTTTGTATCTTGGTACAACGTGCATATGAAAGTGAGATAATTCACTAAATACTCCTCCATTTTGACAAATGGTTATTCCATCAGGATTATAAAGTTGCTTTACCACTTTTGAAAGTAACCTTGCCGCCTGGATAATTGCATTTGCCGTATCTACATCTAGTTCATCAACATCTTCAAAATGTTCTTTTGGAAGTATCATAATATGCCCTTCATTAAATGGGTCGTGGTCTAAAATACAACAAACAAAATCATTCTCGTAGACTATATTTACAGGCGAAATTTTGTTAGCTAAATTACACCCTAAACATGTCTTAATTCCATTCATATTACCACCTCTCTATTGTATTTCTTTCTAGTAAAAATAAAATCCTTCTATTGTATCGGCAGTAGTTATTGTATGGACAAAACATTTTTGCTTAAAGAAAGGGTTAAAAACCCATTTATCTGAAAATTGATGATAAACTAACAGAAGAATGAATTAAGAGGTGATCGATCATGACCAATGAAGTAGAAACCTTCCCGGTACTCGAAACTGATAGATTAATATTAAGAAAAATTGAAAAAAGCGATGCAAATAGTATCTTGAAATATCTGTCTGATAAAGAGGTAATGGAATTTTATGGGTTAGAACCTTTTAAAACAGTTGACGATGCTTTAAACGAGATATCATGGTATCAATCGATTGTTAATGAAGGAACTGGAATCAGATGGGGAATTACTTTAAAAGGGGAAGATGAGGTTATTGGCAGTTGCGGATTTCTTAACATGGTTCCTCAACATTTTCGAACTGAAATTGGCTTTGAGCTAAGTAAAAGTTACTGGGGGCAAGGAATAGCAAGTGAGGCATTGGAAGCTGTCATAACATATGGATTCAGCCATTTAAATTTCCAAAGAATAGAAGCTTTAATTGAACCGCCAAATATGCCATCACAAAAGGTAACAGAAAAACAGGGATTTATAAGAGAAGGGTTATTGAGAAATTATGAATTTACTTGTGGTAAATTTGATGATTTATATTTGTATTCATTGTTAAAGCAGGACTTTGAAGCTCTTCAAAATGAGAAATGAAATAGTTGCAGTTAAGAGTTGCCCTGTTATGCAGGCCATTTTACTATCATTCTAAGATCGAGTAACAAGAAAAAGGAACAAATAAGCGGAGAAATTCCGTCTATTTCTCAGCTCGGTAAGTGCGGAATCTCTTAACTTAACCTAGCCTATGCTAATTCTGTTGCTATTTTCGACCATAATCCACGTCATACCAATAGAAAGAAGCAAGCAGATTGAACTATTCGCTTGCTTCTTTTTATTTTTCTACCTTCGAGCCGAACTACTTAATCATTTCACCGCTGCCTTAGGAAAAGGCTTCATTTGGTCACAACATCAAACCGCTTCACTGCCCTTGCCTCTCTCATCCTGCACAAATAGGATGCCTAGTTCATGGTGATCGCCCTCGTATAAAGCTCTTTGTGTAAAGCGATTTTGTCCATTTGTATCAAGCACTTCTAGTTTACAGTGGGCACGGTTTTTCAGCAGGGCCTCGTATAAGCCCTTTTTATCATGAATAGGGATGCCGTTTACTTTCACGATCAGCTCGCCTACTTTTAGCCCCATCAGACTAGCTGGGGACTCTGGAATAATTCCAAGAATCATAACCCCTTGATTTTGTTTTAAAAAATAGAAGGATTGATTTTCGTCCATCATTCGCTGCCTTACAGTAATAAACTCTCGGCCAACGATTGCCATTGTTACAACCGCAATCGATGCGAGCGGAGACCAAAAGCCTGAAATGGATAAGAGCGTCATGATGACCCCAAGCCAGATCACCTTTTTGCCAACTGATTTGATTGCATCGATCGGTAGATTTCCTTGAACCTGTTGGAAAAATCCGATAGCAAAAGGAACAAGAATAATCGAATAGGCTTGACCAGCAACCGTGAAAACCGGCCACCATTCAAACGGGCTTTGGAGCGCATCTCCAGGAATAACGAGAAACAGCGGCACCATCCAAAGACGCTTCACCTCATGCGCACCAACATTTTGGCCACGCTTGCTCTTGATTAGCTTTGGAGAGGACCCTTTCCTTCCATTTCGGAAAATAAGAATTCCTTCGCCAATTAATAGCAAAGCAAGCAGCACCGCAATTGCAGGAAAAACCGATGCTTCCATTTCTGTAGATGTCGTCAAAAATTTTGGCAATGGCCATTTTTGTTCAACAGCAAAAATCGTTGCAAAAAAGGCCAAACCCACTGTATAAGCGGGTGCCATTAAGCGAATCTTTGTTGTAAAGCTTAGTAGTACAGTGAATACTGCCGTAAGCGCAATCGCTTCTAATGGGATGACTAGTCCAGCGGCAATCGAAAGAAGCGAAACCCCAAGTCCAATGAGGATGCCAAGTGGAAGTAGCTGGCGAAGTTCGAAATACGCATTCTCTGCACGAACATGAAAATCGCGTCGCTCCCGTTTTACCCGTGACACACCTAATACAGCAGCAAGAAAAAAAAGATAATAGAACACAGGATGGAGGAATAACTTTCCTATCCCCTTGCCAATTTCAAACAGCCATTCAAGAGCCAACTTAGCCACCTACCTTTATTGATTCATTTTTGCCATATGTAAATGTCGGATGACAACCGACCAATCTCCTTCACTATTACTCTTTATTCTACCAAAATGTCCACATAAAACCTATTGCAATATTTCTGGAATTAAAAAAAGCGTAGGTTGAATAAATATAGCTAACACCTAAATGATCGAAGAATACTTGTCGCTGATTAGGAAATTATAATGTTAGCGTAAATATTACATGACATTTTTGCCATAGAAAGGGGAGAAGCTGATGGAGTCAATCTGGCTACAGTATGCTTGGACATTACTCATTCTGATTGGGTTAGAAGGTTTGCTATCAGCGGATAACGCCCTAGTACTTGCCGTTATCGCCAAGCATTTACCTGTAAATCAGAAAAAAAAGGCGATCAATTATGGAATTATTATGGCTTTCGCCTTCAGATTTATTGCACTTTTTGCTATTTCTTTTATTGCGGATATCTGGCAAATACAAGCAGTAGGCGCACTTTATCTTCTTTATCTCGGATTAAAACATGTGATCAAAGCCAAATTCGGGAAAAGAAATGAAAATATTCATAAGGAGGAGGAAAAGGAATCCGCTGGGAAAGGCTTCTGGCCAACAGTCGGAAAGATTGCATTGGCTGACCTTGCATTTGCCATTGATTCGATTCTAGCTGCAGTCGCTCTAGCCCTCGGTCTTCCCGATTCACCATTAGGCAATTTCGGCGGAATGGACGGTGGTCAGTTCATTGTTGTCCTTCTCGGAGGGATTGCTGGTCTGATCTTAATTAAGTTTGCAGCCGGCTGGTTTGT
Organism: Cytobacillus eiseniae; assembly: GCF_017874625.1. Taxonomy (GTDB): domain Bacteria; phylum Bacillota; class Bacilli; order Bacillales; family Cytobacillaceae; genus Cytobacillus; species Cytobacillus eiseniae. Next base: position 80,580 of record NZ_JAGIKZ010000014.1, on the reverse strand, counting down.
GAAGCTTCTTGAAAAACGTCCTGCACTGGAAACAACTGCTTATGCGATAGTGGCTTGGGTCGGAGTGAAATTAGTGGTCATCACCCTTGCCCATGAAGATATTGGCATCCTTGAACATGACTTCCCTCACAGCACCTTATGGACACTGATTTTCTATGGTGTATTAGTCGGCATTGCTCTGCTCGGCTGGTTTGCCCCGCAAAAAAAGCGAGCATAGGATGAAAAGGAAGTAGTTCAGGTTGTGAAGGAGAAAAACTGAATTCATATGGTCAATAGCAAGCTAAATTGCATACCTTTAGAATGAAAATTCACATAGTAAAACGCAGTAAGGTTGCATCCTCCACGTTTTTAGTCTGATAACTAGTACTAACGCATCTTTAGTTAATGAGCAGAATGTCCCGGTTTATAACCTCACAATTTGGTGGCTTGGCCTTAAACTAATAATGAGCAAAAGCAAAATAGGCGGAGTTTTTCCGCTTAAATACAAAATCGAGCTCGTTTTGTGTGAAATAGGCGGAGTTTTTCCGCTTATTCAATAAAAAATCACTCACTTTTGAATTTTTTGAGCCAATAGGCGGAATTTCTCCGCTTATTTGGGCCTTTTTTATGAATAATTACGAAATAGGCGGAATTTCTCCGTTTATTTATTCGCTCAGGTGCTCAACCTGATCTCCCCTCTCTTACTGAGGGATTGTTTCTTGATGAATTATCGGCATTACAATGCTGATAAAAAAGAGCATCCAAAAGGTATAAATATAACTTTCGGATGCCCTCTATTTTTAGGCTATCGTGCGAGGATTCTTAAGGCCGTTTGGAGTTGGATGTCATTTTGTTCTTTTTTCATTTCGTCTTGAATGGCTTGCTCGAGTGCTAGAGCAGTTTTTTGATCGATTGTGCCTGTTGCTTCTAGGTCATTATATTTTTGAAAGGCCATGACGGCAGTTGCTGTGGAGTCACTGAAGTAGCCGTCCTGCCTGCCAGGAGTGAAACCTAGGCCCTCGAGGATTTGCTGTGCATTTTTTACTTGTTCATTGTTCATATCTTTGACTAAACCCTCTTTTAATTGCAATGGATGGGTATGAAAAATGGCTGGCTGCTTCACTGCTAGCGTCGGTTCGATTCCTTCATCATGAATCCAGTTGCCGTCAGGAGTGAGCCATTTAAATAAGGTAAGCTTAATGTTGCTGCCGTCTCCCATTGGTACAGGCTGCTGAACCGTTCCTTTTCCAAATGTTTTTTCACCAATAATCTTATAGCCTTCCGCTTCTTTTAGTGCTCCTGCTAGAATTTCTGAGGCAGACGCACTTCCATTATCAACGAGTACAGCAATCGGGTACTCTTTTGTTTCCGTCAGGCTTGAGAAAAATCGCTTCTTTTCCCCATTCCTGCTTTCAATTTGAACAAAAGGTTTGCTATTTGTCACCAGTCCTTTTAAAATCTCTTGCACAGCTTCCAAATAGCCGCCAGGATTTCCGCGAACATCAATGACTAATCCTTGCAGCCCCTTTTTCTCTAAAGCCTTCAACTGTTCTTCAAACTCAATTGCAGTATCCTCTGAAAAAGAAGTAATCTCGATATACCCAATCGCTTTTCCATCTTGTTTTTTCATATCAGAATAGACGGTAATTTGCGGAATTTCATCTCGAGTCACTTCGATAACAAGCGGCTTCGCTAATCCTGGCCGAGCAATGTCAAGTGTCACCTTCGAGCCCTTTTCTCCTCTGATTTTTAAGGTGGCCTCATTTAAATCCAATCCTTCAACACTTTCCCCATCTACTTTTAAAATTTGGTCCTTCGGCTTCAGTCCAGCCTTTTCAGCAGGTGAATTTTTAAATGGGGAAACAATAACAACGTTCCCATCTACCATGCTTACTTCTGCTCCAATTCCCTCAAAGGATGATTCGAGCGTTTCGTTAAATTGCTTCACCGTTTCCTTGTCCATATAAATGGAATACGGGTCAGAAAGTGTAGAAAGCATGCCCTGTATGGCCCCTTCAATCAACTGCTCTTCCTCTACATCTGATACATAGCTATTTAATATCAGACTGTATGCTTTTTCTACCTTCTTTAAATCTTCTAGATCTGTTGGAGAATTAAACTCATCTTCAGTAAGGGACGTTTGATTCTCACTGCTTGCTTTTGAATCACTATTATTGATCCACTGTAATCCAGCATATGTCCCGCCAGCTCCTGTCAACAGAGATCCTGTCATTAATAGCACAATCCACTTTTTATTCATCCCCATCTCCCTTTCTTTGGCGTCACTTTTAAGTATTCTAGCATTTTGCTCGATTCACCTTTCATTTAGGGATGCTATTTCATTATATGAATGTAAGGACGAGTTATGATTGGTTTCTGCTGGAGGGAGGTAGATTCTTGCTTGGGGCGCTTTCCATTTCCTTTTTAAAAAAAGACCTTCACTAAATCCTTAAAAATAGACAAAAAATGGAGAAAGCTAGGCCTTCTCCACTTTTTTTATATTTTAAGAAATTTCCGTACGGACATAAGACTTCCCCATACACCGATTAGTGCACCCATTAGGAGCAATAATCCTGACACTTGATAGATAAATGGATTAAAGGAAAGAATCTCCATGAAATTGCCCTCAAGCTTTGGTGCAAGGAAATCGTGAATATAGTTATAAGAAATTGCGATAAGTGTAATTGGAAGGATGGCACCAATGATTCCTAACCATAAACCTTCAAGAAAGAATGGCCATCTGATAAATCCGTTTGTGGCCCCTACTAATCTCATAATTTCTATTTCTCTTTTTCTCGAAACGATTGTAATCTTGATCGTATTGGAGATTAAAAACATTGCTGTAAAGAGCAATCCGACGATTAGTACGATGCCCACATTTCTAGCTCCATTTAGGAAGGTGAAGAGCTTCTCCACTTCTCCTTGGCCATATTTTACTTTCGCAGCATACTCGAACTTCTCGATTTTTTCTGCTACTTTCATGACATCTTCAGGGATCTTCGTTTTTACAACGAATACGTCATTTAGCGGGTTGTCCTGTTCAAATAATTTATAGGCTTCTCCTTCTTCACCAAAGCTTTCGATCAGATTATCTAGTTCTTCCTTCTTTGGTGAGAAGCGGACGGACTTCACTTCTTTAATTTCATCAATTTGTTTCTCTAAAACCTTTTGGTCTTGTTCATTTGCCGCTACATCAATATGCACACGAATTTCAACTTCCTGCTCAATCGATGTCGCTACCTTATTCAAATTCATCATAATGACGAAAAATACACCGACTAAAATAAGTGTTACAGTTACTGCACTCGCTGAAGCAAATGTCATCCAGCCGTTGCGGGCAAGGCTTTTCCCACTTTCCTTCAAATGACGGCGTAAGGTTCTAGCTTTCATAGCCATAATCTCCCCTCAACTCATCACGAACAATTCTCCCGCTTTCAACTGCGATCACACGATGTTTAATTTTATTTACAATGTCTTTATTATGTGTAGCCATAACAACAGTTGTACCCCTTGTATTAATTTCTTCAAAGATATTCATAATTTCCCAAGATGTATCAGGGTCAAGGTTCCCTGTTGGTTCGTCCGCAATCACTACTTTTGGTGCATTAACAATCGATCTCGCAATCGAAACACGCTGCTGCTCTCCACCTGATAATTCGGTTGGCAGCATCCGGGCTTTATGTTTTAAATTAACAAGGTCTAATGTTTCCATGACCTGTTTTTTAATATATTTCGGTTGTTCTTCCGTTACTTCTAGCGCAAAGGCCACATTTTCATAGACAGTTAATGTCGGTAACAATTTAAAGTCTTGGAAAACAACACCGATATTCCGTCGTAATAGCGGAACCTTACTCGCTTTTAATTTTTCAAGATTAATCCCATTAATAATAATAGTCCCACTTGTTGGTTTTTCTTCTCGATACATCATTTTTATAAAAGTCGATTTTCCGGCGCCGCTTGGTCCTACAACATACACAAATTCTCCTGCCTTAATTTGTACGTCGATCCCATTCGCAGCAACGACCCCATTCGGATACTTCTTATACACATCTTGCATTACGATCATTTATATCACACCCAATATCTATTGTGTTATGTTAAGAAAAGCACAAGTGCCTTATGTCTCGCTATACAAACTAGAAGGTCTCTTCCTATCGATAAAGGAAACACGGTAAGCGTGAACTTGACGCAATCGTTGCGGAGGAGAATTATCGTTTGATAGGCGATAGACGCTTGAGCTAGACAGTTTTCTTAGTCAATAATTTCTTTCTTATTCTCTCAAAAAGAAACACGCTTAAAGAGCGCATATGATTTTCGCCAATTAATGACAATATCCAACATAATCTACGCATGTTTTTACATTTTCCATTATAACACTATCATTCAGCAAATATCTCTGAAAAATTATTACAGTTTCTTTTCATAACATGACAAGCTTATAACACCTTGATTTGCGAAGGGAAATAAAAAAATGGCTAGGCCGATCCTAGCTCCATTCTGTTTGTTTACTAAAAAGCGATCGTACAAAAAACTATGAAGTTCGGTAGAAAAATAAAAGTGTTTCAGATTTCCGCTTGCTTCTTTTTATTGAAGGGTTACAGATGCAGAACAGGTTTTAATCCCCTATAAGTCACAAATTAATAGCATTGTCAAAAACGAGGCGAATGGGGGAATCATTTAATGATCTAGGGCAGAGATGAAAAGGTGCTGAATCCCATATCAAAGTGGATTAGGTTAAGCAGCCAAGCAGAGAAATAGACGGAGAAACTCCGCTTATTTCGTAATTATTAATAAAAAAAGCCTAAATAAGCGGAAAAACTCCGCCTATTCACTCAGAAAGTTCGAAATTGAGGGGTTTTGCATTGAATAAGCGGAAAATTTCCGCTTATTTCACCCAAAATGAGCTTCATTCTACGAATAAGCGGAATATTTCCGCTTATTATACTTTTGCTAGTTACTTGTTTAAGGAGAAGACATGCTTTTTTCCTTAGACAAAAACGCAGATGCTAACTGCTGCGTTTTGTTTACATGCGAGATTTCACCCTTTCCTAAACAATAAAAAAAACGCCCTGTCGGTAAACAGAGCATTCCTTGTAGTATATATTTACTTATTGTTTTTTTATTTTTTAGCAGCTAACCATTCAGCAACTTGAGATGCTTCGTCACCGCTAAGTAATCCAGCAGGCATTGCGCCTTGACCGTTTGCAATAATTCCTTCGATATCTTCTTTAGAGAAGTTAGCACCAGCAGTATCTAAAGCTGGACCTACTCCACCTGTAAGGTCTCCGCCATGACAGCTAGAGCACTTTTGATTATAAAACTTTTCGGCATCGCCAGCGTTAGCTGTCGTTGTTTCGCCACCAGTTGAACCTTTGTCTGTTGTCTCCTCTTTTGCGTCATCCCCGCCGCCACAAGCAGCTAGAACAAGAGAAGAGCCTAAAAGTAATGCTAGAAGCTTCTTTTTCACTTAAAAATCCCCCTCTGGTAATTTTACATACTACAGCTATATTATACCAATTCTACGAGCGATTGAAACCCTCACCTAATACCTCGGATGCATCAGTAACGACGATAAAGGCTGTCGGATCAATAGATTGAACCAATTGTTTCAATTTTGTGAACTCCGTTTGATCCACTACACACATAAGGATTGGGCGCTCTGAATCAGTATAACCACCGTATGCTGTTAGTTTTGTCACACCTCTATCAATTTTATTCAAAATTCCTTCACGAACTTCTAATTGTTTTTCTGTAATAATTAAAGTCATCTTTGTTCGGCTAAAACCTAATTGGACAAGATCAATCGTTTTGCTTGTCACATAGAGCGCCAGCAAAGCATATAGCCCTCTTTCGATATCAAATACGATCGCTGCTGATAGAACAATTAGTCCGTCTATGATTGCCACACATGTTCCTAGAGAAAGCCCTGTGTATTTATTAATGATTTGCGCTGCTAAGTCCGTTCCTCCAGTAGAAGCCTTCCCCCGAAAGACAATCCCCAGTCCAAGTCCGACCCCAATGCCGCCAAATAAGGAAGCAAGCAATGGTTCATTCGTCCATGGCTCTAAGTCCTTTGTTAAAAACACGACAAACGGCAAAAAAATTGTTCCAACAAGCGTCTTCGCACCAAACTGTTTGCCTAGAAAAATAACGCCTGCAATAAACAAGGGAATATTAAATGCCCATTGTACATAAGCAGGCTCCCAGCCTAGTGTAGAATCAAGAATGGTACTAATTCCACTCACACCACCCGAAGCTACCTTATTAGGCAGTAGAAACACGTTAAAGGTAATTGCCACAATCGCGGCACCAATTAAGGTATAAACATATTCCATCCATACTTCTTTCTTTGTTCGCTTTATATTTTTTTGCATAGCCCTTCTCCTTCATAGTGGTTGCTCCCACTGTTAATTCGACAGATACCGACAGTGAGTATAGCATGCCGCATACTATGTGTAAATGCCAATCATGTGATGTGTTAAAGGGATAAATAGCTTTAACTTAGGTTGTGGATTTATATCATGAACTATAACTAAAGAGGAGAATGAACTGTAGAAATTCGTGGTATAATGTTGAAAAAGGAGGTGAAGTCATGGAGCAGCTGTTAAAAGAAATATTAGAACAGGTAAAGGGACACTCCAAGCGTTTTGATGCAATTGATTCGCGGCTTGGTCAACTTGATGAGCGATTAGGCAATGTCGAGAACAGGATAGACAATGTTGATCAGCGATTAGGCAATGTCAAGAACAGGATAGACAATGTTGATCAGCGATTAGGCAATGTCGAGAACAGGATAGACAATGTTGATCAGCGATTAGGCAATGTCGAGAATAAACTTGACAGCTTAGAGGAAATAATAAATAACCATGCCACAGAATTCAAAAGCCACTTCAGACAAATTGAAACAAAGCTAGATCAACACGAGAAACAATTCCAGATTTTATCAGATCAAATAATCGGTACGAAAATTGATATTAAACACCTTAGCGGAAAAACTGGGGTCCACGATACAGAAATCAATCAACTGAAGAAAAGAATCCACGTCTAGTACTCTTCAACCACTTGGCAATCGTTATAATTCCAAATAAAAAGCCTTTGCCGATCACTTTAATCGGCAAAGGCTTTTAAAATTAACTTAATTTCGAGCGAAGGTATGCATCGATAAATGGATCAAGCTCGCCATCCATGACTGCTTGTGTGTTTCCACTTTCTGTATTTGTCCGATGGTCCTTGACCATAGAATACGGGTGGAAGACGTAGGAACGGATTTGACTTCCCCAGCCAATCTCCTTTTGCTCTCCACGAATCTCTGCCATTTGCTGTTCCTGCTCTTCAATTTTACGCTGATAAAGTTTGGATTTAAGCATTTTCATCGCTTGATCCCTGTTTTTGATTTGGGAACGTTCAGTTTGGCAAGTAACGACAACTCCTGTTGGTGTATGAGTAATTCGCACCGCAGAATCTGTCGTGTTAATATGCTGGCCACCCGCTCCACTTGCACGGTATGTGTCTATTTTTAAATCTTCCGTACGGATATCGATCTCAATTTCATCATTAAATTCAGGCATGACATCACATGAAACAAAGGATGTATGACGGCGGCCAGATGAATCAAATGGCGAAATTCGAACGAGACGATGGACACCCTTTTCCGCCTTCAAGTAGCCATATGCATTATGTCCTTTAATTCCAAGTGTGACACTTTTAATCCCAGCTTCATCCCCTGGCAGATAATCAAGTGTTTCCACTTTAAAGCCCTTTTTCTCTGCCCAGCGCGTATACATCCGCAGCAGCAGCGAACCCCAATCCTGTGACTCTGTTCCACCTGCTCCAGGATGAAGCTCAAGGATGGCATTATTTTTATCATAAGGCTCACTTAGAAGAAGCTGAAGCTCGAAATCGTTCAGACGCTTCGCAAGATCGGCTAATTCACTTTCAAGCTCTGCTTGAAGCTCCTCATCTGCCTCTTCTTTCACAAGCTCGTACGTTAATTCAAGGTTTTCAAATGTTTCATTTAGATCGTATAACTCATGAACCTGATCCTTCAGTCCATTTAATTCACCAATGACGACCTGTGCTTTCTGCTGGTCATCCCAAAAGCCTGGATGGAGCATCGTATCATCAAGCTCCGCAATTCGAGCCTCTTTGTTTTCTAAGTCAAAGAGACCCCCTAAAGTCCGCTAATCGTTTAGCCATTTTCTCAAGTTCATTCCGAATATCTGCTAATTCCATGCCTTCACCTCATTGTGTATTTTAAATAGAGCTTTGAAAAATTAGTAACATTTCATTACCTGAAAGTCAATTTTCCCGATAAAAAACCCATTCATTATTATACTTGTTTACACCGATAAATCACACCTATATGGATGAAAAATGGGCGAAGAATTTATTCGGGCCATTTTTGAAAACCTTGTAATCGAATGAACATCTACTTGGAAAAAGGTGATTTTCTCTCTAGATTGCTCCCTTTTTGCGGGGGTATCCGCTTGAGCTTTTTTGACCAAGAGCAATAATTCTCTAGAAAAAAGCTCTGTTAAAACTGAATGTTGACTTTACAATGTTTGAAAAAATAAGCGGAGAAATTCCGGCTATATTGGGAAATACCTCTATTTCCTTAAAAATAAGCGGATTTTTTCCGCTTATTTTGTCCAAATGGGTGGATTTTGTCTTAATTAAAGCAGTTAACCGGAATTTCTCCGCTTATATTCACAGTTTAAGCTTTCTTTTTTACATTAACCGGAATTATTCCGCTTATATTTTGCTTCTTCAGCTTTCTGGGCAGAATCCTCCGTTTATGAATTCTCATACATACACGAAAATCAACAATGAAGAACAACAGAGCCTCGAAAAAAATACCGGCGAAGCCTGTCCTTCAGCTCACCGGTATTCTTCCCTATTAAATGCCGCAGCAGTTTTTATACTTTTTGCCACTTCCACATATGCATGGATCATTGCGGCCAACGTCCATTTGTTTGACGACAGGCTTTTTCTTTACCTTTTCCCCGTCTTCTTTCGGGTTAACGGCTTGTCCTTTCGCTACTTCTTGACGCTGTAGGTTGTTGCGGATTTCTGCTTTCATGATGTATTTCGCGACATCCTCTTCGACTGCAGCAATCATATTTTCGAACATAGAGAAGCCTTCTTGCTGGTACTCTTGGAGTGGATTAATTTGTCCATATGCACGAAGGTGAATCCCTTGGCGAAGCTGATCCATCGCATCGATATGGTCAATCCATTTCGAGTCAACCGCGCGAAGAACGATAACCTTTTCAAATTCACGCATTTGTTCAGGCTGAAGGAGCTCTTCTTTTTCATCGTAGCGTTCCTTCACTTTTGCGTAAATGGCTTCAATGATTTCTTCCGTATCTTTGCCCTTCAATTGATCAATTGTAATGTCTCCCTCATATAAAAGGTTTCCGTTGACATAATCAATTAACCCTTGAAGATTCCATTCTTCCTCATCGCCACCAGGAGCAAATGCATGAACATTGCGCTCTAAGGACGTCATAAGCATTTTTTCAACAATCTCACGAAGATTTTCTGATTCCAATACTTCATTACGCTGTCCGTAAAGAATCTCACGTTGCTGACGAAGAACATCATCATAGGATAGAAGCTGCTTACGGGCATCAAAGTTATTGCCCTCCACACGTTTCTGTGCAGACTCAACCGCTTTTGACACCATTTTGCTTTGAATTGGCTGGGAATCATCCATGCCTAGACGTTCCATCATCGATTTCATATTGTCAGAACCGAAGCGGCGCATCAGTTCATCTTCCATTGAAAGATAGAATTGTGTCACCCCTGGATCCCCTTGACGTCCAGAACGACCACGAAGCTGATTATCAATCCGACGGCTCTCATGACGCTCTGTCCCAATAACAGCAAGTCCACCGACTTCTTTGATCCCTTCGCCAAGCTTGATATCTGTCCCACGACCAGCCATATTTGTTGCGATCGTGACTGCACCCTTTTTACCGGCATCAAGAATAATCTCTGCTTCTCGGCCATGGTTTTTCGCATTTAAGACATTATGCGGTACACCTTTTTTTGATAAATATTTCGAAATAATTTCTGACGTTTCGATTGCCACTGTACCAACAAGTACAGGCTGGCCATTTTTATGACGCTCAGCAATATCTTCAACAACAGCACGGAATTTCCCATCCACTGAAGAATAAATTAAATCGGCACGGTCATCACGGGCTATCGGACGATTCGTTGGAATAACAATAACATTCATATTATAAATATTGCGGAATTCCTCTTCCTCGGTCTTTGCCGTACCCGTCATTCCAGCAAGCTTCTCATACATACGGAAGTAGTTCTGGAACGTAATCGTCGCAAGAGTCATACTCTCATTTTGAATTTCAAGCCCTTCCTTTGCTTCGATTGCTTGGTGGAGGCCATCACTATAGCGCCGCCCTTTCATTAGACGACCTGTAAATTGGTCAACAATGACAATTTCGCCTTCTTGAACGACATAATCCACATCCAAATGCATGCTTGAATGGGCTTTTAACGCTTGAGTAATATGATGATTCAACGTCACATGTGAGATATCAAAAAGGTTTTCAATGCCAAATGCCCGCTCCGCCTTTGTCATTCCTTCTTCTGTCAGCTGAACCCCTTTTGTTTTTTCATCATAAGTGTAATCTGTTTCTACTTTCAATGTACGAACGAAAGCATTGGCTTGAATATAAAGAGCAGCTGACTTTTGTGCCGTTCCCGAAATAATAAGCGGTGTACGTGCTTCATCGATTAAAATCGAGTCAACCTCATCGATTACCGCATAGAAAAGCGGGCGCTGAACCTTTTGCTCTTTGTAAAGCACCATATTGTCACGCAAGTAATCGAAGCCTAATTCATTGTTCGTGCTATACGTAATATCTGCCGCGTATGCCGCTTGCTTTTCTTCTTTCGTTAGGCCATTTAAGTTCAACCCAACGGTTAATCCAAGAAACTCATATAGCTGCCCCATCTCATTCGCATCACGACTAGCAAGGTATTCATTGACTGTGACAACATGAACGCCTTTGCCTGAGATCGCATTCAAATAAACTGGCATCGTAGCAGTCAGTGTTTTCCCTTCCCCCGTTTTCATTTCTGAAATGTTTCCGTCATGGAGGGAAGCGCCCCCCATTAGTTGAACAGGATATGGATACAAGCCGAGAACACGCTTGGCACCTTCTCTAACAACCGCAAATGCCTCTACAAGCAAATCGTCTAATGATTCACCTTTTTGATAACGTGCTTTAAATTCGTCTGTTTTTCCACGCAGTTCATCATCCGTTAATTTTTCTGTATCAGCAGCAAGTGCTTCCACTTGTTCAGCTATTTTGGTGAGACGTTTTAGTTCGCGTTTATTTTGATCAAACACCTTATTTAAAATCCCAAGCATTTAAAACGCTCCTTTATATTTGACTATGTATATTTTTTAAGTAAGTAATCATACATCAAGTGATTCGCTTTTTTTTGGTAGAATCCTCCCATAGAGGCTCGATTTGTACCTATTTATATTACCACTTTCACTTTTGAGTGACAACTTATGCGAGTGAGGGAGCTTTCAGGCCTGGGGAAAATAGATGCAGTTCTTGCGTTAACCTTTTAATGACCATTTCATTGAAGGGGAGAGTTTTTTGCAATAGTTTCATACGGCAGGGGCTATTTGGATGATTGTTGAGGGTTTGCTTATAATAATGTGGATGTCAATTGGAAGAGACAGATTGCGTTTTTCAAACCATTCTCTTATTCAATCAGATTCGGATAACCCTCCCTTCCCTATTTACTTTCGTTTGAATGTGCTTGCTAGTTGAGCAAAGGACGAAGTAAAGGGTACCCTTATCGTTTGAAATAGGCAGAGAGGGGAATAGATGAATCTGGAAGAAGTTTTTCAGATACTTAGTTACTTTTCTAATTGTAAAATGACTTTCGCAAACTCTTTAAAATCACTAATATGGTTATCTAAAATTGCTTGTAAAATATCGAGATTTAGTGTTTGGTAATCATGTATTGCAATATTTCTAAAACCGACCATATTCATTAACGTCTTTGCTAGAGCATCATCAATTAATCCGGCTTCTTGTAACAGCTTAAATCCTTCACGACTTGCTTTTGGCACACCAAGCTTATGCTTACTGACAAGATACATCGCTAAATCAATACTCGCTTCGCAAGCACGTTGAATGTTTAAGATGATACTGTCTTGCTTTGTGAAGTCTTTTAAGTTCGCTCGATTGCCTGCATACACTTCGTGAATCCGTTTCACACAGCGTTCGATTGTCGTTGTTTTGTTTAAAATAACATCATTCATCGCCAAAAACACTTCCTCGCTCTTTAATTGCTTCAATGATAGAAGCGCGCTGCTCATTTAGTGTTGTGTACATACTGTAAGCACGCATCTTTTGACGAATAAATTCATTGTCGTCCTTTATATAAATCGGCTCGCCCTCTGAAAAAATTTGCATTGTAAACACAGTGTCGATTTGATTAATATCAACTAAATCGACTTCATGCCTAGTTATTAAAGCTAGCTCTCCCGCAAGCATAAAACGTTCATACGATGATAGCTGCTTGGCACTAAAATAAGCAATATCAATATCGCTATCCTCTCGTTCGATCCCTTTCGCAAATGACCCGAAGAGTATGATGAAGTAGGGATTTAGTTTTTCATTGATCATATGAATTAACTGCTGCTGAATTTCTTTTTTTAGCATGCTATCACCACCTTATTTTTATTATAGGTGTTTTAACGAAAAACTGCACTTAAACAGAGCATGGTGAACCGTATCGATACCTTCTTTTCTTATTGAAGACACTTTGTGGATTTTTTTGTTAGTTCGGGATTCTATGACCTCTATTGAAGACTCTTTGGCGACTTTTTTCGCTTACTCGGGGTTCTATGATCTCCATTGGAGACTTTTTGCTACTTTTTTTCGCCTGCTTGGGGTTCAATAACCTCTATTGAAGACTCTTTGGCGATTTTTTCGCTTGTTCGGGGTTCAAGGACCCCTATTGAGGACTCTTTGACCGTTTTTTCGCTTGTTTGGGGTTCAAGGACCCCTATTGAGGACTCTTTGGCGATTTTTTTTGCCTGTTCGGGGTTCAAGGACCCCTATTAAGGACTCTTTGGCGATTTTTTTCGCTTGTTCGGGGTTCAATGACCCCTATTGAGGACTCTTTGGCGATTTTTTTCGCTTGTTCGGGGTTCAAGGACCACTATTGAGGACTCTTTGACCGTTTTTTTCGCTTGTTTGGGGTTCAATGACCCCTATTGAGGACTCTTTGGCGATTTTTTTTGCCTGTTCGGGGTTCAATGACCCCTATTGAGGACTCTTTGGCGATTTTTTTCGCTTGTTCGGGGTTCAAGGACCCCTATTGAGGACTCTTTGACGATTTTTTTTGCTTGTTCGGGGTTCAAGGACCTCTATTGAGGACTCTTTAACAATTCTTTTCGCCCACTCGGGGTTCAAGGACCTCTATTGAGGACTCTTTAACAATTTTTTTCGCCCACTCGGGATTCAATGACCCCTATCGAGGACTCTTTAACAACTCTTTTCGCCCGCTCGGGATTCAAGGACCTCTATTAAGGACTCTTTGACGGTTTTTTTGATAAAAACGAAGAGCACTAAATGCTCTCCGTTTACTTACTCAGCCATTTCTGCAATTCAGGGATTCTATCCCAAAGATGTTGATGTTCATTTACGTATTCAGCCGCTTCGTTTTTATCCCCAAAGCTGTAATAAGCGGGGATTGTGGCTGGAAGCCTTTTCTTGCCTGTTAGGTAATCGATGACATGTTTATTTGCCTTTTTTGCCTTTTGCAGTAGTTTATCCGCTTTTGGGGTCACCCCATTTAATAAAGTTTCAATCAAGACTTGATTATAGGCGCCTTGAGCATCGTCTTCAGAAAACTTCTTCAAAAGTTCCTGCGCTTTTCGCAATTGTTCATCCTCACAATAGGCGACGAAGAGCAGATAGCGTGCGCCTTGATTGTCCATTGGATTTAATGCGAGCAGCTCTTCATATAGGGCAATCGCTGCTTCTCCTTCATTAAGACCTCGTAAAGCCATAGCATAACTCATGGCTGCGCGCATAAACGGCCGTGTTTCGAGTAGTCCCCAGAAGTACCCTTTATTTTCCTGAAAAAAGGATTCACCTAACTCCGCACGACTAAGGCGCATGCCCTTTTCAAGTAACCCGGCAGCTGTCTCGAGAGAATCTGCCTGTTCAGCTAGAATTGTATAGCCATCGGCATGGGACGGGTTTAGCTCCAGGGCTTTTTGCGCGAGCTTGTATCTTTCTGCTCCAGCCGCTTCAAATGCTGCATAAATCAGTTCTTGGGCTTTATCCTTTTTGCTTTGATTATTCTTTTTCGGCTTTGGACCGCCATCTAATCTCGCCTGCAGGAAATCACTTATTTCCTCGATATTGTCAAATTGATTGTCCTCTATTTCCTTTAGCACGTCTTGAAATTCCGCTTCTAGAACAGGACTGTTTATCTGGTGCTCCAGTTCCAACATATGATCAATCTGATCCTCTACCACATAATAGATTTCACTATAGTAGCTAGACACACGGTTTGCTGACAATCCATACATCTCACCTAGCTGCTTTTGCGTTAACTCTTCGTTCACTGGAGCCAGCGTGGAAACAAGATAACGTAGTGCTGCCGCATAGTTTTCAGGCTTCTGAATCTTCTTATTCGTTTGCTCGCAATATTCCATCCAAAGCAAAATTCCCAAATTAATGACCCAGCCGAGCTCTCCAGCAGCTTTCATATCTTTTTCAAATCGTTCAGCCACCTGCTTTGCTCCATTATTAGGCCATTCAACCTCTTGAAGATTAAGCGATAACCCAGCCTTAGGTGTATCATGCATGAGTTCAAGAAACATCTCCTCCAGAAATTCCTCTGGATTGTCATACCCTGAATTCATAAATTCATTCTGAATAAAAGCTTCATAATCAGCTGTGTACTCAATTGATAGGTCAAAAAGGGTTGGAAATGCAGTAAATTTATCCTCATAGCGATGCAGGATTGCAAAGGCAAATACCCCTTCTTCAAACCCTTGTGAATGATCAAAAAGAATAATCGGATACTGTTTTCCAGTCAATGCATCTTCAAGGAGCAGGCTGCTGCCATTCGATTCCCTCACCACCCCCGCAACGGCAAAACCTTTTTTCCAAGATGCTAAAACGTCCTTCACCCTTAATCTAGAAATCTTCCGAAGCTTCTGGGCAATAAATTTCTGCATAATCGTTTCTTCACCTTCTAATGGTTCAAAAACAAGATACCAAAAGGGGTGTAAAAACTCATAGAAATTGACATCTTCCTCACTTGCCTCTTCCAGCACATCAAGCAAATCATCAAAATCCATTCGCATTTCGAATTCATAGCGTTGAAAGGCAAACGCTCTTGCTTCTTTTTGAAGTTCGACAATTTCTTTATCGATGACATCAGTAATCGACACTGCATCCTTGCTCCCACAGCATTTTTTGTATTTCTTTCCACTTCCACACGGACATGGCGCATTCCGGCTTACTTTTACAACTGTCATTTCAAGCGTCCTCTCCACTCTTTTATCATCTATCTTCCCTTTATTCTATCATTCTTATTTATCTTAAGTTTTAACATTTTTACTAGTTTCTAAAACTCCATTATTGACATAAAACAATAAAATTTATATACTATTTTTATTAATTGAATAGTTGTTCCCTAAAGGGGAGTAGCTTTTACAGCATTGTCGTCATTTCAGAGCATTTGCTCTCGGCATTGTTGGCAACCTAAAAAATTGTTAGCCAGACCTTTACCGAGCGGTAATGGTCTTTATTTTTGGCCTTTACCTATTGTGGTAAAGGCCTTTTTTAACTATAAAGGAGGATTCACATGAATAGAAAATTCCGACTTTCACTTGAGGAATTAACAAAGAAGAATAAAGAAGAGTTGTTAAAAGATAAGCAGCAACTAGAAAAAATTGAAAGAAAAATGGATGAAAAACACGCACAAACAAAATAAGTAAGTATAAAGGAGCAATCACGGTGTAAAAGATCCCTCTTATTAGAAAAATGATAAAAAAAGAGGAGAACTCATTTAATTGAAAATCGCAGCATGGAAAAAGTGGCTATTCGCCTTTACCTTTTGAAGTATACTTGAAACATCCTATCACTCAGCAATTACCTTGGAGGTGAAAAATCCACCAAGGATTCAAATATATGGATCACAAGGAATAACGGATTCCATTCATAGATAATGATGAAAGCCCCGCTTTTGACAGCGGGGCTTTCTATAATCATATTATTGAGCTTCAATTAGACCATAACGGCCATCTTTTCGCTTGTATACTACGTTTGTTAGGCTTGTTTCTGCATTTGTGAATACATAGAAATTATGACCGAGCATATTCATTTGCAGGATGGCCTCTTCGCTGTCCATCGGCTTTAGATCAAAGCTCTTTTGGCGAACAACTTCTAAATCATTCTCATCATCTGTTAGCGTTCTTTCAGTGTCTTCTAACGTCACAAACATATCTGGCAGATTGCCCTTTTCACGGAATTTACGATTGACTTTCGTCTTGTGCTTCCGGATTTGGCGCTCTAATTTATCTGAAATTAAATCAATCGCAGCGTACATATCATTATGAACTTCCTCCGCACGAAGCACTAGACCTTGCATTGGGATCGTTACTTCTACTTTAGATGTTTTATCTTGATATGTTTTCAAATTGACATTTACATTTGCATTTGGAGATTCGGTAAAATACCGCTCTAGCTTGGCAATCTTCTTCTCTACGTATTCTCTAATAGCTGGAGTTACCTCAATGTTTTCACCACGAATGTTATAATTCATAAGTGAACTCCTCCTTTTCATTATCCAAATACTGCACGTATAAAAATGTGCTTAGCCTTTTATAAAAAAGACTATGTAGTTACATTTCTATTTTACCCCACATTTCTCCTGCTAGTACATGAAAAAACTTTAAAAAATTTGTCGGAATCGTGAAGATTTATTTTTCTTGGAAAGTAATGAAGATTCATAAGTTGAGGGGGAGATGCGAGAAAACTAACCATTTTCTAAAAATAATGATTAGTTTTTATTCATTAACCCAATAGCAATAATTGCTAAAAAAGCTTTAATATTCGTTGTTCGTTTCTTCATAATTTTTATTTCGGTCACAAGGCATTCCAGTTGCTTTGGCGAATATTCTTCAATGATCCAGTCCACCAACTCCAATATGCAAATCGAGTCATTTACTGTCGGAATCTTTACCGACTTCACAGAATGCAATTCACTTTTTAACAGATTTTGATAGTATTCATGCTTTGTTAACACAGGTTTTTCACATATATGAGAGTTAGTCATTTTAATCACCTTTATTGAAAAATATTCTTTCAGAGGATAATATAACCATTGTTTATTAAAATTGTCAATACTAGGCCAATATGCGCAGGATACTTTACCCATTTTACCAAATAAGGTTAAATACAGTATATTTTTCCTGCAAAAAATGATAAATTTTAATTATAGTAATATAGAGCGTAAGGGGGAATTAGACATGGTGCAGACCGAAATTTCATTTGATCTAGTTGGGAGTGCGCTAGGAGAGGACATTTTCTCTGAACAAGGGATCTTGTTATTGAAAAAGGGAACAATTCTTAAAGAAATTCATGTCCTTTTGCTTCAAAAATATCGCTTTGGTACAAAGGTTGCCATGGAACAAAGCAGCAAAAGCAAGCCAATTCAGCGAAAGCTACAAAGTGCACAACCCTATCAATCCATTCAATCTTATATAAGTCAAACATTTCAAGAATTTCATCAGATGAAGGAGATCGACCTGCCTGAGTTAAGGAAGCGCTATCATTCCCTCATTCAATTAGCTCTTGAAGATATTGCCATCCTCAAAGTCCTGCACACAAAGGGCGAGGATCTAATTACACTGAAAAGCATCAATGTCGGCATCCTTTCCGCGATTATAGGGAAGCTATTAGGTCTAGAAAAGAAAGATTGCTACCTGCTTGCCGAAATGGGGCTATTCCATGAAATCGGCATGATCGGAATGGATGGAGAAAATGAACAAACACAAATCGAAAAACATACAGAAAACGGCTATAAATTATTGAAATTAATCCCGAACATCAATCCGCTTGTCCCATTATCTGCCCTTTTGCACCATGAAAGGATGAATGGAAGCGGCTATCCAACGAATCGCAAAGAAGGCGGCATCCCTTATTTCGTTCAAATTGTATCCGTCGCTGATCATTTCAATGATATTTATATGAATCTCCATCAAGAAGGGGACAACCCACATTTCACAAGTGTGTACGACCTCATTGAGGAGTCACAAGTCAATCTGCTCAACCCAGCCATCGTCCTTCCTTTTGTCCGCTATTTAATGAGACAAAACATCTCTGAGAAAGTGATGCTCAGCAATGGGGAAGAAGCTGAAATTGTTTTCATTCATGAGAATGAGCCGTATCAGCCGTTGGTAAAAATGAATGGGGAGTATGTGGATTTGCGGAAGGAGTCAGACATCAAACTTGTTCATTTAATTGATCAGACTCCAGAAGATGCAAGAAACTATCATATCGTTTAAAAGAAAAAGACTCAGCAGAATAAAATTCTTTTGAGTCCTTTTTTAGTACCGATCATGTATAAATATTGATCAGCATCCCTTTAATTTCTCCAACCTTATCTAAAATGTTCAAGCCTTCCGATTCCTTGTCTAACACTTCATTTGTTAAATCGATTAGTTTCTTGTCCACTTCTTTTACAATTCGATGAATGCGTGTTGTCCCTTGCTGGCTAAAGCCGAATTGTTCTTGCAGCTCTAAGCCATTTTTTAAAGCATAGTTTAAAAAGTCTTTCACCATTTTTTTATATTTACGGAGACTTTCAACTGTGCGCTGTTCAGCAAGCTTCTCTCCCTGCTGTTCAATGTCCTTCATCTTCGCATACAAAGTCTCTAACGTCTGTTCATTTTGATTTTTATTCATTACGGATTGAAATGAAATCGAACCTTTTGCTACCTTCTCTTTCAAGTCAACTTTCGATAGGGAGGCTTTAGATACTCGATTAACTTCCATATTCCCACACCTTTATTAACAATTAGTCGTCAATTTCTTCCATTAGTTTTAATACTTCTGCTATAAGGGCATATAATTGCGGGGGAACCGAATCCCCTAAATCCACTTCAAGAAGATTCTTGATTAATGTCGTGTCCTCTTGCAGTGGAATCGATTGCTTATCAGCAGATTCAATCACTTTTCGAGCAAATTTCTCTTGATCCGATTCCACTAATGGATTCCTATTTTCTCTATTATAGCTAGTAATAGCAGATGGAGCAATTGGTTGCTTTGGCCGATTCATCTTATATTTACTTTGAGGCATCATATCTTCACATCATATCCTCTCTCATCAGAAGCTTCCTGAGGGGTCACGATTTCCTCATTCATCGACTCCTTCGATTTTTCCGCAAACGGCTTAAAATGAATCGCAGCAACCTTATAGCCAATCTCATTCAGTCGTTCAGCCGCATCTTCCTTCAACAGTTCTGCTTTTCTTATAAATTGCTCATTATTATTTTTCAATGTAATAGAAAGATTACGATTCGTTGCTTTGACAGAAACCCCGATCTCTCCTAATTTCTTCGTTTCAAGAACGAAATATAACTGGCAATTTTCCCAGTCAATCCCTTTCCCTTTCTTCTTCGCATTGATAAATACTTTCACCTGTTCATTTTGATGTTCAACCATAACAGGGAATTGCATAAAGGTATTTTGCATGCCTGACGAATCTGGCTTATTCAGTAATTGTTGACCTGTCAAATTCGTTAACGCCTGATTTAAAGGCTGTGCCCCGTCCTTTACACCATTCTCAAGCTGGACCATTTTCAGTAAAATCGACTTTATATTAGGCTCCATCTCTCCCTTAGTCGATCTTGTAAGAAAGTGAGCCAGTTGGTTTTCATGACTGATGCCTAATCGTTTAACCGTTTCATACACCTGTCTAGCTGAATAATCTTGTTGAGGCAATGGCTTCGTTAATTGCTGAAGCTCATTGATTAATTGTTTAGAAGGATTTCCTTCCTTTTGGATCAGACTTTGTTCAGAAACGAAATGCATCATTTTTGTGTTTGATGGCTTAAAATTCACACGTTCTAACAATGCATGGACCTCTTTAACAATTTGCTGAGCTTCTGGATAACTCCCCTTCATTACTAAGTCCTTTGCTCTTGCTAATTGAGAACTTGCAGACAATAATTCCTTCTCCGTACTCATATCTGCATAAAGCATATAGTTTCCCTTTAAAATCGCATTGTCCAACTTACTTATGGATGATTCAAGAAATTGCCTTGCCTGTGGCGCTTGTATTCGGTGATCCTTTGTCAGATGCTCTAAAAAGTTCATCACTTCTTGCTTCGCCTTTTTAAAATCCATCGTCAGTTGGGAAAGCTTCGCTGTTATTTCAGTAACGATGACAGTTTTTGAATCTAAATTTAACGATTGAACTGCATTTGCAACAATCATCTTTTCTGATTGTGTTAATTTATCAGTAACATCGTCAAGCGTTGCATCTATTTCTTCTGCCGCCATATCAATTCCCTGACCAGCTTCATTGACTCGGATCTGCTGGGTGCTCTCAATCTTATCCGTTGACTTAGATTCCTTCTCATTGGCAGTTACTTGCTGATTTACTTTTTTATCAGTTGGCATTTGCAGTTCAACCTCTTGCTCCATCGAGATCGATAAGCCATCTAAATAATTGAGTAATAGACTAGTTGCTGACTCGCCATGCAAAGCACTGTGGATCGAAGCAAGATGGGTAGAGGTTAATTCTAATTTCCTCTGAACTAAGGCTTGAATCGTTGCCATCTTTTCTTCCAGACTTCCCTTTTCATTCTTCATAAACTTTTGCAGAGCAGCCACATCTTCTTTACTTAAGCGATACCCTTTACTCGACATATATTGGACCGCTTCCCTTACTTCATTCGATAAAGCAAGTTCAGAGCCAGCTTTCATTACTTTCCCATCCTGTTGACTATTAGAAGGAGTTGCCTCTTGTTCCACTGGTTTAACGACCAACTGTCCCTTTTCATCGATACGAACCACTTCAAGCGTCACACGATCATTCGCTGGGATTTCCCCTTCAAACTTAACAGGCACCTCTTGCCCCTTAATCGTCAGTGTCACTTTATTTTGATCCGATCGATCCTTAATAACAGCCTGAAATACATCGCCTGCACGTACAAGCGAAGGGCCTTCATTTAGTTGTAATTGCGTTCCAAGAAATAGATTATTTATTTGCATTGGGGAATCACTCCGTACTTATTCATTCTATTGTTTTTATCGGCAAGAGCGGGGGAATGTGAAGGGAATATGAAGAAAGGATGGAGGCAATATATGGAGTTGCACTTTTTATGAGTAGCCTTAGTTGATAAATTTCAGCCCAAAAAAAAGAACAACCAATTGGCTGCTCCTAGTCTTCATTACCCTCTTAAATCGATATTGCCCCCAAGATGCGGCTCTGCAGCTCGTTGTAAAGCCTGTAAATCAGCTCCACCCATCATTTGATTAATGAAGTCAACCTTTAGATCTGCTTGATCTATTGCCTTCTTCATGACAGATATGGATGCTTGCTGCTGCACTTGTCCTTGGCTTAGTGCCATTGATAGTAATGCGATATCCATGTAATCACCTGCCAATACAAAAAATAATGATAACTTTCAAATCATTCAGAATGAAGAAAAGGAACTATTTCATTACAAATTTTATTACTATAAATGTTTTATCTATCAAAATAATAGCCACAAAAGATGAAATTGCATAAGGAACTCGATATCCTTTTAAATGCTGACTTCCCTTTCTTTGCCTGAATACTATCGTGCTAAGTAGATGTGATAATCTTATACAATTACTTTACTCTAATACTTAATACCTCCTTTTACCTTTGTAAAGAGGAGTACTTCAGTAATGAATTATATTATATACGATAAACTAATACAACATAAAGGGTCTTATTACTACTAGACCTTATGTAATAATCCGACCGCAATAATTGATAGGAATGGTTTTATATTCTGTGTTCGTTTTTTTACAATTTTAATCTCCTCTAAAAGACTTTCAAGCTCTTTCGGTGTAAATTCTTCTATAATCCAATCCACTAATTCAATATTTTTAATCGAGTAATCTTGAGTTGGTATTTTAATGGATTTAATAGTTTTAATCTCGTTTTTAAGCAGATTTTTATGATAGTCATATTTTGTCAAAATTATATTTTTCTCTTTATTTATACAATCTACGTTTAATGAATTCATACTATCACCTTTACAATTTTAAAATATATTTTAAAATACTTTTATAAAATAATTCCTCCGTTGGATAATATACCCATAATGCCCAAAAATGTCAATATGTGATTTATATCATAGGACATTTAGCCCCTTTTTAAAAAGAAAGATAATTTTAGTACATTTTTTTTGATTCACATGGTAAATTTAGGCTATATATATAATATATACAAATAATGTTAGCTACTTTAAGGGGGATAAAAATGGAGGAAGTTCAAATTTCCTTTGATCTTGTAGGAAGTGAGCTTGGTGAAGATATTTTTTCTGAACAGGAGATTCTATTATTAAAAAAAGGAACAGTTCTAAAAGAAATTCATGTTTTATTACTTCAAAAATACCGTTTTGGCAAAAAAGTACGCGTAGATTTGAATACAAATAAATCTTCAACAAAAGAAGATAATTCACCAAGTGCCAAGTATTATCAATCAATTCAAGACTATATTAAAAATGTGTTTCATAACTTATATTCATACAAAGAAATTGATTTATTGGCATTAAGAATGCAATATCATGAGCTTATCGAAATATCACTCTGCGACTTCTCCATACTAAAGGTAATTCAAAATAACGGAAAGAAGAATGATAACCTATATCAACATAGTATAAATGTCGGAATTCTCTCAGCGATGATTGGAAAACTATTAGGGTATAAAAAAAATGATTGCTTACTACTTTCGGAAATGGGTCTATTTCACGACATTGGTATATTAGGCATAGATAATAATCTGTATGATGTTGTGGAATCTTGCAATATTGAAGAACATAATACAGCTCAATACCATACAGAATTGGGATATAATTTATTAAAAGATATCCCAGAATTAAATCAACTTGTTCCATTATCTGCTCTTCAACACCATGAGAGGTTAAATGGTAATGGGTATCCCAATCAATTGAAAGAATCAGAAATTCCATATTTTGTCCAGATTATTTCAGTAGCATCTTCCTTTAATGCTATATGTATGGATTTAGAGGGTGTTAGTAAAAAATGGAACCCATTTACTGGCGTATATAAACTTATAAATGCTGTATCTGAAAGTCATTTAAACCCGGCTATTGTTATTCCATTTGTTAGATACATAATGAGACAGAACCTTCATCAATATGTTACATTAAGTAACGGCAAAGAGGCACAGATTATATTTATTCATGAAAATGAACCACATCAACCTTTAGTCAAATTCCAAGAGGTGTATATTGACTTACGAAAAGAATCTTCACTAAAAATAGTAAGTCTAATGGATGAGTCGCCTAAAGAGATGACTAATTATAACTAAATACTCCTACTGAGACCGAAGATTAATTATTGGTTTTATAACTAAAAAGAGTAACCGTTTGGTTACTCCTTTTATCAATCTATCCATTTATATCAATGTTACCACCAATTTATAGCTGTAAAATATGCTGTAAACTTCAAATTTGCATTTTCCAATATCTAAATGACAAAGTCAACTTTCGCATTATTCAGTTACAAACGTGAGTTTCCATGAAACAAGAATTACTAGCAGAGAATTAATTCTTCTTATCATAAAACATACCATCTATTGAAAAATTCCCATAGGGATTTACATACTTATTCGATGACTTTTTCTTTGCATCTAATTCCTTCATATCACGTTGAATTTCTTGCTTTTTTGAAACTAAAAGATTGTTCACTTGCATATTTAGCTGCAATAATTGCTGCCCTATCTTCATGTCTTCTTCCGAAAAAGGAGGGTGAATTGACTCCATCAAAACCTCACGTTGATCGAGTAATCTATTAATTTTAATTATATTCTCTTCTCGGTCAATCTCTAACGAAGTAGTTAAAAGCTCAAGTAGCTGCAATGTTATTACATTGAATTGATGAAGATCTGTCATTACACCCGACCACTTTGTCCAAATTGTTTTTGACGATTCACCTGAATCGCTTCCTTCCATGTATCACGGAAATTCGTAATCAGTTCTTCAACCTCATTTAAAGCAGAAAGATCATTTTTCATATTTGCTTCCATTAGACGACGATTAATAAATTCATATAATGCCATCATATCTTTAGAAATAGCTACATCCATATTCAAGGTAACCATTAATTCTCTTATAATATTTTGTGCTTTTAGAAGATTGGTATTTTTATCTTCAATGTTCCCCTTTTCTATTGCTTTCTTTCCTATTGTAATAAATTTAAGACAGCCATTATAAAGCATTAAAGTTAGCTCCCCTGGAGAAGCGGTATTTACAGAATTTTGTTGGTATGATTGATATGGATTATTGATGGCCATTTATTAACTTCCTTCCTAATTAACCTTATCCAAAGTATTGCATAAGTGAGGTACTTTGGTTATTTGCTTTTTGTATAGCTTTTTCCATAGCAGTAAACTGACTATAATATCTGTTTTCAAGTCTTGTTAATTTTACTTCAAAAGCAGAGATTCTTTTATCTAAATCATTAAGAGATTTTCCAATTGAAAACTTGTCGTTTACATAGCCTGCTTTTCCAGCCTTTTCAGTAATCGATTTCATAGCTGAATCTAGATCACTTCTTAAACGGTATGCTAATCCTTGAGTCTCTTTCTTAAATGGACCAGCCGGTTTAGCCGGATCAACCGGTTCACCTTTAGTCATAAATAACTTATAAATCGCACCTGGGTCCTTTGAAATCGCTTCTTTCAGCTTCTTCTCATCAATCGTTAGTTTACCACCCTCAAGATAGTTTTTCGTTGTGGTAATTCCAAGCTCACTTAAATTTTGTATACCTGTTGCCCCACTAACTGAAGTGTACAACGATGTTCTCATTGTTGATAATAAACTTTTTAAAGTAGGGTCACTTCTTAAAGTTCCACTCTTTGCTTTCTCTTCCCACATCTTAATCTCATCTTCAGACATCGCTTTCTTTTGTTCAGCAGTCAATGGTGTAAAACTTCGGTATTTAGCTTCAGTCGTTTTATCACTAATTTTTTCAATTAATTCGTTGTACTTATTCACAAATTGTGTAACTGTATCTAAAATAGCATCTACATCGGTAGTAGAAGAGAATGTGATCGGACCAGTTGTTTTTTCCTTTAAAGTAAATTCTGCGCCATTGATTGTGAAGACATTCGATGTTCGTTCAATGTCCACCCCGTTATAAGTCACTTGTGCATTTCCACCTACTGTGCTTGTCACGTTGGTAAACACTTTATTAACAAAATCTCCACTGACAAATTCAATTCCCTTACCAGACACATTTCCTGTTTGTTTTGATGTGAATGAGAGTTTACCCGTCCCATCAAAGAAAGCTGTAACACCTGTCTGGGAATTTATTTTATTGATCACACTATCCATCGTATCATCCGCTGTAATTTGGAACTTGTATTCCTGCATTTCTCCTTTTTCATTTATCGCTTTTATTATATTTTCCCCTGGAGTTATTCCATAATCAGATAACTTTTTTGTAGCATTATCTATAGATGTATCACCTATTAGCGTCGACGATGAAGCCAACTCTTTCACTGTTATCGTTCCAGAAAAATTACTAGTCGCATTTACACCCTTAATCGATAGCGCATTCGGATTTGACACATTTACTATTTTCTTTGCAAATGAACTTTCCATACCAATTCCATCAAAAATAAATCGATCAAATTCTAGCATTGCTGAATTTAATGAACGATAGTCATCACGCTGCCATTCAGAATACTGTTTCTTCTGAACCATTTTATCAAGCGGCACTCTTTGTGCCTGCATCATCTTACTAACGATATCATCAATATCCATTCCACTTGCAAATCCACTTACTCGTACCATTCCCAATCACCCACTTATATTTTTTCGTCTACCATAAGCCCGACAAACTCTGTCATTGCCGCATAAAAATCCAGTAATTTCTTAGAAGGTATTTCTTTAACTGTTTCTTCTGTTGTATCATTTACTATCCGTACATAATACTCATTCAATTTTTCATGATACTCAAATCGAATAGAAGTCTGTGCAGGTTCCAAGAATGTATTCATACTATCTACAATTTCCCGTACTTCCTTTTCTTTCGGTTTATATCCCTCTTCAATATTTTGTTGTTCTGAATAGGCAATCTTATCAATTTTCCCTTGGTAATATGAACTTATTCCTTCTGATGTAGTGGTTCTAAGCTGAGAGGAAAGGACATTAGTTGAAAGACTCTCAAGCATCACTTTTGCCTCCAATATATTTAATTACTTTATATATCGGAGAAAGCTGAAAATATTTAAGTATTGTCCTATAATATTGTAATATTCAAAAGTGATTTTGAAATAAACCTATTTAGTTAAATTAAATGTAAAGTAAGCAACATATAAAATATCCTAATTAAATAAAGTTCCTTCTATACTTATTCCGCCTGCTTCTCATAGCTATTTCCCAATCATCTTTCTGCTCTAATAAAATATTGGATACTTCATCCAGTATCTTCTGGTCACCTTCTAAATTTGCCTTTATTAATTGTCGATTCAAATAATCATAAATGATAATTAATTCTTCCCCTTGTTTCTCTTCTATAATTACAAATGTAATTAGTTGGAGCACACATTCCTGTGCTACTTGCAAGCTTTGATTTTGAACCACTAAATCTTTGGTATCTATGGCGTCTCTGCCTAATTTAATTAAGGATATGGCTTTATCAATGAAAGTAATCATTATTTCTTCCAAGGGAGCAGATATAATTTTTGTTTGATTATATAAATGCAGGGCTTTTCGATAATTTTTCATATACTTACCCGTCTCCTTCCTATTATTTTTTTTATTTTCCTAGTAAATTAAGCCTATGAATTAAATATCAAATAAAAGAGTCGATATAAAATATAGCTGTTCTATTTTATAAAAATGAGGTGTAAAAATGAAAATAAACAATCAAGCAATGATTTCTTTCTCTGTTAACCGGTATCAAAAAAATGAAAAATTGATGGGGAATTCAATCGAGAAACTAGCATCAGGCACCTCTATTAGTCGTGCAAGTGATAATGCTGCTGGATTAGCAATTTCTGAAACTATGCGTGCACAATTAAGAGGGTTATCACGTTCGCAAAGCAATATGCAGGATGGGCTTTCTGTTCTTCAGGTAGCTAATGAGGGGCTTAATAATGTGAACACTCTCCTTCAAAGAGGGCGGGAACTTGCGGTTATGAATGCAACTGATACTTTGTCTACTGCAGATCGTGAGGCAAGCCAATTAGAGCTAGATCAATTAATGAAATCGATAAACGACACTGCAAATACACTGGAATTCAACACAAAAGGTATTTTAGGTGCTAACCAGTCATTAGCGTTACTAGTAGGTGCCAATCCCGGACAGCAAATTAATATTGAACTTATGGATACGAGTACAACTGCACTAAACCTAGACAATGTTTCTTTAGCAACACGAGCAGACGCTGAAAATTCAATCTCGAAATTTGATTCAGCCATAAAGATTACAACAAGAAATTTAACTAAAGTTGGCTCATATTATGAAGCGATCGAACATCATATGTACAATTCTCTTATCAATGAATCTAACTTAACTACCTCTTTTTCAAAATTGAAAGACACTGACATTGCTAAAGAAATGATAAATAATATCAGCTTATCTATTCGTCAAAATAGCGACAAAATTTTGGTATCAAAAGTTAATCAATCCTTAACTGAGATACTAAGCTTGTTTAAAAAATAAAAACCAGTCTCTTCTAGAAAAAATAAAGGTATTAGCTTTCCCAATTTTAAAAAAGATGGTGTATCAAAGGTCAATTTAATATAGACTTTTGCCACACCATCTTTCTAATTTTTTTCAAATATTATAAATTTATAATTCCTTTAATAAAACCAAATTTAAGGGCGGATACTCCTCACTTATTTTTAATCCACTCACAAAACATAAAGTCTTCCTCTGTGTCAATATCGTAAGATCTATTTCTTGGCATTATATATGCCGTAGTATCATTAGATAAAAAAGTTCTGCTTTCATTAAGCCACTTTGTCTCTGCAACATAAATCGCCCCATTTAAAGCATAGGTTATAGGTAGTTCCTGTCTCCTTACAATTGCTTCTTCATTATATATTAATGGTTTTAAAATATTATTATCCTGCAACGTATACATCCAGTATGGCGATTTACCAGGTTCTGTGACACTAACACATGCAGGAGTACCTGAAACCAGAAGTTGTTCTATGCTCCCGTCAATATCTTCTGCACTCCTTAATGGTGAAGTCGGCTGAAGTACTACAACATATTCGTAATTTGGTAAAATACTCAAAGCATGGATTACCGGGTCAATCCCTGGTGTTGTATCTTCTGCAAGGTTAGATGGTCGTACAAATGGTACTTCACACCCATAATATTTTGCAATTTCGATGATTTCCTCATCTTCAGAAGATAGTATAAGTCTATCAATATATTTTGATTTCTTTGCTTCATCAATAGTCCATGCAATTAATGGCTTACCAGCTAAACTACGAATGTTTTTTCGTGGCACCCCTTTAGAGCCACCTCGTGCTGGAATGATTGCTAATACTTTTTTATCCTGTATCATAAAAAGCCTCCGCTGAATTCATAATTGGCCTTTTCGTAATCATCCATACGGCCAATATCAAGCCAGTACTCTCTCAATGGAAAAGCCGAAACTTCTTGTTGTTCATTCATCAACTGTTTAAATAAGTCTGGCATATCAAAAAATTCATTTTGAGGAACAGATTTCAGGACATCTGGACTCAATACGTAAATACCAGCATTGACAAAGCTTTTATGAATCGGTTTCTCTTCAATCGATAGAAGACGATGATTCTCTGTTGCTAAAACACCATATGGAATTTGATACTCATACTCACGAACACACATCGTTGCAGCTGAATTCGTTTCATTATGAAAGTTTAGCAGTTGATCATAATTAATTTTTGTCAAGAGATCACCATTCATGACAAAAAAGGGATGACCTGGCTTGTCTGATAAAAGTGATAAGGCTCCTGCTGTTCCAAGTCTTTTTGTTTCTTCTATATACGATATATTTACACCAAGATGTCTACCATCCTGAAAATAATCTTTAATCATATCTTTCTTATAATTCACCGATAAAATAAAATTAGTAAAACCAAAACCTTTAAAACTATCGATAATTGTTTCCAAAATGGGCTTGTCCCCCACTTTCAACATGGGCTTTGGTACATGATCGGTCAAAGGCCGGAGCCTTGTCCCAAGACCACCTGCCATTAAAATAACCGTATTTTTTTTTTGAAATGCTTGTTGTTCTGCATCATCTAAAAAAAGAATATCTTGAATCTGCTTTTCCTGATTCACAATCGGTAATTGTTTCAGTTTTAGCTTTTTCATCAATTCATAATAATATAATCGTTTCTTACCTATTTGTTCATACACAGGTAGATCATTCATAACTTCTTGAATCGATGTGTCTAAAGACAACCCTTTCAATAACCCGCGCCGAATATCACCATCAGTTACTGTCCCTAATATATGAGTATATTCATCAACAACAACAGCAAATTGCAAGGTAGTCTCATCAATTATTTTCATCGTTTTCATAATAGATGTATGAGGAGTAATCAATATATCTTTCCAGTTTTCCATCATCTACACTTCCTTAGCAGGCACCCCGAAAGCTTTGCTATTATCTCCTATAGTCCGAAGCACAAGCGATCCAGCACCAATTAATACTTGACTACCAATCTGAACATTTTGGATGACTGTCGACCCTGTACCGATATGTGTAAGATCACCCACGGTTACATTGCCTGATAGCGTCGTACTTGGTGCTATATGACAATGCTTCCCGATGCGACAGTCATGATTAATGCTAGAAGAGGTATTTATAATAGTATTATCGGCAATTTCCACAAAAGCTTCAATTACAGTTCCTGCCATTACTTGCACTCCTTCTCCTAACATGCAATATTGAGAAATGACTGCACTTTGGTGTATAACAGAAGAAAAAGTGTATCCTTTTTCTTTAAATAATTGAAACATTTTTGCCCTTACCGTTGAAACAGTTATTGAACCTAAACCAAGTACAAGGTTAATATCCTTCTGATTATAGAAATCAATGACATCATCTGTGCCAATATAAGGGATCTTGAAACGATTTTCCTGATTTTCTGGTGCTGTAAAACCAATAATAGGGCAGTTTTGCTGCAGTAAAATTTCTGTTAGTACAGACGCATGCCCACCATTCCCAATCAAAATAACTGGTTTATTCGCCAATGAGCTCATCCTCTTCATAACTCTTAGATGCTTTCTTTCCAATTATTGTCCAATACTGAGAAGGAGACATGCCACAGCCTGGACGTTTAATAGTTACATTTTCTTCCGTAAACATTTCTCCTACTTCAATCGCCATTGCAGCCACTAAGCTTTTACGTGCAGCTGTTTGGTTACGCTGCTCACTCATCGTCGGCTTCTTATCACCATTTCCTAACGACTGCTCAATGATGCGAATCCCTCTTACCATTTCCGATAATTCATCTGGATCTAAAGAAGCACGATGATCTGGACCTGGCAAAAGGCGACTAATGGTAAAATGCTTCTCAATCACTCTGGCACCAAGGGCTACTGCAGCAATCGGAACATAAATACCTTCTGAATGATCAGAAAAACCAACATTAACTTGAAGATCTTTTTTTAATTGGTCCATCACCCGTAAATTAATATCGGAGTACGGCGTTGGATACTCAGTTGTACATTGTAAAATCGTTACATAGTCCTTTAACCACTTCTTCGCTTCTGCCGAATGATAAAATTCCTGAATAGCCTCCATTTCCACTTGTTTATCTGGATAGGCTAGACCGTATGCCATAAAAGACAAAGCTTCATGGATATCTTCCATCGTTGCCATACCTGTGGATAAAATAATTGGCTTTCGTTTTGTTGCAATGTAATGAACGAACGGCGCATTTGTTAATTCACCTGATGGAATTTTCACTGTAAGAATCCCTAAGTCATCTACCAAAAAGTCAACACTTTCTCGATCAAAAGGTGTCGATAGAAATTCTATATTTTTTTCATCACAGTATGATTTAAGCCGCACAAACTCGTAATAAGAAAGTTCCAATTTCTTCAACATGGCAAATTGTGACGTTTCTTCCCCAATATTATTTACCTGATAAGCAGCCTGCTTTGCCTTTTTCGTTACAAGATTCTCTGTCTTAAAGGTTTGAAACTTCACTGCATCTGCACCAGCTTCTACCGCTGCATCTACTAAAGCAAAAGCAAGCTCAAGTGAACCATTATGATTCACACCCGCTTCGGCAATTATGTGTGTATGTTTATTCATAAGTCATAAAACCCCTTCTGAATCCAATAGGAAGGCACTTCTTTGAGAATGTCCACTATCTTATGAGAAACATTTCCGTCACCAAAAATCTGTTCATAAGCTTTATTAAATTGCAGAGCTTTTTCAATGCCGCTTCTAATAGATTCTTCATTTAACTCAGTATCAAAAACGGAGGATGGTCTTTGTCTCCCAGCCTGCCGATTCCCACAATTCACAGTAGGAGACTGAAGATATGGTACTTCAATAAGTCCACTAGAAGAATTACCAATGACAGCATCTGCATGTTTCACTGCACTTAAATAGCGCAATTGCCCTAGCGAATCAAACAAATGGGCATGTTCATTTTGTGCAGTATACCTTTCTATTGCCTTATTTATAATTCTACCACCATTATCCGCATTGGACTTTGTAAAGACAAGATTCATATTGGAATATCCATTTAATGCTGATAGCAACGAATATACCCCTTCCCCATCTCCATTCGTTTCAGGGTGATAGGTAATAAGAAAAAGTGATTTGTTTTTATCGAGATTTAACTGTGTGTATAACTCATCCTTTGATAAAAGTGGCAATCTCAAAATGTTCTCAATTCCTAATGCTCCAACATTCCAAACTCGATTCGGTGATTCACCAAGTTGTATCACACGCTTTCTATGTTCATTAGTACTGGTAAAGTGCCATGTCGCCATTTTCGTAATCGCATGACGAATCGAGTCATCATATGCTCCGAATGTTAACTCTCCACCATGTAAATGTGCAATTGGGATGCCCATAATTAATGCCACTTGTGACACACCTAGCATTTCAAATCGATCACCCAAAATCACAAGTACATCTGGCTCCAATCGGTCAAGTGCATCCGAAAATCCGATTGTTGCAAGTCCCATCGATTTCACTACACCAACAGGGGTGTCTGATGACAGAAGCATTTCCACTTTCTCATCAATGACAAATCCATCTTTCTCAATCAGCTGATAGGTCAACCCAAATTCAGGAGATAGATGCATTCCCGTAACAATTAACTGTAATTCCAATTCATTATCTGCTTGGATTTCTTTCATCAACCAATACAACAATCCATATTCTGCCCTAGTTCCGGTGACAACACAAATTTTGCGTTTGTTCATATTATCTGTCTTTCCTTATTGGTGTAGATGGAATATTAATGATTTTATCGTTTAGCTCATTGGTCACTGATAAATTACCTACTGGGAAGTCTTTGTACGGCATCAATTTATTCATTGGTATCCATATCGGTCTAGTCATTACTCCTTCGCTGTTTAAGATTTCAAGCACTGCATCCCTGTTATGTTTCTCAGTATCCAATACAATGGTTTGCAGCCAATAATTACTCGTCCCAAAAGAAGGTTCAGTAAATACTGTGACTCCTTCTATTGTTTCAAATAAATTTTGATATCTCTGTGTTAGATTTCTCTTAGAAAGGATAAACTTATCCATCTTCTCAAGTTGTGCACATCCTAAAGCAGCATTAATATTTGGCATCCGATAGTTAAAAGCTACTTCATCATGACAATATTCCCAAGAATGGGGGATTTTAGCTGTTGTTGTAATGTGCTTTGCATAGTCTGCTAATTTCTCATCATTCGTTAAGATTGCTCCTCCTCCACCCGTTGTCATAATTTTATTGCCATTAAAGCTGAGTGCACTGACCGCACCAAATCCCCCTGTATGCTTCCCTTTATAGAAAGAGCCTAATGATTCTGCTGCATCTTCGACAAGTACAAGATTGTAACGATTACAGACATCTATTAATTCATCAAGAGCAGCAGGATGACCAAATGTATGCATTGGAACGACTGCACGAATGACACGTCCAGTTAGTCTATTAATAAGGTGGCCATTCTTCATTTCACCAATTTCACGAATATGTTCTTCAAGCTTTACCGGATCCATTCCTAATGTTTGTTCTGAAACATCAACAAAATGTGGAACTGCCTGCAGATAAGAAACCGCATTTGCTGTTGCGATAAATGTCAGCGCCGGCATAAAAACTTCATCATTCGCTTGTACCCCAGCAACTTTAAGTGCAATGTGGAGAGCAGCAGTACCGTTAACAACAGCAACCGCACGTTTCACCCCTGTATATTCTGCAAGCCTCTTTTCAAATTCATCGACATATTTCCCAACAGATGATACCCATCCCGTTCGAATACAGTCTGTCACATACTCAATCTCTTTTTCATCGAAAGTAGGCTCATGTAAAGGGATAAATTCTTTATTGCCATAAATCTCTTTTATACTTTGCACTATTCCCTGCCACTCACTACTCATATATTGTATACATCTGCCTTATATTGAGATAAATTCTTAAGATTCATAAACCAATCAGCCGTTTCTTTCAAACCATGCTTAAATCCGTCCATTCCACCATATAATGGCTCCCAACCAAGCAATTCTCTTGCTTTTTGGTTATCTGCCCATAATCTCTCTACCTCGCTCTTTTCTGGACGCAAGCGAATTTCATCTGTTTCAATTTTTACCTTTTTCCCCATCACTTCCGCAATGGCTTCCGCTGTTTCACCAATAGAAACTTCATAGTTGCTCCCGATATTAATAACTTCGCCAATTGATTTTGCATTATTCATAACCGCGATAAATCCGCTTACGGTATCCTTCACATAATTAAAATCTCTAGTAGGGCTTAATGCACCAAGTTTAATTTTCTCTTTGCCAGAGGCAAGCTGTGTAATAATTGTTGGTATGACTGCACGCGCCGATTGTCTTGGTCCATATGTATTAAACGGACGGATAATTGAAACAGGTGTCTCAAATGACCGATAGAATGATAATGCCATTTGATCCGCACCAATTTTTGAAGCAGAATAAGGCGATTGACCTTGTAATGGATGCTCTTCATCAATGGGAATATATTTTGCTGTTCCGTACACTTCACTTGTTGATGTATGGACTACTTTAGAAATACCCAAATCCCTAACAGCCTGCAAAACATTGAGAGTTCCTTTAATATTCGTATCAACGTAAGTATCTGGAGAGTGATAGGAATAAGGTATAGCTATAAGAGAAGCTAAGTGAAGTACAATTTCACACCCATTCATCGCTGCTTTTACCCCATGCGGATCACGAATATCCCCTGCAAAGATCTCTATCTCATTTTTTATTTGATCTGGTGATGAATCTAACCATCCCCATGAGTTAAATGAGTTATAGTATACAAATGCTTTCACATCATATCCTTGCCTCACTAATTCCTCTGTTAAATGAGAACCAATAAATCCATCTGCCCCTGTAATTAATACCTTTTTTGCTCTCATTATTTAAAACTCCTTTACAACATATAAAAATTTGTAAAACACCATACATATTTTTCCGCCTTTTCCATTAAACTATCCCAATTTTTGACGATATAATAAATGGTTAGAAAATACTATAAAAGGTGGGAATTTAATGAAAAGGCAGCATTACATAAGAACTACACTTCTAGTTGTAGCTCTTTTATTCAGCTTCATTCTACCATACTCTACAAATGCAGCAACACCTTCTGGAAGTGATTTAATGAAGATCACAAAGACAGTTGATGTTAATAGTTTGGTAGAAAACGATATTGCAAATGTAACATTATCAATTAAAGGAACCCCAAAAGATTCCACAATTGTTAGACCAAATGATGTTATTCTAATTGTTGATAAATCTGGAAGTATGCAAAGTGACAATCGCTTAACTGCAGCCAAAAATGCAACGAAGGAATTTATTGATTTAATGGATCTAACTAAACATCAAGTGGGTATTGTTGATTTCAGCGACAATGCATCTTCCTACCCATTAACAACTGATGCAGCAGCTGCAAAGGCTTATGTGGATACGATCCAACTTGCGGGAAGCACGAATACGGGAGATGCTGTAAGAAAAGCTACCGCTATGCTTGCAAATCATCGCCCTGATGCACAGCCAACCATCGTAATTCTTACAGATGGTGCTGCAAATAGTACTCCTGATGCACTTGCAAGTGCTAAGGCTGCTAAAGATGCAGGGATTATCTTTTATTCGATTGCTTTATTAGGTCCCAATGAAGACCCAGCTGCAAGTGCACCAAACAAATTATTAGAAGATATGTCTACATCAGCAGACCACCATCATTTTGTACTAGGTTCAGTTGGTTTATCTGATGTATACAAGAAAATTGTAGAGGAAATTGGATTAGCAAGCGCATATAATGTGCAAATAACTGACACCGTTTCACCTGAATTTGAAATCGTTCCTGGTTCATATGATAATAACATTCCAAAGCCTACCGTTAATGGAAACACATTAGAATGGGATGTACAGGAATTAAAATCAAAAGAACTTACATTTACTTATCAAATTCGCGCAAAGAATACTACACAAGCAGGAAAATATCCTTTAGGAAAGACATCAACAGTTTTTGAGGATCACCAGAAAACTAGCTATTCATTAGATACTGTAAACCCTTCTATTGCGGTCCTTAACCCAAAACCGGTTATTTCTTCAATTAATCCTGAGAAGGGATTAACGACTGGTGGAGAGACAGTCACCATAACTGGGAAGAACTTCTTACCGGGTGCAAAAGTATACTTTGGTACTAATCAAGCTACCGTTATTTCGGAAACTCCTAATGAGATAGTAGTCACCACACCTGTTGGAGCACAAGGATTAGTAGAAGTTAAAGTATTAAATATTGATGGCCAATTTGCTCTAGGCAACTTTCAATATTATGCCGATCCTACAATTACATCTATTTCTCCTGCAGAAGGTGAAATGACTGGCGGAAATAGAGTTACTGTAATCGGTTCAAATTACATGAACGGAGCAAAAGTGTTTATTAATGGAATTGAAGCAGTAACACAGTTTTCTACTACAAGCAAGCTCTATGCAACTGTTCCAGCTTCACTAATAGATGGCACAGTTGATGTAAAAGTAGTTAACCCTGATGGCACAGAAGTGGAACATGCAAATGCATATACGTATTTGACACCTCCTCCTCCGCCAATCATTCAACTAGATAGCCTTTCAGCTAATTCTGGTAAATTAACAGGAGGAGAGTCTGTTTATCTATTTGGTGCAAATTTTGACAGAAATGTTAAAGTTTATTTTGGAGATAAAGAAGCCGTTGTAAACTACTATGCAAATTCAAGTAAAATTCGAGTTAATGTCCCTGAAGCAGTATCTGAAGGTTTTGTTATGGTTAAAGCCGAAAACCCGGATGGTTCTTCTTCTGAATTAGTGAATGCTTATGAATATTTAGCACCACCTCCAACGCCTGCACCAGAGATTAGCAATTTATCTGATGCTGCTGCATTAACTGGAGAACAAAAAACAGTATACTTATTCGGAAAAAATATTTCTTCTTCTGCTAAAGTATATCTTGGTGATGAAGAAATCGTTATGGATTTTGTTACAAATAGTAAAGTCCGAATTAAAATCCCTATTAGTACCCAAGCTAAGACAGTTGATGTAAAATTAGTAAATCCTGATGGGCAATCTGCCATTTTAGTAGGGGGTTTCACATATACTGAGCCAGTTATGGATCCATCACCTAGCATAACATCACTTTCTAGTAGTTCTGGAACAGTTGCTGGAAATGAATCAATTACTATCTCAGGTTATAATTTTAAAAAGGGGATTAAAGTATATTTTGGTGATAGGGCAGCTACAATTGTTTCTATTACTGATACAGAGATTCAAGTAAAAACTCCAGTTTCTTCAGTTACTGGTTTAATATCAGTAAAAGTCGTTAATCCAGATTTACAGGAATTTATCCTAAATGACAGCTATCATTACACACCTATACCTATTACAGTTACCAGTCTTTCTTCAACAAGCGGCTCTGTAAAAGGTGGAAATTCGGTTACGATATATGGGACAAACTTTAGTAATTCAATGACTGTTACGGTTAATGGTCAAGAAGTGAAGTATACTTACTTGGCAGCTAATCGAATCCGTATATCAATGCCTGCAGCCGAAACTGCTGGCACAGTTGATATTACTGTTGATAAAGCAGGTGCACAAGCATCAATTCAATATACTTACAATTAATTGTATTATTAAAATAGCTCTATCTTTAACTTGTATTAAATGAATGCTAATAATAAAAAAGACTGGACTATTTATAGCCAGTCTTTTTTATTTATACTTAGTTATTCTTTCATCTACCAATAGGCTATTTATATATTTCTCAATAAGTTCATAAAAATGATTTAATTCATTAACTAGTAGAAGTAAATCATCACTTATATACTTCGCCTTTTCATCAAAATAAACAAATTTATTTATAATATTATCGAACATAAAGGTTAACCTCGATAATATGACTTCTTCTAGTATTTTATGTTTCGTCACCTTGTGAAATCCTTTTACAACTTTCTTCATATCAACAGAAGACACTAATCCTACACTAATATATCTATTTAATTTTCTGCTAGCTTCATTAACCTCTTTTCTTAGTAGATCTAATTTTTCTAGAAAATCTGTAACAGTAAGACTTGAAGAAGGGTGAACTGTATTTTTATCAAACATATTTGTTTTTTTATGAGATGGTTCTATCATATTTGAGGAAATATATGTGGTACCTTCTATTTTAGCACCATATCTTGATAAATTATAAATTGTTATACTCTCTGGCAAGGTTTTAATTAGAGCTTCAAAAGTGTCTAAAAAGATTTTTAAAGAGCGAGTAGTACCAACTAAATCACCTTCATTATTTTTTACCCATAATTCATTTTTCAAATCTGTCATTCCTTCATGATGCTTAATCCCTTCCGAATAGTAATTTCCGTTTACTAACGCTAGATCCTGTCCAACTAAGTAGATTTCAGAAAAACCCAAATATACAATTACTTGTAAAGCATATACCGCTACAGAGGGTGATGATTGAGAAAAGGTAAAAAGATCATTAAAAAACTGGGAAGTAACATGATCTGCGGAAGACTTCGAGACAATTAACGATCCGCTATGTCCATCTTGAATTTTCGAGTTAGACATCGTTTCGTATACAAGGGTCCCATTATAGTTTAGTCCTTTAAAATGTGTTTCAAAGTTACGATCACTCGCATCAATACTTAATGTATAATCAGGATTGATTCCATTCGTTAGTAAGGCTCTCAATGCTGACCCTACTGAAAAGAGATGAAAGGAATTCTGATTCTTTTTCAAAAAATCAATATCATCTTGAAGTGATGGGCCTGCAGCAATTAGAATAGCTCGTTCTCCTTGAAACTTCCCTTTAAGTTTTTTTAAATTTATAGAGTTTGGTATATGCTCAGTATTTTTTAAAGGTTCAATAATCCAATCTAATGCAAATTGCATTTCAGTGTTGTTAAAGATTTGCTTTGTCTCTATTCCTTCTTGAATCACTTTCAAACAATCTTTAATCATAGACTGATTAGCTTTTAAATAATTGGGATGAACATGTATACTTACAGGTACCGAACTAAATTTAGAAAGGTATTTTGCAACCGTCATTGCAGAAAAATCCGCAAATTTCACAAATGATAATTTATTATGTTCTTTAATTAAAGAACAGTGTTTACTGCTAAGTTCAATTTCAGAAAAAGGCTCAATAAAAAAATAATGGACATTTTGTTCTAATACATTACTTTCTACGAGACAATTAAGGAGAGACCCATTCCCAAAACCTATTAAAATCACGAAATGCCTTTTTATATTGCAAATTTTTTTTAGGAACCGTTGGGCTTCTTTTTCAGGAGAATAACGCGAATTTAAAGGGACTTTTATTTCGTTATTTTCATAAATATAAATAGGCTGTCCTGAATCTGCCTGTTCTTTATAAATTTGATAAGTCATCTTACATTTCCTCATTTATTTCATCATAAAGACGGTTAAGTATTGGCAATAATTCATACTCGATAATATCAAGTACATATTCATCTTCACCCGTTTCTGCCCTTGCAAATGCCTTTTCTGAAAGCTGCTGCATATATGAAGGGTCAATTAAATCCTTTTGTAGGAAAGACGCTACCACAGAAAATTCTAAAATACCCTCCATTACTTGAGCAAAACCAGTGTTAACACTTGAAAAGTCTTCATTATCACGGATATTTTCTATATACGCTTCTACCTTCTTAATATAAAGCTGCAATTCTTGCTTTAAATCTCTAAGAAGGTTAGAAATGCTTACTGCCTTTAACTTTTGAACTCCATTCAGATGGGATAAAAATGTATTCAATTCTTCGTCACTCATTGGCTGTCCATCATTATTAACTAAAACAAGCCTGTTCTTGTGTAAGTACTTTTTTACTATAATACTACTATCACTCTGACTTGTATCTTCTACAATCAACTGATCATTGATGTAAATCATGTTATTCCCTCCATTTAAAAAAATAGATAGCCATCAATTGGCTATCTATTTTTGTTTTCAAATTACAAATTAACGAAGTAATTGAAGAACTCCTTGTGGCTGTTGATTAGCTTGTGCAAGCATTGCTTGAGCTGCTTGAGAAAGAATTGAATTCTTTGTCTGTGCCATCATTTCTTTTGCCATATCAACATCTCTAATACGAGATTCAGCAGCAGAAAGGTTTTCTGAAGAAGTACCTAAGTTATTAATTGTATGCTCTAAACGATTTTGTAATGCACCTAATTTAGAACGTTGAGTTGATACTGAACTAATAGCTGCATCGATAGCACTAATTGCTAAGTTTGCATTAGCATTACCATCAATCGTTAATGCGTCTACACCAAGATTATTTGCACCCATATTACTAATAGCAATCGTAATTGTTTGGCTTACATTGGCACCAATTTGGAAAATAGTATTAGAAATACCGCCACTTAGAAGTTTTTGTGTATTAAACTCAGTAGTAGTACTAATACGGTCGATTTCGTTAACAAGTGCATCAAACTCATCTTGAATTGCTGTACGATCTCCATCAGTATTAGTATCATTTGCACCTTGTACTGCTAACTCACGCATACGTTGAAGGATAGAATGTGTTTCATTTAAAGCACCTTCAGCTGTTTGAATTAAAGAAATCCCATCTTGAGCATTACGTGATGCTTGATCAAGACCACGGATTTGTCCGCGCATTTTTTCAGAGATCGCAAGACCTGCAGCATCGTCACCAGCACGGTTGATACGAAGGCCTGAAGCTAATTTCTCCATTGATTTAGCTTGTGCATTGTTTGCACCTGTTAATTGACGGTGTGTGTTCATTGCTGGAATATTGTGATTGATAATCATTTTTGTTTCCTCCTTGAGTTTTATATCCCACATCCATGTGGTCATTAAATTTGAGATTTGAGATTTGAATAGTGATTAAGTCGGCCGCCTTTTCCTCTATTCAACCTTACATTACTTATATCGACATGAAGTGACATTTATTTAGCTAAAATTAATTATTTTTTTCTTTGAAATATTTACTAATTACTGATAAGGATTTTTTTTCTGCCTTAATAGCAACTGTATTTTCTTCTTGAATCGAAAGATAGACTTCCTTTCTATGGATTTCAATGCTATTTGGTGCGTTAATTCCTAATTTTATCTGTTCCCCATCTATTGACAGCACAATAATTTCTATGTCATCCCCAATAATAATGGACTCCATTTGCTTTCTTGTTAATACTAGCATTTATTCCCCCTCCTGTTGCGTGCTCAGAGGTTCAATAAAAAGATGTCTAGTTATGTAAGTCGTATTGTTTAGAATTACTTGTTTCCCCTGCTTAATTTTCTGATTAATAATAATGGGCGCCTGCAAATTAGCTGTTGTTTGATGAAATGGATCATTTATCGTTAAAATAACAAATACAGCAAGATCCTTTTCTGCTTCCACTTTTAGAGTATCAACTGAATCCTGAGGTAGCTCAAATTCATATTGTGGGAAAAAACTAAAAGGATCTGTCATGATAAACGCAACCTCTTTTGTATGAATCGATTGCAAAACAACCAGAGCCGTTTCTTCAAGCGGAAAAAGGTAAAACTCCTTTTCTTCTAAAAAACCAGGAATACCCGCAGGAAATGATATGATTTGTTCTGCAACAATTTCCTGCTCGCCATGAAATTTCGTTTGTATAATCATTTTTTCACCACTTACTTATTTTTTTCGGGAAACAAATTGATAAAGTCGATTTCCAAACTATTTCTTTCCAATACTTCAACGGTTGTTTTACCAGGAGTATAATTATGGATCGGTTTTTGGACTTGTGTATTAATAATCGGCTTTTGTGGTTCTACATGAATATTAACCTTTGCAGGTTCATAGTCCAGTTTTACACTAAAATGAGAAGGGATCCAACCAATATTAAATTGCTTCATTGGCTTTTCTCCATTTTCCTTTCCTTGTGCAGCAAGCGGGTTTCCTTTGTTTTCAATTCTCATCAATTCATCCCCCTGCACCATCCTTCTTTGTATTCCCTTTAAAGAGTCGCTGTATCCGTTTTGGGCAAATTCTTGTATTCTTACCGCGATACTTTTTAAATCCATATCTGCACGTGCTTTTGTTTGATCTATTGTTAACATGCCAGGTATTGTTTTGATTTCTACTATGGCCTTTGGCTGTTCAATTGATTGAATCGCCTTAGGCTGTTCAATTTCCTGAACTGGTTGTTCGATATTTAGCCCAATCTTAATAAAGTTCGATTGTAGCCTAATTTGGGGTAACTGCATATTAAACACTCCCTATAAAAAAAGCTATCTATAAATAGATAGCCTTATCTTAAAAAGTCAACTAATGTTGGCTGAATGATTCGAGATCCTACACTTAATGATGCGCGGAGGACACTTTCTGCTGTAGTCATTTCTATGATTGCCTTTTCCATATCAAGATCCTCATTATTAGAAAGGATTCTTGTGGAGAAAACTTCCTGCTGACCAAGTCTTTCATCCATCATCTCTACCCGATTTTGTCTTGCACCAACTGTTGCACGTTCGCTTATAAACTTATCTATATGGTCATCAATATTTTTAAGTTCCCCACTAATATCGGCTTCTGTTCCTGTATTTATAGTATTAATCAGTTTATCAAGATACGAATCGATTGGTTGTCCAGTAGCTGTATCAATACCTCCAACTAATGGTCCAAATAGATCTTTTCCTACAGTATTGATTGGCAATTTAATGCCTGAGAATACTTCTAATTTAATTTCTCCATCACTATACCCATCAGAAGGTCTTTTATTCGTATCCACTCCGTTGAATATATATTGACCCCCAACTTCTGTATCCCCGATAGTTTCAATTTGTTCCTTCAACTGCTGAATTTCCTTTGTAACTGCTTCTCGCTGGTCTGCCTCAAGCGTACCATTACTTGCTTTAACAGTAAGTTCTCTAATCCTTTGTAATGCAGATATCGCATTATCTAATGCACTATCTGTACTATCTACCCATTTTTGTACTTCACCAATATTTCTTTGAAACTGTTGGATTCTTTCTAAATCAGTTCGATATCCAAGCCCCTGCATCGCAGCCACTGGATTATCTGAAGGCTTTGTGAATTTCTTCTGGGTATTCATTTGTTCTTGGAGTTTACCAAGTTTGTTATAGTTATTACTAAGGTTTCTTAACATGTTATTTGAAAGCATTGACTGAGTTACGCGCATTCTTTAGTATTCACTCCTTATCTTCCAACTACACCCATACCATTAATTATTTTATCGAGCATTTCATCAATGACGGTAATATTTCTTGCTGAAGCATTGTAAGCATGTTGAAATTTTATCATATTTGTCATCTCTTCGTCCATTGAAACAGCACTAACAGATTGCCTATTCACGTCAACAGCATCCGCTAGAATTGCGGAGTTTTCAGTACTTTTCGCTGCACTTTGTGATTCGACTCCAAGTTTTCCTATAATTCCGGAATAGAATGTATCTAGGTTTCCGGTTAAGGAATTATTCCCAAACGGATTGCCATATTTATCAAAACCTAAAGTTTTTAAGTCTGCTAATGCCTGAGCATTTTTATTATCACCTGAAGCACCACTCGCACCACCTGCTGCAATTAAACTTGGATCCTTTTTCAGCTTATCATTCACTATCACAGCTTGTGCAAAGTTTCCTTTCGCTGGGTCAAACTTACTAGGATCCCAAACAAAAAAGTCATCTGTAGATTGAGTAGTCGCTCCCAACGCATAACCTTGTTTGTGAATATGATTAAATTCATTCACAAAGGCTTCAGTCATCTTATTCATCTTATCAATCATATCCGGATAGGATCCTTTGATGTTTCCGGCTCCATCTTCATACCCATGGCTTTCAATTAATCCAGCAAGATCTCCTTTAAAGCTATTATCTGTGACAGGTTGTCCGTTCCCAAATTTCACTCCAGTAACCATACCTTTTGGATCATTAGGATTTTCATAAACTACTTCTACTTTATTTGTACCTAGTATTCCCGACTTGTTCACACTCACTAAGTTAATAGGCGGGTTATAAGATTTTCCATCCTCTTTTACTACTTCAATATTATATAGGCCTTCTGCAATATCTTTCGCATTTCCATACTTAGTTGGCTTCACATTTGTTACTTTAATATTAATTAGTTTAGAAAGGTTATCTACCAGTAAATCACGTCGATCGTATAGATCGTTCGGCAAATAACCGTTTGGTTCTACTTCAGAAATTTGTTGATTAACTTGAGCAATACTGTCAATAAGAGAATTTATCTCATTTTGTTTAACCTCAATTTGCTTTCCAATATCGTCTTGTACTCGAGTTAAAGAATTATAATAATAATTGAGTGTATCTGTAACCATTTGACCCGATGCAGCCACAACATCACGCGCTCCAGTATTTCCTGTATGGCTTGCAAGATCTTGCAACGACTTCCAGAACTTCTCCATTGCTGAGTGTAAGCCTGTATCTGAAGGCTCATTCATGATTTCTTCCATCTTCGTAAGAGACTCACTTAAAGTCCCGTAATAGCCAAACTTACTATACTCGTTTCTGTACTGTGCATCTAGAAACCCATCCCTTATTCTTTGAACAGAGCCAGCTTCTACACCAGTACCTATTTGCCCAGGCATGTAAGGACTATCTATACCTATCGGTGGGTATGGCAGAGTTGTCTGGAAGTTAATTCTTTGTCTTGAATATCCTGGAGTATTCGCATTAGATACATTATGC
This sequence comes from Cytobacillus eiseniae, assembly GCF_017874625.1. GTDB lineage: Bacteria > Bacillota > Bacilli > Bacillales > Cytobacillaceae > Cytobacillus > Cytobacillus eiseniae. The sequence continues at coordinate 35,937 of NZ_JAGIKZ010000014.1, read as the reverse complement.
CCTGTTGTATACAGCGCGCTCTGTTGTGTAAACATGCCACGCCGAGCTGTTTCGAGTCCCATAAAAGTTGGTCTCATGATTATTCCTCCGTCCTCTTATGCTTTTGAGCTAAACATTCCTTGGGTATTTATATTGGAAGACTTTTTTATTTTTGTTGGTGGGCCATAGTTTATTTCTTCTGGCTGTGGTCGCAGTAAGCTCAAAGAAACATTGACGAATTGTAAGGAATTATGAATAAGCTGCTGATTTAAATTGTTCTGTTCCTTTAAACTAAGAACCAGTTGAACTAGTTCATTTGTAACTTCTTTTATTTTTTCCTGCTCAGTAGTTGTAAGATAATCCATACAATCAGAAACTGTAGGCTGATCAATATGTGGTGTGAGAATTCGCGATGCATTCTGGCATTCCTTTTTCATTCGATCAATAGCAGCAATATGTGTTTGCTCGTCGATTAATAATTGGTTTAGGGTATCCATGTCCCCGATTTTCATGATGTCCGTTTTTTTCACCGCAAGATCATAGAGACTTTCATGGAGCTTGCATAGCTTTTCCATAGATGTAATTAGCACTTCGGCAGACATGTGATTCCCTCCCCTCATTATTTTTTATAAAAGTTAAGGATGCTGTTAGCGATCTCGTTTGGATTGACTTTATAGTTGCCATTTTCGATTTGAATTTTCAGCTCATCTACTTTTGCTTGTCGACTAGCAGCATAATGGGAAACCTGCTGCATTTCCTTTGCTGTTGATGAGATTTCTATTTTATCTGTTGCATTTGCTGTCGTTTTAGCCGCTTTATCAAGCTTGTTCATTTGGCTTTTATATGGATTAATCCCTGATGTACCGAAATTATTGATTTTCATTCCCATCACTCCCTTTCATTCCGAGTGAAATTCTTTAATTATATTATCGGTAGAAGTGGACAATTTTTAACTATTATTTTTATATTCGCGTCTAAATACCTATTGAAATGGATTATGACTTCAATTTAACAATTAAAAAAAGCCTAGGGGACACAGTTCAGAAAGTGATCCATCATTAGAATCAACTAGCTGCATCTATGTCGCTTAGGCTTTTTAGTCCCTCTTCAACTTCCCATCCACCGCAAAATAAGTCCGCTGTTTCTCACGACGCTCAATTTCTACTCTCCGCTCTTCTTCCATGTGATGGATATCAAGCTCTTTTTTGAGAATTTCTGTGCAGCTGTCGCAGAGCTTGCCGGTGCGGATGATGTGGCCGCATTTGTCGCATGGGTAGCCGAGGTTTGGGAATTGGGTTAATTTTAGGCGGCCGCTTTTGATAAATTTTAGGATAAGCTCTTCGTCTACATTCGTTGCGTTGACAACTTGATCCATCGTCGCTGCGCGGTTTTCCCGTTTGCGGATGAATTGGTAGACGGTTTCGTATGCTTTTTCTTCTTCCTTCCAGCAATTTTGGCATATTTCACGGAATTTTGTTTTTAGAAAGATTTCATTGCAATTGGGGCAATTTGAAAGCTGATCCATTCTTGCTCCTCCTTGTTTCTAGAAAGATGGCTTTTTTTATCATTATAGCTTGACTGCTTCATTTAAGAAATGGAAGATTTTCGAAATTTTCTTAGCCTCTTGCAAGGGTAAGGGAGCAAACAGATTGTGCACCTGCTGATTTCAGTAGCTTGGCGGCATGCCTAAGGGTGGAGCCAGTTGTATAAATATCATCAATTAGAAGGACTTTCTCGTTCGAGAGACTGGCCTCTGTTTGAAAAACTTGTGGCAGATGAATCCGTTCTGCACGAGACTTTTTCGATTGTTTTTCTGAGTGGATGCGTGTGAGAAGATTGGTTGGCTTGTAGCCAGAGGCGATAATGAGTGCTTCTGATTGGTTGAAGCCTCTTTCATATAGGCGTTCTTCACTGAGGGGAATGGGAACAAGGGCATCAAATGGGATGGATTGAAGCCTTTGCTTGATGAAGGGGACAAATGCGAAAGCAATCGCATAATCCCCCCGGAATTTATAACGGGCCAGCACTTCTTTTGCGAACGTATTATACGTAAGTAGAGAGTAATTTCGATCAAGAACGCCTGCCCACTCCGCATCTGTCTCCCAACGAATGCAGTCTGCGCATTGATCATCTACTTTAAATTGCGGAGCGACATTCTCAAGTGAGCGATCACAGCTTCGGCAAGTTTCGCCTTTGATCTCTTCAAATTTAGAGGCGCATTCCCTACATATAGAGAATGGATCCTCTTTCAAAAACAATGCACGCCAGCCGATTTGCGGCATCATGTCTGTCATGCAAATTTGACAATGGCTCAATGATCAATCAGTCCTTTCATTCTCGCTTCCTCATTCATACGTGTAATTTGTTTGCGTGCTCGAATCATGGCGTTTGTTTTTCCATAGTGAAAAAAGATAATTTCACCGCTTGGCGCCTGTGCACTCCTGCCAACACGGCCTGCAATCTGAACAAGCGCACTTTCGGTAAAGATTCGATCCTCTGCACCAAGGACAGCGACATCAATATTCGGAAAAGTAACCCCTCTTTCTAAAATCGTGGTCGTTAAGAGTATCGGAATGTCCTTCTTTCGCATCGCCTGTACTTTTTCCTTGCGATTCGGATCTTCTGCATGGACAGCTTCTATTTTTGGGTGGAGCTTTCGGACAAGCGGAAGGATGTCGTTCATTCGCTCGATTTTGGGTACGAAGAGGAGACATTGTTTCCCATCAAGGAGACGCTTCTTTATCCATTGGAGAACATTCGCAGGGAGCCGCTCTTTTTTTAGCCCTTTTTCCCAATTCCCACACCAATGAAAGACAGGCACTGGCAGCGGGTGGCGATGGAATCTTGCGGGGATGGTGACATAGTCTCTTTTCCCTTGGCGGCAGTCGGCCTGCCATTTTTCATTCGGGGTAGCGGTGAGATAGATCATGGAAGAGGTTGGTTTACGGCTTTGGCGGACCGCATATTGCAGGGATTCATCGACTGAATATGGAAAGGCATCGACTTCATCGAGAATGACGGCATCAAATGCTTGATAGAAGCGGAGCAGCTGGTGAGTTGTGGCGATTGTTAATGGGGCATTGAGATGGCGATCTTCACTTCCGCCATAAAGGGAAGCCACTGGAATTGATGGGAACACTTTCTTCAGTCTTGGTGTGAGCTCGAGAACGACATCGGTTCTTGGGGTGGCAAGGCAGACTCTTTTTCCAGCGGTTAGGGCAGCATCTATGCCTTGAAAAAGAACTTCTGTTTTTCCTGCACCACAAACGGCCCAGCATAATAGCTCCTTGTTCTCTTTGATTGCCTGAACGACGCGCTCTGAGGCTAACTGCTGTCCAGTTGAAAGTGTGCCATCCCATGAGAGTTGGGGGGGATTTGTTTCATGCGCAATCAGCGGGCCAGTCCAGCTAAGTAATGGGGTACATGCGCTCACCCGCCCCATCATAAGGCATTTCCGGCAATATGTGCATTCCTCTTTGCATCGGGCACATGGGAATGCGGCAAAGTAATGGGGATCATGGTTGCCACAGCGTGTGCAGGTTGGTTTGTTTTTTGTGCTGATGATTCCTTTTCGGTATAGGAGGTAGCCATTTTCGTAGTGTGCTTGGAGCTCAGATAGTGGGAAGATTAGGTCTTCGATTAAAAGTTGTTTTCCGGATAGTTGTTGTTGGAGGTCTTTGTTGTAAGGGTAATCAGGGTTAAGTGGTTGAGCGGGAACTTGTTCAAACGTAGAAATTGGGGATGTTTGTTCAGGGGATGTGAGCAGTTTTTCTGGGATGAGTTTTGAATCAATGCATGCAAATCGCAAATAGATCACCTCATTTTTTAATAAACGCCATCCCATTAAGATGGAATGGCGAAAATGGTTTAATTATCTTTTTACCCAGCCGAGTCCCATGGAGCCTTCACCTAGGTGTGTACCAATAACCGGACCGAAATAGCTGATCATGAATTCAACATTCGGAAATTGTGCTTCAAGCTCTGCTTTCCATTCATATGCTTCCTCTTCTCGATTCGCATGAATGATGGCCGCACGATAAGGTTCGCCGTTTTTTACATCTTCCCCTAGCATTTCAACAATGCGCTTCATTGCTTTTTTTCGTGTACGGATTTTTTCAAACGGCACAATGACTTTGTTTTCAAAATGAAGAAGCGGTTTCACTTGCAGCAGGCTGCCAATTAATGCTTGGGCACTAGATAGCCGGCCTCCACGCTGAAGATGGGAAAGATCATCCGCCATGAAATAAGCGCGAATGGATGTCTTCATTTCCTTTAATTTCTCCATAATTTCTTGAGGGGATTTTCCAGCAGCGGACATTTCTGCGGCTTCAAGGACGTAAAAGCCTTGCACCATGCAGCTAATCTCGGAATCAAAGGAGTACACATCAATTCCTTCTACCATATTGCCAGCCGTCACTGATCCCTGGTATGTTCCGCTAATCCCACTTGATAAATGGATACTGATCACGGCATCATATTCATTGGCCAATTGTTCAAAAAGCGACACAAATTGCCCAACGGGTGGTTGGGATGTCGTTGGAAGCTCCTTAACCTTTACTTCTTCGTAAAATGCAGAAGCACTAATATCTATTTCTTCCCGGTATGTTTCATTTCCAAAAATTACACTGAGTGGAATCATGTATATATTTAACTTTTCTCGAAGTTCCTTTGGGATATAGGCTGTACTATCCGTGACTACTGCCGTTTTCATATTTTAGATACCATCCTTAGTCTGTTTTCTATTCTCCATTTTAAATGATAGTGAATGGAAATGCATTAAATTTGGGTGGAAAATAGAGGATTCTTTCGGAGCAGGAAAGGATTGATAAATAAACGGGGTTAATTCACCTGTTTTGCCAGACAAACTTCTATCCCTCTTCGCTCGATTTCATCTAGTAAATACTGAAGAAAGCATGGCTCAAGATTACAATTTACTGCTTTATAGTATGTTTCGACTAATAATTCATCCGGCAATTGAACCAAACCAGTCATATTCACACACTCCTTAACAATTACTTTATACCCATTTTGATGGAAAACCCATGATTTGTAAATAATAAATCGAAAACTTCACGATACTTTCACATTGAGAGGCGGGAAAGGACTTGGGCGGAGCGAATATCTCGGTGGGAGTGTCCTCTATCTGGATTATTGAAGACTCTTCGGGCGGATTTTTCGAGCGTTGGATCCTCTATCAAGCTTATTGAGGACTCTTTGAGAAGATTTTTCGGGCGTTGGGTCCTCTATTAGGCTTATTGAGGACTCTTTGAGCGGATTCTTCGGGCGTTCGATCCTCTATCGGGCTTATTGAAGACTCTTTGAGCAGATATTTCGGGCGTTGGGTCCTCTATTAGGCTTATTGAGGACTCTTTGAGCGGATTTTTCGGGCGTTCGGTCCTCTATCTCGCTTATTGAGGACTCTTTGAGCGGATTTTTCGGGCGTTCGGTCCTCTATCGGACTTATTGAAGACTCTTCGGGCGAATATTTTGATCGTTCGGTCCTCTATCGGGCTTATTGAAGACTCTTTGAGCGGATTTTTCGGGCGTTCGGTCCTCTATCGTGCTTATTGAAGACTCTTTGAGCAGATATTTCGGGCGTTGGGTCCTCAATTAGGCTTATTGAGGACTCTTTGAGTTGACTTTTCGGGCGTTCGGTCCTCTATCAGGCTTATTGAGGACTCTTTGAGCTGATTTTTCGGGCGTTGGGTCCTCTATCCCGCTTATTGAGGACTCTTTGAGCTGATTTTTCGGGCGTTCGGTCCTCTATCTCGCTTATTGAAGACTCTTTGAGCTGATTTTTCGGGCGTTCGGTCCTCTATCGTGCTTATTGAAGACTCTTTGAGCTGATTTTTCGGGCGTTGGGTCCTCAATTAGGCTTATTGAGGACTCTTTGAGTTGACTTTTCGGGCGTTCGGTCCTCTATCAGGCTTATTGACGACTCTTTGAGCAGATATTTCGGTCGTTGGGTCCTCTATCCCGCTTATTGAGGACTCTTTGAGCTGATTTTTCGGGCGTTGGGTCCTCTATCCCGCTTATTGAAGACTCTTTGGGCGAATATTTTGCTCGTTGGGTCCTCTATCCCGCTTATTGAAGACTCTTTGAGCGGATATTTCGATCGTTGAGTCCTCTATCGGGCTTATTAAAGACTCTTTGAACTGAAACTCCAACGGACGGTTTATTTTTTTTCGTATAAAATGCCAAAACAAAGAGCCATTGCATATGCAACAGCTCTCTTCTATCCTTATTTCACTTCAACCCAGCCATTTTTAATCGCTACGACAACGGCTTGGGTACGGTCGTTTACATTCATTTTTTGGAGAATGTTACTTACATGGTTTTTTACTGTTTTTTCACTGATAAAGATCGCTTCACCGATGCCACGATTGCTTTTTCCATCAGCTAGGAGCTGTAGGACTTCACATTCACGGCGAGTAAGTAAATGAAGTGGGCGGCGAATTTCCATTTGCGGTATGTAAGATTGGCCTTGGTTTGCTTCCTCTGCTGCAAGTCGGCGATATTCATTTACAAGATTATGCGTAACTTTCGGATGCAAATAAGAACCACCATCTGCGACAACTTTAACCGCTTCAACGAGTGCGTCAGCATCCATTTCCTTTAGGAGATATCCGCTTGCCCCTGTTTTTAGTGCATGTGAAACATAGTTCTCGTCATCATGGATGGATAGGATGATGACTTTTGATTCAGGGTATTTTTCAATTAGTTGGCGAGTTGCCTCTACCCCATTGATATTCGGCATGTTGATATCCATAATAATGACATCTGGATGGTATTGTTCAACAATCGAAACGGCTTCACTTCCGTCATCGCCTTCTGCAACAACCTCAAATGATTTTTCAAAATCCAATATTCGTTTGACACCTTCTCTGAATAATTGGTGGTCATCAATAATAACGATTTTTGTAGCCAATTTCTTTCCCTCCTGCGCTCTTTCCGTTAATGTAATCATCTTTTTATCTCTTTTCTATGATTATTTTTTATAAATTAATCGGTACCTGAATGAGCACGATTGTGCCTTTTCCGATTTTTGAATCGATGGATAACTCCCCTTCAAGCAGCTCGACCCGTTCCTTCATGCCAATTAAGCCGAAGGAGTCCTTATTTTTTTCTGAAGGATTGAAGCCTTTTCCATCATCTTTAATGACGACTGTTACCTTTGTACGATCAATTTCCAGCTTTACTTGTATTTCAGTTGCATTTGCATGCTTGATCGCATTTTGGACTGACTCTTGGACGAGGCGGAATAATGCCACTTCATAATTAGCAGGAAGTCTCTTCTCTGCCTTCATGTTCAAAAAGGGAATTTTTATCTTTTTATGATACTCTTCGGTTGTTTGCAAGTATTTTTTAAGGGTAGGAACTAAACCTAAATCATCTAGCGCCATTGGACGCAGGTCATAAATGATTCTCCGCACTTCATACAACGCATTACGGACCATTTTTTTCAGGTCGCGAATTTCCGTGAACGCATCCTTGCTGCCCTTCTCACGATAGACACGCTCAATTAAATCTGAACGCATCATCACATTGGCCATCATTTGGGCTGGGCCATCATGAATTTCTCGTGATAATCTTTTTCGTTCTTCCTCTTGGGCAGCAATAATTTTCAAACCAAATTCTTGCTTCATCTTGGCATCCTCGAGCATTTCTCCCACTTGCTTCAGGTCACTTGTTAAATAGTTCATGACAACTGTAATTTGCGAGATAAGATGCTCTGCCCGTTCAATTGTTTCTTGCAGACCAACGAGTCTTCGTTCAATGTCATCCCGACGATCGCGCAGCTGCTTTTCTAGCTGCTGGTTCATTGAATAATCCATTTGCAGCTGATGCGCTTTTTCGTAGGCTTCACGAACTTCCACTTCCGTATAATCCTTGAAGTGCATGCTCACCTCTGATAGCCGCTTCCGAGCAAATCTCGTTTGAACCTCTAATCGGTCCCCTTCAGCAATCGTCTTCGTCACCTGTTCTTTCATTTCCTTTAGCTGATCGCTCAAGGTCATATGATCTGTCCGGCATTGCTCGCCAATACGGAAGATTTCATCTTTACTAATGCCAACCGTATCGATCATTTTCTCCAGAATAAAATCAAGTGATTTAATATCTAATTTCTTTTTACTCATCAGAAATCCTCCAATGATTTTAGAAAAGCATGTGACACTTTCTTTAAACCATAGATAAATTTTCTTACCCTATACCCTAACTAGAGAAAAGTTAAACAGCTATTATTTTTCTTTTTCATTATTTTATCTTGAAATGTCCCGATATACTATCTCCAACCTGTGAAAACTACACTAAATCGAACGAAATCACGTAAAAAGACTTAGTATTGAATTTCAACCATAAGTCTTATATCCTATAATATGTCCAATATTTTTCATGGCTAGGCGAGAAAATCCAGTGCAAAATAACAAATGCGCAAGCGCCTTGGTCATCGCCGTACAAACTGGAAGGACTGCGACTGAGATAAAGGAAACACGGTGAGTGATAGCGAACCGATGTTGACTTATCGTAGGGGGCAGTACTGAAGTTTGATAGGCGATAGGCGCTCCTCCTATAAGAAAAACACTTATACTCGTGCGATGCATACGCTGCCGAAGTGTTCCTTGTGGAGCTGGACGTAAAACAAACTTTCACACTTTCATATATAACTTGCGATTGTATAATTTCATAAAGCATAATCGTTTTTGCACTACTAACATTTCTCTACAAATACTTACTTTTTAACTACATCAATAGTGTAATTATATCATGGGGACTTCTTTACAACATTAAAGTTTCATTACAATCAGCTTATAATTGAAGTTTCAGTACATGTCGAATTATAATGAAGAAAGGTGAAAATGATTGAAAGGAGCGGTTTATTGATGCTGCCCCGATACTTTACGGTGAAAAATTATGGCGATCATGAAATCAACATTCAAAAGTCACGTTTTATCGCATATATTGCAAGAGCAGAAACGGAGGAAGAAGCCCAAGCTTTCATCCAAAAAATAAAAAAACAAAATTGGGATGCGACTCATAATTGCTCAGCTTATATGATTGGTGAAAATGACCAAATTCAAAAAGCAAATGACGACGGTGAACCAAGTGGTACAGCAGGTGTCCCGATTCTAGAAGTATTAAAGAAAAAACAGCTGAAAGACACGGTCGTTGTCATCACCCGCTATTTCGGTGGCATTAAGCTTGGTGCAGGCGGCCTCATTCGCGCATATGGCAAAGCAACCTCTGAAGGAATTGACGCAACTGGGGTAGTCGAACGAAAATTAATGCGTGTCATGCATACAAAAGTCGACTACACTTGGCTTGGCAAACTCGAAAATGAATTACGCTCCTCCGTCTACGCTCTTAAAGAAATCCATTATTTAGATACAGTCGAAATCGAAACATACGTCATCGAAGAAGAAACGGGCCATTTTACGGAGTGGATGGTGGAGTTGACGAATGGGCAGGGAGAAATTACAGAAGGTGCTCTCGTTTATTTAGAAGAAGATGTGGAAAAATAAATATATTTACGATTACTAATAATTTCGGTAAAATTAACAATTGATTTATGAACGTAGAAATAAACCACCTGTCATATATGTGAAACATAAAGAATACACAAAAGTTAAAGTCACTAAAGTTTTTTTACTATTAAAACAAAAAGTGGGGATAAAATGTCTAATCTGAGGTCACAAAGGAGAAAAAGCAAAAAGAAGCGTTTTTGGCGAAGCTTTATCCTTTTAGTTCTACTCCTTTTAGTTGGTGGCGGATCGTATTTTGCATTTGATATTGCTTATCATGCAAAAAACGCTTCTGATAATATTTACCAAGAAATTGATCGCGAAAAAGTTGAAAACCATCGGACAGAAGAAGTTAAAATCACGAAGGAGCCTTTTAATATCCTATTATTAGGGATTGAGGAGCAAGGTGGCGGGCAACGGTCTGACGTGTTGCTGCTCGTAACCGTTAACCCTGTTACAGAAGAAATATCGATGTTAAGTATTCCTCGTGATACACGAATAATGGTACCAGCTGCAAATAGAAAAACAAAAATTACTGAGTCCTTTAGCTATGGCGGCGTTGAATCTACAATTGAAACAATTGATGAGCTGCTAGATGTGCCAATTGATTATTATATAACGACGAACTTTGAAGGATTTGAAGATATCGTCGATACACTTGGCGGAGTAGAAGTAGATGTTCCTTTTACATTTAAATCACAGCTAACAGGCAGTCTTAAATGGAAAACATTCACTGAAGGTCCAATGGAACTTAACGGAAATGAAGCGCTTGCGTATGTAAGAATGAGAAAAAAGGATCCTGAAGGGGATAAAGGGCGAAATGAACGACAAAGAGAAGTCATTAAAGCCATTATTGATAAAGGCGCATCCGTCAGTACTATTCCAAAAATTAATGATATTCTAGGTGATTTAGGAGAGAATGTGAAAACGAACATTCCCCCGTCTGAATTGATAAATTTCGTAAAACTTTACACAAAAATAAAGAATTCAGAAATTCAAAACCTTACTTTAGAAGGAAAAGATCAATACATTAATGGCGGTTCTTATTTTATTGCTGATGAAGACTCAATTGAAGAATTGAGCACGTTCTTAAATGACAGCTTAACAAATACGAAAAAAGTAAAAGTAACAAATAATAATTCTTCACAGAACTCAGAGGTAAATACGGATAACAAAGATTGGTAGATTAGAATAGTAAGAGCCAGGGTGTATGCTGCCCAGGCTTTTTTTTTCTTGTAAGAAAACCCCCTCAAATCCATATCCTAAATATTTTTCTAATAATATATGACTATATTTCGTATTTATAGTTGGAACATTTGACAAAGTTCGCTAGAATAGGATACGGATAATTAATTTTTGTCGACGGAGGGGAAAAAAACTTTGAAAAAACTAATTGCATCATCTGTTCTTGCTACCGCTGCTCTCTTTCCTGCCATCGTACAAGCAGAAAGCCTAGATACACCGGCAAGTACGTTGTTAGTAGAACAAACAAACAGCAGCCTTATTCAAACTGGTAAGAACGCTTTGATTTCTGAAAATAATGTAAACATCCGAAAAGGAGCAACTACTTCTTATCAAGTAGTTACAAAGCTTTCAAAAAATACAGTAGTCAAAGTGATTGATAGTTTCACAAATAGCTTAGGTGAACGTTGGTATCGAATTGAGCATGGTTCGATAAAAGGCTGGGTCATCCAAGATTATGTGGCACCATCCGACGACTATAAGCCCGCTCCGCCAAGCACAGAAGCCAAAACAGTCTATACTGCAAAGGCGCCAGTTAGAAAGGGCGCAACAGAGTCTTATGCCATCGTTTCATATGTTTATCAGAATCAAAAAGTAACAATTATTGATACATTCAAGAATGCTGCTGGTGAAACATGGTACCGAGCAGATTTAGGATCGGTAAAAGGCTGGATTCATGAGGATGCTTTTGATTCAACTGCAAATCCGCCAAGTCCACCTAGTTCTGAAACACCAAATCTTCCCGAAGTTGGCAGCTATGTCTTTAGTGGACAAAATGGATTAGATGTTAGAAAAGGAGCAACGACCTCCTATGCATCCGTCTATAAGCTTTCAAACAATCAAAAAATACAGGTGATTGATCACTTTACACATGCAGATGGTACAGCATGGCTTCGAGTAGAAGTTAATGCGTCAATAAAGGGCTGGGTTCCAGCCGATGCGATTAGTACGTCCGAGTCATTAAATCTTGATTTATATGTAACCGCAGACGTTGCTAATTTGAGAAGCGGTCCGTCTACAAGCACTTCAGTCATCGATCAAACAACAAAAGGCACACAATTAACAGCAATTAAATCTGAAAAGGGCACTGATGGAAACCTTTGGTACCAAGTACTGACAAGCTCCAATCAATTAGCATGGATCAGTGAAACCATTGTCTCCACAAAGGCTGCTGGTTATGCAGTTAATTCAAAGTATACGGTCACTACATCCAATACAAATCTTCGTTCAGGTGCAACTACATCATATAAAGTGGTCGAAGTGTTAAAGAAAAATACGGTCATTACGATTCTTGGTGAATTTAATAATACCCTTGGTCAGCAATGGATAAACATCATGAGCTCCTCAGGGAAAAAAGGATGGGTACTAAGCTCAGATATGGCTTCCTTCCAATTAGTTTCTAAGAAACTATTATCTCCGACAGTCACTACGTCAAATGGAGAGCAATTTTTAAATTGGCAAAAGGCTAGCAATTTTTCTGTATCTTACACAACATTATCCTCCAACCGTTTAAAACTAACAGGCGGAATAACAGATGTTGACTTACCAACTGGCACGATTCCAGGAGTCAAATCTGTTGAAACCTTTACATCTGGTGCTGAAAAATCAATTGTTATCACTTTCGAGCCTGGGTACTCCTTTACGATGAGAGATTATAATGACAAGTTATCGATTAAAATCGTTCCATTCGGTTTGAAAGGAAAAACGATTATTATTGATGCAGGTCATGGAGGAAAGGATCCTGGAGCAGTAGGACCAACTGGCATCAAAGAAAAAGATGTTGTTCTAGCAACTGCATTAGCTCTTAAAGAGGAAATTGAAAGATTCGGTGCAACGGTAGTTCTCACTCGCAGTACAGATGTTTTTCTTGAATTATCTGAGCGTACAGCCATTGCTAATAATTCTAATGGGGATGCATTTATTAGCGTTCATGCCGATTCCTTCTCTGCTTCATCAAATGGGTCAACGACTTATTATAATTCAACGGTGAACTTTAACGGCCCTCGAAGCAAGACATTAGGAAGTGCCATTCAAAAAAGCATGGTATCTTCTCTAAATACTTATAATCGTGGAGTGAAAGAACAAAACTTCTATGTGAACCGTATGAACCAATTGCCTAGTGTTCTAGTAGAACTTGCCTTTATTTCTAATCCAAATGAAGAAAAGCTATTAAATAATAGCGAGTTCCGCAAAAAGGCAGCAGTTGGAATCACAAATGGCTTAGAGGAATACTTTAACAGTTTCTAATTACTTGTAAACTATTTTCCAATATGAATATTTATGCTAATCTACTATAGTAAATAAATTGGGTAATGAATCGTTACCCAATTTTTTTTACATAATTGAGTGTCTTATAGTATTTGTTTTTTATATAAAAGGAGGAAAAAAAATGAATCGATCAAAAAAGATCATTGCGGCTAGTGTATTAACAGTTGGCCTCGGAGCGGGTGCAATTATTTCGACTCCTCAAGTAATGAAGGCATCTAGTAATGTTGTTCTAGCAAGTGTTGATTGGGTAACTTCACAGCTTAATCCGATGAAATCAAAAATGACCGAGCTAGAATCTAAGATTGCCTCACAACAGCAGGAGATTAATAATCTTAAAGCTCAAGTATCAAATCCAGGTACAACACCACCGCCAGTCGTTACTCCACCAGTAACGGGAGATCTGCCTTCAGCTGTTTATGCAAAAGGAACAGTAAATATTCATTCTGGTGCAACAAAGGACTATAAAGTAGTGGCGACTAAAGCAAGTGGTTCATCATTAAAAGTAATCGATTCTCATACTTCAGGTACTGGCATTTGGTATCGAGTAGAGCTTTCTTCTACATTAAAAGGCTGGGTATTTTCTGGGGATGTGTCTGTTGAGAAGCCAGCTAATGCAGAGAAAACTGTTACTACATTCGGCGATGTGAATTTGCGTAAAGGAGCAACAACAAGCTATGCTTCCCTTCAAGTAATTCCAAAAGGGACAAGCTTAAAATACATTTCATCCTTCACAAATGCTGCTGGCGAAGTTTGGCATAATGTCCAAACATCAGCTGGAATTAAAGGATGGGTAATTGGCACTCTTAGCGAGGTGAAATAAATTGAAAAAATTTATTTCGATAGTAGCTGCATTGTTCATGCTATTCGTCTATTTACCAACATACTCAAAAGCGGCAGAACTAGTAAACTATCCATCTAAAGTAAATGTCTCTGTTTATTTAAATACGAATGTGACGTTTACTTTAAATGGCTCTTATCAGCTTAGCAATAAAGATACAGGAAATGTGACGCAAATTCCACCAAGCACGACAATAAATGTGAAAAGGGATAGCGCGGGAATCACTGTAAGTTATACTGGTTTTACCGAAAGTTCAGCATCTGGCTTTGATGTTCAAGAGCAGGTGACAAGCAGCCAGTCATTAGCCAGAGTAAGCAATGGCGTAACGTACCGAGGCAGCTTCTTTCTAAAGCCAAATGGCAGCAAAGTTGAAGTAATCAACACGCTCGATATGGAAGACTATTTAAAGGGCGTTGTCCCTAGCGAAATGCCTGCCTCATGGCATAAAGAGGCTTTAAAAGCACAAGCCATTTCTGCAAGAAGCTATGCAGCGAATTTACTCATGTTAACGAATACAGCTGCAAGTCAAGTATACCGAGGATATTCAGGTGAAGATGCTCGAGCAAATGCAGCCATCAAAGAAACAGAAGGGCTATTAGTTAAATATAATGGCAAACCAATACAAACCTTCTTCTTTTCAACAAGTGGCGGCAGAACAGCAAATGTTGGGGACGTATGGAACTCTAGACAATCCGATTTTCCATATCTAGTTTCTGTTGACGATCCCTATGAAAATTCTCCATATAGCAGCTGGAGTGAAACATTTACTTCTGCACAAATCTTAAAATCATTCGGATTTGCTGAAACAGCTCAAATCCTTACTATTACTTTAGCTAAAACAGGGGCAAACGGCGAAGTTCGTGGGGTCACTCTAAAAACTTCCGCTGGAGAAAAAACAGTCACTGGAAACGAATCAGTCATTCGAAAACTATTCCCTCTTCCAGATGCAAATCTCTATAATCAATTATATACAAACTGGTTTGATATTCAGGTACAAGGTGCACCAACAGAGTTATCTGTTCAAACCGTGAACGGTACTGAAACAATTAGCGATCTGAAGGGACAAAAAGTGCAAACAGCCAATGGCGAAGTTTCCCTTTCAGATTCAAACGTATCGATTCAAACAGCTGGCGAGATCGTTTCCAATGAAGGTGGAACAGGCATTACTTCTGTCACCCTAAATGGAAAAGGCTGGGGCCACCGAATTGGCATGAGCCAATACGGAGCACGAGGATATGCAGAAAAGGGCTGGACTGCTGAACAAATCCTTACCCACTACTTCCAAGGAACAACGGTATCGAAATAAAAAGCTAAAAGGGGCATTCAAAAGTCACGGTATTGACTTTTGAATGCCCCTTTTATTCTATGAGACTTATCAGACAGTCCCTTTCTTTTTTTCCTTCACTTCAATATTATCAAGGATTTCATCCACGATGCTTTTCCATGAATATTGTTCGATTGCAAGCTTACGGCCATTTTCACTCATTAATTGATAGTCACTGTCTGTAATCTTCATTAAGTCAGAAATGGCATGTGCAATGCCTTCTGGATTTTCTGGAGGCGCAATTTTCCCGCAGTTATATTCTTCTAGAATGGCTGCACTCTCTCCATCTCCACAATACAGAACAGGCACACCCGAAGAAATCGCTGGGAAAATCTTCGAAGGCCTTGCTCCTTTGAACAGCTCGATATTTCTTAAGGACACGACACTAAAATCTGCGATTGAAAACATTCTCGGCATTTCCGAAACTGGAACGGAACCATAGAAGGTCACATTATCTAGGCCAAGCTCTTCTTTCATTTTCACAAGCTTCTCACGCTCTTGTCCATCTCCAACAAATAGAAAATGAGCATCAGGCTGCTTGTCCTTTAATAAAAGAGCCGCTTCCAATACGGAATCCAATCCTTGTGCATAGCCAAGTGCTCCCGCATACATAAAGACCTTTTTCCCTTGAATGCCTATCTCACTTAATAGATTTTCATCCTTAGCGAGCGGCTGAAATGTATCCGTATTTACGCCATTAGGAAGTAGAAAGACGTCCGATTCATTCTTCCCCTTACGGATCATATAATCCTTTATTCCCTCTGTTGCTGTTGCTATTTTCCATGATTTCTTATATAGAAATTTTTCAAGCCACTCTGCTAAGCGGATAAACGATTTATTTTTTAAAATACCTAATTCGACAGCTGACTCTGGCCAAATATCAGCCACGTTAAAAACAAATTTCGCCCGCTTCATTTTTGCCCCTAAATAACCTGTAATCCCTAGAAAAAGCGGCGGTGAATTACAAATAATTACATCGGTTGGCTTTGCTTTCATAAGCGAATAAAACGCACTAAAGGTAAAGGAAAAATAAGAAGCAAGACGCTTCCAGAAGCTTCCTTTAGGAGACGGGTATATCCACGAACGGTGAACAGGAATCCCATCCCAGTCCTCATACATATAGAATTTTCCTTTATATTCCTCAGGGATAATGCCATGAGGATGATGAGGAAATGCTGTCAATACTTCCACCTGATGTCCTCTGCTTAGTAGTTCTTTACTTACTTCATATACTCGAATTTGAGGGGCACCTGTTTCAGGGGGAAAATGCTGGCATAGATAGATCACTCTCATTTTCCCATCTCCATTACTTAACATGAATTTGTTTAATATAAGCTTCTAGCTTATCTTTTAAATCTGGACGCTTTAGTGCAAAATCGATGGATGCTTGTAAAAATCCAAATTTATCCCCAACATCATAGCGGTTGCCTTGAATGATGTACGAGTAAATCGATTCTTGTCCAAGCAAGCGGTCAATCGCATCTGTAAGCTGAATTTCACCCTTTTTGTCAGGCTGAACCTGTTCCAGCAAATCAAAAATGGCTGGGGATAAAATATATCGTCCAACGATTGCCTGAGTAGATGGCGCTTCTTCAATCGCAGGCTTTTCAACCAAGCTCTTCACCTTGAAAAGATCCCCGGTACTTTCAGAATAGTTCACAATCCCATACTTATTCACTTCTGAACGAGGCACCTCATTACAGCCGAGAATACTTGAATGTACTTCATTATATTGATCAATCATTTGCTTTAATGCAGGAACTTCACTATCGACAATATCATCCCCAAGCAATACAGCAAATGGTTCATTGCCAATAAATTTCTTCGCGCAAAGAACAGCATGGCCTAAGCCTAATGGCTCCTTCTGTCTTACATAGTGAATGTCAACGAGGTTAGAAATATTTTCAACTACTTCAAGCATCTCATGTTTGCCTGTTCGCTCAAGAAGCAGTTCTAGTTCAACTGATTTATCAAAATGGTCCTCAATCGCTCGTTTACTTCTTCCTGTAACAATAATGATATCTTCAATTCCCGACTCCACTGCTTCTTCAATAATATATTGAATCGTCGGTTTATCTACGATTGGAAGCATTTCCTTCGGCTGTGCCTTTGTTGCGGGCAAAAACCTTGTTCCTAAGCCTGCCGCAGGAATCACTGCTTTTTTAATCATGATCTCATCCCCTTTTTCAAGGTTTGTTCATATAGGTCTAGCATGCTATTCGCATTATCGACCCAATTATAATTTGCCTTTACATGGTCAATGCCAGCAAGACCCATTGCCTTGCTTTTTTCCTTATCTTCTACTAAAGAGAGGATCGCTTTTGCTAATTGTTCTGGGTTTTCCTTTGGCACGACATACCCTGTCTCACCTTCCAAAACAACTTCAGGCAGGCCGCCCACATTGGAAACAACAACAGGTACTCCACATGCCATTGATTCTACCGCAGCCACCCCAAAGCTTTCACTATCTTCTGTTGAAGGAACGCCGAACACATCCATTTTATTTATGTATTCAGGCACCTTGTCATTTGGTACTCTGCCTGTGAAAGTAGTCACATGATCAATTTTCAATTCCTTTGTTAATTGTTCATATTCGGCTCTTTGTGGTCCATCACCAACAATAAGCAATTGGGCATTTTTCTTGCTAGCGTAAATCGTAGCAAATGCTTTAATTAAATCCCCAATCCCGTATTTATCGGATAAAGCCTTTACCGTACCAATCGTAATTTGATCATCTGATTTGAGTCCAGGCAGCGGCTTGAATTTGTTCATATCAACCCCAAATGGAGTAACAAAAACCTTTTTATCTGTATACTTATTCGTTTCTTTAGCCATGATATGACTTGTAGAACAGACAACATCGGTCTTCGATAATGTGTAATCGACCATTTTCCGATTGAGGCTGCCTTGCTGAGGGAATTGGAAAATATCTCTCCCCCAAACCGAAACGTAATAAGGCTTATAATTTGCCATTGCACCAATCAACCCATAGCTTGAAACATAGTGGGCATGCAGAATGTCTGGCTTATATTGTTTCAAGATCTTCTTTAGGGCAAAAACACTTGAAATATACGAAAGCTTCCCTGGCAAAAGCTTAGGAAGGGTAATCGTATCTACCTCTTTCGCATTTTCCTCAGAATAATGATCGAAGAACGTAACGACCTTCACGTCAATTCCTTTATCTTTATAAAACAAGGCCCACTTATGCGTATGTATCGATCGGCTTGGAGCCAAAATTAAAACTTTCATATGTCCTCCTCAGAAAGTCTTTCGTTAAAATACGTATTTATGTGGACAAAAATATGCCTATTTTGTCCACTTGCAATGTTTCTAGCACTGTTTTTGTATTCCTAAATATTGTTGCGATTTAAGATTTAGTTAGTGAAGGTTGATTTCCGCTACAGGATGCTCGCTTTCCGCGGGGTGGGCGCTGAGCCTCCTCGGCGCACTTGCGCCTGCGGGGTCTCAGCTGTCCCACGCATCCCGCAGGAGTCTCGCACCTTTCGCTCCAATCAACCGACCTTTTTTGCAGGCCCTGTTCTTTCATTCATTTAAAACAACAATCTTTTAGAAATACGCCGCCACTACAATAAAGAATTATTTAATAAGGCTGCTTTTTATTTTCTCAACTCTTGCTAGCCATGAATGCTTTTGCAGGAATGTTTTTTGGATGTTTTCTCGGTAAAGCAGAGCATCGATGGCCATTTTTTCGATTGCTT
Source organism: Cytobacillus eiseniae (assembly GCF_017874625.1). GTDB lineage: Bacteria > Bacillota > Bacilli > Bacillales > Cytobacillaceae > Cytobacillus > Cytobacillus eiseniae. The sequence goes on along the minus strand of NZ_JAGIKZ010000014.1, from coordinate 17,046 downwards.
TTGCCATTGATTCGGCATTGTCTTCACATATTAGGCCATAGCCATCTGTTTCTATTATTTCTTGTTGTGCCTGACAATATGTGGCGATGACAGGAAGCTCATTGGAAAGATATTCGACGAGCTTAACTGGGACAGAGAAATCATTGTATGTGCTTCGGTATCTTGGAATAAAGGCAAAGTCCATTTCACGATAGAGCTCATTTAATGCTTCTCCGCTCACATGCTTGACTGCTACATTCATTTCCTTCAAGCGCGCTTTCTTTTCCTCGGGCAATCCTTGATATTCATCCTCACGGCATACAACTGTCAATTCGCAAATGATGTGTTCATTATTTGCTTGTTGAAGAGCATCAAGCAGGAGAAATAATCCGTAATCTTCATTATTAATCCCACCGACATATAGGCCTTGAGCCGTTTCGTTCACCTGTTCACTTCGAACGGATGGGCTCTCCTTTCCGCCTGGAGGAAGGGAAACCAATTCCCTATTAATGTCTACAAATTTCCCCATCGCATCACTTGGCAGGAAAATCACGTGGCAATACTTATTGTAGAAATTTTCCTCCATCCGGTAGATGGTTTTCATAATTGTTTTCTTCGCACCCTTTAAAGGATAAAGCTCATCAAATTTCCAATACACATCACGGTAAAAAACACCAACAGGCACATCACGCTTTTTTAGAAATTTCATGACCTTCGAATCAATGAACGGCTTTTTCGGGATATGGCCTTGATCGGTCAACCAAAAGGGAATCGTTTGGTTCTCCATATAGCAGAACCAAAGATGATCGAGCTTCCCTTCTGTCTTCCATTGCTCGAATAAAGACTCTCTTTCAGCGGAGTTTCCTGACAGCAAGAGAATGTCTACTCCTTCCCTGCTCCCCCATTGCTGAAATGCTTTATAAATTTCCTTCGGACGAAGCTTCGAACCGCTATTCGCATTCTCTGCCACTTCAAATGGATAGTATAGTAAAACTGATTTCATCATTTTTTCTCCTTATAGAGGATATTCAAAAAGTCCGGAAAAAATAGCTGTCAAATGTCTGCGTCAGTTTGCTTATCCGCTCCTCACGTACCAAAAACGTACGCTTCGGTGCTCTAAGCTACACTTCCTTGACCTTCTCGGCTCTTTTTGTCCTCCTTTTTGAACACTTATTTATAGCTCGTTTCTCGCTTTCTTCTTGAAATAGAATGAAAACAGATCCAAACGAATTCTTATAAACAGTAGAATTCCAGCGAATAAGCAAGTGATAAAGATCCAAATTGGATTGAAGAGAAAATCGGCAAAGCCACCTACTAATGTCCGAGGAATATTAATGGAAAAGTATATAAACAGGCATAGAAATACCGGGTTTTTCGGCAGTCTAATAAAGATAATATACAAAAATTGGATAAGCACACCGACATAAATCGTCCCGAATAAGATCCCTAAATAACCAAAATTCGCATATGCCTCTGCAATGAATAGCGTATTCAGTACGCCCCCTGTCCCATCTTCAATTCGGTTAGGGAATGCATTCGCCATCACTAATCGAGCGGATCGTACTTGCTCGATATCAAACCAGCTAATGAGTATCGATGGAAGACTGCTCCCATTCAAAAATGGAATCGACTCACCAAAAAGATTTAAATGCAGAAAGGTAGGCGAAATTTGCGCAAGGATGATTCGGCCTATTGGTCCTGATGAGTAAGACAAATAAGAGCCTAGATCATCTACACCTTGAATAAATACATACATCAAAATGATTAATGTCGCACCGCATATGACATAAAAGTTCATTCGTCTGCGGGTAAGCTTGAGTTTTCCAACATAAAGCTGAACAAAAATAAACATAATGATGTAAAAAATAATCGGTGACTTCGATAAATCATACACACTGATTAAAACGGCACAAGCAAATAATGGCAAGAATAAGAAGATCCATTTTAACTGTGCTGTTTTTACCGCATATACATACGCAATTAAAGACAGCAAAGGAGTCAACGCAAGTGCAAAAATATTTCTTATTAATACGTGACCATGGAAATTCCTAGCTGCATCAATACGAAGCATACCCAAATCAGAAATATTCCCTTTTAATAGTGCAAAAATAGGCACCTGGCTCGTCTTCAAAATCGTATAAGCAACCGCAAGCATACTGATGAGTGAAAGCGCAAGAAAAATAAGGTAAAATTCATTTTTCTCGGTAAACGTGTTCTCTATAGGCTTTTTTAAATAATGATTAAATTCTTTCTTCGCGTCAAACCCTGCCAGCTTACTGACAATAAACATCGAAAGGGGCAGCATGATCATTACAAAAGAGACAGCAGCGAAACCGATATACCGATAAATCTCATGGTCCAATTTATTAATCATATAATAATTGTCTATATCAAGCGCAATTAATAAACTGCCAATATAACAAGATACGAACAAAGAATAGTAAAAGATTAACGAATTAAGATTTGGCTTAAAAAGAGACAAGCTCCCAGATACATTTTTAAATAAGATAACTGAAATCGTTAAAACAGCTATCCAAATAATTATAGCTAACATCCGTCAGCACCTACTTTTTGCTGATCAAATCAACAATTTTTTCAGAGGCTTGTCCATCACCAAATACTTCCTTGTATTCTGGATTTACCTCTTTTTGCACAGCAGCTAAGATTTTTTCTGTATCTGTTCCCGTTAAGATATTTGCCTCTCCACTAAGTGTTTCCACCCATTCCGTCTGCTCACGAATCGTCACACATGGGACCTTCATGAAATAGGCTTCCTTCTGAACGCCACCAGAATCCGTCACGATCTTCTTCGCATTTGCCTCAAGCGTCAGCATATCTAAATATCCAACAGGATCAATCACTTTCAAGTTTGGCACATCGCCCAAGTTAAGACCATAATCAGCCAATTTATGCTTCGTTCTCGGGTGAATCGGCCATACCTTTACTTCATCGATTTTTGAAAAGGCTTCTAGAATATTTTTCATATTCTCAATATCATCTGTATTTTCCGCACGATGGATCGTAATTAAATGATAATTTTTTGCTGTTAATCCAGCTTCCGCGAGAATATTTGATTTTTCCTTCGCCAGCTCTTGGTTATAAAGAACGGCATCATACATCACATCACCGATATTAAACACATTATGTGTAACATTTTCATTTGTTAAGTTTTCAATCGCTGTATCTGTCGGACAGAATAAAAATTCAGATACATGGTCTGTCATAATACGATTAATTTCTTCTGGCATTTTTTTATTAAAGCTTCTTAGTCCTGCTTCAATATGAATAACAGGAACGTGCAATTTAGCAGCCACTAATGCGCCTGCTAATGTTGAATTCGTATCCCCATACACCATTAAGTAATCAGGCTGTTCATTAAGAACAATTTCCTCAATTTTCGCAAGCATTTCACCTGTTTGCTTTCCATGATTGCCTGAGCCTACGCCTAGGTGATAATCAGGCTTTGGAATATGAAGCTCTTCAAAGAATATGTCAGACATATTTGCATCATAATGCTGACCTGTATGAACAATCTTTTCTTCCATATGCTTTCGTAATACCCTTGATACAGGAGCAGCTTTAATAAATTGTGGTCTAGCGCCAAGAATCGTTACTATTTTCATTTAGATTCACCTTTCAAGCTTTGAATATAGTCTTTCGCTAAAAATGAATTAATATTATACGGCTGCGAGTATTTAAGACGATCATCCTTAAAGGTTAAAGCCCCCACATATTCGGGATAACTCTTATAAATCCCATACCATTCCATCGGCTCCGTATAATATCTTTGATAAAGCTTCTTCTTGTTATATACTTTCTTTGCTGTATTGTAAAAAATACCATATTTCTCTTTCAAAGAAGTGTCTTTGCCAACAGGCTTTACAGGCTTCGGAAAATAATCTGGGTACATCTGGTGAAGCGTATAATCATATAAATACTTCTTAAAACGAAGATCAACAGGAACTGTTTTGAAAAATTCCATCATCCGGTCATCCCATAATGGGATCTCCCAGCCCTTTTCATAAAATTCATATACTCTGACAGAGTTAATAATGAATTTCGCCTGTCTCTCTCTCCAATCCCAATATTCGAATAATGCACTCGCCTGCTCATTTGTTTGATAAGGCAAATCCTTAAACGATCGTCTGATTTCTGCAAGCACATCCCCAGCAGAGGCGTGGATTCCTTTTTCAATCTCCCAAAGCTTATGATGCTTATTCAAGCTAAACTGGACGACATCCTCGATTGTAAACGAGCGGTCCTCCGTAATTTCATATGCTAAATGGCTCCCTGCAACGAAATCACCTGAGTGACCAGGAATGAACACATAGTCGCGATCTTGCTTATTAACAATTTCTCTAACTGCAGGCCAATCCTGAAGATGAGCCATCGAAGAGCCATTGACAGCAAATTCAACATATTGCTTCCACTCATCTGAATGATACCAGCGATGCCAGTCATCCTTCTTGTATTCAACAAAATCCCACTTCAGCCCTAATCGGTCAGCAATATCTTTACTAACCAAAGCTTCTTTATTTTCCCGTTTCCCATATGTAAAGGAAGCAATATTCTCCATGCCATATTCTTTCAGCAATAAGGCAATAATTCTTGAATCATAGCCACCGCTAAGAGGAAGAATCGGCACTTTATTTTCTAAACGAACGATAAGGTCTTTAAAAATTTGATGAAAGACACCCTCGAGCTCTTTACTGAATTGTTCTACATCCTTTTCAACAGGGTGATGGTAAAATTGGTAATACTCTTTGCTCTTACTCTTCCCATCTTCTTGAAGCTGAATGTATGAACCAGCCTCCACTTGGTAAATCCCATCATAAAGTGTCTTTTCATTTGCGGTAAAGCCAGTGAGTAAAAATTCCTTTACAGCCGTTTGATTCATTGAATTGTCTGCTTGATGAGCGACTTTATCGGATACAATCCAGTCTGATCCATCTTTATAGTAGAAAAGCGGAATACTCCGCTTTCTGTCAACAATTGCAGTCATCTCACTTTTGCCAACCTGTATAAAGACAAACTCACCTTGAATCTCATTCAGCTCACGCAGGAAAAATTCTTCATCTTTAAGAACGTCCTGAAGCGTTTCGGCATCATAGCATGTTCCGTTGTAAAGAATATAGCCTCCAAAGTATACTTGGCCAAATGGGAGGGCTACTGTTTTTATTAGATTACTGTTTTGAATAACTACTTTTAACAAACGAATCACCTATTTTTTTGTTAGGTTAGGTACATGGAAAGCCAGGGATGCCTTTGCACCTGCCAAGCTTTCATGTTAACTTGCAGCAGATTTTTTCCGCAAGAGATCTTTATCTATCCGTGAAAGCAAGACAACGACAATAAAGCCAATCCAAGCATAGGCAATATTCCAATTGGATAAGCCACTCTCTTGAATATAAATAATCGAAATGACCGCTAACAGCGAGGACATAAATAAAAAGGTCATTTTGCCAAATGACACTGGGACATGATAAAGCTTTTGGCTTTTAAAGAAAATATACGTAATTGCGATCAGGTACGAAATCAAATAGGCTGCGACACTTCCCCAGATTGAATAGAAAGGGATAAACACGATGTTCAAAATGATATTGACGACTGCTGCTATGCCAAATGCATACGAAATGATCTTTGTTTGTTTCGTGAAAAAGATCCCAACTGAAATAATCATATAGAAGAAATTCAAGAAGGTAACAGCAGATAAGATCGCTACATATTGATAGGCTTCATAAAAGTCATTGCTTAGAAGCTTAAAAATCCATGGCATAATTGTCGCTACCATTAGGATTCCAATCGATCCAACTAATAAAATCCCATAGTATAGCTTAGCAAATAAGGTTGCACTATCCTTTTTATCCTTGAGAGACATCGAGAATGGTCGCCATGCCATTTGCACACCACTCGTTAACAACGTAATTAATGACGCAAACTTAACGGCTGCACCGTAAATCCCGCCTTCATGCATAGATGTATAGGCCACCAATATAAAGGAATTAGCATTCACAATCACCCAAAAAGCAAGTGATGCAGGCACGAGCGGCACAGCATAAGCTAGAATTTCCTTTAAAATTTGCTTATTAAAGTTGAACTTAATGTATTTCATTAGTGGCTTAATTAATAGCAAAACAACGAGCAGCACACTGACTAATCGGCCATATAAAATGCTATCAATGGTTGGGGTAACAAAAGCTAAAAACGCATAAGAAAATAGCGCGATTAATAGCATTTTTAAAACTGTCATTATGACTACCTTTTTTGTAAAAAAGTCATACCGTAAGACAGTTAGGATTAAGGCAATAACCGTGTCTAACGCAAGCACACCAATCGCTATATAAAATAAATAATATAAGCTCGCATCTTCTAAAATCAATTGTGCAAACCAATTTCCACCTAAAAGTAAGACGATGGCAATGATAAACACAATCACTAATCGAAAAGTCATAACAGAGCGAACATAATCAAGCTTCTTCTGCTTATCCTTCGTATCAAAGTAATAAAAAGCTAATGCAGAATCCGTTCCAAATATAATTAAAAACGTGAGCATAGATGTAAACCGATCTAAAAGATCAATCACCCCATATTCTGCAGGCAGAAGAAAGGTCATATAGATCGGAAGCATAATAAAGGCAATTAGCTTCGTTCCAACATTCATAAATGCGTAAAGGAGCGAATCCGCTCCTAAACGCTTAATTTGGGCGAACACCCTATAACAGCTCCCGCTCGTCTACCATCTTGACGAACTTAGCGGGAACCCCTTTCACTAAAGTCTTTGCATCTGTATTCTTCGTTACTAATGCTCCAGCAGCAACAAATGTTTCTTCTTCAATTGTGATGCCAGGAAGAATGATCGATGCGCCACCAACACGAGCACCTTTTTTCACGTGAGCGCCTTTAATCTTGTCAAAACGTTCTTCCGTACGGCCCATGAAATTATCGTTTGTCGTCGTTACACAAGGAGCGATAAACACTTGCTCCTCCAATGTTGTGTACGCAGTAATATAAGAATTGGATTGGATTTTTGTTCGATCACCGATTTTCACAAAGTTCTCGACTGTAACCCCTCTGCCAACAATGACAAAATTTCCGATTTCTACATTTTCCCTTACACTAGCAAGGTCAGCGATTAACGTGCTTGAGCCAATTTTCGCTCCACGATAAATCACGCAATTTGCACCTATTGTTACCTCTTCCCCTATTTCTAAAGCAGGAATCGTGTCAGTTAGCTTGACTGTACTCGTTTTGGCTGGTTTTGGCGGTTTTCCAACAACTGCACCATCTGCGATTGTCGTATGATCACCAATTACTGTTCCTTCATGAATCGTTACGCGGTTGCCAACGATCACATTTTTACCGATTTTTACATCTTTTTCAATGACGGAAAAATATCCGACTTTTGCCGTTTCATCTACTATAGCGGAAGGATCAATATAATTCATAAGAAAATCTCCCTTTACCAATTCATTATAATTTAATATACTTGTTCGGCTTTGCAATGTCTTTCATTGCGTTACGTGTATCGAAAATAACTTTGCTTTCTTGAGCAATCATTTCATAATCAAAATCAGTATGGTCTGTTGTGACAAGAACAAGATCGGCTTCATTTAGCAGCTCTTTCGATAATGCAACTGTTTCAACCATTTGATCGCATGATCTAAATGACTTCACATAAGGATCGACAACTGTATAATCGGCACCGTGATGCTCTAACAGCTCAACAATCTTAAGAACTGGAGATTCCCTCACATCATCAATATCCTTTTTGTAAGCTACACCAAGAACAGCTACTTTCGCACCGCGAAGCGCCTTGCCATCTTCATTTAATGTTTGCATCGCACGTGTAATTACATATTCAGGCATGCTGTTGTTAATTTCGCCAGCAAGCTCGATTAATCTTGTATGGTAGTTGTATTCACGAGCCTTCCATGTTAAGTAGAATGGATCGATTGGAATACAGTGACCGCCTAAGCCAGGGCCTGGATAGAATGCCATGAATCCGTATGGCTTTGTTTTTGCTGCATCAATAACTTCCCATACATCAATGCCCATTTTTTCACAAAGAATCGCCATTTCATTTGCTAAGGCAATATTAATATGACGGAATGTATTTTCGAAGATTTTCTCCATTTCAGCTACAGCCGGAGAAGATACTTCATGGACATCCCCTTCTAGAACGTTTCGATATAGAGCAGCTGCAACTTTTGTGCAATTTTCTGTAATCCCACCGACAACTTTCGGTGTATTCTTTGTTTTGAATTGCTTATTACCTGGATCCACACGTTCTGGAGAATAAGCAATAAATACCGTTTCACCCGTTTTCAAGCCCTTTTCCTCAAGTGCAGGCTTAACAATTTCCTCAGTCGTTCCAGGATAAGTTGTTGATTCTAATACAACAAGCATGCCTTCATGTGCATATTTCGCAATTTCCTTAGAAGAGCTTTTCACGTAAGATGTATCTGGCTGTTGATAAACATCAAGCGGTGTTGGTACACAGATTGCCACTGCATCTACTTCTTGAATACGTGCATAATCCGTTGTTGCAACTAATTGACCAGATTTAATCATATCTGCTAAATCTTGATCAACGACATCACCAATATAGTTAATCCCCATATTTACTTGCTCCACACGTGCTGCCTGCACATCAAAGCCAATTACCTTGTATCCTGCTTTTGCTTTCTCAACTGCCAATGGAAGACCAACATAACCTAATCCAACTACACCGATGACAGCATCCTTTTTTTCAATTTTATTAATTAATGAAGTATATACGTCCATGTTCTTTCTCCTTTTATAGAACGACTTTTTTTCCAGTTTCTGCAGACTCCAAAATAGCCAATATTAATTTTACAGGAGCGAGACCGTCATCTCCAGTTACAATTGGATTACGATTCTCTTTCACAGCAAGCACCATGTCTTCGATGATGCATTGATGACCTGGTTTGCCAAACGGATCAGCTTGAATCTCACTTTTTATTTTATCCGCTTCTTCTTCAGTGACCCCTTCGATATCCCATGTTTCAATGAAGTTCGCGTTTCTGCCGCTAATTTTCACGGATGCCGTTTCACCAAATATCGCTAGTGATTCTTCAAGATTTTTCGGATAGATCGTTGTTGCCGCCTCAATCACGCCAAGTGCCCCATTTTTGAATTGGACAACAGCTGCTGCGACATCTTCTGTTTCAATTTTGCGCAGGCGAGTAGCTGCCATTGCTTGAACTGATTCAACAGGTCCCATTAACCAAAGCATTAAATCAAGATCATGAATCGCTTGATTCATCAGAACGCCACCATCAAATTCCTTCGTTCCACGCCATTCCGCTTGATCATAATATGCTTGATTTCGATTCCAACGAACCGTTGCGTTTGCATGACTTAGTTTTCCGAATGAACCTGCATCCATCTGCTCTCTCAGCTTTTGAATCGCAGGTCGGAAGCGGTTTGGATGAACAACCGCAAGCTTGACGCCATTTTCGTTCGCATATTGAATCATATCTTCCGCATCTTGAAGCTTTAAGGACATCGGCTTTTCAACGATAACATGTCTTTTATGCTCGGCAACAATCTTTGTTAAGCGCGCATGCAAGCCAGAAGGCACACAAATATTAACAACATCGATTTCTGGATTTTCTTCTAACATAAGTGCTAGATCTGTGTATTTTTTAACATTTTGATGGTCAATCTCCAGACGCGCAGCATTTGTATCACAAATGGCATACAAATTTGCATTATCAGCTTGTTCAATTGCTTCTATATGTTTGTTTGCAATATGCCCCATACCGACGATCGCAAAATTAATCATGTTTATAATGCCTCCTTGCTTCATTTATGTAGTTCCAAAGCATAAGTATAAGGATTGCAGCGATCACACCTAAAACAAGGCCAGCTAAAGTTAGCTCTAACTTATATGTGTTTGTTGGACCTACGTCCTGAGAAACAATGCCTGGCTTTTCAAAAAAGGCCAGATCTGACTTCATGTTTTGGATAGACGTTTTCACTTTAGATGCCTCGACTTCAGTCCATTCAAGCAAGCTTGTTACATCAGATGTCTGGGCTATCGTTAGTTCATTATTATCAAGCTTATCAGTGCTTACTTTCAATACATCACTTAGCTCGTCCAATATTGTTTCGTTGTTTTTAATATTATCCTCTGTGATCTCATATCTTAGTTGAAAATTATCGACTAAACCTTTTTCAATCCCTGCTGCCATTTTTTCAAGATCCTTTTCGAGGCGCTCTTGATTGTCATCAAAAATTTTGATTTTCACATAACTCTCACTAGATACATACGCATCAATTACGCCATGAACATCCTTGCCATATGTAGCAACAACATTAGATGGATTCGTTAAACCTTTTAATTTAATTGAACCTGTAAAAACAGTTGCACTTCCTACATATTTGCCATCTTTAGGTATGACATATGAAGCGCCAAATCCTAATAGTGCAAATAGAAGAGGAATAATCAGAAAGAAAACCTTCTTCTTCCAAAAGAATACTAAATACTCATATAACGCAAACCTTTTTTGTTCAGCCAAAAAGACCACCATTCCTTTAAAAATTATAGATAGAACATGAAGCAAGTAAAGAAACGCCCCCTCTCTCGGCGACGTTCCACTTTATATTTTATTTATTGAAAAACTCCGCAATTTTCGCTACTACATATTCTTGCTGTTCTCTTTTAAGCTCTGGGAACATCGGCAATGATAATGCCTCTTTTGCCGCTTTTTCTGATTCTGGAAGATCGCCTTCCTGATAGCCCAGGTCTTTAAATACAGGCTGTACATGAAGTGGCAGCGGATAGTAAATCATTGTTTGGACACCTTGTTCTTTTAAGTAAGCCTGTAATTCATCACGCTTATCCACACGGATTGTATATTGGTGGAACACATGATAATTGCCTTCTTTTTCAACTGGTGTTTTTACTAAGTCTCCTAATTGCTCAGTAAGAAGCGCTGTATAAATGGCAGCTCGTTCTCTCCTAAGCTCGCTCCACTTATCCAAATGAGGGAATTTCACATTTAGAACCGCAGCTTGCATCTCATCCAAGCGGCTGTTGTAGCCTAGGACATGGTGATAATATTTCGGCTTGCTACCATGAACACGGATTACACGGCTATTTTCTGCAACTTGGTCATCATTCGTTACAACCATGCCTGCATCTCCGTATGCACCTAAGTTCTTTGTTGGGAAGAAGCTATATGTTGCAGCAGTCCCATATTCAGCAACTGTTTTCCCTTTATGCTTTGCACCGATTGCCTGAGCTGCATCACCAATAACAGCCAACTGATGTTTATCGGCAATCGCACAAAGTTCTTCCATATCTGCTGTTTGTCCATATAGATGAACAGGGATAATCGCTTTTGTTTTTTCTGTAATGGCTGCTTCGATTTTCTTCGGATCAATATTAAATGTAATCGGATCAATATCAACATAAACCGGAGTTGCACCAGCACGAACAATCGAACCACCCGTTGCAAAAAACGTAAATGGTGTTGTGATAACTTCGTCTCCTGCTTTTACTCCTGCTGCTTGTAATGCAATATGTATCGCGTCACTTCCATTTGCTACACCAATTCCATGACGAACTTGACTATACTCTGCTACATCAGATTCAAGCTTTTTCACATTATTTCCTAAAATAAATTGTGAAGAGCTCATCACTTGATCTAAAGCTATAAGCATTTCATCCTTCAATGATTGATATTGTTCACTTAAATCTAACATTGGAATTTTCATAATCATTTCCTCCAACTTCCTAAATGAAATACTAAGTTATTTTAACATAAAAAGTCATTGAAATAGTATTTTAACACTGCTGTAAAATGACAAATTTCGAACAGAAATGACATAGGCGCTCGAAGGATACTGTCGAATGGAACACTTGCCTGCTCGACAAACAAAATAATCTTTCGAAAAAGGCCGTTTGCGAGTCGTCCACAAACGGCCTATTGTTATTGTCTTCCAGTAACTTTTCGATAGATTTTAATAACAGGCTTATACTTTTCGTGCACTAAGCCAATTGTTTCAGCCAATACTTCGAGGATTAATAATAACCCAAAAATAATAAAGATACTAACCAAAAGCGTTGCCGTTGAAAATAGTATGGCACTGATACTAAAAATAATTCCAAATCCATAAATACATAGCACTGTTTTCCTGTGGGATAAACCAAGTGCAAGCAGTCGATGATGCAAATGCGATTTATCTGGAGCTGAAATCGGCTTTTTATTTACAATTCGTCGAATAATTGCATAGGTCGTATCAAAAACAGGAACACCGAGAATGATGATTGGAACAATAAAACTAAATAAGGTAACACTCTTATACAAGCCTAATAATGACAGGATAGAAATCGCATAGCCTAAAAACAAGGCACCCGTATCACCCATAAATATTTTTGCCGGATGGAAATTATGGAATAAAAACCCGAGTGTACTTCCTAATAAAATTAAACTCAGCATTAAAATAAGCGGTTTGCCTGCCACTCCTGCCATAATCGCAATTGTCGCAATGACAATCGCAGAAATACCTGCTGAAAGCCCATCAAGCCCATCAATTAAATTAATTGCATTCGTAATCGCTACAATCCAGAACACCGTAATCGGATACGTCCATAAACCAACATCAAATGTACCGATAAACGGAATCGTCAAATGATCAATTGTCAACCCGCTCCCTACAACAGCTGCTGCAGCAAGCAATTGACCAATAAGCTTATATTTCGCTGAAAGTTCATACTTATCATCAAGAATTCCAGTAATAATAATAATAATCGCACCTACGGAAATCCCAGTTATCTTTTCATTGTAAAGCCCGCCCACAAAATAGCCGATTATTACACCAGCAAAGATTGCTAATCCACCAAGTCGAGGCATGATCTTTACATGCACTTTTCTTTGATTCGGCTTGTCAGTTGCACCAATTTTCATGGCTAATTTAATGACAAGCGGAGTGATTAGCAAGGACGTCACTAATGCCGCAATAAATGCAGCTAAAAATTTAATATCCAATGATATCACCTTTAGTTTTTGAATTTATGCAGCCAAGTTTATACTACCATATATCAATAAGAATTCAATTAATTTCATTTTTTTTAATATTCTATCGTGTGAATAATCAACTGCTTATGTATAGTATCACCTCTTTCACTAGAAAGTCTTTATTAGTTTTCGACCTAAAATGGAAGTATCCTCTAAAGTTGACGAATATTATCGTAAAAAGTTTCAAATAATGAAGAATAATAGATTCTGTCAAAAATTAACTGCTGCTTCCCTTCCAAATTATATTATACTACATTATATGCTATAATTAGATAGGGAAAAATGTAGAAGCAAATTCGTTTCTAATCTTATACATATCGTACTACTTTTCAATAAATTTCTAGGAGAGAACAACATGCTATCTTTAATGAAGCGCATATTTAATGAGGATTCTGCCGAACTAAAACGATTATATAAACATGTAACGAAAATTAATGAATTAGAAGAAAAAATGGCGGCTTTAAGTGACGAGGAATTGAAAGAGGCCACTCAATATTTAAAAGAAAAAGTCGCAGAGGGCGTATCGATTCTTGATATGAAGGAAGAAGCGTTCGCTACAGTTAGAGAAGCGTCAAAACGCGTACTTGGTCTCCGCCATTATGATGTACAGTTACTTGGAGGATTGGTTCTTCTTGAAGGCGGAATCACAGAAATGCGAACGGGAGAAGGGAAAACACTCGTTGCTACACTTCCTTCCTATTTACGAGCATTAGAAGGAAAAGGCGTACATGTGATCACAGCGAACGAATACTTAGCTACACGTGATTTTGAGCAAATGGGAAAACTATTTAATTTTCTCGGCTTAAACGTTGGATTAAATGTATCACAAATCTCAGAAACTGAAAAAAGAGACGCATATAACGCTGACATTACGTATGGTACAGGCACGGAATTTGGTTTTGACCTTTTGCGTGATAATATGACGACAAGCTTCGAGGAACGTGTTCAAAGGCCTTTATATTACGCAATTGTTGATGAAGTAGATAGCATTTTAATTGATGAGGCGAGAACACCACTCATCATTGCGAGCAAATCAGATATTGCCACTGAATTATTTTATATTACCGCTGAAATCGTAAAAAACTTCGAGGATGGCAACCAATATGAATTCTATCCTGAAACAAAGCAAATTGTCTTAACCGACAATGGGGCAACAGAATTTGAACAAGCATTCGGCTTAGCAAATTTATACGACGCTGAACATCGGGAGCTCTTACATAACATCATGCAATCCTTACGAGCAAATGTCGTTATGAGAAAAGATGTTGATTACATTGTGAAAAAAGATGAAATCATGCTTGTTGACCAATTCACCGGAAGAATCATGGAAGGCAGAACATTTAGCGACGGCTTACACCAAGCAATCGAAGCAAAAGAAGGCGTAACAGTAAAAGAAGAAAACCAGACACAAGCTTCCATTACTGTCCAAAACTATTTCAGAATCTATAAAATTCTCGCTGGGATGACCGGAAGTGCTGCACCATCGAAAAGAGAATTTTTCGAAACGTATAATCTACGAGTCGTTGAAGTACCAACAAATAAACCAAATGCACGAAAAGATGAAGAACCTTTAGTTTATAAGGATTATGAATCAAAAGTAGCGAAAATTGTTAGTGAAGTAGAAAAGCTTAATCAAATCGGCCGTCCTGTTTTAATTGGGACAACCTCCATTGAACAGTCAGAAAAGCTTTCCGTTTATCTTGAAAAAGCTGGGATCAAACACCGGATTCTAAATGCAAAAACAGAAGAAGATGAAGCAAATATTATCTCTCAAGCTGGACAATTGAATCAGGTAATGCTTTCTACAAATATGGCTGGCCGAGGAACAGATATTATTTTGGATCCAGCTGTCAGAGAACTCGGCGGCTTGCATATTATCGGAACTGAACTCCATGAGAGTGAAAGAATTGACATGCAGCTTAGAGGAAGGGCCGGAAGACAGGGAGACCCTGGTTCTACTCAATTTATCATATCAATTGAAGATGATATCTTTAATAGTTATGATAAAGAAGAAATGGATAAATGGAAAAAGAAAATTAAAACCGATGAAACAGGCCTGATTATTTCACCAAATCCAGTGAAATTCGTGCTTAAAGTTCAATCTATCGTGGAAGGTGCTCACTTCTCTGCTAGAAACCATCTATTGAAGCTTGATGATGTCGTTAATCAGCAAAGAAAGATCATCTATACAAAACGAGATGAATTACTAGCAAATACAAATTCCGTCGAATTAATTATTCAGTCATTACAAAACCATCTTGAGGTGATTTTAGAAACATACTGCCCAGCAGAAATCATTTCCGATTCTTCCGCAGCAGATGGATTGTATGAAGAACTGACACTTATTTTTGGAGAGCTGCCATTCGAGGTATTGGATTTAATTGACCTTGAAAAGTCAGCCATTAAAGAGAAAATTGACCAGCTATATGAGAACTATGTCAATGTAATAAAGACACTTGAGGAAAATGATGATTTCCAAATTCAGGTTAAATTATTGTACCTGCAAAATTTGGATCGTTCTTGGGTTGTTCATATGGAAATGATGATGCATTTAAGAGAAGGCTTTGGTGTACGTGGCTATGGACAAGAAGATCCATACCGCTTATATGAATTCGAAGGCTTCGAGGCATTCAAGCATTTCTTAGCAGAATTAGACGCACAAGCAAGTAAGCAAACGAGAATGATTATTCAGCATTTTCTTTCTGATGAGGAGAAAGAATAAAGAGAAAGGATAAGGCGAACACGCCTTATTCCTTTTATAAAAGGGGACTGAGCTACGAATGGGGATTTTTAATAAGGGAAATAAAGCTGTAAACGAGCAAGAAGAAAATAAATCATTAGATATTCAGGAAACAAACAATGAAGAGGGCATTAAAACAGAGCTTTCTTATCACCCCGAATGGGACTTGAGTGTTCAAGAAAAATATGTATTCCAATACAACCACCAAAAGCTTCCAACACTTCAACCAAATCAAATTGCAATAAATGGTGTGAATTTGTACGAATACGATGGTGGTTTCGTCATTACCGCTTTCTTAAGGAGCTCCCTTCCTAAGTCAATAAGCTTTGAAGTCATTGACTTAGTCATTGTGAATAGCGAGAACGAACGATTAGCAAGAAAGAGCTTTGAAATGGATTTATTCGGCGAACTTCCTTCTAATTCTTGCAGACCTTGGAGATTCTTATTCGAAAATGAGAATAAGCTTGTTGATGAAATTCCGAAAAATAATTGGAAGGTTGTTTTTGAACTAAAGCAAAAAGCGCCAGGCGTTCTTCCACTTGATCTTGAAGAAAGCTGGAAAGAAGCTTTTAGTGATGAGCAAAAGCAGCACTTAGAAAACATCATAAAGAATCTTCCACCTTTACGTGAAGGCGAAGTGAACTTTATGGGCCTAGAGGCAAAAATGATTGAAGGCAGAGGATTAGCAGCAACATTATTAATCCGAAACGCAAGCAACCGCAGCATTAAAATCGAGAATCTCCCATTAGTATTTGAAGATGCTTCAGGCGAGGCAGTCGCACAGGCAGGCTTCCCATTAAATAATCTAGAAGTCAAAAGCCAAACATGCAAGCCATGGACATTCGTTTTCCCAGAATCAGCGATTACAAAGGAAAACTTAGATCTATCTAAATGGAAAGCGTATGTTCCCCAAACAGCACCTGTAAATACGAAAGAAGAGGCCTGAAGCTAAGCTTAAAGGAAAAGCAAATATAGGATATTAATTAACAAAAACTACGATTTTTATAAAAATCGTAGTTTTTTTATTGTTGATCGGCTTTGTTTTTACTATGTTTAAAAAATAGACGGAAAAATTCCGTCTATTTTGGGAAATACCTATATTTCCTTAAAAATAAGAGGAGTTTTTCCGCTTATATTACTAAAAACGTTGGATTTTGCCATATTTGGAGCTGTTAAGCGGAATAATTCCGCTTCGTATTATAAGGTCAGCCAGATATTTCTGGTTGACCATTTTTTATATGGTTTTATTATTACGGTAGCCGGGGTAGAACGTAATTC
>NZ_JAGIKZ010000013.1 GCF_017874625.1 Cytobacillus eiseniae | reverse complement strand
AAAAAAATAAGAAGAAATAACGGAATTCTTTAGAATTGGTGAGAGAATGTGGTGCAAAAGGGAAACCCTTTCAGTGGGCCTTTAAGGCCAAGGCCAGTAAGAGAGGCTTTCAGCCGCAGAGCAAACCACCAGTTCACACTGGTGGTTTTGATTTGCACTTATCTAAGATTGACATCATCTTGACTTAATAAATTTTTATAATAAAAGCTAGATTCAATAGACAATAACTAAATAGAAGGTTTATCATACTATCGTAGACGGGCTTTCCCTTTGTTAGGAGATGAAATGATGATTACTGTCTTAATTGTTGAAGATGAAGTTCCAATTAGTCAAGTGTTAAAGGTCTATCTACAGAAGGCGAATTTTCAGACGATACAGGCATTTAACGGAATAGAAGCGATCAATCAATTTAATGAACATATGCCTGAACTTGTATTACTGGATGTCATGCTTCCAGGCAAGGATGGGTGGACGGTATTAAAAGAAATCCGTGAAAGAAGTGATTGTCCAGTCATCATGCTTACAGCTTTAGGTGATGTTCAATATCGCTTAACTGGATTAAACGATGGGGCGGATGATTATATTTCTAAACCCTTTATTGCGGATGAAGTTGTGGCGAGAGTGAAAGCTGTTCTAAGACGGTCAAAGACAACAGAAAGTTCTTCGAAGAAATACGGTCAATTGGAAATCGATATAAAATCCCATCGAGTGAAAATAGGTGAGCAGGAAATAGAACTGACCCCACGTGATTTATCATTGCTTCTGTTCTTAGCAGAAAATCCAAATCAAACCTTTACAAGAGATCAGCTGATCGACAATGTGTGGGGCTGGGAATATGAGGGCAGTGACCGAGCAGTGGATTTAGCGATCAAACGATTAAGAAAATCGCTGAAAGCATGGCCAGTAGTTGAAGGTGAGATTAAGACTCTTCGAGGATTGGGGTATCAATTTTGTGTTTATAAAAAATAAAAAACGAATTTCATTGCTTCGTTATTGGACGAGTCGATATTTAGTTACGCTTTGTATCGGACTTGTTGTAATCGCAATCATCTCTGCTTTGTGGATCCGACATACAACACTTGAAAATCGGCTAGATATGACGAAGCTAATGGCAGAAGAAATCGCTAATCGATTTGTTGATATAAGTGAGGGAAGACCAAACAGAGAGGTGTCAGGTCTACTGACCAATCGAGGGCGTTTTATGAATATCGAAAGTGATCCATCAATTTATATTGTGGATACGATCGGTACGATCCTTTCGAGTAATCGTCCAACTGACAGGATGTTTCGGCAGTTCCCACGTGAAATATTGAGTAATGAAAAGAATGTCCAGAAGCTAACATTTGAGGAGGATGGACGTAATTTTTATGTAGTAAAGGCTCCGATTGACACACAGAACTTCTCACTTGGCTGGGTCGTCATCATAGAATTAGAAGAGAATCTTACACGGGTCAATCAAGAATATCGTCAGTTAGCGATTATGATTATAAGTCTTGCGCTTCTAGGCTGGGCTGCCATCTATTATCTATCACGCAGGCTTGCAAATCCGATTAAAGATGTAGCAAGAGCGGCGAAACAAGTGCAAGCAGGCGATTATAATATTGATTTGCCAGATGATATGAAAGAACTAGAAGTATATGAGCTTGTTCAGTCATTTAAGGAAATGTCCAATCGTTTGCAAAAATTGGAGTCCCTTCGTACAGAGTTATTAGCAGGTGTTACACATGAATTAAAAACGCCAGTGACATCGATTAGCGGACTCCTTCAGGCATTAAATGATAATGTCGTTACAGGGGAGGATGCAAAGGAATTCCTAAAGCTATCATTAAATGAAACATCAAAAATGAAAATAATGGTAGAGGATTTATTAGCCTTTAATTCATTTGCTGCGAATGCCATCCCAGTTACGATGGAAACACATGAAATTAAAAAGCTATTGTTGGATTTTATCCATCAATGGGAAATCGTTCAGGAGGACGAATCGATTGTGATGACAGTTACTCCACTTAAGGAAAGCAGGATTGTCCATGTTGATCCTATGAGACTTCAGCAAATCCTATCAAACCTTCTTAATAATGCAAAGCATGCGATTGAAGGAACAGGCAAAATTGACGTCATTTTAGCGGAAAACTCCAATCAAGTGATAATTGATATTACAGATACAGGCAGCGGCATTCCTTTAGAAGAACAAGACCTTATTTTTGAGCGTTTTTTTAGAGGGGAAGGAAAAAAATATAAAGTGAGAGGGTTAGGACTTGGTTTGCCATTTAGCAAAATGATTGCTCAGTCAATTGGAGGAGACCTTGTCCTGACAGAGAGTACAGCAGCTGGAACAACCTTTCGGATCACACTTCCGAAGTAAATAAAAACGAATCATACTAAAGTGCCTCTCTTTTCACAATCATTGAGAGGCGCTTTTTTTGTTAGTAAATAATTTTCAAAGGCATTTATAAAAATATGAAAAAAGTGATTGACCTTCACGTTGCGTTAAGGTGTATCGTTAATTTATGGAGGTGAGCGAATGGAATATACAGTGCAGAAGCTAGCTCAATTAGCGGGCGTAAGCGCCAGAACACTTCGGTATTATGATGAAATAGATATTCTTAAGCCGGCAAGAATTAATTCATCAGGGTATCAGATATACGGGCAAGCGGAAGTCGACCGTTTGCAGCAAATTTTGTTTTACAGGGAATTAGGTGTGGATTTAGAAAGTATTAAAAATATTGTAACAGCGCCTTCTTTTGATGGAGCTAAGGCACTGAGGGAGCATCGCAAGAAACTCTTAGAAAAAAAAGAACAATTAGATTTACTTATTGCAAATGTAGATAAAACAATTGCCTTAACAGAAGGGAGAATGAACATGTCGGATAAAGAAAAGTTTGAAGGCTTCAAGAAAAAAATGGTCGAAGAAAATGAGAAGAAATATGGAAAAGAAATTCGTGAAAAATATGGCGAGGATGCCGTTAATCAGTCAAATGCCAAAGTTTTGAATATGTCAGAGGAAGACTTTGAAAAAGTAACGAGCATAGATAAACAACTTCATGAAACGTTAGCTGAAGCTTTTGCAGCAGGTGATCCTGCAAGTGATATTGCTCAGAAAGCAGCAGACCTGCACAAGCAATGGCTATGCTACTATTGGAAAGAATATAGCAAGGAAGCACATGCTGGGCTGGCCCAAATGTATGTCGATGACGAAAGGTTCACAGCCTATTATGATAAGGCAAAGCCAGGAACGGCAGAATTTTTAAGAGATGCGATTTACATTTATATAGGTATGCAAAAATAATAGAATTCAAAAAAACGATTGGGTTGAGTTTCCCAGTCGTTTTTTTTATAGGTAAATCTCCCTTGACATCTTCCTGACACATTCACTGGTTAAAGTATGGTTGTAAGGCAGACAAAATGTTGAATGAAGGAATAAATATATAAACGAAAGAAGGGCTAGCCATGTATGAGAAAGATCCATTGAATGAGGGAGATCATATAGAAGTGAAGCAAGAGAAGCAGTCAAAATTAAAAGGCGTAATTTCGACAATTGTAGCTGGTGTGATTGGATCGGCTTTTACATTGACAACTATGCAATTTATCCCAAATGGGAACGAGGAGGTCCAAAGTGCAATTGTTGCCCAAGAAAATGGAGAAGCAGCTTCGGAATTAAATGTGCAGCAAGTATCTGCTCCTGCAAATAACTTAGCCGATACGATCGAGCAGGCATCAAAAGCGATTGTAGGGATTGTAAATAAACAGCAGCAAACGAACCGATTTAATCAATCAAATGAGGCAGTTGAAAGTGGAACAGGGTCAGGTGTGATTTTTAAGAAAACAGCTGATGGGGCGTATATTGTTACGAATAACCACGTAATTGAAGGGGCGAATGAAATTGAAGTATCCCTTCATGATGGTGAAAAGGCAAAGGCTGAATTAATTGGCACAGATCCATTAACAGATATTGCCGTATTAAAAATTGCAGGTGATGTGGATGTGGAAACCTTAACATTTGGAGATTCTTCCCAGCTAAGGGCGGGAGATCAAGTACTAGCAATTGGAAATCCACTTGGGCTTGATTTATCAAGAACAGTGACACAAGGAATTGTCAGTGCCATCGATCGAACAATTGCGGTTTCCACGTCTGCTGGTGAATGGGACTTGGAGGTTATTCAGACAGATGCCGCCATTAATCCTGGCAACAGTGGAGGTGCCCTGATCAATACGTCAGGAGAATTAATCGGAATTAATAGCTTAAAGATTTCTGAAAGCGGTGTAGAAGGGTTAGGGTTTGCGATTCCAAGCAATGAGGTGCAAGCGATTATTGATGCATTAATTGAAAATGGACAAG
The DNA here is from genome assembly GCF_017874625.1 of Cytobacillus eiseniae. Lineage (GTDB taxonomy): Bacteria > Bacillota > Bacilli > Bacillales > Cytobacillaceae > Cytobacillus > Cytobacillus eiseniae. The sequence continues at coordinate 98,288 of NZ_JAGIKZ010000013.1, read as the reverse complement.
TCATTCGTCCTTACCTAGGTGTGAGTCTAGCGAGTTTGGAAGAGATCCCTCCGTTTTATTTACAAAGGATTTCGGGTGAAGTGACAAAAGGAGCAATGGTTACAAGCATTGACCCTAATTCGTCAGCAGCAAAAGCTGGCCTCCAAGTAGAGGACATCCTTATTTCTATAGGAGGCAATGAAATAGCTGATACGACAGATTTACGTAAATATTTATACGCAGAATTTTCGATTGGTGACAAGGTGGCAATCGAATTTTACAGGCAAGGTGAACGAAAGACAGTTGAAGTGGTATTAACGAGTAATCAAGCGACAAAATAACAGTGAAAAAAGGAGAAAAGATGAAGAAACTTTATTGGATGATCGGAATGGTTTTGGTGATCGGTCTTGTAATGACTGCCACTTTCATGCAAGGAAAGAATGTAGCTAGTGTGAATGGAGAGAAAATTAGTGAGGACGAATTACATGAGCTTCTCGTTTCACAATATGGATCTGAGGTGTTAGAGACATTAATTACCGAAAAAATGATTAAACAAGAAATGAAAAAGGAAAAGGTTGAAGTGAGCAAAGCTGAGCTTGAGGAAGAAATGAACGCATATATGGAATCATATGGCGGAGAAGAGGCGTTTCAGGAAATACTTGCCAACAACGGGGTCGAGATGTCCACAATTGAAAAAAATATTGAAAACTATGTCGCAACAAAAAAACTAATAGAACCAAGAATTAAGATTACTGATGACGAACTGCTAGCCTATTTTGAAGAAAATAAAGACAGCTATGCACAAGCCGAGCAAATACAGGCAAGTCATATCCTGGTTGAGGATGAGGAGACGGCAAAGGAAGTTCGTAAAAAGCTTGAAGCCGGAGAGGATTTCGGTAAGCTGGCTTCGGAATATTCAACAGATGTATCCAATAGTGAAACAGGTGGGGATCTTGGCTTTTTCGGGCGTGGTGAAATGGTTCAAACATTTGAAGAGGCTGCATTTACTTTAGAGATCGGAGAAATTAGTGCTCCCGTCAAGACGGACTATGGATACCACATTATTAAGGTAGTGGAAAAGAAAGAAGCAAAGGAAGCGGTATACGAAGAGGTGAAGCAAGAAATAAAAGAAACTTTATTTGATTCTAAGCTAGAAACGGAGTATGCAACTTGGCTTGATGAAAAGTTCGAAGAGTATGAGATTAAGAACGATCTAAAGAGTTAAGAAAACTGCATAAAGGAGGCAAACCAATGATGGCAGATAAAATATCCTCTAAAAGGCTGAACATTGCTGAAAAGTTGAGATTTTCAAGATCGATTGCAATTTTCTTCGGAAGAATGTAAGCATCCTCCTCTTAGCTGTCGTATTTATCTTTGCTCCTCGTTTTAAACGATAAACATATTCAATCCAACTAGGTTTATAGAAAAAATCCTCCTTATAATAAGGAGGATTGCTTCTTTTTATTACTCACTTTTCAATAAACGAACACTTTCGTCAAATTCTTTATCAATCGTTGGATTAGGGCGGTACGTAATTAAGCTAATAACAATGGAGAGAATTAAATTGATTGCAAAACCTGGAACAATTTCATATAATGTATCTCCAAGTCCAGCCTGTTTCCATATTATAACTGTAATTGCACCAGCAATCATCCCGATAAGTGCTCCCCAATTTGTCATCTTCTTCCAGAATAAGCTTAGAAGAATAACAGGTCCAAATGAAGCACCAAATCCTGCCCATGCGTATGCAACAAGGCTAAGGATCGTATTATCTTGTTCTAATGCTAATAACGCAGCAACAATTGAAACAGCTAAAACGGCCATTCTACCAAAGAAGACAAGTTCTTTATCAGAGGCGCTTTTCTTAAATAATGTTTTGTATAAATCCTCTGTTAAGGCACTTGAAGTAACAATGAGCTGTGAAGAAACGGTGCTCATAATAGCAGCAAGTACTGCAGCTAATAAGAATCCTGCGAATAATGGATGGAATACGATTTGTCCTAATACTAGGAAGACGGCCTCCGGATTATCTAATGTATATTGCGTATTCTGGTGGAAAAAGGCTAATCCGATTAAAGCCATAGCTACTGCACCTAGTAGCGAGAAAATCATCCAGCTCATCCCGATACGACGAGCACTCTTTGTTTCTTTAACTGTTGTGATAGCCATGAAGCGAACGATAATATGCGGCTGACCAAAATAGCCGAGTCCCCATGCCAAAGCAGAAATGATGCCTAAAGTCGTTGTTCCTTTAAAGAAATCTAATAGTGTAGGATCAATTGCTCGAATTGTTTCAAATGTTCCGCTGAATCCGCCTGTATGTGAAAGAGCAAGTGTTGGAACGAGAATTAAAGCGATTAACATCATTAATCCTTGAACGAAATCTGTATAACTAACCGCTAAAAAACCACCAAATAATGTGTAAGCGACAACAACACCAGATACAATTAGAAGGCCAAGATGATAGTTAACACCAAATGAGCTTTCAAAGAAAACAGCACCAGAAACCATACCTGATGAGACATAAAAAGTAAAGAATACTAAAATAACAATGGCAGATACGATTCTTAATAGTTTCGTTGAATCTTTGAAACGATTTTCTAAATAGCCAGGTATTGTAATTGAGTTGTTTGCAACTTGTGTATAGCTACGTAAACGTGGTGCGACAAAAAACCAGTTTGCATAGGCACCAAGTGTTAATCCGATGGCAATCCAAGCGTCTGCTAATCCACTTACATAAATTCCGCCTGGCAATCCCATTAATAACCAGCCACTCATATCTGCTGCTCCTGCGCTCAATGCAGTAACTGCTGGACCAAGTGAGCGTCCGCCTAGCATGTAATCAGTTAGATTACTTGTTTTCCGGTATGCATACCAGCCTATGATTAACATAGCAACCATGTAAATACCAATCGATATTATTTGTAGAACTGAATCTGACATGTGCATCTCCCCTTATAAAGAAATAATAATTACTAGTTCTCTAAATATTCTAACGGTATTTGTCGAAGAATACGAGAAAATTTATAAAAATACATAATTTTAATAAGTTTAACATGAAACTATTTATATTAATATATTCATTATTGAATAAGATTGGTTAATTATGTAGGATCTTTATATAGAGCTTGAAAAATAATGACAGATTTTTGGGGGATTTGAGTTCAAAATGATAAGGGTAAAAGTATTGTGAAATAACGACCTTTTCGAGTTTTTTACTCATAACACTTTTATTGATAAGATGGGTATGACATGATAAATAATAAAAAAGGTAATGGGTGAACAAATGAATAAAGTGATTAAAGTAAAGGTGAAATCAAAACATATAAAAAGCATTCAAGCAGGATATCCGCTTATAGCAGAGGGAGCTATTGAGCCGATTGCAAATGATATAGAAGAAGGCGTAATAATCGATCTTCTTGATGAAAACAATCGCTTTCTTGCTAAAGGGTATTATGGCAAGCAGAACAAGGGAAGAGGCTGGGTATTAAGTAGAAATCAACAGGAAGTAATTAATCAGCTATTTTTTGAAGAAAGATTTAATGGAGCTATTAATTATCGCAAGTCCCTTTTTGATGATGCAGAAACAACAGCATTCCGTATTTTTAATGGTGAAGGGGACGGAATTGGCGGTTTGACAATTGATTATTATGCAGGCTATTTACTACTCACTTGGTATAGCAAAGGAATTTACAAATTCAAAAATGAAATTGTCGCTGCTTTAACGAATGTTGCAGATTGGCAGGGAATATATGAGAAGAAGCGCTTTGATGTGAAGGGAACTTATATTGAGGGAGATGATTTTGTTATCGGGGAGGAAGCCCAATTTCCGTTAATTGTGAAGGAGAATGGGATACAATATGCGATTTATTTAAATGATGGTGCGATGACGGGAATCTTCTTGGATCAAAGAAATGTTCGAAAGACGATTCGTAATAAATATGCGTCAGGGAAAACGGTATTGAATACTTTTTCATATACGGGGGCTTTCTCGGTTGCGGCAGCATTAGGTGGTGCAATAAAAACAACAAGCGTAGATTTGGCCAATCGAAGCAAAAGCAAAACGATTGAACAATTTAGTGTAAATGGAATTGATTATGAATCCCAAGCAATTATTGTCGATGATGTATTCAATTATTTTAAATATGCAGTCAGGAAGAACTTATTATTTGATATGGTTATCCTTGATCCACCAAGCTTCGCACGTTCGAAAAAACATACATTTAGTGCAGGCAAAGATTACCCAGTTCTCCTAGAACAAGCCATTCAATTAACTGAAAAAAATGGAATCATCGTGGCCTCTTCAAATTGCAGCACGTTTAACATGGCTAGGTTTAAAGGATTTATAGAAAAGGCATTCAATGAGAGGGGAGAAAAATATAAAATTCTAGAGGAATATAGTCTTCCGGAGGATTTTAAAACAATCAAAGAATTTAAAGAGGGAAATTATTTGAAGGTCGTAATTATTCAAAAACGACCTTAAGAATTGAGAAATCGAGTAACGAGCAAAAGTAAAATAAGCGGAAATTTTCCGGTTAAATATAGAATAAAGCTCGTTTTGGGAGAAATAAGCGGATTTTTTCCGCTTATTCAATAAAAAAGTGCTCATTTTTGTGTTTTCTTAGTCAATAGGCGGAATTTCTCCGCTTATTTCTGCTTTTTTTATTAATAATTACGAAATAAGCGGAATATTTCCGTCTATTGATCAGCTTTGGTGCTTAACCAGATCCCCAACCGATCAGTGCGGACCTTCTTGATCCTAGATAAGAACATCAGCAACTTATCTTCTTTATCCTTGAAAATGATTATACAATTTTCACTGTTTTAGATATAGAGTGGAACTAGTTTTTGCCCACTATTAAAGCCTATGCTAAATCTGTTGTAACTTTTGATAGAAAACTAAATCATCCTTGTTATCACAATAAAAAGAAGCAAGCGGGTTTAATTCGCTTCCTTCTTAATGTTCCTTTTGCTTATACAATTCCTTGAACAATCATCGCATCAGCTACACGAATGAAGCCGGCAATATTGGCACCGAGGACGAGGTTTCCCGGATAGCCGTATTCTTCTGCGGCCTTTACGCTATTTTTGTATATATTTTTCATGATGACTTGGAGTTTTTTGTCCACCTTTTCGAAAGGCCAGGAAAGTCTGGCGCTATTTTGGGCCATTTCTAATGAGGAAACAGATACTCCGCCTGCATTTGCCGCCTTTGCAGGAGCGAAGAGGATATTATTTTTTAGGAAAATATCAATGGCTGCTAATGTAGAAGGCATGTTGGCACCTTCACCGATGGCTTTTACCCCATTTGCAACAAGGATCGTTGCAGCGCATTCGTTCAGCTCATTTTGAGTTGCACATGGCAAGGCAATATCACATGGAATGGACCATATTCCCTCACAGCCTTCAACATATTGAGCATATGGGTGGATATTGATATATTCAGCTATTCGTTTTTCTTCTACTTCTTTTAGCTGTTTCACGGTTTCTAAACAAATCCCATTTTCATCAAAAATATATCCATTGGAATCACTGCAAGCGACTACTTTTGCACCTAACTGAATGGCCTTTTCCATTGCATAGATCGATACATTCCCAGATCCTGAAACAATCACTGTGCTACCTTTAAAGCTTAGTCCTTTATCCTTTAACATTTCTTCAACAAAATAAATCGTTCCATAACCTGTTGCTTCCGTTCGTGCGAGACTTCCTCCATAGCCAATTCCTTTGCCTGTAAGTACTCCTGCCTCATATGCCCCACGAATTCGCTTATACTGGCCAAACATATACCCAATTTCTCTGGCACCGACACCGATATCACCTGCTGGCACATCAATATCTGGACCAATATATTTGCATAGCTCAGTCATAAAGCTTTGGGTGAAGCGCATGATTTCTCCATCAGATTTATGCTTTGGATCAAAATCTGCTCCGCCTTTTCCGCCTCCTATCGGCTGTCCTGTCAATGAGTTTTTAAGAATTTGTTCAAAACCTAGAAATTTAATTATGCTCGCATTGACGGTAGGATGAAAACGAATCCCGCCCTTATATGGCCCGATCGCACTATTGTACTGTACTCTGAAACCTCGATTGACTTGGACATTCCCTTTATCATCTGTCCAAGGGACACGGAATGTAATCATTCGCTCAGGCTCTACTAATCTTTCTAATATTCCATGCTTCATATAATGAGGTTTTTTGGAGAATACAGGGATAAGTGAATCGAATATTTCTTCAACAGCCTGGTGAAATTCATATTCGTGAGGATTACGGGATTTAACTACCTCAAATATGTTAGTAACATAGTCTAAGGCAGCCTGTGTTTCGTTATTTTTGATTTCTTCCATTGTGTGCATATTCACCTAAGCCTCCTTTTTAACATTACGAAAGATACACATCTTTGCCTCTTTGTAATATGATCGGTTTTAAGGCACTCGGAGCTTTTCTAATGTGTACTATATTTATTAAAATGAATGGATTTTCCCATAAGGAAATTTTATAATGAAAAAATAATCTAAACAATATGAAAAATAGATAATATTAATGCTTTAATTAGATGAATTGGTGAGGTGGAGAGTTGGAGTTAAGACAAATACACTATTTCATGGAAGTAGCTAAGCGTGAGCATGTTACAGATGCTGCCGCTGCCATGCATGTTGCACAATCCGCTGTCAGCAGGCAAATAGTTAATCTAGAAATGGAGCTTGGTGTGGATTTATTTATCCGAGAGGGAAGAAATGTACGATTAACACCGATTGGCAAAATATTTCTAAGACATATGGAAGAAGCGATGACTGTAATAGATAATGCACAGAGAGAGGTGGAAGAATATTTAGATCCGGAGAAGGGAACGATTCGGATCGGCTTTCCAAGTAGTTTGGCCGCCTATACATTGCCAACAGTTATTTCTGCCTTTCGCAGTCAGCATCCAGGAGTGAAGTTTCAGCTGCATCAAGGCTCCTATCATTCATTAATTGATGGAGTTATTAAGGGTGATATAGATATGGCATTGTTAGGCCCTGTGCCAAAAGAGGTAAAAAAGGTGCAAGGAAATATTTTATTTACCGAAAAAATGGTTGCTTTGTTGCCCAATAAACATAAATTCGCAGATAAGAAGGCATTAAAATTAAGCGAGCTAAGAGATGACTCCTTTGTTCTGTTTCCACGCGGCTATATTTTGAGAGAGATCATTTTAAATGCTTGCCAGCAATTAGGCTTTCAGCCAACGATATCATTTGAAGGGGAGGATATTGATGCCATCAAAGGCTTAGTTTCAGCTGGTCTTGGGATCACGCTCATTCCTGAAATTACATTGATTGATAGCTTACCTAGGCAAACGGTTAAAATCCCGATTACTGATCCAGAAGTGACAAGGACGGTTGGGGTGATCATCCCGACAGAAAGAGAAATGCTGCCAACAGCTAAGCTCTTTCACACCTTTATAAATGACTTCTTTGATCGACTCGGCAGCTTTCAGAAGTAAGGATCAAAAAAACACGATGATAGCTGCTGACAGCTCCATCGTGTTTTTGTTCCTTAATTTAGTCCTTCGATGACTACTTCCTTTGCAGGCAAGAAGCCTTCACCAGTATCTAAATAGGTAATATTCACTTGATCGCCCTCCTGCAAGTAGATGGCCATCGGACTGCTTTCTGAAGAAATGATATAGCTTTGCTTGTTATTTAATAAGAAAGTAATGATTGTGAAATCACCGACTCTTTCTTTATATACCCTTACAACTGTCCCACTTATTTTCTTTTCATCTGCCTTCGAACTGCCATCCACTGTGCCGCCACCGCGTTGTAAGGCAGTTTTATAAAGCTTCAGTGCTTCATTAGGTGTAGATCCATAAGAAGAGATTTCTGGGTTTGCTGCAGAAACAATAAAGTAATTTTGAAGGAAGCCATTCGCATCTAATACAGGTGTTAACCAGCTGGCTTCTCCATAGAAATTGTAAAGGACAGGCATTTCTCCATCCCATTTTTTCTCGATAAATTTCTTCTCAATTATTTGCAGTGCACCTTGTGAATCCATATACGATTCCTCGAGATTTCCTGTATAATAAGTAGCCTCACCTGTTCGTGAGTTTGTTAGGGAATAGCCGAGCATAGAGTCCACGCCTTCTTTAGGACTAGTGAAATCTGTAAAATAGAACATTTCTCCATTTTCATCAAAGATGGGGCTCACATTTGCTTCTGTTCCTTCATCAGAAGGAAGCTTCACATCTTTCTTCCCGAATTTACTATTCCAGAAACCGTGGATATAGTTGCCAAAATAGCTATTTTGCAGGCTCACCACTTCAGGCGATACTGCACCATCAATGAACGCAGGTACATCTGCTAATTTATAATTTTTTGTTTGGCCATTTTTCGGATCAACAATCACAATCCCTTTCACATCGAACCCATTTCGTGCAGTAACAAATTCTCCATACGAACGAATATAATGTGGTTTTCCTTCATCATCAATTTCTAATTGTACATCCCCATGGAAAATATACTGTGGATATTGCATTCTTATATGCCGTTCAATATTTTTACTAAAGTAGGAGGAAGGCGTATACTCCATTCCTGCTTTTATAAATTTTGGATTAGCTGAAGAATCGGTTGCACTAATTGTAAAGTAACCAGGTGTTTCATCGCCATTTATCCATTTGAAAAAGCCGGAAAACTCTACAGGTGCAATATACACATATTCCCCATTTACCTTCTGAATTTGTAAATTACCAAGCTCATAATAGCTTGTATTTGGTACTTGCCCGAATGCTTTCTTCATTTTATTGCGGGCAAATTTAGGGGGAACACTAGCTGGTGTTTCGTTTTCATCAAATGTTTCAATTTCAGTTTTTACATCCATCTTAGCTATTTCATATTTTTCATCTGCATTAAAAAGAAAAGCAAGAAGAATGAAGGCAGCGCCAGCAAGGCTTGCTAAAAAAAGACAGGCTTTAATGATTCTTTCTTTACCAGCAGAGAACAATGCACCTAAGGCTGTAATGATTACAGCAATCATCCATAATGAAGTTATGTTCCGATCAAGATTTGTAAAGTAATAGACGGAAAAAACGATAACAATTAATAGGATAATCGCAGCTAGTAGGATCCCAGTCTTTGGTTGTTTCTTTTCCTCCTTGCTTTTATTATTTGTGAAGGGAATAAGCACGAGTGCTGAAGCTAACCCCACAATAAGTGAAAATAAAATTATATTTCCCATCGAATCTCTCCTTTAAAATTAACCTTTCCTTATATACGGACGGTATTCTAGAAAGGTTTCAGAAACATAGCTGACTAAGAGCCCGTTGCCTAGTGATTTTTTTATATAATAAAAATATAAACTGTCACAAATATCGTTGATGTACGACAGATAGGTATGAAGGAGAAAAGTAGGTGAGCAGGCTTGAATACGAATGGGAAAAGGGAAATGGTGATGGAATGGTACGATTCCTATTATGATGATATTTATCGATTCATACTGTATATGTTCGGTGATCGCCAGCTTTGTGAGGATTTCGTTCATGATACATTTGTTCGAGCTTATACGGCAATGGATCGATTCGATCAACGCTCAAGTGTAAAAACATGGCTTTTTAGCATTGCGAAGCATGTAGTATTGGATGAAATTCGAAAACGAAAGCGGAGGAAGCTAGTGCCAATTGAAAAGGAGTTTCTGTCGACCTTTAATGTAGAGCAGTTGATAGAAAATAAAGAGGCGATCCAGCAACTAGTGAATCATATTCAATTGTTAAAACCGAATTATCGGATTGTCATCATCCTAAGGAAGGTTGAAGAATGTTCAATTAAAGAAATAGCTGAAGTCTTAGAATGGTCTGAAACAAAGGTTCGAAAGACATTATCAAGAGCTGTTCTTTTATTAAGAAAAATGAATCAAGTGGATGAAGGAGGTGGAAAAGGTGAGCAAACACGATGATGATCAGTGGAAGCAGCTTCAACAAGTTAAGTCCACGTCACAGGAAAAGGAGCAGATTAGGCAGAGAGTTTGGCAATCGATGCAATCAGAGATAATTAACAAGAAGCCTGAACGTTTTTTCCATTGGCAAGGCATTGCAACAGCTTGTTTAATAATTCTCATCTGTGGCAGCTTCCTTGGTTTCATTTTTCAAAATACAGGGGAGCAAAATGCAGAACATCCAACCATTGATTATAGGCAGTTTAGTTGGGAAATCGAAAATATCTATACAGAACAAGCAGAAGATAGTCTTGAAATATATAAAGAAAAACAAGATATGCCTGTCGGGACAATCAAGGAAGTGTCAGGGGAGGAAATGGAATCGATCACAACACAATCGCCAATGTTTGTAGAAAAGGAGCTAGAGAATTTCCCGTATCCTATCACGATGTATATTGAGCATGTAAAAATGATGGATACAGCATTAAGATATCATTTTTTCATTCCTAATGATGAGAAATGGATATATTTTACCTTCGATTATCCGAAGCTTGAATATGCAGAAATCTTTCATGCAATGTCCACCATTAAATTTAATGACAAGAAGCCATATATTCACAATCATCAGCTGTATGTGAACCATGGATATGGAACGATGCTGTTTCCAACAGGCTTGACGCCCTATTCAATTACTTTATATAAGGAAATTTATCATGGGTTAGCCTATTCGAATAAGGCATATTCATCCTATATAGAAGCAATAGAGGCAACAGGGCTTTGGAAAAAAGTTGCTTCAAATGGAGGAAGACATACCTTTATTTCTTTGGATGGCAATCAAGAAGTTAGTATTACATGGCATGGAAATGAAATTATTTATGAGCTTGGTTACCCAAATAGAGAGGAATAGTATGTGTATGTCAGCTGATTCTTTACGGGTCAGCTTTTTATTATGATTCAGCTTCGTTTGGATTTTATCGAATTATCATAATTTTTTGTTTCGTTCTAGAAAATTAGAATGTATAATAAAACTAGGATGAATAAAATTTTCAGAAGGGTGATTGGACAAGATGAGAAATCAAAAATATATGGATATTAATTTAGAACAACAGAAACTTATTTCTAGTCCTTTAAGGTCAAAAATCATTTATTTATTAGATGAAAAATCAATGACAGCAAAGCAGGTAGCAGATGAAATGGGGAGAACAGCAGGGAGTATTCACTACCATATTCAGCAGCTATTCAACGGTGGATTTTTAGAGATAGAAGAAACAAAGGAAAACAAAGGAATTATTGAAAAGTACTATCGGTCAAAAGCAACCCATTTTCGTTTGAAGGATGAGAATTCACCTGACCAAGGAATGAAAAAGCACTCAAGGAGAAGTTGTCTATCCTTGTCAGATGATGAATTAAAGGATTTTGAAGCAGATTTTGATGCACTGCTATTAAAATATTATAAGAAAACAGTGAAAGAAGATATTCCACGTACCCCTTACCAAATTGAATGTCAGTTTGAAATTGTACCGGAGGAGGAAGAATAGATGCCAATTGCGATAAAAAGGAATATAGGTCTTTTCCTTTTAGGAAAGATGACTGCCGTTCTCGGATCATCCATTTATGGATTTGCCATTGGGTTATATATTCTGGCAGAGACAGGATCCAGTTTAAACTTTGCCATTACACTCATTTTAAGTGTCTTGCCTCGGATTTTGCTAGCACCTGTTGCTGGTGCACTGAGTGATCGCTGGAACCGAAAGAAGATTATTATTATATCGGATTTTGCCTGTGCGATATGGCTGATCATTATATTTGTTGTCTTTACCTTTGGCTTTTCGGAAATTTGGGTTTTATATTGTGCAACAGCCGTTCTAAGTATCCTCAACACATTTTACTCTGCAGCAGTTACATCATCGATTTATAATATGGTAGGACCTGACTTTATACAAAAGGCCATGTCATTAAATCAAGCAGCAGCCTCACTATCTACGATTCTAGGACCCGTTCTTGGCGGAGTGTTCTTTGGATTCTTTCCGATTACAACATTTATGATTATTAATATTATTGCGTTTACCATTTCAGGATTGGCAAGTGTATTCATTCAATATGATTTATTTGCTGAGAAAAAAGAAAGAGAAACAGATAGCTCTATTCTTACCGATTTAAAAGTAGGCTTTACTTATGTAAAACAACAAACTTTCATTAAAAATTTAATTTTTCTAAGTGTTTTTCTGAACTTTTGGTTTGCTGTCTTTCCAGTTGCTATGCCTTATTTAATTCTTACGATAAGGAAGATGGAGTCCGTTCAGCTAGGGATTATTGAAGGGAGCTTTTCAGTGGGAATGATGATCATGGCAATCATTCTGTCTACGCGTCCTGAAATCAAGCGAAAAGATATTAGTATATTCGGTGGTTTACTTGTAATGTCTACCGTCCTAATCTTGCTTGGACTGCCTAATTTTCCAGGGATGATGGCTATTTCGAATCTCGTATTCTTTCCTTATTTAATTGTCATGGTGCTGCTCCTTTCATCATCCATTATGATTGTGAATATGCCAATCATGGTCCTTCTACAAAAAAATACACCAGATGAGTATCGAGGAAGAGTGATGTCTTTGGTTGAGACAGGGGCAAGTGCGATGGCACCATTAGGCTATATTGTTTTTGGGTTTTTACTAGAAAAGATGCCTGTTTGGATTATATTGACGATCAGTGGGGCAAGTATTATTATCCTAGTCCATTATCATATTAAACGGAAAATACTCGTCCAACATTTAAGAACAGTCGATAAACCACAAGCAGTTACGGTAGATGTATAAAGAAAAATCGACAGGACCTAGGTACCTGTCGATTTTTTAGTATTATGATCGGATTGGTCAGTGAAAACAGCTTGAATGACGTAAAGTACCATCCAAATAGTGATAACTAAAAATCCCCACCCTAATACTTTTTGCTGTGATTCGAGATAGTTATTGCAAATTTGAATGGGAGAATCAATATAAAGCCAAGCCATTAACCCGAACATTGGTAAATAGTTTAAAAAAATGAAGCTTCTTCCTAATGTTTGTATCTTGCTCCAGCTATCACGAATACATAGGCCAATGATCGGAAGACCGATAAATTTAAATAATTCAATGTACCACTCGCTCACTGCCTCGTCAATTGCACGTGGGAGCATCCAATACATCGTAATAAAGATAAATAGGATAATGCCTGGAACTCCATTTGTATTCCAATTAGCGAAAAAGTGCTGAAACTTTCTTAGGATTGGTTTACCGATGAGCCAGCCAACTAGAATAAGTAATGGGAGCTGAATGAGCATGTGAACGATCATAATGGACTCCATATAGTTTGTAAGTGGAGGGATACATAAGATACCATACAAAATGATGCCAAGTATCGCTTGTTTCATTCCTTATTCCTCCACTTCATTCTCAAGTAAATTGATCACAGTATTCACTGCTTCATCAATTTTAGTAAAATCCATAACTTCTTCTAAGTAGCCCTTTTTATTAACTAAATAAAAGGCCGAATTGTGGGTGAAGCCACCTTCTCCATCTGGAATAACAATGACCCCAAATTCCTCCAGTAACTCATTCAGTTCATTTTGGTCAGCTATTCGTGCCATTCTCCACGTATCGCCATCACTTCCAAAGGCCTTTCGGTATTTTTCTAATGTCTCAACATCATCGCGAGCAGGATCAAAGCTTATACTTAAAAAGAGAAGATCCTTTCCAATATAGGTAGCAGGTATTTGCTGATAAACCTCTGCTAAATTCATTTCTAGCTTCGGACATACATCTGAACAAGCTGTGTAAATAAAGGTAAGCATGATATTTTTGCCCTTTAACTCAGAAAATGAATAGACACGTCCTTTGCTATCTTCTAAGGTAACATTTGGAAACTCAGGTTTTTCTTTTAATAATTTATAGGTCCGGGCACTTTCTGCTGTATAGGCCCTGAACCCATCTGTACCAACATAAAAGAGCACACAGCCTAAAATAACAGTCAAAATCGTCGCTGTTAGATTACGCCAATTTCTTTTCATTCATATCGCTTCCTGTTTTACCCCTTACTTGTACGTAACGAATAAAATGGATGATAAAAATTGTGAGTGCTAGGACAGCTAACACACCACCAATTGCTCCAAATACTGCAGGTGCCATCCATTCTGGGAAATGAGTGGCCCATCTTCTAGGTGTACTAAGTGCACCAGAAATTAAGAAACCTACACTTACACTAATCATACCAAGTGCATAAATTACAAATCCAAATTTATCTAATCCGTTCGGTTTTAAATCACTATCTACTTTTGACAGATAATAAATGAAACTGAAAAGCATGACGGCTGCACCTAGACCCATGTACATATGGAAATGTCCAGGAACCCATTTCGTATTATGCATCACATGGTTAACAACAATTGTTGCATCAACAATGGCTGGAACAACGCCGACAACCCAGCCAAACATAGACATGAAGGCTAAACCAGATGCCATATCCCACTTAATACCAGACTTATAAACGATCATTAGAGCACCGTAAGCCGTTACGACTAATACAGGTAAACCATTTGCATAGGATAATACTTGTCCCATGATTAACATCCATTTTGGCATAACAGAGTCCATTAGCATATGGTGCGTATAAATCACTAATGTAAATGCAGTAGACATTGTCCATGCAATTAAGAATGGTCGATTAGACTTCCACGGGCGATTCGTATATCTTGGCAAAATTTCATAGACAACAATTACACCCATGTAAATAATCGAGTTAGCGAATATATGACCGAAAGCAAATGTTAAGTTTTTCGCTAATAGTGGGTCAAATGTAAATGCTGGGTTAATGACGTTAATAATATTCATAATTAAAACGATCGCACCAGCAGTTAAAGCAGTAGTATTTACAATTGTTACCATTGTGCTAGCAACGACTGTTGGAGATGGAGCATCTTTTTCTGCTCTTTTTCCAGAGATAACATCCCATCCTAAACCTTTTCCAAGACTTCCGTGTTTCTTAATAATGGCTCTTCCTGTATCGATGTATAGCAGTAAGAATCCTACACCGAGAATAAGCATTCCGATTAAATATAATAAAGCTCCAGTCGTTCCCCATGCACCGCCTGATAACGCTGGCAATGGATAGAGGAATGTCCAAGCGCTTGCATATTTAAAGGAAAATACGCCGATAATAACCATGACTACGCCAATGATCGATAACAATAAATTAATCTTGAATACCTTTTTTGATAACTCAACGTAATGAGATAAGAAATACCACATGACGCCTGCAGCTGCTAGAGCGGCTGCACCAACCATCCCTGTGCCATGTATGGTTAAGAACTGATAGAATGCAGCAGGAGAAAAATCTAAAACTCCACCTTGAGCTAAAAGCATTAATATCCCAAAAATCATCATAATCCCAATAATGACACCACCAACGATTAAATAAGTGGCAATAAGACCATTATTGGATGTAATTTCTTTATTATTAATAGTTGTGTTCATCTATTTACACCTCCAGCATGTTATTCCGTTACTTCGATTGTGCCAATCATTAAATGGTGGGCTAATCCACAATATTCTAAACATAGAATTTCATATGTACCAGGCTTATCAAAAGTGATAAAAACTTTATTTGTATACTCTGGCATCGCTTGAGTTTGTGCAATTAAATTCAACTCTTCATCATAAATACCAAAACCATGAGTTACATCTGCACTTGTCACGTGGAATTCAATCGGTTCTCCCACTTTAAATTCAGTATCGCTAATATTCCAGCCAAATTGAAGCGCTTCCACATCAACGATTGTTGGGTCATTACCAGCGCTATAAACGGGTTGGTTATATGGCAATTCACGAAGTGTATAAATTGTAATCACAAGAAATAATACGACTAATGTCACTCCGTAAAATGTTCGAGCCTTATACCATTTCTTCTTAATTGGCTCATAGTCTTGCTTTTCTTTTGATTTCAAAGCTACAAAGGCAAAAACGACTGTAATTACGAGCATGAAAAATAAGCTAACCATCCACGCTACTGTTTGAATCATCCCAAATACCCCCTATATTCATTCTTTTACTACTTAAGCACTACGCCTGAGTTTATTTCCTACAATAGAATACATAAAATAGACACAATTAATCGTGACAGGAGTCACAGAAAATACAAATTTAATTTATTTTATTTTGTATAGTACTAACCTTAATAACAGTGAAATGTTCGCTTAATCATACAAAAAAACGCAGACCATAAAATGATCTGCGTTTGTGTTTACTATTATTTTTTATCTGGTACTGTACAGTTTCCATCTACACAGCTAGTATCTTCTGCATCTTCTGTGGATAGGTCTTGGAATTTAGGGGGTGCAGCTGTTTCTTCTTCCCATACCTTTTGCAATGCGTTGGCAAAGGTCTCGGGAGGCTGAGCACCTGAAATGGCGTATTTTTGATTAATAATAAAATACGGTACGCCACTAATGCCATATTGCTGGGCAATGCCCTCATCGATCCGTACATCATTGGCAAATGCCGATTTGTCCTGAAGAATCGTTAATGCTTCTTGACGATCTAAGCCCACCTCTTCTGCGATAGTTGCCAAGGTCGATTGATCACTCAATTCCTTTGATTCTGTAAAATAAGCGTAAAGCAGCTTTTCGGTAAGTTCTGCTTCTTTGCCACTTGCTTTTGCAAACTTTGCTAAACGGTGTGCATCAAAAGTGTTTGTCGGCTTCATGTCTTCAAAGTTAAATGTTAGTCCGACACTAGCAGCATGCTGCCCGACTCCTTCATTCGTTTTCTTCGCCTGTTCGATGCTCATCCCATATTTTGCTGCAAGTGCTTCGTGAATATTTTTACCATTGTATGTTGGTGCATTTGGATCCAGTTCAAAGCTTTTAAATTCAATTTCAACTTGATCTCTATGTGGAAATTGCTCAAGAGCTATTTCTAATCTTCTCTTCCCAATATAGCAAAATGGACAAACAAAATCGGACCATATTTCTATTTTCATTTGAACACCACTTTCTAATTTTTCTTCCTTTAATAGTAGCATAACCATTTCCAAAATCATTGATAATTGCTCACGATTGAAACTGCTTTTTTTTCATGAAAGTGAAAAAAATGAACAATATGCTCGCTGTTGCTCAATATACTAATTGTACCAGGAGGTTTTATAATGGTGACAAATCAAAAGCATTCATTTCAAAATCTTCAAGAACAATCTTTAACTTTTGAACAGGTGTTTAATCGAATATTGAAGTTCATGAATCGGGATCCTCGAGGAAATTACCGACTAATGGTCGGAACCGATTCACAAGTCCATTGTGATCGAACGATTTTTATTACGGGGGTTGTGATTCAAAATGCAGGGAAGGGTGCATGGGCATGTATTCGAAAAAAAGTCATCCCACGAAAAATGCTTCATTTACATGAGCGGATTTCCTATGAAACTTCATTAACCGAAGAGGTAGTTTCATTGTTTACGGTTGAAAGAAAAAATGAAATGATTAATCTTGTGCTTCCCTTTATTTATCAAGGAGCAACGTTTACGATGGAAGGTCATTTAGACATTGGGTCTGGAAAAAGAAACCGAACGAGGGAGTTTGTAAACGAGATGGTAACAAGAATGGAATCCATTGGTGTAGAGCCGAAGATTAAGCCTGAAGCATTTGTAGCCTCAAGTTACGCAAATCGATATACGAAATAAGTGTGAAAAGAGCATGAAAAAAACTCCAATTAGTTGGAGTTTTTTTCTATTGTTTAGCGTACTATAAAATCGCACGTTGTGTATAACTTTATGAGTAGTTTATGTCCAGCTCCATCGCCTATCAAACTTCAGTACCGCTCCACATCGATTACGTTAACATCGGTTCGCTAACGCAAACTGTGTTTCCTTTATCGAAAGGGACGGTCCTTCCAGATTGTATGGCGAGACCTTAGGCGCCAGCGCTTTTGTTCTTGTATTATTTAGAGGAATGCATATGATAAGCCTCTTCAATTTTCGCAGTTACAGCTTCGGTCAGCTCAGCTGTAATATCAGGAAGGGAAGCATTTAAAACCGCATTGGCCATTTTAGCCATCATGCCTTCAGCTTTAATATTGAGATAGCCTGTCATGAGATTCCTCTTTTTTCCTGTAGGCTCGACGGTGAAATATCCGTTCCCCGTGAATTTTTCATTTAAACCTGTTAAATTGAAAGTTACCTTTGAAGGCTCTTGCCAGCTAGTAATATCAACCTTCAATTCAATTTTTTTCTTCATGAATCCAATATCACTTTTGAAACACCAAGTGGATTCCTTTTCGCTAATCAATTGATGCTCTATATAGCCAGGTACAAGTGGTGCCCAATGATCAATATTGCTTACAAATGCCCATACAGCACGAATAGGTACATTCACTTCCATTTGATGACTAAAACTTGGCATACTTTCCCGCTCCTTTTACTGATTTCTGAAAAGACTCTCCAAGAAAATCTATTCTAAAAAGGAAGAAAGTATGCGGAATGATCTGACTTATCTTAAGCAATCTAGAAGAAAAGTTGTGCTAAATGCGTAGATGTACAGATTCATAAAGAGCTATGATCCTGCGATTCTTTTCTTATTGTGGAGGAGGGATGACAGCTGGTATCCCTTCACCTGAGCCATTAAAATATTGTGGAACTTTCCCAGGATGAAATAAATCGCCAATTCTTACTTGATTAGAAACCTCTATCGGGCTTTCGACTAGTGGGATAATTACATTCATATGAACTTTCACATTAATGTAGACTTCTAGAAATGTATTGTTAATTCCAGATTCAGCGATTCTTGCTTCAACATCTGATGTGACATCGCCAATAATTTCTAATCTAACGGGTATTTTTGGCCCAAGATTGGAAAGTAAGGTCATTTTCGTAGCCATTCCAATCGGAATATAGTAAATGATTCCTGTTTCATTTTTTGTTTCATCAATTTCAATTTTAATATTATTTTTAAAATTTTCTAATTGATCCACTTCACCAGCCTCAACTAAGTTTAAATATGTCTGTACTCTTTTTTGTGACTCGGATATAGCTTTGTTATACACTTTTGGATTAAAGCTATAGCTTGGCTCTCCAGCATTTTCATGTTTCACAATTAATTCATTAATATCAATGCTTTCCGAGATATTCTTATCAATGGCATCATTAATTGCTTGAGCTGCAAATTGCCGAGCTCTTGATTCAGCAATTCCGATTAGAGTTGGCTCAAGATTTTTATTAATAATAATTAAACTGCCAACTGTTAATAGATTAAAAATGATAAATGAGATTAATAAAACATATTTGAATGGCAGGGGACCTTTGAGCGGTCGTCTCCGTCTTCCTTTCATTTTTTTCATGAAAATAGCACCCTCCTGTTTCATTGTTGTATAGGGAATTATAAATTTAATTGTTGTTGGATAACTTTGCGACAAGTCCGCGTCCAGCTCCAGCGCCTACCCCCTCGAGGTCACAAGCCAATCCTCCCAGAAAGGTAAAGGACACCTTTCCGTGAGGCTCGTCTTGTGCTTGTCGGGGGTGATCAAGGCGCTTGCGCTTTTGTTCTTGTACATGAACAAAATGTCATTGTCCAAAGAGGTCTTTGTACAAATATATGTTCATAATTCGAAAATAAACATGAGCTTTTTGTTCTTTTTTGTGGAGATTTGAGGAGAGCTATTTGCATTCCCTTCCTATATTTGGTATTATCTAGAGAATTATTTTTGTTCGGATTATATGCATCAATATCACCTGAGCAAGAATATAAAAAAACAATATGTGTTACATACACAAGGAGGAAGTACAAATGGCAACAGGTAAAGTGAAATGGTTTAATGCAGAAAAGGGATTTGGATTCATCGAAACATCAGAAGGACAAGATGTATTCGTTCATTTCTCAGCTATTCAAGGAGATGGATTTAAATCACTTGATGAAGGTCAAGACGTAACTTTTGATATTGAAGAGGGCGCAAGAGGACCTCAAGCAGCTAACGTTGTTAAACAATAATAAAGATAAAGCAGACTCTAGATCCATTTAGGGTCTGTTTTTTTTTTTCATTAATTAACGAAAGTTTGTTAAAATATAAATGACCAACACAATTTATGATTCAGGAAAAAGAGATGCTTCCACTTAGGTTTGAAAATTATTGAACATCTTTAAGTTCAGCTGAATAAGAATTAGAATATAATAGAAGAGACAATATAAAGTAAAAGGTAGGAAATAAAAATGATTGTGAAAACAGAAGAAGATTTAAATGGCCTAAAAGAGATTGGGAAAATAGTTGCGCTTATAAGGGATGAATTAATTGCAATGACAAAGCCCGGAGTGACGACTAAGGAACTTGATGACTATGCTGGCGAACTTTTTGAAAAGCATGGAGCAATATCTGGTCCAAAGGGAGAGTATGATTTCCCGGGATTTACATGTATAAGTGTGAATGAAGAGGTAGCCCACGGCATTCCTGGAAAAAGGGTCATTCAAGAAGGAGACCTTGTCAATATTGATGTGTCAGGCTCAAAGAATGGTTATTTTGCTGATACTGGTCTTTCCATCGTTGTCGGCAATGATGAGAAGCTTTCAGATCTTTGTGAAACAGCTAAGAAAGCATTTGAAGAGGGACTAAAAAAGATAAAAGCTGGCTCTAAGCTAAGTGCAATTGGAAAAGTAGTGAATAGAACGGCAAATGAGCATGGCTATACCGTAATTAAAAACCTGACTGGACATGGGATAGGGAAGTCTCTGCATGAAAAGCCAGACCATATTTTAAATTACTTTGAACCTTGGGATTCGCAGCTGTTAAAGGATGGGATGGTTCTTGCATTTGAACCATTTATTTCAACAGGGGCAGAAGAAGTGATCGAGCTTGATGATGGCTGGACTTTTGTTACACGTGATAAAAGCTATGTTGCCCAATGTGAACATACGTTAATTGTAACAAAGGGTGAACCAATCGTATTAACTCGTTAATGGAAAGAGCATTTAGAAAAAGAGAGTAGGCAGGCGTTTTTTTTCCTGCCTACTCTAAAGAAGTTATTTTTGTTTTAGTTTCAATTGGTTAATAATCTCTTGTAAAATTTCTCGAAGTTCTTTACCTTCCGTTGAAATACCTAAATCCTTTGCTTTTGCTTCAATTTCTTCCATACTTTTTAGTCCATTATTCAATTGATACTCCATCATATCTAATGCAATCATTTCTAAATCCTTTCCCTCTGTAGAAATGCCTGCTTTTTTTGCTTGGTCTAAGACGGATTCTTCTACACTAACATCTGAATTTGCTCTGTTTTTTCGTAAATCCTCTTTTTTAATCTTTTCCTTTTGAGTTTTTTCTTTGAGGAATGTTTCGCCCCCATGTTTTAACCCATAATCCATGATTTCAGCAATTAAAGCATCTAAATCTTTTCCCTCAGTAGAAATGCCGTATGTTTGCGCTTGCTTGATTAATATGCCTTTTAGTTTGTCAGTAGACATTGTTCGATCTTTTCTTAATGATTGAATAAGGTCATTCTCTTTGTTTTTTTGCGTTTCTTCATCCGCATTGCCTAATTGAATGATCATTATTTCACTAATGAGTGTGTTAATATCCTTTCCCTCTGTAGAAATGCCTAATTTCTTGGCTTTTTCTATAATTAGATCCTCGGCTTTTTTAACTTGTAAATTTGAAGTCTCGGTAGTTTGAGAAGAATCACCGGAATTACCAGCTGCTAAAACGGGTAAAACACCAGCAGTTCCTAGTAATAAGCCTCCTGCTAAAACATATGTGAGTGATTTTTTTATCACAATAAACAATCCTCCTTTGTATATAATAGTAATAAATATTCGTTATTAAGAACGAAAATCCCTTCTTTTTAATGAAAGTCAAAATGCATCTATATCTATATATGAACATAAAGGAAAGATCATAATCATTGTGGGTAAAAATACAATACTTAGAATTCTTCAATCAGTGGGGGATAAAAAATTCCCACTGATTGATGTTTCAAATAATGGGGGATGGACAATTGTTAAATCCATTAAACAGAGCCTCTAACTAACTTTGGATGACGATTCATCGTGGTTAAAAGAATAACTGCGCTTAAAATTAGGAGAACGCTTGTAGAAATAAATACGGCCGTGAAACCAAAATAACCAGAAATAAGTCCACCTAAGACGGGGCCAATAATATTTCCAAAGAACCGCAAGCTAGTATTGTAGCCGAGAACCTCCCCTTGCATGGCAATGGGTGCTTCTTGCCGGATATAAGCGATACGAACCGGAATGATTCCGCCAATTGTGACGCCAAGTGCAAATCGAACAAGGACGAGCTGCCACATATTAGTAACAAAGCCACCAGGTAAATAGAAGATCCCTGCCATAAATAATAAGACGATGAGAATCTTAATATATCCATAGCGATCGGCAATTTTCCCCCATTGACGAGCCATTAGTAAATTTCCAAGTCCAGCTGCCGAAAAGGCAATCCCAGCGAAAAAGGCGATGTTCTCCGGACCATGAAGTTCACTTACATACAAGGATAAAATCGGTTGTATGCTGAAATGAGCAATTTGAATGAGTGATGAAATGAGAAGAACTGTGAGCAATACTGGGTTGTGGATAATATGAAGAAGAACTTCCTTACTGGAATAGTTTATTTTTGCTCCTTCTTTGCCAGCTAATTTCTTTTCAATCGTAAATATGACAAGAATAGCAGAGACAAATATAGTGATAGACGTCCATTTAAACGTGTCCGCATAGCCAAATGTATCTGCTAATATTCCACCGAGCAATGGCCCCATTAAAGAACCAGTAATGCTTCCAGTTTGAAGGGTGCCCATCACCTTTCCTGCGATTTCTTTTGGCGTTTGTGTAGAAATGAATGCTTGAGAAATACCGATAAAACCTGTAAATACCCCCATGACCAATCTTAAGATGAAAAGCTGCCATACAGAAGTGACGTAACCCATTAAGAAAATCGATATGCCCATCCCAATACCGGAAAAAATAAGGATTTTTTTTCTTCCATGGAGATCACTAAATCTTCCCCAAATTGGAGAGAAAATAAAGGCAGTTACAAATGTAATAGCAAAAGTCCAACCTGACCAATGCTGAACATAGGAACGAGAGAATTCTCCAAACGTTTCAATGTAAAGTGATATAAAAGGCAATACCATCGTCATGCTGCCGGCAATAAAGAAATTGGCGAACCACATGATGACTAAATTGCGCTTCGAAACTTGACTCATCAAATATCCACCCTTCTTTTTTAGACAATTATTTCGATTCTCTAAATAGTATAACGAACTTTCAGAAAAATTTGAAGGGATTTACTTGGGATAAGATAAGTGATGAATAAAAAAATATTGTATTATAACAGATTGTGTATTATAATTTTAAACTATAACAGAACTTAAAAGGTTCTTATGGACAGAAGAAAAATATTTAAAAAAATAATGATTGTATTATCTCTGTGCTTGTTTTATAATTCTCAATAGGTAAAAGATTCAGAATATAATAAAAAAGGGGGAGTGTTTTTTGGAGGGTTTTGTTAATGGTCTTAATGATATTTTATGGAGTACTCCAGTAATTTACATTTGTCTAGCGATAGGACTGCTTTTTTCCATCTTAACGCGGTTCTTGCAAGTTAGACATATTAAAGACATGTTCAAATTAATGTTTCAGGGGAAAAGTTCTGACGCGGGTGTTTCATCTTTTCAGGCATTATCTATTTCTCTTTCTGGCCGTGTAGGAACTGGTAATATCGCTGGTACTGCTACAGCTATTGCGATGGGAGGTCCCGGAGCTGTTTTCTGGATGTGGGCCATTGCCTTTATCGGAGCGGGTACTTCATTTGTTGAATCGACTTTAGCACAGATTTATAAAGAGAAAAAAGACGGGGTTTATCGTGGGGGCCCGGCTTTCTATATTGAAAAAGGAATTGGGATTAAGTGGTATGCTATCCTATTTGCAATCTCAGCATTATTAGCGATGGCAATATTAATGCCTGGTATTCAAGCGAATGCAATTGCATCAGGTATGGAAAATGCATTTAATATTCCAACTAGTGTTACCGGATTCGTTATTATCTTTTTATTAGCACTGATTATTTTCGGTGGAGTTAAACGTATTGCAACTGTTGCACAGTATGCAGTACCATTTATGGCTGTTGGTTATATGCTCGTTGCGCTGATTATTATCGGGATGAATATTGGTGAATTACCTGGTGTAATTAGTTTAATTTTCAGCAGTGCTTTCGGTGCTGACGCTGCATTCGGCGGTATTATCGGTAGTGCAATTGCTTGGGGAGTAAAGCGTGGTATTTATTCAAACGAAGCAGGACAAGGTACTGGTCCGCATGCTGCAGCAGCTGCTGAAGTATCTCATCCAGCAAAACAAGGTTTAGTTCAAGCAGCAGCTGTTTATATTGATACACTTTTCGTATGTTCAGCTACAGCATTTATGATCTTGTTTACAGGTATGTTTAACACAGTTGGTGCTGACGGAACAATGATTAAAGAAGGATTGCCAGGAATTGAAGCAGGCCCAGGATATACACAGGCTGCTGTTGAAACAGTTTTACCTGGTTTTGGAGCAGGATTTGTTGCCATTTCTTTATTCTTCTTTGCCTTCACTACATTAATGGCTTATTATTACATGGCGGAAACAAACGTTGCTTACTTATTTAAAAATAGTAAAGTGCCAATGTTTATCTTGAAACTTGTTCTATTGGGAGCAACATTCTATGGGGCTGTTAAAACAGCAGGGCTTGCGTGGGCTCTAGGGGATGTTGGCTTAGGATTAATGGTATGGCTGAACTTAATAGCCATTCTCATACTCGCAAAGCCTGCTTTAATAGCCTTGAAGGACTATGAAGCACAAAAGAAACAGGGTCTTGATCCAGTTTTTAACTCAACAAAACTAGGGATTAAAAATGCAGAGTATTGGGAAAATGGGTATCAAGAAGAAAAGGAAAAAGTATCATAATAATAGAAGAGATGTTCAGCGACGCTGAGCATCTTTTTTTTTTGAATTCGCAAATACTAGACATCTTTCTTTCCATAAGATAGTATCAGTAACGATACTCAATTTGCCATTTTTGTAAATACTATTAATACAATAAAGTACATATAAAAGAGTGACAATACAAAGGAGATACGTATGACAAATTCAATTATTAATCAATTAAAGCCTTTCATACAAAATGTTTGGGAGAAGTCCGAATTCGCACAGCCAACTACAATCCAAACAAAAGCAATTCCGACGGCACTTGAAGGAAAGGACCTCATTGCCGAATCCCCAACAGGGACAGGAAAGACTCTGGCTTATTTATTGCCGCTGCTTGAGAAAATTGATTCAGAAAAAAGAGCTGTTCAGGCTGTGATTATCGCACCGTCACAGGAGCTTGTGATGCAAATATTGCAGGAAATACAAAAATGGGGAGAAGGGAGCGGCATTCGTGCGGCCTCTTTTATCGGTGGAGCAAATACGAAGAGACAGCTTGAGAAATTAAAGAAACACCCGCAAATAGCCTTAGGTACCCCAGGCCGAATGCTTGAATTAATTAAACAAAAAAAACTAAAAATGCATGAAGTCAAAACAATCATCTTAGATGAAGGGGACCAGTTATTAGTTCCAGAGCATGTAGAAACAATCAAAAACATTGTGAAATCAACATTAAGCGACCGTCAAGTAATTCTCTTTTCAGCAACACTCCCACCAGCTACAGAAAAGCTGGCAAAAGAGCTGGCGCCTCAACCAGAGATCATTCGTGTAGTTAAGGATGAAACAATTGATGCTGCTTCTGTTGAGCATTTCTATTTTATCGTTGAGCAAAGAGAAAAAATAAAGATGCTAGAAAAACTTTCTAGACTTGAGAATGCAAAAGTTCTTGTATTTGTGAGAGATATCGGAAATCTGACAGTGATGTCCGAAAAATTAGATTACAACAAGATTTCATCTAGTTCCTTGCATAGTGATTTAAATAAAATTGAACGTCAGAAATCATTACAGGATTTCCGTACAGGTAAAACGAATCTTCTCCTTGCAACAGATGTTGCAGCTAGAGGATTAGATATTAAAGGAGTAACACATGTTGTTCATTTGGACTTTCCAAAAGATATAAAGCAATACGTGCATCGCTCTGGTAGAACAGGAAGATTTGGGGCAAGCGGGACAGTGATTTCACTTGTAAACGAGAGGGAAGAAAGAGAATTAAAGAAATTTGCCCAAGAGCTTGGTGTAAAGGCCGAGATGAAGGTAATGCGCGGCGGTAAAATAATCGACCCAATGGAAGGGAAAACAAGCTACCGTTAGTAAATAAAAAGTAGCGATAACCTGTGGTTGAACTAAATGACAATCTGTAATATTCAATGAATAAGGGCCCTAATACTCGCCTATACTACCTTTACAGAAAGGAGAGGGATTATGGGTAGACAAAAACAGGGAAATGCGAATGCAGAACGTAATAAAAATGCAAAAAAAGGGAATCGCACGAGCTCCGAATTAGTTGAATTTACAACTGGGAGCGAAGATAAGCAAAAGAATCGCCGTCAAGAATAAAATAGAAAGAACAACGAACAATGGGGCTGTCCGAAAAGTCGATAATACGACTTTTTGGACAGCCCCATTCTCAATCCATGGAGTAGCTTGTAAGCTAAATCAATCGAGATTATTCCAAATCAATCTTTTTCAAAGGTTTCTTCGCTGGTCCGTTAAATACTTCTCCTGTATAGGAGAAGCGTGAACCGTGGCAAGGACAATCCCATGTTCTCTCCCCATCATTCCATTCCGTTTCACAGCCCATATGTGTACATGTCGTATCAACGACATGCAGCATACCGTCTTTATCTTTGTAGGCGCCTGCTCGTTTCCCTTTAATCATCACAACTGCACCTTCGTCATTCGTTAAATCTTTTGGATCCTTCGTAACAATTTCGAGCTTGCCTTTAATCAGATGTTTGGCTACATCCGTATTCATTGAGAATAGCTTCTTTACACTTGGATCAGTCTGAAAGCGAGAAGGACTAAACAGCTCACGATAAGGATTATCCTTTTCTAAAATAAGATCTCTTAATAGTAAGGCAGCAGTTGTTCCGTTTGTCATGCCCCATTTACGATAGCCTGTCGCAACATAGATCGTTGATTTCTTTGAAGTGATCGGGCCGATAAATGGAACTTTATCAGATGTAATTAAATCTTGAGTGGACCAGCGATAAGGGATTGATACATCTCCAAATGTCCGCTCAGCAAATGACTGAAGGGCTTCGTAATGCTTCATCATATCAATTCCTTGTCCGGTTTTGTGATTTTCACCCCCAACAAGAATTAACTTTTCTCCATTAAATGGTGTAGAGCGTATGGAACGAGTTGGACTATCTGCACTAATGTACATTCCCCCTGGAAACTCCTTCTCTGTTCGTACACCAAGTATGTAAGAACGTTCTTGATACATTCTCGCAAAATAAAATCCCATCATATCAACAAACGGAAAACTAGAGGCAGAGATGACATGTTTGCATTTTACACGATGTCCATCCCTTGTAATAACAACTGGATGATCTCCTTCTCCAATATCAACAGCTGTCGTTCCTTCATAGACGATTCCACCTGCTTCAATAAACATTTGCAGCAATTGTTCCAAATATTTTAGTGGATGAAATTGAGCCTGATTCCTCATTTGAATGGTTGATTTCGTTCGGATGTCAAAAGGAATCCCATCAAATACGCCACCATCTATTTTTATTTTTTTATAGGCATCTAATTCATTTTCAACTTTCATTGCATATTCATCTGTTGTTGCATAAATAAATGCATCTTCATCACTGAAGTCACATTCGATTTTATTTTCTTTCACCGTATGGCGGATGAAATCCAGTGAATCTATGGCTGATTGATAATATTGTGTGGCCTTTTCTAGTCCAAAATGTTGAATTAATTCATCATATATGAGCCCATGCTGTGCAGTAATTTTTGCAGTAGTATGACCTGTTGTGCCAGTTAGAATTTGTCCAGCTTCCAAAATAACTACTTTAAACCCTTCTTTTACGAGTAAATACGCAGCAGTAATGCCAGTAATTCCACCACCAACTATAACAATATCGGATGAAGTATGCTCTGTAAGCTTTGTGAAAGTGGGCAATGTTTCTTTTCGCCAATAGGATTCAGGGAATTGTGGCAATTTTGGATTAGATGTCATAAATATCCTCCTCGATTCGTTCATTGTCATCATTATTCCTTTTATTTACTGATATATTCAATGCGATATGGACGTACACTTTGGATCTCTTCGGGAATGATATTGGAAGCGCTAGGAACTTGGCGGGGCTCATAATCTATCTCATCGGATGAAAATAAACGAATCACGATTTGTCCCCCTATTGCTTTCGCACGAATAAGCATGGGCAAGCTGTACTCATTTCGAAAGCTAAAGTCTGGCCCATACCAGCTAACCGTTGCATCTCTTCCTGGTGGTACATATGGAACATTTTTTGAATGGGAATAGCGTTCGACCATTTTCAAACCAGCACGGTCTGCTGCATTAAATAAAGTGGAAGATACTTGGCAAATTCCACCACCAATATCTTCTGATAATTCTCCTCGAACAATGACAGGTGCACGCAAATAACCGCGTTCTTTCGTTCTCTTTCCGACGACTTGGTTAAAGGAAAAAAGCTCACCAGGGAATACAACATGATTATCGATTGCCTCAGCAGCAAGAGAAATATTGTGAGAACGCGCCAGATTCGATGGATTGAAGTAAGTGGCATATTGTCCGATCTGTTTGACATGTAGATGCAGGAGTAAATCCTTATCGACTCTCGGATAAATCGAAAGCATAGGTATTTCCACTCTTCTAGTATTTGCTTGATAAAAAAAAGAAAAAAACATGTCAGTGAAAGCTTTTCTATATAATTTCTTGCCTAATTCCCCTTCAATTATCTGCTCAGCATGATTGATATAAGCATTAACAGGTGGCTTATAGGTCTTTTTATCTAACTGGTCGAGGAACGAGTAATACCTTTCTAACTCTATTAATGGAATCTCTGGAAAAGGAAGTACAAATATCTCTCGATCAATCCTCTCTATCGTTTCTCCCTGATGTTCAATGATTAATTGATTGGAAGAATGATTTGGTTGGATGAGCAGGAGCAGGCCTAAGAGCACTGATGGTTTGATCACATGAATCCCTCCCAAATATAGTATGGATTTTGTTTGCTATTTTCATGTGGAAGGTTTTTGAACAAATGAAGTCTTATTCGTTATACGTCTTAGGTCTTAGTGGAAAATAAAGCTCAGGCTCGTTATAGATCAATAGGAATCAAGGTAAGATGAAATCAAGAAAGGAGGAAACGAATATGAAAAAATTTGGTTTACTGTTAGCTGGAGGAATCGCTGCACTCGTGTTGTTGACGAATCTAGGACCAATGATCGGCCTGGCAATTAGTGTAGCCATTTTGTACGTTGTATTTAAACAATTTTTAAAAGAAGATTCGATGTTAGGTAAAGTTGGCTGGGGGATTCTTGGAGGTATTGTTTTAATGGGCACTGCTTCTAATATCCCCGCAATTATCGGAATAGCAGCAGCGTATATCCTTTATCTTGTATATAAAAAATGGAATGATTCCAAAACAGTCACATTTGAAGAAAAATTTGAAGAAAATGATCCGTTTACGAATTTCGAAAAGCAATGGACAGAGCTGAATAAAAAAGAATATATTTAAGGAGAGATTATAGATGACAAACTTATTCACACGCATTAAAAATACAGTAATGGCAGATATAAATGAAGTATTAGATAAAAAGGAGAACAAAAACCCGATTGCACTCTTAAATCAATACTTAAGAGAATGTGAAGCTGAAACAGAAAAGGTTCGCAAATTACTAGAGCGCCAATATCAACTGAAGGATGAGTTCACACGGGAATACAATCATGCAAATGAGCTTGCAACTAAACGTAAGCGTCAAGCGGAAATTGCAACGAAGGCTGGCGAAACGGAATTATATGTTTTCGCTGCAAATGAGCAAGCACAATATGAGGAGCGTACAGCTCGATTAAAAGAATTAGTGAACCAAACGGTGCAGCAGCTTGGGGAATTAGAAAGAAAATATGAGGAAATGAAGCATAAGCTGAAGGATATGCACATTCGTCGTATGGAATTAATGGGTCGTGAAAATATGACACGTGCGAATAATCAAATGAATAAGGTTCTTGATCATCAATCGTATTCGGATCAATCGATCTCACGCTTTCAAGAAATTGAGTCCTATCTTGATCGCTTAGAACAACAAGTGAATCGCTCGCACTATCGTGATACAATCGATTCCCGTATTGTACAATTAGAAAAAGAGATGAAAAAAGAAGAAACCCATTCTATTTCTTAAGTAAAACATGGTATTCTAAAAAGGCGTAGAATGACTACGCCTTTTCATAGTTCGAATAGATGAGATATAAAGAGCAACATTTTAGGAGGGAGGAAACGAGATGTTAAACAAAGTGAAAAGCGAGTATGTAAGTTGGATTGTCTTAGTAGGAATCGTTGTGTTTTTTCTAGAGTTCGCCTTTTTTAACAGTGGCTTGATTTTCTCCCTTCTTATTGAAATTGGGATGATTTATATAGGGAGAAGCTGGATGCCAAAAACTTCTGGAAAATGGCTGTTTTGGTCTGGCATTATTTTATTAATCATTAGTATTTTTAGTATGATGACATTTAAATTCTTCCTGCTGGCCATTTTATTGCACTTCCTCATTCAATTTATACAATTAAAACGAAATCCTACTCATATAAAACCTGAGATTAAGGAGCAAAAACCAGTATTTGAAAAAGAAACAATGATTAAAAAAGAAACGCTCTTTTCGAATCAATTAATTGGCCAGCAAAAAACGCCAGAACATAGCTATGAATGGAGTGATATTAATATTCAAGCTGGGTTCGGTGATAAGATTATTGATTTAAGCTATACCGTATTGCCAAAAGGGGAAACGGTTATTTTTATCAGAAACTTTATTGGGAATATACATGTCTTAGTTCCATACGATGTAGAAGTGAGCGTTAATCACTCTGTTATTGCTGGTGCTACAGACATTTTTGATCATAAGGAAAAGAAAATATTTAACCGTTCCACTCAACTGCAAACACCAGGATTTATTCAAGCAGAGCAGCGTATTAAGATTGTGACGTCTTTATTCGTTGGTGATTTAGAGGTGAAGCGAGTATGAGTGCGGTTCAGCGACAAATCATTTGGGGTGTAGGACTGGCTGTATTCATATGCGCCTTGTTTACGGTTACCATTTTTATTCGTCTTCCACTAATTGATTGGCGTGTATTATGGGAAACAAATGTAATGGATATCCCATTTATTATTTTTGTTCCAAGTGTGAGCATTGTGATCGGCATTATTTTTGGTTTTATTTCTGGTTTTCATGGAAAAAAACAAATCGAATCGGTGGATAGCTGGCTTTACCAAATCGAAGAAGGCAGACAGCTTGAACTGGATGAATTACAAGCAGGAACAGAGCTACAACCAATTGTAATGAGAGTAGAGAAAATCCAAAAACAAATTACAGAGCAAGCGAAGCTGTCTCAAAAATTAGCAAATGAAAAAGCGGAGGATATCGAGAACCGAATGCAAGAAATTATCTCTCAAGAAAGAAACCGTTTAGCTAGAGAGCTTCATGATTCGGTTAGTCAACAGCTTTTTGCTGCATCCATGATGATGTCAGCTATTAATGAAGCAAAAGGGATAACGGATAATCGAGAAGCAAAACAGTTAAAGATGGTGGAAGAAATGATCCATCAATCACAGTTAGAAATGCGTGCACTCCTGCTTCATTTACGCCCAGTTGCATTAAAAGGAAAGACATTAAAAGAAGGAATTGAAGAATTGCTTATTGAATTATCACAAAAGGTAACAATGAATATTAAGTGGAAGGTTGAGGATTTCCCACTTGATAAAGGTATTGAAGATCATCTTTTTCGGATTCTTCAAGAGTCTGTGTCCAACACACTTCGTCATTCTAAATCAACAACACTTGAAGTGCTGCTCATTCAAAGAGATGAGTTTGTTATTTTGCGAGTGGTTGATGATGGAATTGGCTTTGATGTAGAGGAGGCGAAAGCAGGTTCATACGGCATGCAAAATATGTATGAACGGGCAATAGAAGTCGGGGGTTCAATGAAAATTATTAGTTTGAAAAATAACGGAACGCGTCTAGAAGTGAGAGTGCCAATAATGAATGCAGAGGGGGAGGCCAATGATTAAAGTATTGTTTGTTGATGATCATGAAATGGTAAGGATCGGTGTTTCTTCCTATTTGTCAGCTCAGCCAGATATTGAAGTAATTGGTGAAGCAGATAATGGAAGAACGGCGATCGATATGGCTCTAGAATTGCGTCCTGACATCATTTTAATGGATTTAGTGATGAAAGAGATGGATGGGATTGAATCAACAAGAAATATTATTGAACAGTGGCCAGAGGCGAAAATCATTATTGTCACAAGCTTCTTAGATGATGAGAAAGTATACCCAGCCCTTGAAGCAGGAGCAACTAGCTATATGCTTAAAACGTCAAAGGCAAGTGAAATCGCAAATGCAGTCCGTGCGACTTTTCATGGACAATCTGTTCTTGAACCTGAAGTAACAGGAAAAATGATGGTGAAAATGAGGCAGAAAAATGAGCTGCTTCCACATGAAGAGCTCACAAGCCGAGAAATGGAAATTTTATTACTAATGACTGAAGGAAAAACAAATCAAGAGATTGCTGATGAACTTTTTATTGCTTTGAAAACAGTGAAAACACATGTTAGTAATATTTTGAGTAAATTACAAGTACAAGACCGTACACAGGCAGTGATTTATGCTTTTAAGCATTCTTTGGTGGAATAAGGGAAGTTCAGTCTATTAATGGAGCTATATGTATAGCTCTTTTTATTTTGGCTCTTTGTGGGCATTGAGTCCGTTATTATCATAAATCATGCTATTTTAGGGAAATATCGGACACTGGGTACGTTATTTGTCAATAATTAGGTAGAAACAACATGTTTTTAGATAAATAACGGAATGTATGTCCGATAAAAAAGTGAAAGTGCAATTATTATTGCAAATAGCGGAACGTGAGTCCTGTTAATTACGCAAAAACCAATGAATATCGGCACTTAAATTACGATGCAAATTAGCTTGCTAATTGATATTTTATTTTGGGCTCGTATGAATGGCTCTTTTTTAAATACCTATTGATTTTGAATAGCGAAAATAATACAATTATAATAACTTATTTGAAAAGGAGGTGGAGAAGAGATGACTCAAGCTGTTTTTGCACGTGGAGAAATGAAACATTTATATCTTTGCCGTGCAATTTTTCATGATGCTGCTATTAACGGGATACGTCTGTCCTTTTTTAGCAATTGCATAATGAAAACAAAACAGTGAGAACATCTCTTTACCCACTTTAATAATAGGGCGTGTTTGAAAGGTCGTTGAAAAAACGATTCTTTGTTAACCCTCTCTATAAATGAAACGGTGAAAGGAGGGCTTCTTTTAAGCTCTCTTTTCTATTTCAATCACATTTATTTGGGCCTTAGGAGCATGCTTTCCTATGGTCTTTTTTTTTATGAACTTTTACTACTAAACGAATAATACTGGAGGAATATATATGATCGCATGCAGTGGACAGCAAGTAGGAAAAATGTACGGTGGAAATCAAGTATTTGAACAGCTTTCTTTTGAAATACATGAGAAGGATCGGGTTGGCTTAGTTGGCAGAAATGGGAGTGGGAAAACAACCTTATTTAAGCTGCTTGCTGGATTGGAAACACCTGATTCTGGTCAGATTCATTGGAAGAAGGGCTGTGAGATTGGGTACTTAGCACAAATACCAAATTATCCAAATGGGATGAAGGCAATCGATATTTTAAAGTCAGCCTTTGCCGACTTGTTGGAAATCAATAAGAAAATGAAGCAACTGGAAAAGGAAATGGGAGAAGAAACTAATGAGGGAAAATTAACGAAGCTAATTAGTGAATATGGTGAGCTTCAAGAACAGTTTTCATTGAAAGATGGCTATGAAATGGATGCAATCATTGATAAGGTTAGCAACGGCTTGAATATTGCTGGTTTACTAGAGAAGGATTTTAACGCTTTAAGTGGCGGAGAAAAAACAAAGATTTGTTTAGGGCATATGCTGCTTCAAAATCCGACCCTTCTCCTTTTAGATGAGCCGACCAATCATTTAGATATTAAAGCCGTTGAATGGCTAGCCCATTTTTTGAAAGATTATGATGGGACGGTTGTTCTCATCTCTCATGATCGCTATTTTCTCGATGAGATCGCAACGAAAATTCTTGATCTTGAGGATGGCGAGCTGACGATTTATCATACCAATTATTCTGGCTTTGTGAGGGAAAAGGAAGAGAGACTCTTAATAGAGTTTCAGCAGTATGAAGAACAGCAGAAAAAAATAAAGAAAATGAAAGAGACAATTAAGCGTTTGCGGGAATGGGCAAATCAAGCCAATCCACCAAATGCGGGGCTACATCGCCGGGCGAGCAGTATGGAAAAGGCGCTCGAACGAATCGAGAAGCTGAATCGTCCAGTATTGAATCGCAAAAAAATGAATATTGATTTAGACGCAACTGACCGTAGCGGAAAAGAAGTAATATTCATGAAGGATGTATCTAAAAGCTTTGGTCTGAAGAAGTTATTCGAAGGTGTCAATCTTCATATTCAATACAAAGACCGAATCGCCATTATTGGGGATAACGGAACAGGAAAATCAACCTTGTTAAAAATGATCCTCAATGAGGTAGAGGCCGATTCGGGAGAAGTAAAAAGGGGCAGCAATGTGAAAATTGGTTATCTTTCTCAGCATGCCTATGTTGGGATTGTAGATGAGACGGTGATTGAGACATTTCGTGATGGGGTTTCGGTAACGGAAGGGGAAGCACGCCATATTTTGGCTCGTTTCTTATTCTACGGACATTCCGTTTTTAGGAAAGTATCACAGCTAAGTGGTGGGGAGAAAATGCGGCTCCGACTTGCTCAGCTCATGTATCAGGATATTAATTTTCTTGTTCTTGATGAACCAACCAATCATTTAGATATCGAATCAAGGGAGGTATTAGAGGAAGCACTTGAAGATTACCGAGGCACTATTTTGGCTGTCTCTCATGATCGCTTCTTTATTAATCGACTGTTCCAAAAAATTTATTGGATTGATCAGAAGCACGTTCATTATTTTGGTGGGGATTATGATTGGTCTTGGAAGAAAATGAATGAGCAAAAGCAAGAAGAAAATAGAGAGCGTCCGAAAGAGAAAAGAACGGTTTCAGTTCATAAGCCCCAAGAGGAGAATCATACGAAAAAAATGTTTGAACTTGAGCAAATGATTGAAGCGGTTGAAGCCTCCTTGTTAAAGCTTGAGAAACAATTAGAACGGGAAAAAGAGCTGGCCGAACTTCAAGTTCTTTATACTGAAAAGGAAAAATTGGAGGATGAACGTGAAAAGTTATATGAGCAATTAGAAGCATGGCTTTAGAAAATGTGAGTGATTTTGATAAAGTGTAATATATTCTACGAACTTGTCTCATATCTTATATAGAATGTATACCCATACAAGCTTGGGTCTCATAGGCGAACATATAAGGAGAGACAGAATGAATACATTTTTTAAAGGGACGTTGCTGCTGGCGGTCGCAGCTTTTGCTGGTGAGTGCATTGAATTTTTGGTGAATATGGTTTTAGCAAGGGAATTAGGAGAGAGTGGGCTAGGATTGTATATGTCCATTCTCCCAACAATCTTCCTTATTGTTCTTCTCGCTAGCTTTGAACTGCCCATTTCTATTTCTAAGTTTATTGCAGAGCAGGACAAGAAGTATCACAAAAGTATGCTGAATCATGTAATAAAGTTGACGGTTTTATTTACGGCCATTCTCCTGCCACTTGCGATAATAATCATTCCATTTATTAGTGTATTTGATCAATATCATCCGTATCTAAGATGGGTTGCTATTGCCTTTATTCCGATTGTGTCCTTTTCCTCGATAACAAGAGGCTATTTTATGGGCAAGAATCAGATGGGGAAAATTGCGACATATAACTTTTTGCGAAAGCTATTTCAGCTGTTGTTTCTTGTGTTCCTGTATCAATTTTTTCAATTCGATACGAAAACAGCTGTATTTATTGCATTTTGCACCTTGATTGGCAGTGAGGTTGTCGTCTTCTTATACTTGCTGCATATGTTTATTCTTCAGCTTCAGCAAGTGAAAAAAGAGCCAAGTGCGAGCATGAGCGGAAAAACCGTGCGTAAAAGCTTAATGGCTGTTTCGATTCCAACAACTGCTATGCGAGTTTTTCATGCGATGACACATGCGATTGAGCCCTTTTTGATAAAAGCCGCTTTATTACAAGCGGGTGTTAGCGGAGTAGTTGCGACAGAACATTTTGGAATGCTTGCCGGAATCGCGATGACGATTGGCTTCTTCCCAGCATTTATTGCCCATTCTTTTTTAATTATGCTCATTCCGACGGTTTCAAAAGCTTATGCAGAAAAGGACTTCCAAAAATTGCATCGATTACTTCAGCAAGTATTTAAGGTTACGATTATTTATGGGGTTCCTGCAGTCACATTGTTTTATATTTTTGCAGAGCCATTAACAACAACTTTTTTCCATTCGCCTGATGCAGCGGTGTATGTGCAATTGCTCTGGCCATTTTTCTTGCTTCATTATTTTATAATTCCAATGCAAGCTTATTTAATTGGAATCGGTCTAGTGAAGGAAGCGCTTTATCATTTTGTTTGGTCAACACTTATTTCTTTTGCAGTGATTTATGTTCTTGGGTCGATGCATAGCTTCCAGATGGATGGTGTCATTATCGGCATGAATGTGGGTGCATTCATTATATTCAGTTTGCATTACTTAACGATTTGTAAAAAAATTGGGGTAACGATCCTGCTTGCACCTCTTAAAAGAGTTTATTAAAAAATTTTAATAAAAAAGTGTAGGGATAGAGCTTGTTGATTCCGTCTATTAATGTAAGCATAGAAATAAGGAGAAGTTAGAAATGAAATCCTGCTTAAATGTTGAATCAAAGTTGTCGCTAGAATGCTATTTTGAAGCATGTATTTTAGAGCATGGCCGGTCTTTGTTTAATTATATTTATTCGTTAGTTAGGCATAAAGAGCTTGCGGAGGATTTGTATCAGGAAGTATTAATTTCAGCCTATTTAGCTTTGCCTTCGTTTGAAGAAAGAGCGAAAGTCAAAAATTGGTTGTTTAAGATTGCAGTAAATAAATGTCGGGACTATTGGAGAAAAGAGAAATCAGCTACTCGCTTTTGGGAGGAAAAAGTCTATTTGTATGTAGACGATAAAAATCCAATGCAGCAGCCAGAGGAATCGGTTCTTCACAAATGTAGTCAAGAGGAAATGGTTGATACGCTTCAAGAATTGCCAGAAATGTATCGTGATCCATTGCTACTATTCTATTATCATCATAAAACATTAGTGGAAATTAGTGATAAGACGAATCTTCCCCTTTCAACAGTGAAAACAAGAATGAAACGAGCGAAGGATCGATTGCGTCCAAAGGTGGAGGAGTTAGTCGTAAATGGATAATGAATAAAGGAGCAGCCGTCCATTTAACTGACGGTTGCTCCTTTATGTTTTTACAAAGATGCTTCAATTCCATATGTTTTTGCACGCTGTTCGCTATCTTTTCGTCTGTTTTTCCGGATACTTGCTCTTTGCTTGGCTGAATCGAACAAGCTTTTTTCTTCTTCTGTTTCTGGTATGACAGCCGGAACTGGTGTTGGCTTTCCGTTTTCATCGATTGCAACCATTGTTAAAAAAGACAGTGCACATATGTTTTTTTCACCAGATATTAAATCCTCGGCAATAACTTTCACAAAGATCTCCATCGAAGATCTTCCTGTAAAGGTAACAAATGCTTCTAAGCAAACAGCATTCCCTTGATGAATCGGGTGAAGGAAATCAACAGAATCAGTTGAGGCAGTAACGACACTCGTTCTCGCATGACGCATCGCAGAAATTCCAGCCACATCATCAATATAAGCCATAAGCTTTCCGCCAAATAATGTACCATAAGAATTCGTATCAGGTGGTAAAACAATACTTGTCTTTACGACAAAGGATTCTTTGCAAAACTTTGATTCTTTCATGGGAAACCTCCTTTAAAAAATATGGCCATTTTCTACAAGTTTGTTGTTTAAAAACAATTGTTAGAATGAATGGTTTACCATATAGGTCGGTTGATTGGAGCGGAAGGTGCGAGACTCCTGCGGGATGAGTTGGACAGGTGAGACCCCGCAGGAGCGTTAGCGACGAGGAGGCTCAGCGCCAACCCCGCGGAAAGGGAGCAACCTGTAGTGGAAATCAACCTTTACCAATTATGTGTTAAATAGCAACAATGTTTACTAAACAGCCAAAAGTAGTCTCATTTTATTAGTATACTCAATTTTGTTTCCCATTATTGTTTTGAAGTAAAAAACAGTATAATTTGTACTAAGTGAACGGTTATTCATTTATTAGCAGGAGAAAATCGAATAGAGATTGAATAAATAAAGAGAAATATAAGCTAATTATGTTAAGGGGGAAGTTGCATGTCAGTAAAAATGGAACTAAATGAATTAGTAGATAAGATGAATGCAAATCCAGAACATATCAAAAACGAGAAGGATCGTGTGTTTCAAGTAAATTTAGCTGAGAGTGGGTCCATCCAAATTATTTTGAAAGATGGCCGTGTTGAAGTGGCAGAAGGAACGCCATATGAATCTGAAGTAACTTTAATTCTTTCCGATAAAAACTTTTCAAAGCTGTTAAAGGATGATTTGAATACAACGATGGCTTTCATGACTGGCGGACTAAATGTAGAAGGGAAAATGGGCCTTGCCTTAAAGCTGCAGGAAATAGTGAAGCAGTACCAGTAAGATGGCAGTAGCTTATAGAATAAGAACAAAAATACCAGGCGCTTGCCTGGTTTCTTGCATTAGAGCACCAATACCATATGCTCTTCATCAAAATAATTATCTCCAATTTTTAATGCGCATTTATCTTTGCCAAACACTTCAAAGCCGAACGAAGAATAAAGCTTTTTTGCAGGCTCATTTGTTGATTCAACAGCTAAATAAATTTGTTCGATGCCAGCTTGTGATTTTGCATGATCAAGTGCTGCAGCAATCAATGCCTTTCCTACTCCTTTTCTGCGTGAGTCATCGGAAACATACATGGCAACAATTAATGCACGATGCTTTAATTTAAGCTTTGTTTCTTTTAGCAATGTGACTGAACCAATCAGTTTTTCCTTCTCAAATGCACCAAAAGTATAGGATTCATCCGAGGCAAATCGTTTTGCATATATGTCAGCAGGGTTTTCCTTTTCCTCTTCAAAGCTTGAAGCAAATGCTTCAGGGTGACTTTTTAAAGCTATTAATCTCATTTCTCGGTATTCCACTGCATCACTTGGCTTCAAACGTCTTATATCCATTCAAATCACCACCCATTCATAATTAACCTCTAGTTTACACGAAAATCACTTGTATACATATTAATTTTGCGTAATTATGGAAAGGATAGGCATACAAAGAATGGTCGTTCCTCGAGGTGGAAAAAGTAAATGAAAAAGCGGCGAATCGAGTTTATTATTGCCTTTATCCTCATAGTAACCTTATATCTTATTTTATTTAGTCACACTAGTTATGCAGCAAAGGCTGGATTTGTCCTCCTCTATTTATCTGCGCTTATGGTAAGTATATACTCATTGCTTCTAGAAAATCGCTCGCCACAGCATACGCTTTTATGGTTGCATGTGCTTGTTTTTTTTCCTGTTTTCGGTTATTTATTTTATTTATTTTCAGGTCAGCTTTATTTGAAGGGCAATCTTTTTAAAAATAAGCGCAAAAATGACAGAGAAGAATGGGGAAGATTAGTAAAGCAGGAATCTACTCCAGATTTATCGTTTTTGCAAGATAGTCAGAATGCTTTTGTTAAATATGCGGATCATGCTGCAGATACGCCGATAAGTACAGCTTCACGTGCATTCATCTTGAAAAATGGCAAAGAGACATTTTCAGAAATAAAGAAAATGATTGCATCAGCAAAAAAATTCATCCATTTAGAATATTATATTTTTCGTTCGGATCGCCTAGGAAAGGAAATTATTCGCCTTCTAATCGAAAAAGCGACAAATGGGGTAGAAGTGCTCTTTATTTTTGATGCAGCCGGCAGTCGGAAAATGGCCTTAGAGGATATTCAAGCAATGGAGGAGGCAGGCATTCGGGTCCAGGTATTTTCTCCATTGAGATACGGCTTTTTTAATCAAAAATTAAATTTTCGTAACCATCGTAAAATCATTATTATTGATGGGAAAATTGGCTTTGTTGGTGGGCTAAATGTTGGAGTTGAATACCTTGGAGAAAATGAGCGAATTGGCTTTTGGAGAGATACACATATGAGGCTTGAAGGTGAGGCGGTATATTCTCTTCATACCGTCTTTTTATTAGATTGGGAATATGTAAGTGGGGAAAAGGTATTTCAAAATTATCAAAAAGAGATGGTAGAAGTAGATAATGAAATCATTGATGGCGCGATTCAGATTGTTGCAAGTGGGCCAGATACTCAGCTTGGGTTAATGAGTGATTTTTACTTTGCAATGATTGCAAGTGCAACGAAATCGATCTGGATTGCTACTCCGTATTTTATTCCAGATGAAGCGATAAGAACAGCATTGAGAGTGGCAGCTGCAAAAGGTATCGAAGTAAAGATTATGGTGCCAGAAATTAATGATGGTTTTCTAACTCAATATGCAAGTAGATCGTATTTTCCAGAGCTTCTCCGCACAGGTGCAGAAATATATTCTTATAAAAAAGGGTTTCTTCATCAAAAAATCATTATAATCGATGGGATTCTCGCCTCAATTGGAACAGCAAATATGGACATGCGCAGCTTTCATCTTAATTTTGAAGTGAATGTCTTTTTATATGGCACGAGTTCAATCCGAGATCTTGTTGCTCATTATGAAGAAGATATGAAGGATAGTGAGAAGATCAGCCCTGTTCAGTATTACAAAAGGGGAATGTTAGAAAGATCAAAGGAATCCTTTGCCCGCCTATTTTCGGGTGTCTTGTAAACGGCAGCTCCATTTATAGATGGAGCTGTTTTAATTAGTAAAAAGAAGAATAAGATTGTATAATTTGAATAGTTAGAAAAGAAAATCAATAAGGAGGGGTTATATGCTAGCAAAATCAGTGATTGAGGATGTTCTAACAGCAGCATTAGCAACTGGGGGAGATTTCTCGGAACTCTTTTTAGAAGACCGCTATACAAATCATCTGGATCTGCAAGGTGGAAAAATTGAAAATAGTTTGTCTGGCAGAGATTTTGGCATTGGCATTCGTGTATTTAAAGGCTTGCAAAGTGTATACACTTACACAACGGACGGGACAAAAGAGGGCTTACTAAAGGCAGCAAGAAATGCAGCCCATGCGATTTCTGGAGAAATGACTATCCAGCCCGAGCCATTAAAAAAGGAAATTATCACTTGTGCCCACCCAATTACAATGAATCCAAGAGAAACAGAGAAAATCCGTAAAGTGAATGTGATGAAGAAGGCGTATGAGATTGCCAAAAACTATCATTCTAGCATTCAGCAGGCAATGGTTCGTTATTTAGATGAAGAGCAAAATGTCCTGATTGCTAATAGCGA
Organism: Cytobacillus eiseniae; assembly: GCF_017874625.1. Lineage (GTDB taxonomy): Bacteria > Bacillota > Bacilli > Bacillales > Cytobacillaceae > Cytobacillus > Cytobacillus eiseniae. The sequence goes on along the minus strand of NZ_JAGIKZ010000013.1, from coordinate 56,720 downwards.
AGGGAAATGGATTGAAGATCAAAGGGTGAGAAGCAGGTTGGTCATTCAATCGATCGCCTCTAATGGCAAGCAAATCCAGCCTGGATATTATGGTCCAGGTGCTCATAAGGGTTTTGAGTTTCTTGAGAATCTAAACATAGAGCATTATGCAAATGAAGCTTCAAGGATTGCGGTAACAATGCTTGGGGCAGACCCTTGTCCGAGTGGGAAGTTCCCGGTCATTATTGATAATGAATTCGGTGGCGTTATTTTTCATGAAGCATGCGGTCATGGACTTGAAGCAACAGCTGTTGCGAAAAACAATTCTGTTTTTGCTAATCGCATTGGTGAAAAGGTGGCTTCAGATGTTGTTACATACATTGATGACGGGACAATTGCGAATGAGTGGGGCTCGATTACAATCGATGATGAAGGGGAAAAGGCACGTAAAAATGTGTTAATTGAAAATGGCATCTTGAAAGGCTATTTAATTGATAAATTGAACGGACGCAGAATGGGCATGGAGTCGACAGGTTCAGGAAGAAGACAGTCGTACCGATTTGCACCGACCTCAAGAATGACGAATACGTACATTGCAGAAGGAAAGTCGACAAGAGAGGAGATTATTTCTAATACGGAGCATGGCATCTATGCAAAATATATGGGTGGAGGTTCCGTCAATCCAGCGACAGGGGATTATAACTTTGCAGTAATGGAGGCTTATCTTGTCAAGGATGGAAAAATAGGCAAACCGCTAAAAGGAGCAACCCTTGTTGGGAATGGTCCTGAAACGATCAAGCTTGTCGATATGGTAGGAAATAATTTAGCGCATGGTGCGGGCATGTGCGGCTCTTTAAGTGGAAGCATTCCTGTTAATGTCGGTCAGCCGATGATTCGTGTCAGTGAAATGACTGTGGGCGGAAGCAAGGAGGCGAATGTAGAATGAATATTCAACAATTCCAGGAAAAGCTATTTGAAATCGGTGAACAGCATGGCTTTACAGATATGGAGTTCTATTTTGAGCGCAAAGAAAAATTTAAATGTGGACTATTTAAGGGTGAAATTGATACTTATGAAACGTCTGAAATTGCTGGGGGTTCATTTCGTGGGCTATACGATGGGAAAATGGGGTATGCCTTTACAGAGAATTTAGATGAATCTTCCTTACTATATCTTGTTGAAAATGCGAAGGAAAATGCGCAATTTATTGAAGCTGAAATTCAGGAAGATATTTTCGAAGGCAGCAAGACGTATCAAGAAGGAAACTATTATTCTACTGAACTCGCAAAAGTAACTGTTCCTGAAAAAATAGAGCTCCTAAAAGAAATTGAAAAGCATATTTATGCTTATGATGATCGAGTAACAGGGACAAATTATTTTATTCTAGAAAGCGCAGAATCGACGAGATCCCTCATGAATACTAAAGGACTATCACTTGATGAGAGGCAGAATTATATTGGAATGTTTATTTCTGTTGTAGTGAAGCAAGGCGATGAAACAAAAACAGGGGCTTATGCGAAGGCAACCAAGGATTTTTCTGCCTTTGTCCCGAAGGAAATTGCCAAGTATGCAGTGGAGGAAGCACTTGCGAAGCTGAATGCACAGACAGCAGAAAGTAAGCATTATCCTGTATTATTGCGTAATGATGCAGCGGGAGATCTTTTTGAAACATTTTCAGAGATTTTTTCCGCTGAGAATGCCCAAATGGGAAGATCGCTGTTAAGTGGGAAGGAAGGAGAAATGATTGCTGCTTCATCCTTGCAATTGATTGATAACCCCTTTTTAGAAGAAGGGCTATTAAGTAGAAGCTTTGACAGTGAGGGTGTCGCTACAATGAAAAAGACAATTGTACAGGATGGCAAGCTTGTCACCCTTCTTCATAATCGAAAAACAGCTGGGAAAGCAGGTGTCGAGTCAACGGGCAATGCATATAAAGGATCCTATAAAGGCAGCTTAACGGTATCACCTACAAATTTATATGTGGAACCGTCAAATCAAAGCTTTGAAGAGCTTGTAGCGATGATGGATGAAGGCATTGTTATTACAGATTTAGCTGGCTTGCACTCAGGTGCAGACACGGTATCAGGTGACTTCTCACTAGCAGCTAACGGCTTTTTAGTGAAGGATGGAAAAATTCAAAAGACAGTGAAGCAAATGACAATTGCCGGAAACTTCTTTGAGTTATTAAAAAATATTAAAGCGACTGGTTCTGACCTAGAGTTTTCAATGTCTAATGTTGGTTCGCCATCGTTGTTGATTAAAGAATTGGCTGTGACTGTGGAATAGGTTGATAAAGGGCATATTACGATGAAGTGGTATGCCTTTAATTTGTTCCTAAGTATCATTTGTGTTTCAATGGATTAAGAAAATAAAGTGGGAGGTTCATTGTGGAAATTATTGCTTCCCTTCCTTATATGGTTGTGTCACGTTCGATTGAGTGGAATGAACAGCTTTTTATAGAAAGTGAAGAAAAGCTGCTTCTATTGGAGGATAAAATTATTTCCCATACAGATGATTTCACACTTGAAGAAATTTGGGATGTTTCCTACAGGGCGTCTAGCTCTGAATATGGCTTTTTTTATCTTCATACCGCTCGCGGCTTATTTTCCTATCGTGTCCATAAGATACCTGATCAATTTATACATAAGTATCGAGAAATTCAAAAAAACGGGTAAAAAGCATGATAACTTTTTACCCGTTTTTCTATTTAAATTGCCCCATTTTCACTAGTACATCATCCAATTTCGCATGATCTTCTGGTGATTCATCAATATGGTTCCAGAGCATCTTTCCTTTTGGAGAAAACAACCAGGTGCCGCCTTGTATGTAAACATCTTGAGTTTTCATGGATTTCATAACAAATTCCTTTTGCTTTTGATCAGTTGGGATGAATCCTTTTACTTTGCCTGTAATAAAGCCAAAACCAGCTTTTGCCAGCAGCTTCCATTTTGGCATCGTTTTATGCCCCATTCCTTTATACGCTTCTCTAGCTGGATCCCCCAGAATCGGGAAAGGAAACGGACCAAATTCGTGAAGGAACATTTTGATAAATGATCCTTTGGAAGGAGCAATCACAACAACCTGGAATCCCTTTTCAGTTATTTCATCGATTCGCTCACGCAACTGCGTAAGATAGTGCCTGCAAACAGGTCAACCGAGATGGCGGACAAAAACAACCATTGTGTATTGATGATTAATAACAGTTTGCAGTGAAACGTTCTTATCAGTCTCCTGTGTTTCTAAAAGAAAATTCAATGTGTATCCCACCTTTTATATGAGGTTTCTATATTATATCCAGAACGTTAAAAACAATAAAGAAATCAAACTCAGGCAATGCAAGGAACAAAAAAAGCAGGAGTTGATCTCCTGCTTAGTCCCTGCTTCCAAGAATTCCAAAAATACGTAAGATATTAATGAATAAATTGATGAAATCCAAATAAAGGTTAAGGGCCATTAAAGGCACCTCTTCAGCTGACACCCCATAATGCTTCATACGGTTAAAATCATATAGGACATATCCGCTGAATACAAGCACACCAATGAAAGAGAACGCAAGCATTCCAGTTGAGCTTAATGGCCAAAATAGGCTAAAGATTGAAATGGCGATTAATGCAAATAATGCAGCCATTAGCATCCCGCCTAAGAAGGATAAATCGCGCTTAGTCGTTGAAGCGTAAATGGCAAGTCCTGTAAATACTGTAGTTGTTGTAGCTAGTGCCAGTAATACTGGGTTTGGTCCAATTGTTGCTAAGTAATGTGAAACAATCGGATAAGTCGTTATTCCTGAGATAAATGTAAAGGCAAACAGGAATGAATAGGACATCGCTTTTTTACGGCGAAGAATGAATGCAAATACGAGCATTCCAATTTCAAGAATAATGAGCGGCAAGAACATAGCAGGTGGAATAAAAACACCTGTCATTGTACCTGCGAATGCAATCCCTAAAGAGATTGCAAATGTTCTAAGAACAGATGGCATATAGTGATTAGTCGTTTGTTGAGCATACATATTGTTTTTCCCCTTAAAAAGTTTTCTTATCTTTTATACGTTTGTCTTCTCATAAGGTTTCAAATATTATTGACCCTTTAATAAATCTCTTATTTCGGTTAATAGTTCTTCTTTTTTATCTACGACTGGTGCGGCAGGTGCTTCTTCCGTTTTCTTCTTAAATCGTTTATTAATTATTCTTATAAAAATAAAGATGGAGAAAGCGATAATAAGGAAGTCAACAACGGTTTGGATAAATAAACCATATTTAACCTTTGCTTCCCCAACTGTGATTGCTAACTCGCTAAAATCAACCCCACCAACAAGCAATCCAACTAACGGCATAATAATATCATCGACAAGGGAGGAGACAATTTTACCAAAGGCAGCTCCGATAATGACACCGACTGCAAGATCCAATACATTTCCTTTTAGTGCAAACTTTTTAAATTCATTCCACATATACTACACCTTTCTCGTATAAAATTATCGTTTATTATACTATGATAAGGATGTGAAAAACTAGTTAATAAAGGATTATTTTAGGTTCTGTTCTAAAAAAGGAAAAAATCGGCCTTACTTTATGAGAAGCAATAGTGACGAAAACAGCCTTATTTTATAATAAACGGAGGAAAAAGGAAGGGAGTGGGAGAAGATAAAAGGAAGAAATGAATTATTGGAGGTTGTGATGAGTAAAACGAACAAAAAGGCAAAGGACCCTCGATTTCTAATTGCTGAAAAGGAAGCATGGATTGGCGTAGGCCTTGTTCTATTTAATTTTATATGGTGGTTTGGATTTGCTTACGGTCCACTCGGTTCAGAATCAGTAGAAAACTATCAATATGTTTGGGGAATGCCTGCATGGTTTTTTTATAGTTGTGTCGTTGGCTTTGTCGTAATGGTTGTGCTTGTTATTATTATGGTTAAGCTGTTTTTTAAAGAGGTTTCCTTTGATGAGGAAGGAATAGAGGAAGAGGGTGAACTGAAATGAACTGGCAGGTCGTAACCCCTTTATTTCTTTTTTTAGTGATTATTTTTATTATAGGTCTTTGGGCTAGTAAAAAAATGAATGCATCTAATTCTTTTCTTCAAGAATATTTCCTAGGAGGAAGGGAACTTGGCGGCTTTATATTAGCAATGACGATGATGGCGACATACGGAAGTGCAAGCAGCTTTATTGGTGGACCTGGTGTGGCTTACACGAAGGGGCTAGGTTGGGTGCTGCTTGCAATGTCACAAGTAGTAACAGGCTATTTTGTGCTAATGATACTTGGGAAGAAATTTGCGATCATGGCTAGAAAATATCAAGCTGTGACATTGATTGACTTTTTAAAGGGAAGATATAAAAGTAAATGGGTCGTATTGCTATCCGCTTTTAGTATTATTGTTTTTCTATTTTCAGCTATGGCTGCTCAATGGGTAGGCGGGGCTAGATTAATTGAATCATTGACAGGCATGAGTTATCTTTCTTCATTATTTATTTTTGCCGTTTCAGTTATGTTTTATGTTGTTATTGGTGGATTTCGAGCGGTTGCATTAACAGATGCTGTGCAAGGAGCAATTATGTTTATCGGCACACTTATTCTGTTAATTGCGGTGATTATAGCTGGTGGGGGAATTCCAGCGATTATGGCTGATTTGGCTGCAGAAAACCCCAATTTAATTACTCCTTATGGCTATGAAAGAGAGCTCACTCCACTATATGTATCTTCGTTTTGGATTTTAGTCGGAGTTGGAGTTGTTGGTCTCCCACAAGTAACCATTCGTGCAATGTCTTATAAAAACTCAAAGGCGATGCATCGAGCCATTATTATAGGAACGATTGTTGTAGGCTTTATTATGCTAGGTATGCATTTAATTGGCGTATTTGCCCGTCCGATTTTGCCTGGGATTGAGGTAGGGGACACAGTCATGCCGCTAATCGCCTTAGAAGTATTGCCCCCGTGGCTTGCAGGTATTGTTTTAGCAGCTCCGATGGCAGCAATTATGTCGACAGTAGATTCTCTCTTGCTTTTAGTTAGTTCAGCCGTCGTAAAAGATGTCTATATTAATTACGTAAAGCCAGATGCGAGTGAAGGAATCATCAAAAAAATGAGCTTTGGAGTTACAACAATATTAGGGATTCTTGTCTTCATGATGGCCTTAAGTCCACCCGATTTGCTTATTTGGTTAAATTTGTTTTCCTTTGGCGGGTTAGAGGCCGCATTTATCTGGCCAGTTGTCCTTGGGCTTTATTGGCAGAGAGGAAATAAGTTTGGTGCAATTGCTTCAATGGTTGTTGGAATTAGCTCTTATATGATCATTCATCTATACTTTCCAGACCCATTTGGCATGCATACAGTTACCCTTCCAATTGTCCTATCATTTATCGCGTTTATTATAGTAAGCTTGATATCCAGTAGAAAACAGGTGGGGGATATGAGTTTTTCCTCTTAATGTAGATAAAGGAACGAGAATGCAAAATCAATTTGATTTTGCATTTTTTAAATCACTTTATAATTACAATGATAAAGCCTGAGGCTAAACAAGGCACTTCCGCTTTTCTAATCACTTTTGTAATATTAAGAGATTTGTAGAAATCTTTTTCTTTTGTTAAACTCTTAACAGAGTGATTCACATACTAGGGAGATTTCCAATGAAAAAATTCATTTATATCGCCTCATTATGCATGTTAACTGGCTTAACTGCTTGTGCGAATGAAATAGAAACGACGACTATTAAAATAGAAAATCAAAATATTAAAATAGATAAACAGTCACAAACTGAAAATTATTTGACAATTAGAACAGACGGAAAAGAAAAGATAGATTTGACATGGCTGAAAGAGAAAGCATTATATCAATTTGCGGCGATTGCCGATGAACAGGAGTACGTGATCTTTCTTTTCGCTCCTGATGAGCAAAATCGATTAAGCAATGAAAATAGCACGGATGGGAATAAAGGAGATCAATTATATACTGGCCATTATACAATGTTTCTTGCAGAAAAGGATGCACCATTCGCTTATAAACAAGAGGTGATGGAAGGGCTTGGGGAACTTACCTTTAATGCTTCGTCAACCCAGGTATATCCAATTAATATCGGCGGAGAAACAGTCTTAACGATGATCAATTCATCATCCAAGCCTTATTTTTATGGCATTGATAGTGGGGAAATAAAAAACATACCGATGAATGAGCAAATATTGCCAATCATCGGTAAGGAAATAAAAGCCATCAATCAAAAATTCATTCAGTCTGTTCATTTATATGGAGAGAAAGAGTGGATGTTTACAACGTGGAAATTTGATAAGGAATCAATGACTTTCATTAAGCATGATGAAACAGTGGTGAAAGGCAATGAGGGAGAAAACTGGTTTAATCTCTGGAATGAAAAGAAGGAATACTTTTTCCCCTTTCAAAATTTAGAACTTAGCAGTGATGTAATTGACAAAGCGAAGCAAGGGATCCCTTTAGGAAGTCCATATCCGATTGGAACGAATATTGCAAATATTAAAAAGTCAGATTCGAAATTTCTTGAAGAAGGCACAACCTATGTGATGTACCCTGATATTACGTATTATTTTGATGATGCGACAGGAATCGTTAATGCCGTATCAATTCCTGGAGAACGGATGAAAACAAATTTAGAGAATATAAAGAAATTATTTGGAGAACCAGCAGAAGAAGTAAATGGAAAAGATGGAAAGCGTGTTATTTATCAAGCAGATAAATATAGGGTTGAATTGATGATCAATCCAGATGAAAGTGTTGAAAGCATTTATTTAAGAAAAAAATAAAATCATGCGGAGAAATTCCGCATGATTCTTCTGCGTGAAAAATGTTTAGAACGCCCAATCTCCATTACGGAAAACAGGTTCAGAAGTGCCGTCAGCAGTAATGCCGTCAATATCCATTTCAGCTGAGCCAATCATGAAGTCTACATGTGTTAAGCTCTCGTTTAACCCATGTTCCTTCAGTTCATCGCTAGACATTTGCTTGCCGCCTTCTAGACAGAATGCATATGCACTGCCAATAGCCAGGTGATTTGAAGCATTCTCGTCAAATAAAGTATTGTAGAATAGAAGGTTTGACTGGGAGATTGGCGAGTTGAATGGAACAAGCGCCACTTCTCCTAGATAATGTGAACCTTCATCTGTTTCAACAAGCTGCTTAAGGATTTCTTCGCCTTCTTCTGCTTTTACATGAACAATGCGGCCATTTTCAAATGTGATTGTGAAGTTGTCAATGATGTTGCCCCCATAGCTTAAAGGCTTCGTGCTTGACACGGTTCCATTCACACCTGTTCTTAATGGAACAGTGAACACTTCTTCTGTCGGCATATTCGCCATAAATTCGTGGCCTTTTTCATTAATACTTCCCGCCCCACACCATAAATGCTTTTCAGGAAGTTCAATTGTTAAATCAGTACCAGGTGCTGTATAGTGAAGCTTTTTATATCTTTTGTTGTTTAAATAATCTACTTTTTCATGGAGTGTTTCATCATGCTTCTTCCATGCATCAACAGGATTTTCTACATCTGAACGTGTAGCTTTAAAAATGGCATCCCAAAGCATTTGTACTCTTGTTTCTTCTGGAGCATCAGGGAAAACCATGTCAGCCCATGCAGGAGAAGGGGCTGCAACAACTGTCCAGCTGACTTTATCGGCCATCATCATTTTTCGATAGTTCATCAGTGCTTTGCCAGCAGCTTTTTGGAAATTAGCAATACGCTCTGATTGGATGCCTTTAAATAAGTCAGGGCTTGCAGAAACAACAGACATGAATGCTGCGCCATCCTTAGCAAGCTCTTCTACTTCCTTTGCTCGCCATTCTGGGTATTCATTGAATGCCTCATCAGGTGCAAGCTCGTATTTTGTACGGGAAACAACATCATCGCTCCAGTTAACAATGACATTATGTGCCCCAACTTCGTAAGCATTTTTTACAACTAGACGGACAAATTCAGCTGAATCAAGTGTTGTGTTAATGACAAGTATTTGCCCTTTTTGAACATTTACCCCAACTTTTACCGCAAGCTCAGCGTATTTTTCTAAGTTTTTTTGAAATTCACTCATTATGTAGTCTCCTTTTTCAGAATCTTCCTTTACATTGTAGCGTTTTTGCTCTGAAAAAGAAACTTTGAATCATTTTTGGGGGCATAAAAAAAGAATCCTATGCGGATTCCTTTTTCAACTTTAGGCTGTTAGGCTTTTCAGTGATTGCAAACATGAGCCAGTATAAAAAGGCACTTAAGACAGCGAGTACAGCTAAAATAATGAATGTCCAGTCATATCCTATCCAGACGGTTAATGGAATGGATAGCGGTGCGATTGTTTTTCCAATTGTAAACCGAAGGCTAGCAGCTGCAAAGTATTGTCCACGCATATGGTTGGGGGCAATCTTCGAAACGAAGCTTTGCTGAATGCCTGTTACAATCAATTCACCGAGCGTAAAGATGGCCATCGCGAAGATTAATCCCCAAATCCAATTCGTTTGACCAATCATAAATATCGCTGCCGCATACATGAGGGAAGATAGAATAAACACATTTCTTTCCTTGTACTTCATCATTATTTTTGTTACGGCAACGGTAAACAAGGCAACAAGGAAACCATTTTCAGAAAGCAGAATACCAAAGGCTTGCTCTCCTTGAACAGTAAAGGACCAATCACCAAATTGAAATAACGTCTGGTTATGAACAAATTCCTTCATATAAACAGGAAGCAAAAGGTCGAGCTGCATAAAAGTTTGTGCAGCTAATACACCTGCGATAATAAAGAGCAAAAATGTTTTATCTCGAAAAATAACACCATAATCTTTCATTTGCCCAATTAAAACGGTATGCCACTTCTTATTTCCTTGAGAAATACCTGTCTGTACTGGCACGGTTTCACGCGTCATTTTTGCAAGTAGCCCAGATAACACCATGCAGATAATTCCAGCTATTAGTAATAAATAAAAGCGGTAATCTGCATAAAAAATCGCTCCTAAAATGGGCCCAACGACAACAGCTATATTAATAGATGTATAGAAAATAGCAAACACATGGCTGCGATCCTTTTCCTCCACGACATCAGCTACCATCGCCTGACTGGCAGGCCAATAAAGAGAACTAAATACACTTACAAGTGCGAAGCAAATAAACCCAATCCATGGAGAGTCAACCCAAGGAGAACTCGCTAAGGCAAAAACAAGATAACAGATCCCTTGACCAAAAGAGGCTAGAACCATCATCGTTTTCCGACCGAATCGATCAGCAAAATATCCGCCCATGAGGTTTGCTAAAACAGAAAATACCTGTGAAAAGACGAGCATCAGCCCTGCTTTATCCTTGCCAAACTCACCAGCGAAATAAATGGTTAAAAACGGAAAGAACATCCAAAAGGCAATATTTAAAGCGGATTCCCCAAACAATCGAACCTTTAAATTTGAATCCCAATCTCTAATTCTCATGCTGTTTCCTCAATTTTCTTTTTTTGAATAAAGTTATCATCCTACTGGAAGTAAGCGGAAACAAGGAAATCTTTACAAATTGAAAGAGTTTGTTTTTGCTAGTTTGTTCAATATAATAGTGCATGGCGAATAAAGCAGTGATCACGGCGAATAAAGCAGTGGGCATGTCGAATAAAGCAGTGAGCATGTCGAATAAAGCAGTGAGTATGGCAAATAAAACAGTGAGCACGGCGAATAAAACAGTGCATGGCGAATAAAACAGTGGGCATGGCGAATAAAACAGTGAGCATGGCGAATAAAACAGTGAACACGGCGAATAAAACAGTGAGCATGGCGAATAAACAGTGAGCACGGCGAATAAAACAGTGCATGGCGAATAAAACAGTGAGCATGGCGAATAAAACAGTGAGCACGGCGAATAAAGCAGTGAGCACGGCGAATAAAGCAGTGAGCATGGCGAATAAAACAGTGATCACGGCGAATAAAGCAGTGATCACGGCGAATAAACCAGTAAGCACTCCGAATAAATCTAGAAAATCCTCAAAAAATCCAGGGTATGCTATATTTAACATACGAAAAATAAGAAAAGGATGATTTAGTGATGGCAAAAAGCATAGTAATCGCAGAAAAGCCTTCAGTTGCACGTGATATTGCACGTGTGCTGAATTGTAATAAAAAAGGAAATGGATGTATTGAAGGGGATAAATATATCGTTACGTGGGCGCTTGGACATCTAGTTACACTTGCTGACCCGGAAAGTTACGATGTGAAATATAAACAATGGAATTTAGAAGATTTGCCAATGCTGCCTGAACGTTTGAAATTAACGGTGATCAAGCAAACGGGCAAACAGTTTCAAGCAGTTAAAACTCAGCTGATGAGAAAGGATGTAAATGAAATAATCGTAGCGACAGATGCTGGGAGAGAAGGTGAACTAGTTGCTCGCTGGATTATTGACAAAGTAAAAGTAAATAAACCGATGAAGCGTTTATGGATCTCTTCTGTTACCGATAAAGCGATTAAAGCAGGCTTTGCTAATTTAAAGCCAGGCAAAGCATATGACAATTTATATGCATCGGCTGTTGCACGCTCAGAAGCGGATTGGTATATCGGCTTAAACGCTACTCGTGCATTAACGACAAGATTCAATGCCCAGTTAAACTGTGGCCGTGTACAAACACCTACTGTTGCAATGATTGCTGCACGTGAGGATGAAATTAGAAACTTCAAAGCACAAACTTATTATGGCATTGAGGCGCAGACAGCTGATAAATTAAAGCTCACTTGGCAAGATGCAAAAGGGAATAGCAGAAGCTTTGATAAAGAAAAAATGGATTCGATTGTTAAAAAGCTAGGCAACAAAAATGCGATTGTGACGGAAATGGAGAAAAAGCCGAAGAAGTCTTATGCACCGGGTCTTTATGACTTAACAGAATTGCAGCGTGATGCGAATAAAATTTTCGGTTATTCCGCAAAGGAAACATTAAACATCATGCAAAAGCTGTATGAGCAGCATAAAGTGTTAACGTATCCACGAACAGATTCACGTTATATTTCTGCTGACATTGTTGGAACACTTTCTGAACGCTTGAAAGCATGTGGTGTTGGAGAATATCGTCCGTTAGCGAATAAAATTGCTAACAAACCAATAAAAGCATCAAAAGCCTTTGTTGACGATAGCAAAGTATCCGATCACCATGCAATCATTCCAACAGAAAGCTATGTAAACATCTCAGCCTTCACAGATAAAGAACGAAAAATTTATGACTTAGTTGTTAAACGATTTTTAGCTGTATTGTTCCCAGCCTTTGAGTACGAACAATTAACCCTCCGTGCAAAAATCGGTGAAGAGTATTTCGCTGCTCGAGGAAAAACGATCATATCGCTCGGCTGGAAGGAAGTATATGAAAATCGTTTTGAAGAGGACGAGGCAACGGATGAATTGAAAGAACAGATCCTGCCCCGCATTGAAAAAGGGGATACACTAACGGTTAAACTGATTGCACAAACATCAGGTCAAACGAAGCCGCCTGCACGCTTTAATGAGGCAACATTGCTTTCAGCAATGGAAAATCCAACGAAGTATATGGAAACAAAGGATAAAAAATTAGCTGACACTTTAAAATCAACGGGTGGATTAGGCACTGTTGCTACAAGAGCAGATATTATTGATAAGCTTTTCAATTCATTCCTCATTGAAAAACGAGGCAAAGATATTCATATTACTTCTAAAGGCAAGCAATTATTAGATTTAGTGCCTGAGGAGTTAAGATCACCAAGTCTAACTGCTGAATGGGAACAGAAGCTTGAAGCGATCGCAGCGGGCAAGCTAAAAAAGGAAGTCTTTATTGGTGAGATGAAAAGATATACGAAAGAAATTGTTTCTGAGATTAAAGCGAGTAATAAAAAATATAAGCATGACAACATTTCAACAAAGAGCTGCCCAGATTGTGGGAAACCAATGCTTGAAGTGAACGGCAAAAAAGGGAAAATGCTCGTGTGCCAGGATCGGGAGTGCGGCCATCGTAAAAATGTTGCACGTGTGACGAATGCGCGCTGTCCTCAATGTAAGAAGAAGCTTGAACTCCGTGGAGAAGGAGACGGTCAAATTTTCGTATGTACATGTGGACATCGCGAAAAACTGTCTGCTTTTGAAGCACGTCGTAAAAAAGAATCAAAGGGAAAAGTGGATAAACGTACAGTCCAAAAATATTTAAAAGAGCAAAACAAACAAGAAGAACCAATCAATAATGCATTAGCAGAAGCGTTGAAGGGATTAAAATTTGATTGAAAAAGGGATTAGAGGTATGTCTTAAACGCTTTACCTCGCTAATAATTTAATTATCTATCTTGTTAAAATTTTACATTTCATCATTGACAACTAATCTGTTTTAAACGTAAAATTAATTATATTCGGAAAATTTCTGATTGGAATGATTGCTATGACTGCTCAATTGATAGCTCGTTCATACAAAAAGGCTGTACTTCAAACGCTTGTTTGAAGTACAGCCTTTTCTTTATCTCACTAATGGAATGAGGAGGAAGGAAATGGTTATTTTATCTGGAAACACACTCACTTTAGAGGACATACGAAAGGTATTATTCGATAATGAAGAGGTTACTGCATCTGAGGAAAGCCTAGCTAAAGTTAGAAAGAGTCATGATGCTGTAAAGAGAATCGTAAATGAAGAGAGAATTGTTTATGGAATTAATACAGGATTTGGCAAGTTCAGTGATGTCCTTATTCAAGCGGATGATGTGAATGATCTACAGCTTAATCTGATTCGATCCCATGCTTGTGGTGTGGGCGAGCCTTTTCCTGAGTTTGTTTCACGTGCAATGGTTCTTTTACGAGCAAATGCGCTGCTGAAAGGTTTTTCAGGTGCGCGACCAGTCATTATTGAGCGCCTACTTGATTTAGTTAATAAAAAAATTCATCCAGTCATTCCACAGCAAGGCTCATTAGGTGCCAGTGGGGATTTGGCGCCGCTTTCTCATCTTGCACTCGTATTAGTAGGTGAGGGAGAAGTATTTTACAACGGTGAAAGAAAGCCTTCACATGAAGTTCTTTTAGAAGAAGGATTGACACCGCTCACATTAGAAGCAAAAGAAGGACTGGCCTTAATTAATGGGACCCAAGCGATGACTGCAATGGGAGTAGTCGCCTATCTCGAAGCAGAGAAGCTTGCCTATCAAAGTGAGCTCATTGCAGCAGTCACAATGGAAGGCTTGAATGGCATTATTGATGCTTTTGATGAGAAGATCCATTTGGCAAGGGGTTACAAGCAGCAGGTTGATACGGCAAGAAGAATTCGTGAATATTTATCAGGCAGTGCTTTAATTACAAAGCAAGGAGAGATCCGTGTTCAGGATGCTTACTCTATTCGCTGTATTCCGCAAGTACACGGGGCTTCTTGGCAAGCACTTGACTATGTAAAAGAAAAGCTAGAAATCGAAATGAATGCAGCAACTGATAACCCGCTCATTTTTGATGATGGTGATCATGTAATATCTGGCGGAAATTTCCATGGACAGCCGATTGCCCTAGCAATGGATTTTATGAAAATTGCGGTTGCAGAGCTTGCTAACATTTCCGAGCGAAGAATTGAACGTCTTGTTAATCCACAGTTAAGTGACTTGCCGCCATTTTTAAGTCCAGAACCGGGTCTTCAATCAGGTGCAATGATTCTTCAGTATGCAGCGGCATCGCTTGTGTCAGAAAACAAAACATTGGCACATCCAGCAAGTGTAGATTCGATTCCTTCCTCCGCGAACCAAGAGGATCATGTGAGTATGGGAACAATCGGTTCAAGACATGCGTATCAAATCATTCAAAATGTGAATCATGTCCTTGCGATTGAGCTGATTTGTGCGCTTCAGGCGGTAGAATATAGAGGCATTGAAAAAATGGCTGATAAAACAAAGCATTTTTATGAAGAGGCAAGAAAAATTATTCCTTCGATTAAAAAGGACCGTATTTTTTCTACAGACATTGCGGCTTGTTCTACTTGGCTTAAAGGCTTTGAAATCACTTCTCTATAAATCAGAAGAGGGTGTCCGAAAGGTTGTATTTCGCCTTTTGGACACCTCTTTACAAACGATTACTTTCTAGGAGTTTCACTTACCGTATATCACTTAATGGAATACGATATTCATCTAGTTTCCTCTTCCTCGACACGGTTTTTAAAAGCTTCTTGAACAACAAGAAATTCCTCATCTTCCTGAGCTTCAGTTGATGCACGCATATTCACTTTCGCATTTTCAGGGAACTCCCCTGGATGATTTTTCTTTTTGTGATTGAAATGTTCTCCACGAGCCATTTGAACCCTCCTTTTCTTTTCCTTCAACTATTTTCCCCCATTTGTAAAAACCTATGTACAAACCTTCTTTCGTTATGGTTCTTTCTCAAGCTTATTGTTATTGGCTAAAACTCACAAAAATGGTCCAGTTGACTCGATCATAAATCAAATTGTACCAACCAACATCAAGGTTGAAGTAAATAGCAATCTAGAACCATGTTGTCCATCGCTAAAATATCAGTTTTTTAACAAATGTGTTTTTTTCCTGCCAGTTTGTCCATTCGAAAAAAAAATTCATACATATTCTATAGTAACCTGAGAGGGAAAGGAGGGGGAAAGATGTCAAACTGTTGTAACAGCAATCACAACAATAATGGACGAGTATTTGGTGTTGACCAAGTGATTATCCGAGCAAATCAAGTCATTGTTCTAGGTGAGAATGATCGCAGAAATGGAAATGTTGCAGGCGCAGAAGATAACGGAAGATGTAGAAACAATAATGTAGGTGGAGCAGAGGATAATTGTAGAAGACGCAGAAGATGTTGTTGGTGGTAGTTTCTTAAAAAAAGGCAGAGCAGGGAATTCCTGTTCTGCCTTTTCTATAGCTCTTAGAATAAAAAATGTAAATTGACCTAAAGCTTAAGCAAATTTTGTCGAAATAAGAATAGAGAGTCCTTAATCTATGAAAATAGTAATGGTTCAATAAAATATAAAGATTAAAGAGATGGGTGAGACGTATATGGATAAAACATCGATAATTGGCTTAATTTTAGGATTCATTGCAGTATTCGTCGGGATGGTATTAAAAGGGGTACCGATAGTCGCTTTAGCGAATCCTGCTGCAATTCTGATCATCCTTCTTGGTACAGCAGCTACTGTTATTATTGCCTTCCCAACAAGTGAAATTAAGCGCGTACCTAAGTTATTTGGTGTTATTTTTAAAGAAAAAAAGCAAATGAATCCGACAGATTTAATTCAATTAATTTCAGAATGGGCTCAATTAGCCCGAAAAGAAGGCTTACTAGCATTAGAAGCGAAAACAACTGAAATAGATGATCCATTTCTTAAAAATGGATTGTCATTAGCTGTAGATGGTCAAAGTGCTGACTACATACGAGATGTGTTAAATGAAGAAATCGATGCAATGGAAGAAAGACATTCTGCTGGAGCATTAATATTTACTCAAGCAGGTACCTATGCCCCTACATTAGGAGTATTGGGAGCTGTTGTAGGTTTAATTGCTGCATTAGGTGATATGAGTGACACAGATGCGCTAGGACATGCAATTAGTGCTGCATTCGTTGCTACTTTGTTAGGGATCTTTACTGGGTATGTGCTATGGCACCCATTTGCTAATAAGTTAAAAAGGAAATCAAAGTTAGAATCAAGATTGAAATTAATGATGATTGAAGGTGTTTTATCTGTCTTGGAAGGAGAAGCACCGCGAGTGATCGAACAAAAGCTTGCTTCCTATCTACCTGTTGGAGAAAGAAAGAAATTTCTTGAAGAAAGCAGCGTGAAGGCAAATGAGTAGACGAAAAAAGAAAAAACATGATGAGGGGCATGTGGATGAATCCTGGCTCCTTCCATATTCAGATTTGCTTACTTTATTGCTTGCTTTATTTATCGTTCTTTTTGCCTCAAGCTCTGTTGATGCAGTAAAATTTCAAGCCATTTCCAAAGCCTTTAATAGTGCACTTACTGGTGGAACAGGTGTTTTTGAATTTCAAAGTCCAATGCCTGAAGGGCAAAAGAATGCGGATATAGAGGATGCAGAAGAAACAGAGGAAAAGGATGAAAATGCGCCTAATATATCTGAGGATATGCTTAGTGAAGTGGATAAGGAAGAGTTGAAAGCAATTCAAAATAAGGTAAATGCCTATATTGAAGAAAATGAGTTATCAGGAAGACTGGATACTTTATTAACAGGCGAAGGATTAATGGTTTCGATAAGAGATAATGTGCTATTTGCATCAGGAAGTGCAGATGTAAGAACAAATGATATAAACATTGCGAATGAAATTGCAGAGCTTCTTATTATGGATCCACCTAGGAATATTATTATCAGCGGCCATACAGATAATGTACCAATCGGAAATGCACCTTTTGATTCAAATTGGGAACTAAGTGTAATGAGAGCAATCAATTTCATGAAAATTATTTTGAAAAATGACGAGCTTGATCCAAGAATGTTCAGTGCTAAGGGATTTGGAGAATTCCAGCCTGTTGCATCTAATGATAATAGTGCAGGAAAAGCAAAGAATAGAAGAGTAGAAATTTTAATTTTGCCAAGAACTGAAAGCTAAACCAAAAAAGGTTTGGCTTTTTTTTATGGGCTGATGCTTCCCTTGTTTAATTATTCAAGAGGGGAGCTACTTCTTTTGATGATCAAGTCGCTCGGGGCCTTAATTATTTGCAAAATAAGCCATAAAAAAAACTGCTCAAACAGCAGCAGTGAACAAGGAACGGTTATTCTTCAGCTTCCTGCTTGCTGACTTTGTCAGGTTTACACAAATGATCGATCAGAATGCCGAGGGATAGAAAGGCAACAATAGGAATGGCATAATTTAAAATCCAAATATAGGTCATTGGTTTTCTCCCTTTCGAAATATTTTAACAGTATTTATATTATTTACATTATATTCTAAAGTTCATAAAAAAGACAAATATTTTTCACAAAAAATTCATAATTAGATATTGACAAAAAGAACCCTTAAAAAGGGTTCTAATGATAAATTTATATCGTCATTTCAGCTTCTGTTTGGATGACTTTTTCCTTAGTGGACTTTTTGTCATGCAGGAAGTAATAGGTAATAAATGAAAGGAGTACTACTCCTGCAAGAACGATATATAAGGAAGAAAAGCTTGTATAGACAGCGACTACGCCAAGTGCGTAGGAGCCAATCCCAATGCCTGAATCAAAAAAAGTGAAATAGGTAGATGTGGCTAACCCTCTTTTTGATGCAGGTGATTTTTTAATAGCAATTGTTTGCAAACTTGGTGATAGACTACCATAACCTAAACCGATAATGACACCAGAGGATAGGAATAGCAGTGTCGTATCAGCTTGACTGAGCATAACTAAACCGATTGCAAATAAAATGATCGATGGATAAATAATTTTATTTTCTCCATACATATCAAACCACTTTCCTGTAAATGGCCGGCTTATTAAGATAGCAGCTGCATATACGACAAAGAAGTAGCTTGCCGCTTCGAGTAATCCTAGCTCTTTCGCATAAACAGAAATAAAGGAGAGAATGCCGGAGTATGCAAAGGCAAGAATCCCACCGACAATTGAAACAGAGATGGCATTTTTCTCAAAAAAGCTTGCAAATGAAAACGTTGATTTCTCTTCTTTCTCAGTAGGTACGATGCATTCTGGAATATGAACAAATAGTGATAATAACAAGGCAAATAGCGATAAAACTGTACATAACATAAAGAGCCAATGAAAGCTAGTATATTGAATCATCGATAATCCAGCAAAGGGACCAATGACCATCGCTAAATTCATAAATAAAGCGTAGTAGCCAAGTCCTTCCCCTTTTCGTTCATTAGGCACAATATCGGCAATTATGGCTCCTGTTGCAGTTGTTGCCATTCCAAAACCAATCCCATGCATGAATCGAAGGGCAAGTAGTAGTAGAAAGGAATCTGTCCATAAATACAAAAGACTAGAAAGAAAGAAGATGGTTAGTGAAAAGAGGAGTGTTTTTTTTCTTCCAATTTGATCAATCCATTTGCCCGTGAATGGCCGACATAATACAGCTGCAATGAGGAATACAGAGACGATCGCACCAACCTGTGACTCATTTCCCTTTAAATCATCCAATATATAAATCGGCAATGTTGTTAATAAGATATAAAATCCCATAAATAAGAAAAAGCTAATAATTGATATACTTAAAAAATCTTTCGTCCATAATGGCTGTTTCTTCATGATGACCTCCGTTAATAAGTAAGATAAGTTAGTATGAATTTGTGGCTTGAAATCAGAGACTAGATGAAGAAATAGGAGAATGTAATTCACCGATTAATCTTACCAGAGACAAGCTAATTCGAGGAGAAAGGAATTTATAGGCCTTCGCTCATTTTTCTAATAATTGATTGTGTAAAAAGAAGTTCTTCTTCACTTATTTTTTTTAGTATATTGTTTTCGCATGTCCGCACAGCTTGGAGCCATCCATCAAATTGTTGGACTGCCGCTTCTGTTAGGATGATTCTTTTCTCCCGTCTATCTGCCCCCATTTCTTTGGTAATCCATCCAGCACTCTCTAATCTTGATAATGTACGTGTCATTGTCGGTGCTTCAACCCCAAGGTATTGGGCTAATTCCTTTTGTGAGGATGGGCCATTTGTATTTAATAAATAGATAATTGTCCATTGGGCAGAATAAAGTCCAAGTGGAACAAGTGCTTCATTTAGTGCTTTTGAAAAATGCCGTGTGAATTGATTAATAGAATGGAAAAATTCATTACGATTATCGCTCATACATACACCCCACTAAATTAGTTACCTAGCTAATTATATGGTTTTAATAAATACTTGTCTACCATTAAACTTACAGGGAAAAAATATTTGCGTTTTATCGAAACTTATGTTTATAATATAGACATAAGTTTATCAGAAGTGGAGCTGAGAAAATATGAATGAAAAAGAATCGTTGATATTGCAGCTTATTAAAACAAATCCATTTATTTCACAGATTGAACTAGCAGAGAAGACTGGATTGTCAAGATCTGCAGTTGCTGGCTATATTTCCTCGTTAACAAAGGATGGAAAGCTGCTTGGCAGGGCATATATCCTTCCAAATAAGAAGGATATTGTGGCTATTGGCGGGTCAAACGTTGATAGAAAAATCCAATCGCTTAAGACCCTCCAGTATGGAACGTCCAATCCAGCTGAAAGTTCACAGTCATGTGGAGGAGTTGCAAGAAACATTGCTGAGAACTTAGGGCGGTTAGGTTGTGATGTCTCCCTAATGACAGTTGTTGGCGAAGATCCTGAAGGGGAATGGCTGCTTGATTATACGAAGTCCTTTGTCGATATTCGTCCATCACAAAAGCTATCAGATCAGCCAACTGGCACATACACAGCTATTTTAGACAATGAGGGTGAAATGGCTGTTGCTCTTGCAGATATGAGTATTTACGATTCCATTGATCAGGAGTTCATTGAGAAAAGATGGGGCTATATTGCCGCCGCCTCAATGGTTGTCATGGATACGAATTTCTCAGATGATGTGTTGAAGCAGGTAATTACTCGTTGTGAGATAGAAAATATTCCATTATGCATCACACCTGTCTCCTCTCCAAAAGTGAAAAAGCTGCCACAAAATCTTCAAGGTGTTACATGGTTGATTGCTAATAAAGATGAGGCTGAGGCATTATCTGAAATAGAGATTAAAGAAGAAGGCGACTATTTTAAAGCAGCGGAAAGAATCCATAAAAAAGGTGTAGAGAAAGTTGTGATCACTCGAGGTGACAAGGGGCTCATTTACTACACGAAAGAAGGCGAAGCAGGTGCCATTCTTCCACCAAAAGTGGAGGTAGAAGATGTGACAGGTGCTGGTGATTCCCTTGTATCAGGCATTATGTACGCTTATTTAAAAGGATTAGACACAGAAAATGCATGTAAAATTGGGATTGCCTGTTCCATTCTTACACTGCGGTCACATGAAACCGTTAATCCAGCATTGAACGATTTGCATCTGCAAGAAACATTTAAAAAATACTTTTAAAAAGGAGATTAACATGATGATAGAAAAATACTTAGAGTTTTCAGCTGAGGTACAAGAAGCAAAGAAAGCGAATAAACCAATTGTTGCATTGGAATCTACAATTATTTCACACGGAATGCCTTATCCACAAAATATTGAAACAGCAAAAGAAGTAGAAGAAATTATTCGCAAGAACGGTGCAGTTCCAGCAACGATTGCGATTTTGGATGGCAAGATCAAAATCGGCATTACAGATGAAGAGCTTGAATTCCTCGGGACAAGCAAGGAAATTGAAAAAGCGAGCCGCCGTGATCTTCCATACCTATTAGCAAATAAAAAACACGGAGCAACAACTGTAGCAGCAACAATGATCTGCGCACAATATGCAGGAATCGAAGTGTTTGCAACAGGAGGCATCGGTGGTGTTCACCGCGGAGCAGAAACAACAATGGATATCTCTGCCGACCTTCAAGAGCTTGCCCAAACGAATGTAGCAGTTGTATGTGCAGGTGCGAAATCAATCCTCGACATCGGACTTACATTAGAATATCTTGAAACACATGGAGTGCCTGTTCTTGGATTTGAAACAGATTCATTGCCAGCATTTTACACACGAACAAGCCCATTTGGTGTCAACTATCGTGTAGATACAGCAGAAGATGCAGCAGCAATGATCCGTACGAAATGGGAGCTTGGATTAAATGGCGGAGTAGTTGTAGCCAATCCAATTCCAGAGGCAGATGCGTTAGAAGAAGCATTCATAACAAATGTGATTGAATCTGCATTGAAAGAAGCAAAAGAAAACAATATTGCTGGGAAAAAAGTTACTCCATTCCTATTAGGAAAAGTGAAAGAACTAACAGAAGGAAAAAGTTTAACGGCCAATATCGCATTAGTGAAGCATAACGCTGAAGTTGGAGCGAGAATTGCAGTGAATTTAAAGTAATAAAGTAGCTAGTCCCCCTTGTATAGAGCAGGGGGGACTAGTTTTTTTTTGTCGTTAAAAGAGAGAAATTGTTCTCACATAGGAAAAATTTCATTGATTTGTTCTTTATAAAGAACTATAATAGGCATATGGCATAACAGAATGTATAAAATTAGGATTAAACTCGTATATAAATAGCTTGTTTATAAAAATAAAGGATGAATGGGCACAAAGTAAGAAATGCTTGTACTTCTTATTGTTTTAATGTTCGTTATTAAGAATATAACTTTGATTTGTCAATGGTGATGTCTCCTGACCATTATCAATGGAGGCACTCGGCTATATTGTGGGTTGAAAAACCTTAGACGTGTTTGTCGTCGATAGTATGGTGTGAGGATGGGTTAGATGCCCAATTTTTAAAGTTTTTATCTATAAGATTTTTGTTAAAGACCTTATAGATAAGATCTTTAAAAATTAGAAAAGGAGGATTAGAATCATGGGTTTAAGGAATCATTTTTCATTTTTCATTTTTTCTGATTCGATTGTCGTACTTATCGCTTTTTCTTTGGGCAGCATTTTAACTAATCACTTTTCGAATATTCCTTTTATCTCATTAATGCTTAGTTCTTTATTATTATTACTCTCTCATCATGCTTTCAGCTCTATTTATAAACTTTATAAGAAGTCCTGGCAATATGCTAGCATTGGCGAACTCATTATTATTATAAAAACTATTACCTTTTCTGTACTGTCAGTTGGTCTCGCCCAGCACTTCATTCTTCAAGCAGCTAACTTCCGTTTATTAATTGTCACTTGGATGTTTTATATTTTGCTTATTGGAGGGACGCGCTTTTTTGGAAGAATAGTAAGAAATACAAAAATGATTGAGTTGAATAATAAAAAAAGAACATTAATTGTTGGAGCCGGTTCAGCAGGAACGATGGTTGCGAGACAACTGTTACAAAATAAGCGAGCTGAATTATTACCTATCGGATTTATTGATGATGATTGGAAGAAACACGGCCTTGAGATTCTTGGAATCCCTGTAATTGGTGGAAAGAATCAGATCGAAAGAGCAGTCAAGGAATATGAAATTGATAATATTGTAATTGCCATCCCTTCATTAAATAAAACAGTCCTCAATCAAATTTTCCAATTATGCATGGAAACTGGGAAGAAAACACAAATGATTCCAATGCTTGAAGATATCATGACTGGTAGAATTTCGATTAATCAATTTCGTGATGTTCAGGTAGAAGACTTATTAGGCAGGAAAACGATTGAATTAGATGTGGTAGGAATTTCCGAATTTATTACGAATAAAGTTGTTTTAATTACAGGGGCAGGTGGTTCAATCGGTTCTGAAATTTGTCGACAAGTAACAAACTTTAATCCGAGAAAGGTAATTCTACTTGGACATGGGGAAAATAGTATTTATTCGATAAAATTAGAGCTGGAAGAAGGGTTCAGACATACAGGAATCCAATTTTGTGCAGAAATTGCAGATATACAAGATGGAGATAAAATGATGAATGTTATGAATAAGCATCAGCCAAATGTAGTATATCATGCTGCTGCACATAAGCATGTCCCTTTAATGGAAGATAATCCAGAAGAGGCGGTAAAAAACAACGTGATTGGCACATTAAATGTTGCAAATGCGGCCAATTGGAACCATGTTGAGAGCTTTGTTATGATCTCAACTGATAAGGCAGTAAATCCGACGAGTGTGATGGGTGCGACAAAACGTATGGCAGAAATGATTATCCAAAATATGAATCAAGTGAGTAAAACAAAATTTGTAGCTGTACGATTTGGAAATGTATTAGGAAGTAGAGGCAGTGTAATCCCACTATTTAAAAAGCAAATACAAAAAGGGGGGCCAGTAACGGTCACAGATCCTGAAATGGTTCGCTATTTTATGACGATTCCAGAGGCATCAAGACTAACTCTCCAAGCAGGTGCCTTGGCCAAGGGTGGGGAGATTTTTGTGTTAGATATGGGCGAGCCAGTAAAGATCATTGATCTTGCACAAAACTTAATTCGATTGTCAGGGAAAAATGTTGAAGAAATTGGCATAAAGTTTACTGGAATTAGACCAGGTGAAAAGTTATATGAAGAGCTATTAAAGGATGATGAAGTCCATCCAGAGCAAGTCTATCCTAAAATTTATATTGGAAAATCACTTAATCAAGATGTCGAGCCGATTATGCAGTTATTAGATGAATTTATTATGATGGATACCGAACTATTAAAGACAAGGCTGCTTTACCTTAGCAATCATCAAGGAAGTAGCAAACTAGCTGTACTATAATTAACCGAAAGATTACGGAGGTGAACGGGGTGAAGATTCGGAAAGCGATTATTCCTGCGGCAGGGTTAGGCACACGATTTCTGCCAGCAACAAAAGCACAGCCAAAAGAAATGCTGCCAATTGTTGATAAACCAGCGATTCAATATATTGTTGAAGAAGCAATTGAATCAGGTATTGAAGATATCATTATCGTGACAGGTCGTGGAAAACGCGCAATAGAAGATCACTTTGATAAATCTTATGAGCTTGAAGAAACACTTTTAAAGAAGAATAAACAGGAACTGCTTGAAAATGTCAGGAAAATCTCCAATTTAGCAAATATCCATTATATCCGGCAAAAAGAAGCGAGGGGACTAGGGGATGCGATTTTCTGTGCAAGCAGATTTATTGGGAATGAACCCTTTGCTGTTCTTCTAGGTGACGATATTGTACGATCTCCTGAGCCTTGCCTAAAACAACTAATTAAAGTTTTTGAAAGGTATAGCACTTCAGTTGTTGGTGTTCAAGAGGTGGATAAAGAAGAAGTAAGTAAATATGGAATTATTGAACCGAAAAATAGCAGTGTGGATAAAATCATCTCTGTTAAGAAATTAATAGAAAAGCCTTCTATCAAGGACGCCCCTTCTAGATATGCCATTTTAGGAAGATATATTTTGAAACCAGAAATTTTTGATATATTAGCAGATTTACCGCCTGGAGCAGGGGATGAAATCCAATTAACAGATGCAATAAATCAACTTAATGAAAAACAAGAAGTAATTGCATATGATTTTGAAGGAAAGCGATACGACCTTGGAGATAAGCTTGGATTTGTGAAAGCAACAATCGATTTTGCTTTAGAAAGAGCGGATATGAGGAAGGATGTTTTATCCTATTTAGATCGAATTGTAGAGGGACAGAAAATTCTAAAGTAATTGTTAGGGTGATGATGTGGAGATTCTTGTAATTGGAGGTTGTGTATGGGGGTGTTTAGCGTTCAAGCAAATCCCTTCGAACTTTATCGAAATGCGAATTAAAAATATATGCCTACGGTTGATCCTCGCCTTACGAAGGATTTTTTTTATGCAGAAGAAAGGTGGGGCAATGAATACATGAAGAGAATAATAGACCTAGTCATTTCGACTTTTGCCTTAATGCTCCTTTTTCCTTTCATGCTAGTAATAAGTATTTTGGTGAAATGGAAGCTAGGTTCCCCGATTATTTTCAAACAGCAGCGACCTGGTTTGAATGGCAGACCATTCTATTTATATAAGTTTCGCAGCATGAGTGATCAAAAGGATGGAGAGGGCAAATTACTTCCAGATTATCAGCGATTGACACCATTAGGCACTTTTCTACGAAAATATAGCCTTGATGAGCTGCCGCAGTTAATGAATGTGCTAAAGGGTGACATCAGTTTAGTCGGACCACGGCCATTATTAATGGAATATATTCCATTATATTCAGAAGAACAAGCGAGCAGGCATCAAGTGAAACCGGGTATAACAGGCTGGGCACAAGTGAACGGCAGAAATGCCATCACATGGGAGGAAAAGTTCGAGTTAGATGTTTGGTATGTGAATCATCAATCATTGTTTCTAGATATAAAGATTCTATGTCTAACAGTCATAAAAGTTATTCGATCAGATGATATTCATATTGATGAGCAAGATTTTAAAGGAACAATTAGAAAGGAAAGTCATGGATAAAGCATGGCGTGTCATTGGAGCTGTTATGGATGGTAGAGACATTAGTCAGTAATCGAATTTATTTATCCACTCCGCATATGAGTGGAAAAGAAATGAACTATATTAATGAAGCATTTCAATCGAATTGGATTGCGCCACTAGGACCAAATGTAGATGCATTTGAAAAAGAGATTGCAAGAATGGTAGGAGTGAATGAAGCGGTTGCGGTAAGTTCGGGAACTGCGGCCATTCATTTGGCTCTTTCTTTACTCGGTATACAAAGAGGAGATTATGTCTTTTGCTCGAGCTTTACTTTTGTAGCAACAGCAAATCCAATTCTCTATCAAGGAGGAGAACCTGTATTTATAGATTCAGAGCCTGATACGTGGAATATGTCACCGAGTGCACTTGAAGCGGCATTTAAGGATGCAGTAAAAAAGAAGCGGCTTCCAAAGGCAGTGATCATTGTAAATCTCTATGGACAGTCCGCTAAAATGGATGAACTCGTTGCGATTTGCAATCATTACGATGTCCCGATTATAGAGGATGCAGCAGAATCGCTTGGCTCAGCTTATAAAGGGAAGGCTAGTGGGACATTTGGAGACTATGGCATTTACTCCTTTAATGGAAACAAAATTATCACCACATCAGGTGGGGGTGTACTCGTTTCGAATCATGAGGAAACACTGAAAAAAGCAAGGTATTTAGCCACTCAAGCGAAAGAGCCTGCACCTTATTATCAGCATAGTGAAACTGGATTTAACTATCGCTTAAGCAATATCTTAGCTGGAATTGGTCGAGGACAATTGGAAGTGCTGGAACAAAGGGTACTAGCAAGAAGAAATGTTTTTCAAATCTATAAACGGGAATTGACTGAAATCCCTAGTATATCCTTCATGCCAGAATTAAAGGATACCTACTCCAATCGCTGGCTGACTGCTTTCACATTGAATGAAAGACGAACAGATGTGACGATTTCTGAATTACTCCAAACGTTAGAAAAAGGAAACATTGAAGCAAGACATGTTTGGAAGCCATTACACATGCAGCCCCTTTTCAAGGATACACGATACTATTCCCATCAAGAAAATGAGAGTATATGTGAGCAGCTTTTTCGAAGAGGAATATGCTTGCCATCTAGTTCCAATTTGGCGGTTGATGATCAAATGAGGGTCATTGATTGTATAAAAAATAAGTTAAGTCAGTAATGAATTATTTTTGTGAGGGAAATGAAGTGAACGTATCGTAGACGACAAATTAGAGTAGAGGTAAATCAATGATCGGAAAAAATGTAGCAAGAATAAGAAAGCAGAAAGGATATACACTCTCAGAGTTTGCTGAATTAGCAAACATATCAAAGTCTTATTTAAGTAATATTGAACGGAATATTAATAAGAACCCTTCACTAGAGGTCATGCAAAAGATTGCAAAGGTATTGAATGTTGACTTAATTACATTACTAAAGCCAGGAATGAGTAGGGAAGAGCATACGTATATTGATCAAGAATGGGTTGATTTTTTTAATGAATTGAAGGCATTGGGGATTGAGAAGGAGGAGATACAGAATTACCGGATGTTGATTGAATTTATTAAATGGCAGAATAAGAATGTTTCCCAGATTGAAAAGAAATAAAATATTCGGGCATTGACTTATAGGTTGGAAGGTCATGGAGGTACAAATGGAGGAAACAATTACAATAAAAGAGTTATTTAATATCTTAAAAAAACGCTGGCTCATCATTGTCCTTACCCCTATTATGATAGGATTAACAGTTGGATTAATTACTCATTATTTATTAACACCTTTCTATCAGGCATCAACTCAAATCCTAGTCAATCAAAAAAATTCTGAAGTGAATATGATGGAATTAAGCAGTAATGTAGATTTAATCAATACGTATAGTGTCATTATTAAGAGTCCAGCAATCCTTGACAAGGTAAACAAGGAACTGAACCTGTTACAACCTAGAGAGCAACTGACAAATAAAATAGCCATTGATATGCATGAGAATTCCCAAGTTTTTTCAGTGACAGTAGAGGATGAAGCGGCAGAAAGAGCGGTAGATATAGCAAATGCGATTTCAGAAATATTTCAAAGGGAAATTGTTAACATAATGAATGTTGATAATGTCAACATTCTTGCAAAAGCAGAGTTGGTGGATTCACAAAAACCGATAAGTCCAAACGCACTATGGAATATCACCGTTGCAATAGTTGTTGGAATGATGGTCGGAATAGGAATCGCATGCTTGCTAGAATATCTCGACAATACAATAAAGGATGGAAAGGATGTTGAAAAATATCTTGGACTTCCTGTACTTGGCTCTATTGAGAATATATCAGTAAAAAAGGGGGGACAGGGAAGCAAATCACAAACTGTAGGAGGGGAGACCCTTGAGTCGTAAGTTGAAAAGGAAAAACTCGATCCCATTAATAACATTTAACCAGCCGAAGGGAGCCATTTCTGAACAATATCGTTTAATTAGAACAAATATAGAATTTTCTTCCGTAGATCAAGAAATAAAATTGATTTCAGTTACTTCACCTGAACCGGCAGATGGAAAATCTACAACTGCTGCTAATCTAGCCATTATATTATCGCAACAGGGAAAACAGGTATTGCTCGTGGATGCTGACTTAAGGAAACCGTCCATTCATTTTACATTTAATGTTAGTAACATTGATGGATTAACGAATGTTTTAGTAAAGAAGGAACCATTAGAAAATGTTTTATCAAATTCGTACATTCCTAATCTCTGTTTATTAACAAGTGGTCCTTTGCCACCGAATCCTTCAGAATTATTAAACTCTAAAATGATGGATCAATTATTACGTGAACTAAGGAACAAGTTTGATTACGTGATTTTTGATACCCCCCCTGTTCTAGCTGTTACAGATCCACAGATTTTGGCTAATAAATGTGATGGTGTTGTATTTGTTATTTATAGTGGAAAGACAACTAAGGAAAGAGCAATTAAAGCAAAGGAATTATTAGAAAAGGCAAAATCACAGCTTCTTGGGGTAGTTGTAAACGGCGTCGATTCAAAGAAGAATGATTATTATGGACAATATGGGTAATCTTTAAATATAGAAGGGAGATTGTTTTAGATTGATTGATTTACACTGCCATATTCTCCCAGGTGTAGATGATGGGCCAATTAATTATTTAGAGTTTATTGAGATGGCGAATAATGCAGTTAGAGAAGGGATTACCCAATTAGTTGCATCTCCACATCACTTAAACGGCCAATATGAAAATAATAAAAACGAGATAATTAAATATGTGGGGGAGTGTAATGACTATTTGATAAAGGAGAATATCCCTCTTGTTATCCATCCTGGTCAGGAGTTAAGAATTCATCATGAGATTTTTCATTCACTTGAGAAAAATGAAATACTAACAGTAGGCGATTGGAATAAGAACTTATTACTAGAACTACCCTCAGGTTGGGTTCCTGATTATACACTTGATGTTGTCCATGAACTTCTACTAAAAGGAATTACGCCAATCATCGTTCATCCAGAGAGAAACAAGGGGTTCATGGATAATCATCATCTATTATATCAATTTGTTGAAAACGGGGCATTGATGCAGCTAACAGCAGGCAGCATTATCGGTCAATTTGGGAAAAAAATAAAGTCCTTTTCTGAGAGAATCATAGAACACCAGCTATCACATTTTATTGCTTCTGATGCACATAATAATCATACACGAAATTTCTTTCTTCAGGCAGCTTATGGAAAAATTACGGAAACCTATGGCATTCATCAGACATTTTATTTTAAAGAAAATGCAGAGAATTTAATTAAGGGACTAAATATTACGATCGAGAAGCCACTTTTGTTTCGCAAGAAGATATTAGGGATTTTTTAATTTATTAAGATCCAGTTAGATTCCTCTATTAATGAAGGAGAATAGGGAGTGAAAAAAAGAAGGATTATATTATTTAGCTGCATAGGATTCATGCTCCTTTTTATTGTTTTTTATTTTCAAAAAGGAGAATTAAGCAATCATAAGCAATTAAAGGATCGGGTTTTCGATAAAGCATTAATTCAAAAGAATGGCATAAGTATTGATGAATATGGAATAAAAGGGGATGGGGTTTCTGATGATACAGAAATCTTCCAATATGCAATGGATGATGCGGTAAAAAATGATAAGATTCTCATTGTCCCTGCTAATACTTATGTAGTTAGCCCTTCACAAATGGGAGATTCCACTTCAGCCTGTTTATCTGTTCCGAGCAATGCGACGATCTATTTTGAACCTGGGGCAAAATTGAAATTAGCGGATGATTCTCCAAGCTGGTCACGAGTGCTTGTTATTGATAATGTGTCCAATATTCAATTACTTGGACTTTTAGAAGTGGATGGAAATGCCTCTACAATTACGGATGGCAATGAACATATGGCAGGAATTTTTATTTTTAATGCGAAGGATGTTTTTATTGAATCTGCCTATGCCCATGATACGTATGGTGATAATCTTTTTATTGGCGGGACAGAAGAACAGTATTCAAGTCGTATAACCATTCAGAAATTTAGGGGAGTGACGGCAGGAAGGAAAAACGTAGTTATTCATTATGTGGATGATCTGCATATAGGAACAGCCATATTAGATAATTCTCGTGGTGGGGTTGGAAATAGTTGGAGAGGGGCTAATTCACTAGATTTAGAGCCAGATAATTATAAAGGAAATAGACGGTTTTCTCAAAGAGTTGATTACCTTTCAACTTATGGGATGGGGAATGACTTCACCGTTGGAACAAAAAAAATATTAGCAGAAAAGTGGTTACTTGACATTGGCCAATTTAATGTCGTGCTAATGGAGGGAGCAACAAAAGGGTTACATTCCTATGCTGTAACAGTGAAAGTAGATCGTTTGTTTTTGAAATCCTCCGAGAACAATGAGGACACTGGAATGAAAATGATGTATGCTGCTCATTGGGAAATTAATGAGGCATATTTTGATGAAGGAAGAGGATATGCGATATCAGCTTCACAAGAGCATGGAGAAAAGCCTGTGTTAAAGCTTGGTAAAGTGTTCATTTCTAGGCCGATGGGTGAAGGAATAGAGCTATGGGGGGCAGATGCCACGATCGATGTACTTGAAGCAAATACTGTACAGGGCATTGTTCTTCATGTATTATCTACAAACCCTCAAATGGTTCATATAACAAATCTATTATCGAGAAATTCAGGTCAATCAGAGATTATTTTTGTTAA
The DNA here is from genome assembly GCF_017874625.1 of Cytobacillus eiseniae. Classification (GTDB taxonomy): domain Bacteria; phylum Bacillota; class Bacilli; order Bacillales; family Cytobacillaceae; genus Cytobacillus; species Cytobacillus eiseniae. Next base: position 25,666 of record NZ_JAGIKZ010000013.1, on the reverse strand, counting down.
TGATTATGGATTTACCCCATCTGTTACAATAGAGAACCTGATAATTACGGATGACCGAATGACAAAGGCGAAACAGATTGCAACATTATATTCTCAAAATGCAGTTGATGGATTCCAAATGGGTAATATACAAAATTATGAGCAATTAAAAGAAGTATGGTTTGGTCCGGATGTGGAAAATCCCAGATGGAGGGGAGGAGATGATTAAAATCTTCTCCTTATTTTTTTGAAATTTAAGGATGATCGAGAGGAGCATAGGAGTGACGACTGTACATGAAATTGAAAAAGATGGCAAAGGCAGCAATCCTCTTTTTATCATTCCTCTCTTTTTTATGTCTATTTTATTACATCAATCAAGTGTCATATTTGGAGTGAACTTTTCACTAGCTGATTTCTTTTGTTTCTTTCTTTTTTTAATCTTAATGATGTGGAATCAGTTTTATATTCCAATCCAGTCCATGCTGTTTTTTATTCTAGTATTTATCGTTGTGCTTGTATCCGCTGTTTTTTTTGTGCCAATAATATTTTCGTATACTCCCGAACCAACTCGAATTATTAGTGATTTTATGAAACTATTAGCGATTTTTTTATATTTCTTAGTGGGTTATAACTTATTAAGGATGGGAAAAATCACTATTTCTATAAAGTGGTATTCGATCATTGGTTTAATCATTGGGCTAATAGGGGTTCTATTTACACTTTTAAATATTAGATTATTTTCGTCTGTTTTATTTTTCTTAGATATTAGGTTCAAAGGATTTATGAATGACCCAAATTACTTTTCTGTTCTACAAGTAACGGCCCTTGTCTATTTTACCAGGGTAAAAACAATCCCTCTGCGGTTTAAGTATTTTGCAATTCTTATTTTGATTTTATCTGTTCTTGTTTCGGGATCTAAGACGGGGATTATTACATTATTTAGTTATTTTTTTATACGAATAATCGAATACACCCTAATTTCTAAAGAGAAGAAAACAAAGAAGATTATTTTACAACTGTCGCTTATTTTTGCCCTATTAGCTATTGCTTTTATAATAATTAGGGGATTCCCAACTCTCTTAAATATGTTATCTTCTGCTGTACCTGCATTCTCAAGAATTGAACCACTTTTTACTGATTTTGATGAAGCGATTTCAGGAAATGGTTCTGATCGAGCAGATACTTGGAAAGTTGCATATTTAATTATTCAGCACTCTCCTTTAATTGGTACTGGGATTGGTTCGTATACTCATATTGCAGCAGAAACATTTTACTATAATAATGTTGCTCATAATACATTTTTACAAATAACTGCTGAGTGGGGAATCCCTTTAGCAGTTCTTTTCTTTACATTTATTGGGCGCTTAATTGTGAAATCGTCAAACTCTCGGAAGAGTAATTTCGAAATGAACTATATTTTAAGAGATATTTTAATCATTCTATTAATTGGTTCGATGGCTATTTCATTAAATAATGCACGAGTGCTCTGGTTAGTAATTGGTGCCTTGCTCTCATCATTAGGGAAAAAACAAACACAAAGGAGTCTTAAATAATAGGAAGTTCAACAGTTTTTTTGCAGTGCCAAGCTAGTTATTAGTGAATCTATCAGGCTTTTACTGGTTGTTTTCCATTCTTCTTTCGTTTCTATAAGTCTCGAATTGGGTGGACGGCCAGTTAATGCGGGATAAAGGGGAATAATGAATGAAAATTTTATGTGTAACGACTATTTCCAGTACAGTAAATGCCTTTCTGATTCCACATATAAGATCTTTGCTAGCAAGTGGAAATGAAGTTGGGGTGGCCTGTAATTTAATAAAGGATGTGGACCCAGAAATCAGAAGACTTGGCTGCAGTGTACATGAAATTGAATTCCAAAGAAGCCCAATCAAAATGGAAAATATACGTGCCTACAAAAGGATTAAGAAGATTGTGTTGGAAGAAGGGTATGAAATAATACATGTCCATACACCTGTCGCTTCCTTTCTAACAAGATTAGCGTGTAGAAGGTTAAATGTGAAAGTTTTATATACTGCGCATGGATTTCACTTTTTTCAAGGGGCACCAAGAAAAAACTGGTTCATCTATTATCCGATTGAAAAAATTGCAGCAAAATGGACTGATAGTTTAATAACAATGAATGATGAGGATTATCTTTCAGCAAGAAATTTGAAACTAAGAAAAGAAGAATCAATATTTAAAGTAAGTGGCGTAGGAATTGATCTAGAAAAATTTATCCCACAAACTACTGAAAGAAAACAGGCATTACGTGAGGAGTATCAGTATAAAAAGGATGACTTTATTATTATTTACATTGGTGAATTAAGCTATCGAAAGCACCAGGACCATCTTATCAAGGCAATCAGTTTAGTGAAAGGAAAGATAGAGAATGTCCGGCTTTTACTAGTTGGAGATGGCGGATTCGAGGAACAATATAAAAGATTAGTTCAAACATTGAATATAGAGGGTTATGTTGATTTTCTAGGTTATCGAAAGGATATTCATCATTTGCTCGCTCTTGCAGATTTGGCTGTTTCAACTTCCAGGCAGGAAGGGTTACCAGTAAATATTATGGAAGCGATGGCAACAGGGCTGCCGATCATTGTAACTAATTGTAGGGGCAATCGGGATTTAATTGTAGATGAAGAAAATGGCTTTATTGTAGGAATAGATGATATTGAGGCGTGTGCCAATGCAATAGAAACACTATATCAATCCGATGAGTTGAGAACAAGGTTCGCAAAGAAAAGCAAAGAAAGGATTCATCTATTCTCAGAGGAGGCCGTTTTAAAAGAAATGAGAGAAATATATGCTTCCTATTTACGATAAACGAAACGGTTACTTCTAAATCAATTAAAATTTCAAATGCAGAAGGAGTAATAGATATGAGTTTATTAGTAAGTATAAATTGTATAACGTATAACCATGAAAAATATATTGCAGCATGCATGGATGGTTTTTTAAAGCAAAAGACGAGTTTTGATTTTGAAATTATTATTGGGGAAGACTGTAGCACGGATCAGACAAGAAAAATGATTGAAGAATATATGAAGCAATTCCCTGGGAAGATCAAGTTAATTACGTCTGACTCTAATGTTGGATGGAGAGAAAATGAAAAAAGGGTATTTCATGCTTCAAAAGGTAAATACATTGCTATTTGTGAAGGCGATGATTATTGGACTGATCCATATAAATTACAGAAGCAAGTCGACTATATGGAGAGTCATCCTGAATGTAGCCTTTGTTTTCATGCAGCCATCATTGTAAATGAAAATGGAAAACGAAGTGGCGAGGTATCACGGCCATATACTCATTCGAAAATATCACCAACCGTGGATATGATTACAGGAGGTGGAGGGTTTTGCCCGACGGCGTCCCTCTTATTTAAAAAAGAATCAATGGAAAATCTCCCCGGGTTTTATCAGGATGCCCCAGTAGGTGATTATCCACTTCAAATGATCCTAGCTAGTCAAGGCTATGCCTATTATATGGATGAAGAAATGTCTGCATATAGGGTTGGTGTCTCTGGATCATGGACAAATCAATTATTCTCGGGGGAGAATGCGGCAGAAAAGATCGCAAATGTAAAAAAAGGAGAGATCCTTCTCTTAGAACAATTTGATCAATACACAAATAAGAAATATACGTTTGAAATAAAAAGAACAATAAGAATGAGAGAATTTGAACGCCTAGTCTTGCAAAATAAAAGAAAGCAAGCATTGGACAATGAAGTTTTTTCTGAGGAATTAAGTATGGTAGAAAAAGCTAAGGTCTATATTCAACTATATTTCCCTGCATTTTATCCTAAAGTTTTCATGTTCATTAGAAAATACCAAAGAATAGCTAAACTCTACTATAGATTAAGAAGTAGCAGATGACCAATGAAGGGTAATCATAATCTCAAAGAAAAAACGGTAAGAGGATTGTTTTGGAGCATTCTCGACTTACTATCAAATCAAGGGATTCAATTCCTAATTCAAATTATTTTGGCACGCTTATTGCTGCCAGAACATTTTGGATTAATCGGTCTAACGATTGTTTTTATTGCTATCTCAAATGCCATCATTGATGGGGGAATATCACAAGCTTTAATACGAGAACAAAAAGTGACGCAGACAGACTACTCGACAATCTTTTACTTTAATTTACTCATGTCCTGTGCAGTATATGCTGCACTTTTTACTTTTGCCCCGATGATCAGTACTTTCTTTAAAGAGCCTCAACTCATTTTGATATTGAGACTATTATCTTTAGGATCAATTATTCATTCATTCAGTATTATTCAAAAGGTTCAATTAACAAAGAATGTTGATTTTAAACGGCAAACAAAAGTAAGTATCATCTCAAGTGTTGCATCGGGAATTATCGCTGTTATTTGTGCCTTTAATGGTTTCGGTGTCTGGGCAATTGTCATTCAAACTCTTTCCATGCAGGGGATTCAGTCCATCCTTTTATGGTTACTAAATGGGTGGAGACCATCATTTGTATTTAGCTATTCTTCGTTTAAGAGATTCTTTAAATTTGGGTCAAGGCTACTGGCTGCAAATATGATTTCAACAGTCTATTCAAATATCTTCTATCTATTGATAGGCAGAATGTATTCATCTAGCCAACTAGGATATTATACAAATGCTGTTAGGCTAAGTGAAATGGCATCCTTTTCATTAACGGTTGCACTTCAGCGCGTAACATATCCTGTATTTAGTCGTATGCAGGATAATCAAGCAGTACTTAGATCCAGCTTTAAGCGAATCATTAAAATCACAACCTTTGTTAATTTTCCGATAATGGCGGGTCTTGCTGCCATTGCACCTTCACTGATTCATTTGTTATTTGGGGAGAAATGGATGGCAATGGTAATTTACTTTCAACTATTATGCTTATCAGGAATGTTATACCATTTACATGCAATAAATCTAAATATCCTCCAAGTAAAAGGAAGATCCGACTTGTTTCTTCAATTAAGTATTGTAAAAAAGGTGATTTTTACTTTCATCATTATTGCAGCTGTGTGGGCAAACTTAGGAATGATTGGGTTAGTAGGTGCTGCGGTTTTGGATTCCTATCTAGCTTTCTTAATTAACAGTTATTACTCTGGTAGAGAAATTTCCTATTCTACCTTTGAACAGATAAAAGATTTGCTGCTCATTTCATTAAATACATTCATTATGGCAGTAGTCGTCTATGCAAGTGGCGATATTTTCCCAGATAACCATCTAATTAAATTAATCATGCAAATATGTCTAGGCTGTTTTGTTTATATCGCTTTGAGCAAAGTTACAAAGAGCAGAGAATTAATGGAAGTTTGGACAATTGTATTATCTTTTGTAAAAAGAGGAGATAAAAAAATGAAGGTAATCAGCAAATGAAGGAAACGATCGTAATGATTGAATTCATTCATTATATCAGGAGTCGAGCCTACCATGTGGATACTTAAAAAGGTGTATCATATATTCATTCATGAGGGATTTGCAGCAGTACTAGTAGAAATGCCTTCATGGATTTTCGGCAGATATTTTCTGCACTTACGTACGAAAAAGGAAATGGAAAAAGCAGCAAGATACGGAGAACGATTGATTCGGCTATTTCCGAATAAACAATTATTCTATCAATGGCTAGCCAAATGCTATAAAGAACTTGGAAAAGAGGACTTAGCAAAAAGCACATTACTAAAAGGATTAGAGAAGAGAGTATCCATAGCTGAAATCATCGAAGTCTTAGGAGAAAAAATGAATCCAGCTATTTTCCTAGAATCGAAATATCTTTATTTAGGTGGAGAACAAAATTTAGGCTGTATTGAACATAGAGTGGTTATCAATGGGAGGCAAAAAGTATATCTCACAAAAATTTCTCCAAGAGTTGGTTTTGAAAATGAAAAGCTGTTTTACAATAAACTCTATCATTCATTTCGAGCCTATCGGGAAATCACTCCTCAATTGATTAACTTTACAGAGTTCATCGAGGAAAATCTCCTCTTCATTACAATGGAAAAAATGGATGGGTTGCCGCCTGCATTCAATCAAAATAATATAGAAAAAATGATTCAAGCACATAATCTCATGACTTCAGTCAGATATAAGGAGCTTATTCATTGCCTCCCAAAACAAAATTTGAATAGGCAAGTGAAATTACTAACGGATGGCGATCCGACAAATCCAATTCGTGCTTTGCATTCATTTGCCTCTATTCATACAAAATTGACAAATCAACAGATTTTTCAATATGTTGACAAACGAATGAAGGAATTGAATTATTCCTTGGAATCGACTCAATTGCTGACAAGGCTAGAGAAAGTTATTGTAGGGAAAGAATTATTCAATAAAATCAATCCAGCTACTCATTATTCACTACAGCATGGTGATTTTAATGATCATAATATGTTGTTGGAAGAAAAAAGCGAAAAGCTCTATCTAATTGATTGGGGGAATTTAGCAATCGGACCAAGATGGATCGATATGGCAGGGTTTCTAGGTCAGTTAAAGCATCCTTTCCATCGAATTAAAAATGATTATTTATTAAACCCAGCAGCAACCGGAGATTTCGAATCAATTGAAAAGTTATTTTTTATTTATACACTTATTATTACTTGGTTCATTGTTTTTGAGAAAAATGAATTTGACCAGCTTCATGATTTATATATTCGACCAGCTTTAGAGATGGTTGAAGCTTTAGCGTTAGAGGTGGAGAAAAATGAGGGAAATGATAGGTCTATGATTAAGCAGAAAGTCTAATAGGGGATTAACACTCGTAATGGAAGGAGCGATTTTATGAAGGGGATTGTTTTAGCTGGAGGCTCGGGAACAAGACTTTATCCAATTACTCAAGCCATCTCTAAGCAATTATTACCGATTTATGATAAGCCAATGATCTATTATCCATTATCTGTGCTCATGCTTGCTGGCATTCGGGATATCTTAATTATTTCTACGCCAAAGGATTTGCCACTTTTCGAAGAATTACTTGGGGATGGTTCCAGTTGGGGGATAAAACTTGAATATAAAGTGCAAAAGCATCCACGTGGCCTAGCGGATGCTTTTATTATTGGTGAGGATTTTATTGGAGATGATTCTGTTTGTCTTGTATTAGGTGATAATATTTTCTATGGTCCAGGCTTTACCCCTTTATTGAAAAATGCGGCTAACTTAAAGGAAGGAGCCCTTTTATTCGGGTATCAAGTAATGGACCCACAAAGATTTGGTGTAGTCGAGTTTGATGAGGAATATAATGCCTTATCGATTGAGGAAAAGCCAGCAGAGCCAAAGTCAAATTTCGCGGTAACAGGATTATACTTTTATGACAATCAGGTGATAGAGATTGCGAAGCGTGTATCTCCATCTGCTAGAGGTGAACTTGAAATTACAGATATTAATAAAGAATATTTAAGGAATAAGCTGTTAAAGGTTGAGCTTCTAGGACGCGGATTTGCCTGGCTTGATACGGGTACATTTGAGAGTTTCTTAGCAGCTAGTCAATTTATTGAAACGATAGAAAAGCGCCAGGGCTATAAGATTGCTTGTTTAGAAGAAATTAGTTATCGAAATCAATGGATTTCTACCGAAGATGTGTTGGAAAAGGCTATTCAATATAAAAATGATTATGGTGCTTATTTGAATGAATTAGTAAGCAGCGAATTTATTCACGCCCATTTGGCAGCTGTTAAAGCGCCAGAAACGATCTATTAAAGAAAAAAATGGAGGTACCAATGAAAATCTTGTTAACTTCAGCTGGACGTAGGGGATACTTAGTTAGGTACTTTAAAGAAGCCATTCCTAATGGAGAAATACATGTAGCAAATAGTTCCGAGTATTCTGCGGCTATCCAATTTGCTGATCGATTTGTTGTTGCCCCTCTTATTCATGATGAGTCATATATCCCTTTTTTACTGAGTTATTGTTTGGAACAGGAAATTACAGCCATTATACCTTTATTTGATATTGATCTGCCCATACTTTCTAGTAATAAAAAGCAATTTGAACAAATTGGAGTGACTGTGATCGTTTCCGATGAGAAGGTGATTGATGTTTGCAATGATAAATGGGAAACATATCATTTTTTGCAAAGAAATGGATTTAAGCATCCACATACCTTTTTATCTGTATCTAGTGCATTGAATGCAATTGATGCAGGCAAAATTTCCTTCCCATTAGTTGTTAAACCAAGATGGGGAATGGGGTCTATCTTAATTTTTGAGGCAGAAGATCGTATGGAACTTGAAATTTTCTACAATAAAATCAAACGGGAAATAATGAAAACATATTTAATCTATGACTCAATGAAAAATAGGAATGAAAGTGTAATCATTCAAGAAAAAGTATATGGGCAGGAATACGGCTTGGACATTATCAATAATTTGGATGGAAACTATGAAACGACAATTGTGAAAAAGAAGATAGCCATGCGAGCGGGAGAAACAGATTATGCTGTAACGGTTATGGATGAAGAATTGGTTCAAATGGGTGAACACTTAAGTCGTAAGCTTGGACATATCGGCAACCTTGATGTGGATATTTTTCATTGTAAGAATGGGGATGCCTATATTTTAGAAATGAATGCACGGTTCGGTGGCGGTTATCCTTTTAGTCATTTAGCTGGTGCCAATTTACCTAAAGCGATGGTTGCTTGGCTACAAGGGGATCGTGTGAGTAAGAATGAATTGCTGGTCACTCCAGGGGTTGTTGGCTATAAAGATATAAATATTATTGCTCGTACAAAAGTGCTGATGACATAAATGCCAGATTTGTCTCCTTTCAAAATAGGAGAGGGCAAATAGAAATGGATTTTTTGTATAGGGGAGGGACTATAAATGATACCCGTGTCACAGCCTTTTCTTCCACCAAAAGATGAATATGACCATATGATTGCAAAGTTGTGGGATTCAAAATGGCTAACAAATAATGGAGAGTTCGTGAAAGAGTTAGAAAAGGAGTTAAAAAGATATTTAGGCTTGTCTTCCCTGCATTTTGTAAGTAATGGCACAATCGCATTGCAATTAGCGATAAAAGCATTAGAAATCAAAAATGAAATCATTACGACTCCATTTTCCTTTGTCGCGACGACGACCTCGATCCTATGGGAGAATTGTCAGCCTGTATTTGTTGATATTGATCCGCATACGCTATGTATGGATCCTAATCGAATAGAGGATGCGATAACGAGTAATACAACGGCTATTTTAGCGACACATGTATACGGAATTCCTTGTGATGTAGAAAAGATAGAAAAAATAGCAAAGAAATACAATCTCAAAGTTATTTATGATGCTGCTCATGCTTTTGGCGTTCAATATAAAGGACGCTCATTATTGTCGTATGGGGATCTTTCTACATTAAGCTTTCATGCAACAAAATTATTTCATACGGTTGAAGGCGGAGCCGTGATTAATAACGGAAATTGCAATTGGGATCAGAGCATTAAGTTATTAAGGAGCTTTGGATTTGAAAACGAAGAATATATCATGGCTGGAATCAATGGGAAAAATTCAGAATTCCATGCAGCGATGGGTTTATGCAATTTAAGATATGTAGATGAACAAATTAAGCGCAGAAAAGATCTAACGGAATTGTATCATGAGTTGCTTGGTGAACACTTCAAAAGACCGAGTATACCTATGGACACGATATATAATTATTCCTATTATCCAATTATCTTGAAAAATGAAGACGAACTATTGAAAATACAATACAGACTAAAAAAACAGAAGATTGAAACTAGAAGATATTTCTATCCGTCATTGAATAGGCTGCCGTACGTAATAAGGAATGCTACTTGTCCAATTTCTGAGGATATTTCACAAAAAATTCTTTGTCTGCCACTCTATAGCCAATTAGAAATGGAGGATGTAAAAAAAATTACAGATATAATGATGAAAAAAGAAGCAGTAAGCACGATATAGATTTAGGACGGAAAAATGGGGAGAGTTCAATGAATTTACTTATTACAGGAGGAGCCGGGTTTATCGGCTCTAATTTTATTTTATATATGCTAGAAAAGCACGAGGACATCCGAATTATTAATCTTGATAAGTTAACCTATGCTGGTAATCTTGATCATCTTAAAGCAGCTGAAAAGGACCCCCGGTATTTTTTTGTAAAAGGAGATATTTGTGATCAGAGTCTCGTAAAAAATCTATTTACGAAATATTGCATTGACGGAGTTATCCACTTTGCAGCAGAATCACATGTTGATAATTCAATCAAAAACCCTCAAGCATTTATTGAAACAAATGTAGGTGGGACTGCTACTTTACTTGAAGCTGCAAGACAATTTTGGATGAATGATGCGAATGCCTATCAATCGGCACGTTTTCTTCATATTTCTACTGATGAAGTGTTTGGTACGCTTGGAGAAGAGGGTTTTTTTACTGAAGATACTCCATATGCTCCAAATAGCCCCTATTCAGCAAGTAAGGCTGCTTCAGATCTGCTAGTAAGGAGTTATTTTCATACATTCAATATGAATGTTGTTACAACAAACTGCTCGAACAATTTTGGGCCGAGGCAGCATGAGGAAAAGCTAATCCCAACAATTATTCGAAAAGCATTAGCATTAGAGAAAATCCCTATTTATGGGAGTGGGAAAAATATTCGTGATTGGATTTATATCCATGATCATTGCAGAGCACTTGAAAAAGTTTTTTTTGATGGAAAGATAGGAGATTCATATGTAATCGGAGGTCATAACGAAAAGTCGAATATTGAAATTGCACTAGAAATTTGTGGGATTCTTGATGACCGAATCCCGATTACAAGAAATGAACAGGGAATCATCAGTTATCAACAATTAATTGAATTTGTAGAAGATCGACCTGGCCATGATTATAGATATGCAATTGATGATGCGAAAATAAGAAAACAATTAGGGTTTCGGCCAACCTATGATTTTAAGAAAGGGATGGAGGAAACAATCGCCTATTTCCTATTAAAGGAGAATGCTTATGATGTTTATTCAATTTAGAAATCAGATGTGGGATTTTTATAAAGAAAGATGATTCAGTTTTATTTTATGATTATCCATTAAATTAATTGATTTTTTTCTTGAATATTTTTGATTAAGGCTTTTCCCTTGGTAACCAATTGTTAATTGGAATGCTGGCTTGCGGTGTGAAATAAATGTTGGATTTTTAATCTATGAAAGATTAAGAGAGGGAAGAATAATGACTACAACATTAGCAACTGCCTATATACTGCAGATTCACAATAATCCAGATCAAGTCAATAAATTTATTACTCAGCTTCTTACAGGAAACCAGGCGGATATATATGTTCATATTGATAGAAAAAGCTATGACAAGTTAAAAGGCAAAATAATCATTCATCCAAATGTAACTGTTTTATCAACAAGTATTAATTGTGAATGGGGAGATATCAGTCAAGTAGATACAACACTTTTGCTCTTAAATGAAGTAGTTGCCTCAAAGAAAATGTATGATTATGTCTGTTTAAGAAGTGGGCAAGATTTATTAGTAAAGGATGGCTTTAAAGACTTTTTAATAACAAACAGCGGGAAAGCATTTATGACATATAAGAGAATGAATCGGAGTAACTTAGGACATGTCAAACTTAAATGGCCAAAAATAACCCGTAGACGTTATACGACTGCTCACCCAATAAGAATTTTCAGGAGAATTTTGCAAAGTCTTTATCGAAAGGGAATCAATCTGTCTCCCAATTTAAATGATTGGCCAAAAGATTACCAATTTTATAAAGGGTCGCAATGGTTTTCCATTCCATTTGATCTAGCGAAATATGTCATTGAATTCGTAGAAGAAAATGAATGGTACTACAAGTTTTTTGAACATACACTCGTCCCTGACGAAAGCTTTTTTCATACATTAATTCTAAATTCATCCTATCGGGAAGCAGTTGTGAATAATAATCTATATTTCTGGAAATGGGGAGAAACACTAAGTGATAAAAATTCCCCTCAATATTTAAGTAGTGGGGATATCGAACAAATAGTTGGTTCAAACCAATACTTTGCTAGAAAATTTGATGAAACGATTGATCAGTCTGTAGTGCATTACTTTTACGAGAGAATCGGATTTGGTCAGAAAATAACGAATACAGGGTGATAGGGATTGAATAAATTAGTAGAAGAAGAAAATGCAATACAAGGCTACTATTCACAAGATGGGATGAAATTTGATTATCGGAAGCTTAATGAACTGGAAAACAGCTATGGTTCCTCATTTTATATCGTAAATGTTCATAAACTAAGAGAAAATTATCTAAAAATAAAACAGGCATTTAAGAGCAGATACGATAATTTTATTATTGGCTATTCTTATAAAACAAATTATCTCCCTTATTTATGCAAGGAATTGTCAAGGTTAGGGGCCTATGCAGAAGTAGTATCTCGGCTAGAGTATGATTTAGCAATTAAATTAGGTGAAGACCCGAAAAGGATCATATTTAATGGACCATTAAAAAGCAGAGAGGATATCCATTTAGCCTTAAAAAATGAAAGCATCCTTAATGTTGACTCACTGTATGAGGTCGAGATGATTAAGGATTATGCGCTGAAAAATCAAAATAGTGTGGTAAAAATTGGTTTAAGAGTAAACTTCGATCTTACTGAAAATGGCGAGCCAATTTTACAAGATGGATACGAAATAAGTAGGTTTGGTATTTGTATCGAAAATGGCAATCTACAATCAGCAATTATTGAATTGAAAAAGATAGCAAATATAAAAATAATCGGGCTACATGGACATTTTTCTACAACGAAGAGAAGTGTTGAATCTTACCGAATAAAGACGAAGAAGCTTTGTATGATTGCTAAGCAAAGTCTAGCAGATAGCTTAGAATTTATTGATATTGGCGGGGGCATTTATGGTGAATTGCCAGCGTCATTTCAAATAAATGCCCCTACTTTCGATGATTATGCAGAAGCGGTATGTGAAGTAATGAATCGGGAATTTATGGATTTTGAAAGAAAGCCAGCCTTGATATTAGAGCCAGGAGTGGCAATGGTTGCTAATGCGATTATATTTATTGCAAAAGTAATTGAAACGAAAAGTGTAGCAGATCAATCTTTTATTTTAGTTGATGGTAGTGTACACAATATAAAACCAACGATGCATAAAAATAATCTGCCTATGCAAATCATCAGAAGGAACAATGATCTGAAGGCAAAAAAAATGTTTAATATTGTAGGATATACGTGTATGGAAAAGGATTATTTAGCACATGGAATCAATGATGCTCTACCAAATAAAGGGGACTATATTATATTTGAAAATGTCGGGGCATATACAATTGTGTTCAATCCTCCTTTTATAAAAGTGCGCCCTCCTATTTTAGCAGCAGAAAATAATGACATTTTTGTTGTTCGAAGGAAAGAAGAATTTAAGCAATTTTTTAATGAAGAACTATATATTTTTTAATAGGCTAAAGGTGAGAAGCGAATGAATATCTTAATTTGCAGTGTCGGGAGACGTGTGAAACTAGTTCACTATTTTAAAGAAGCACTTCATAAAGTAAATGGAAGAGTGATTGCTGTAGATTGTGATATAAATGCACCAGCCTTGCATTGCGCTGATGTGTTTGAGGTTGTGCCTCGGATCGATCATCCGAATTATATTACCCATATAATCGACCTATGCGTTAAATACGAGGCAAAGGGGGTTTTAACTTTAATAGATCCTGAATTATCATTACTAGCTTCTTATAAGAAAGAGTTAGCAAACCATGGCATTCAAGCAATCGTATCTGAGGAAAGGATCATTGATATTTGTTTTGATAAATATAATACCTATCAATTTTTACAAGAAAATAATATTCCTTGTATCCCTACTTATATAGATGTTGAAAAAGCAATGAAGGATATAGATATAGGAAAAATAAGCTTTCCATTAATCGTGAAGCCAAGAAATGGAAGTGCAAGTATTGGCATCCATAAAGTAACTACAATGAAAGAGGTTGAAGATTATAAGGAGCGTTCTCACTTTGTTCTGCAGCCTTTTATTGATGGAGATGAGTATGGGGTAGACTGTTATATTGATCTAATTACACAGCAAACAACAAATATCTTTGTGAAGAAAAAGATATCTATGAGGGCAGGAGAAACAGATAAATCAATATCAATAATCGACCCTATTTTAAATGAAGAGGTTGAGAAGCTTATAAATGTACTTAAACCAATCGGACCGATTGATATTGATTGCTTTAAAACAGAAAATGGCTATGTCATATCAGAAATTAATCCAAGGTTTGGCGGTGGATACCCACATGCGCATGAATTAGGACAAAATTTTGTTCATAATATTATCAATAATTTATTTGAGAAGGCAAATAGCTTTGATGAGAAGGGGTATAAAGAAGGGAGCACCCTATTAAAATTTGATGATTTTATTCTATTTTAATTGTGAACGCTATCTAATCGGAATGTAGCCGTTCATAATTATTATGGATCAATTTGTATTCTATGATGTAAGTAAAAAAGGACCAGTCCCAACTATGTTTGGGGCTGGTCCTTATTCGCGTTCTACATCAATTCTATAGGCTGTCAACACATATCGGTAAGGTGCATCCCCTATAAATGAGAATGGATAGCAGGTAGAGACGGTCAGTGTTTCAATTGGTGCCGTCGATTGAATGACTGTTGTATCATTGGCGTCAACAATCTGTGAATCACTAATTTCATAACTGAATTGTCCATAAGGCATCATAATTGTGAAGAGGTCTCCTATTTCTAATTCTCCTAGCTTGCGAAAGACTGTGTCACGATGCCCAGAGAGCAAAATTTGATCAGGCTCTCCTGGGAAAACAGTGCTGGAATAATGTCCTACCCCAATTTCAAGTTCATCTTCATCGGTTCCTTCTATTATAGGGAGTTCTGCCTGTAGTCTTGGAATTTTCAATATGCCAATTACTTCTCCTTTTTTGAAAGAAATGTCAGAAAAGTGTTCTTTCTCTCGAACGCTTTCTTGTTCTTTATGATTGAAATAAGAAATCTTCTCCTTTCCTTCTATTAAGGCAGCGTTCAGTTCTTTTTTTTGTTGAAAAAGGTCAAATAAGGAGTAGGAAATAAGGAATGTACCAATGATCATAAGAATAGCTGCTATAAGAAGGCTAAAATGCTTCATTTGCTTCATGATTTATCCTCCAATGCTTTTTATAATTTCATTATAAAGAACAAAACGTTCAATAAAAAATACAAAATAGTAAGATAATTTGAGGGAAAGGGAGGAAATAAGAGGAAAACGTTCTTTATAACGCAAAAACGGCTGAATTTAGCCTTTTTCAAAATAATACATTTGAACTATACTCAATTCATAGAGTTCGTTAAAGAGAACGGAAACGTGGTTATTAAGAACTTGTGGATGTAAAGGCAAAAGCGGATTTAATAAGGCAGCAAAAGGATGGTGGAGGAATCATGAAGTTGAAAAAGGTAACAAAAGTGATTAGCAATCTAATAACAGCATTCCTATTTATGGTCGTAGTTTTCATGGCTATTCTAGTCATCTCAACAAAAGCATCAGGTGGAGAACCACAAGTATTAGGCTACCAGCTCAAATCCGTTTTATCTGGCTCAATGGAACCAACCTTTTTAACCGGGTCTATTATAGCAGTTGAGAAAGTCGAAGGGGAAGCAAAGAAGGGCCTTAAGGATGGGGACGTCATAACGTTTGTTGATAGTGAAGAAAGATTAGTCACTCACCGAATTATTGGAATTAAAACAAGTGGCGAGCATGTTATGTACGAAACAAAGGGAGACAATAATAATGCAGCTGATATGGATCCAGTCCTTTCAGATAATGTCCAAGCAGTATACACAGGATTTACGATCCCTTATGTAGGTTATCTCATTAATTTTGCTCAATCGAAGGAAGGCAGCGCACTTTTGCTCATTGTACCTGGTCTATTATTACTAGGCTATGCAGGATTTAGCATCTATCAGGGCTTAAGGGAGCTTGATCCAAAAAAGAATGAAAAAGACACCGAAGAAAAGACAGCTTAACATGGTTGCACTCCTTGTAGTTTCTACAAGGGTCAATATAAAAAATTATACATACCCCCAAAAAAAGGGTAAGAGGAGGAAATGGAAAATGAGCGTTAAGAAAAAATTAGGTTTAGGAATCGCAGCAGCAGCACTAGGTATTTCATTAGTTGGTGGAGGAACATTTGCATACTTCAGTGACACAGAAGTTTCGAACAACACATTTGCAGCCGGTACATTGGATTTGGCAGTAAATCCTTCAGTAGTTATTGATGTAGATAATCTTAAGCCTGGGGATGTAATGGTTAGAGAATTCGCATTAGAAAACAACGGGTCTTTAGACATTTCAACAATTGACCTAGCAACTGCATATAATGTAGTAGATGCAAATGGAGACAATACTGATGACTTTGGTAAGCACATTAAAGTCCTTTTCCTTGAGAATGCAGACAAAACGGGTGATGGCTGGGTGATTGGGGATTACAATGATATCATTTCTGAAACAACACTATATGACCTTCAAAATATGACTCCAGATGCTGTAGAAAATTTAAATCACTGGATCACTGAACTTCTTGGTTTAGGTGGAGAAGACAGCGGATTAGCAGCTGGTGCTACTGATTCAATGTACGTAGCATTCGAATTCGTCGATAACGAAAAAGACCAAAACGAATTCCAAGGGGATGCATTAGAACTTGAATGGACATTCACAGCTCACCAAACAGAAGGTGAAGAAAGATAATATTCAACTAACAAAAGGCGGGAATTCATTCCCGCCTTTTGTTAAATCCAAACATGTGAGGTTACGCCATGAATAGCCAAACTCTACTGGCAAAACCGTTGAAAGTAATATTTCTTGCGAGTCTAATAATCTTCTTAATTTTAGGACAGAAAAATGTGAGTGCAAATGAAAAAGAGCTTGATATCAATACAAGCACAAAACCAAATGGCTATATTTTTGAAGTAGGCAATTTAAAACCAGGAGATTGGATGCCGAGAGATATAACAATTTTTAATGACGGAAAGCAAGATTTTAAATACACAGCTGTAATTGGTGAGAAAAAGTCGGTTAAAGGATTGCTGGAAGAATTAGAGTTTCTTGTGAAAAAAGAGGATGTTGTCTTGTATGAAGGGAAGCTCGATCAATTTCAAGGGTTTACGCCGAGAAATTTAGCAAAAGGGAAGAGCGAAACTTTGTTTTTAGAAGTAAGGATGCCTTCTGGACTAGGGAACGTATTCCAAAATGCCGGTGCCGAAGTTGAAATTATCTTTCAAGCAGAAGCACTAGGAGATCCAGGTAATCCAGGCGATTCAGGCGACCCAGGTGATTCAGGCGACCCAGGTGATTCAGGTAATCCAGGTGATTCAGGCGACCCAAGTGATTCAGGCGATTCAGGTGACCCAGATAACGAAGGAACTCCAGACGACTCGGATAATAATCCAGGCAATCAAGATGGTTCATCTCCAGGGGATTCAATAGAGGTAGATGGAGATGTGAATGACCCAGAAAATACGAAAGAAGTAATTGCTGTTACGCCTGAAATAACAGAACATCTATTGCCGAAAACAGCTACAAATACGTATAACTTTCTTTTAATAGGTGCTGTTTTACTAGGAGCTGGAGGCCTTCTTGTATTTTTCTATTTCCAAAGGATGCGTCGTAATCAGTAGGAGAGGCCGATGAAATAGATGATTTCTAGGCCTTATCATTGAAAGAATGGTGGTGTCATATGTACCAAAAAAATTGTGACCGATGTTGTCGATCTTCTTATAGCAGTTGTGAAGTGGGTGAGTGGTTATGCCCAGTTTGTGGACATGATCTAACGGCATATCCTTTTTTTGATGCGATGACGTTGGAGAGGATAAATATGAAACTCCCGCCTATTCATGAAAAAATGGATAAGTATCGCAAAGGGTATGCCTACATAAGAGAATAGTAGAATAAAAAAATTTTTATAAAAAAATGCATAGTCCTAGATAAGTAATAATAAAGATTAAATATAGCTATATATTCTAGTAGAGGAAACCTACTTGGGGGGAGTATTGTGGTCGATACAAAAATAGAGTTCGCAGAAATAGATCAAGAATGGCTGCAGTTAATAAAAGAAGCAAGAGAATTAGGAATTGAGAAAAAGGAAATTATCGACTACTTAAATAATGGAATGCAGACAATAGAAAATTAATAAGAACTTCAAGAATAAGTATTTCTTAGAATGATTATCATCATAAGAAATGCTTTTTATTTTGTATCAGTGATCCTAAAAGGGTGATTTTTTTGAATAAAATAGTAGCCTATTTAGCGTTATTAAATGTAGCGGATGGTACACTTACATTTTTTGGACTTCAATATTCCTTAATGGAGGAAAGCAATCCGCTAATGAATCATCTTTATGCATTCAGCCCACTGCTTTTTCTCGGTTATAAATTTCTACTTTCTGGTGTTCTTTGTCTATTAGTTCTTACGAATAAATTTCCAACCTATCGTTTTGTAAAAGCAATGCTAGTAACTGCAGCGGCCATTTATTCGGTAGTTATTGCCATTCATGCCATGTGGATTATTCCGATCATTGTGTAGGGAAGCTAGTATAAAAAAATAGAATGATTAAATATCAATGATATTTGTGGGAAATATATCTGATTCCAAAATAAAACTTTCGACTTATTATGTAAAAAACTTCTTAATATAAAGAATGATTTCTTTGATTATATCGATTGCTTGGATAAGTGCTTGAGGAAAAATGTCGAAAAAGGACTAAAAAAAATGGATTAAAAATTTTCAGAAAAGACAAAAAGTAACAACTTTAGTGAATTAAATCATATACAATACAAAATATAGAATAGATTACATATCTAAAAAAGTATAGAAAAAGGCAAACCTATTGAAAAATAGGGACGCAAAGTCACGGGTCTAAGGTATTAGTAGAATTACTAGGATCGCCGGATTGCCTTCAAAACGAAAAGTATTTTGGGGGGAACGATGTGGTTGAGATGAAAGTTAGAATGGAAGGAATTGACATTGAGTGGTTGCAGCTTATATTGGAAGCAAAAAATATGGGCATAAATAAAGAAGAAATTAAGGAATTTTTCACCCAAAATAAGGTGGGAAATGATTGAGTAAAGTGGCTAGAACTCATCTATTATGGGTTCTAGTACTTTTTATTTTCAACCTCGGTTTTACTAGTACCCATTCTCATTACTATTGAAACATTTATATGTTTGCATGAAACAAAAAAGCACGAACTCCACGTAATGATGGTTTTCGCACTTTTTTCTTTATTTACTCTGATCAATTCTCCACTTATTGAATTCCAGAAACTCACGAAATTGTTCTTTTGATACCCCTGATTTCATTGCTTCTTGAACAATATTCATCCATTCCGAATCTAATTCCTCTTTATTTGGCTGTTCATGTATTAAATGGTCAACAGGTACATGTAGTACCGCAGCGATTTTTTCAAGAAATTGTATAGAAGGGTTTGTTTGTAAGTTTCTTTCGAGCGAACTTAAATAAGACTTGGCCACGCCAGCTTGTTCGGCAAGTTCGGATAACGACATTTTCTTTTCTTTGCGGAGTATTTTTACGCGTTCACCGATCATCCAATCTCACACACCTTACTAGTTATAGAAATAAATAAGTATTTAAAGGATTTATACAGTTCCATATTAAGAACATATTTCTATCTTATCATAAAGCTTCGGAAAATTTCACTTATATTTGTCGGTTGAGAAAATTTTTTTCAATTAATAGGATGATTTCATTCATTGTAGATTCTATATGTTCTGCATTATTAATGAAGTGGAATGGTTCCGTGTACTCCATTTTTTTATGTGCATAGCGAGGGTCGTAATATTCCTCAAGCAATATTTTAATGACTAAATGATAATTTTCTTGATTAACCGCTTCATCAAGACGAAAAATGAGATCATAATCTTTTAAACGTTTTTTTATATAAACTAATCGTTCAATCACTTTATTATGGAACCATTCTTCCTGCAGGTAAGGGAATACATAATCAGAATAGATTCGTTCAATCCTTGATTGTAAAGAGGATTGTAGCTGTATATTCATTCCTTGTTGTTTCTTTAATAATAAGGCTTCAGGGATCACAACTTTCCCAATTCGCTTACTTTCAGCTTCAATCAAAAAATAGGGTGATTCTTGCATGCCCATTAATGATTGAAAAAGAAGGGCATCAAATGTCTTTTGGTTGTTTCCGGTAAACAATCCATATGTTCCAAAGATCGATCCGCGATGACCTGCTAAAGCCTCTAAATCAATAACAGGAAATCCTTTATCGCTTAATCCTTTTAAAATATCTGTCTTTCCTACACCAGTCATGCCATGTAATGTAATTGCTTTTTCTGGAAGCATCGCAGGAATTTGTTCTAAGATATATTGGCGATATGCTCGGTATCCCCCGACTAATCTAGGAATAGAAAGTCCAGAAAATGAGATAAAGGTAGCAACTGCTTTGCTACGCATCCCGCCTCTCCAGCAATAGATGATTGGCTGCATGCCATTTGCTGATATCTCCTTAATTTCTCCTAAAAGAGTAGGGAGTTTTGGGGAAACAACCTCCATTGCTTTCCACTTTGCGGCATCAGAACCTTCTTGTTTATAGATCGTCCCGATGACTGCTCTTTCTTCATCCGTAAATAACGGGATATTTACCGCACCAGGAATACAAAACTCTTTAAATTCCACTGGGGAACGTACGTCAATTGGAATTGCATTTTTCAATTGGAGCAATTCACCAACAGTTATTTCTTTCATGGCTCTTCCTCCGATTTTTTCATGTACAAGTATATTTTAACTGATTTTTGCTAGAGATGAAAATGGAAAGTAAACACCAAATTTATGTATAAAAAAACAGCCCTCACGAAAGGCTGCTTTCACATGTTATTTATTCTTTCTGAGATTTCCAAGCTCTTCCACTAATGCTTGCATTTCATTTGGGCTAAATGAATTTTTTTTCATCACTAGGTCATAAATATCTTTTAATTCCTCGTACATCTCTTCATCAAAGTGAGATGGTTTAATAGCACCTAAATTTAATACCTTCAGCTTATTCTTAATTTCTTCAATCATGTACTCTACATTTTCTGTTGATTTCATCGTTAAATTCATTCAGTTATCCCCTCCCAAATTTATCTTATTCCATATGTGTTAAAATAATATCTGTTTTTTTATAAAAATGAGCGCCAAAATCCAGCTGCTAACGGAGCCTTCCAAGTAATATTACTACTATTAGCCTTGGGTTAAACTAAAATTCCCTCTTCCTTCGTATTCTCATCTTTCCATGTTCATTATAAAATGTCAACTAAAAATCGTATTATTGGTTGCAGAAGATAGCAAGATGGAAGAAAATAATGACAAGGAGGAATGAAACATATGATTAAGGTATTATTTGTTTGTCTCGGAAACATTTGCCGATCACCAATGGCTGAAGCGATGTTTCGTGATCTTGTTAAAAGGGAAGGATTAGAGCATGCAATCGAAATTGATTCAGCAGGCACTGGTGATTGGCATATAGGAAATCCGCCACATGACGGAACGAAAGAAATCCTCAAGAAGCATCAAGTTATAGCTGATGGCCTTGTTGCGAGACAAATGAAAGATAGTGATTTGGACCATTTTCATTACATCGTAGCAATGGATGCATCCAATATCGAAAACATTGAAAAAATCGGGAAGGGAAACCAAACATCACGAATTGTTCGATTACTAGACTATGTAGAGGACCAGCAGGATAAGGATATACCTGATCCGTATTATACAGGCAATTTTGAAGAAACATATGAGCTAGTGAAAAAGGGCTGTATTCATCTATTAAAAGAAATTCGCAGCAGCCATACTACCTTAGGAAAGTGAGAGTGGAAAGAAAATGGGGAAATCATTATTTTGGAAAGGTGTCATCCTTGGTGCAGTTGCTGGAGGGGCTTTAAGTCTATTAGACAAAAGCACGCGTCAAACTGTGGCATCCAATTGTAAAAAAACAACAAGTGAAATTTCTTATTATGTGAAGCATCCTAATGTAGTCGTCAATCAAATAAAAGAGGTTTCAAGTAAAATAAAAAACACAGTGGAGCAGGTCACTTCTGAAGTTGCATTTATTGCTGATCGAGTAGAAGAATTACAAGACGGAACGCCTGATGTTTTCGGGCTTGTTGAGAAAACAAAGGACGCCTTTCTAGGAGAGGAAATGGATGAGGCATACAAGGAATGGCCATTAAAGGATGAGATAGACAAGTAGAATGATGTGAAGAGAGGTGTTGGAATGGGACGAGCCTTTACTGCTTTGCTCCCACGTTTGTGGAAACGAGTGTTTGAGGATGATGTATTTGGTCTTGCTGCACAATTGGCCTATTTCTTCTTGCTTTCGTTATTTCCATTGCTAATATTTCTGGTCACACTCTTGCCTTATTTACCGATTACACAGGAGGATATTCTCGGAGTTGTTCGTGATTTTGCACCAGGAGATAGTATGACATTAATTGAGACTAACTTAAATGAGCTCTCAACGAAAAATGGCAAGCTTTTGTCGTTTGGAATAATTGCGACGATTTGGTCTGCATCCAATGGAATCAATGCCATTATTCGTGCGTTAAATAAAGCATATGATGTGAAGGAGAATCGTCCATTTCTGATTGCTAGGGGAATGGCCATTTTATTCACCTTTGCGATGCTATTTGTTATTGTTGTTGCCTTGCTTCTCCCTGTGTTCGGGAAATTAATTGGTACATATTTATTTGCTAAATTTGGTCTTTCTGATGAGTTCCTTGCCACATGGAATACACTTCGTTGGCTAGTTAGCTCAATTATCTTATTTATTATTTTTACGGGTCTTTATTGGCTTGCTCCTAATAAAAAATTGAAATGCTTAGCGGTTATTCCTGGTGCTGTTTTTGCCACGATTGGTTGGGCTTTATCATCGCTCGCCTTTTCCTATTATGTAACGAATTTTGGGAATTTCTCTGCAACCTATGGGAGCATCGGTGCGATTATTGTCCTAATGATTTGGTTTTACCTAACAGGGATTATCATCATTCTTGGCGGGGAGATCAATGCGATTTTCAGCCAAAGCAAAAAGGATGATTGTTGAAAATGCTATAAGTTTCCTTAAATAATTCATCGCTTCTGTTAAAAGATAAGACAGGGGGAAATGAATGATCAAAAAAAGGAGGCGCAAATAATATGACGAAGAAAACAAAAAAAGATGGTGGAACAAAGCAAAAAGGCAAAAATAAGCCAAATCAAAAAACCTCTGGTTCAGCAAATGGACAGAATGGCTATCATTAAATAAAAGCCCGGGATTCTCCCGGGCTTTATACTGTACATAGGATTTGAATTAGTACTAGTTAATTTCCTACGATCTTAAAAGTCTCAAGCTATTTAAGATCACTAAAATTGTGCTGCCTTCATGGGCAATGACACCAAAAGGAAGGTCAACAAATTGAAGAAAGTTTGATGTAATTAGGAACGTAATTACAATAATTGAAAAGACAACATTTTGCTTAATAATTTTGTTCATTCTTCTTGAAAGTGTAATTGCTTCTGAAATACGAGGGAGATCATTTTTCATTAGCACCACATCAGCTGTCTCGAGGGCAACATCAGATCCTTCCCCCATGGCGATGCCAACATTAGCTGTCGCAAGTGCAGGGGCATCATTAATGCCATCACCAACCATTGCCACATTCGTATATTTTTCCTTCAAATGCTTTAAATGTTCAACCTTATTTTCTGGCAGGCATTCAGCAATATAGTCATCCAATTCAGCTTTGCCGGCAATGGCTTTTCCTGTATTTTGACTATCACCAGTCAACATGATTGTATAGATTCCTTGTTTTCTTAAATCACTAATTGCTCGTTTTGTTTCTTCACGAACGACATCCTGCAATGCAATGAGTGCAGTAATTTCCCCGTTTTTCTGAACGAACACAGTCGTTTTTCCTTCCGTAGCCATTTGTGCTGCAGCACCGTTAGCGAAGTTTTCTGCTGCTTTTGCACCGACGAATTTGGCCTTTCCAATTTTCCATTCTTCATGATCAATCGTTGCTTTCACGCCCCAGCCGGCGACATCTTCCATGCTTTCAGGATTTAAGAAAGATTGTTTTAATGTGTTCTTTGCATATTTAATAATCGCATTTGCTAAAGGATGTGTAGAGTGACTTTCAATGGATGCTGTTTTTAGAAGAATTTCTTCTTCCGAATAGCCATCCGCTACAATGATATCTGTTACTTCAGGCTTTCCTTTTGTTAATGTTCCTGTTTTATCAAAAGCAATCGCTTGTAAATGGCTTAAATTTTCTAAATGAACCCCGCCTTTAAAAAGGATTCCGCGTCTTGCCCCATTAGAGATCGCTGATAAAGTTGCAGGCATAATCGATGCAACTAGAGCACAAGGAGAGGCGACGACAAGCAAGATCATTGCACGGTAAAAGGTTTCAGTCCAGCTCCATCCTAAAAGAAAATGGGGAGCAAACATCATGAAGACAACAACAGCCAAAACAACTTTCACATATGTCCCTTCAAAGCGCTCAATGAAAAGCTGGGAAGGAGATTTTTCTGTTTGGGCAGATTGGACAAGCTCAATGATTTTTTGAAAAAGGGTTTCACTATTCGATTTTGTAATTTCAACTGTAATGGAACCATTTAAATTGACTGTGCCAGCATAGACAGCATCCTCGATATCTTTAGAAACAGGGAGGGACTCTCCTGTAATCGCTGCTTCATCAATCGTCGTATGACCTGCTATGATTTTACCGTCAGAAGGAATGCGTTCCCCTGGTTTCACTAAGATTTGGTCACCGATAATTAATTGTGATACATGTACTTTTTCCTTTTTTCCATCAGTGACGCGTAAAGCTTCCTCAGGCTGAAGCTCCATTAAGGCAGAAATTTCTTTATGGCTTTTGTTCATCGTGTATGTTTCGAGTGCACCGCTGACAGCAAAGATGAAAATAAGAATCGCTCCCTCTGTCCAGTAGCCAATGATTCCAGATCCGATGGCAGCAAAGATCATCAGCATTTCTACATTTAACTCTTTATTGGCAATGGTTTCTTCGATTCCTTCTTTTGCCTTAGCAAATCCCCCAATAATAAAAGCAAGGATATAGGTGATCACGGAAGCAGTTGCGAGCTCATTTTTGTCGAGTAGCCAGCCTGCTGCAATGAGCACACCGCTAAATAAGGCAGCAATCAATTCGGCATGTAGCTTTATCTGATCAAACCATTTGGTAGTTGTTGCTTCTGTTTCCTCTTTTACTAAGTTTTTATCTTCTAAACTCATCATTTTTCCTCCTTTAAACAATTTTAATCATCATTCACTGAGCCTTCTAATTGATAAGAAGAATCAGCTTCAATTGCCCTATAAAACAACGAAAGCTGCCACCCGGGGGTGACAGCAAAAAATATAAAGTAAAAGGATTACTAATTTAGATTAATTATTATTAGTTTACTATACAACAGATGAAATGAACAGAAATTTATTTTATTAAAATGAAAATTTAATTAAAGACTTAGTCGTACTGAATGGTCATTTTCTTGTGTTTGAAAAATAACCGGAGAAATTCCGGCTAAATTGGGAAATACCTGTATTTCCTTAAAAATAAGGGAGGTTTTTCCGCTTATTTGGTTCAAATCGATGATTTTTGGATTAAGTCCATATAATTGTGTAAAAAGAGAATGAGCCATATCAATTTCTGGTTACAATGTTTTCAGCGACGAAAATTGTAAAGGAGAAATTGA
>NZ_JAGIKZ010000012.1 GCF_017874625.1 Cytobacillus eiseniae | reverse complement strand
TCCTGTCCCCGCAATTTGGTCCGGTAGTTCAGTTGGTTAGAATGCCTGCCTGTCACGCAGGAGGTCGCGGGTTCGAGTCCCGTCCGGACCGCCATACTTTTTAAAATGAAAACGAAACATAGTTTCGTCTTTTTTTTGTTCATTTTTACAAACGCATTTTTGCTCAGCTGTTAAAAATCATGTAGACTATACATATAGATATTCCTTAGGATTGATCCTAAGGTTTTTTTGTCCAAGAATGACAAAATTAAATTCGTAAATATATAAAGGTGAGTAATTATTATGAAATTATTTGAGTTTACCTCGAATCAACCTGAAGAGACAATGTCTTTTGCTAAACGTCTTGCAGAATTATTATTGCCAGGTGATGTCATTGCCTTAGAGGGAGATCTAGGTGCAGGCAAAACGACGTTTACGAAAGGCTTGGCACTTGGTCTAGAGATTAAAAGAAATGTGAATAGCCCTACCTTTACAATTATTAAGGAGTATCAGGGGAGAATGCCACTTTACCATATGGATGTGTATCGGGTTAAGGATTCCTTTGAAGATTTAGGGTTTGATGAATACTTTGAAGGAAATGGTGTGACCGTTGTTGAGTGGGCACATTTAATTAAGGATCAGCTTCCTTCTGAATTATTATCCATTTCATTATTTCTAGGAGAGAATGGCGCAAGGAAAATAGTTTTAGCGCCAATTGGAAAGAGATATGAGGAATTATGTAAGGAGTTTTTTATATGAAAGTGCTATCAATCGATACTTCTAATTATGCATTAGGGATCGCTTTATTAGATGGAGATCAAGTGATAGGTGAGTATATTACCAATTTAAAAAAGAATCATTCGGTTCGCGTCATGCCTGCGATTGAAGCCTTGATGAAAGATTGTGATATGAAGCCAAGTGATCTCTCGAAAATCGTTGTTGCTAAGGGTCCTGGTTCTTATACTGGAGTAAGAATCGGTGTCACGATTGCTAAAACTTTAGCTTGGACTTTAAACATTCCTTTGTCAGGTGTTTCAAGCTTAGAAGTATTGGCAGCATCTGGCCGCTACTTCGAAGGAATGATCTCTCCGCTGTTTGATGCTCGCAGAGGACAAATCTATACGAGTCTCTATCAATTTCATAATGGAAAAATGGTTAATCAGAAAAAGGACCAGCTTTTGCTATCAACAGATTGGGCAGCACAATTAAAGGAGCAAAGTGAAAGAATCTTATTTGTTGGCAATGATCTGCCGCTGCATCGGTCCATCTTTGATGAAATTCTTGGTAGTCAGGCTGTTTATGCTGAAATGACAGAGCAAAACCCTCGGCCTGCTGAACTTGCATTATTAGGCAAGGATAAAGAAGCAGAAGATGTTCATACATTTGTCCCTAACTATATTCGTCTGGCAGAAGCAGAAGCGAATTGGATTAAAGAGAATAAAGAAAAGGCAAGGAAGTAGAATGAATCGATCTTTAACCTTTCGATTGTTAAATGTAAATGATGTGGATGATATCTTAAAAATAGAGCATGAATGTTTTTCGCTGCCGTGGAGTAGGGAAGCCTTTGAAAATGAGTTATCCACAAATCAACATGCTGTGTATTTAGGCTTGGAAGATGATGGCGTGGTCATTGGATATTGTGGTGTTTGGATCGTTGTGGATGAGGCACAAATAACGAATGTCGCAATATTGCCAGAATACCGTGGAAATAAGCTCGGAGAAGCGATAATGAGGCAAGTGATGGAAGTTGCCTCAAGAAAAGGGGCAAGGCTCATGTCGCTTGAAGTACGAGTCTCTAATGAGATTGCGCAGTCCTTATACCGAAAGCTTGGGTTTCAAAATGGAGGAATTAGAAAGAACTATTATTCAGATAATCAAGAAGATGCTTTAGTAATGTGGGTGAATTTATGACGAATGTAGATCAGTGGATAATGGGAATAGAAACGAGCTGTGATGAAACAGCTGTAGCAATTATTAAAAATGGCAGAGAGATTGCTGCAAATATTGTTGCCTCTCAAATTGAAAGCCATAAAAGATTTGGTGGAGTTGTGCCTGAGATTGCTTCTCGCCATCATGTGGAGCAAATAACAATCGTATTGGAGGAAGCACTTAAGCAGGCAGGTATTCAATATGATGATTTAACAGCAATTGCAGTCACAGAGGGACCAGGATTAGTTGGTGCCTTATTAGTTGGTGTGAATGCAGCGAAGGCAGTGGCTTTTGCTCATGGCATTCCGTTAGTTGGGGTTCACCATATTGCTGGACATATTTATGCCAACCGTCTGATTGCTGAACTGCAATTTCCTTTAATTGCCCTTGTTGTTTCTGGCGGACATACAGAGCTTGTCTATATGAAAGAGCATGGACATTTTGAAGTCATTGGAGAAACAAGGGATGACGCAGCAGGGGAAGCATATGATAAAGTAGCTAGAACATTAAACCTCCCATATCCAGGGGGTCCTCATATTGATCGCCTCGCTCAAGAAGGAGAAGCAACGATTCCTTTGCCAAGAGCTTGGTTAGAGGAAGGATCATATGACTTTAGTTTCAGTGGATTAAAGTCAGCAGTTATTAACACTGTCCACAATGCAGAACAAAGAGGCGAGAAAATAAAGCCTCAAGAATTAGCTGCAAGTTTTCAGGAGAGTGTAATTGATGTACTAGTAACTAAAACGATAAAGGCTGCTAGTGAATACAAAGTGAAGCAAGTACTGTTAGCAGGCGGTGTGGCAGCGAATAAGGGACTACGAACAGCTTTAGAGGATAAATTTAAGGAAATACCAAATTGTGAATTGATTATTCCTCCTTTAGCCTTATGCACAGATAATGCAGCAATGATCGGAGCAGCCGGCAGTATTATGTTTGAAAAAGGGATTCAATCCACAATGGCTTTGAATGCCAATCCTGGACTGGATATTTCTATCCACAATTAACAGAAGCAAACAAGTGCCCTCAAAAAGATTGGGGGCTTTTTTGTGGATAAAAAGAAAAATCAGATAATTTTCAAAGAAAATGTGGATAAAGAGCATGATTATTGTGGATAGTGTGGAAAAGTCTGTGGAAGGCTTTTATTTCAAGTAATTATATGTGAGTAATTTTGTGGATAAAAGGGAACTAGGGAAGAAAAAATACCTAGTTCCTTTTACTTATTAGTATTGGGTAGATAATAATTTTGCACATAAGTATTAATCTGCTAATTCAGTCCATTCTTCGACTAATTCGTCTAAGTGCTTTTTTGCTTCATTATTTTTGTTGGTAATCTCAAGAACCTTTTCATGATCTTGATATACGTCAGGCTCACATAATAGCAGTTCAAATTCAGCAATTTGCTCTTCTAATTCTCCGATTTGCTTCTCAACTTCTTCTAATCTTCTCTGACGCTGTCTTATGAGCTTTTTTGCCTCTTTATCTTGTTGATAGCTGTTTTTTTCCTCAATAGCCGGTGCAGCTGCTCCCTTTTGAGGAGAATCTAATGCTTTTCGTTCTTCCTGTTCGAGCTTTTTTTCTACAAAATAATCATAGTCACCTAAGTATTCGGTTATTCCGTCTTTACTCAGTTCCAGAACCTTTGTTGTAATACGATTAATGAAGTATCGGTCATGGGAAACAAATAGAATGGTCCCTGGATAGTCAATAAGCGCATTTTCTAAAATTTCTTTGCTATCTAAATCAAGGTGGTTGGTCGGCTCGTCCAAGATGAGAAAATTAGCTTTTTGCATCATTAATTTGGCTAATGCTAATCTTGCTTTCTCTCCACCGCTCAATGTGGACACATTTTTTAGCACATCATCGCCAGAAAAGAGGAAGTTTCCTAATACAGTTCGGATTTCCTTTTCTGTTTTTAATGGGAATTCATCCCATAATTCATTTAGTACTCGTTTAGTTGAAGATAGTTCAGCCTGTTCTTGATCATAATAACCAATATATACATTAGACCCAGTCGTTATATGACCGTCAATAACTGGAAGTTTATTTATAATTGATTTTAATAGTGTGGACTTCCCTACACCATTTGGACCGACAAGAGCAATGCTTTCTCCTCTTGTGATTCGAAAGGAAAGATTGTCGGAAATCTTATCCCCGTGATAACCAATTGTAACAGTATTTGCTTTCAGTACTTCATTCCCAGATTGCTTTTCAATATGAAAACCGAATGAGGCTGATTTTTCATCTCCAAGGGGCCTGTCTAATAAGTCCATCTTTTCAAGCTGCTTTCTTCTGCTCTGTGCTCTTTTTGTTGTGGATGCACGTGCAAGATTTCTTTGAATGAAATCTTGAAGCTTTGCGACTTCTTCTTGTTGCTTCTCAAATTCCTTCATTTCTCTTTCGTAATTCGCTGCTTTTTGATCAAGATACGCACTGTAATTTCCAGGGTATTTTCGTATTTGAAGCCTTGATAGCTCATAGACTTGTGTGACAACCTTATCTAGAAAATAGCGATCATGTGAAACAATTAAGATTGCGCCATCATATCCCTGCAAGTACTGTTCGAGCCATGTTAATGTATCAATATCTAAATGGTTGGTAGGCTCATCTAATATGAGAATATCGGGTTTCGTTAATAATAGTTTCCCAAGAGCTAGCCTTGTTTTTTGTCCACCGCTTAATGTGGATATTTTTGTTTCATAACTGAAAGAATGGAAATTGAGTCCATGGAGGACAGAACGAATATCTGATTCATACTGATAGCCGCCCTCTTCCTTAAATTGAACTTGGCGTCTATCATATTCAGATAGAATCTTCTCGTACTCCTGGTGATTTCCCATGGCATCAGGATCAGACATACGCTCTTCTAGCCGACGTAATTCCTTTTCTTGTAATTGCAAATACTCAAATACAGTCAACATCTCATCCCAAATCGAACGTGCTGATTCTAAGCCCGTATTTTGTGCTAAATAACCGATTTTCACTTCTTTGGGCTTAATAATATCCCCTGAGTCATAAGACATGTGGCCAGCGATAATCTTCAAAAGTGTTGATTTGCCAGCTCCATTGCGGCCAACAAGGGCAATGCGGTCTCGTGTTTGTACTTCTAGCTTTATATTCGATAAAATAGGTTCAGCACCAAAGTTTTTTTCTAATTGATTGACCTGTAATAAAATCATCATTTTCACCTCTATAGTATAGAGTTAGTGTAACCCATTCATAAATGATGGGCAATAATGATCAGTTTTCAAACGTGAACAATTATACAAAGTACTTACAAATGGATAAAAATAGTGTATCATTTTATTAAGAGGTGTTTGAGATGACTGAGTTTACTCATTTTAATCAAGAGGGACGAGCGAAGATGGTCGATGTTAGTGATAAGCCTGAAACGGCAAGAACAGCGATTGCTCATTCCAGCATTATTGTTAATAAAGAAATTTACGAAAGAATTACTTCGAATAAAATGAAAAAAGGAGATGTACTTGCTGTCGCTCAGGTTGCGGGAGTAATGGCATGCAAGAAAACTTGGGAAATAATCCCGATGTGTCATCCGATCCCATTAACAGGTGTAGATATTTCATTTTCATGGGAAGTTAATCAAGAGACATATTCTCTTTTAATACAGGCAACTGCTAAAACGAAAGGCAATACAGGAGTTGAGATGGAAGCGCTAACAGCAGCATCAGTCTGTGCTCTGACAGTTTATGATATGTGTAAAGCGGTTGATAAGGGCATGATCATTGGCCAAACGTATTTAGTTGAAAAAACGGGTGGGAAAAATGGAGACTTTAAAAGGGACACATTATAAAGTGACTTTGGGAGAGTGGATGTAAAATGGCAAATGAAACAGTAAAAATTCCGCAAGCAACTGCAAAAAGGCTCCCTCTGTACTATCGTTTTCTAAAAAACTTACATTCATCTGGAAAGCAACGGGTTTCATCTGCTGAATTAAGTGAGGCAGTTAAGGTTGACTCTGCAACAATTCGCAGAGACTTTTCCTATTTTGGGGCATTAGGTAAAAAGGGGTATGGGTATAATGTGAATTACTTGTTAACCTTTTTTCGAAAGACATTGGACCAGGATGAGCTGACAAAGGTTGCACTAATCGGTGTAGGAAACCTGGGGACTGCTTTTTTAAATTATAATTTTCTTAAAAACAATAATACGAAAATTGAAGTGGCTTTTGATGTAGATGAACATAAGGTTGGAACAAAAATTGGGAATGTGCCGGTCTTTCATATGGATGATCTTGAGAAGGTTATTAAGGAGCATAATATTCAAGTAGCGATATTAACAGTTCCTGCGCCAGCTGCTCAATCCATTGCAGACCGAATCGTTCAAGGCAGTGTAAATGGAATTTTGAATTTCACACCAGCAAGACTTTCTGTTCCTTCGACGATTAGAATTCATCATATTGACTTAGCTGTTGAGCTTCAATCCCTGATCTATTTCTTAAAGCATTACCCAACAGAAAATGAGGGAATCGAATAATAACTATAAATAAAATGAGCCTCCTATCGAGAGGCTCATTTGTTTTTTAAGGCCTTTTTCATTTTAAAATGAAAGGCAATCATTCGCAACCCGCCACCAATATCAAAGGTGGCAATAATAATAAGAAAGATGGTAAACACTCCCCAGCCATCTTCTCGCTGGATGTTTTGAGTAGCAATATATGTAAAGAGGAGACCAAGCAAAATATAAATAATTCCAGAATATAATGGGGTGTTTCTCATAATATACCTCCGATAAAGGCTTGTAACTTTTCTAATTCTTCAAGCCAGTTAAGAATTTTTTCCTGATTTAATTGAAGGATGACAACAATTGTATTCATTGCTACATGGGCAAAAATTGGTACAATGATCTGCTTTGTCTTTACATAGAGGAAAGCAAATGTAAATCCCATGGCTGTGTATAAAAGTGTATGTTCAACTTCCATATGTGCAAGTGAGAATATAATTGAACTGATGATTGCTGAGAGAAAGAAATTCAAATGCTTATGCAGTGAACCAAAAATAATTTTCCGAAAGACAATCTCCTCTAGGATAGGACCGAGGATTGAGCTGACAATGATCACGGCAGGGAAGGCTCGAATTAAATTCAAAATATCTTGTGTATTTTCAGACCCCATATCGATTCCGAGCCAAATCTCGATATTTGCAGCCACTGTTTGTGAGAAAAAGGCAAGGAAAATCCCACCGATTGCCCACATGATTGTAGCAGGGGTGGAAGGTGTATCCCTTAACTCGGGGATTGCCTTCATTTCTTTCCTTAATAGGACTAGAATAATGATAAAGGTAATCGTGAAGCTAATTACAATCCAATAAGGAACAGCGAGAATCTCCATTTCTTCAAGGCTATGTCCAAAAAAGGTTCCGGTAAGGATAAGAAGTGGGACTCCGATAATGCTTGAGAGTTGCATAGCTATATAGGCAATTAGAATGAACCAATATTCCTTTTTCAATGTAGTTTCTCCTTATAAGTTAATCAAAGTCTATTGTACTCATATTTCTTTGCTTGTTTCAATTATGAAGGGGGTATTAAGAACGAAAATATAATTTGAAATAACGAAATCAGTTATTATGAATATTTTTTACAAAAAAATTGAGCTTCACTCTTGCAAATAGATTTCATATTCTTTAATATAATAATTGTGTTAGCACTCAGATGGATAGAGTGCTAATAAAAAATCTTACATATAAATTGAGGAGGTTGTTTCACTTGTTAAAGCCACTAGGTGATCGAATTATTATCGAGCTTGTTGAAACTGAAGAAAAAACTGCAAGCGGCATCGTTTTGCCGGACACTGCGAAAGAAAAACCTCAAGAAGCTAATGTCGTTGCTGTAGGTACAGGACGTGTTCTTGAGAATGGTGAGCGTGTAGCCCTTGAAGTTGCTGAAGGAGATCGTATTATCTTCTCAAAATATGCTGGTACTGAAGTGAAATATGAAGGAAAAGAATATTTAATTTTACGTGAAAATGATATTCTTGCGATTATTGGCTAATTAATAGACAGTTATAAAATACACAAACAAAATTTCCAAGGAGGTTATTTACAAATGGCTAAAGATATTAAATTTAGTGAAGAAGCTCGCCGCGCGATGCTTCGCGGAGTAGATACGCTAGCTGATGCAGTAAAAGTTACTCTTGGACCAAAAGGACGTAACGTGGTTCTTGAGAAAAAATTCGGTTCACCATTAATTACAAATGATGGTGTAACAATTGCGAAAGAAATCGAATTAGAAGATGCATTTGAAAATATGGGTGCTAAGCTTGTTGCTGAAGTAGCAAGCAAGACAAATGATGTTGCTGGTGACGGTACAACTACTGCAACAGTTCTTGCTCAAGCGATGATCCGTGAAGGCCTTAAAAACGTAACTGCTGGTGCAAACCCAATGGGTATCCGCAAAGGAATCGAAAAGGCTGTATTAACAGCAGTTGAAGAATTACAAGCGATTTCTAAACCAATTGAAGGCAAAGAATCAATCGCACAAGTAGCTTCTATCTCTGCTGCAGACGAAGAAGTAGGTCAATTAATCGCTGAAGCTATGGAACGCGTTGGCAACGACGGTGTTATCACAATCGAAGAATCAAAAGGCTTCACTACTGAATTAGACGTAGTTGAAGGAATGCAATTCGATCGTGGATATGCTTCTGCATACATGGTTACTGATACAGATAAAATGGAAGCTATCCTAGACAATCCATACATCTTAATCACAGATAAGAAAATCTCAAGTATTCAAGAAGTACTTCCTGTTCTTGAGCAAGTGGTACAACAAGGCAAACCTTTATTATTAGTTGCTGAAGATGTTGAAGGGGAAGCACTTTCTACACTAGTATTGAATAAGCTTCGCGGAACATTCAATGCCGTTGCTGTTAAAGCTCCTGGCTTCGGTGATCGCCGTAAAGCAATGCTTGAAGATATCGCGATCTTAACTGGCGGTGAAGTAATCACTGAAGAATTAGGCCGTGAGCTTAAATCGACAACCATTGCTTCTCTAGGACGCGCTTCTAAAGTTGTTGTAACAAAAGAAAATACAACAATCGTTGAAGGTGCTGGAGACAGCGCACAAATTGCTGGCCGTGTAAACCAAATTCGCGTTCAAATGGAAGATACAACTTCTGAATTTGACCGTGAAAAATTACAAGAACGCTTAGCTAAATTAGCTGGCGGAGTAGCAGTCGTTAAAGTTGGCGCTGCAACTGAAACAGAATTAAAAGAACGCAAACTACGTATCGAAGACGCCCTAAACTCTACGCGCGCAGCAGTAGAAGAAGGAATCGTATCCGGTGGTGGGGTTGCCCTTCTTAACGTATACAATAAAGTAGCTGCACTTCAAGCTGAAGGCGACGTTGCTACAGGTATCAACATCGTATTACGTGCAATGGAAGAACCAGTTCGCACAATTGCACACAATGCAGGACTAGAAGGATCTGTCGTTGTTGACCGCTTAAAGCGCGAAGCAATTGGCACAGGCTTCAACGCTGCTACAAACGAATGGGTAAACATGGTTGAAGCAGGAATCGTTGACCCAACTAAAGTTACTCGTTCAGCACTTCAAAACGCAGCATCTGTTGCAGCCATGTTCCTAACAACTGAAGCAGTTGTTGCTGACAAGCCAGAACCAGCTGGTGCAGGCGGCATGGGTATGCCTGACATGGGCGGTATGGGTGGAATGGGCGGCATGATGTGATAACCGCTCAATCCCTTGGTATATAAGGGTCTAAAGTGATTTTGCTAACAAATTGCTAACATTAGGTAAACATAAGAGAGGCTTCTTCAAAAGTTTATCCAACTTTTGAGAAGCTTTTTTGTGTTATATGTTCACTACATTCTCTCGGGTACAAACTTACTAATTAACTCTTGTAATACGTAGTAGACTATTTACTGCGCACAAGAACCAACTGCTCATGGATTAGAAAATTTAAGCAATTCTTTACACTTGTTTTGCTATTTTTAAGTATGATTTACTTGTGTGAAGTGCTTCACTTAAGGAAGAGAAAAGACATTCCTTTGGAATGTCTTTTTTAACAGATATTTTCTTTAGCAGCAATGTCTCTCACAACATCTTCTAAAGTAACATTTCTTAAAACCTTCTCCATTGCCAATTGGGCAGCTGTGAATAATGGTTCAATTGTATTTTGTATGTTTCTTCCTACAAGACAATCAGGATGTGAACTTTCGTGTATGCTAAACAACTCTTTATCTTGTACAACATTCACTGCCTTATATACGTCGAACAAGGTGATACTAGATAATTTCTTTGCGAGTTTAGCACCTGCAATTCCCGGATTTACTTCTATCAAACCAGCTTTTTTTAACATCCCCATTAGTTTTCTTATAACGGCTGGGTTCGTATTAACACTCTTAGCTAAAAATTCAGAAGAAGTAACTCCTTCATTATTTAATTCAATTAGAGCCAATATATGAATTCCTACTGCAAATCGACTGCTGATGGACATGTTCAGTCACCGCCTCTATTAATTAATATTTATATTATTGTTTTTCTTCATCATGTAATTATTTTGATTACAAGTTTTATTATACCAAAATATAGCCAAAATAATATATATCATTTTACCTGTTGACAAAACGGTTACATGTAACTAAAATAAATACATGTAGTCAAAATTGTTACAGATAAAACTTATACGGAGGGAATATTAATGAAAATTTTAGTTACTGGAGCAACGGGAAAATTAGGTTCAAAAGTTGTAGAATCGTTATTGAAATCAGTACCTGCAAATAATCTGGTGGTGAGTGTCCGAAATCCAGAGAAAGCAAAAGACCTTCGTAAACGTGGAGTGGAAGTTCGTCAAGGCGATTTTGACCGTCCAGAAACATTAGATGATGCCTTTACAGGGATTGACCGCCTATTAATTATTTCAGCCGATGGTGACAATGAAACAAGAATTCATCAACATGCTAATGCTGTCCAAGCGGCTGAGCGTACAGGGGTAAAATTTATTGCTTACACAAGTATTGCTAATGCAACAGAAAGTAAAAATTTAATGGCACCTCCTCATATAGCAACAGAAACAGCCATCATTAAAACGGGTATTCCATATTCCTTCTTACGTAACAATTGGTATTTGGAAAACGAAGTCGGGAGCATCCAAGGGGTAATTGCAGGATCCCCGTGGGTAACTTCGGCAGGAGAAGGAAAAGTAGGGTGGGCACTGCAACAAGATTATGCTGATGCCGCTGCAGCAGTTCTTGCTGGAAACGGCCACGAAAATACAGTGTATGAAATTTCTGGTCCTCTTTTAACTCAAGAGGAATTGGCATCAGCTCTTGGTAATGTATTGGGTAAAGAAGTTCCTGTACAACAAGTTAGTGACGAAAAATATGCTGAGATCATGAAAGGAATAGGGTTACCTGATTTTGTGATTCCTATTGTAGTAGGGATTCAAGAAAGCATTAGAAACGGTTCACTAGCAGTTGAAAGCAATGATTTCGAGAAAGTTCTTGGTCGTCCAGTTACGCCGATCAACGAAGCACTGATTCAACTTGTTAATCGAATTTCATAAACCACATGAAAGAATTATAAGACCGACATTAAGTCGGTTTTTTTATTTGATGGAAAACTTTAAATTAACACCTTTTTGTCGAAAAAAATTAAAGTTTAGTGTTCTGCCACAAAAGGGAAGGTAATGGAATAATGGCTTTCATATATCTGGTACACTCACCATCTCTTAAAAGAGATTTGGTATACTCCTTTGAAAAACCAAAAAGCTACCGTACTTTGGTAGCTTTATTTTTCTTTAGTCATGAGCAAGCTTATCCCTATTTAGTGCAACGGGAGGTTTCTCCATCCACTCATTTTTTATCATAAAGGTTTTTATATTTTCTTCATATTGATACACATCTGCAATTATCTTTGCATATGTAGTTTTTAAATCTTTTCGGATACTTACTGCTGCACTATATCCATAACTGGCGATACCATCACGATTAAGTTGGTCTAATAGATAAGCTATTAATTTATCTGAAAAAGGAGATGTTTTACAATCCAAAACATTTGTATCCCAGGTCATTGAAATAGGCAAATCATTTTGAACTAAAATATCACCTAATTTGTCTATAATATTTAAAGATAATTCTTTTCCATGTTGCAATAAACTTATTAATTGCTGATTAGATGTAGATTGTATAAATCCAATTAATAAGTTTTTACCAATATAATTCATAAAAACATTTTTGTGTAGCTCATTTGCTTCTCTTGCCGTTAATTCTCTATTATCATTAAAGAAATTACCCAAAAATCCTTTATTTGCAATTGGGTTTGTTTCCTGAGTGGAGGTAATTGAAGGAGGTCTTACAAATACTCCCTTTTCCAATAGAATCGTTGTTGTACTTTCAAATAAACTTGAAACGTTTTTTAATTGTTCGTGGAAAAAATTGCGGATATCCTCCCTTACTGAATCCGATAGTGCCATACTTGTTAAGGTCATTCCAATTTTAGACATATTATTTAAATAAAATAGTATAAAAACATCTGAATACATCTTAGGGGCATTTGGGTTTAAATCATCTTTAATGTTAAAGCCTTTAGGGATTGGATAGTTTTCACTTCGTAGAACAGATTCAAAAAATTGTAAAGAAGATTTAAAAATAGAACCCGCCTCACTACAAAGAGATTTAACTTCTTCTAGTTCTGATGTTAAAGTAAGATACTCCATAACAACATTTGACATACTATTATTCATTAACTGTTCCCAACAGTGTGCTAACTCACCCGCAGTTAACTTTACAGCCTTTGTATTATCCATATAATCAATTCCTTTTTAAGATTTATTCTATTTTCTATAACAAGTATCTGTTATTTTTTTATCAATTATGTAATATTGCATGGAAAATTAATAATTTTTTGGTTTGATAAGGGATGTATCATAACTAAAAGGGCTTTTTCGAATATTCAGCAATGGGGGACTTTAAAAAGTTTGTGATTTGTTCAGGATGATGAGCGCTGCGGAGGTCATTTTTTTAATGGGACTAAATGGAAGTTTAGTTTAAGTATATTTCTACATAAAGTTAAAAAGTAAACTTCACCAATTTTTATTTTTAACAACTGAACGTTGATTCGGGAATATTGAACTTCGTTACCTGCTAATTGAATTCAACTTCATCTAGAGAACTTTAAAGTAAAATGTTTCCTTTGAAGACTTATTAAATTTCTAAAACAATCGCTTCAATCATCTTTTCATATAGAAAAACTTACTAAAAAACATGCACTAGAAAAGATATAAATCATATATAGGAGAATATCCGTTTACAATGCTAAAGGAGGATATTATGAAACCTATGTTACCTAGTGAAAAATATTTCGGTAATTTAGAACTAGTTTATTCATTTTATGGGGCTATGCCTACAGGTGTTACTGTTTCAGAAACCGGTCGTATTTTCATTTGTTTTCCGAAATGGGGAGACGATGTTAAATTTACGGTGGCGGAAATTGTTGAGAATAAATTGCAACCTTATCCTAATTTACAAACTAATTTGGTTAACCCCGAGAATATCACAACGACTTTCATCAGTGTTCAAGTGTAGTGGCTGATGGAAGGGGAAGGCTTTGGATATTAGATACAGCGGCACCCAATTTTTCTGAACCTATTAAAAGAGGGGCAAAATTAGTCGCTGTTGATTTGGAAACCAATAGAATAAGAAAAGTATATACCTTTACAGTAGATGTTGTCCTGCCTACAACTTATCTGAATGATGTCCGTTTTGATTTTCGTGTTGGAAAAGCAGGTTATGCCTATATAACGGATTCTTCTACAAGAGGACCAGGAGCTATTATCGTAGTAGATTTATCAAATGGAAACGCGTTTAGACGGTTAAATGGTGCAAATTCAACTTCACCAGATCCCTATATGTTACCGAAAGTAGAAGGTCAAATTTTAATGAATCGAAACAAAGATGGTTCAACTTCTCCATTTAGATTGGCTTCTGATAGTCTTGCGATTTCTCCCGAAGGAAAGATATTATATTTTGCTCCACTAACCAGTCGTCATTTGTTCTCGATCTCAACAGAAGCCCTGAGAGACAGAACGATACCGGACATGGATTTACCTTTTCATGTGGTGTATTGGGGAGAAAAAGGTGCGTCTGATGGAATGATCACCGATGCAAAGGGAGCTGTTTATGCTGGAGACTATGAAAACAACAGTATCCGTAAAATATTGCCGAATGGCACAATGGAAACGATCGCACATGATCCGAGAATTTTGTGGCCGGATACTTTTTCAATTGGTCCGGATCAATATTTGTATGTCATTGTGAACCAATTACATCGGCAGCCTAGATTTCATTATGGAAAAGACCTACGACAGAAACCATATAGTTTACTTCGTATGAAAATTGGTGAATTTCCTGCTCCGACGTTTTTCATAATAAAATAGTCAATTAATGTTTATAGTGGTTAAACAAACACTAGTAAGAATGGATTATTAATTTTAATTACTTCTGCGAAATAAAATCAAAATCGCTTACTAGGAACAGTTTATCTTGTGATAGTTAAACTGTTCCTTGGGATTTTTTATAATGTCGGTAAGTTCAATGCTGTATTGATATTATTTAAATCCAAACTAATCTGTTCGTTTGTATCCCAAGCATGGTACCATCCTTTTTCTACCATATATGCGGATATTTGTTCATGCATATCAAGAGCTTCCACTAAATGGCGAGTAAGCATTTCTTTAATTTCCGGTGTTCCTGCCTCCGTAACGGCCATGGCATAATTTCTAATTCCACTTTTAGCTGAAATGAGTAGATCCATTGCAACCACTTGATCCGATAGTGCGTCCATGCCAGTTAAAGTTTCAATGATTGGATTCATGTTCATTCATCTCCTAATTTACTGCTTAGCGTTTGAAAGGATAGAAGCATATTCTTGTAATTGTCTTGTAGATACATCAATGTCTTGCTGCATAATATCTTTTAATAGCTGATCTGTAACTAACGCTTTCATCGTTTTTGATTTAGTTAAACAGTTAGTCTTAAATGCAGCCATCTCATGGACCTCAAGAACTTCATGTAAGGCGTAGTTCATTTATTAACCTCCTTCCTTAAGGTTTCAACACGACTTTTATACAATCATCCATTTTTGTGTCAAAAATCTCATAGCCACGCTTTGCTTCACTAAGTGGAAGTACATGACTTACGACATCTCCTGGATCAATTTTTCCGGTCGAAACTAATTCAAACATATACGGCATATAGTGAATCACAGGTGCTTGCCCAGAACGGATATTGATATTTCGCTGCATAATATCTCCAAGAGGGAAACCATTATATCTGCCGCCGTAAACGCCAGTAACTTGAATTGTCCCGCCTTTACGCACTGCTTGTGAAGCCATGATAAATGCACTTAATGCTCCGCCTTGGAGCTTCATTCCGCTCGCCAAGAACTCTAAATCAGTCATTTTACCATCCATACCAACTGCATCAATGACAACATCAGCGCCGCCTTTGGTTATTTCCTTCAAATAACTTCCAACATTTTCATGGTCTTCAAAGTTAACAATTTCTACTTTGTTGGTGCGCTTAGCGTGCTGAAGGCGATAATTGACATAATCAACTGCAATGACACGCTTTGCCCCTTTTAACCAACAGAATTTTTGAGCAAAAAGACCAACTGGACCACAGCCGAAAACAATAACTGTATCTCCATCCTTTACGCCTGCATTGTCAACACTCCAAAAACCAGTAGTCATCGCATCGGCAATAACTGTTAACTTTTCATCTGGTTCTTCACAAGTCTCTGGAATTTTGAAATGAGTAAAGTTGGCAAAGGGCACTCTTAAATATTCGGCTTGTCCACCTGGATAGCCACCCGTCGTATCAGAATATCCGAAATAGGCACCCATATCACCATTATCATTAGAATTATCACATTGGCTTTCCAAATGGTTTTTACAATAAGTGCATTCACCGCATGCTATATTAAAAGGGATAATGACTCGATCTCCCTTTTTTACCTTAGTCACACCTGGACCAACTTCTTCGACGATTCCCATTGGTTCATGGCCGATAACATAGTTTTCTTGCAGGTTAGGAATCATGCCATGAATTAAATGTAAATCAGACCCACATATAGCTGTACTCGTTACTTTAATAATCATGTCATCTTGTTTTTCAATCTTTGGATCTGGAACTTCTTTAACTACAACATTTTTTATACCTTGATATGTTACTGCCTTCATGTTATACAGCCTCCAGTGTTAGTGATCATCAGGTGCCCGGTCAAACATACCTTTTCTATTGGTCTCAACCGGGAATAGATTCATTTTGCCAATCA
Organism: Cytobacillus eiseniae; assembly: GCF_017874625.1. Lineage (GTDB taxonomy): Bacteria > Bacillota > Bacilli > Bacillales > Cytobacillaceae > Cytobacillus > Cytobacillus eiseniae. The sequence continues at coordinate 93,623 of NZ_JAGIKZ010000012.1, read as the reverse complement.
TCAATGTATTGTTGGCAGAGAGTTGATCTAGTTTATACTGTTCACTTAGTTCGTATGGATGGAACCATTTTTTATTAATCATTAGTTCTGTAATTTCTTGGTGCATGGCAATACCTTGCATTAACTGTGTTCGTAAGAGGGTTCTAACATCAGGTGATGCAGACTCTGTTAATGCGACTGCAATATTCCGAACACCTTCTTTGGCACGAAGAAGGAAATCCATTGCAAATGTGGTATCAGCTAGCTCGGGTACATGTAACGAGTTTATAGGGTCTAAATAGTCATTATTCAATGAATTATACTTCCTTTCAATTTATTATTAAAGGTATGGAAGGAGTATTTATTCCAATTACAGATCCTGAATTATCCGCGAAATAGTAAATCTTGTATTCTATGGATATAATCCGATTTTATACTCTATTTTTCTGTGAAAATAAATCCCCCCTGGCCAACCCTGTATACTTTGGATCGGAGGTGGATATTCTAAAAATAACCTAAATATCGTTAAAAAGACTAGTCCAATTGAAAAGAGAAATTCTTATAGAATAAACCTTCCTAAAATAGAAAGTACTTTTACTCTAATGGAATTTGGTAATAGTTCTATAGGGAAATTAAAGAATAGGAATTTTAATGGAGTAATCGAGGATCTTAGTATTGGTGGTCTGAAGTTTCTAACGTCTTTTGAATTTCCTGTAAAATACAATATTATAATAAAAATTAATTTTACCTTCTACGGCGAATTATTTGATTTAAAAGGTAAAATCATGAGAAGAGAAGATTACATTAAAGGGAAATCAATTTCTTATGGTGTACAGTTTGTTGATTTATCTGTAAAAGACATAACAAGATTAAATTTAGCAATACACAATTTTCAAGTTGAAAATCGAGGCAAAATTGGTTGATGAATATTGAAGCCCTTTCACAATTGATATTCGTGCTTATATAAGAACAATAAATTGGGAATTTTCATATAGAAAATGATATTCAAAACCTTTTGACGTTTCTATATGGTAAATCCGTTAATAGCAAATTGTTAATTTCGTGGTCGTAACCAGGCTAGCAAATTGCTAACATTTTGCTAACGCAATCCAGTAAAAAATAGTAAAACCTCGTTAAAGATGTTACAGTCAGAATTTAACAAAACATTGATATACCGCACTCTACACACACTAGGTTAAAGATATTACACACTCTCACCTTAGGGGCGGCATGATGTAGTAAACGCCCAAACCCTAGATACGTAAAGGTTTATCGATAGGTAAATACTATCAACAGTAGCATTTCAACAACATTCTTAAAAAAACATCCTCCATACAACCAATTGTATGGAGGATGTTTTTCTTTAGTTAAATACTTAAAACCTGATTCCATAACTGGCTAAATTGTGCGGCATCTCTTTTCCAGGCGTTGTAATGTGAAGGATATATCATTATTGTAAACCTGTTGAAATATTATAGGTGGTGTTTTTTTGAATAGGGCTATGTTAAATCTATATTAATGTTGAATTTTGATTCAGTAATAGGAAATCTAAAAGTTATAAAGGTTTCCCTTTTTGTTTAACCTTTCTATGTTAAAAAGATTTTGTAATATTACAACCAATAAACTCCTAGAATATGCTAAGACCACCGATTTGATTTTTATCGGGTTCTATTAGAATTTTATCATTAATATCTAAGGGTCGCCCGAATGGAAATGTAAATGATAATCCCTTCGGAAGTATGCCGGTTTTTGTCCAAAGCCGAATTTAGCATAAGTTTCATCAAAGTCTACGATCTCTGTTTTGGTCTAGATTTAAGAATATGAACAAAGCCTTCAGCGGAACTAAACGTTGAAGGCTTTGTTCATATAAATAACCTTCTACTATATTGAACTTTATTAGGTTCAATTGTTACTAAATGTTCTTGTGAATTTTCAAACTTGTTTTTTTGTTGTATACCTAGAAACAATTGGAGAAGGAGAAAATTTTACATAAGGAACGGGTCTTTTGACCGTTCTATTTTTGAAATTATGGTAAAATATAGATAGTTCTTACTTTTAATTAATTAGTAAAATGGTTAGGTTTTAATGGTGTAACCTAAGAATTAGATAATCCACTTTATTAATAGTATTCTAATTCTATTGATTGGTAGTTTATGAAATGTCAGGAAGATATATGAATTTTAAAATTACGTAAGCATGGCTGTTCGTTTGATTTTCTGTTGGTAGCAATTTTTGATTTTAACATATAGTACTTTTTAAAAATATATACTTTTGGAAGAAGGGTAGAAGAGAGGAGGTTTCTATATTTTGAATATAAAATCTAAAACGGTAGGATATTTACTTGCATTCTTTTTGGGTGGACTCGGAATCCATGCATTTTACTACAAAAGGTATGTGAGAGGGATCTTGTATCTTGTCTTCTGTTGGACTTATATCCCGATTTTTTTAGGATGGATTGATATGTTCTTTATTAAAAAGTGGCATGAGTTATTTTCTAATCGAGAAGGTGCAGATAAAACTAAAAATATGTTTGAAATCGAGGAGAGGCAAGAGACAAAGAAAGAAACTAAAACAGCAGGAGAAGCCATTTCTCATAAGAGTACCTTCAAGAATAATTTGTCATTTTATAATGAGGATAACATTATACTCCCGGAGTACAAACATATTCAAACATCAAAACACATTTTGGAAAGCATCAACCAAATCAAGAACGCAAAGAAAAATACGCATTCTAAAAACGGTATTTCTATTGAAGTCACCTTTTCGCACTCAAACTATAGTTTTGTAAAGGACTCGTTGCGCTTTGCAAAAGAAAGAGGGCAAGAGTGTCCTGAAATCCCATTGCATGCTTATTGGACTTCGTTTGAACATTTAAATAATAAACAACGAAAATGGTATTTTTACTGGAGAGAACAAGTATTAAACGGATACTATCCGGTTGTAGACTTAAGTTATATCATCTTATTCACCTACGAATTAATGAATTACTCATTCAATCAAAATGCAGCCTTTAATATTAGTATGATGGTTCGATTACATGAGGAATATAAAGAGAGAGTTCCAAAACTAATCAATTATTCTGAGCGATGGATAGCGGACATGTTGTATGAGGTGAAGGAACCAGAATTAGCAAAAAAGTGGTTTTCAGAAAGAAAACAGGTTCCTCCTTTGTATCAGCAAATACTAAACAAAGAACATGATTTATCTAAAATATCAATTACTTCTTGGAGACCTTATGTAAAAAACTATCGAGAAACAGTATTTTTCACTTACAACAAGAACAAAATTTATAAAGTATTTAAAGACAGCATTCCACTACTAAAACAAGTATATGAAAAAAAAGATATACAGTTAATTAACCGTTGGTTTCAAGCAACAGAAGAACGAGAAATTAGGCATTTGTTTGTATCTGCCGTAATGGGTAGAAGTTACGATGGGGTGCATGTATATATAGAGCGAGTAAAAACAACAGAGGACTTACCTAAGGATGTGACTGCCTTATTCAAGTTATCAGAAAATATTACTCGTTTAATGAATGGTGAAAAGCGAGAAATAAAAGTAGAGGAAGAATACTTACCCGAAGGATTTAAGGATATGATGATAGAACGGTTTTTAAAAAAAGCAAAAGATACAAATAAAAGATTCAAGGTGGTTCAACAATCAGAAGCGGTGGAACAGGGAGGAGAAATTCCATCACCCCCGCCAGAAGAAAAGCAGGCAGAACCAAAGAAATCACAAATTGAATTTGATAGGGAAAGGATTTCGAAATTACAATCAGATACCGAAGGTTTGATACAGATCATTAACGCAAGAAGTGAAGTGGAACAAGAAGTTGATAATGAACCATCTTATAAGGTGAATCCAGTGGCCGAGAAAGAAGATGTAGAGAAAAACGATCCAAATCCGAAGATAATTGAAAATCAGCGATCTCAAGTAGATGTATTTTCAGCACTTGGGGGTACGGATTGCGATGTCGAAGATGAAGAGGAGTTTGTAGAGGCCTTATCGGATATGGAAAAAGACTTCTTGTTACAGTTTGAAGATGGTCAATTTTCTCTAGAAGAAGCGAATCAATTTGTAAAGAAAAGAGGTATAATGCTCGGAATGTTTTTAAGCGAATTGAATGAAAAAGCAAATGAATACCTCGGAGATAACCTCCTTGAAAATCAAGAGGATACGATTGTAATTTATGAAGAATATGAAAAGGTACTATTGGCGATAAAGGAGTATGCATGATGAATATAAAAAAGAGAGATTCCTCGGCAATTCTTAACTCTCTTATAGGGGGAGTTGTGCCGAGTCGAGGATTACAATATATCATGGTAGGTAGAGCTGATGAAGCAAAACAAATTCTAAGTGATCTAGATAACATTAAAAAAGGGTCTTCATTCATAAAACTGTTTATTGGTCCTTTTGGAAGTGGGAAAAGTTTTATTCAAGCTCTTATTCAACAAATTGCTTTTAATGAAAAATTTGTTGTGGCAAAGGCAGATTTTACCCCGGAGAGACGGCTGTATGGAAGCGAAGGAAAAGCAGTTGCTTTATATACAGAGCTGATGAAAAATTTATCGACGTCAACGGTACCAGATGGAGGAGCTTTACCAACTATTTTAGATAAGTGGATAAGTGAAGTCCAAATGAAAGTTGTAAAGGATAAGGGTTACAGTGCTGTGGAATTTGATAATCCTGATTTTGTAAAAAATGTAGAGCAAGAGATTACACAAACGGTTTCAAAAATGGATGAGCTGACGGGTGGCTATGATTTTGCTCGCATTTTAACTTTATATTTTAATGGTTTCGTAGAAGATAATAGTGAACGTCAACGTTGTGCGCTTAGGTGGTTAAGGGGCGAATACAAAACCAAAACGGAAGCTCGAGCTGACCTAGGGGTCCGAGATATCATTACTGATAACAATTACTACGAATATATTAAAGTACTTTCCCAGTTCGTAAAACAAATTGGATATTCAGGGCTTGTAATTAACTTAGATGAAGCTATTAATTTATATAAAATAACACATCCGCAAACGAGAGATAAGAACTATGAAACCATTCTAAAAATCTACAATGATACACTTCAGGGGAATGTAGAAGGCCTTTATATTACAATTGGAGGCACTCCAGAGTTCCTAGAAGATGAGAGACGGGGATTGTTTAGTTATGGTGCATTAAAAAGAAGGTTACAATCTAATCGTTTTGAGACAACTGAATTTCGGGATTTATCACAGCCTGTTATCAACCTAACATCCTTAAAGTATGACGAAACATTCGTTCTAATGCAAAAACTAAGGGATATTCATGCTGTTCATTATGGGTATGAAACCAACATCACTGATGATGAAGTGATGCGCTTTATTCAAGAAGAGTATGCTAGACCTGGTGCAGAAGAAAACTTAACGGTTGGGGAAGTCATTAGGAACTTCATTGGAGCATTAAATATACTCCATCAAAACCCAAACTACGGTCGTTCCGAGTTGTTTGGAGAGCAGGAAATAGGAGAAGAACGAACAGCATCTAATGTTCACTCTAGATTTTCGAGAACTGAAGGGTAGGGGTTCTTATGAGTTCGTTTCAGTTATTATCAAAAACAATGCAGAAGAAGATATGGGATATGAAATGGGATACGTTTACTTCTATTCAGGACAAAACTATCCCGATTATTATGGAAACAAGCAAAGATGTAATTGTATCATCAGGAACTGCTTCTGGTAAAACGGAAGCAGCTTTTTTACCAATCATATCTCGTATCGAAAATAACGCAGAAGACCAACTGAAAGTTTTGTACATTTCACCATTAAAAGCCCTCATTAATAATCAATTCGAACGAATTGAACGATTGTGTGAGCATAGTCATATTCCTGTACATAAGTGGCATGGGGATGTCAGTCAAAGTTATAAGAATAAGTTTGTCAAGAAACCTTCTGGGATTCTACAAATCACGCCAGAATCTGTTGAAAGTCTGTTTATCAATCGAACGGAGCACATTAGGCATCTATTTAAGGGGTTGGGATTTATTGTTATTGATGAAATTCACTCGTTTATCAACACAGCCAGGGGTGTACAACTGCGTTCTTTGCTCTCCCGTATTGAAGATTACACTAACGAACGAGCAAGAATTGTTGGGTTGTCGGCGACCATTGACAACTTTGAATTGGTAAAGGAATGGGTTAATTATAAAGACATAGAGAATGTAGAAATCATCGAAGCAAAAGGTAGTGACAAAGAACTTCTTTATTACCTTATGCACTTTGAAACAGGTGAGGACCGAAAAAAGCCAGTGGAATTGTTTGAAGATATACGAGAGTTAACTAAAAATCAAAAAGCTATTATCTTTTGTAATAGTAGAGGAGAAGTAGAAGAAGCAACTGTTTTTTTAAACAGACTAGCGGAAAAAGATAATGTTGGTGAATCGTATTATGCACACCACTCGTCGATTGATAAAAAAGAAAGAGAATATGTAGAAAAAACAATGGTAGTATCAAAGGTACCGAAAACTGTAATAGCTACTAGTTCTTTAGAACTTGGGATTGATATTGGCGATGTGGATATTGTTATTCAAGTAGATAGTACTTTTACGGTTTCCTCTTTAAAACAACGTTTAGGGCGTTCAGGAAGAAAAAGAAGCGCTAATCAGATGTTACAACTCTATTCAACGGATGATGATAGTTTAGTTCAGTCGTTAGCCGTTATGGAACTTATTTTGGAAAAATGGATAGAACCTGCGGAAGGGTATCCGATACCGTATGACATCGTATTTCACCAAGTCCTATCGATTTGCCAAGAAACAAACGGAATCACACTTGAAAAATTGGTTTCCGAATTAAAAGCTAGCCATATTTTCTATGCGTTAGACGAACGACTAGTAGAAAAACTTATCCGCCACATGATTGAAAATGACCATTTGGAGAAAATAAGAGGTATAGATGAATTAATCGTAGGTATCGAAGGTGAAAGGATTCTTAGAAGTAAAGATTTTTATGCAGTTTTTATGACACCAGAAGAATTTACGGTATTAGAAGGGATTCGAAGAATAGGAACCTTAGATAAAACATCGATGTTGAATGTTAGAGATAACATTATCCTAGCAGGAAAACTCTGGACTATCCGAGACATTGATTTTGATAAAAATAAAGTCTATGTGCAAAAAGCTGTTAACGGAAAACCCCCGAGATATTCCGGTGGTGGGGTAAAAATACACAAACGCATTGGAGAAAAAATGATGGAACTTCTCTGTTCTGATAAAGAAATTGGTTACATTGATGGGAAAGCAAATATTACATTAGCGGATCTACGGAAACCATATCATCATTATAAAGTAAACCTTAAAGAAAGAATCATATGGGAAGAAAAGGGGGAAATGGTGTTTGAAACATATACAGGTACTAACATCACTCGGAATATAGTATGGGCATTACGCTCGCTAGGTGTAACTGTTAAATCAGTCGATGGTGCAGGGAGAATAACAATTGATGGAAACTTTGATATGGAAGAATTGTTACAAGAAATGAACAAGATAAACTGGACTCCCGAAACATTCATCAAACATACAACAGACCAAGAGTTTTTCTTTTCGAAGTTCTCCACCTATTTACCTAAAGATATACAAAAAGAAATGCATATTGCTAATGAAATAGATATTAAAGGAATGAGAGAGTATCTAAAACTTTATTCGTTTAGAAGGCTAAAATTCTAAACTTTTAAAGGTCTAGAAGTGTTTGTATTGAGCTAATTTATTATAACCGTTGGATTTCTTACTGGATTAAATAGTCAATCTTGTTGATAGTATAGGCTTTACTATCTAAAAATTCACAATTATTTTAAGTGTAGAGCGAAAATGAAACATAATAAAGCTCATTCTATATAGAAGTTAGTACAGAAAATGCAGACCTTCTTAAGGATGCTGATATTTTGGTATCGTATGGTGGTGAGGGTACTCTAGAGGCTCTACAAGATGATTCAATTCTTGGAAAAATACCAGCAATAGAGAGAGGTTCTGTCGTAATTATTGGAAATGACACTCCACTTGCAGCAGCAGGAACTCCAACCGCTCTTGCCATTGAATACTCAATTGATGAGTACTTAAAGTTACTCTCAGAAGCTGAAAGTAAGTTAAAATAAAGAAACAAATAAATCGGTTTTGGAAACTACACAAAATACATTTTCTGAATAAAACAGCTAAAAAATAGAGCGGCACCTTTAATTGTAACAATCGAAGGTGCCGTTTTTTTATTTGCTAAAAAAGATGTACTCGTAAATAAACATCAACTAGTGATTGAAATGTTTTCTCCTCTACGAATCAAAAATAAGCCACAAAATGTGTGATTCCACTAACCCCCCTTGTCCAAAAATTCCATATGATAATAATGAACGTACATTTTAGATATGGAAAGGAGCAAATAAAGTGGCTTTACAGCTTATGAAACTCTTTATTAGTGCAGCTACAACAACCCTTGTGACTCCAGTTAATACAAGATTTTTCTATGTAACTGAAGCAGATGCCGCAGCTGGAACAAGCTTAACGATCGACGCCGCAGATTTTTTTCAGGATAATGGAGAGCCTGTAGTTGAACTTCCAGATTTAGAGTTAAATAACAGTTATTTCAATGTGTATGTGAATGGTGTTCTGCAAATGGAAGACCTTTCAACATATACTCCAGGAATCACGGCTGTTGGATCACTTGCATTCGCTGTACCTGCTGATGGAGAAGGTATATTAGCAGGCTCGCCTGTCGTTTTAGAGGTAGTGAACTTTACGCCGGCTTCTACAACTGATGTTGAAACATAATGTAGAAGTAATGTAGGTAGAAGTAAAAGCAGGGAATCATTTGATTATGCAGTTTTGATCATGTAGGGGAAATGTGTAAAAACATTCGAAATCCCAGCGAAAAAAGCAATAAAAATAACAAGCAGAAGCGCATGGATTCAGTGTGGAAATCCATGCGCTTTTACTTGTCTATATAATCTCATATTAGTATGACTCAATATCATTTCTGCTTTTTGTGGACAGCAAGTACGCTATTCTCGTAAATTAGGCTATTTTAGAGAGTTAACGGACACTGAGTACGTTATTTGCTAATAAATAGGCAAAAATAACATCCTTTTAGCTAAATAACGGAATCTATGTCTGATCAACATGTGAAAGCATAATTATTTTTGCGAATAGCGGAACTAGTGTCCTTTTAACTTTACTTAATAGTACTTTGTAGGTTAAAGTTCGTAATTCATTGTTTTTTTCCATATTCCATTTCAAAAATAGTTGTACCAATTCATCCACATTTGAATAGGATGTTTATGATATAAAAACATTTCGGAATTCAGATTAAGAACAGGTGAGATGCGGATGTTGAATTATAGGAAGGAACAAGTTGTTTGTATGCCGAAAGTCTATGATTGTGTAAATACAACAACTTGTGTGGATTTATGCTTTACCCTAAACTGCTCCCCGAAGGTTGCGAAAGTAGCTAAAGTTGATACGTATCACTATTATGCATTGTCTGATGGAGTTAACCACATTTATACGAATGAAGATGAATTAAAGGAATATGGAGATCAGGGAATTCTAGCTCCAGAAACTGTTTCTTTCATCAATCTTTTTATTAATGGTGTGCTGCAGTCACCTACTGCTTATACTGTGAGTAAAGGGTGTTTACAGTTAAAAACATCAGATGTGCCGCAAAGAAATGTCCCAATTACACTTCAATTTATTACGATATATAATTGAGAAGGCATTCAGAATGCATATAGGGAGAAAATTTAGTTAAAAAGAGGGCTAAAAATGGGTACAACCTATCTGTTTTCTTTTCAATTTGAACGTAAAAATAAATACGCCGGAAATGCCTAATCATTTGTTCAAGCATTTTCGGCGTATTTATTTTGTAAAATGGTTCTTATCTATTCTGCCATTCATAAAAATTAGGCCATGTATATTATTGATAATTATATCGGCTGCTGATATATTATATATATCAACAGTCGATATAACGTTTGACGATAGGTGGTGAAGGAATGGAGGAAAATGCTCCATTAACAGAAGGTGTTTATTATATTTTATTATCGCTCTATGAGCCTAGACACGGATATGGAATTATGCAGTTTGTTTCGGAAATAAGTAACGGTCGAGTTGGGCTTGGTGCTGGAACCATTTATGGAGCCATTAAAACATTGGTGAAGAAGAAATGGATTGTTCCATTAGATGAGGACGGACGTAAGAAGGAATATGTGATAACAGATGCAGGGAAAGTGGCTATTGAGCATGAAATCAAACGACTAAGTGAGTTGTATCAGAACGGTTCAAGAATTGTGAAAGGAGAGGACCTGCTATGAAGAAAGTAATGTATCGCCTGTATTTAGACTATGAAAAAGAGGAAAAGTGGATCAATGAGATGGCAGCACAAGGCTGGAATTTAGAGAAATTTTCTTTGGGGCGCTTCACGTTTAGCAAAGGAGAGCCAAAGGCCTTCATTTTTCGCAATGAATTTATTATGAGAATGCCTTCTAATGAAAAGAAGGAGTACTTTGAACTATTAAATGATAGCGGAATTACGATTGTTAAAGAGTTTGGTGGTTGGATCTATATGAAAAAACCTGCAGATCAAGGACCTTTTGAATTATATACGGATTCAAAGTCGAGACTTTCCTATTATAAGGGCATGTTGAATGTTTTTTATCTGCTTTTCTTGCTTAATGTCGTGCTCGGTATTTCAAACCTTAATTTGTTTGATGACAGGACAACGTGGGGATACCTTAATCCAACCGTTGGATCGATTTGTCTAGTTGTTTCGCTGCTTTTATTATTTCCTATCATAAAAATAGTCAAGCGTAAAAAATCAATTGAGAAACAGCAGGGGTTTTTTGAATAGAAGTTGTGAGGGGAGAAATGGCAGAGGGAGAACGACCTCTATTATGTGAGTGAAGAGTAAAATGCAAATATATTGCTGAAAATTGAGGGATAAGTATGATTAACAGAGGCTTCTCATGAGTCGTGCAAACTCATGGGGAGCCTATTTTTTCTTGAAGGCTCTTTTCTAAAAGATTGTTGCTTTTGAATTAAATGTTTGACCTACTAGGTCGGTTGATTGGAACGGAAGGTGCGAGACTCCTGCGGGATGCGTAGGACAGCTGAGACCCCACAGGAGCGAAAGCGACGAGGAGGCTCAGCGCCTACCCCGCGGAAAGGGAGCAACCTGGAGTGGAAATCAACCTTTACCAACTTTATCTTAATAAGCAACAATGTTTGCGAAAACAGCCTTCTTGTAAAAGGTAGTTTCTATAAGAGAAGTTAGTCTATTTTCATATGTTTAATATAAGTACATGCATGATACAATGAAAAATATTATTGAAATAGTAGAGATGGCTAGTAAGGAGTTCAATTAGGCTTCTCCTATAGTCATTGACGGACTTTATGAGGAAGGGGTATAAAATGGAGGCAAATAAAAACAAGAATCAAAAAAGTAAAATTACGGGAATCGCTTCATTAAAGGAAGGGCTATCTACATTAAAACTTGCAGATCTTCAATCTATACGTAAAAACCTACAAATCAAAAATGCAAGTTCCCTAAAAAAGGCAGAGTTAATTCAATGTTTGGCAGGTGAAATTCCTTTACATACCAGAACAATTGTTAGCCAATCCGATGAGCGGCGAATATTACTAATAAAAAGGATCATTGCCAATAATGGAGTGATAAGTGTTAAGAATGTTGAACGAGAGGAGATTGCGCAACTCTGTAAAACTGGCTTTATGTTTACTAGTTTTCAAAATGGCAATCCCATTGTTATGATTCCTGTGGAGTTATTGCCTTCGCTAGCGGAGCTTGTTCGAGATGAAACGGTACTTACAGTAGTTAAGCGGAATACGGAGTGGATCAAGATAACCCGTGGGTTACTTTATTATTATGGAATAGTGCCGCATGAGAAGTTAGTGGATTTAGTAGAGAGACATACGCCCATTCACCCAGATGGCCACGCCTTCATTCAGGTTATTTTTGATGCAATGGCATACTATCAAGAAATACAAATTGACAAGCACGGTTATTCTTACTGGGAAGTGCATAATCCTGCAACTATTTTAAAGGAGCAGGCATCTAGAAAAAGTATTGACTACTATCCATTCACGAAGAAACAGCTGCTAGAAGCAGGTGAAACCGATTATGTGGAGCAACCAAAGGGTTTTTCTCAACTCGTATCGCTATTTAAACAGGAGTATCTGTTGCCGAAACAAGAGGCAACACAGCTTGTTGAAGACTTAATTATTCAAGTGAAATTAGGCGATCAACCTGGTCAGCTACTTCAATTTCTACAGACGCAATTGACATTTGAAAGCTTAGAAGCTGTGGAAAGACTAATGAATGCCCTTATTCCTCTTATGAATAATACGAGGGAATGGCAATTAAAAGGGTATACATCAGAGGAGCTATCCGCTCAGGAGAATAAAGCATTACTTCCTTTGCCTGATAAAAAGGGGAAGGTCATTAGTCTCCAAACCCGTCAAAATATTGGCAGAAACGATCCTTGTCCATGCGGAAGTGGAAAGAAATTTAAGAAATGCTGTGGGAATTGAAAATCTGGCTCTATGTTAATCTAATAGAAGAAATTTATCCAAAGTGAACTGGATAAGGAGGATAGTATCCAAATGATTTGGAATACGAACTTGATTCCTGCTTAATATGTAAAAGGTCACGAGTTGTGCTCGTGACCTTTTTGACCGGAATCGGTAGTTTATAAAATATCTATAAACGCATTAATACGCCATTAGGCTCTGGCAACTCTTCTTTCCTGATTCGATTTAATCTGCAAAAATGTTCGAATAGGTTCTGTGCCAGTTCTTTTTCCTGAGTGTCACTTTTTAAAGCAACAATATCAAATAAAATTTGAGCCATCCATTCATTATCAAAATAACGGTATTTACCTGTATTCCACGTCATTTTGTCAGGGAATTTATCATTTGAATAATACTTCCAAAAAGGCATCTGATCAGATTCTTGTTCCGTAAGTTGTAATTTGTATTCTGAATGGGCAGGGATGTATCCATTTTCACAGAACTTACCGATGAATTTTTCACTCACCATATAAGCACCGATAATGCGTCTGTCCTTTTCAGACATATTGGCATCTCTTGCAGTTAAAAGGCAAACACTATTTTGGTATAGGCGGGTAGGTTTGTTTGGCTTTCCTTTATTATTCCCGCTTTTTATTACGCCAGTAAAAACCTTCCACTCTGTAAAGACCTTACTTTGTTCTTCATCGTCACACCAAAAAACCATTTGGGATTCGGGATGAAGTTTATGATTCTTCATCAGCTTTTCATGTTCCGAGCGAAGCTGCTGTTCCTGGCGTTGTCGGTTTTTTTCTTTTTCCTTTTCCTGTTCGATCCTCTGCAGTTCTATTTCCTTTTTTTCTATTACCTTTTCAAGTGAGTGGGCAGCACTTTGATCATGTAGCTTTAAGTGTTTTCTAAATGCATCGGGAAAAACAAACTTTTTATTTTCCGTTGCAAAAAGTACTTCTATGAGAGAATCATTATGTTTAACAACACTTCCCTCGCCAAAATGCTTGTGTGTTACTTCTTTATTGATTAGATTCATTATTTTGTCCTCCTTCTAATAAGAAAAATAGGTTCACACTATCAGAGTCTAATGTTCGTCCCATTTGGCCATTCGACATAAACTCTTATGGTTTAAAACCGAAGTTTCTGCAGTGCCTTCTCTCCTATCCGGTAGTTGCCCTTTCTCTATTACAACTTTCCTTTTTCTTAAGTTCCTTCGATTTGAAGAAGGAGTATATAAAAAAAGCGCACCCATATTCTATCTGCAAAAAAAATACATAAGAATTTGAAATGCGATGTTGAAAAGTCATTTGTGATATTATTGTAACATTTATTCAGGGGAATTGCAAAAAATATATTGACAGTATAATTTGTTGTGGGGTAAAATTAAATTTTATTTTATTTTTTTATATGCACTTTCCTTTGTATTTCGAGTAACTAATATTACATATATGAGGCAGATAAAAAGTTAAATGTTACAAAGGCTGTAGCTAATTGATACATTGCATCAAGCTATTACAGAGAATCCAAACCTTGTTAATGAACTTGGTTACACACCAGTTACTGTTCAAAGTCCTGCAAATGCAATAACTGGATATGATCCAGAATCAGGCAAGGCAATTTTTTAACTTATAAATGGTCTCCTAGTCATTGAAATAACTGGGAGGCCTTTTTGTGTTTAAGTAGTAAAGTAAAACCAGCTAATTGTTCTGTTAAAATAGTATTTTTTTAAGATGATTCCAAATATTTAGAATTATTTATATTTTTATATTGATTTTGTAACGACAGGTCGTATATAATGAAAAAAATTAGATACTTCAAAAAATATCGAAAATAAAAGTAAAGACTTCAAAATGAAACCGTTTCCTTTTTAGTTCCTATAAATTGGGGGATTCCAATAATGGAAGGAGGGAGTAGATTATGAGTTTTCCACATTCAATTACATATAAACGAATATATGAGTTGGATGAAATAAATAAGGTAATCAAGCTCCAAGAGGATATTTGGGGTCAAGAGACGGTTTCTCCACAGCCACAACTATTAGCTTCAATCCATCATGGAGGTATAGTGATTGGAGCATTTGCTGGAGAACTGTTAGTAGGCTTTTGCTACGGTTTTGCGGGTTTTAAGGATGGGGAGACGTATTTGGTTTCTCATATGACAGGTATTTTACCAGATTACCAGAATCATGGAATTGGGTATCAGCTTAAGATAAAGCAAAGAGAATGGGCAATCGAATTCGGTTACAAGAAAATTGTTTGGACATATGACCCATTAGAAATTAGAAATGGTTATTTTAATATGTGCAAGTTAGGTGCATATTCAAATCATTATATCCCCTCGTATTATGGAGAAATGAACGACAAATTGAATAAAGGCCTCCCGACCGACCGTTTATTAATTGAATGGGAGATTTGTTCCAAACATGTAGAAGATACAATACGTGATGGAGAAAAAGATCAGCCTGAGAGTGAAGTTAAAAAGTTGCTTAGCTGGAATCAAACAGAAGAAAATTTCCCAATCCCAGAACTTCTTGATGTAAAGATTGATCAGGAGAATAAAAGATACTGTATTCCAGTCCCTTCAAATATTCAATTCATTAAGCAGCATCATTCAGATGTAGCACTAGAATGGAGATATGCCGTTCGAAATGCAATGAGTAAAGCTTTCGCAAATGGTTATATGGTTACTCGAGTTCAAAAAAGGCGAAATGAAAAAGTACAGTATTACATAGTAGAAAATAAATTGTTGGAGGGAAGATGTGAATAACAAAATAAATAATTGGGTTAAAAAAAATGAAGAAACGATTAAATCAACCTATGATGATCTACACTCAAATCCAGAAGTAAGCTGGAAAGAGGTGGATACGACTAAATATCTATGTTCCAAACTAGAACAATTAGGCATTCAATATGAGACTTTTGAGGACCAGACCGGAGTGGTTGGTTATTGGGGAAATAGTGAGGATGGGCCAATCGTTGGAATACGAGCAGACATGGATGCATTATGGCAGCTTGTAGATGAAGAATGGCAGGCAAATCACTCATGTGGTCATGATAGCCATATGACAATGGTACTTCATGCAATTACCTGTTTAAAAGAGATAGGTTTTGAACCGAAGGGCTTAATCAAAATAATCTTTCAACCAGCGGAAGAGTCTGGCAATGGGGCAAAAGCGATAATAGAAAAGGGCATAATAGCGGATCTTCATTATCTACTAGGGATTCATGTTCGTCCCATTCAGGAAATGCCATTCGGTGTAGCATCACCCGCAATCTATCACGGAGCGGCTACTCTTCTAAAAGGTGAAGTAAAAGGAAGACAGTCACATGGGGCAAGGCCACATCTAGGGATAAATGTGGCAGACTCAATGGCATCAATCATTCAAGCGATTAATTCTATTAAAATGGATCCAACGGTTTCAGCATCTGCAAAGGTAACGATGGTGAGGGCAGGCGGCGATAATCTCAATATCATTCCAGATTTTGCCGAGTTTGGGATTGATGTAAGAGCAGAGCAAAATTCAGTAATGACTGATTTAATTGAAAAGGTCCATCATGTAACGATTACAGCAGGTTCTATTAACTTTGCTAAGGTGAGTCTTGAGCCACAGGCGTCAATGGTAGCAGCTGAACGAAGCGTTGAGCTTGAAGAACTAGTTAAAGAAGCAATTGTGGAAGCAATTGGAGAGAATGGACTTTTCCCAGCACCAGTTACACCTGGTGGAGAGGATTTCCATTTCTATAAAATGACTTATCCGAACTTACAGTCAACGATGGTCGGGTTAGGTACTGGATTAACACCAGGCTTACATCATCCAAAAATGAAATTTAATCTAGATTCCCTATTTAATGGAGTAAAAATATTAAGCCTTTCACTCGTGAAGATTTTGGATCAATAAGTACAGTCTTTATGGGAGAGGGGAAATTGTGCTTTTCTCAAAAGAAAGGGTTCGGTCAAATGGAACAGTATCAAGACAGAATTAGAAAAAATTATAATAATTTTACAAAACGACAAAAAATAATCGCAAAATATATGATTGACTTTCCAAAAGAAGTTGCCTTTCAAACAGCAAAACAAATTGGTCAATCATGTGGGGCGAGTGAAACGACCGTTATTCGCTTATGCTACCTATTAGAATACTCAGGATTTAGTGAACTACAAAAAGAAATTCAAACAACGTTGTTAGAAGATACGCCATCAACGAATCCCCTCCAGAACTTCAGAGAGATTTCCCACACGCTAAAGGATACAGATCTGATTCAATATGCGATTGAACAAGACAATTTATATGTGAAATCTACTTTAGAGGATATTGATTTTAAACAATATCAAAAAGCGATTGAAAAATTAATTAATGCGGACAACCGAATTGTCCTTGGATTCCGATCCTCCTATGGGCCAGCAAGCTGGTTCATGTTTGCGCTAAATATAGTTGTTGGAAATACGACACAATATCGTGGGGAAATTGAGGATGCCAATTACTTATTATCAACTGTTGATGAGAACACCGTCGTTGTGGCGATTTCATTTCCGAGATATGTTCAGGAGACATTCTCGTTTGTAAAGGCAGCTAAGAAAAAAGGGGCGTGTATTATTGCTTTAACAGATGATCGATTATCCCCAATTGGGCAATATGCAGATATTTTATTTAGGGTCATTGCCCCAGCGCCCATTCCGTTAAAAGGAATTACACCAACATTTTCACTTTTGAATTTGTTAGTGACAAGTATCGCTGCAAGTAATCATCCGAAAGTACACAAACATATGGCGGGATATGACCAACATAGCGGTGAATCTTATTCCTTTGCAACAAAAGACATTGAAGTCAATCTTTATTAAGAGGTGAAAAAATGAGCAATAAACTCGCTGCTGATTTCCTGCATAACACATTAGTTGTCGATGGTCATTTTGATTTACTTATGGATGTTCAAGTCCAACGAGAAAGAGGAAGAACGAAGGTAATTGAGACGGACTACTATCCGCGATTTGTGGAAGGAGGAGTGAATGTTATCGTTGCGGCTCTATTTATTGATAGTGCATTCTTGCCAGAAATGGGGCTTAGAAAAGCGCTAAGTCAAATTAGTGCTTTATATGAAGAAGTGAAGGAATCCCCTGATAAGCTAATGATTTGTTTTAACGGAGAAGATATGAATCTAGCAAAGAAGTCAAACAAGATTGGCTTTCTTCTATCGATTGAAGGAGCAGAACCAATTGGGACAGACCTAAGCTTATTACGTGTGTTTTATGAATTAGGAGTTCGCAATCTTGGTCTTGTTTGGAGCCGCAGAAATGCTGTAGGGGACGGAAGCTTTTTTCAACCGACAAAAGAAGGAAAGAAAGGCGGCATTACTAGTTTTGGCTTGAAAGTGATTGAGGATGCCGAAAGACTTGGAATGACGATTGATGTTTCACATCTAAATGATGAGGGTTTTTGGGATGTAATCGATAATACAACAATGCCGGTCGTTGCTTCTCACTCGAATGCACGCACGCTTTGTTCAACTATGCGAAATATTACAGATGAACAAATTAAAGCAATTGCTAGGACAAATGGGGTTATCGGTGTCAATGCCGTTAGTATGCTCGTTGGAGATGATGATGAGAACGCAACATTGGAACAGCTGATGAATCATATCGACCATCTTGTAAAGGTGGCAGGAATCCAGCACGTAGGATTAGGACTTGACCTTTGTGATGATTTTATGAGCCATGTATTAGTGGATCAATTAGGTCATCTGCCAAGAAAACCATTTGACGTCATTTCAGGTCATCAATCGATCCCAAAGCTAATGAATGGTCTTGTAAAAAGGGGGTATTCAGAAGCGGAGCTTGAAGCTTTAATGGGGAAAAATATGCAAAGAATCTTCATGAAGTAAATATGTTTTTAACTAGTTTAGGAGGTTTAATATGACCTATAGCCCAATTACGATTCGTGAAGTAACACTTCATCGTATGGTTATGCGACTAAAGGATCCATTTACAACAAGCTTTGGAACCTTCCAGGATAGAGAGTTTTTTGTGATTGAAATGGAGGATGAAACAGGAGCTATTGGATTTGGTGAATCAGTCGCTTTTTTATCCCCTTGGTATAGCGAGGAAACGGTGGAATCAAACAAACATATCATGGAACAATTTTTAATTCCATTATTACTTGAATCACCCATTAACCACCCTGATGAAGTATCAAAAAGATTCGAATCCATTCGTAGAAACCATATGGCAAAATCAGCATTAGAAGGTGCGGTTTGGGACTTATATGCAAAACGAAAGGCTAATCCATTATACAAGGAACTAGGTGGGAGTAAGCAGCAAATTGAGGTTGGAATTAGTATTGGGATTCAGCCTACACCGAAGGAGCTTGCTCAAGTGGTAGAAGGCTTTGTTAATGAAGGGTATAAACGAATAAAGGTGAAAATAAAGCCTGGTGCTGATTATGAAATGCTTAAGGAAGTAAGAAGACATTTTCCAGATATTTTGCTTATGGCAGATGCTAACTCGGCTTACACATTAAAAGATATTAACTTACTGAAGAAACTGGATGAATTAGACCTCATGATGATCGAACAGCCATTGGCTTACGACGATATTATCGATCATTCCAAACTACAAACAGAATTGGTCACCCCTATTTGTTTAGACGAAAGCATTCATTCCCTTGAAGATGCTAGAAAAGCAGTAGAGTTAGGCAGTTGTAAAATCATCAACATTAAAATTGGCCGAGTTGGGGGAATAACGGAATCTAAGAAAATTCACGATTATTGTGCTCAGCAAGGAATTCCAGTTTGGTGTGGTGGAATGTTAGAATCTGGAATTGGACGTGCCCATAATATTGCCCTAACAACACTTCCGCAATTTGTGATGCCTGGTGATACGGCTGGATCCTCTAGATACTGGGAAAAGGATATTATTCAGCCTGAAGTAATTGTAGAAAATGGATTGATCCATGTTCCAAATAAACCGGGTATCGGCTATGAAGTAAATCGACAAGTCCTTGAGCAATATCGGGTGGATAAAATTGTACGATCGAATAAAAACATCTTGGCTTGATTAGTCGATGTAAGGTCCCCTGTTGTCTCTACTCAAATATCATGTTCTGGTTGTAAATTGTACTTATCGTACAATTTTATAATAAAAAATATTAAGGATAAGGGAGAGATTTTTAGATGACACAAAAAACAGTAACGAGTGAGTTCGATCAGTATTGCAAGGAGATTGCTGATAAGTATGAGATTCCAGGTTTTTCAATTGGTTTAGCAAAAGATGGCCAATTATTCTATGAAAATGGTTTTGGTTACCGCGACGTCGAAAACAAACTCCCATTATCTTCTGACACCGTTTTTGGAATTGGCTCAGTAACGAAATCATTTACATGTGTAGCAGTTATGCAGCTACAAGAAGCTGGAAAGCTAGACGTAAATGATCCAGTTGTGAAATATTTACCTGAATTTAAAACGCCAAATGAAGAATATACAAAGCAAATGACGATTCACCATCTAATGACGCATTCAGCCGGGTTGCCGCCATTGCCAACTCTATTTAAAGCATTGAGTAAGAGTGTAGCTAACGATCCAAAGTTTGAGGATGAAGGTCAAAGTGATGGCGATATTGGCAAGGTTGAGAAAGCGGCATCCGAGGAGCAAAATACAAGTGTTGATACTTACGAGGAGTTAATAGCTGACATTGCCTCACAGGATTTTACATTACTAGGGGAACCAGGAACAGAGTTTAGTTACTCGAATGATGGGTATTCACTTTTAGGGGCAATCATTGAGAGGGTTAGTGGGATTTCTTATGAAAAGTATATGAAGGATTACATTTTAGATCCAGCAGGGATGAAAAATAGTGTTTTCCATTTAGAAGAATTAGTTGATCATGAGGATGTTTCCTGTCTCTATAATTCTCGTAAAAAAGAGGAGGAAACAATTGTTTTTGAATCCAATAATCCATGGGACGCACCGTCCATGCGTGCAGCAGGGTTTTTAAAATCAACTGTAAATGACATGCTTAAATATGCAGAAATTTATCGTAACGAAGGAAAGGTTGGAAGCGCTCAGCTCCTCACACCTGAAAGTGTGAAATTAATGACTACACCGTATATTGAGTGTGATAAAGGCACTTACTACGGATATGGTGTGATGGTCACTCCTGACTATTATGGACATAAGCTTGTTGAACATGGGGGATCGATTAAAGGGGTGGCTGCCCAATTAAATATTCTACCTGAACTAGGACTAACAGGAGTATCCTTTGCCAATTTAGCAGGTGTACCATCAACAAAACTACTATTCAGTGCCTTTGCTGATCAGCTAGGAAAATCAGTTAAAGAATCACATTTATCTTATGAGGTGGTAGAAGTCTCAGAAGAGGAATTAAAGCAATATGAGGGTGTGTATGCTTCCGGTGAAGGAGCGCAATATACAGTAGCTATTGAAGATGGCAAACTCCAGCTTAAGGCTGAAGGACTTGAGCTTAATGATGTAAAACCAATTGGCAATGATACATTCATGGTACCTTTCAGAGAATCAGAAATTTCACTGCGCTTTGTCAAAGGTGAAGATAACAAGGTGATCCGCGCGGCATTTGGATACAGACAAAATCCTAAAGTGGAATAGGGGGGAATCGAGTTGGGTAGATCGAAATGTGTTCGTAAACCTATTTTATCTCTTATCATGCTAATTCTTTCTATGTTATTAATAGTAGGATGTAGTTCCGATAAAACATCTTCCTCTGATAAAAATTCAGACAATTCAACTAATTAAAATGATGGTTCATCTGAAGAGGCCGCTGCCCCACAGTATGGTGGTACGATTACGATTGGTACGATGCAAGAGCCTGATACATTAGATGTTCACAAAACGTCAATGAGCATTGCTAGTGTAATTACCAATCATCTTGGTGGGACATTACTTACAGTAAACGCAGATACAAATGAAATCGAATCGAATCTTGCCGAAAGTTATCAAGTATCAGAGGATGGCAAAACGATTACATTGAAAATCCGACAAGGGGTTACTCTCTCAGATGGAACGCCATTAACAGCAAAGGTTTATAAAGACACATTCGATCGCATTTTGAATCCAGAAACAGGTGCTACAGTGGCTGCAAGCCTTATCGGTGGAATTCAGGAAACATCAGCACCAGATGAACAAACTTTCATCATTGAACTTGCTGCTCCATCTGCACCATTATTACGAAATCTAACTAGCAGAGGATATTTACAGCCATTGTCCATGGCAGCCATTGAAAAGCATGGAGCTGATTATGGACGAAATCCAGTTGGTGCAGGTCCATTTATTTTTAAAGAATGGGTAACAGGACAATCCATCACACTTGAGCGAAATGATGACTACAATTGGCCACATGCATCTGCTAAAAACCAAGGAAAAGCCTATCCAGATCAAATCGTGTATAAATTTATCCAGGATCAACAAACGATGCTTGCTGCACTTGATAGTGGATCCATTGATGTGGCGATGGAAGTACCGCCAAAGGATGTTCAAAGATATCGTGATAATCCGGATTATTATGTAATAGAAGCAGAGCGCCAAGGGCTAGGATTATTTTTAGAAATGAATCTTGAAAATGAAACGCTGTCAGATCTCAATGTTAGAAAGGCAATCAATATGGCCATCAACAAAGATGCGATCATCAAGGCTGTGATTAACGGTGAGGGAACACCTGCCTATGGACCAATTCCATCCGCAGTTTTTGGATATGATCCAAATGTTGAAAGCTATGGTCATAAATTAAATAAAGATGAAGCAATAAGTTTGCTAGAACAATCTGGCTATACGAAAAATAGCAATGGAATCATGGAAAAGGACGGAAGTGAACTTACATTTGAGCTTTCAATTATGACTCAACATAATCAAGCAGCGCAAATGGTTCAAGCGATGCTCAAAGATGTTGGGATTGATGTAAATATTCAATCGTTAGAAGCAGGAACATTAATCGAAAAAGTGTCTCAAGGAGAATTTCAGCTGTCATTCCTAGCTTACTCTTACATTGATCCTGACATCCTTTATTTGTTATTTCACTCAAGCCAGATAGGTGGTTTAAATCATGTAAGAGCACAAAATTCTGAGCTTGACGGTTTATTAGAAAAAGGCAGAACAACGATAGACCCCGAAGAAAGAAAGCAAGTGTATGCTCAAGTTCAAGAAATCGTTGTTGAAAATGCATATTGGGCACCTATTTATGCAGAAAAGGTCTTTTTCGTAGTAAATAAAAGAGTGCAAGATGTTAAATTAATGAACGTGAATCTCGACTACCAAGATAGCTGGGTGAAACAGTAATGAAACATTTCATTATTAATCGGGTGTTATCTGGTATTTTAGTCATTTTTGGTATATCCGTCTTTTCATTTTTGTTGATTCACTTTATTCCTGGTGACCCAGTAAAGATTATGCTCGGAATTAATGCATCACCAGAACAAGTAGAAAAGCTAAATCACCATTTGGGGCTGGATAAGCCCCTTTTGGTTCAGTACTGGCAATATATCACGAATGCTTTCCAAGGTGATTTTGGCACATCGTTAAAAACAGGGAGACCTGTTTTAATTGAAATCTTGGATCGTTTTCCTGAAACGGTGAAGCTAGCGATCTTCGGCTTGTTCGTTGCTGTAGTAATCGGTGTGTCATTAGGAATAGTAGCTGCTAAATTTAAAGATTCATTTATTGATAAAATGTGTACTGCTTTTGCGACATTAGGCATTTCTATCCCAAGTTTTTGGTTAGGCATTTTATTAGTGCTTGTCTTTTCAGTTAAGCTCGCTTGGTTTCCGATTGCGAATGGCACTGGCTTCCGTGATCTCATTCTTCCCGCATTTACGCTTGGTGTCGTCGCATCTACGATGATCATGCGTTTAACCAGGAATGGAATGGTAGAGGTTCTTTCGAATGATTATATTCGAACGGCTAGGGCAAAGGGGCTTGATGATGGTCTTATCTTATTCAGGCACGCACTTCGTAATGTATTAATTCCTGTTGTCACAGTTATAGGTTTGCAGCTAGCGGCTTTGTTGGGTGGGACGGTTATTATTGAACAAGTGTTTAATTGGCCAGGGCTTGGCACATTAGCGATTGGGGCAATCATGTCGAGAGATTTTCCGCTCATTCAAGGAATTGTTTTATTTATGGGTGTTATGTATGTCACCATAAATATTTTAGTAGATGTGTTATACAGCATTATTGATCCTCGGGTGGAAATGGGTACGAAGGAGGCGTGATGAATGGCAAAATTAGAAACCTATAAACCGATACAAGCACGTGTTGCACCTAAGGATCCCATAAAGATTAAGTCAGATACATTAAGAAAATTATTGAAGGATAAACGTGCAGTTGTTTGTATCCTTTTTCTTGTGATTGTTGCCCTTATTGGTATACTTGCCCCATTACTTGCCCCCTTCGATCCAGAAGAACAGTTCTATGAATCGATTCTACAAGGACCGAGTAAAGAGCATTTACTAGGAACAGATGCGATTGGAAGAGATGTTCTTTCACGTCTTGTCTATGGCGTTCGCGTTACATTAACTGTCTCCATGCTAGCTGTTGCGATTACGTTTTTCCTTGGAACATTTATTGGCTTATTAAGTGCTTACGTTGGTGGTTGGCTGGACAATGTGTTAATGCGAATTATGGATATTCTGTTAGCTTTACCAAGTATTATTTTGGCATTAGCAATTGTTGCAATATTAGGCCCGAGCTTAACGAATGCAATGATTGCAGTCGGTGTGGCTTCCATACCGGGATTTGCTCGATTAATAAGAGGAGCGGCACTATCGATTAAGTCGTCAGGTTTTGTTGAAGCAAGCCGTTCAATTGGCAGTTCACATAGTTGGATCTTACGGAGACAGTTTTTGCCGAATGTAGCAGGTGTTCTATTAGTCTATACAACACTATTTATTGGTGTAGCGATTTTAGATACAGCAGCACTTAGCTTTATTGGTTTAGGTGCACAGCCTCCAACTCCAGAATGGGGAACGATGCTTAGTGAAGGGAAAAACTATATGTATGATGCTTGGTGGTTGGCTACTTTTCCGGGGATAGCGATCACGATCGTTGTATTCTCAGTCAACTTTTTAGGCGATGCATTGCGCGATATTTTTGATCCGAAATCAACGCGGTAAGAGCAAGGAGGTGGGAATGAATGTCGAATCTATTAGTAGTAAATGGACTTACGACTCAATTTGAAAGTAAGAATGGTCCGTTGACGGTTGTAGATGGGGTTGATTTCACACTCAAAAAGGGTGAAGTTCTCGGACTAGTAGGAGAATCGGGTTGTGGGAAAAGTGTCACCTCGCTCTCTATTCTTCAATTACTTGATAAGTACGGTAAAATTTCGAGTGGGGAAGTATTATATGAAAATACGAATCTCGTAAATAAAACGGAAAAGGAAATGAAGAAAATTAGAGGGAAAGAGATTTCAATGATTTTTCAAGATCCGATGAATTCACTTAACCCTGTCTTAACGATTGGAAAACAAATTGGAGAAGTAATTGAGAAGCATGAAAAAGTAAAGGGGGCAAAATTAAAGCAAAAGGTTGTGGACCTTCTAAATCTAGGTGGAATCCCACGGGCAGATGAGATCTTTCATGAGTATCCCCACCGTTTATCAGGTGGGATGAAGCAGCGTGTCATGATTGCGATGGCCATTGCATGTAATCCAACAATGCTTATTGCGGATGAACCAACAACAGCTCTAGATGTGACGATTCAGGCACAAATTTTAGATTTGCTCAGGTCGCTGAAAGATGAATTAGATATGTCCATTCTATTGATTACACATGATCTTGGGGTAGTAGCCGAAATGTGTGACAGAGTAGTTGTTATGTATGCTGGTCAGGTTGTTGAAACAACTGATACGAGAACATTACTGCGGAATCCTAGACATCCTTATACTGAGGGCTTAATTCAGGCAACACCTCATCAATCGAAAGGGAAAAGTCGTTTGAAATCGATTGTTGGACAGGTGCCAACTCCTGATCAGTATTCACCTGGTTGCCGATTTGCAGACCGTTGTCCTAAGGCAATGGATATTTGTCAAAGCAACGTTCCTCCGCTTTTTGAAATTGATGGTCAAACATCCTGTCGATGTTGGTTATATGAAATGAAGGAGGAGGTCATATGACAACGACTTTACTCGAACTTAAAAGTGTAGAGAAAAAGTTCGCCGCAAAATCAGCGTGGTTTCAATCAAAGCAATTTGTTCATGCTGTAAATGGAGTAAGTTTTGAATTAAACGAGCGAGAAACGATTGGGATTGTTGGCGAATCAGGCTGTGGCAAATCAACGACAGGCCGCTGTGTGTTAAGGCTAATTGAACCTACAAGTGGTGAAGTGATTTTTCAAGGGAAAGATATTACAAAATTAAATAAAAATGAGATCAATCAAATTCGAAAAAATATTCAAATGGTTTTTCAGGACCCGATGGCTAGCATGAATCCTAAATTAACGATTAGGGAGATTTTATCAGAGCCTTTAATCGCCCATAAGATTCCTCGAAGTGAGCATGAAAAGTTGTTAAGTGAAACTGTAAAATTAGTAGGATTATCAGAAAATTATTTAGCGCGTTTTCCACATGAAATGTCTGGCGGACAACGGCAACGAATTGGGATTGCACGAGCCATTATATTAAAACCGAAAATCGTTATTTTAGATGAGCCAGTGTCTGCTTTGGATGTATCTGTCCAATCCCAGATATTGAATCTATTGCAAGATTTACAGGAAGAACTTGGTCTTTCCTATCTATTTATTTCGCATGATTTAGGGGTTGTCGAACATGTTGCCCATCGAGTAGGGGTGATGTATTTAGGTGAAATGGTTGAAATCGCCAATAAAGAAGAATTGTTTGAGAACCCCCTTCACCCATACACAAAAGCACTAATATCAGCCATTCCTAAAACCGATCCTGACGAAGTAAAGGAACGAATCACCCTGAAAGGGGAACTCCCTTCACCATCAAATCCACCAACAGGATGCAAATTCCACCCTCGGTGTATCTTCGCACAGGACATCTGTAAAACCTCCAAGCCAGAAATAAGAGAAGTTGAAGGTAGGAAGGTAGCCTGTCACTTGGTGTAAGGAGAATGAAATTCTTTAACTCTAGTAAACGGATTTATGAGTGACCAGAAGAATGAGACGTTCAAAAGATTCTATGATAGATCCTATTGTAGGAGCCTTTTGGCTACGGAGAATAAGGGGATTTTCGTTCCGCACGACTGCAAAAGGGGAATTGTGACTTTAGTAAAGAACAAGCTTTTGCGTTAGGAAATGATGAGGAGATGAACGTATTGAACATACATTTATTCGACTTTAATTTAACAGCAGAACAAGAAGCAAGGGCCCAGCGATTACATGAGGAAAGCATCATTATCGATATGCTTTACCAAGGTCCTATGTCACCAGCTAATTTCACAGAAGAAGTAACCGAGGAATTGAAGAGGAGATGTGAAAAATATATAAATGATCCAACTGAATATGTGTTTCGCATAATGCTAGAATCCTATAACATGGCGTCTCGGGGAGAATTGCCTGAGTTTAAGGAAAGTTGGCTGCAATCTGGAATCACGGCAGGGAATAGACAAATTTCAGGTGGCACTGGCAGTCGATCCATGGAGGAGTCAATTAAGTATTTAACAGCGGTACAACAGCAATTCGACTCCTTTGACTGGCTTGTGAAAGCAACGAAAGGAGAACATATTCGTCAGGCAAAAAGAGAAGGAAAAGTCGCAGGAATGGTTACAACACAAGATACAGAATGGCTCGGTACAAATTTAGAAAACCTAGAAATGATGTATAAATTCGGACTTCGCGTCGTTCAATTAACATATAATATGCATAATTATGTCGGAGCAGGCTGTACGGAGAGAAATGATGCAGGCATTTCTAATTTTGGTATGAAGTTTATTAAGAAAATGAATGAATTAGGAATTGTGGTTGATACAGGACATACTGGAAAACAATCAACTTTGGATGCTTGCGAGATCTCAGATGCTCCTGTTATCGCCTCCCATACAGCGTGTAAAGCAGTAAGTGGCCATGCAAGAGGAAAGGATGATTACACGCTTGAAGCGATTGCCAAAACGGGTGGGGTAATCGGAGTAGTGACGGTCCCACAATTTTTAAACCAGGAAAAAGAAAGACCTGATATGAATGACTTCTTAGACCATGTAGATCATCTAGTAAAACTCGTTGGAGTAGAACATGTTGGGATTGGAACCGATTGGCCAATGAATATGCCCTTATTTGTTCAAGAAATGATCGCAACAAAAATAGCACCAACAATTGGCTTCAGGAAAGAAGACAAATTACCAACAACTGATTCACTAATTGGATTCGAACAATATATAGAAGCGATTAACATTACTAGAGGCTTAGTAAGTAGAGGGTATAAGGATGAGCATATTAAGCTTATCCTCGGAGAAAATTGGATGAGGGTGATAGAGAAGGTTTGGTAAGGGGAAAGAAGTCTGCTGTACTGTTTAATGATATTGCACACTCTTAGGGGGATGGTGTAATAGGATATCTTGATCTTTGATACGATAGGTTTGATGTGTAACAAATGTTATTTTAATAATTTCCTATAGTTGGTATTATAATAGGGGCTTCACATAAGTTATAGAGCTTATGTAAAGCCTCTTTTTTTCGATCGTAAAGTGCATATTTTTCTTGATTTGATCCTAACGTGAATACGAACATAAGTCTTAATCAAACGTTTGATTAAAAGAAAAGGGAGAATTTAGACGATAATAAAGCAGCAATAAAAGAAAGAGATTTATCTAGTAGGCTATTCTCTCAATCCTCATATAAATAAACACTTTTGTCGTTGAATCACTATATGTAACAACCGGTAAGGCTAACCATGATTAGTTCTGTTTCAGCTTTTTATTATGATATAGTAGAAACATGTAATCAATATCTTAGGAGAACTGATATGTATGGCACCTTTAAATGAAGATCAATTAGAAAATATCCGAAATGAACGTAAAATACAAATTATGCGGGCTGCGATTAAAGTGTTTGCGACACACGGATTCAAACTAACTAAGATCAGTTTAATCGCGAAGGAAGCAGGCATTAGCCATGGCTTAGTTTATCATTATTTCAAATCGAAGGAAGAAGTGTTATACGATAGCCTCGAATGGGCGATGGAATTAAATGAAACACGTAAATTTCTAACAGAACTTTCAGAGATGGCGATATCTCCAGTAGAAAAACTACATAAATTTACTAAGTTTGCCCTTTCATCAAGCCTGTCTACAAGTAGTGATATCTTTCGTATTATCCAGCATTTAGAACATACAGAAGGCGTTCCTGACCATTTACTTGAATTTACGAAAAATGTCGGAATGATGTATGTTGAATTTTTTATTCCTATTTTTATAGAAGGACAAAAAGCTGGTGAAATTATTCAAGAAGATCCTGAAGTGCTAGTTGGCATATTTCTAACCATTATTTCGGGAGTGATGGCAGATGATCCTGGTTGGTGGCAAGAAAATATGGATCATAAAATTGCGATTTACTTGAGAATGTTAACGACTCGTTAATTCAACTTTTCTTTCCCCTCGTTTGCTCATTAAAATGCTGTTGACAAAAGAGGGGATTCATTATAATTTTATATTGACTGGTTTAGTCAATCAATAAACTGGTCGATTTTTTTGATTTTAAATTGACTGAATGGTTCAGTCAAAAAAGGAGTGATAAAATGAAAGATAGTATTATTTCTGTTCATTATTTAAAGAAAGCCTATGGAGAGCACATTGTTTTAGATGGGTTGAATTTTGAAGTGGAGCGGGGATCTATTTTTGCATTATTAGGAGAAAATGGTGCTGGTAAAACGACAACCGTTCGTATTTTATCTACATTAATTCAAGCTGATAGTGGTACAGCAACGATTGCTGGATACGATACTCATCATGAATCTGATTTTGTAAAACAAAATATTAGCTTAACTGGTCAGTATGCTTCAGTAGATGAGTTGTTGACAGGAGAAGAAAATCTCATGATGATGGGGCGTCTAAATCACCTGGATCGTAAGTTAGTGAAAAAAAGAACGGCTGAACTGCTAGAACAATTTGAGTTAACAAAAGCTGCAAAGAAACAAGTAAAAACCTATTCTGGTGGAATGCGCAGGAGGATAGATATTGCAATTAGCCTGCTTGCTTCTCCACAAGTGATTTTTTTGGATGAACCTACGACAGGACTCGATCCACGTAGCCGTAGAAAGATGTGGAGTATGATTCAACAACTTGCTAAGAACGGGGTAACGATTTTTTTAACTACACAATATTTGGAGGAAGCCGATCAGCTTGCCGATAAAATTGCCGTCATTGATAACGGAAGGATTGTAGAGGAAGGAACAGCTGAAGAGCTAAAAAACATGATCGGTGATGAAAATCTAGAATTAACCTTTGCTGATTTTCGGGCATTCCAACATGCGATCAAGCTTATACATGGGCTAGTAAACGAAAAGGAGCAAAGGATTACGATTCGTACCGGTTCTATAGAAAGTTTGCGTCGTCTACTCAATACATTATATGAACACGAAATCGAGCCTAGTTCTGTCAACTTTCAAAAACCTACGCTTGATGATGTTTTCATGGATATAACAAGTCGTAATACAAAGGAGCTATCCGCAAATGCGTAAATCAAACCTTTATTGGTCCATAACAGATGGCTGGACAATGTCACAACGAAGCTTAAAGCATATTTTCCGTGAGCCAGAATCTCTACTAATGGCTATCGGACTGCCAGTTGCTATCATGGTCATGTTTGTCTATATTTTTGGAGGTGCGATTCAAACGGGGACTGACTATGTAAATTATGTTGTTCCTGGAGTGATTATCACATGCGCAGGCTTTGGGAGTTCATTGATAGCGATAAGTGTGACACAGGATATGGTGGGTGGATTGTTTGAGCGCCTTCGCAGCATGCCTCTTCTACCTTCATCCTTAATGATCGGTCATGTAACTGGAGGATTCATTCGTAATGTGATTGCTACAACCGTTATTTTTCTTGTAGCCCTTCTCATTGGTTTCCAGCCAAATGCAGGGTTTTTAGACTGGCTTGGTGTAATTGGACTCCTCTCCCTATTCATGTTATCTCTCAATTGGCTATTTGTTGCAATTGGTTTAATCATGAAAAGCGTGGAAACAGCTAATGCGGCAACATTTCCGATGTTATTCTTACCATATATTAGCAGTGCATTTGTCCCTACCGAGACGATGCCAGTATGGCTCCAAGCATTTGCAGACAACCAGCCAATGACTCCACTGATCGAAACATTACGTGGTCTTCTAATTGGCACACCAATTGATAACAATGGATGGTTAACCATTTTTTGGTTCGGATCTTTATTGATTATTAGCTTTATAATTTCTGGTGCTATATTCAAACGAAGAAAAAAAGAATAATCTGTGGTGAAGGAAAAGGGAGGGATACCTCTCTAATATAGTTTAGAGTGTTTATCACACTTTCAATATGTTCTATTTTTCACCCTACACTTGGTATTCATTAATTGCTCAGCTCACACTTCATATCAACCAAACATTTTCTATTAAATCCACCGGTCTTTTCGTATCCCTTACACAATTTGTTCTTCTTTATTCTTCTATTATTATACCCGGTGGCTTTAACCTCATATTTTTGTATGATCTTAGTAAAAAATCTCTTCACAATTAATATTGAATTTGCATTCTTCCCACTCTCACTTCTAATAGATTCGTATAAAAGTATTTCAAAGTGATGTAAAGGTAAAATAAAAAGATTGATTTGATTATCCAGTTTCGTATCATTTTAATTGATTAAATTTGGATGTTGATAAAAATATTCTATATCAGATTAGCTGATTTAATCCTTAATCTAATAATATGGGCAACTTATTAAATGTATATGAAGAGTAACCTTTCATGTTATTTTCAGTTGGTGTATTATGGAGTACCCTGCAATTATAATAGAGCATAGAAGGGTTTGAAGTGTATGATCAGTACGAACTTAAAAATGTTGCGTCAATCACATAAATATACTCAAGAAGAAGTAGCTGATCGAATGGGTGTTTCAAGACAGGCAGTTGCAAAGTGGGAAAAGGGCATCACCGTACCTGATATTAATAATTGCATCGCCTTAGCTGAGCTTTATGACGTTACATTGGATGATTTAGTAAAACATGCGGAAGATGAAGAGGTGGGAGGAATCCAGCCGAAGGGAAAGCATCTATTCGGGTTTGTGAAAGTGAGTGAACGAGGACAGATTGTGATTCCTAAAAGAGCCAGAGAGATTTTTAAGATTTATGCAGGTGACAGTCTGATGGTTTTAGGAGATGAAGCGCAAGGACTCGCTTTAGTACAAAAAGATAAATTAATCCATTTTATTGAAGCTGTCTCAATGGCTGAAGAGAATACGGATTAAAAGAATCGAATGGACATTAAGAAATTATTGCAGTAAAAAAGGTTGGGAAGATTCTAATGATATTGTTGCTTAGTTTAATTGTAATGGGTGTAGCTTTTGCTATTTTTCTTTTCATCTATGCTTATAATAATCTGCATTATGATAAAAAGCCTTTGAAGCGAACATTTCATGCTGGCTTTGAAGAAAAGCAGGCGAGATTGGATAATGGGACAGTGCTAAACTATGCTGAGGGACCGGATCATGGACCCGCACTTTTATTAATCCATGGCCAGAGTATGCAATGGGAAGATTATGCACGAGTATTGCCGAAGCTGTCCATGTATTATCATGTCTTTGCTATTGATTGTCATGGCCATGGTAAATCCAGTCATGATGTTATGAAATATACAGCTGTTTCAATGGGACAAGATTTTTTGGGGTTTATAAAAAATATAATTGGTGAGCCTGTAATCGTATCAGGGCATTCTTCAGGAGGAATATTGGCTGCATTGATTGCAGCCAATGCGCCTGAGGAAGTATTAGGGGTTGTTTTAGAGGATCCACCATTTTTTAATGTGGAGCCAGAAGAAATGCAGAATACCTTTGTATGGAAAGATAGCTTTGAGATTGTTCATAACTTTAAAAGTCAAACAGAAGTGGATGATTACGTCGAATATTATATGGAGAACAGCTATTTTTGGGGGCTATTTGGAAATTTACGATCGATTGTAGCTAAAAGTACGAGAAATTACCGAGAAAAACATCCAGGTAAGGCATTAAAACTGTGGTATGTTCCCTATGCTTGGATTCATGGGACCATCTATTTAGACAATTTTGATTTGGATTTTGCAGAGACTTTTTATACAGGCTCATGGTTTGAAGGCTTGAATCAAGAAGAAACTTTAGCAAATATTAAATTACCTTCTGTTTATATTAAGGCTGCTACGATTTATGGCAAAGATGGGGTGTTATATGCTGCAAATAGCGATGAAAATGCCAAAAAGGTACACAGCTTAATTGAAGACAATGAAATGATTACGATTAAGTCAGGACATGATATTCATTTTGAAAAGCCAGATGAATTTATTAATATTATGGTTAATTTCTCGAATCGAATAAAGTGAAACAATCAGTGGGGATTTTCTAATTTCCACTGATTGTTTTTTGCAGTCTAAAGGATACTATCACTAGCATCATTTTTCTGTAGGCTTTTCATTCGAATCGGTTTTAAAATAATTGATAATAGCACGATAATTATTGCGATGATGACGGTTGAATAGAATAATCCATCATAACCATCTGTTGCAGCCATTATTGTAATTTGATCAACACTTGATTGGATGATGTATTTTAATGTTGGATCTTGGATTTTCTCTATTAAACTAGCATGACCCATTTCCGATGAAGAATCAGATGTAGCAATTGTGCTAACTACTTGTTGGAATTCTTGCATGGCCACCGTACTTAAATCTGCCTCTTGCATATTGTCTTGTAAAATACCTCCGAAATCAAGATATGTTACTAAAAGGGTGAAATCTAATATTCATAAAAATTTAAATTTTTATAATTTTCATATTGATTAATTGAATTCTGTCTACTATACTTATAAACAAGTATAAAAGGCAGAGAACCTGAGATGAATGCCTAAATGGGAGCGCTTTCGGAGAAATCCTGGAGTGTTGCTATTTAGCATTCATTTTTTCTTTGCCAAAAATAGTCTAAGGGGGATTTTTGATGAAAAAGATGTTTAAATTCACTGGTGCCATGTTACTTGCTGTTGGAATGTTAGCGGGATGTGCTGGAGAAAAATCAGGCGGCAGCGGTGAAGGAGATGGTAAAAGAATTACTTTATATTCACCTGAAACACCAGATTTTACAAAGGAATTAGCAAAAAAGTATGAGGAAGTAAATGGTGGAAATGTAGATGTTCACTATGCTGGAACGAATGTTTTAGTCAATCAGATGCTAGCAGAAAAGGAAAATCCGAAAGCGGATGTTTGGTATGGCGGTGGAGGGATTTTGCCTTTTGAAGCTGCGGTAGACAGAGGCATTCTAGCATCTTATATCCCTGATTTTGCAGCTGACTGGGATATTACTGAAAATGGAATCAAATTGAAGCATGAAGATGGCAAATATGTTGGAGTAGAAATTTTTGTACTTGGTTTTTCGTATAATCCAGAACTTGTTTCAGAAGAAGAAGCACCAAAAACGTGGGAAGATTTATTAGATCCGAAGTGGGAGGGGAAAATTCAATTCCCGAACCCAGCAGCATCTGGAACAGCGACACTTATGGTTATGGACCAAATGATGCGACAAGGTGAAGATAAGGCATGGGAGTATTTTGAGAAATTAGTAGAACAAGCAAACTCTACACCAGATTCTGGATCAGCTCCAACGAAGGCGGTAGCAATGGGAGAAGCCCATATTGGAATTGGTTTTGACTTTATGGCTTATGAGCAAAAGGCTAAAGGTGAGACAGTTGATTTCATTGTACCAGATAAAACGCCAGTTCTTGTAAACCCAGCAACATTAATTGAAGGTGCTCCAAATGCTGAAGGAGGCAAAAAGTTC
Organism: Cytobacillus eiseniae; assembly: GCF_017874625.1. Taxonomy (GTDB): domain Bacteria; phylum Bacillota; class Bacilli; order Bacillales; family Cytobacillaceae; genus Cytobacillus; species Cytobacillus eiseniae. Next base: position 59,144 of record NZ_JAGIKZ010000012.1, on the reverse strand, counting down.
ATTGATTTCTTACTTTCTAAAGAGGCACAACAAATTATGGCGGACTGGTATCACATTCCAATCAACCCAGAGGTTGAATCAAAAACACCATTATCAATTGATAAAGTAAAAGAGGTTGCAGTTGATTTGGATATTGATTGGGTTAATGAAAATTATGATCGTGTACGTAATGAGTGGAAGGATAAGTTTCAGTAAGTAAGAAAGTAGGAGGAATATAAATGGGTTCAGTAATTATTGAAAAGATGACAAAACAGTTTGGTGAATTTACTGCACTCCACGATATAAACCTTGAAATTCAAGAGGGCGAATTTTTTGCTCTCTTGGGACCTTCGGGTTGTGGAAAAACAACGACAATGCGATGCATAGCAGGGTTTGAGCAACCTACATCAGGTAAGATCAAAATCGGCGAGAAAGAAGTAGAGAAAATTCCTGCTAATCGTAGAAATTGTGGGATGGTCTTTCAAAGTTATGCGTTATTTCCACATATGAATGTTTTTGATAATGTAGCTTATAGTTTGAATATTAAGCAGTTAAATGCAAGTAATCCGGTTAAGCAATTAGGTATCTACGCACGTCTATTATCCAAGCGTTTGGGGCGAACACCGAAGGACATCCAAGAAAAAGTAATGAAGATTTTAAAATATGTTGAACTAGATCAGCATGCTGATCGATTAACTAGCGAGTTATCTGGAGGGCAACAGCAACGTGTTGCCTTAGCTCGAGCACTAGTTATGGAGCCAGCTGTTTTGCTAATGGATGAGCCGTTATCAAATCTTGATCAAAAGCTTCGTCATTCGATGCGTAATACAATACGTACAATTCAGCAAGATCTGGGGATTACAACAATTTTTGTTACACATGATCAAGAAGAAGCGATGAGTATGGCAGATCGTGTAGCTGTTATGGATAAAGGAAATATTGTTCAAATTGGTACACCAACAGAACTTTATAGTAATCCACTTACCCCATTTATCGCTGATTTCGTAGGAACATCAAATATTATAGATGTGGAGATTGTTGAACAAATTAATGGAACAATTAAATTAAAAGGTGATAATTTCCTACTGCAATCAACAAATACAATTGAAAAAAAACAGGCTAAAGCTATTATTCGTCCAGAGCATATACAAGTTTTGCCATATGATACGGATGTAAATAAAGAAGAAGTAAATGTGTTAGAAGGAATTGTATTAATGTCTACTTATTTAGGCCCAACCGTAAGATATGATATGAAAGTTGGGGATCAAGAAATTATTGTAGATACTACATACTCATCTGGAATAAGCATTTTTGAAGAGGGCAGAAAGGTGAAACTATCGATTGATCATGGGAGGGTACTGCTCATATGAAGGCAAGGTTTAATGGTCTCTCCGTAGTTAAAATATTGATCTATGCCTTTTTTGGCCTCTTCCTACTTATCCCTTTGCTTGCTGTCTTTCTAATAAGCTTTACAAATGAGCCTGTTAATATTATTGGATCATTTACAGATCCAGCCATTTTAAGTTCAAGTATTGAAAAATTAAAAGCCATTAATCTTGATAATTATCGACAAATATTTTCAAATGCAGGTTATTTAGATTCGTTGAAAAATAGTTTGTCCTTAGCTCTAGTTGTTATGGTTCTAGTTATCTTAATTTGTATTCCGCTGGCTTATGGAATTGCTCGTACAAATATGCCTTTCAAAAAAACCATTTCAGCTTTATGTACTATTCCATTGATTATCCCTACTTTTATCTCAGCATACGCTTTTATTATTATGTTCGGTCGTGCGGGCTGGGTGACTCATTTTTATGAACTGCTCGGTGGGGATGGAATGTTAATCAATCCGTATTCAATGACTGGTATCGTTCTAGTTCAAGTATTTTTCTTTTTCCCATATGCTCTTTGGCCGCTTGTTGCAGCCTTCAAAATAAGTGATGTGACATTAGAAGAAGCTTCGCTAAATTTAGGAGCGAAAAATTGGTTTACTTTTATATTTGTGACATTTCCTTTAGCCATTCCAGGGATCATTTCAAGTGCGCTGTTAATATTTACGGTTAGCTTTTCAGATTTTGGCACACCGATCGTTTTGGCACCGAAAGATTTAAACTTAATGGTTGTTGAAGCATATCGCGAAATTTCAGGTTTCTTCAACTGGGGTGGAGCAGCAATTTTAACAGTCATTATGATTATCGTTGCAGCATTTTTCTTCTGGCTACAGCATATTCTGACAAAAGGGAAGAATTATGGGTCCGTGTCAGGAAAGCCGAAACAACAAAAAATGGTGACTAATAAAGTATTGACTCGATCTCTATCAGTTTACTCTTTTCTTATTGTATTAGTACCACTGCTTGCATTGTTATCTGTATTGCTTCAGTCAGTAGCGACAACTTGGGGGAAGGATCTACTCCCATCAGGCTACACACTTAAACACTATCAAACAATATTCTCAACATCGTTAGGGAATATCCAAAATAGTGTTATTTTGGCAATCGGTGCACTTGTATTAAGTGTAATTATTGCAATATTTGTTTCCTATTTCGTTGTAAGACAAAACTCAGCGAAAATGGATTTCATGACTTCGATCCCACTTGTCGTTCCAGGGATTGCTTTTGGTATTGCGTTAATTCAAACATTTAATGTTGCCCCTCTACAATTGACGGGTACAGCTATTTTATTAATTATTGCTTATACCATTCGTCGTCTTCCTTATATGGTTCGATCAACAATGGGGGCGATGCGGGCAATTAAGCAAGATATTGAGGAAGCAGCAATTAATCTGGGTGCAACACCTTTAACAGCTGCGATTACAGTGATTGGTCCTTTATTATTACCGGGAATTGCAGCGGGGTCTGTTCTTGTATTTATTACTGTTATTAAGGAAACCAGTATTTCGATTCTACTTGCACCACCAGAATGGGCGCCTATGAGCTTAGCAATCTTTCAAAATATCCTTCGGGCAGAGTATTATTCTGCAGCGGCCATGTCCGTCATATTAGTAGCTTTAGTTCTAGTACTTCAAGGACTTGCGAATTATATCGGGAAAAAGCAGCGTTTGTAGGAAATTAGGAGGTAACTTGAAGTGAAAGGCTATGTATTTGATTTAGATGGGACGATTTATGTAGATGAACATGTGATTGATGGAGTACCAGAGGCGATTAGCCGTCTAAAAAAAAGAGGAGATAAGGTCGTTTTTTTAACAAACAAATCGATTTCAAGACGTTCTGACTACGTCAAGAAGCTAAATGATCTAGGAATTCAGGTAGAATTAGAGGAAGTGATTAATTCCAATTATATTACTGCACTCTATTTAAAATCCGTTTTACAACCGGATGAAAAAGTGATGTGTATTGGTGAAGAGCCATTGCTGGATGAACTCAGAGAGCAGGGAATAAAGTTATCAGACCAGCCGAATGCTGTATCCTATGTCGTATTAGGCTGGGATAGGGACTTTACCTATAAGAAAATAAATAATGCTTATCAAGCTTGGAAAAACGGTGCGAAAATTGTCGCGACGAATCCTGATCGTACTTGTCCTGTTCAAGGAGGAGAGATTCCAGATTGCGCCGCAATGATTGGAGCGTTAGAGGCTGTTACTGGTGAGTCTGTTTTCCAGGTGACTGGAAAACCATCACAGCTTACGGCTCAGTATGTTTTAAAAGAAGTATTAAAAATGCCTGTTAATCAATGTTTCATGATTGGTGATCGATTAGAAACAGATATCAAAATGGGCAATGAAGCAGGGATGTCATCTGTGCTAGTTATGACCGGAATTACGACAAAAGAGCTATTAGAAGCTTCCATTCATAAGCCTAAGCATGTATTAGATAGCGTGAAATACATTGATCAATTATAAATCATAGTTCCACATGGAGTGGTCTCCAGCAGAAACTGCGAGTGCACCTGCCTTTAAGGCTGAGAGTACTTCTTTTCTTTCAGTGATGAGACCCCCTGCAATGATTGGATGTGGAAGGCGATTGACAAGCTGATCAATAATTTTAGGCATAATCCCTGGTAGTATCTCGACTGCACTAGGATTGCAGGACTTAACCATTTCAATTCCTTTTTCAATGGCAGCTGCATCCAATAGAAAAATACGTTGAATAGTGACTAAACCAAATTCCTTTGCATACTTTACAACATGACTTCTCGTTGTAATGATGCCGGTCGGTTTTAAGTGTTTAGCTACATATTCAACGGCAGATTTTGAATTAGATAGCCCTTCAATGAAATCTAAGTGAAGAAATACTGTTTTTCCATAAGCTTGTAGCTTTTGAATGTAGTTAGCACTAGTTAATAAATCACCAGTTAATAAAAACACGACATTTGGCTTTGATTGACAGGCGCTGTCTAAATCTTTTTCATCAACAACAGAAGCGATTATTTGTGAGTCTACAAGGTCAACAATATTCATATTAAAAGTCTCCTTTAATGTAGAAAAGTAAATATAAATAAGGCAATTATATCATTTTTCAGAATAAAAAAAATATAAAATTTTCCGGTCAGAGAATGGATGAGAGACCATACTTTTCACACTGCAATTTTAAGTGGTGTGTTAAAGTATGGTTTTTTTCGTGTAGCCACATTAGAAAGGAAGAGCGTAATGAGTGAATTTTCATTTACCCAAAGAGAACAATGGATGAAGGAAGTGGACCAAGAACAATTCGATGTTGTTATTGTTGGTGGAGGTATTACAGGCATCGGTACAGCTTTAGATGCGGTAACAAGAGGGATGTCTGTTGCACTTATTGAAATGCAGGATTTTGCAGGAGGCACTTCTAGTCGATCAACGAAATTAGTACATGGTGGTCTTCGTTACTTAAAGCAGTTTGAAGTGAAAATGGTTTCTGAGGTAGGGAAGGAGCGTGAAATTGTCTATAATAATGCTCCTCATGTCACACATCCAGAGTGGATGTTGCTCCCAATTTATAGAAAAGGTACATTTGGAAAATACTCTACTTCTGCTGGTCTTCGTATTTATGATTTTTTAGCTGGTGTAAAAAAAGAAGAGCGTAGGAGGATGCTAACAAGGGAGGAAACACTTGCTAAGGAGCCATTATTAAAACAGGATGGTCTAATTGGTGGAGGCTATTATGTGGAGTATCGTACGGATGATGCACGTTTAACGATTGAGGTTGCAAAAAAGGCTGTTGAAAAAGGGGCTATCCTGCTAAATTATGTTAAAGCTGATTCGTTTATTTATGAAGCAGATCGAATTATCGGAGTCATAGGGGAAGATCAATTTTCAGGGAGGAAAGTACATTTACTCGGTACAAAAATTATCAATGCAACAGGTCCATGGATTGAATCTTTAGTAAAAAAAGATCGAATCATTAAAGGGAAGCATTTATTTCATACAAAGGGTGTACACATTGTAATTGATCAATCCAACTTCCCGTTAGAACAGGCTATTTATTTTGATACATCTGATGGAAGAATGGTTTTTGCGATTCCGAGGGATGGCAAAACGTATGTGGGTACTACAGATACAGAATATCATGGCGATTTAAAAAATCCAGTGGCAACATTAGAGGATAAGCAATACATTATTGAGGCGATCAAATATATGTTCCCAGATGTTCAAGTTCAAATAAATGATATAGAGTCTTCCTGGGCGGGGATTCGTCCGTTAATTCGTGAAGAAGGAAAGGGGCCATCAGAGATATCAAGAAAGGATGAAATTTGGATATCACCAACAGGATTAATTACGATTGCTGGAGGAAAGCTCACAGGTTACAGAAAGATGGCTGAACAAATTATAGATGTTGTGGCAGCGGATATGAATAAACAAGGTTTTAATTTTGGTGTATGCCTAACAAAGCATTTACGTATATCGGGAGGAGATTTTGAAACGCCGACTGATTACAACGTCTATGTAAAGGAAAAGAAAAATGAATTTACACATGTAGGGTTTTCGCAGGAAGAGGCACATTATTTATCTTCAATTTATGGAACAAATTCGGATATTCTCTTACAACTTGCAAGAGAAATTGAAGAAACTGAAGAGTTACCAAGATTTATTCGCTTACTTATACAGTATTCGGTTAAATACGAAATGGTAATGAACGTAAGTGATTTCCTTGTACGTAGAACGGGTGCGATACTCTTTGATATTCAGTGGGTAAAAAAATGGAGGAAATCCATTGAGGAGGAATTTCGAAAAATATTTAAATGGAATGAAGAAACTGTAGAAAGTAATAATAAAGAGTTAGAGAGAATGATTATGGAAATAGAACAATTAGTGTAATAGAACAGGTGTCTATATTTGCAGAGCAGTTGTGAAGTTGTTCTAAAAGTATGAAGGTGTGGCTAAATGGCAGACTTCGGTTGATAGAAGCGTAAGATGAAAGACCTTGAATATGAACGGTTCCAAATGCAGATTTTTTAGGGCTTCCCATAAGTTTAGCAAACTTGTAGGAACTCCTTTTTTAGTTCACGAAAAGAATCCACCTATACTTTATATTCTTTCATATCAAATTGCCTCCAAGAAAGAAATATAGTAAACTTACAACAACTTAATTAAAATAATTTATTAAGACGAGTAAATAATCTCTAAAATACTTTCTTCTAAAAATGAAAATGACATTTACTATTTGGAGGCTCTATGAATAGAACAGCCGATTTAATTTATCAATTTCAAACGATTTTTCATATAACAGAAATACCAAGGATCTTTTTTGCCCCAGGAAGAATTAATCTAATAGGAGAACATACGGATTACAATGGGGGACATGTATTTCCTGCCTCAATTTCTTATGGAACTTACGCTTTAGCAAGAAAACGGGACGATCAGAAATTACGGTTCTATTCTATGAACTTTCCAGAAATAGGCATAATTGAGTGTGATTTATCTAGTTTAGAATGGAAGGAATCTGATCATTGGGGGAATTATCCGAAGGGAATTGTTCATTATATCAATGAAACATCCGAAGGGATCAATAAGGGTGTGGATATCCTGTATTATGGAAATATTCCTAACGGTGCGGGACTTTCTTCTTCTGCTTCGATTGAATTAGTGACAGGCGTTGCTTTACTTTCATTATTTGATCTGCCAATCAAGCGAATTCCATTAATTCAGCTTTGTCAAAAGGTAGAGAATCAGTATATCGGTGTGAACAGTGGGATTATGGATCCGTTTGTGATTGGGATGGGGAAAAAGGATCACGCTCTTCTATTAAACTGCCAAACATTAGAATACGAATATGTCCCAATTGTTTTGAAAGACTACTGTGTTATGATTATTCATACGAATAAGGAACGAAAATTAGCAGCATCTAAATACAATGAGCGTCGTACACAATGTGAGAAGGCGCTCAATGATTTACAAAAGGAACTCCCAATCAGTAGTTTAGGTGACTTAATGCCAGAAGAATTTGAGGAGCGTAAGCATCTTATTCAAGGTGAAATCAATAGAAAGAGAGCCAAGCATGCTGTTTACGAGAATGCACGTGCATTAAATGCACTGGAGAAGCTAAATCAGGGTGATCTTCTCGCTTTTGGAAAGTTAATGAATGAATCACATCTTTCCTTAAGAGATAATTATGAAGTAACAGGGCTTGAACTGGATACAGTAGTACATGCTGCTTGGGCGCATGAAGGAGTCATTGGTGCACGCATGACCGGAGCCGGGTTTGGCGGTTGCGCAATTGCCATTGTAAAAAAGGACAAAGTGAATGACTTTAAGAAACATATTCAAGCTAGCTATCGCAAAAAAGTTGGCTACGATCCAACTTTCTATACAGCCACAATCGGTGATGGTGCGAAGGAATTGACAAAGGTCAGATGATTATGATGCAAGTGCAGGGCTCAGTGAAAAAGCTATGAATGTGGAGTTAATAGACGTGGCAGACAAAATTTAGAATCAAGTGATGAATATATTTAGATTAGATTCTTTTCCTAAAGAGACTGTGCAAATAACCGATTTCAAACCTATTGGAGGGAATAACGCATTTGTTATTGAAACGAATATTATTGAGGATGTTTTGATGAAAAGGAAATGTCGGCAGCTAATAGTAGTTTCCTTTTCTTAAATAGTATAAAAAAATAGGCTGAACACTTTTTGAATAAGGTTCAGCCTATTAATATTGGTTCAAATAATTCAATTAATATTAATGATACAGCACCTAATATAGTAGCATCATTTCCTAATTTTGTAACTATGACATTCGTATGCTGTGCTTCATTTGTTAATACTCTCTCATCAATCGCTTCAAGGAGAGCGGGCATGATGAATTTCTCGCTAAGCATAACTCCTCCACCTAATACAATAATACTTGGATTGACAAGATGAATTAAATTCGTTAATCCGATTCCAATAATCCTTCCTGTATCCCTAAGTAAGTCTATGCAGAATGGGTTCCCGTTTTCGGCTAATTCAAAAATATCCTTGCCTGTTAATTTCCCTACATGGTCTTTCAGTTGTTCTCTTCCACGTTCGGCAATGGCTTCTCCACTTACTAAGGTTTGCAGGCAACCGCGGTTTCCACATTCACATGTTTTTCCGTTGATATCGATGGTCATATGGCCAAATTCTCCTGCCATACCTTGTGCTCCATGGTACAGCTTTCCATTCAACACAATACCAGCGCCTACACCCCGCCCGATATTAACAGCAACCGTGCTTTCGAAATCACCAAGCCCCCCAAACCATGATTCGCCAAGTGCCATAGCTCGTGCATCATTTTCAACCTTTACCATTAAGTTAAATTCCTTTTCCAACTGTTCTCTAATTGGAACATTCCTTAAATTTAAAATTGGTGCAACTAATGATGTTCCAGACTCAACATCAACAACTCCGTGCATAGCAACACCAATGCCAATCATTTGCTCCTCATCAAGTTGAGATTCTTTTATTAAGTTATAGATATTGTCTTTTAAAATGGCAAGGAACTGTTCATTTGTTAATGGTCTTGTCAGCAAATATGAAGTTCTCTCGAAAACTTCACCAGTTAAGTCTGTCAGTATACAGTCCACTTTTTCTGGACCGACATCAACCCCGATAACATATAAAGAATTTGTATTTATATGTAGCAAGGTAGGTTTACGTCCGCCGCTTGAATGACCAAGCTCACTTTCCCTAACCAGTCCTTGTTCGATAAGTTCCTTGACAATACTACCGACAGTGGGAGGGGTGAGACTTGTTTCCTTAGCAATCTGTGCGCGTGAGATAGGTTCAGATGTCCGTATTTTATTTAATACAATGGACTTGTTAACGGATTTCATCAATTGAAATGTTCCACGTTGCATAGAAAATCCTCCGATCATTCAATGAGTAATATATGTAATTAATTATAGCATATACTTTATAAATTAATTTAATTAATATATTAAACTCCTGTAAAAACTATGTTATAATACTTTTAAATTGTTAGAAAAATTAAAATAATCATTCAAAACTTACAAGTTGGACAGACAACGATAGGATAGTTCTCACAAGTAGGTTAGTAGCAGACATAAACATAAACGTCAAAGGTGGTGGAGGGGAATAATATGGCCTTAAATAATGTGAAAACAGTGAACGAAAAGGATTATACCTATATGAATAAAATATCTCCTCGGAATTGGCTAATATTTATTGTTTTTGGTTTAATCGGACAGATCGCTTGGACTGTAGAAAACATGTATTTAAATCTATATATTTATAAAACAGTCACTTACAATCCTGATGCCATTGCGATTATGGTTGCAGCTAGTGCGGTTGTAGCAACTCTTACAACACTAACAATGGGGGCGTTATCGGATAAAGTAGGGAAAAGAAAAGTTTTTATGTCCGTTGGCTATATTATCTGGGGCATCTCCATTATTGCTTTTGGCTATATCTCAAAAGAGACAGTTGCTGTTATTTTTCCAGGCAGCAATGTAATCGTAACGACAGTGATCATTATTATTCTATTAGATTGTTTAATGACGTATATTGGTTCAACTGCTAATGATGCAGCCTTCCAAGCATGGATTACAGACGTAACAACACCTGCAAATCGTGGAAGAGCAGAGGGGCTGCTTGCCACGATGCCATTATTGGGGATGCTAGTTGTATTCGGTGTATTAGACTCATTTACTCAGCAAGGTAACTGGAAGTTATTTTTCTGGATTATTGGGCTTACCGTAACTGCAGCAGGTATTATTAGTATTTTTCTAATTAAAGATCGTCCGATTGAAAGGAAGGACTCTCATTACATCCAAGATTTAATATATGGCTTTCGCTTATCTACTATTAAAAACAATATGATGTTATACATTATTTTTGGTACAGTTTGTCTTTTAGGAATTGCCCAACAAGTATTTTTGCCCTATTTCATTATTTACTTTGAGTTCTTTATCGGGATTGCGGACTATGCGATTTTATTAGGTATCGTCTTAATACTCTCTTCCGTTATCAGTATTATTGGCGGACAGTTTGTAGATCGATATGGAAAGAAGAAGTTTCTATTGCTATCTGTCCTTTTATATATTTTGGGGATGTTCACTTTATTCATCCTTGGAAGAACGAGTGCAGATCATATGACACTCACTTACATATTTACAATTATTTTTGCAGTAGTCATGATGGGTTCTTATTTAGTTTCGATGGTTATTTTAAATTCAATGGCTAGAGACTTATTACCTGTTGCCCATATTGGCGTGTTTTCTGGGATACGGATGATCTTTTTTATTATGATTCCAATGGTGATTGGTCCATTTATAGGATCAACAATCATTAAAAATAGTCAATTTACTTATACGGATGAGTTTGGAATAAGCCAATTGGTTCCCACGCCTGAAATCTATTTGGGAGGGGCAATTATAGGATTGCTAGCATTAATCCCGATATTTTTGATTTTGAAAAGGATGAATAAAGATGATGAAACAATTTGAAATAACAAAAGAAGGGGACTTGCTTGATCAAAAAGGGCGAGTGAATCAAGCGGGATATGCAAAGGATCTAGTCCTTCGCTATAACCGAGAGATGGTCAAGGCGTCTAAGTGGAGAATAAAAGAGTGGGATTATTATTTAATAGGGAATAAGGATTTTGCCGTATCATTAACGGTTGCTGATAACTCGTATATGGGATTGGCTGGTGCTCAGTTTTTTGATTTTGTTCAACAGAAAAAGCTTGATTTTTCAAAGATTATTCCTCTTACAAAGGGAAAAATGAATTTGCCTACTCATAGTGAAAAGGGAGATATAATCTATCAAAATCAAAAGGTATCTATCCATATTCAATCATTTGACACGCATAAAAGGCTTTATTGTAAAATACCAAATTTTGATGGGAGTCGTGCGTTTGAGCTAGATGTGAACTTGTTTTACCAGAATCAGGATTCAATGGTGATCGCAACGCCATTTAAAGAAAATGAAAAAGCTTTCTACTACAATCAAAAGGTGAATAATCTTGAAGCGGCAGGCAGGTTGAAAATAGGCGAGACACAGTATAACTTGGATCACATGATGGGCGTATTGGATTGGGGAAGAGGCGTTTGGACCTATGATAATACTTGGTATTGGAGCTCGGCTTCAACGAAACTAGCAGATGGTTCGTTATTTGGCTTTAATCTGGGATATGGTTTTGGAGATACGAGCAAGGCGACTGAAAATATGGTTTTTTATCAAGGGAAAGCATATAAACTGAATGATGTTGATTTTGGCATTCCTGCTTCAAGCTATTTAAATACTTGGCATTTTACCTCAAGTGATCAAGCAATCGATTTGAAGTTTGAACCTATTTACGATAATCGTACGGATTTAAATGTAGGTGTAATTAGACAGGATGCTCACCAGGTCTTTGGTTTATTTAGCGGCTATGTTGTGATTGATCAAGAGAAAAAAATTGGGGTGAATCAGCTATTTGGATTTGCTGAAAAGGTGCGATTTAAATGGTAGGTGAAAGCATGAATCAGCTCTATACAGTGTGGGGAGAAGACTTGAAACAAGATCATGTGTTACAAGAATATCCAAGACCACAAATGAAAAGAGACAGTTACTTGAACCTTAATGGTTATTGGGATTATGCTATTAGTGAATCTGAGGTAGTTGATAGCTATGATGGGGAAATTCTTGTTCCCTTTTCACCAGAAAGTGTTCTTTCTGGTGTTCAGCGTGTAGTTACTCCAAACGATTATTTGTTTTATTACAAAGAGGTAGTTTTACCTAATGATTTTATGAAGGATCATATATTGCTTCATTTTGGAGCGGTTGATCAAATCTGTGAATTGTGGATTAATGACCAATATGTAGGGAAGCATATCGGTGGATTTACTCCTTTTCATTTCGATATTACCGATTATGTGATTGGATCACAGTTTGCTGTAAAACTGCGAGTAAAGGATGTTACAGATACAAGCTATCATCAAACAGGAAAACAGCGAATAGACAGAGGAGGCATCTGGTATACGCCGCAATCGGGAATCTGGCAAACTGTATGGATAGAGAGTGTGCCAAGTAATTATATCCAAGCATTAAAGCTGACTTCATTATTTGATGAGAAAAAAGTGAAAATCGAACTGCAAAAAGCAGGCACTGGACTCGTTAAGGCTGAAGTGTATTTTGGAAATGAACTAGAAGGAACCACTGAGTCTGAAGGGGATGAGATCATTATTTCCGTTCAGCATCTCTATCCATGGACACCAGAGACGCCTAATCTTTATCAAATCAAGCTAATTTACCATGAGGATATAATCGAAAGCTATATTGGCATGCGTCATATCGAAAGGAAAAAGGATGAGCATGGAATCTTTCGTTTCTATCTTAATCATCAACCTTATTTTCAATCAGGTGTTTTAGATCAAGGATATTATCCTGATGGATTATTAACGCCGCCATCTGATGAAGCGATGATATATGATATTGAGAAAATGAAGGAAATGGGATTTAATATGCTTCGTAAACATATTAAGATTGAGCCATTAAGATGGTACTATCATTGTGATCGGCTAGGTATGCTAGTCTGGCAGGATATGATTAATGGCAGCGAACGGAAGGATATTATTTTTCACGGGTTATTGGCGAATCTAGGTGTGCACCTAAAGGATCATCGATACAAATTATTTGGCAGGAAAAACGAAACCGGGAGAAATCAATTTCTTACTGAACTTGAAGAAATGCTTGTACATTTACAATCAGTTACATCCATCGTTACTTGGGTACCTTTCAATGAAGCGTGGGGGCAATTTGATGCAGTGAAGGTGGAAAAAATGGTAAGAAATTTTGATCATACGAGATTAATAGATCATGCGAGTGGGTGGTCTGATCAATATGTTGGCGATTACTATAGCAGACATACGTATTTTACAAAGCTAAGGTTTAGGCGAAAGCATGGGGGAAAACGCATCAGTGCTTTAACGGAGTTCGGCGGGTATAGTTTACCGATTAAAGGGCATCGATTCCATGATGAATCTATTTTTGGCTACAAAAAATACGACACAGAAATGAAACTGGAAGAGGCGTACACGGATCTTTATCAGCAGCAAGTGGTTCCACAAATAAAGAATGGACTTTCTGTATTAATTTATACACAACTTAGTGATGTGGAAGATGAGATGAATGGTTTACTCACATATGATCGTAAAATCAACAAAATGTCCACCGAAAAAGTTAAGGAAATAAATGAATTATTGTATTCCACCTTTCATAAACAATTTTGATAGTAAAGTGTCTATAATCCTTTAGTGGTATAATGATTATATCAATGAAAGGGGAAATGAAAGTTGGAAAAAGAACAAGTTGTTTTCTTATCAAATGAGCTGGAACAAGCAAATCTCTCTTTATTTAACGTAAAAAAATTAGATACAACCGTTAAAAACTTCCTGCCAGGTTTTCAAAAGGGAAAAGAAGCTATCGCTGGTTTTGAAGTGACAAAGCGGGAGAATAATAGCAGCTATCTCTTTACTTTCATACATACAGGGGAAAACTATTATTTAGTTATCTATTCGCAAAATAAAAAAGCGATGGCAGAATTGAAGAATATAGAAATGATTGATGGCAACCCGCACATCGTTTGGAAATATAGTCCAGCAAAGCGAGATGGGAAGAACCAAGAACGAAAAGATTATTTTACAAAAAACTTTGGCCGAGGCCATTCGCCAAATCCCCATTCCAAAGTCTTCTACTGATATAGAAACATTTATTGTTGCGCTCTTTGATCTTTGCGAACATCGTCTTGAAGCAGATCAAATGGGTGAAGGAAAATAAAATGAATAGAATAGAATAGAATAGAAGCTTCCCATAGGTTGAGTAAACTTGTGGGAAGTTTTTTTGTTTTACTCTTTTGGCTGTTTTCTTAAAGATTGTTGTTTTTAAATCAATTGTTAGAATGAATGCTTTACCAACTAGGTCGGTTGATTGGAGCGGAAGGTGCGAGACTCCTGCGGGATGTGTAGGACAGCTGAGACTCCACAGTAGCGATTGCTCCGAGGAGGCTCAGCGCCTACCCCGCGGAAAGGGAGCAAGCTGGAGCGGAAATCAACTTTTACCAACTTTATCTTAATATGTAACAATGTTTGCAAAAATAGCCATTCTTTTTAAAGGTGTTTGAAGGCATATCATGTTGTCTCGTTGAATGTATGATGATGAATATGTTAAAAAGAAGATGTATAATTTGATGAAATTGTGAGGTTAACATGGATAAGCCAAAAATTTTAATCATTGAAGATGAGGAAAAGATTGCCCGTGTTTTAGAGCTTGAATTGACTTATGAAGGGTATGAGGTCCAAAAGGCTCTGGATGGTTTGGAAGGTTTTCGGTTGTATCAAAAGGAATCTTGGGATTTGATTTTACTTGATGTGATGTTACCAGGGATTAGCGGGATTGAAGTGTTGCGGCGAATTCGTTCAAATGATCCACATACGATTGTAATTATGTTGACAGCTAAAGATTCTGTTGAGGATAAAGTGTCTGGCCTCGATCTTGGTGCGAATGATTATATGACTAAGCCGTTTCAAATTGAAGAGCTGCTTGCGCGCATCCGTGCTAGCATGCGCGTTCATAAGCAGTCTGTTGTAGGGGAATTTAATCAGGACTGGATTATTGTCGGTGATTTAAAGTTAAATGAAGTGACGAGAGAAGTTCTGCGAGGTGAAATGAGCATCGAACTGACGCCACGAGAGTTTGATTTACTGGCATTTTTAATGAGCCATTCTCGACAAGTGTTAAGACGAGAACAATTATTAAATCATGTATGGGGATACGATTACTATGGCGACACAAATGTAATTGATGTTTATATTCGTTACTTGCGTAATAAAATTGATAAGCCCTTTCATTCGCCATTGATTCATACAGTTAGAGGAGTCGGCTATGTGCTGAAGGAGTCAAAATGAAGCTGCGAAATAAAATAAATTTGTATACATCCGTTTTATTCATTTGCTTACTCATTTTAATTAATTTTTCTATTTATCTCTCTTTTAGTAGAGTGATGATGAATAGTGAATTAGAACGCGCGATTGCAGAAGCGAAACAAGCAATTAACGGCATTCAAACGGTCGATGCTTCCGTACCACTTGAGGATATTTTACGGGCATATGTTCCAATCAATGGGATGTTGCGGATTGTTCAAGAGACAGGAAAAGCAGAAGCAACTGTGACAGCATCGGGTCAAACGATGCTTCGGGACGAATTAGCCTTTACTTATCAACAAAAGGAAGTGCAAAGCATTATTGAATACAACAATCTTCCGTATGCTTTTGTAACCATTCCAATGATTTCTCGTGAGGGGGCGGTTGTGGAATTACAAGTAACGGAAAATCTGAATTCAACAGATGAAATGCTAAATCGCCTCCGAATTGTTCTTGTGATTGGTACGATTTTGGCAATGATCCCCGTCTTGATTTCTTCCTGGCTACTAAGTAACTTTATTACTAGACCGATTTCATCCATGATTTCAACGATGAAGGATATCAAGGGAAGTGGCCAATTCAAACGAATTCCCTTGCCAAAAAAGTCAAAAGACGAACTTTATCTAATGGGTGAAGGGTTTAATAATATGATCGAACTTTTAGAAGTGAATTATGAAAAACAAGGACAGTTTATTTCAAATGCGTCTCATGAATTAAAAACCCCACTAACAGTAATCGAGTCATATGCTTCATTGTTAAAAAGAAGAGGGAAAGATCAACCAGAATTATTTGATGAATCCGTTCAGGCCATTCATTCAGAAGCTATTCGAATGAAGGATTTGACCGAGCAATTGTTGCTGCTTGCCCGTAATGAAGATAAATGGTTGCTCGATGTGAAGGAGCTGCATTTAAATCAAATCGTCGATGAGTCAATACGTTCCTTTCAGAAAGCTTATAATCGTGACATTGAATATAAGCAAGAGGCTGAAATAATTATTAAAGGGGACCTTCAAAAATTTAAACAGTTGTTTTTCATTTTTATGGACAATGCGAGGAAATATAGTGAAGAAATAATTACTGTGAGAATAACAAGGAATGACCAAGGAGCCATCGTTGAAATAGTGGACCGCGGCATTGGGATCCCGGCTGCTGATTTAGAAAAAGTATTCGATCGTTTTTACCGAGTGGATAAAGCCCGTTCAAGAAAAACAGGCGGCTTCGGTTTAGGATTATCTTTAGCAAAAGAAATTGCAGATGTACTTGGTGTTACAATTACTTTAGATAGCATAGAAGGACTTGGCACAACGGTAAAAATTAATTTTCCTGCACCTAGTTCTCATTAAATTCTCATTTTCATCGTGTACAATTTTATAAAAATGATATGGAGTGAGAAAAGTGGGCGGTTTGAATAAAAAGAAATTTGTGATTGGCGCAGTTATCCTTTTGGCAATCATGTTTGGTGTTTGGCAAGTATCGAACAAGATGACTTCGGCAGAGCCTCTTACCGCTGAACAAGCTACTAGTAAGGTAAAGGAACTTTATAGCGGTCAGATTGTAGAGGTAAAGGAAGGCGAAAATTTATATTTGATTACGATACAATTGGAAACTGGTACGTATGATATTGAGATTGACCGCCATTCTGGAGATATTGGCAAGCTGACACAGACAACAACAGACCTTGTGAGCAACGAAAAGGTGAAGAAAGAGCCTCACGATGATTCATCATCTACTCTCCCTAACGACTCTTCAGTGGAGAAGCCGAAGGAGAAAGATCCTTCGGGGGAATCAGAATCTAAGCAAGAAAAAAAAGATTCAACTGCTGCTGAAAAACCGAAGCTACTAACTGAGAAGGAAGCAATAGCGATCGCTCTCAAGGAGTTAAATGGAGAAGTAGATGATGTGGAGCTAGAAAGCCAAGGAGGAATCACTTATTATTTAGTAGATATTGAACGGGAAGATAATGAGGATGAGGCTACGATACAAATTAATGCGGTTTCTGGTGAGATCATGTCAATCGTTTGGGACGATTAGCATTTGTAAAAATGAAAGACATCTTTCTATTTTCTCATCAATTTCTCATTTTGCTATTAAGAAACCCTCATTTTAGTTGTCTATAGTATAGATATACTAAAAAAGGAGGTACAGCAAAATGAAAAAACGAAATGTACTGATTGCCGGAGTAGCTGGTTTCATTTTATTAGGTGGAGCGATTGGAGTAGGCGCATTAACAGATTCCACTCAAGGGTCAGGGAATAACCTAATGACGGTAAAGAAAGCAGAAGAAAAAGCATTAAATGAAGTAAAAGGGATTATTGAAAGTGTTGAACTTGAGAATGATAATGGCCAGCTTAAATATGAAGTGGAAGTTCAGGATCTAAATGGCCATGATGATATTGACATTGATATTGATGCGAAATCTGGGGAAGTCATCAAAGTGGATCAAGGTGATGACAAAAATGAAAGCAAAGATGCTCCTATTTCCATCAAGAAAAACGATCTTACGAAAAAGCTAACAAAAAATGAAGCAATTGCCATTGCGACAAAGGAAACGCCTGGCAAGGTAGTAGATGCAGACTATGACGATGGCGAATATGAAATTGAAATCCATACAGCGACACATGAAGTAGAATATGAAATCGATGCAAGAACTGGACAAATCTTAGAAAAAGATATGGAAAAGTTTGATGATGACGATGATCGTTATGATGATTAATAGAGGCTACTAAGTGATTGAAGCTTGCCAATAGGCAGGCTTCTTTTCTTGATCTCTCCAAACAAGTTTGAAAGCTATTCTGACTAATCTAATGTCTCTTCGTCATCCATATCGACATTTGTCCTGCAATATATTCAGAGCTATAATGTTTTCCATCGCGAATCCACCACATTAAAATACCTAGAATGGAGGAGGCAATAATATCTTTTGAAACAGCATCTTCGCTTGCTACTTTTCGCAGATCTCTTCTAGCTTGAATGAAATCCACAATAAAATGATGAAGCTTCATTTGGAATGCTCTTTCCTCAAATAACACAGATAAGTATCTTCGGTGTTGATAAAAATAATCCAAAAAGGTTAGCAGCTGTTCATCTAAATTAACTCTTTCTTCCTGCAGTAATGGGGATAATTTTTCAGTTAGATCATCGATAAGATCATATACTACATGCCTCAATAAATCTCGCATATCTAAATAATGCAAGTAGAATGTAGCACGATTTAATTCGGCCTTAGCCGTTACTTTCTGAACCGTTAGTTCTTGTAAACTTTGAGACTCCATTAATAATGATTTAACAGCTTCCTTTAATAAACGTTTGGAGCGAATGGCACGTGGATCTTCTTTTTTTATAGACATTTTTTATTTCTCCTTTATCTATTAAACAACCACTTTTGCGACATTTTTTAGGGAGATGTTGTATAGTTAACGGTTTATTAAAATATGTTGGTGGTTTCTTCATAAAAATGTTGTTACAATTCATTTTATCGTCATTGTGTTGATAAAGTAAATGGGAGGTCTTACGTTTCTATGGCGCAACAAATAAATAAGAAAGTATTAGTATTTGTGTTGCTCCTTGGTGGTTTTTTATCGATATTAAACCAAACACTTCTAAATGTTGCTTTAAGTAAATTCATGGAAGTGTTTGATGTTGGTGCGACAACCGTTCAATGGTTAGCAACAGGATTCATGCTCGTTAATGGTGTATTAATTCCCGTTACGGCATATTTAATGAAGCGTTTTTCTACACGGCAATTATTTATTAGCTCGATGTTATTATTATTAGTTGGTTCAATTATTTGTGCAATTTCAATGAATTTTACGATTTTATTAATAGGACGTATGATTCAAGCTGCGGGTGCTGGGATTATAATGCCACTCATGATGAGTATCGTTATGTTTATTTACCCGCCTGAAAAAAGAGGCAGTGCCATGGGCCTGATAGGGCTTGCGATGATTTTTGCTCCAGCGATCGCACCAACGTTATCTGGCTTTGTTATTGAATATGCATCATGGCGCTGGTTGTTTATCGGTTTAATTCCACTCGTTGGAATCGTTATCCTATTAGCATTCAAATATTTAATTAACGTATCTGAAGGATCGAAGGCAGAATTGGATGTACGAAGCGTCATTCAATCAACATTAGGTTTCGGACTCGTACTATATGGATTCAGTAATGCTGGCGGTCACGGCTGGGATGATGTGCTTGTATTAACAACGATTATTGCAGGTGTTTTAGTATTAGTATTATTTACGATACGTCAATTACGCGCAAGTGATCCGTTCTTAAATGTACGTGTATTTCAAAACAAAACATTTACAATGACATCGTTCATTAACATTATCATAACGATGATGTTATATGCCGATATGATTTTACTGCCGATTTATTTACAAGATGGCCGGGGCTTTACTGCATTTGATGCAGGATTATTATTATTACCGGGAGCGATTATTAACGCGATTCTATCTCCTGTTACTGGGAAAATGTACGACCGATTCGGTGCGAAGCCATTATTCATTATTGGTTTGCTTTTTGTTATTCCTTCCATGTGGGTCGTAACAGACTTAACTGAAACAACCACATTTTCATTTTTAATGATTCGTACGATTTTCTTGCGTATCGGTTTAAGCTTTATTACGATGCCACTGAATACAGCAGGTTTAAATGCGTTATCGAAGGAACTTGTTACACATGGCACAGCCGTAAATAATACGGTTCGTCAAATTGCAGGGGCCATTGGCACAGCAGTTGTCGTCACTATATATACATCAAGAGCTACAAATTATGCAGGTGATTTAGCCAATCAAGGTGTGAGTGAAGGAATAAAGGAATGGGCATCCATTTTTGCTTCCAGTGATTCATACTACTTCATGATGATATTAGCGATAATTGCACTTGTAATTACCTTTCTAACACCAGTGAAAAATCCTAAGTCATCTGAAACATCAACGGAGCTGTAATAAGAATATTCAGCTTGACCACTTCCTAAAAAGAAAGGAAGTGGTTTTTTGCTTTTTTCTGAATGAAAAATATTTAATTGTAATGTTTTTGATGTTTTATTAGAAAGCTAAGAATGAACAATATACTTCACCTCAAACTTTACAAAACTTTTACAAAACATTCATTAAGAATTTACGTACAAAGTGTATTCTTTACATTTGGAATAGAAGTAACCAATCGATCATCTTGGGGGTTTAGTAATGACTTTTATTAGAAAGACGGCAATTGGATTATTGGTGCTATTCACAGTAAGTGCCCTATCAGCATGCAACAATAGTAATAATAAAACGGATTCATCAAATGATCGTACGAATAGAATTTCGATTTCAGGATCGACATCAGTAGGGCCATTGGCAGAAAAAATTGCTGACAAATACATGGATACAAATGATGTGAAGATAGAAATCAATCAGATCGGTTCATCAGCTGGAATTACGAATGCTACAAGTGGTGTGTCAGAGATTGGCATGTCATCCCGTGATTTGAAAGAAGAAGAAAAAGCAAGCGGTCTTGTTGAGACAATCATTGCGTACGACGGAATTGTTGTTGTCACTCACCCTGCAAATAAAGTGAAGAATCTGACGATGGATCAAGTGAAGCAAATTTTTACAGGAGAGGTTTCGAACTGGAAAGAACTTGGTGGAGAAAATTTGGAAATCGTCGTTGTTTCCCGTGAGGATGGATCAGGCTCACGTGAAGCCTTTCAAGAGATTGTAGGTTATTCTTCCGGCGAATTAATTCGAAATGCGATTATTGCAAGTGGAAATGGGAATATAAAAACGACGGTTGCGATGAATAAGCATGCTGTTGGATTTATTTCATTTGAATATATTGATTCTTCCATTTCAACGATCGATATTAGTGGAGTGAAAGCAACGGCGGAAAATGTATTACAGCAAAAGTATAGCCTTTCCCGTCCATTCTTGTTTGCGCATAAGGAAGATCACTTAACAACCGCTGGACAACAGTTCATCGAATATATTTTAAGCCCAGAAGGTCAAGATATTGTAGAAGAAGTTGGGGCTATTCGTGTAAAATAACAGTTTTATCAAATAGACATAATCATTTGTAAATGCGAGCTTGGAGGAATGCTGAATGTCAGCCCTACCTGAAAAAATGGGAAATGCAAATAAAAAAAAGTACATATTAGAGGGTTTATCATCAAAACTGTTCCAATTTTGTGCACTTATTTCGGTTATCAGTTTATTGTTAATCGTCGGTTTTGTTTTTTATAAAGGCTCTCTGCCATTTGTTGTAGATGGATATAGCTTTATTGACTTTTTAACGGGAGTCGATTGGGTGCCAAGCGAAGAGAAATTTGGAATCTTACCTATGATTGTTGCATCTGTGTATGCGACAATCGGTGCCTTAATTATTGGAGTTCCAGTTGGATTGTTTACCGCGATATTTTTAGCGGAAATTGCTCCAAAAAGAGTAGCGAAGTTCATTTCACCAGCCGTTCAGCTGCTAGCAGGGATTCCTTCTGTCCTTTATGGGGTTTTTGGACTGGCGATTATCGTTCCATTTTTACAAAATGTTTTAAACTTACCGAGAGGGCAAAGCTTATTGGCAGTTATACTTGTGTTGGCGATTATGATGCTTCCAACAATTGTGACAGTAGCCGAAACTGCCATTCGCGCAGTGCCGAAAACCTACCGTGAAGGTTCATTGGCGCTTGGAGCCTCTCAAATAGAAACCATATTTAAAGTGGTTGTTCCAGCGGCAAAATCAGGAGTAATGGCTGCGATTGTTTTAGGAGTAGGAAGAGCAATTGGAGAAACAATGGCGGTTATATTAGTAGCAGGAAATAGTTTAATCATTCCGACTAGCCTAACCGATAGTCTTCGTCCGTTAACAACGAATATTGCATTAGAGATGGGCTATGCATTTGGTTCACACCAAAACATGCTATTTGCAACAGGGATTGTTTTATTCTCATTTATTCTAATATTAAACTTTGTTTTAGCAAAAATTAGTGCGAAGGGTGAGAAATAAGTTGAGAACGCTAAAAGATAATATATTGCGTGGATTCCTTTGGTTTGCGGCATTCTTAACCGTTGCCATCCTTGTGACGATTGTTGGATATATTTTTATGAAAGGCTATCGTCTAATAAACTTTGACTTCATTTTTGGCGATTATTCGCCTACAGGCCATGGTGGGATTTGGCCGATGATCATTACGACGATTTATACGATTATCATTTCTCTAATTATTGCTACTCCGATCGGGATTTTCGCAGCTGTATATTTGCAAGAGTATGCAAAACAA
The DNA here is from genome assembly GCF_017874625.1 of Cytobacillus eiseniae. Taxonomy (GTDB): domain Bacteria; phylum Bacillota; class Bacilli; order Bacillales; family Cytobacillaceae; genus Cytobacillus; species Cytobacillus eiseniae. Next base: position 36,595 of record NZ_JAGIKZ010000012.1, on the reverse strand, counting down.
GGTCGATTAGTTAGAATGATTCGTTTTGCAACAGAAAGCTTAACAGGGATTCCATCAATTATCTATGGATTATTTGGAGCGGTTTTCTTTGTAACTACATTGAAATTAGGTATGTCCATTATTTCAGCTTCCTTAACTTTAACGATTATTGTATTGCCAGTGATCATTCGAACGACAGAAGAATCGTTAAAAACAGTTCCTAATACTTACCGTGAAGGCTCTCTTGCTTTAGGAACGACGAAATTACAAACGTTATATAAGGTAATTTTACCAAGTGCGATGCCTGGGATTTTATCCGGAATCATTCTCTCTATCGGAAGGATTGTTGGAGAATCAGCTGCAATCTTTTTAACTGCAGGTACGGTAGCAGCGATGCCAGAAGGGATCTTCTCATCAGCAAGAACTTTAACTGTCCACTCTTTCTTAGTTACACAGGAGTCAGGTGATATTGAACTTGCTTCTGCTGTTGGGATTGTATTAATTGTTATTATTTTAGTGTTGAACCTATTGGCCACATTTATATCGAAAAAACTAAATAAAGCAAATTATTAATTGAGGTGTCTAACATGAATTCGATAGAGACTAAATTGAATAAAGCACGGACAGGGAAAATAACACCTATAAAGCAAGATTCTGAAGAAAAGGCAATTATCAGTGTAAGGGATCTTAATTTGTTTTATGGAGAAAAGCAGGCACTTTTCTCCGTATCAATGGATATTCAGGAAAAAGAAGTGACTGCTTTAATCGGGCCTTCTGGGTGTGGGAAATCAACGTTTTTACGTACATTAAATCGCATGAATGATCTGATTGATAGCGTCCAAATTAATGGTGACATTGTGATCGACAATGAAAATATCTATCAAACGAATGATGTAATCAAATTGAGAACGAAAGTAGGAATGGTATTCCAAAAAGCCAATCTATTCCCAATGAGTATTTATGATAATGTGGCATATGGGCCAAGGATGCAAGGGTTAAAAAATAAAAAGGAATTAGATAAAATTGTAGAAGAAAGCTTGCGAGGGGCGGCTATTTGGGATGAAGTAAAGGATCGGCTAAAAACATCTGCACTAGGCTTATCAGGCGGACAGCAGCAACGCATTTGTATTGCCCGTGCGATCGCTATGAAGCCAGAAATTATTCTTATGGATGAGCCAACTTCAGCATTGGATCCCATTTCAACATTAAAGGTAGAAGAATTGATCGAGAAAATGAAGAAGGATTTTACGATTGTCATTGTTACACATAATATGCAGCAGGCTGCACGTATTTCAGACAAGACAGCCTTTTTCCTAAATGGAGAAGTGATTGAGTATGAACAAACAGATAAAATTTTTTCAATGCCAAATGACCAGCGAACAGAAGATTATATTACAGGAAGATTTGGTTAATACACATTTATGTTTCAAGTTCTACTACATAGTGGCGGTGTTTAATAAAGTAGTTCTGGTAAAACAGATAGAGCATTCAAAGTAGCAGCAAAAAAAGCAATAGCTATAAAGAACCGCATGGATTTAGTGTGAAAATCCATGCGGTTCTTTATATTTTAGCATGACACGATTTCGTTTGTGGACACTGGGTACGTTATTGTTCTAAATCATGCCAATTCGGAGAGGTTTCGGACACAGAGTGCGCTATTTGCTAAAAATGAGGTGAAAATGACACTGTTTTAGATAAATAACGGAACGTGTGTCCGATAAAAGCATGAAAGTGCAATGATTATAGCAAATAGCGGAATGTGAGTCCTAACATAATATTTTTGCATACAGCATCGCAAAGATAGAAAATCCCATTGCTATTATATACTAAAGTTTGAATTCATTGATATAACAAGGATGCTGCTTTTTAATTAGAAATTAAATGCAAATTGATACAGATCAATTTATATAGGAAGATCCACGCCTATACTTTATTAGTAACGTGAAAATAATGAAAAAAGATAATTCTTCACTTATAAGGGAGCGTGAAAAGATGAATACAATTATAGTTTACGCGAGTATGACTGGTACGACAGAGCGAATGGCCCGTACTATTGCCAATGAGTTAATGAAGGAAGGGGATAAGGTAGTTATTAAAGATGCAATAGAAGCTTATGCGGAGGAATTAAAATCTTATGATCGTCTCCTTATGGGCAGCCATACATGGGGAGATGGGGAGCTATCCGATGAAATAATTGGCTTCTATGAGGAATTAATTCACACTGATTTAACAGGGAAACTGGCTGCCGCTTTTGGACCTGGGGATTCCACCTATGCACAGTTTGCAAGAGCGGTTGATATTTTGGAGGATTCTTTAAAGAATCAAGGATGTGAAATCATTGCAGAGGGATTAAAGGTTGATTGTTGGCTAGAGGATGATCAGTCGATGGAAGAGAAGAGTATTTCTTTTGCAAGAACAGTCATTCAATCTTCAAGGCTGCATAGTTTTGCGTAAATTGCTTCTCTTTTTGCTAAATTGAGTTTGAGCTACTTTTAGTTTTCAAGATTTTGTCTGAGCTTCTCTTACTTTATAGAGAAGTTTTTTTGTGAATAGAGTCTTTTTTAACTTGTGGAAAATTCAAAAAATAGCAAACATAGTGATATACTATTAGTAGAATGGAATATTTTTCAATATTTAGGGGGAAGCAAATGAAAAAGATCATACTATTCATAGTTATTATGTTACTCGCTAGTTGTTCAACTGATGATGCACATTCTATCCCAGAGGATACAAATATTAAAAATGTCTCAATTGAAAAGCTAACCATTAATAATCAAGAATTTGAAATTATTCCTACTTACAGCTACTACTTAGATTATATTGCGGAGCAACAGAACAGCAATATAAGTAAAAATGAATCGTTCTTAAATCATGTTGTTACTCCAGTCAGTAATGAAATTTATGGAAATAGTTATTCACTTAATGGAAATTACCACTTTGCTACACCAAGGAGTATTAGTGTGTTAAATGAGTATATCAGTCAATTAGTAGAAAAGCATGGAGACATTATACGTTTCCTAGAAGAGGGTTTAACCGACTCTTCAGACATGCTTCCTGGCGGTAATTATAAAATTTTTCTAACACCCTATAATCCAGATGAAAGCTCATTATATATGCAAGGGGTTGCAGGATTTGCTGATGAAGGATTAATCGTTCTTCAAATAGATCCAAATGTATTTACAGGTGCTAGCCTAAAAGAAACAGTTGCTCATGAATATCATCATACGGTGTATATTGAGTTCTCTGACTATGAAACTCGTCTTCACCACTTAATCGATCGTGTCATTATGGAGGGAAAGGCAGATACTTTTGCAAAAGCGGTATACCCTGATCACTCGCCCCTTTGGATCGAACCTCTCAGTCCAGATACAAGTAAAGTAGTTTGGGCTTATATTAAGGAAAATAAATATTCGTACAAATATGAAGATATCATCAATCTCTTTTATGGAAGTGTTGCTGACGGTTTGCCACGTTGGTCAAACTACAAAATGGGTTATCACCTAATGGAAAGCTTTTTATCAAACAATCCGGATATGTCAGTTGAGGAATGGACCTTTATTCCTGCGACAGAGATTATTGAAGGGACTGAGTTTAGTTTGAAGTAAGCTGAATATCTGAACAGAGGACATAGACTGAATTGATTAGTTTCCCTCAATTTATCATCCTACTACTTGATATACTTTGTATAAAATAGTGAGGCGGAGAAATAGGATCACTCGCTTCATTTCATGAATAAATATGAGGATAATTTTCTTATTTTTCTCTCTGATGGATAAAAAAGAACATGATCGAGCATTCGATCATGTTCTTTTTTTTGACTTTTCCCTCACAATAACGGGTAGTAAGACCCTTAATGTAAAGTGTTAGAGAATACGAATGATCGATAAATAAGGATCAACTCCCTCCACTGATATAAGCTACCATTTTAAAAAAGGTAAAAAATAGTTTAATAGACCCATAAAATGTAATAAATGTAACAAAGTGTGCATCTTTGTAATGAATGATTAACGAATATCTATCTCATTTCCTGTATGAGAGTAATGCGATTATCATGGAAAATAATCTCAAATGCAAGATATATCTAGGTATTTAATTATAGACAAGATTCGACTTTCTCATTCGTAAGTTTGACGAAAATGTGAACGCGTGATAAAAATGATTTAGTTAAATATAGGAAAACCTACTAGTTATCTGTAAAAAGTGAAGTGTAAAAAAGGATAAGAAACTGAAATAAATATTTAGGAGAGAAGATGCTGGATGTTAGAGTCAAAAAGAAGAGCAATCATATTTATTTCGATTTCATTAATTCTAGCGTTGATTGCCGGATATATGTTTTTACAGAAGGTTAATGAATTGAATGCAAATTTAGGCGGAACAACAACTGTGTATGTAGCGAAGGAAGATATCAATTCGAGAACAATTATTAAGCCAGATATGGTGGAAACTGTCGACCTTCCGAATAAGTTTGTCACAGAAGCACATGTGAAAAATCCGAAAGACATTACAAATAAAGTATCTATTGTTCCTTTATCAGCGGGCGATATGGTTACATTGAATCTCCTAAAGCCATTTTCTGAAGTTGGAGACCCTAATCATCGTTTAATTGCCCTTTTTGCGAATGAAAGAGTATCGTTCGATCAGGAACTTGATGACCTTGATCGCGTTGATATTGTAGTTTCACAGCAATTTGAAGGAGAACCGAAAACAGAAATCTTTATGACAGATGTCCATGTATTCCGCGTGGATAAAAGCAAAAATGAATTTAGGGGTATCGCATTGGAAGTAACAAAAGAGGAAGCTCCTAAGTTAATACATATGCAAAATTATGCAGATAGCATAAGAGTATTAAAGGCAAATGTAGGCAAAGAAGACATATTAGAACAAACAGAGGAAAAGCCAGTAGAAAAGGAAGCGGAGAAAGAGGTCGAAGTAGAAAAAACAAATCCGCCGCCAGATCCAGCAGCTAATGCAGAGCAGCCTCCAGCACAAGATGTTCCAGCAGAAGGGCAGAATGAGAATACGGAGCAACAGAACAATTAACTAGAATACTAGATAGGTAGTAATTTATTTTAAGAAAATGTAATCGGAAGTATATAAATGGTCGGAGGTACAGAATATGGGTACAGAAAGCAGTATTCTGCTTGTTAGTGATGATAAACAAATAAGTGAGCAGATTATGCAGCAGGCATTACAAATGTATCCCAACTTACAGCAGGCTGCTCCTTCTGAGGTGAAAAAGGAAATTGATCGACTTTCTCCTGATGTAGTATTGCTAGTTAACCCAGATGATGAATCGGGAATTGAGCTTGTTCAATACATACATAGTGAGTATCCGAATATCATTATTGTTTTTATTGCGAAACAGCAGGATTTTCTGTTGCTGCGTGATGCATCAAGAGCAGGTTCAACTGATTTCTTTATCCTTCCAGATGAATTGAGCCAGTTCAGTGACAGGATAGAAAGAATCCTTCTAATTGCTAAAGAGCAAAATGCGAAGAATGAAAATAGCTTGATCGCTCCTCAAGGGGGCCTACGACGAGGAAGGGGACAAATCTTTTCTTTCTATAGTGGAAAAGGTGGCAGTGGATCAACCCTTCTATCTAGCACGTTTGCACAAACACTTAAATTAGAATCAACGGCACAGGTGTTATTCATTGATATGAATTTACAATTTGGCGGGGCAGATATGTATTTAGGAATTGAAAGTAATCGTTCATTAGCCGACTTAAGGCCCGTTATTAATGAATTAAATGAAAATCATATAAGAAATGTTAGTGAGAAAGAGCCTTTTTCGAAAATGGAAATCCTATTAAGTCCTCGAGATGCAGAAATTGCAGAAAGCTTAAATGAAGATTTCTTTACAAAATTATTGCGTGCATGTAGACGAAGCTATGATTTTGTTATTGTCGATTTGCCTTCAACAATGTCGGCAAATACATACGTTGCTTTAGAGGAAGCAGATCAAATCTATTATGTTATGAATCTTGATACACCTTCCTTTCAAGTATTTAAACATGTAGAAGATTTATTCAAAAGGTTAGGAATGGACACAGAGGGACGGCTACAAATTGTTGTGAATCAAAAAGGAAGAGAAAATGAGCTTACCCCTTCAGATGTAAAGAACTTTATCACTTCTCCTGTTGGAGCTGAAGTGAGAAGGGATATAAAGGGTGTTCAGACATTTATTAATAAAGGTGAACCGCTTCGAAAAGCTACTAAAGAAAAGAAACTCATCCCGATGGCAAAAGATATTCGGAAGTGGGTCTTATCTATTCTGAAATAGGCATGGGAAAGGAGGCCAACCACTTATGTCATTATTTAATCGTTCAGAAATAAAGAAACCTGATACGAGCAAAGAATCACAAGTAAGCTATTCTACTTACGATAGTCCTTATATAGAAGAATTAATCGAGCATTATAAAGCAAGACTTTTGCGTGAAACGAATCTTGAACAGTTGACAAGTCTTACTCAAGGGGAAATGCGGTTAGCGATTGAACGATTAATTAGTCAATTTATGACAGAGGAGAAAGTGATCATTTCTCGACGGGATAAAGAGATCCTGCTAACTCGCTTAATTGATGAATCAGTCGGTTTTGGCCCCTTAGAACCTCTGCTTCAAGATGATGAAATAACTGAGATTCTTATTAATGGTCACAATGAAGTATACATCGAGAAAAAAGGACAATTGCAATTAACAGGCTTGCAATTCCGTGATGAAGCACATGTAAGGCATATTATTGATCGGGTTGTTGCGCCATTAGGCAGACGAGTGGATGAGAGTTCACCAATGGTCGATGCCAGATTACTTGATGGGAGCCGGGTGAACGCTGTTATTCCTCCTGTCAGCTTAAATGGAACCTTAATTTCTATAAGGAAATTTAGAGCTGACCCATATAAAATGAGCGATCTTATTGATTTTGGTTCTTTGAATGAATCAATGGCTACATTTATTGATGCAGCGGTCTTTGCGAAAATGAGTGTTCTTATTTCTGGAGGAACAGGTAGCGGGAAAACCACGTTATTAAATGCTTTGGCACGAGCAATCCCTGGCAAGGAAAGGGTTATTACAATTGAAGACTCTGCAGAATTAAAGCTTGATCGACCAAATGTAGTCGGCATGGAGGCGAGACCTCCAAACGTTGAGGGATCAGGTGAAATTACGATTAGACAATTGGTTCGAAATGCTTTGCGTATGAGACCCGATCGGATTATTGTCGGTGAGGTGCGTGGGGCAGAAGCATTTGACATGCTTCAAGCAATGAATACAGGACATGAAGGCTCTCTTACAACCGTCCATGCGAATTCGCCATTAGACGCATTAAAGCGTGTGGAAGGGATGGTCATCATGGCAGGAATGGATTTGCCATCGAAAGTGATAAGAGAATACATTGTTGGTGCAATTGACCTTATTGTCCAAGGGACCCGCCTTCCAGATGGACAGAGAAAGCTCGTATCCATCTCAGAAGTGGTTAAAAAGCCGAGTGGAGAAGCAGAAATTCACGAAATCTTTAAATTCAAACGAACAGGTATTGATTCAGACGGAAAGGTGTTAGGCTATTTTGCACCAACAGGAATTGTACCTAATTGTTTAGAAAGATTACAGATTTTTGGAGCAGATATTAATGAGTCCATTTTCCAGGCTGAGGAAGAGGTGAAGAATAGTGACTATATCTATTCTTTATAGTCTAGCCGTCCTCTTCTGTCTCTGGGGTGTATATAATCTACTAGGTTTTCGCACAGCAAAGAAGGAGTGGCGAAATAAAGTAAGCAAATGGTTTGGGAATAGAAAAACAAGGAAAAGCTTCATTCTTATCCTTGGTGATAAATTTGACCAAACAAAATTTGGGCTGAAGGCCATTTATCAATTAAAGCGGGCAAATATTCACCTAATGGCCTCAGAGTTTTATGGAATTTTATTATTTGGAGCAATCGTTACATCCTTTCTCTTGAATAATTTTTTTGGAATTAGTTTTCCTATTAATATCCTTATTTCTGTCATTTTAATGGATGTTAGCAGGCGTGTGCTCTTTCTTATTAGAAAGAACAAATTTCAAGAAAGAATGAATGATCAGTTACCAGAGATTTGTCGGATTCTTGCAAACTCAACAAGATCTGGAATGACGTTGACACAAGGGATTGGCATAGCTGCTCAAGAATTGAATGAGCCGGCGAAGGAAGAATTTCAAAGACTGTCTGGTGAATTACAGCTAGGTGTTGATTTTAGCCGTGCTTTGAGGAATTTACAAAAAAGAATTCCATCTAGAGAGTATCAGTTATTTATTGCCTCATTGTTAATTCAAAAGCAAGCAGGAGGAAATATGCATGCGGTATTGGATGAAATGGGTCAAACACTTGAGGAAAGAAAACTGCTATTACAGGAAATAAAGACAATGACAGCTGAACAAAGATATGTCGCTTATATTGTCCCTGTTCTGCCCATCTTTCTACTATTAATTATGAATAATGTAGTAGATGGATTTCTAGATCCTCTATTTTCAGGAATAGGGATCGTTCTACTTGTCTTATTTTTAATTGGTACATTTTTATCTTTCTTCTTAGTAAAAAAAGTGACCAATATAAGGGTGTAATTGAATGGATGGATTGATCTTAATTAGTGTCATCATAAGCTTGTCATTATTTGCTCTTAGTTTAAAGTTCTTTTACGATTATTTACTGGAAAAACAAGAATTGAAACAGCATATCCAGGAAAAAGTGATTGTTGATCGATTTGATATTAAGAAAAGGAAAACAAGCAGAGAAAGAATGCTTGAAAAAACATTCTATTATGCAGATGATTTTTCTGCAATTGGCAATCGCGTCAATTTTTTTAGTGAGTCCCACGATGTGGAAAGGTGGCTCATGCAGGCAAGTTATCCTTATAGCTTAACTGTTGAACGCTTTCAAGGACTTAAAATATTCATGTTGCTTGTTGGCTTTATTCTAGGTGTTTTGATGATCATTATTCGTTTTCCTTTGTCCCAGTTCATGGTACTTATCTTGCCTTTGACCGGCTATTTTCTAACGATCTTTTGGTTAAAGGGAAAGGCGAAGAGAAGGCAGGATGAGCTTGGATTTGTTCTGCCAGACTTCTTAGATACGGTAAGTGTGACTCTTCAAGCAGGCCTAGGATTGGATCAAGCATTAAGAGACATCGTTCCGTATTTTCAAGGGCCAGTTGGTGAAGAGTTTTCTCGGTTTAATCAGGAAATTGATTTAGGCGTACCTAGAGAGCAGGCATATAGAAGAATGCTAGAAAGAAATGATAATCTTGCTTTTCAATCGTTAATTAAGTCTTTGATACAAGGATCTCGTCTAGGGGTGCCAGTAGCAACAACTTTTAAGATACAAGCAAATGAAATGCGGCAGATGAAGAAGGAAAAGGTGAAGGAAATAGCCGCAAAGGCATCGCCAAAAATCACCTTAATTACATCTTTCATCGTAATGCCAACTGTCATGATATTAATCGGAGGCTTACTCATTTTGAATATGTTTACAGGTGAAGATAGTTTATTGAACATGTTTAAGTGATCAAGGGCTTACGCTTTTAATGTCTAGCTGTAGCGCCTATCGCCTATCAAACTTCAGGTCACCTCCCTACGATAAGTCAACATCGGTTCGCTGTCGCAAACCGTGTTTCCTTTATCTCAGTCGATGCCCTTCCAGTTTGTACGGCGATGACCAAGGCGCTTACGCTTTTCAATGTCTAGCTGCAGCGCCTACCCCCTCGAGGTCACAAGCCAATCAGTCCAGAAGGTTAAAGAACAACCTTCTAGCCAGCTTGTCTTGTGCTTGTCGGGGGTGACCAAGGCGCTTACGCTTTTCTAAATTGAAAGGAGGTGTGGAGTGATGCTTAAAAAGCAATGTGTGAAATATTTTGTTAAGTATAAAGGCCTTCTTCAAAATGAAAGAGGTGCACAAACTTTAGAGTGGGTTGCAGTAGGAGCAGTAGTTGTAACAATTGCTGCATTATTAGGTACAGCATTTAAGGATAGCACAGGCATTTCTGATATTGTTACTGCAATTATTACAAAGATAAAAGATAGTATTTAATTAATTGGAAGTACTTACTTAATGGTGGTAATTGAACTATTCAATTGCCACTATCATTTTTTCTGAGGAGTGTTTGTTCTTTATGAAGATACGAGGTCATGTGTTCATAATGATCCTGCTACTAAGCTGTTTCCTTTTAACTGCTTGTAGTGAAAAAAAGGAATCAGATAGTCAGCCAGATACGAAAGAAGAGGATCCGTTAACACAACTAGAAGACGAGGACGTAGTAAAAAATGAGACTGCTACTATAGAAGAACTTATTGCAGAGCTACCTAGGCCAACGATCACTGCAGCAGAATTTATAAACGCTGTCCCAGGAAGGTTTTCTGGAAAAAGATATGATGATCTGTCTTCAGAAGAACAGACTGAAATCGTAAATATCTTAAAGGAATTGCCTCAGGTTGGTGATCAGCCAACAGAGCAAGAAATGGAATTATATTGGCGGAAATCCCTTTCTCTTTTTCACGAGGATTATCCTAATCCTGCTGACGCTCTTGATGATGTAAATATTGAAGCGTTTGGAAGTCCTGAAATAGAGGATGAGCGCTATCAATTTAAAGAACAGCTAAATGTTGAAATCATTCTTGATGCAAGTGGAAGTATGGGAAATGTGATTGATGGAAAAACGATGATGGATATTGCGAAAGAATCGATTAATGAATTTGCTGCTTCACTGCCTGAGGGGACGAATATGGCTCTTCGTATTTATGGGCATGAAGGAACAGGAGCAAATAAGGACAAAGAGCTTTCCTGTAAAAGCAATGAGCTAATTTATGAAATGCAATCATTTGATCAGAACTTACTTAATCAAGCATTAAATGGGGTAAAGCCAGCTGGCTGGACACCTTTGGCAAATGCGATTGAACTGGCCAAAAATGATTTGTCTCAATATGACAGTGAAAGTAATACAAATATTGTTTATTTAGTTAGTGACGGGATTGAGACGTGCAATGGTGATCCGGTAGCTAAAGCAAAGGAATTAGCGGAATCCGCTATTCAACCAATTGTTAATGTCATTGGCTTTGATTTGGATGCAAAGGGACAGCAGCAGATGAAAGAAGTAGCTGAGGCTGCAAAGGGGATTTACAATAATGCTAGAAATCAAGAGGAATTAAAACAAGAGCTGCAAAAGGCAAAAATGATTGCGGAAAAGTGGCAGGCATGGAAGAAGGATGCAACCTATACTGTACAAATGAATAGAAATGATCAATTTCTTAAGAATATCCCTTCCTTCAATATTGAATGGAGCGAGGCGAATGGGAATGAAGATATGAATATTCTTCAGCCATTAAGAGCACTAAGGGATGAAGGGCATATAAGCAAAGCAGCATTTCAGCTTTTATCTGACAAATCAAGTGAAAGATTCAGTAAGGCAATCGAACTTGGTAAGCAGATTGAGTTAGATTTGCGAAATATAGCTGATCAAAATCTAGAAACTGCGAAAGAAGAAATTAATAAAAAATACGATAGCAATATTGAATAGAGTGATCGCTTTCATTTTTTACAATCGTATCACTCTAGTAATAAGGGGTCGATCAGATGTTCCAGATAAAAGAGAGAATACGAGAAGAAAAAGGGTCCTTTACTTTAGAGTTTTTAATGGTTTTGCCTTATTACCTTTTTTTCTTCCTCCTCCTTTGGCAGGCAGTAGCCTCTGGAATGACAATTATGCAGGCGCAATCCGCAGTAAATGAAGCAGCAAAAATTTATGCCATCACCGAAAGGATAGATGAAGCAAGAGATGCTGCTAAAACAGCGATTGGCCATAGTGACATTATGACGTTTGATGATTTTGATATTCCACCACATCCAGGAAGTAAAGAATTTGTTGCAGAAGTTAAATTAACGCATGGGCTAGTTTTTGTTCCGAAAGAATGGCGGAAAGTAGCGTCTATGCAGCTGACTCATTCGGCAACTGGCAGGGTATTAAAATGAAGAAATATATAAAGAATGAACGTGGCAGTGGGGTTATCCTAACCATTTTTAGCTTTGCAATAGTCGGAATCATGCTAATAATCGTGCTAAACGTCGCAATGGTATTTACAAAAAAAGAACAGGCTTCAATCGCAGCAGAGCATGCTAGCTTAGCGGCAACAGGCATTGTATATGAGAAAGTCGACAATGTTGTGAATACACATGAAAAAAAGGTTGTCATTGGGATAGATGAAGATGGGAATGAAATCATAGAATACGAGCCGCTACTAGATAAGGTTCTTGCTATGGAAAGTGCCATTTATGCGTCTAGCCCAGGCATCTCTAGTAATGAAGCTTACATTCAGGCAGTGAATCAGGTGCTATCAAGTGAAATCCCCGATGATGAAGATCTGCCTAGTAAAATAACTGCTGCATTAAATTCCGCTAAAATGTCCATTTCTCCTATTGTTCAACATATTATTGCTGAGAATTATGGCAAAGAAACAGACTATGAATGGAATTTTCTTCATGGAGAAAATCGTATTGAAGTCATTGCAAAGTCAGAGTTCGAGGCTGTTAATCATAATGGAATCACCTTTGGCAGTGATAGTGATATCCCACAGAGGGGAATTGGGCCGGTTATTTCATTTATTGAGCAGTCTGGTTGGTAAGAAATGAGTAGTCGAGACTATTTAAAATGCGTAGGCGATAAACAAGGTGCTTCCTCATTTCTAATAGGAAAGGAGTAAATGGATTAGATGAGAAAAAGGAGCAAATTATTTCTTAGAAGAATTGCTGCTGGATTTATGGCAGCCTTTATTGTTGTAATGAGTTTCTTGCCTGTTGTTTCCTTAGCAGCAGGGAATTTTCAAACTGGGAACTTTACACCGGGGAACTTTAATTCTGGAACATTTTCAACTGGATCCTTTTCTCCAGGGAATTTCACCCCTGGAACCTTTACGCCAGGGACATTTGCCCCTGGAACCTTTACTCCGGGTACGTTTGCTCCTGGAGAATTCTCTCCTGGTGACTTTGCCCCTGGACAATTTACCCCAGGCCAGTTTGCTCCTGGAGAATTTAATCAAGGAGAAACGAGTCAAGGTCAATTTACACCTGGTACAACTACTCCTGGAAATTTCACAGATGGCGGTCCATCAACTAACCCTGGGGAGGGAAGTGATGGAAACTACAATCCATCACCATTTAATCCACCTGGTATAGACCTTCCTGGCAATGTTGAGCATCCAAATGGAAACCCTGGGAATTTTGATCCGAATGGGATCGATCAAGGGAACCCGAAAGATAGCGAATCTCCAAGATTCCCATTTGAAGATGACCCAAATTATAATACAATTAAATTTATTACAGATAGCCTGGTTTTTCCAGCAATTGAAGGGCTAGACAAACATACATTAGTAGATATTGATTGGGATAAGTATGGACAGGATTTCCATTCTAATTTGTCTCAAAGTATTGTAAAGAATCAATTAGGCGATATGTTTAAAGATGATTCACTTTTAAGTGGTATTGGCAATCTAGGGTTAGATGTCTGGTCAGGTGTTGATCATGCAAAGCATTTAGGTGAATTTTTTAATTCCTGGACAGATATTAAAAATGCTTGGAGTGCAGCAACTACTGGAGGAAGCTTTAGTGGTGCAGCTTCAAATGCTGGTTCTTTTATATCAAATGCAACAAAATCCTTTGATATGGGGACTGGTATTGCGGGTAAAGCAGCACCTTGGATGGCAGCGATCAGTACAGGGATATCAGGGGCAGAAACAATTATGAACTTTGCTAATGGCAACAATGTGGATGGCTTTGCTAGCCTTGGTGAAACATTAATGTCAGGAGCCGTTGTTTTATCCGCAACTGGAGTTGGTGCCCCAGTCGCTGCAGGTGTTGCCGTTGTTGGTGGACTGTTATGGACTGGCGCAATGGTAGTTAAGCATAAGGATACGATTGTGAAAGCGGCTAAGAAAGTCGGTGACGGAATTAAGAAGGCAGCGAAAGTAGTTGGTGATACTGTTAAAGGCGGCATTGATGCTGTTAAATCTGGATTTAAAAAAGTAGCAGGCTGGTTCGGATAAAAGAAAGTGTATAAAAGGCCCCTATTGATAAGGGGCCTTTCATGGAGGTTTGAATACATGATTAGAATGGATAATATTCCAGAGCATATTAAAGCATCATTACAATCATTTTATAAGACTAGTGAAAAACCAGATGTTTTTCCATCGAAATTTCAAATTGACGGGGAACTGTACTATTACTTTGCATTTGCCCCTGCGGCAGAGCAGCTAATTATGAGAGAAGATGGGGGGGTTCCTCGTTTTCATCAAGTGCAAAGAGAAGCGCTTATATTTAATAGCTACAATACATCAATCGAGACAATCATACATATCGGTAATAAATGGGTGAAATCAGGTAAAAAGGGCAAATATGAGAAACTGAAAAGTATCTTACATGATTTAAAAGACAAATTGCCAGTAGACCTAGCTAATGCCTATGAAACATATCTAATGACCGCGGATACGATTCTTGAAAATCAAACAATAATTGATCAATCTGTCAAAAGAGCAAAAGCAATTTGGGACCGAACGAATGCAGAGGAGCTTGCCACAGAGCAAGATCAAATCGAGATGAGAAAATGCATTGTTGAGATGACTCGTGCCGCATACAAACAGAATGAGATTCAGTTAAGAACGGAGAATGAACGAGAGATTGTGTGGAAGTACGTTTCATCCAAACGCTGGTCAATTGGCCTCGGACAATATTTGAAATTAATGCCCTATCAAAAAAATATGATGAAAAATACACCAGAAAATAGGAAGGAAGCAGAAGAGCTAGGGAAAATGGTGCTTGGGGATGACCTTCCACTTGAGCAGCATGAAAATGCAAAAGCAGTATGGGAAAAGCTTCGTAACCCAAGATAGGAGGGAACCATATGTTTTCGTCTGTAAAAGATGCCTTTGGATTATATAAAAGAAATATTCTTCGAGTCCTTCTTATTGGCATAACGATCTTTTTGCCTATTCAGATCCTTTATACGATTCTCGTTAACTATATCTCAATGCCATTTTATTATTTTAATATTCCGCTTTGGCCGAGTTTTTTTCAGAGTGTCTTTATGTTAATGAGTGTATTCATTATGCTCATTCCAATAATTAGTATGGCTGCCCAGGACATAAAAATGAAGAAAGTGAAAACAGGAAAACTTTATATTGATACAGTAAAGTATGCATTTTTTGTGTATTTAATTAGTATTCCTGTCTCGATTTTTACGTCAATTGGCTTTCTATTGTTAATCGTCCCAGGGATTATTTTACTTATTTTTTTGCTGGGAATTCCATTTGTAAAAGTAATCGAGGATGAGTCCTTTAAAATGGTCATAAAGAAATCTGTTTTATTTGGAAAAGAGAACTTTCTCGTTATATGCGGATTTCTCCTGCTATTTGCAGCGGTTGACTTTGTTGTGACCTATGCGCTTTCATTTTTAGCGATTGTCTTTACAGGTCAAATGGCAATAACGAACTGGGTAATCATGGTTTTCAATATGCTCTTCCTTCCATTATTTATTTTTACGATGACGAAGCAATACTTGAATTGGAATGGGGAAGCTGATGTGATTCATGAGGAAGAGTATATGAAACAATTAGAGCAATATAGTTAACTCGTTTCAAGCAATTCTTGTTATGGTAAGGCGGTGAAAAATGCTTACATATTCTGTTTTGCCAGATCATATTAAGCAGGTAGCAGAAAAATACAATCATTCAAATGAAAAATTAGATTGTTTGCCATCTAAATTAATGTATGAAGATATTAACTACTATGTTGTGCATTACTATCCATCACTTCATGATTTATTCATTCAAGAGAATGGGGGTGTGCCACCTTTCGAACAAGTGAGAAGAGCGATTCTAATTGTCAAGGTATATCAAACGGCAGGAAATACGCTAATTCGAACAGGTGGGAAATGGGTAAAGGAACCAACGGCAAGGAATTATCGGAAATTGGAGCAAAGGTTAACCTCTATAAAAAGAAAAATCAACAAATTCATTTCGCAAGAAGGATTAATTAAGCTAGATAATATAATAGAAGCTTCTAGGAAAATCAATAAAGACCAGGATTTAATTTTTGAGTGTGTGGATAAAGGGACTGAATTAATTGATCACGCAAATAAAACAGAAATGGTTAACGAATCAATCCAACAAGAAGTGAGAAACTATGTTGTTAAAATGGTTCGGGCTGCAGTTCGGCAAAATCAAGTTCAACTAGATACTGAAGTAGATAGAAAAGAACTCCTTGCCTATTTAGGAAGGGAAGTTTGGAAAAAGCCTTCTATCCTATTTGATTATCTATGGTTTAAGAAAAATGTCTCCTATATGCTAAATAGCTCTTCTCCAACAGCGAAAGATATGTATGATCTACAGGAAATGGTGAGTAAAGAGAAAACTATCGATGAAATGGAAAATGCAGATGAGATGATTTCATTGATACGCAACCCAAAGGCTAAATGATACAAAGAGCTGGAAAATGCCTAACTAGAATAGTAAGTATAAAACCATTCTTATAAAGGGAGGAATGGTTTTTTTAGATTGGCTGAAAGGCACTAAAAATTATAAACGATGAAGTCGTTACTGCTGCTAGAACTCCTACTAGTAATGTTTTCTTGTGTAAGTCATTTCAACTCTTTGAAATGAAAGAAATAGAATGCTTGTCGTATATTTAATTAGGCTTTTTTCTAAAAGATTGTTGCTTTTGAATCAAATGTTTTACCAATTAAGTCGGTTGATTGGAGCGGAAGGTAGTGAGGCTCCTCGAAAATGCATCCGCATTTCCTTCGTGCGGTGTTAATTCAAGAAGCATATTCAATGTCCTGCGGGATGTGTGGGACAGCTGAGACCTAAGCAGGAGCGATTGCTCCGAGGAGGCTCAAGCGGACTATCCCACGGAAAGGGAGCAATCTGGAGTGGAAATCACCCTTTATCAATTATGTGTAAAATAGCAACAATGTTTACGAAAACAGCCTTTAATTATGAATCCTTTTGCCTATTTTTCCCATTTTTCAAAATATAATCAGAAAAATAATGTAAAATTGAAGAATTGGAATAATTGAATGCATAAAATTTCATAAGAAGGTGGTTTTCTACATATGAAATCGTATCAAGTAATTTTTTCACTCATTTGTATTGTGTTTTTTTTAGTAGGCTGCAGCGAGAAAAATCAAGAATTGTCTGGGGAGGAGCAATCAAGTAATACAGAGGAGGTAGGAAAAGAAACTCTTGAAGAAAGTGAAGATGGGGATTCGCAATTTAAGCCAGGTACTTTTACCCCGGGTACATTTGAGCCAGGCACCTTTACTCCGGGAACCTTCACACCGGGAACGTTTGAGCCAGGCACATTTATCCCAGGAACCTTTACACCAGGAAATTTCGATTCAAGTGTCACTGTCTCAGTTGAAGAGGACGAAATTGTGATTGAAGTACCGAGCCATCTGTTATTCGACTTTGACAAAAGTGAGTTAAAATCATCTGTTATTCATACACTCGATCAGTTAAGTCATGACCTAAATGAGTATGAGGGAGCAAATGTATGGATACATGGGCATACAGATAGCCAAGGAAATACAGATTATAATCAAACATTATCAGAAGAGCGAGCAAGAGCAGTACAAAGCTATTTAGAGAAAACAGTGGATGGAGAAAAGGTAAATTTAGAAGCGAAGGGCTTCGGGCAAACTAAGTCAATTTCATCAAATGATACGGAGGAAGGCAGAGAGCAGAACCGTCGTGTAGAAATTATTGTAGAGCCATTAGTGAAAAAGTAAAAGCATCTTCGAAATAGAGGCTGGAGGAAAATATGAAAAGAACAGCTGAATTTGTATTAGGGCTAGTTGGGGGAATTTTAGGTATATTATTATCGTTAGTAGGTTTCTTTTTTAGTTTTATTGGTTTTTTGGCAGAGGACCCTGGCCCAGCTTCGGTTATTTTAATTATCACTTTTGTATTCTTTGTTATTCAATTAGCTGCGTTGATTATGAGCTGCCTTGTTAATCGAATGGACCATAAATTGTATGGAGGATTAATGATTACTTGGGGTGTATTATCCTTTCCAGTAGCTATTTTTCTTATGTTTGTGCCAAGCATTCTCTATATCATTGCTGGTGCATTAGGTTTAAGAAAATTGGATGCAGGGAATATGGAATTTGAAAAAACGTTTATCTAAATAGTAGAGGCTATCATACTAGTAATCATATCCCTGAGAGGTTTTTCCTTTTCAGGGATTTTTATTATCGCAGGATTTTGACAAAAAATATCGAATTAAAAGATAGAACTAAAATTACAAAGGCAGAAAACAGGAGGGATTATATGACACATGAGCAAATCCACCCATTGATTAAAAGGGTCTTGGAAAATATAGAAAAAGTAATGATCGGAAAGAGAAATGTAGCCGAATTAAGCGTCATCGCCTTGTTAGCAGAGGGGCATGTTTTATTAGAAGATGTACCAGGTGTAGGGAAAACAATGATGGTGCGTGCGTTAGCGAAATCCGTCGGCGCAAGCTTTAGGAGAATTCAATTTACACCAGACCTATTACCATCAGACGTGACAGGCGTGTCTATTTATAATCCAAAGGAGATGGAATTTCAATTTAGACCGGGTCCAATTATGGGGAATATAATTTTAGCTGATGAGATTAATCGTACTTCCCCGAAAACTCAGTCTGCCCTGCTAGAAGGAATGGAAGAAAGCAGTGTCACAATAGATGGAGTCACCCATCATCTAGGAAAACCTTTCTTTGTAATGGCAACGCAGAATCCAATCGAATATGAAGGAACATATCCACTTCCAGAAGCACAGCTTGATCGGTTTTTATTAAAAATGAAGATGGGTTATCCTGAAATGGCCGATGAAATGGAAGTATTGAATCGAGTTCAGAAGAAAAACCCGATTGAAGAACTAGAACCTGTTATTGATTTAGAGGA
Organism: Cytobacillus eiseniae; assembly: GCF_017874625.1. Classification (GTDB taxonomy): domain Bacteria; phylum Bacillota; class Bacilli; order Bacillales; family Cytobacillaceae; genus Cytobacillus; species Cytobacillus eiseniae. The sequence continues at coordinate 17,669 of NZ_JAGIKZ010000012.1, read as the reverse complement.
ATTAAGAGAATTACAGATGAAGTGTAAGGATGTACATGTCGATGAGACAATCAAACGTTACATAGTAGAACTATCAAATCGAACGAGGACACATGGGAGTGTATATCTTGGAGTTAGTCCAAGGGGATCGATTGCCTTAATGAAGGCGGCACAAGCCTATGCATTCATTTATGGGAGAGATTATGTCCTTCCGGATGATATTCAATATTTGGCTCCGGCAGTTTTCGCCCATCGTATTATTTTAAAATCTGAAGCGCGATTTGAGGGAATAGGAGCGGAAGAAGTAGTAGAACGAGTGATGAATCGAGTGCCAGTACCTGTTCAAAGGTTAGTGAAGTAAGATGAATCGACTAATTACTGCCACTAGAAAGGTATGGAAATTAATCGTCCTGCTGCTCCTTATTGTTATTACCTTTTCATATGCGATGTTTCAAGGTGGATTTGTTAGTTGGTTTTTATTTTATAGTTTTCTTCCTTTTTCTCTCTATGCCCTTTTCCTTTCATTCTATTCGATGAATCAATTTGAGGTAAAGCGGACTTTTCATAAGAATGAATTTATTGCAGGTGAGTCATTGAAGGTAACGATTACGCTTAAGAGGAGAGTGGCATTTCCGTTATTCTATTTAATAGTAGAGGATTGTATTAACAATCAGCTCTTCTTTTCACAGCAGGGAAATCGTTCGAAATCGTTTGTATTTCCAGGGTTTCAAAAGGAATTTACGTGGTCGTATGAAGTAGAAAAATTACCAAGGGGTGAACATTTTTTTCAAGCGATACGATTGAGAACAGGTGATTTACTTGGATTAATCGAAAAGGAAAATTATATTCAGCTTGAGGATAAAATGCTCGTCTACCCGTCCTATGAGAACTTGATCTATAAGACAATGGAAAATCAATATGATCAGGGAATGACAGCATCGAGGGAACGTGTGCAAAGGGATACGTCAATGGCTATTGGAATTAGAGAATACCAGCCAGGTGACCGTTTTTCGTGGATTAATTGGAAAGCGACAGCAAAGCGAAATGAAATGATGACGAAGGATTTTGAACAAAGACAATCACATAATGTCTATATCTTGATGGATTGTGCGCCTGACCGTCGTTTTGAAGCGATCGTTTCCTTCTCTGCATCGATTATTAAAGCGATTCTCTTAAAGGGAGCGCATGTAGGTTTTCTCTCCTCCGCCTCTGAACGAACGGCCTTTCCGGTTAGAGGGGGAGAAAGTCAACAGCAGCAGCTTTTTTATCATTTAGCAAAGATAAAAGATAACAGTGAAGTTTCATTGGATCGTGTGTTAAAGGTCGAGAATCCATCTTTATCACAAAGTAATAATCTAATGCTCGTTACTTCGCAGTTAACGAGAAGCTTAATTGAAGTTGCAGGCCGATTTACTGCAAATAGTGCTGCAATTACCCTCTTTCTTATCAAAAGTGAGAAGGAAACGATTTCACAGCAAGAGCTAGCATTGAAGGAAGCTGCGAGAACAAGAGGAATTCGTGTTGTTTTCGTACATGATGGCCATTTCTTATCTGTATTTTCGGAGGTGGCTATAAGGTGATTTCACGGAAGGCTCAGAAGGATTTCATTACATTTTTCCTGTATTTATTCGTCCATATTATGCTTTGGGAGTGGTTAAGACCGCTAGAGCAGCTGACTGATACGTCGAATATTGGTGTGTTTCTTCTATTTATTCTTCTTTCTTTTTTGTTGGCATTTATGGGAACTTCTTTATTAGTGAGTATAGGTATAAAAATGGCCTATATCGTATGGATGTTGCATTTTTTATATTTTGAAGAGTCCATTTTTCAACTTTCATGGATTTCCCAGTTTGTACACGATGTCATAGAGAATATTCAAATCCTATTTGCAAGAGATTGGTCTAGTTTAAGCAACATATTCAGAAGTTTATTATTTTTTATCCTACTTTGGCTGATGACTTATTTAATTCAGTATTGGCTCATTAAGCGCAGACAAATATTGCTTTTCTTCTTACTAACTTTAATTTATATTACGGTTTTAGATACATTTACTCCTTATGATGCAGGGTTGGCCATTGTGCGGACTGTTATCTCTGGTTTTACTGTTTTGGGGATGCTCACGTTTTATCGTCTTTTAGAAAAAGAAGTTATTCAAATTAAGACTATTCCTATAAAGAAGTGGATGTATCCACTACTCATCATGATCGCAATGAGTGTTGGGTTTGGTCTTGCTTCACCGAAAGCAGAACCTATTTGGCCAGATCCAGTCCCATATATTAAATCATATGGGAAAGACAGTGGCACAAGCGATGGAAAAGGGCTTCAAAAGATTGGGTATGGTTTGGATGATTCTAATCTGGGTGGCCCCTTTATAGGTGATAACACGGTCATATTCAATGCAGAAGCAAACTCCCGTCATTATTGGAAAGTTGAAACAAAGGATGTATATACAGGAAAGGGATGGGTTACGTCTAGTTCTCGTGATGAGAGAGAGCCATTTGGATATGAGGAGCTTGTCCCCATCCAATCCTATAACAATGATGCTAAGGTTGAAATAAAAGAGGAAGTAAGTACAGTTTTTTCAATGGGGAACGATGCACATATTGTGTACCCATTAGGAATTAAGCAAATTATTGCTGCTCCTTTTTATACGTTTGAAAAGGAAACAGCAACTGAAAAAATCCATTCAATAGAAGGGAATATCCCAGTTTCTATTGAACAATATTCACTCGTTTTTGATAAGCCAAGCTATAGTGTGACAGCTCTAAATGAAGCAAGTTCAGTAGAGAATGTTGCCGCAGATCGCGAATTGATTGATCATTATACGATGCTTCCAGATGATTTGCCTTCGCGAATTCGCGACTTGGCTATAGAGATTACGGAAGACAAAGATAGCTGGTTTGAGAAGACGAGGGAGATTGAAGGATATTTTAGAAAATCTGGTTTCTCATATGATCAGCTGGATGTAGCTGTACCAGGTCCAGATGATGATTATGTAGATCAGTTTTTATTCGATACGAAACGCGGCTATTGTGATAACTTTTCTACATCAATGGTTATATTAGCAAGATCTATTGGTATCCCCGCAAGATGGGTAAAGGGATATACAGAAGGCGAATATAAGGGATTAGGGGATACGGGAAGTCGTATGTTTGAAGTCACAAATAATAATGCGCATTCATGGGTAGAAGTCTATTTTCCTGGTGTTGGCTGGGTTCCGTTCGAACCAACACAAGGCTTCTCTAATAGTGTTCAATTTAATTTTGACACCTACTTAGCAGAAGATCGTCAGCCTGAAGCGATAGAGCAAGAAGAGATTGAAAGAGAAAAGCCAGAATTAGCAGATAAAAATGAAAACAAAACAGTTTCCGCTTTTTCCTTCGAAAAGCTGTTCGATCGATTGAAGGACTTATTGACCGATCATTGGAAATGGATTGTTTCTATTATTCTTGTGATTGCTTTTCTAGTCTTCCTTATTTATCACTTCCGTGGACGTTGGCTTCCTTTTTATTTAGCCTGGAGGTTTAAATGGACAAGAAAGGATGAAAATCTTCCAAAGGCGTATTTGCTCTTATTAAGAGAGCTAGGGCGCTATGGGTTACATCGGAAGGAAGGACAGACACTTAGAGACTATGCTGATTATGTTGATCGCTTTTTCTCATCAAGTGAAATGGGCAGATTAACCACCTGTTATGAACAGCTTATTTATAGGGGAGAGCTTAAAGCAGGCAGCTGGGAAGAAACGAAGGAATTATGGGAAAATTTAATTAAAAAGACAATCGCTTGACCAAAAAAATAACCTGTTGTTACAATAGATATAGAAATATAATTGAATATATCCTTCATATATCCTCGATAATATGGTTCGAAAGTTTCTACCAAATCACCTTAAATGATTTGACTATGAAGGCAGATGAATTCTATAAATGTGTTTATTTATTGAACAGTATTCTGCCTTCACCATTATTTGGAGAGGAGAGTACTGTTTTTTTGTTTGCTTAAATGAGGATAAGAGAATAATAAAAACAATGCAATTAAATTTTATTAACATAATGGGGTGAACCGTTTGACGGTGAAGACAGAATGGCAAAATCAAGAAATGATCATTGTTTTAGACTTTGGAAGTCAATACAATCAGTTAATTACACGTAGAATTAGAGAATTTGGGGTATATAGTGAACTGCACCCACACACAATTACAGCTGAAGAAATTAAGCAATTGAATCCGAAGGGAATTATTTTTTCAGGTGGGCCAAATAGTGTGTATGGAGAAGGGGCATTCCATTGTGATGAAAAGATTTTTGAACTAGGATTGCCGATCTTTGGAATATGCTATGGCATGCAGCTAATGACCATGCATTTCGGAGGCAAAGTAGAGAAAGCGAAACATCGTGAGTATGGCAAGGCACTATTGAAACTTGAAAATCAATCAAAGCTTTTTGCTGATCTTCCTGAAGAGCAGACTGTTTGGATGAGCCATGGGGATCTTGTTGTTGAAGCACCACAAGGATTTGTTGTTGATGGAACAAATCCGTCATGTCCAATTGCAGCGATGAGTAATGAGGAAAAAGGCCTATATGCGGTGCAATTCCATCCTGAAGTGCTTCATTCTGTATACGGTAACGATATTTTGAAGAATTTCGTTTTTGGTGTGTGTAATTGTAAAGGTGACTGGTCAATGGGGAACTTCATTGAAGTGGAGATGGAGAAAATCCGTCAAAAGGTTGGAAACAAAAAGGTTCTCTGTGCGTTAAGCGGTGGAGTTGATTCCTCTGTCGTTGCTGTTCTTATTCACAAAGCAATTGGTGATCAATTAACATGTATTTTTGTTGATCATGGCTTGCTTCGTAAAGGGGAAGCAGATAGTGTCATGAAGACCTTTGCAGATGGTTTTCATATGAATGTCATTAAAGTGGATGCACAAGATCGTTTCTTATCCAAGCTTAAAGGTGTGTCTGATCCGGAACAAAAAAGAAAAATCATCGGAAATGAATTTATTTATGTATTTGATGATGAAGCAACCAAGCTTGAAGGCATTGAATTTTTAGCACAAGGTACTTTATATACAGATATTATTGAAAGTGGGACAGCAACTGCACAGACAATTAAATCCCATCACAATGTTGGCGGGCTTCCAGAAGATATGCAGTTTAAACTGATTGAGCCGTTAAATACTTTATTTAAAGATGAAGTACGTGCTTTAGGTACAGAATTAGGCATTCCAGATGAAATCGTTTGGAGACAGCCATTCCCAGGACCAGGCCTAGGGATTCGTGTATTAGGCGAAATTTCAGAAGAAAAGCTCGAAATTGTTCGTGAATCAGATTATATCTTGCGTGAAGAAATTAAAAAGGCTGGCTTAGATCGTGATATATGGCAGTACTTCACTGTGCTTCCAGATATCCGCAGTGTAGGAGTAATGGGAGATGCTAGAACATATGATTATACAATTGGCATCCGTGCAGTTACTTCCATTGATGGAATGACTTCTGATTGGGCAAGAATTCCTTGGGATGTGCTTGAAGTCATCTCCACACGAATTGTAAATGAAGTAAACCACATTAATCGAGTTGTTTATGATATTACGAGCAAGCCACCTGCAACGATTGAGTGGGAATAGTACTAAATACCTAATACCTAATAATCTATAATCATAGTCATATCAAGGGTTTAGCGGTTGTTTGAGTGAGCATTTTCTTGTTCACCTGCAACAATTAACTGTCAAAATAGGACTTTCCATTATTCATGTAATTCATGAAAAATGGGAGGTCTTTTTTTATGGTTAGAATTATTGAGCTGATTGACGATTTTAAATTAAATCAAGAAATTATAGGTCGCAAACCAAAGTATGTTGAGATGTGTATATGGCGGTTGAAACGTTGGCAAGAGTTTATGGAAGCCGAATGTGAAGTAGTAGATGTTGAAGCTGTTGAGCCGATTCATGTTAAGAAATACGTGCAATATCGTCAACAAGTAGGTAGCGAGAAGCCAATCACTTTAAACAATAATATCGCTACGCTCAAAGTATTTTTCAATTACTTAATAGATGAGGAATACCTTGAAGAAAAGAATAATCCAATGCGTAGAATCAAAAGTTTAAAGGAAGAAAAGCGTGTCATTTTAACGTTTAATGGTGCAGAGGTGAAACGTACTCAAATATTCGTGACAAACTGATTCTGATTATGCTCTTTGACACGGGCATACGAGTTAGTGAGCTTTGTGACATTAAGGTTAGTGACATTTCAATGCGTCATATTCTGATTCATGGTAAAGGTTCTAAGCAACGTCTAGTGTACATCAGTAAGACCATGAGAAAATATATGCGAAAGTTTGAAGAAGCCAAGAAGGAGCGTTTCAAGCGTAAAGAGAGCCATGAGGTAGAGGACTTCTATTTTCTAGATCAATGCGCCAAGCAATTGCACCGCTCACGTATCAATAAGATTCTAAAGGAGCATTGTGACAATGTAGGTGTACGTGAGGAAGTTCGTTGTTCACCGCATGACTGTAGACATTATTTTGCTCAGAAACAACTAAGAAACGGAATTGACGTTTATAGTTTAAGTCGGTTATTGGGGCATTTTGATACGCAGGAAACAACCAAGTACCTTAGAGGGCTTGAACAGGATAGCATACTTGAAATTGGTCGTTTGCATAGTCCGTTGAATGATATTGGAATATGAATTTCAAGTCATGTAGCAAAACGCTATTATTTGACGTATAGTATTTCTTGTATTATTATTTGTATTACAAAACGTATTACTTATTGTATTACTTAAATGTGTAGGGGGTTTAGCATGGAGAATAATACAAAAACAATTAGTTTTAGACTAGATGAAAAAACGTTTGAAAAAATGGAATTTTTAAAGGCTAATTTGTTTAGTGATAAAGAATTAAGTAATTCAGAATTAATTCGTTATTCTCTAAACTATTTAGAGGATAGTTTTGGTAGAGGTATGGCTGATAATGGAAAATTTTATGAGTTAGTACAATCGTATATTAAGACTATTTATTTAAGAGCACCATCAACTAATTTTCGTATGCTCGATGAAGTACTTTATGCGATGGAAGAAACTTATGCGGAGTATTCAGTAGAAGAAGTGGAGGAACTCGGAAAACTATATGATGAATTAAATCCAATATCTCTTGTACAATTAATTCGTTTTAAAAATAAAATTGTTCCTATTACTTTCTTGAAAATTATGGGTGAAGATGTAGACGAATTAGAAGAAATGACTGAAACAGAATTAGCGGATTTAATTATGAAGAAGTTTTCGGAAGAAGAATTTAAAAAGGACGCCAAGAGATTGTTCCATATAGAATGTTAATTCCTATGTGCTTCTTTAGTAATAGTTTAGGCACTAACAGCAGAAAGTTTGAGGATTTTTATTATTAATGAATCTCTCATGTGCCTAGTTGAATAGCGAGCAAATCATTTACTAATATAAAGAGTTTTAATTAGTAGTTAAACATCTCGCAAAAACTATAAGCTAAAATGAGTAATAGAAATTGGAATTAACAACGTTAGAAGCCATTCAATACTGTATTTATGAGGGTATTGAAGGAGCTGAAAAAAGGTTACAGAGCTATGAACGTAGAGGCAGAATTGATAATTCAAGTGTTCTTGAAGCATTGATTAGAGATTTAAAAATGATCCATGTTAGCGTTTCTTTGAAAACAGATGAAGAAGGAGAAATTCTTAAAGGTAAAAAACGGAGATTTCTTTTAGGAGAAAAGCGAAGTGAACGAGCGGAACGGATTGATGATCGTAAAAACAATGGGGCTATAAGAGAAGCAGGAAAGTCTCTACTAGATGAGCTAGTTTTTAAAGCGATACTTGAACTGCAAAAGACACATTGCAATGATGATGGAGACATTGAGGTCACGACTACCCAACTAATAAAAAAATATGCTTTCATTAATCCTGGTGCTATTGAGTACAAGGTTATACTAAAGCTCATTCGAGAAAATATCTTTGGTGAAGCAAATATGATATATGCTCATTCTATAACAGAATATATTAGAGCTTACATTAGAGATACAAATCGAAATATTTTAACAAGCTCTTTAAAAGAACTTGAAAAGACAGGTAGAATATCTTGGTCGTTTAAATACTTTATTTCAGATATAACGGGTCATAATGATGTTTCTGAGGAAGATTACTTGGAAAAGCAAAGACTTGGTGTATAGACGGAATGTTATTCAAGTATTAAATAAAGAGTGTTTTGAGGTTTCCTCAAATGAAGCTAAGCAAGTTTTTGCAGATATTTTATTAAAGCGAATAAAGAAAGATTATCTTGTAAATTCAAGCCAAATAGATGGTAGTTTTTTTGATAGAAACAAAAGTTTTATACTTGCTAAGTATATTGAAATTCTTGAAGTCGTACTTCCACTGTGGTGTACAGACTATTTTTCAAGATACACATCTGCATTTGGTGAGATTGCTTTCCATACAGAGCTATTAACGGAAGAGGAAAAATCCGTAATTGGACTAGAAGAATTATCGCAGTTAGCTTATCTTGATATTAGTGAGCAAATACCTTTCTGAAAAATAATGATCGATATGAACACATCACGATATTGTGGTGTATTTTTTACTTGATGTAAGAAAATTTAAATAATTATGATATTGGTAAAACTCTCCTTTTTTGAGGGCATTTTATGAATGGGACAAATTTGGTAGATATTTCTAATGAAAATGTTACAACAAGTGAAGTACAGACACTTAAAGTAGGTTTAATTATGCCAATATCTAATACGGAAGGTTATCAATTGCGGCATTGGGCTGAAGTTAGAAGAATTATTGAAGAGGCATTATTAGATATTGATAATTATAAATGTAAGGTAAGTATGGTTAGTGAAGCTGAAGATGTTACTTTGATCCAAAAAAACATAATTCAACGGATTTATGAAGATGATATTGTTATTGTTGATGTAAGTTCTAAAAACCCTAATGTAATGTTTGAATTAGGTGTTAGGTTTGCATTTGATAAGGCATTTATTTTATTGAAAGACGATGATACTGATTACGGATTATTTATTTGATATATCTTCTATCCATCATATTAATTATCCAAAGGATTTAAGGTATAAGGTATTGTTGAAATGAAGGAGCAACTTAAAATAAAATTATAGCAACCTTTAAAAAGTCTAAGAATGAAGAAAGTATGTATTTAAAGGATTTTGGAACTTACCAAGTATCAAATTTAGAAAGTACCGAGTTACCGTATAAAGAGTACATGGAAAAGATGTTTACCGACATAAAAAAGGATATTAGAAATATAAATTTAAGTGAAAATCAGGTTAAAAATCGTGTTTTAAATCTTGTTCAAGAATATATAGAATTAAACCCTAATGTTGACACGACTAAATTTTATAAAAAAGAACACGAAATTCAATCTATTATTCGAAATGACATAGAAGTATCTAAACTTGTTGGTAGTTTAAAAGAACTTGATAAAGTTATAGATGACGTTTATACGAATTTGAGTATATTACCATTTTGATAAAATTACCTCATTATAATAATTAATGTTACTTTATACGATACGACATGGATTAATCGTTTCATTCTAAGTTGAAGTGTTCTTTCTTATTGTAGGAAAAATAGCCGACTATTTATTGCTTAAAAAATTAATGAGCTTAATAGAACAAATCTATTATCTATTATTGTCATAGATAAGTAGCAATTCATAGGGAGTGAACGATAGGAAAGAACGATAGGTTATGTAAAAAGGGCTTACAATAGTTTAGGTAAGCCCGTATAAAATTAAATTGTATAGTTGAATAGATTTAACCTAAAGGTACTTAACATATTTTTCATTCGAAGCTCGGGAGTGGGACTTATAATTCCCATGAAGGCAGTCGAGATGATATTTTTCTCTGCTTCAGAAATACTATCAATTAATTGAGGAGAGAAGTATATATTTTCACTAAATTCAGCAAGGCAAAACGATAGATAGCTGAATAATAAATTATCATCTGTATTACTTTTTAATGCCTTCATAAAACCTTCATAGCAACTATCTTCTTTAAATCTTGAAACAATTATTAATGTGCTATCATCCTTTGGAATAATAGAGATGTAAACGCTAGGAACAAATAACTTTTCATCATAATCATAAATGTCTATTGTTTTATTACCGTTTAAATCAACATTAACTGCAACAGCTGTAGTAGCAGTGAACCCTACTTTGAATGGTAAAACTTTTACGAAACTCTCTATAGCATCAAAATTTTTACTTTCATACACATTTTTAAATCTACGATATTCTATATCTACATCTTTGAGGTTTAACTCGTTATTCTTGTACATGCCTAATATTTGTAAATCTCGGGTAGCAAAGGGGTATTTTTTAAAGAGTTGTGCATAGCTTTTCTTTAATCTATGTTTCCGATGCGCTTCAAAACAGTGTGCTCTAAATGCAAACCAAAAATTTTGTTCTTCTGTATTTTGATAATCTACATCTTCTATTTTAGAAAAATACTTCTCATCATGATGTTTGCAAAAACCATAAAATGTACTTGCTTGATTTTTTCCTTTTAGCTTAAATTCTAATTTAGGTAAAGTAGTTCGTTCGTCGAAATTCATATCTAAATAATATACATGATTGTCTGTTGCTATCTGATTTAATACACCATTATTTTGAAGTGAATGAGCTTCTATAAAACCGTAGTCACATTCTTCTTTGTCGAAACCCAAACACATTTTAAAGTCGGTATCTTTAAAATGCTTATGTGATTCAAAGTACAATCTTTTAGAATTATATTTTGTTGTATCAATATTTTTTTCTTTTCCTTTTGTATAGCAACAAAATTTGTAGTTTTTCCCACTTTCGCATGGGCAAGGTTTATATGGTTCAAATTTATACTTTTTTAATTGTTGATGAGTGGTAAACATAATGGACACCTCAATTTTTTTGTTTAACCAAATAATACCATTTGAATTTGATTATTACATATTAATCATTAGAAAAATATTTTATCTCAAATGAATGTATGCTTTTGCAGAAAAAAATACATGTTAAATGTTGATATAATTATGTTCTACTGCTGAACACTTAATGAATGTATGCTATTGTTTGTTTGATATTAAAAGCATACATATAAAAGGGGTTAAACAATGGCTAACATGAATGAGAAAAAGGGAATGTTAATTGACGTTCAACCTTTGAAAACAAAAAAAGAAGTAAACAACTTAATAGAAGCATTGGGGATGAGTAAGCAAAATGGTAAACGTGACCAATTACTATTTAAATTAGGAGTTTCAACAGGATTACGCTGTGGTGATATAGTTGCTCTAAAAGTTGAACAGGTAAAAGGTAAAAGCTCATTTAAGATTCGTGAGGGAAAGACGAGGAAAGAGCGTACAGTGTATCTTAATAGCTTGATGGCTGATATTGCTGATTACATTGAAACATTACCAACAGATATAATTTATCTGTTCCCTAGTCGTAAGGGTGACTGTCATATCACGACTACGCAAGCATACCGTATTATTGCTAAAGCAGGAGATATGGTTGGAAATAATTCTATTGGTACACACACAATGAGTAAGACGTTTGGATATACTTATTATCAAGCGACTAAAGATGTAGCAACACTCATGGAAATCTTTAATCACAGTTCGCAGAAAATCACATTACGCTATATCGGAATCACTGAGGAGAGCATCGAGAATAGCCTTAAGAGCATTTCGTTCTTTTAGTGTATATAGTATGAGGGCATATCGATATTGGTATGTTCTTTTTATTTTCTTTATTGTAAAATATATACAATTGTTACATCTTAACAAATATAGAGGTGAGAAAATGGAGAATGTAATTGAATCAGCGCAAGAGTTAATAAATACATTAGATAATGATTTAACGAGATCAGCTACAAAAAATACTGCTACATTTATTGCAGACAAAATGAGGCAGTTAAAAGGTGGAAGAGATAAAGATATAATTATACGTGGGTATGAGGAATTAATTAATGGCTTATTAGAAGATAAAAGTGAGTTAGAAAGGATAGCTAGAAGCTATAAAGAATTGTATGAGGGGGTAGAAATTAGTGCTGAAAATTTAGAGTATCTTCAAAATACAATTAGAAGTGCAATCAAAATTTTAGGTGGCCTTGGAGTTCAATCACCACAAAATGACATTGCTATGGAGTCAGTAGTTCAACTAATTAGCTTGGATACATTAAGAACTATGCAATTATTAGGTTTTAATTATAAAAAAGCTATAGGTGAGCCATTAACAGAACTTTGTGCTGAAAAAATAAGAAGTTTTGGAAATACTAATAATAAAACACATCAAGGAAATCGTAAGAAGTAAAATCATTCTTTTACAATAAAAAATATGATGGAGATGATGAATAATGCCATTTGAAATGGAATTACAGGAGACAATTAGAGATTACGTGTATGGTCATTTACCTTCAGAAAGTTGGTATAATATAAACTTTTATCCTTTTATTGAGGATAGTAATTTAAGAGAAAGATTGAAAACTGAATTCATTAACGCAAGAGTAATTTATAAAATGTTTGAAGGACTTCAAGCTACAGATGAACTATTATTGGCGCAAATTAAAAACTCAAGTAATAATGTATGTTTCTATTCAAGAAGCAGTATTAAATTATATTCTATTTGAGAAGAAAAAAGATACACAAATAGTAAATGATTTACTGTATCAAAAGCGACACAAAAAAATTTCTATACCTCAAAACAAAAGAGATAAGTTAGAAAAAGAATTAATACATGATGAAAAGGGAATTATTCCGTATTATGAGGTTATAGAGTCAATTGACAAAACGAAAATTAGGTATGATCAAAAAGTAGAAGCATGTTTTAAATTAGAATTAATAGATGAGAATTTAAAGCATGATTTAATAAAGCTTTACGAATATAGAAATACAGTACATATTGAAGCAGAGCTAAAAAAAGGTTTAAATTACGATTTAGCAATGGGAGAGCTTGCTTATAGAAGAGTAGAAGGTCTTAGTATTAAGCTTTCAGAAAAATTACTAACAATTTAAGAGTATAGGGGCGGTATTAACCGATATTTTAGTGTTGTACACACTAGAATTACGTACACCACTAGCATATCAACACCCTGATAAGATAATCGAACCGACATATCCATTATTCAACATAATAGTGTTGTAAAATAGTGCTTCACCTGCTACTATTGAGGACAAGAATTACATGAATTGAACGGATTTTTCTATTTTAATAAATCAAGTAAAACTTTTATATATCAATGGTTGGTGAGCGTGCTGTATGACATTACTTCTAAGCCGCCTGCAACGATTGAGTGGGAATAAAAAAAAGCGAAAGCGCCTTGATCATCGCCGTACAAACTGGAAGGGCATCGACTGAGATAAAGGAAACATGGTTTGCGACAGCGAACCGATGCTGACTTATCGTAGGGAGATGACCTGAAGTTTGATAGGCGATAGGCGCAGCTGCTAGACAAAGAAAAGCGAAAGCAGCTTGATTAGTTCTAATAAGCATATATATTCTAGCAATAAGGTCTGTACTTTCCCCTTATTGCTGGAATGACAATTACGATTGATCGATAAAAATGAATAAAAAAACGAACATTATTAATAAAATATCATTAAATGTTCGCTTTTTTTATTGACGAATCACCTAGTTGTTGATAAAATAAAGATGAATTAAATATTGTCGTATTACGTCGTATAATCTTGGGGATATGGCCCATAAGTTTCTACCGAGCTACCGTAAATAGCTTGACTACGAGGTAAGTGTTAAATTTAAAGGATAGTTTGTTCCCTTTTTACTTACACGAACCCTGTTGTCAACGCTTCGGTATCATAAACTGGAGCGTTTTTTAGTGCATTTTTTTAGATAAGGAAGACGGAATCTCCTACATGTGGATTTTGAAAATCCTTATAGCTCTTGAAAAATAATAGAACGATTTAGGGGGAAAAAAGAGTGAAGAAGTACTTCCAGTTTGAAGAACTCGGAACAAACTATCGAAGAGAAACAATCGGGGGTCTGACGACATTTTTAGCAATGGCTTATATCTTAATCGTTAACCCTATGACATTATCTTTAATGGATATACCAGATTTACCTGATTCGATGAGGATGGATTATGGAGCTGTTTTTGTTGCAACAGCTGTAGCGGCTGCTATCGGTTCATTATTAATGGGTGTCTTAGCGAAGTATCCTGTCGCGCTTGCACCAGGTATGGGACTCAATGCATTCTTTGCATATACGGTTGTATTAACGATGGGGATTCCTTGGCAGCATGCTTTAGGCGGAGTTTTAATTTCTGGTGTCGTATTTATCATATTATCAATTTCTGGTTTGCGAGAAATTATTATTAACTCGATCCCAGCGGAATTAAAATTTGCAGTTAGTGCTGGGATTGGTTTATTTATTACATTTGTTGGTGCACAAAGTGCTGGATTAATTGTAAATGATGATGCAGTATTAGTAGGTTTAGGTGATTTTACAGATGGCAATGTCCTGTTAGCTATATTTGGAATTTTTATTACTGTTATCTTAATGACAAAAGGAATTAAAGGCGGAATCTTTATTGGGATGGTCATTACGTCGATTATTGGGATGATCTTTGGACTAATCTCTGTACCTGATAGAGTAGTAGATTCAATTCCAAGTGTCGCACCAACTTTTGGAGCTGCTTTTGAAGCCTTTGGTGATCCGGCTTTCTTTACGACAAACATGCTTGTTGTCGTGTTAACCTTCTTGTTTGTTGATTTCTTTGATACGGCAGGTACATTAGTTGGAGTTGCTAACCAAGCAGGTTTAATGAAAGACAATAAATTACCTCGAGCAGGAAAGGCGTTGCTAGCGGATTCGATTGCAACAGTTGTTGGGGCGATTTTCGGAACGTCTACAACTACGTCTTATGTTGAATCAACTTCAGGAGTAGCAGCTGGAGCAAGAACTGGTTTTGCTTCTATTGTTACAGCGTGCCTATTCTTACTTGCGTTATTTTTCTTTCCGTTATTAGAAGTGATCACTTCTGCAGTGACGGCTCCTGCACTAATTATTGTAGGTGTACTGATGGTTGCATCTTTAGGTAAAATTGATTGGACGAAATTTGAAATCGCTGTTCCAGCCTTTTTAACAATCATTATCATGCCTTTAACATATAGCATTGCTACAGGTATTGCGGTTGGATTTATTTTCTACCCAATTACAATGATTGTTAAAGGGCGTGCAAAAGAGATTCACCCAATTATGTATGGACTATTTGTCATATTTATTCTATATTTCATTTTCCTAAAATAATAGCTAAACGGAGATTTGCGTCGATGCAGTCTCCGTTTTATTTTGTATACAAGGGATATTTTTATAGAAAGCTAAGAGGGGGACTACTGAATATGTAGCAGTAGTGTTCTATATTAATAGTATTAGATGAACAACAACGATCATCCTGATGGACAAAGATGTAGATGTGAAAAAACAATCGCTTCTTTAGTTTGTGAAGCCTCCAGCTAGTATTTCTGCCTATAAATATTTACTCTACACTTTTTCTCCTAATTCAATCTTTAACCTCTGCCCAAGTTTCTTTGATATCTACAACTATATACAAAAGAAAACTTTTCTAGTAAAATGAATGTGGAAAATTATAGAAGGAGAATGAAGATGTCAATTGAAGAATTGCAATTAGAGACATTAAGAAAGAAAAATAGAATTACACTGATTATGTTAATTATTTCAGTGATTCTAGGTGTAGTCGTAGAAGCGAGTTTAGGGCAGCCGCTTCGACTAATTTTAACAATCCTTATAAGTGGAGCTGCTCTATGTTCTGTTATTGCATTTTTACATCTAACAAAACGATTAACGAAACAAATTTCTTATTTGGCGATAGTCGGTTTAACGATTATTCTAGGATTGATTATGATAATTAGCCCTGCTGAGAATAATCTATCACTCATATATTTTTTATTAGTATGTTCGGCACTTTATATGAATATAGCTCTTTATCTAATGGGGACTCTTTTTGGTGCAGGATTATTGATCTTTGCGTTTACTTTTAATGGTGAAGTTTATTCATCGGATTTACCGACGTATTCGTTATTATTTTCTCTAGCTGTTATTGTTTTATTTTTTCAACAAAGAATTATGGGAAAGCTTGAATCTGATCTTGGAAAAATGCAGGCCTCGGCAGAAGAGAAATTGGCTCGTGAAGCAGAACAGCGCACCATTTTAGAGGAAAACTCTCATATAATTGCTAGCAATATGCAGATGGTAGAAGAACAATCAGAATCGGAAAAGCTGGCGACTGTAGAATTGAATGTGGCACTTCAAGAAATAGCTTCAGGCACACAATCACAAGGAAATGCGATCAGTAATATTGTCCATGCGATTGAAAGTACGGCTAAACAAGTAGAAGCAATGAATGGACGGGTGCTTCAAATTAATGAATCAACTAATCAAATGACCGTTCAAATAGTAGAAGGTCGCTCACAATCCAAAATAATGAATAATCAAATGCAGGAATTCAAGCATTTTATTGAATTGATGGAGAAGGATATGAACCAATTAAGTGAAAACATTGAGTCATCCTTAAGTGCTATTCAATCAATCCAAGGAATCACTGCACAAACGAATTTGCTTGCTTTAAATGCATCAATCGAAGCAGCAAGAGCAGGGGAAGCAGGAAAAGGCTTTTCTGTTGTAGCTGAAGAAATTCGTAAGCTTGCTGAAACCTCAGATAAAACAGCTGTTCAAATTTCGACAACCTTAAATCAAGTTCATTCTAATAATCGAGAAACTCAGAATCAAATGAATATCGTATCTAGTAAAATGGAAGAAAATATTCATGGGACAGAGAAGAATGAATCGATATTTGAATCGATTCAAATATCGATTCAACAACTTCAACAGGAAATTCAAACCTTTGGAGACGTTGCCAAAAATATTGACCAAGAATCAGGTGCTATTGAAATAGCAGTAAATGAATTTGCTTCTATATTAGAAGAGGCATCTGCCTCTCTTGAAGAAATTTCAGCAACTGTTCAATCACAAACGAATAATAAAGAGCAACTAGCTAACTTAATTCAAGAAACGAATATCGCTACACAAAATCTTTCGAATGTATTTAAATAAACTCGCCAATAGGGGCGAGTTTGTTTTTTTATAATGCCTTAAATTCATAAAAGGGATGAAACTACAATAATCTGCATCTCAGTAGTTTTGATCGTAATAAAGACTCTTAATCGTTAAGGAAATACTTTTAGATGAAGAAGATGTGTGAAATATACAATTCTATTTTTGATTTATGATTTGATATATCATATTGATAGACAATGGATCGTATCCTTTGTAAAACTTTTATCTTGAGTTGATAGCTGTATGAGTTTGTTTTCTCGTATTTATATATACATATAGTGAGTAAGAAGGGGGATATATCCTTGTTTTAATTATCGAGAAGAAAAATATGAAGAAAAAACAAAAATTATATTGCAAAAGTATTTTCTGCGTGTTATATTAATTAACGTCCTCTTCAAACAACACAAATTTTAAAAAAACATTTTTAAAAAAGTGTTGACTTAAAACGAGGATGTGTGATATATTAATAAAGTTGCTTCTGAGTAACGTGGAAAATTAAAAAATTGCTCTTTGAAAACTGAACGAACAAAAAACGTCAACGTTTAAACTTATTTTTTATTTTAGAGCTAATCAACTCTTTATTGGAGAGTTTGA
>NZ_JAGIKZ010000011.1 GCF_017874625.1 Cytobacillus eiseniae | reverse complement strand
CTCAATTTCTCCTTTACAATTTTCGTCGCTGAAAACATTGTAACCAGAAATTGATATGGCTCATTCTCTTTTTACACAATTATATGGACTTAATCCTTATTTGGGCTATTCTTATTAATAATTTCAAAATAAGCGGAATTTTTCCGTCTATTTCTCCGTTCGGGTGCTCACCGATACTAAACGAGGGATTCAGCATCTTTCCATCTCTGTCCAAGAATGAATGGATGACCTCATTTGACCAGTGACCAATAGCGGGTTAAAACTTACCTCTATCTATTTTCGCTAGAATTAAGTAATCCTTATATACAATTGGAAATATATGCTCATTAATTTGCTGCTTCCTTTTTATACCTCTGAACCGAACTACGGTTAATCCTTTTTTTCTGGCATTTTCCATAAAAAAGCAACGATAATAATAGTTGCAGCTAATAACAGGATCGTTTTTAATGAAAAGCCTTCAAAGATGATTTCTGCAAGGCTTGCTAATAAGACAATGACAAAAACAAGAGCTAAAACGACACGATTCATTTAGTTTCTTCCCACCTCAAAGTATACTTATTTTATTTTAGCGAAAGAAACTAAGCGTTGTCCATTAAAAAAGTGCTTGGAAATAATTCCCCATAGAAAATATGTAGGTGGACAGACAAAAACAACTCCCTTGTTACATAGGAATTATGTATAGGCAAAAGGCCGAAAAAGCGGGGGTGGAAAAATGTCTGGGATTTTAACAGCACTCGGGTTTTTAGTTAAGGAGATTGTCTTTCTTGTTTCTTATGTAAAGAATAATGCATTTCCTCAACCGTTATCATCTGCTGATGAAAAAAAATATTTGAAGTTAATGGCTGCTGGTGATTCACATGCCCGCAACAAGCTGATTGAACACAATTTGAGGTTGGTTGCGCATATCGTCAAGACAATATGAATATGAAGCAATGTCAAAACCACATTAATATATCCTATGTTATTAATGCATCCTTTGAACTGATTAGAAAGGGTAAATCTAAGTTTCTTGTTGTAAAGGACAAGCCTGTATTGTCATTAATATAATTTTTGTTTATGTAGAAGAGTTGTCTAAATTATCATCTAATAACCTTCAATAAAAATCATCCTATATTGTATATGTTTTCCAATCAGGGGTCATATTATATATATGATGACATTACGGTCAAGAAAGGAGAAAAATACATGGAAGAATTAGTTAAAGAAGATAGGTTTGGTCTGACCCCTAAATTACCAAAAACATTAGAAGAAATTGAAGATGGCTGTATTTTAACTCCTGAAGATTTGGCAAATTATATGGGCTTATCTGTAAGGCAAGTAAGAAGGTATTGTGAGCAAGGAAAAATTAGATCTCTTTGTTTCGGAAGGAAATATGTAGTATACGGTTCTGACTTCAAAGAATTTTTGAGAAAATCATTAATACGACCTTCTTCAATCAGGGAGTTGGCAAATTGAGAAAGAACAGTCTCAAATTAATAGTGCTTTCTTTTTTCAAAGAAAATGAGATTGATTATGTTTTTCATAAACATGATTTGATTTTTAGTTGTTTTCAGTGTAATAAAGAAGCCAACATGGATGTTGCTACATCCTATTGGCATTGCATCAATTGTCATTCAAAGGGAAACTTAAAGGAATTAATCGAGAACAAAGAACTTTTCAAACGGGGTATAAACTTATACAACCCTAAAAAAGAAAAAAACGAATTACTAGGAAAATTAAAACAGCTTATTAGTAAACAGGATGATGACAAGTTAAAAAAACAACTTGAATCTGTATATGAAAAAACATATACTTTAACAAATTATTTGCTAAACGAAAAAGAGTCAATCTAAATAATAACTGATTAGGTTGGAAAGAGGATAATGGAAAAGTTAAAACAAAAATCAAACAAAAAGGGCAGCTATTCCCGCAATTGTTCAAATACCGAAATTCTTTTCCCTTAACAAGCAAAAATATTTTTTTTATACCAGGTGATGTAAATAAGGATTCATGGCAAGAGGCAACGCTTCTGTAGCTTTATAAAAAAGATTGATTATTTATAATAAAGTTTGATTATAATCATCTCATCTCTATAAATTTCTAGAGGTGAGATGATTTTTTGTTGGATATTAATGTTACTTTCATTGTAAAGATTGTGAAGAAATATACTTAAACTAATGGCGCAGGTTAGTGGAAGAAGGATTTTCACTTTTGATAGAAAATTTATAAAAAAAGAGTGGCTATTGCTATGCAGCTAAAGGAGCAGAATAGTTGAAGAAGGAAAATTTGCTATGTATAACAATTTAAAGAATTTAACATTGGATTCATTTTCTAAAGAAGAATCCATTTTGAAAAACAATTATTCAAAATGGATTCTTTGACTCTTTTATATATTTTTTCTTGAGTGTTTATATATATTCATAGTAACCAGCCAGCTAATGACGATGATTCCCGCAAAAAGAAGTAGCATATTACTGTACAAATGAGTGGATGGATCAGCGTTTATAAGTAGTAATTTTCGATCTAGCAAACGTATCGATAATAACCCACCTACAATTGCAATACCCATTCCTTCTGATAAAAAGCTTGTGAAATTAAGCAAACTCATTCCAGCACCAGCTTCCTTTTGTTCCAAACTACTTGAAACAATTGTGGATATAACTGTTTTCGTAAAAGAAAGCCCCCCAAAAACAAAAATTAATATAATTGTCATGAGCCATGGTGTTGTCTCTATAAAAAGGGCAGCTACTAAAAAGCTGATAGAAAGAAATGCAACTCCAATTGTTAACACAAATAAAGAACCTTTCTTATCAACAAGCAATCCACCAATATAACCGAAAATAATAACACTCATTGCCCCAGGAAAAATAATCCCATTTCCAATTGCGACAGTACTTAATTGATACACATCTTTCATCATATAAGGGACCATAGAAATAAATCCTGCTACAGTTCCAAATATAAGTCCTCCACAAATGATTCCAATCATAAATGAGACATTTCTTCCTAGCGCAGGATCAACAAAAGGATTAGATACTTTCCTAATATGTTTAACAAACATCATAAAAAATATTATGCTAACGATTAGGAAGAAAATTATATAAGATGTCGTAAACATCATAAAAAATACAATACCTACAGACATGAATATTATTCCTACAGTATCAAAAGAGCCTTTTATTACATCTTCCTGTTTTAATAATTTTGCAAGGAATGGAACAGTGATAATCGTCACAACTGGCAAAAGCAATAAATAAGACCAATGGATATATTCGGCAATCACTCCGCCAATAGATGGTCCCACACCTTCTCCCATTGCTACAATGGACCCAATAAGGCCAAATGCTTTACCCCTATTTTCTTTTGGAATATAGCGCGCGACAACAACCATTACAAGTGCTGGAAATGCAGCTGCACCCGCACCCTGAATAAACCGAGCCAAAATAAGTACGGGAAAGAAAGAATGTCCAACAAACCCGATAACTGATCCGATGCAGTTCACTATAATCCCAAATAGGAGTAGCTTTTTGATGCCTAGCTGGTCCGATAGCTTACCATATACAGCTGTTCCTATGGAAAAAGTTAATATGAACGCTGTGTTTATCCAATTTATACTTGCTGGTTCCTTATCAAAATAACTGGCGATATCAGGTAATGAAACATTCAAAACCATTTCATTTAAAACGCTGAAAAAAGAAAGAACACAGAGCCATAATAAAATTTGATTATGGCGCAAATTTGACTGTGAATGAGATATATTCACATTTTACCCTCCAATAATGAGGGTCTACGTAGTTTATAGGGTTATTGATACGTTCTCCCTCTTTAAATGTACCCAATTATATTTATTGCACTTCATAAATAACTCCTCCTAAAATATGATTCATATATTTTATCACATATAGCATAGGATACAAAACTATTCCTCGTTCTTTGAGAAGCTGTGATTACAGCTTCTTTTTAATGATTGTAATGAAGCAACATTCCTGTTATGAAAAGAGATTTAGAAATATCATTTTTTATTACAAGCCATTAAGTTTGTGAAGAAATACACTTAAAGTAAAGGGTGCTTTTATCCCAGAAGGATTAAGGCACTTTTTTGTTGAAGTTATTAAACTAAAGGAGCAGGTTAGTTCAATAACAAAACTTGATTTTTCTATGTATAACAGTGAAAATATTGTAAGAAATCACGAGTAACAAAGAGGACTGATTTAACTTGAAAAGTAGATTCTCAATCGCAAAAGCAGAATGGTCGGATGAAAGAGAAAACCAATATAAAAAGGACTGTTTTAACATTGTTTTTAATTTTGGAGATAAGATAAAAGCTAACGATAATACCGTGTATCTAATAAAAAATGGAGAGGAAATAGAAATAGAAAAACCATTAAAACAAAAAACATTTTGGTATGAAACATGGTTGAAATTGAAGGATTTTTACCAGATGGATTGAACGCATCTTTTTCACTAACAGGTGCGTTAGTTTAATAGCGATATTCAATAATCGGGAGCTATTCTTCAATAAGGAGAATAGCTCTTTCTTATTGAAGTAAAGGTGCAGGACAGTTCAATAGAGGGGTGGATTTTTATAGTAAAATCTTAGAAGGAGGGGGGAGAGAAAATTGAGCAAAAAGAAAAAAGTGCTGTTTTGTATTTCAATAGGTTTAAACATATTATTTATCGCAATTGTAGCTTGGGGAATTATTAAGATGAATTTTGTTAAAGAACAAGTTCTTGTCACAGAGGTTCAGCATAATTTAGTGGAATTGGAAGGTTTGATTGCACATCAGATTAATAATAATTGGTCAGAACCGAATTTGGTGACAGCTGAATTAGGAGATGTATTAAATGGGATTTGGCTCGGCATGACTACTGGGGAACAATTAGGAACACTTTCTAAAAGGGATAAAAAAACTTTGGAGCATTTGTATTATAAATTAAGCCAATATCCAAATGATGAATTATATAGCTTTGTTGATTTGACAGAAGAGGATAAAAAGAATTTTGAAGACCTACGGGAAACACTTCGTAAGGTAGGATTAGGATTAAATATCACTATAAGTGCTTATAAAAACATTCACTAAATCCCCTCATTTCATTATTTATTTTTCCAAATCTCTAAGAAAAAATTCGTGGTAAAAGATGGATGTTTTTTTGTTATGTATAGATATAACAAGACATTTATATAAACGGACATATCGGACATAAAACATACTTTTATGTTGATATTTCGAAGTTTATATCGACAAAAAAGTATGAATAATGTCCCTTGTGTCTGAACATACTATATATAGAGGTGATAAGTATGGAAATTGATAAAGTTGGATTTAATCACAGATTAGTCTCAATGCTAAACGATCTCGGATTTCATACTGTCGAAGAATTGGTTGAATTGTTCAATAAGATGGGATATGAAGGAATAAACAAAGACCTTCCACTTCCTTCGACAGATGACCCCGATTATATGCACATCAAAAACAGAAGGAGAGACCGTTTAGCTAGCTTTAAAAAGCGGGTTGTCCCAAGGTTAATTGAATTAGGCTATATTGAGGATTTACCAAGCCCCGAGCAAATTGAACAAGAAACAGGCAGAAAATTACTTGGAATCGTTGATGCGGCAAAAATCATAAAATGCGATCCAGGTACCCTTGAACAAAATTACTTGGGGACTATTATTAAAGAAACTTCATATATTGTCGCTTATGAAGATTTTTTACCCCACAAGGTTCAGCAAAAATACCTCTTCTTTGAAGATGATTTAAAAGAAATTTCTTCAAGGTACGCATTTAATCTTACAGAAATCGCTAGTGAATTAAACATTAATTCTAAGAACCTGGCCCAAACATTAAAAAGAAAATTATCCGATGAAGAAATGAAATTTGCTCAGCTTAACATGAGACATTGGAACAAAGAATGGATTGTGAATAATATTGAGGAAATTATATCCAGGAAAAATAAGTCATATTTAGAAGGTGTAGATTATACGATTTACTTTAGTAATCAATTGAACAGTTTAATCGATTCTTATTTCAAGGATCGTTTAAAAGGCGTTGAAATTGAATTTGATGGAAAGACATATTTTCCTGAACCAATAAAAAAAGAGACAGCTGCTAAACGATATAGAGGTGCACTTGAGAGATACTTTTATAAAGTTCTTTGCGGAAGAGCAGGAATTGAAAATTATTGGGGAATGGTAACAAAAAATTCATTTAGGGAATTAATGCCAGAAGAAGAGGCTCGGATTCGTGAATTGAATTTTGACCTTTCACAATTTGAATCGAATGACCTCCTTTCAATTTATAAAGGGTTAAAATCGGATGGTTCTAAAAAGGCTTGTACCAATGTATTAAAGCCATTTCTCTATTATTATCTTATGAAAAGGGAAGAAGAATATTATGAAAAACTAGAAAGAAGTTATAATGAAAGCTTCGTATTTGACAGTAAAATGGAGCGTGACAAACTATTCTTAATGAAAAGGCGCTTTGATAAAGCCCTTAAAAACGAAACACCAACAAAAGCTTCTAAGCCACTTAATCCAAGAGTAAAGTTTTACGGTACTAGAAAAGACATAGTTGAATGTTTTAAGACTTTGCTTCGGAACGAAGTTGGTGCGATTAATGGAGGTTTACGGTTTCCGATTAAGAGTGCTGCTGTAATGTTAACTGGATTTTTAACAGGTATTCGTCCACTTGAAATGATTGAAATTGATATTGACAAGCATTTAGATATTGAAAAAGATCCAAATCACCCAGACTTTGGATTTCTAAAAAAGTATCTCTTTTCTGAAACTGAAAATGATTTTGTGCGAACAAACATTAATGACCCTGAAGGTTGGTCTAGACTTTGGATTGATGAGGAAATAAGTAAAGGGACATATTCTCCATCCCCTGAATATGGGACTATAATTGTTCCAAGACTTGCTGATTTCTTAAATTACTATCTACGTTGGTTGTATGGAAGACAATTAAGCAAATTCGATAAAGGAAAAGGTTACCTCTTCCGTTCCGATGAACGTATTCCAAGTATGCAGTACCGTAATCCGAATTCACTAACTACGTTCATTAGAAGATGGAGGCACGAATTTCCTTTTCTTGATCCAGAAGAGGTATCAAATTTTGCTTATTATGAAACACGTCATACAGTCAACAATTTAATTATCAACAAGACCTTGATTCGCGATCCCCAGATTAACGAATGGAAGGTAAGGGTAGCCGAGATTCATTGTCGTCACAGTATAGGAAATGATCAAGGATTTACTCACAGCCTAAGTTCAATAAACAAAGAGCACTATCAAGAAGCTGTCCCATTGAAAATTTATTATAGTGTTCTTAAAAATGCACTGGACTTTCCTTTCGAACATTCTAAATTAATAAAATGGGAAAAAGTGAATAATCCATTGGGTGTTGCCGAATATAAGGGGAAAGATTTATCAGATGGCGAGGTTATGAATGAGGTTCAAATCGAAACGGAAGAACCAATTCAAACTATAAATGAAGTTGATTTTGAAGCATTTGAAGCACTGAACTTAGAATTACAAAAGAACAAAGAAATGCTTCAAACACTTGGAATTCCGCGTCTCGCTAAGAAAGAATATGGTTTAGAGAAAAAAGATCGATTAAGCAAGATTGAGGAAGTTAAGAAGATTATCGCCAATTTAGAGAATGACATGGATAAATTAAAGGAGCGGTCATTAACATGATGAGTTACACCGATTTTATGGATTATTGTCAGAGGATGGGGTTAGACCCATTCTCTTACTTAATGCCAACCAATGTTTTTAAAAAAGTAGACGATAATGCTCAATATGAAACAAGTGACATTGCAGAGTATATGGAATTAAGCGATCGCCAAGTAAGACGCATTTTGTTAAAGGGTAAAGCTAAACTGATTCGCATGAAGCCTTTTACATGTACAGGGCTTGAGGTTAAACAGGCAGTTTTTCAAAATTATTATAAATACATAATGAATAATTTTCCGTTAAAAAAATGAAATTGATTAAAAAAACCACCAGACAGTATAGGTGGTCTACGAATTTGATAAATTCTCTCTATATGGTTTATATTCTATTGAAATGTGTGAATGTCATGAATGAGGAAATTTCGTTCAATTGAGCAGTTTGGCGTGTATAAAAATTCAAATGAAGAGAAGTTATTTTTGAATATTTTTCCTTTGGAAAAAGCCAACAAGCTTTTCTTTTTGATTGTCAATTTGGCATGCTCTTTCTCTTTGCCAAATAATTCAAGGCGAAACCATTTGATAGAAGGAGAATAAAAAATCGGTTTGGGATTTCCAATTCCAAAAGGTTCTAAAGCAGCTAAATCATCAAAAAGTGTGTCAGGAAATTGTTTAATATCCATTTGATCTGCGTAGTGAATGATTGATTCAATCTTTGCCCCATTTCCCGTTGTAAGCTGTATGTCTCTTCTAAATGCGTCTATTTTCTCTAAATCAATCGTTAGACCAGCTGCCCCTTGATGGCCTCCGTACCTTTTTAAGTGTACTGAGCAGTCATTAATCGGCTTTATAATAGAAAAATTTGAACCCTGTAAGGTTCTTGCGGAACCAATGCCTGATTCTGAAATCACAATTGCGGGTTTTTTGAAATTCTCCGTTATTCTTGCCGCGATAATCCCAATAATCCCATTGTGAAAATCTCCATCTATCACAATAATCCTATCTTGGTTCCATCCTTTCCTGATAATTTCTTGTTCCGCTTGCTTGTATTGCTCGCTCGTTAACGCTTGTCGCAAACGATTAATGGCGATTAAACTTTTCAGCTCTTGTTGGCTTGCAAAAGGATTCGTTAATAACTGAACAGCGATATTTGGATCATCAATACGACCAACAGCGTTAAAAATGGGGGCGATTTGAAATCCTATTTTGCTGCTGTCAATATGAGAAATATGCAACAAATCAAATAAATTTTCTAAAATTGGATTGGGATTATTATTCATCTTTTGAATCCCAAGCCAACAGATGGCTCTGTTTTCTCCATTAAGAGGCATTAAATCAGCAATGGTTCCAAGTGTTGCCCATTCAATGTAATCCCAACAATATTTTTCCCAAGAGAAATTGGATGTTGCTTGAAAGAGTGCTTGTACTAATTTGAAAGCAACTCCTGCTCCAGAAAGATTAGGGTAGGGGTATTTATTATCAAAGCGCTTTGGATTAATAAAGGCATAAGAGTTGGGAAACTCGCCTAGAATTTCATGGTGATCAGTGACAATCACGTCAATTCCTTTTTCTTTCGCCACTTTCATAGCGTCATACGCACTCGAACCATTATCAACGGTAATGATTAGCGAAACGCCCCGATGAGATATTTCCTCGATTGCTTTTGGAGAAATTCCATATCCCTCATGTCTAATCGGTAAACGAAAGGATACATTTGCTCCAAAGAATTTGAGACCTTTATAGAGTAATGTTGACGAACTAATGCCATCCACATCGTAATCTCCAAAAATCATGATGGGTTCCTTTTGCTTCAGAGCTTGTATAATTCGTATGACTGCTTTTTTCATATCATTTAATAAAAAAGGGTCATGTAAATCACGAATGGAGGGATATAAGAATTTCCAAATTTGGTCTTCGGTTTGGATTCCGTTCTTAACTAGCCCAAACATTAAGATTGGATTGATTGATGTTTGTCTTGCTAAATAATGAATCAAATCTTTTTTTGAATGAGTATCTAGCGATGGGATAAAGGGTTGCCAGATAGTATGATTACTAATCGTCACATGAACAACTCCAAAAATAATTGTTATCACAATTATTTCCAAAATTAGTCAACTTTATACCTTCAGTTTTGATTTTGGAAAAATATGAAATTTAATAAGATTCTTGCTATAATTATATTATACAAAGAATGGAAAGTAGGTTAACGATATTGGGGGATATTGCAACTAAAAAAACACTTACACTAGAAAATTTAGAAGTGGCATGTGACAAGTTTGATCCATACATAAAATCTATTAGAGAGTCTATACCAAAAGTTGGTGAGGACGATGTACATTTTGAACATGATTTGAATAAGAAAAAGTGGAAGAAGGCTTATGTCATTGCTAAAGAAGTGTTCAGCTGGAGATCACTCATTATCTTTCCTGTTACTGGTTTAATCTGGTGGTTTTTCAGCATAGATATTTTGTTTGGATTTATTATATTATCGTTTGTACTTACAGTTATTGTGCTTTTTTTAATAAATTATGTATTAAAAATAAAAACATTGTTTGATATGACTGATGAAAGTAAAAAGGATTTCTTCCATTTTCGTGCCTATGCAAATCACCGAAGAGAATATGATGTGTTTGCACATTTTTTAATTAATGGCAATGTATTTCGGTTCAAACAAGCGCTTGAGTTATTTAAAGATTGGGATAAAGAAATTGAAAAGAAAGACGAAATGATATTAAAATTTGAAAAAGATTTGAAAAAGATGGCGAATGATTCTGTAAGATTACCTGCTGAAGCAGAGCAAGAAATAGAATTTGTAAATTCCTTGTCTGAAAAATTATTAGAAAAGATTCGTCGAAAAACAGAAGGCGTATTGTCTTTTAGTACGATGGAATTAGTGGGGAAATATGCTATCTATCGATTAGAACAAGAGCAACTTATCATTGAGTATGCCTCTGTTGTAAGTAAAAGCATCCCTAAAACAGTGGATTTGGATGATAAAGAAATGAAAAATCGTTCATTCATTAAGATTTTAGAGTCAATCTATGATTGGGAAACGGACAATCATTCAACCATTTCGTTTGTTGTTGAATTGAATGGTGTAATTTATGTCTATACTGTAATTATTAATGAACGGAATAAGCATGCATTGAATCCTCAATCATCTTCAGGTAAAATGAATATAGATAGACTTGCGGATGTAGTTTCAACAGCCTTTAAGTTGTACGAGTATAACACTAGTAAAAAGAAAAGGGGCTGATTCGTATGGGTAATGTAATTGTTAAGGTTAGTGGACGCAAAAAACGATCAAGCAACGCTGGAAAAAATATCAGTGCTTTCGAAAGAATCAGACGGGAAAGACAAGAGGAAAATAAAAAATTACTAGAACAATACGATAAAGAAATCAGAAGAGTCGTAAATACTCGATAAATATAGCAAAGAAAAAGACGAAGGATTATGTTCTCCTTGCGTCTTTTTTTGTGTACTTATTATCGATGTATTCTATATGATTTTTTAATGCTTCCAAGTCTTTAAATAGGTTAGAAAACTCTTCATTAAGTTTAGCCATTTCTTGTTGTAGATATGAAGGTTCGTTATAATTGCCTCTTTTTTTTCTTAAGTGTAATGGGTAGACTTTCATCTTAAAACTCCCCTTCGATATTTCCATTTATATTTATATTTACCCTACTACCTAACATAATATGTTAGTTTTTGAAAATATCCTTCGCTTTCTGATTTAAAATCAATCCCCAAAAAACATTAAAATAGGGGGGCTGACACTATGGTAGTTAAATCATTTAAAATGAAGAAAAAATGAGATTGAAATTTTAGGGGGAGACGAGAGTGTTCACCGACTCATTATCGATATTTTTTGAAAGTAGTGGACTAGGAAGTTATTTGGAAAAATAGGAATTACCTTTCGGAGGTTTGAAATGGCACTGCTTCATTATGTTTTTTTTATTGACGTATAAAATTAATGAATTTGTGTTGATATAAGGAACCGATAAAAATCCAATCAGGACAATAGGAGTTATGAAAAGGAGCGCAAGCTCCTTTTTTTTAAAACTTCTAATCATAAAAACTTGCATTTTTGATTACAATTTAACAATTAAGGCAGCTTAAATTAAAGAATTCAGGCAATTCCCTATTATTAGCCGATATGTCATAATAGTAAAATAGACATAGGAATAATATGGCATTCTTTTATCGAGAAGAAAGGAGAATTTTTCCGTGAATGATGTGAAATTGGACAAGAAAATTGAAATGTGGAAATCACGACTTTTAGATTTCTCTAAAAGAAATCGATTAATAAATTTTAAAACTACTAAATCAACGATAAGAGTTGATGCTAAAACTTGCGAGGTATTTGATCTTTTAAATAATGAAAAAGAATTAATGGTGAATGCTCACATTGATTTAGAGAGAGAGGCAAGGAAACAAATCCAAGTCGCTAATAAAAAGGAACTCAGCAAAGAAGAAACAGACGAAATGGTTTATAAAAATATCATCAAATTAAAACAGAAACTTGAAAAACAATTAAATGAGATTCGATTAAAAGGAAAGTCATCAATTGATGAAAAAGGGGTCAACACGCTTTATTTGGCGTGCGGTTTTTTAAATTGGACAGAGGCTGAGCAAAGCAATATTATTCTAAAATCTCCCCTGTTCCTAGTTCCATTATCTTTATATCGAGATACGGCAAGAGAACCTTACTATATGTATAAAGCAGATGAAGTGATTTTTAATCCAGTTTTGGAACAAAAACTAAAAATCGATTTCGGAGTGAAGATAAGTTCCCTTGAAGATTTAGAATACGAATCATTTGATGATTTGTTAAAAATATATTCAGAGCAAGTAAAAATTGAAGATAATTGGATGGTTACATCGGAGAGCTATATCGGGTTATTTTCTTTCAATAAGTTAGTCATGTTTAAGGATTTTGAGCAATATGAAGATTATGTAAAGGGAAACACTTTTATACAGACCTTGGCTGGCATTAAGCAAGAAAAAGACATATGTGACCGCGAAAATATTGAGGATATCAAAATAGCTGACCATAAGGGAACATCGGAGCAATCATTTCAAATATTAGACGCAGATTCGAGTCAGCAGGAAGCTATTTTAGCGGCGAAAAACGGTGTTAGTTTTGTGATTCAAGGACCTCCAGGAACTGGAAAGAGCCAGACCATTACAAACATTATCGCTGAATCGTTAGCACAAGGAAAAAAAGTATTATTTGTCAGTGAGAAAAAAGCTGCATTAGAAGTGGTGAAAAAAAGAATCGATGAAAAAGGTCTTTCGGATTACTGTTTAGACTTGCACAGCCATAATGCCAACAAAAAAGCGGTTTTAGAGGAATTAAGAAAATCAATCGATCAAAAACAATCGCCTGATTATAAGTCTCCATCTTTCTCAGAATTTGACGAGATTAAGCATAAACTAAATCTATATGTGCGAGCACTGCATCAAACGGTCGATCCATTGAACGAAACAGTGCAAAAAATACATGGAAAATTATCAGCGTTGCATGATACACCTGTGGTGCTTTTTGATATTCCCGAAGTTCAAAAAATTAATAATGAACGATTAACGGAAATGAAAAAGACCTTAATCAGACTTGAAAAAATGAAAAGTTTAATCGGTAAAGAGGATGAACATTTATGGAAAGGAGCAATTCCAAAAGACTCAACATTTGATTTGGAATCCAATATTAAAGCAAATTTTATTATTTTAGCAAAAAATATCAGAGATTTATATGATGAGTTTAAAAAAACCGCGAATATGGTGTCTTTTGAAGGGGAACTCTCTCTAGGTGGTATTGACCATATCCTTGACTTAAATACAATGATTATCAATAAACCTGACGCACCGAGCAATTGGTTCGGTTCAAATGGAAGAGAATTATTAGAAAAAGCTAAGGATCAATTTGAACACTTTGAATCCTTATTTTCATCTATAAAGATTATAAAAGAAGAACTTTTTTTGAAATATAAAAATGATATTTTGAATATCGATCATCATAAAATTCACGATACTATTACTTCAAAATACAAAAAAGAAATTCTGAATTATACAGATGACTATGAAAATTTCATCGATAAATCATTTAAAAACGAGCAGAAAATCAAAAGTTCAATCGAAAAAATAATTCAGTTCTATTATGAAATAGACAAAATAAATAAGAAATTTCAAACTTTAACCAGGGTACATACGAAAAATATAAATGAGAAAGACATCTTTTTTTTGGAGAAACTTTATGATTTTATCAGAGATAATCCTCAGCCGACAAAAGAATGGTTTGAAATGGAGAAAAAAGATGAAATCAGAAAGATAATTAAAGAAAATATTCAATTATTCCAATCATTCCATGCAGAAAAGCAAAAGCTCGAAACAGATTTTGATTTAAAAATTTTAGAAGAGGATTTAGAAGGGATTTTAAATCGATATATCCAAGAATACTCTTCTTTTCTTCGCCATTTTAATAAGAATTTCAAAAGAGATAAAACATTAATTAAATCGTATTTGCTTGATAAAAAGAAACTGCAACATGAAAAAATAATTAAAGAACTTCGTTCATTAAACTCGTTAAAAGAAATGAAGAATCAAATTGCTGAGCAAAACAGCTACTTATCGGAGCTTTTCGGAAGAGGATTTAATAGCGAAAAAACAGATTGGGAAATGATTTCATCACATGTTGAAAAGATATTTTCGTTGAATACATTCTTAATGAACGAAGACAAAAAAGACATTTACTTATCATTTGTTCTGCAATTAGAAAATCAGACAATCATAGATTTTAAAGAAATTATCGATCAATTAAGGTCTCTATATCAAAGTTTTCATGAAGAAGTCCAAAACTTGCGAATAGAATTTATGCCAAAGCTATGGGAACTAGATGAAAATACAAATTTCTTAAACTTTGAAAGTGAGTTTCATGAAATAATTGTTTTTATCAATGAAATCATTAACGCTAAAAATGAAGTGGAGGCTTTGTTATTAAACAGTTCCGATATCCATTTGAAAAAAATTGAGGAATTGTTTTCTACGGTAAATGACATAAACCACATGGAAGGGGAAATAGAAAATCAGTCAGACACCCTTTCATTGCTCTACGGAAAGATGTTCAAAGGCTATGAAACAGATTGGTATTCGGTCAAAGAAGCGATCAATTGGACTGTGAACGCTGAAAAGAATTATCAGGGATGGTTTCCAATAGCTTTCGTTGAAGTAATTAATGACCCTGATAAATTTGCTTACTTCTCATCAAATTGTTCTCAGCTAGAAAGAAAGAGAGAATCATTGGAAAAGCAAATCAATTTTTATCAAAAAATATTTCCTTTCGATGAAAAGAAATTCAATGGACAGGCATTTTTTAATGCACAATTATCTCAGATGGCTTTTATTCTAGATTTGCTAGCGGAAAATGCAAATAAACTTCAAGAATGGATTACCTATCAGGAAGCTCGTAGCAATGTATATGAATTAGGGCTTAAAGATTTTATTAATAAAATGATCGAAGAAGATCAGTTAAATGCTTCATTTGAAAAGGTCTTTTTAAAACGGTTTTATCAATTATGGCTAGATAATGTGTATAGTGTATTGCCAGCGTTAAAACATTTTCGAATCGACCAGCATGAAAGATTGCTTAAGGAGTTCAAGGAATTTGATGTGTTGCAAATTGACATTAATAGTGCTAGGGTACATGAAATATTAACAGATCGAAAAGAAAATTACGTAGAAACTACTGCTCACCTAAGTTCCGAGTTCGCTATTTTAAAACGTGAAATTCAAAAGCAAAAAAGACATAAATCGATTCGGAACCTTTTTTCAACCATGCCAGACTTAATTATGGCACTTAAACCTTGTATGATGATGAGTCCGCTTTCTGTCTGTCAATTTATCGATCCATCAATATTGAACTTTGATGTGGTCATCTTTGATGAAGCCTCCCAAATCAGACCAGAGGACGCCATCGGAACAATCATGAGAGGAAAACAATTAATTGTTGCTGGGGACGATAAACAGCTTCCTCCGACATCCTTTTTTGCAAGCCAAATTGAAATGGATGATGAATTTATCGAAGAAGAAGACGAAGAGATTTATGAAAGTTTTGAGAGTATTTTGGATGAATGCTTGTTATTTATGCCTCAAATTTCATTGAAGTGGCATTACAGAAGCAAGCAGGAGTCATTAATAGCTTTTTCCAATAAAGAAATTTATAACAACGAATTGTACACTTTTCCAAATTCTATTCAAAGTGAACATGATGGCATATCAAATATTTATGTAGAGGATGGCGTTTATGACCGAGGAAAGTCAAAAAAGAATTTGAAAGAAGCAGAGAAAGTTGCGGAGCTTGTTTTTGAACATATTAAAAGATCAAAAGATCGTTCACTTGGAATTATCACATTTAGTGAACCCCAACAAATTGCTATACGGGACAAGATTGATGAATTTAGAAAGCAGCATCCTGAACATGAAGATTTCTTTAGCGAAAATCATCTTGAATCGTTTTTTGTCAAAAACATTGAAAATGTTCAAGGAGACGAAAGAGATACAATCATCATAAGTGTAGGATACGCAAAAGACGTTCATGGTCAAATGTATTATAACTTTGGACCGCTTAATCATGATGGGGGAGAAAGAAGGTTAAACGTAGCTGTCTCTCGGGCAAAAAAGGAAATCAAAGTTGTTTCAAGTATTCTTGATATCGACTTAGATGATGCTAAATTAAACAAACGGGGAACAAAGTTATTGAAGAGTTATTTAGCATATGCGAAAAGCAATGGGGAATTCAGCTATAATGCTGGAATCGAAGATGATGCTGATTTTGATAGTCCTTTTGAAGAAGATGTTTATCGAACACTACAAAGAAAAGGTTTAGAACTAAGAAAACAAGTCGGATGTTCTGGTTATCGCATTGATTTGGCGGTCGTTGATCCACAATTTCCAGGTCAATATATTTTAGGCATTGAATGCGATGGTGCAACCTACCACTCTTCAAAAACTGCCAGAGACCGTGATAGATTAAGACAATCCGTTTTAGAGTCTTTGGGTTGGAAAATCGAAAGAATTTGGTCACAAGATTGGGTGAAAAGGAAACAAGAGATAGCAGATTCGATTGCAAATAAAGTGAGAGATATAAACAGTGTAACTACTTAATTAGAAACACAAATTTATAAAGCAACCCAAAAAGAGATCACCATGAGATTCGATGAAAAACTTGGGATATATCGCCAAACTCTTTTTGTACTAAGACAAGTTGGTCACCTCATAGATTGTCTTAGAGGTGATTGGAGCTTGGGAAAACAACTTGAATTTGTCTATCACCCCAACCCAAGGAAAGTTGATGAGGAAATTGTCAGAGAGGTTCATTATATGCTAGCGCAGTTCCTCGTCAAAAAAGCCTTGAAGAAAGCCACTTAACCTTGTGTTAGGTGGCTTTTTTATATTAATTTACGGGTGAAGATTTGTGAAAGAAAGGATACTTTTGAAGTATATCCATGGTTTTACCAGAATCTTTTTTAAATGATATTGCGTTTGAGTAGCATGATGTGTGAGTGAGCGTATTTGCCTCATCTAATACCACCTCATCTGCGTAATCGAAATAAATACCACACTCAGGACAACGAATATCCAATTCTTTTTCCCTCCCTGAAATATTTCATACTTGCTTCGATAACTGTCATGTCGAATCCTGCCTTTCCAAACAATTGTCAAAAAGGTGTTGAAAACTGAAGTGGTAAGTTATTCCCTTGTCTTGTTTCGATTGCAAAAAACACCCTATACTTTTAATGAAAGAAGAATCTTTGAATATACATAGGTATATGTAAGGGATTTAACAGAAGAAGGTTTATGAAAAGGCACAGAACGATAAGAATAATGATATCAAGGTAAATGCGAGGAGATATATCAATGATAGGAATTTACTCTCGTGTAAGCACACAAAATCAAGCTGAGGAAGGTTATAGCTTAGAGACACAAGAAGAACTTTGTATGAAACGAGCCAAAGAACTGGGCTATTCAAAGTCTCAAATAAAAGTTTATCGAGAAGAAGGTCGAAGTGGGGAAGACATTGATCGTCCTAAGATGAATGAACTCAGAGAAGATACTGCGAATGGTATCATCCATAAAGTTATTATTACCGATCCAGACAGACTGACAAGAGATTTAACGGATAAATTGATTGTTTGCAAAGAATGGGACAGACAAGATGTAGAAATTATTTTTATCGATACGGAATACCAAAATACCCCAGAAGGACAAATGTTCTTTAATATGCGTTCTGTTTTTGCTCAATATGAATTGGCTCAAATTAGAAAGCGTACTATTCGTGGACGACTTCGTGCGGTTGAAAAAGATAAAAAGATTATGCCCATGCGTACACCTCCATACGGATACGATTATAAAGATGGAGAGCTTTATATTAATGAAAAGGAAGCTGTATTTGTAAACAGGATATACAAGTGGTATTTAGAGGGATTAACGCTTCGTGAAATAGGGGAGAAGTTGTTTAAAGAGGGTGCGGTACCAAAACGAGCTCAAAGTAACAATTTTGGTGCTACATCTATCCGAAGGATTTTAACTTCCGAAATCTATATCGGTAAATATATTTACAACAGACGTGAAACGAAAAAAGTCTGGGGAGAAAGAACAGCATCAGGAAAACAGAAAAAAACATATAAAATCCGTGATGAATCCGAATGGATTACGGTAGATGTTCCACCCATAATTGATAAAAAAATATATAATCTAGCTCAAAAACAAAAAGAAAAGAATATAAAAAAGCGTGGAAATGTGAGATTTAATTATTTATTTAAAGGGATGATACGCTGCAAGCACTGCGGACGCATGTGGGAATGTACTACCTATAATGGGCGCGTGGATAAAAAAACTGGTGAAAAGAAAAAATACGCCGTTTATAGATGCCCGAATCTAAATCCAAAGCGGTACGGTGATGGAATAGAAAAATGTGAATCCCAAACGATTAGAGTTGATTTGCTTGACAAATATATTATGAACTTGATTTATGATACGTTAGGCAATCGTGAAATGTTTGAAGAAGCTGCGAAAGACCTTTTGATAAAAAAAGATGACGGATTAGATAATGAGTTGATGGAATTAGAGAAACAGCTGAAGCAAAAAGCAGATGAAAGAGACCGTGTGAAACGCATGTATGTGGTGGCTCAAGTGATTACAGAAGATGAGATGCTAAAGGATATGAAGAAAATCAATCAAGAGATAACGAAAATTACTAATGAGATTGATGTATTAAATAGGAAGAAAGAAAGCCAAGAAAGCTGTGTAATGACGAATGAACAAGTAGATATGATACTTAATACAATAGAGAACATGTTTGAGAAAGATGAAATGACATTCGAGGATAAGCGTGAATTAATGGAATTGCTAATTGAAGAAATAACGATTGATGCCAAGAGTGAAAAGGTTGGAATCGCAGTTAAAGGGCTCTTAGATGACATTGCTTCATGGTCACATCGTCAAAAAATTTGAAAATACAGGTGAGGATGCGGAAGATCTCATCTCCATCGGTACGATAGGGTTAATTAAGGCAATTGAGAGCTATTCAGAAGGAAAAGGGACGAAGCTAGCAACTTATGCGGCTCGTTGTATCGAAAATGAAATTCTTATGCATTTAAGAGCCTTAAAAAAGACGAAAAAAGACGTCTCCCTTCATGATCCGATTGGCCAAGATAAGGAAGGGAATGAAATATCCTTAATCGATGTTCTCAAATCAGATTCAGAGGATGTCATCAATACGATTCAATTAAATATGGAGCTAGAAAAAGTAAAAGAATACATTGGTGTGCTTGATGACAGGGAAAAGGAAGTCATTGTCGGCAGATTTGGTCTTGATTTGAAAAAGGAAAAAACGCAAAGAGAAATTGCCAAAGAGCTTGGTATATCCAGAAGCTATGTATCGAGGATTGAAAAGCGGGCGTTGATGAAGATGTTCCATGAATTTTATCGGGCGGAGAAGGAAAAGCGCAAAAATAGCTAAGGTAAGTAAATTGATTGGCGCTGAAAATCAATTACTATAAAAATAATGAATCAAACAATATAAATCTTGGGCATATCGATTGCCTGAGATTTTTTTTGTGCCAAAATACCTTCTGGTTTTTCACAAAATTCGTTGATTCATAGACATTGTTTAATTAAGTCATTTATTTTTTCCAATCTGACAAAGAATTTATTATTGCAAGATATAATATCTGAAGTTGAAGATATTATTGTTTTCTTTGAACACTATCTTTATGTAGTTGGAAATTTGTTGAAGAAAAGAAAAGTCTTAAAACAGAAAGTTATTAGTGTGTTAAATGGACTCCTGTGTTAGGTATAGTAAAGCTTAAACAGATAACCTCCATAGGAGAATGATATATCCTTAATGGATGTCTTGATGGCTGGGAAATTTTTTGGGGCGCTTCAGTCTTGACTTAAAGAAGGAAAAAAGGAAAAGCAATTAATACATTTAATTGGGGATGAGTGGGATTATATTCCATGAATTGTTGACAGTAATTTAGACAATGTTTATATTTGAGTTGAACTATTTTTATATTTCAGATAATTTTATTTGTGATTAACTATAAGCACTAATCCTTGGACAGGGTATCGTTGTACTTAATTACTTTAAAGAAATAATATTAATCTTGTTTAAATAAAAAATAATAAGTGTAGGTGCCTTTTAAATCTTATGTAACGAGGATAAAAATGACAACAAATATAATTAGATATATTATTAGTCTGATATTATTACTGATTTTGGCTGTTATACCATTGGGTATGGAGAATGTTGATGGAGTCTTTAATATTGATTTAGTGTCAATGTTTAGTAATATAAACTCTTTCATAAATGGCCTCTTTACAGGGGACTCTTGGTACTATAAACAAGGTGACAGAGTCCGTTCCATAACTAATGACTTAATTTCATTTTTTATATCTTCATACTTATATTTAACCATTTCAGCACTAATTGTAGTTTCTCTTTCAATGATATTAGGGATATTTTTTTGGAAAAGATCGAGTAAATGGATAGATGTTAGTATCGGATTTATAGGAATAATACCTGATTTTCTCTTAGTTCTTATGCTGCAGTTATTAATCGTTTATCTCAACAAAAATTGGGGGTTAAAAACTGTTAAAGTTGCCTCTTCCTCTATTAGCGAACCAGCGCTTTTTCTTCCATTATTTACGTTAGTTTTGATACCTATTGTATATTTAGTCAAAAGTCTATCAGAAATAACGTTTGATATAACAACTGAAAACTATATTCTTACAGCAAAGTCAAAAGGGCTAAAAAAAATATACATATATGTATATCATATTGCAACAAATGTTATACCTTATTTGAAAGCAGACTTGCACAAAGTACTCAGTATTATGATGGGAAATTTATTTATTGTGGAGTATCTATATAATACTCGTGGTTTAACTACAATATTGTTTCAATACCAGGTACATTTTGGTTATCAGTATAATTTAGTTGCTTTATGTCTTATATCTTTTTTTATATTATATTTAGCATGTTATTACTCTTTAAGGCTATTTATAGCATCTATAGAAAGGTGTATCTCTAAATGAAAAATGAAGTTAATATACAATTAATCATTGGAATATTGTTATTCACCTTTTTCATTGTAATAGCTTTAATAGGGCCTTTTTTAGCTCCTTATGATTTAGAGCACTCAAAAAAAATCGATTACATTATTAATAGTAATGGCGAAGGGCAGTTACGAGCATCACCTTTTCCACCGTCTAAAGAACATATATTTGGAACTGACAAATGGGGATATGATGTATTAACATTAATGCTTTATGGAGCAAAATATACTATATTTACAGTTTTGTTAGTAGCATTTGTTAGAGTAATGATAGGAACTACTTTAGGAATATTCAGAGGACTGAAAAGTCAGCAATCGACATATAAAAGACCGAAACGTATTTCTCTCTTTA
This sequence comes from Cytobacillus eiseniae, assembly GCF_017874625.1. Taxonomy (GTDB): domain Bacteria; phylum Bacillota; class Bacilli; order Bacillales; family Cytobacillaceae; genus Cytobacillus; species Cytobacillus eiseniae. The sequence goes on along the minus strand of NZ_JAGIKZ010000011.1, from coordinate 93,644 downwards.
GTGGAATCCCTGTATTTATCATTATTTATTTTATAATGGTAGGAATTAACATCGAACCAGTACTATCCCCAACTTCATTAGTAATCATACAGGCTACCTTTATGATTCTTTTGGGTATTCCTGGAGTTTTTAATGTTATATTTAGTAAAACACTAGAAATTAAAAAAAAAGCTTTTGTTGAAGCTGCAAGAACATTAGGTGGAAGTAAATTACATATTTCATTGAAGCATATATTTCCCGCTCTAAAAGTAAATTTATTGACAATTTTTTTTAGTGAGTGTATACAAGTACTACATATTATAGGGCAGTTAGGTATTTTTAATCTTTTTTTAGGAGGGACAGAAAAACAGTATCTTCCTACAATTTATCTTTCTATCACTAATGAATGGGCTGGATTGATCGGTCAATCCCGATCATTTTTGTATAATGCGCAGTGGGTTGTTATTTTTCCCTTACTAGCCTATCTGCTATTTCTTTTTTCTTTGTATGCTATTTCTTCAGGAATAGGAAAAAATATGAAGAATGATAGGAGAAGAACAAATTATATATAATAGCAGAAGTATTGAATTAATATTACTATCCTTTATTATTAAGTACTGAATGTTAATTGCTGTACCTCAATCCAGAAAAGGAAATACTTATAAAGTTAAAAGTTGACATTGAAAATCATTATCAATTACTATAGAAGTATTATAAGTGATTGGAGATGATTTCATGTTTGTCCAAATGAAAAAAATTGTTGTCACTGAGGGAAATGCCGATCAGGTTGTTAACCGGTTTGGAGGTCAGGGGATTATTGAGAAGCAAGAAGGCTTCATTGATTCTACAGTAATGGTGAAAAAAAGCCGTCGTGGAGATGAAGAAGTGATTGTGATGATTCGTTGGGAATCGGAAGAGTTCTGGAAAAAGTGGGAGAAGAGTGAAGAGCATATTGCTGGACATAAAGCAAAGCTTGGCCAGCCAAAGCCAGACTATATTGTTAGCTCTGAAGGCGGACTATATGAAGTGAAAGCGGTAAAAGATGCTGTTCAAAAGCAAATATAAAAAAGTCTCAGGCTAATCATTTGGCCTGAGATTTTTCTTTATTCAATTTTTCCATTCTTTAAAACTAATTTCCAATTTTCCCCGCCATCCTTTGATTCATACACATCATTTAAATAGGTCGAAAAGGCAATGGTATCTTCTTCTTTATGATTTACAGCAATAAATGTAACGGGGTTATCAAAATTCAAGAAAGGAATATCTAATTCCACGGCTTCCTTTGTTTGTAAATCCATACGATAAAAAAGTACTTTATCACCTATTACACCTGAATAAAAGAGGCTTTCTTCAGAGAATGCTAGAGCGGTTGTCATGACTGATTCAGTCACTTTCTCTATATTCTCCCCGTTATCGCTAGACATAAATATTCCACTTCTAGTTGACATCGCCATTAAAGCAGGATTGGATGGGTGTGCGGCAATCATTCCTAACGTATCTGCATCAAAACCATTTAATGTAACTGGTGTCCATGATTTTCCTCCATCCTCTGAAAAATAGACGCCAAGTTCAAGCTCAGAGTTTTCTTCTTGATTAATTAGATAAATTGTATTTGTGCCATAGCCTTTTGATAAAAATGGGAAAATACTTTCTCCGTAAAAAGCGACTTCTTCGGTTGTTGCCCCTTTGTCTTTGCTTTTCACAATACCAAGCGGTGATTTTAATTTAGCCCCTTCTTCTGGCTCCCCACTCGTGAAAAATCCGTCTTGACTTGCCTGAAAGCCAAAATATTCATGTTTTTGCGAAGTGCCTTCTAGCCAGCCTTCTTCAGTGTAATTTTTGATCCCCTCATCTGAAGCGATGTATAGTCCTTCATCATTCCCTGGGTAGCCTAACCCATTAATACGCTCAAGACGCTGAGGAGAGGCCTTTTTTATTTCAAATGCAATTTCTTGAGTAGGTTCATTGATTTTATCTGGCTTCTTCGTTTCTGTTTGATCCTCATCCGAACAGCCAGTCATTAGTAGGGATGTTCCAATCATAAATGGCAAAACGATCTTTTTTACTATGCTCATTTTTTTCACTCCAACTGCTAATTAGTAAACACTATCTTCCCAATAGTAACGGAAAACAATTGCTAGAAGCAAAGGATTCATCCTAAAAAATCCTTAAAAATACACATAAGCCTATACAGGAAGCCATTGTTACACATATTTTACTTATAAATGTGTGTTCAAAAAGGAGGACAAAAAGAAAAAGAGCCGAGAAGTTCAAGGAAGTGCCGCTTAGAGCACCGGAGCGTACGTTTTTGGTATGTGAGGAGCGGATAAGCAAACTGACGCAGAAATTAAGGCAGCTATTTTTCCCGGACTTTTTGAACATCCTCTATTAAGAAGGGAGGCAAAAAGCAGATGCCATATGGATACACATACAGTTGTCCGCCACCCCCATGTCCTGCTCCGTACTATGGTGGAGGAGGAGGAGGTTTCTGGTTAGCTCTCGCAGTTGTGCTCTTAATTTTACTACTCGTTTTTGGAGGTTTTTTTTACTATAGCGAGAAATGTTAATAAAAGCTTATGCGCTTTGTGCATAAGCTTTTAATTATAAAAAGGCATATATAAATAGAGATTTCTGAAAAGTTGCATTATAATAAAGCTGTAATTACAATTGTAGAAACATTAGAAGGAGGATTTGCATGACAGCAACCACATATTCACCCGTTTGGAATTTAGATGTCTTTTTTAAAGGTGGGAGTTCTTCTGAGGCATTTGTGACACATTTAAAAGAAACAAGGGAAGAAATAAAAGAATTCGAAACAAGTGTACATAATTGGGAAGTAATGAATGCACTTACTGATCAGGAGGAAATTGCTCATTTATTAGAGAAATTCCAAGCTGTTACGAAAAAGATTCGTGAGGCTGGCGCATTTGTTAGCTGTCTGCAAGCACAGGATACAAACGATAAGAAAGCGGCAGAACATCGCGCAACGATTACACAATTAAGTGCAGCATTCATGTCTGTTCTTACCTTATTTGATGAAAAGCTTACTAGTTTTGATTCTGAAATATGGGCAGAATTAATGGAAACGTCAGGCTTAAAAGAATTGGCATTTGTCCTAACGGAGCGACGTAAAAATGCTTCTGAAAAGCTATCTAAAGAAGAAGAAAGCTTGATCAATGCACTCGGCGTGGATGGGTACCATAGCTGGAGTCAGCTCTATGATTTAGTTGTTGGAAATATTAAAATTCCTTTCATAGAGAACGGGGAAGAAAAGAACTTATCTGTCGGTCAAGCGGCTAATAAATTTTCAAGCCCAGACAGAAGCGTTCGAAAAGAAATGTTTGCTAAATGGGAGAAGGCTTGGAATGGTCAATCAGATTATTTAGCGAAGGCACTTAACCACTTAGCAGGTTTTAGACTGAATGTGTATAAGAAGCGGGGCTGGGAAGAAGTATTAAAGGAGCCACTGGATATTAATCGCATGTCAAAGGAAACGCTCGAAACGATGTGGGATGTCATTTCAAAAAATAAAGCACCACTCGTTAAGTTTTTAAATCGAAAGGCAGAGCTTCTCGGACTTGAAAAGCTAAGCTGGTATGATTTAGACGCACCCATTGATCAATCTGAATCAAAAGTTTCTTATCAAGAAGGGGCAGAATTTATTTTAGAGCAATTTTCACATTTTGGCGATGAAATGACATCTTTTGCTAAGATGGCGTTTGAAGAAAAATGGATTGAGGCGGAAGATCGACCAGGAAAATCACCTGGAGGTTTTCATACGTACTTCCCTGAAAGCAGCCAATCGAGAATTTTTATGACTTACTCTGGTACTCCGTCTAATATTTCGACATTAGCTCATGAGCTTGGACATGGCTTCCACACATATGCAATGAGAGATCTTCATTTATTAAATCGCAATTATGCAATGAATGTAGCGGAGACTGCTTCAACATTAGCAGAAATGATTGTGGCTGATGCGTCAGTAAAAAATGCAAAAACAAAGGAAGAAAAAATTACGCTACTTGAAGATAAAGTGCAACGATCTGTTGCGTTGTTAATGAACATTCATGCTCGTTTCTTGTTTGAAACGCAATTTTATGAAGAGAGAAAAAATGGAACGGTAAGTACGAAAAGGTTAAATGAACTAATGGAGGAAGCCCAGAAAGAAGCCTATGGAAATGCACTTGATGAATATCATCCATCATTTTGGGGTTCAAAAATGCATTTCTATATTACTGGTGTTCCTTTTTATAACTTCCCATATACGTTCGGTTATCTTTTCTCACTTGGCATTTATGCGAAAGCATTAGAAGAAGGCAAAGACTATGAAGAAAAGTATATTGCTTTATTAAAGGATACAGCATCAATGACAGTTGAAGATCTTGCAATGAAGCACTTACAAGTTGATTTAACAAAGCCAGATTTCTGGGAAAAAGCAGTGCAGCTATGTATGGATGATGTAGTTGAATTTTTAGAGCTAACAGATAAAGAATAATTAAAAGCCGTACCTATGTGATCAAAGTGGGTGCGGCTTTTAACATTTATACTTTCCTTAGCTTAAATGGACTTACCATTAATATGGAGAGAATAATCATTATGAATAAGAACAATGGAGAAGGTACGTAAGGAATTGCAAGATAAATGAGGGTCGCTAGACATCCTGCAGCAGTAATAGGAAGACCTGTAAAAAAGCCGTTGTTTTCGCTAATATTGAATCGAGCAAGTCGGAAAGCCCCGCAGCCAATATAAAAAATTGTAATAAATGCGCCAGGATCACCAAACTCAAATAAAATTCCTTGATATATTAATAGTGCAGGGGCTACACCAAATGATATAATATCACTCATGGAATCTAATTGCTTTCCTAATGCTGATTCAATATTAAGTTTTCTTGCAACAATGCCGTCGAAGCGATCAATAAGTGCTGCCACAAAAATAAGCAGCAAACTTAAATTGAATTCACCTTTGAACGTATAAATGATTGCAAAACCGCCTAATGATAAATTTGTCAAAGTTAAGGCATTGGCTAATTGTGCTTTTATTTTCTTAAACGTTTGATCAAGTACATCCGATAAAAACATTCTTCATACACCTCATTTGTCGGAAAGTGCACATACTTATTATTTAATCATATTAAATTATAATGTATTTATGACTACACATAAAGAGTATTTTTACACTTTAAGGAGTGAGAGTTTTGATACAATCGATTTATCGATTAATGATTGAACTGACGAATGGAAGATGGACTTCGGGGATTTTAAAGAGATTTGCCCTTTCAAAAAAGAGCCGATATTTTATCCCGTCTTTCGCCAAGGTATATCAAATTAATGAAAGTGAGATGGAAAAAAGCATTGGAGAATATACTTCTCTCCATGACTTTTTTACGAGAAAGCTGAAAGTAGGAGCGAGAATATCAGATGAGAGTGATCAAGCAATCATCAGTCCAGTTGATGCAGTGATTGAGGATATTGGACGAATAGAGCCTGGTCATACAATTACAGTAAAAGAGAAGAATTATTCAATTAAAGAGATGCTAGGCAATGATGAAAAACTAGAAAAGTATGTGGGTGGTCAATACATTATTTTTTACCTTAGTCCCAGTCATTATCATCGGATACATAGTCCATTATCAGGAAAAGTAGTTGATCAGTGGACATTAGGCAGCAAATCATACCCAGTAAATAAACTAGGATTGAAATATGGAAAGCATCCGTTATCGAAAAATTACCGGACAATTACAGAAGTCTTGCATAACGGTGGGGGTTTTGTATCAATTGTGAAGGTCGGAGCCATGTTTGTTAATTCTATCGAAGTCATCCATGAAGGGGAAGAACTGGTGAAGGGAAATGAAATGGCCTATTTTTCTTTTGGATCAACGGTCGTACTCCTATTTGAAAAAGATCGGTTCCAACCATCATCTTCAATTAAAGTCCCATTTGATATAAAAATGGGTGAGAAGATTGGGGATCTTTTATAAAGACTCATATTAAAAAAATATTGTTTTATAATCAAATGTTAGAATGACTGGTTTATCAAATAGGTCGGTTGATTGGAGTGGAAGGTGCGAGATCCTCGAAAATGCTGTCGCATTTCCTTCGTGCGGTGTGAATCCTATGAAGCCTACTCAATGTCCTGCTTAGATGCGTAGGACAGTTGAGACTTACGCAGGAGCGGATGCTCCGAGGAGGCTCAAGCGGACTACCCCGTGGAAAGGGAGCACACGTACGCGGAAATCAACCTTTACCAAAATTGTGTGTAAAATAGCAACAATGTTTGCGAAAACAGCCTTTATAAAAAAGAAAAAAGCCCCATTCAGGGCTTGTACAATTTAAGAAGAAACTTTAATTATATTTGATAATGAGCGACGGTGAATTTCCTTTTCGATAAGGCGGATGAAATCGGGACTTAGTTTCAGCTTTCTTGCTTTGTAATAGGATTCAATTAACAATTCGTCTGATAGCTTGCGCATGTCCATTCACCTCCATTAGAGTATAGATTGCTATTCTGTTCTATTCATACAACATCGTTCATATAATATAGTTTTGATGTTGTATACTAACTCTAGCAAAAAAAGGTTGTTAGAACAACCGTTCTGTTATCCACAGCTTTAAGTGGATAACCTGTGGTTAAGTTGTTTATAAAATTTAGAAAAGTATATAAATAAGTTGAATTCATGTGCATAAAGTTATCCACAGTTTTGAAGATAAAGAATATTGTCGAAAAATTTTTCCATTAAAAAGGATATACTACTAAGAAATGTTGCTGTTGTCATTTAATTGTCTTGCTGCACAGAGAATAGTTAAGAAGAGATTTACATTGAAGGAGTATAAGGCGATTATTATAGGGGTAGCGCTCAAACTAAGGTGCTTCCGCTTTTCGATAGTCTAGCGGCAACGCATAGGGGGCTCGAGTCATAAGCCAATTGGTCCAGTAGGTTAAAGACCAACCTTCTAGCCGACTCGTCTTATGCTTGTCGCCCCTGAGCAATGCCATCCGCTTTTCGTATTGATAGAAAGCTTTATATTCGTTATGATTGGTTAGAAAAATGGGCAATTGACTATAATTTTGAAGGTAACTGAGGTGTAAATATAGTGTTAAAACAGTTTTTGCCGGATCAGCATGTAAAAAGCATTTTTGAAATAACCCCTGAAGTTTTAAAAGAAAAAGGCATTAAAGGGATCATTACGGATCTTGATAATACATTAGTTGAATGGGATCGCCCAAATGCAACACCAAGATTAATTAGCTGGTTTGAGGAAATGAAGCATAGCAATGTGAAGATTACAATTGTTTCAAATAATAATGAGGATCGTGTAAGGTCTTTTTCAGACCCGTTGCATATTCCATTTATTCCTGCAGCTAGGAAGCCTTTAGGACGAGCATTTAATCGTGCACTGAAGGAAATGGGGCTTGAAAAGGAAGAGACGGTTGTTATTGGCGATCAGTTATTAACGGACGTGCTCGGTGGGAATCGTAGTGGATTCAAGACGATTCTAGTTGTGCCTGTTGCACAAACAGACGGATTGATCACCCGTTTTAATCGAAAGATAGAACGACAAATATTAAACTGGTTCCGTAAAAAAGGAATGATCCAATGGGAGGATTAATTAGTGAGTGAACAATATTCGTGTATCGGATGCGGTGTGAAGATTCAAACAGAAGACCGGGAAGCAATCGGCTATGCACCGACATCTGCACTTGAAAAAGAAGATATTATTTGCCAGCGCTGCTTCCGCTTAAAGCATTATAATGAAGTACAGGATGTACATTTAACCGATGACGACTTTCTGAAAATATTAAATGAAATCGGGAAAATGGATGCATTAATCGTTAAAATTGTGGATATTTTTGATTTTAACGGCAGTTGGCTTCCAGGACTGCATCGATTTGTCGGAAACAATAAAATTTTGCTTGTTGGAAATAAAGTAGATTTGCTGCCGAAATCAGTAAAAACGAATAAACTTATCAATTGGATGAAGCAGGAAGCAAAAGAGCTCGGATTACGGCCAGAGGAAGTCTTTCTAGTAAGTGCAGCGAAAGGACAGTTAATCAAAGAAGTTGCTGCAGCGATCGATGAATATCGTGAAGGAAAAGACGTATATGTGGTCGGTTGTACAAATGTAGGGAAATCAACATTTATCAACCGCATTTTAAAAGAAGTGACAGGTGAAGGCGATGTGATTACGACATCTCATTTCCCAGGCACGACGTTAGATATTATTGAAATTCCATTATCTGATGGAAAAGCACTTGTAGATACACCTGGAATTATTAATCATCACCAGATGGCCCATTACGTTGATAAACGTGATTTAAAGGTGATTACGCCGAAGAAGGAAATTAAGCCAAAGGTATACCAGCTCAATGAAGGTCAAACGCTTTTCTTTGGCGGTCTTGCAAGGTTTGATTATGTGGCAGGTGGGCGCAGTTCTTTCATTTGTCATTTTTCAAATGAAATCAATATTCACCGGACGAAATTAGAAAAAGCAGATGAGTTATATAAAAATCATGCCGGCGAATTACTGACTCCACCGAGAATGGAAGATATGGAGACTTTCCCTGAATTAGTTAAGCATGAATTTACTATTAAAGAAGGGAAAACAGATATTGTATTCTCTGGTCTTGGCTGGATTACAATTACTGACCCAGGGGCTAAAGTGGCCGCTTATGTACCAAAAGGCGTTCATGCACTTGTTAGAAAATCATTAATCTAAAATTTATTAATTTGCAGAATGACGACTCATTACATTGGGGGACATGAGCATGAAGAAGTTATTTGCTGTAATAGGAGATCCAATCGCCCATTCGATATCACCTGCTATGCATAATAATTTATTTCAAACATATGAAATAGATGCACATTATCAGCCCCTGCAGGTGAAAAGAGAAAGCTTGAAGGAAGCTGTTATCGGTTTAAAAGCCATCGGAATAGCGGGATTTAATATTACTGTTCCGCATAAAGAGACGATCATCCCTCTTCTAGACAAACTTGACCCACTGGCTGAAGCGATTGGAGCAGTGAATACCGTTGTGAATGTAAATGGGGAGTTGGTTGGCTATAATACTGATGGAAGCGGCTATTTACAAGGTTTATTAACAGAGCTTCCAAAGTTAAAAGAAAAAAATATATTGATTATCGGAGCTGGCGGTGCAGCTAGGGCAATCTATTTTACATTGGCCGAATCTGGAGTACAGCGATTAGACATATGCAATCGAACGACGCAAAAGGCAGAAGCGCTCATTTATGATTGCCCGTTTTCTGTTCATTCAGATGCGATTGGAATAGAAGAAGCAGAGAAAAATCTGGCAGATTACCAGCTGCTCATCCAAACAACCCCTATAGGGATGAATCCAAATATTGAAAGGATTCCGCTTTCATTACATAATCTAAACACTGATGCATTTGTTAGTGATATAATATATAATCCGCTTGAAACGAAGATTTTGCGGGAAGCTAAAAATAAAGGCGCAAAAATCCAAAATGGATTAGATATGTTTGTTAATCAAGGAGCACTTGCTTTTGAAAAATGGACAGGTATTTTTCCAAATACTGAAAATATGAAAAATCTAGTTCATACACAACTGGGAGGAAAAACAAAATGTTAACTGGAAAACAGAAGCGTTTTTTACGCTCAATGGCTCATAACCTGAATCCGATTTTTCAAGTCGGCAAAGGTGGAGTAAACGAAAATATGATTAAGCAAATAAAGGATGCATTAGAGGCTCGTGAATTAATGAAAATTAGCATCCTGCAAAATTGTGATGAGGACAAACATACAGTTGCTGAACAATTAGCAAAAGGGGCAAGAGCAGAGCTTGTCCAAATCATCGGGAATATCATTGTCCTTTATAAGGAATCAAGAGAAAATAAAAAAATTAGCTTACCGAAGAACAACTAGCCAATAATAGGAGGCGTGCACCCTGGAAAGAATCGGTATTCTTGGAGGTACCTTTGATCCTCCGCATCTTGGTCATTTAATTATTGCGAATGAAGTACTGCATGCACATGAATTAGATGAAATTTGGTTTATGCCGAATCAAGAACCTCCACACAAAAAAAAGACGAATGTCGTAAAAGATGGGGATCGTGTAAATATGCTTACTTGCGCAATTGAAGGGCATCCTCACTTTAAAATCGAATCAATTGAGCTAGAAAGAAAAGGTCCATCCTATACGTATGAGACGATGAAAATCCTTAAGGAAAATCATCGGGATAAGCAATTTTACTTTATAATTGGTGCAGATATGATTGAATATTTGCCAAAGTGGAGAAATATTGCTGAATTAGTGGAGATTGTTCAATTTATTGGAGTGAAAAGACCTTTATACCGTACGGAAAGCCCTTATCCTATTCTATATTCAGATGTACCAGAAATGGCTATTTCCTCCAGTCTCATCCGGGATCGCATAAAGGAAAATAAAACGATACGATATCTAGTTCCAGATTCGGTTAGGCATTATATTAAGGAGAATCATCTATATGGATCGTAATCTGGCCTTATTAAAAGTAAAGGGGCAGTTGACAGAACATCGATATACACATACGATTGGTGTCATGGAAACGGCAATTGTGCTCGCAAACAGGTATGGTGCAGATGAAAAAAAGGCAGAACTTGCTGCTATTTTTCATGATTATGCAAAGTTTCGCCCGAAAGAGGAAATGAAACAGATCATTGTTGATGAAAGAATGGACGATAGACTTCTTCAGTTCAATAGTGAGCTTTGGCATGCGCCAGTAGGGGCTTTCCTTGTACAGAAGGAAGTGCAAATAAATGATGCAGAAATTTTAAATGCGATTCGATATCATACTTCTGGAAGAGTCGGCATGACATTATTGGAAAAAATCATTTATTTGGCTGACTATATTGAACCAGGCAGGCATTTTCCAGGAGTGGAAGAAGTGCGGGATCTGGCAGATAAAAGCTTAGAGCAAGCATTAATTAAATCTATACAGAATACCATTTTATTTTTATTAAAAAAGGATCAACTCGTATTTCCAGATACCGTTCATACGTATAATGATCTAATGATAAATCGGAGGATTGATTGAATGAGTGATAAAAATTTATTATTAACCGCTGTGAAGGCAGCAGATGATAAAAGAGCAGAAAATATTATTGCATTGAATATGAAGGGAATTTCATTAATAGCGGATTATTTCCTTATTTGTCACGGAAATTCTGACAAGCAGGTACAGGCCATCGCAAAGGAAATGAAAGAAAAAGCGCATGAACTAGGCTATGAAGTGAAACGAATGGAAGGCTTTGATGAAGCGCGCTGGATCCTTGTTGATCTAGGCGATGTTGTGGCACATATTTTCCATCGAGATGAAAGAAGCTATTATAATTTAGAGCGACTATGGGGAGATGCTCCAATTGAAAATATTCAGGAGCAGGCTTAATCAATGGCTTATGAGAAATTTGCCTATTTGTATGATGAATTAATGAGGGATGTCCCTTATGATAAATGGGTGGAGCTTGTTCAAAGAAAGGCTGAAAAATATGTAGTGCAAGGCAGCAAAATGCTAGATTTAGCCTGTGGGACAGGAAAACTATCTATAAAGCTTGCTGAAGTGGGCTTTGAAATGACGGGTGTCGATCTTTCAGATGATATGCTGATGGTAGCGCAATCAAAAGCAGCTGAAAAAGGATTGCCAATGCAATTTTATCAGCAAAATATGGCTGAGCTTGACGGGCTTGGCCAATATAACCTCATTGGTATTTTTTGTGACTCTTTAAATTATTTACAGACAGAAGCTGAGGTTAAAGAGACGTTTCTTCATGTATATGAGCACTTGGATGATAATGGCCTGTTTATTTTTGACGTCCATTCGATATATAAAATGATGCAAATTTTCATGAATCAAACATTTGCCATAAATGAAGAGGAGATTAGTTATATTTGGTACAGCTATCAAGGTGAGCATCCGAATAGTGTGGAGCATGATTTAAGTTTTTTTGTTCTTGACCAAAATACAGGGAAATATGATCGTTATGATGAACTTCATTTTCAGCGAACATTTCCTATTGATCAATATGAAAAATGGCTTCAACAGAGCGGTTTTGAAGTTCTTGAAGTAACAGCAGACTTTGAAGATGTGTCACCACAAACCCACTCAGAACGAATTTTCTTTATATGTCGAAAAGCATAAAAAATGTAGGGTTGATTTACACCCTACATTTTTTTTTGAATAAATGAAGAAAAAGGAAGGATTTTCTCCTTTTTTGTTGAATGATTATGCTTGAATAGGATAATATTTTTTTAACTGTACAAGATCTTCAGCGAATTTAGTGTGTGTAGCCTGAAATACCTGTTCAAATACATTCTCCAATTCGTTTTCAAGCACCTTAATCCCCTCACCAGTTATTCCACCTTTTACACAAACCTTTTCTTGCAATGTAGGCAAAGTATAATGACCTTGTTTTAATAATTCACCCATTCCAATTAACATCTCTTCAGCAAGAATAGTAGCTGTCTCCTGATCAATTTCAGTCTCCTTTACAGCGGCAAGGATAAATCGCTGTGTTAAATAGCTGAAAAACGCTGGCCCACAGCTAACAATGTCAGAAGCTACACGTGTAATATTGTCTTCGATTTCAACTGGCTTTGATATTCTTTCAAACAATCCGCGAATGATTCTTTTCCAGTCTTCTTGACAGCCCTCACCAAATGACAGCAATGATACACCAGTCAATGCCCTGTTTGTGATACTTGGAATCACTCTTGCAACAGAGCATGCTACAAGTGACTCTAATTGTTTCACGCTAATTGGACTTGTAATGGAAACAATACATTTCTCCTTTGTTAAGCAAGGTGCAATCTCACTTATCACCTTATGAACATCATGTGGCTTTACACAAACAAAGATGAGCGACGATCGGTCCGCAACATCTTTCCCGCTTTCACCTATATGAATATCGTTGTATTTATTCTTGATTGCCAATGCTTTTGATCGTGTACGGTTTGTAATCGACATGGAAGAAGGGGTAACAGACTTTCCATCAAGCAAAGCTTCTGCCAGGATTCTCCCCATATTACCTGTACCAATTATTCCAATATTCAATTGCTCATCCCCCCTTTGCAAGCAATCTTTCTCCTATACGATATGAGTTTCTAAGGTGGAATATGCTAAAAAATGTTTTTCGATTAGTACGTACAAGAAAGGAAGGTTCATATGATTGACTGGATAAAGACGTATAAGCTGTATGTAATAATTGGCATTGTGATTATTTTTGCAGCCATTTATTTTCTTTTTAAACCAGGAGAATTACAAGGTAATTTACTTGAGGAGGAAGATTGGTTTGTGGGAGAGGAAATCATTGAAACGAGTGAAAGCATAACTGAGGAAGTAGTAGAAACAGTCGTTATTGTTGATGTGAAAGGCGCAGTAAATCGCCCAGGCGTCTATGAGGCAGAGACGGATGAGCGGGTCATTGACATGATTAATAAGGCTGGAGGATTGAATGATTCGGCAGATGAGGCGAAAATTAATTTTGCAATAAGAGTAGAGGATGAGATGGTCATCTATGTGCCAGAAATAGGTGAATCGCTTGACGAAGGGGATGGTTTTATTCTAGCTTCTGGAGAATCTAGTCAAAAGGATGGAAAGGTAAATATAAATTCAGCAGATGAAGCAGAGCTTCAAACATTGCCTGGAATCGGCCCTTCAAAAGCAAAGGCAATTATCGATTTTCGTGATAAGAATGGCCCTTTTAAAGCAATTGAGGATTTAAAATTAATTAGTGGAATTGGTGATAAAAGCTATGAAAAATTACAGGAGTTTATAAAGGTCAAATAAAAGAATGGATTGACCGATTTTTATTATTGAGGAAGTTATATAATCGCTCATTGTGTATAAAATGTGAATCTTTTGTTTCACGTCCAGCTTCATTAGGAATACTTCGGCAGCATATGCATCGCACGAGTATAAGTGCTTTCCTTATAGGAGGAGCGCCTATCGCCTATCAAACTTCAGTACTGCTCCGCAACGATTGCGTCAACATCGGTTCGCTCACTCACCGTGTTTCCTTTATCGAGAGGGGCAGTCCTTCCAGTTTGTACGGCGATGATCAAGGCGCTTGCGCTTTTGTTAGTAGGAGCTTACACTTATTTAAAGAGATCTTGTCGAAAAAGGGGAGAAGGATGATGGAAAGAATTTCTTGGGATCAGTATTTTATTGCTCAAAGTCATTTACTTGCATTAAGGAGCACTTGCACGAGATTATCTGTTGGGGCAACGATTGTCAGAGATAAGAGGATTATTGCTGGCGGGTATAATGGCTCGATTGCTGGTGGAGAGCATTGCATAGATGATGGCTGTTATGTCATTGATAATCACTGTGTTAGAACCATCCACGCAGAAATGAATGCGATCCTTCAATGTGCGAAATTTGGAGTACCTACGAGTGGAGCTGATCTATATGTTACGCATTTCCCTTGCCTGCAATGCTGCAAAGCGATTATCCAGGCAGGAATTAAAACGGTCTATTATTCGAAGAACTATAAAAACCATCCATATGCAATTACCCTTTTTGAAATGGCAGGTGTAAAGGTCGAGCAAGTGGAAGGGGAGGAAATATCAATTAATTTCCATACAAGCACGCCTTAATATACTAGTCTGTAATAAGTGAGGATAGATTGTATGCTCACTTATTACATGATCAAAGGAGTAACGTCTGAAGTGAAGGGGAAATGGATTTATTTTACTTTTGCTGGATTAATCGGTATTTTAGCTGCTTTTAACTTTTTATTGGTCTTTTTGTTCTTTTTTGGTTTCTATCTTCTTTTTTTAGCAAAAGGGAAAGGCTTTTCGAAAAAATTCCTCACGATTAGCAGCTGTGTTTTTCTACTGTTTTTTCTTCGAACTGAGTTATTGGAAAAAGGCAATCAAACGAAACTATCAGAACAAGATACGCAATTTTATATTGAAATTTCAGATGAAATCAAAGTGGATGGGAATCGATTTTCAGCAATGGGAAGAGAGCTTTTGCATAAGGAAAAAATCGTTCTATCCTATCAAATAAAAACGGAAAAAGAAAAAGCATATCTTTCCGATAAATTAACAACCTCTCTTGCTTGTAAAGTGAAAGGGAAATTGTCAGAACCGAATACTTCCACGAATGTAAATGCGTTTAATTATCAACAATATTTAAAAGGCAAGCAAATTCATTGGATTCTCCAAATAGAGGAATTCACTCCTTTAAACTGCACCACTCAAAAGAAAACCCTCCTTTCTTTCTTCCGAACGCTAAGAGAAAACGGCATACAATATGTACAAACTCATTTTCCAGAGGAAATGGCTCCATTATCAACTGCTTTATTATTTGGTGAACGTGGATACATAGACAACGATGTATTGGCATCATATGAAAAACTAGGAATTGTCCATTTGCTAGCTATTTCAGGGCTACATGTTGGTTTATTAGCGGGGATGCTGTTTTTTGCGGGAATTCGTTTAGGAATCGCTAGAGAGACAATGACTTCTATATTATTATTGTTTCTACCTTGCTATGCTTTACTTACGGGTGCGGCCCCGTCTGTCATCCGTGCAGTCTTTATGATGGTTCTCTATTTAGCATTGCATAAGTGGTTAGTATGGTCATTGAGTAAAATTGATATTATCAGTATCGTTTTTATTGTCTATTCGTTATTCACTCCTTATGTTATTTTTGATGTCGGATTTCAGCTATCATTTAGTGTCAGCTTTGTGCTTATATTATCTGCGGCTTTTCTTTTACAAAGATTTACGAATCCAATCATTCTATTATTTTGTACATCCTTTATATGCCAATTAGCATCCATTCCGATCATGCTTTATTATTTTTATGAAGTATCCCTCCTTTCTATTTTTGCAAATGCGATATTTATTCCTTTATTTTCAATTGTCATATTACCCGCGATCATTCTTGTTTTTCTATTGCATCTATTATTCGGAACAAAGATTGCTTTTCTTATTCTCCCATTACATATACTTATTGTTTTGATGGATAAACTTGCTATTCAACTATCTTTGTTACCTTTTGCTATTTTTACTCTCGGTCGTCCTTCTGCGTGGGTTCTACTTCTTTATTTATGCTGTATTCCTTATTTTTTCGTACTATGGGAACGAGGAAAAGGCAAAAAGCATTTCTTGAAGATAATCATCCTCCCACTTAGCTTATTCCTCTTTCATGGATACGGAAACAATCTATCCCCATATGGAGAAATTACCTTTATTGATGTCGGTCAAGGTGACAGCATATTCATTCAAATGCCATTCGGAAAAGGGAATATTTTAATTGATGCGGGAGGCACCATTGATTTCGATACAGAGGAATGGAAGAAAAGACAGAAACAATATGAGGTTGGAAAGGATGTTGTCGTCCCATTTTTAAAGAGCAAAGGGGTAAGAGTCATCGATAAGCTCATTATCACACACGGTGACGCAGATCATATGGGCGGTGCCTTCGAAGTGATGGATCAATTAAAGGTAAAAGAACTAGTACTACCGAAACGTGCGTCTCTTTCTGAATTGGAAGTAGATTTGCTTCAATTAGCGAAAAGCAATCAAGTCCCATGGAAATTTACAATAGCAGGAGATAGATGGAAGACAGGTGATTCGGTCTTTCATGTACTCGCCCCGTTAGCTGGAATGGAGGAAAGTGAAAGAAATGATGGCTCGATTGTTCTATTAACAAAAATAGGCGGAGCAAGCTGGCTTTTCACAGGTGATCTGGAGAAAGAGGGAGAAGAGCGTTTGTTAACACAGTATAAAAACCTCAAAACTCATGTGCTTAAAGCCGGCCATCATGGCAGCAAAACATCAACAACTCCAGCATTTCTTAATCGAATTGAACCAAAGGTGGCCATCATTTCAGCTGGAAGAAATAATCGATACGGCCACCCAAATCAGGAAGTGATCGACGAGCTGACTGAACGAAGGATCAAAATTCTACGGACAGATTTACATGGTGCGATTACCTATTTTTTTAAAGGGGATAGTGGAACCTTTTCTACCCAGCTCCCATAGGATATAGTAAATCACTTACGAGTCTAGAGGAATTCTTCAATAATTAGAAAAGGCTCTTTTCTAAAAGATTGTTGTTTTTAAATCAAATGTAGAATGAATGGTTTACCAAATAGGTCGGTTGATTGGAGCAACCTGCAGCGGAAATCAACCTTTACCAATTATGTGTAATATAGCAATAATGTTTACGATAACAGCCTTAGAAAAAGAGGCTGCAAAAATGCAGCCTCCTTGTAACTTTCTTCTTATGTAGTCATTAAGATCCGATAATTTTAATGACTGTTCCTATAATAAATACAGTTGCGAAGAAACCGAATGATACGATGAATCCAATTCCAGAGTCAATGGCATCATTCTGTTTATATTGGACGTCCTTTTCAAATTCGTTCACAGTCTTCCCCTCCTATTTCCTATATAGTATAAGGCATTGAAATAAAAAAATCTAGCGTTCCTCTAGTGCTTTTCACTTTGTGACAATAGTTGTCACAAATAAGTTAAAGATGTGAGGAAAGAATAAAAGTAACTTGGTGCACCGTCGTCATATAAGTTTCCTAGGCCTTATGTGACGACGTTCTATATAGATGGGGAATTGACAGGATTTTGTCAATTCCTTTTAGTGTTTTGTAGTGAAAATCATGTCCTTCGCTTTTTTCCATTTCTAGCGACTAAAAAATGCCTTTCTTACTTGTCAAACTGTCTGCGCTTCTTTAGGATTAAGTTGGATACTTTATTGTGATCGGAGCGAAAGAAAGTGATGTTTGATTTATGGAAACAAATAAAAGCCGGCAAATTTCAATCATTATATTTATTATACGGACCAGAGTCATTTCTTATTAATGAAACAAAGCAAATGTTAATTCATCATGTATTAAATGAAGAGGAAATAGACTTTAACCTATCCTCGTATGATTTAGAGGAAACACCTATTGATGTAGCACTTGAAGATGCAGAGACACTCCCATTTATGGGGGAGAGAAGATTAATTATTTTACAAAATCCTGTATTTCTAACTGCTGCGAAAACAAAGGAAAAAGTGGAACATAATGTAGCGAAACTAGAGGCATATATAAAAGAACCGTCCCCATATGCCACTCTTGTTTTTACAGCTCCATATGAAAAATTAGATGAGCGGAAAAAAATAACGAAAGAATTGAAACGAAACGCAGCGGTCCTTGAGGCAAAAAAACTAAATGAAGCGGAACTTAAGGGATGGATTAAAGAGCGTGCTGCATATAATAAAGTAGAAATAACTGAGTCGGCCATTGATTTATTGCTTACACTTGCTGGCACAAATTTATTTACGCTTACTAGTGAGCTAGACAAGCTAGCCCTTTATGTTGGTCAAGGGGAGAGACTGGATGAGAAAACGGTTGATATGCTTGTTGCTCGGTCATTAGAGCAAAATATTTTCTCGTTGATTGATAAAATTGTTCAAAGGCAAATTGAAGAAGCTTTAAGAATCTATTATGATTTGCTTAAGCAAAACGAAGAACCGATTAAAATTCTATCCATTATTACGGGACAATTCAGGCTTATTTATCAGGTGAAGGAGCTTGCAAGAAGAGGATATGGGCAGCAGCAAATTGCAGGACATTTGAAAGTCCATCCATTTCGAATCAAGCTTGCCGCAGGACAGGCGAGACAATTTTCAGATGAGGAGCTTGCTAATATTATGAAACAATTGGCTAATGCCGATTATCAAATGAAAACAGGCGGCATGAATAAAGTATTGCTTGTTGAATTGTTTTTATTCCGCTTAAGTGATCATACATATAAAAAATAGGCTGCCAATGATGGCAGCCTTTTCTTAATTAGAGAATGCAACTACTATGTTCTGAATAAAAATAAAAGGCTATCAAAAAAGATAGCCGTTATTCTTTAAACTTAAGCATTTAAAGAGTTCATTTTTTTCATTAAGCGAGATTTTTTACGAGCAGCAGCATTTTTGTGGATAAGACCCTTTGCAGCAGCTTTATCTAATTGACGAGCAGCGTCAGCAAAAGTTTCATTTGCAGCAGCAGCATCAGTAGAAACGATTGCAGCTTCTACTTTTTTAACAGCTGTACGCATTGAAGACTTTACAGTTGTGTTATGTGCATTACGAGCTTCGTTCGTTTTAACACGCTTGATAGCAGATTTAATGTTTGGCATTCCATTCACCTCCTACAAAAAGCATCGAGATATTTATACTCGACTTTCACATCATCATTCATTAACAAACAAATATTAAGAACAAGTGATATTTTATCAAACCATCAAGCCTTTTGCAATACTCTGTTCCTAAATAGATGATATGAACTTCTACGAACATGAATGTTTTACCAGCCAAAAGGCAAAGATAGGAGAAAGACTATCAGCGTCCTAACAAATGAATGATTTGCGATAAATATAGGAAGATTGCGAGGGGAATGACATGGAAGAATTAGATTTAAGTAAATTTGAGGTTAGAACCGATCTTGCCATCGAGGCAAGGGAAATGGTAATAGCTGATCGAGAGCAGCAACATATTCACAAAGAAGAAAATGTTTCACAAATTGAAGGCGTAATTATTAAAGAAAAGGAAGAAGAAGATATAAAGATATCCTTTGTCGAAGTAACGAAGGAAGGGGCAACTGCCTTAGGAAAAAAAGAAGGAAGATATTTAACACTTGAAGCAGTAGGCATTAGACAGCAAGATACAGAAATGCAAAAAAAGGTAGCGGATATATTTGCTACTGAGTTTTCGCAATTTCTAAAACAAATCGGCATTGCTGAGGATGCTTCATGCCTTGTAGTTGGTTTAGGAAACTGGAATGTCACACCAGATGCATTAGGCCCACAGGTTTGTGAAAATCTGCTAGTGACACGTCATCTCTATCAATTACAGCCAGAAAGTGTTGACGATGGATACCGTCCAGTAAGTGCGCTTGCGCCAGGCGTTATGGGGCTTACAGGCATTGAAACGAGTGATATTATTTTTGGTATTGTCGAAAAAACAAAACCGGATTTTGTGATTGCGATTGATGCGTTAGCCGCAAGATCGATTGAAAGAGTTAATTCAACGATTCAAATTTCTGATACAGGCATCCACCCAGGCTCTGGAGTTGGGAATAAGAGGAAGGAAATAAGCAAAGAGTCATTAGGCATTCCTGTTGTAGCGATAGGTGTACCTACAGTTGTAGATGCTGTTTCGATTACAAGTGATACGATTGATTTTATCTTAAAGCACTTTGGAAAAGAGCTTAAAGAAGGGGACAGACCATCAAGAGCATTGGCCCCAGCTGGGATGACCTTTGGCAAAAGAAAAAAACTAACAGAGGAAGATTTGCCAGAGGAACAGCATCGAAAAACATTTCTTGGTATGATCGGTACACTGCCTGAGGAAGAAAAGCGGAAACTAATCTATGAAGTGTTATCACCAATCGGTCATAATCTAATGGTTACACCAAAAGAAGTAGATGTTTTCATCGAGGATATGGCCAACCTAATTGCAAATGGCTTAAATGCCGCATTGCATAGCAACGTGAGAAAAGAAAATGCTGGATTTTATACACGCTAACAGAGCATAAATCGGCCACTTGGTTAAAAGGATTTGCAAGAATAGGACAGACCAAATAATTTTTTTATGTTCTATCTTCTCTAGCAAAGTCATATGAATTACTAGACTTGCTTAAAAGAGAGGTGGAACAATGAAACCTTCAAAGACAAATCGATCTTTTGTTTTTGTACAAGGGACGAGCCTGTTGAAAATCTGTGGAGGCTTTCTTTTATTTTTGCTTTTAATATTTACAATTAGCGGCGTTTTAACATCATTGAAGCCAGAATTTAGATTTAGCTCTACTTCGGTAAATACAGCAACAAATAAAGTGACAGGAGAAATGCTCTATCATTTTCTTGGCTGGGAAAATCATCATTTACTCCAAGGGTTAGGAGAACATGCAGAAAAGCCAACATTGATGAATATCGTGTTTAAACTATCGACTAATATTAATCTTGATGACCCGAGAAGCTTATTAGGAAGAGAGTTGCCATCTTTTTCGCTGTATGATAGTAAGATTGTTGTTGCTAGCGAAGGAACGGACTATACGAATATGCCAATGGAGTCCTCTCCGCCATTAGAAGTGCTTAGGGCTGAGCAAGAAGCGACCTTGCAGAATACGGAAACGATTGATCAACCGGGAGGAGAAGAAAAAGTTCCCGAAAATGGGTTGACGACAGAAGGACGTAAAGTAGTTCATCTCTATTTTTCACATACGACAGAATCGTATTTGCCTTATTTAGAAGGTGTGACTAACCCAAACCATGCATATCACTCTCAATTAAATGTTACAAAAGTAGGAGAAAAGCTAAAGGAAGAGCTTGAAAGCAGAGGGATCGGTACATCGATTGATAAAACCGATATTAATGCGATTTTAAATCAAAAGAAATTAAAGCATAATGCATCCTATCGGGAATCAAGACCGATTGTTCAAGCAGCAATGGCTGGAAACAAAGATATACAGTATATCATTGATATTCATCGAGACGCCCAGAGAAAAGAACATACGACACTCACGATTAATGGGAAGGACTATGCGAAGTTAGCCTTTGTTGTTGGGGTGGATCATCCAAATTATGAGAAAAATCTAAAGCTAGCAACAGAGATGCATAACTTAATAAATGAAAAATACCCAGGGTTAAGCAGAGCTGTCATCCAAAGTGGAGGACAAGGAACAAACGGAAAGTTCAATCAGGATCTTTCAGAAAAAGCAATGCTCGTTGAATTCGGTGGTGTAGATAATACGTTTGAAGAACTGTATCTCTCTGCAGGTGCACTTGCAGATGTATTCAGTGAATTCTATTGGCAGGCGGAAAAAGTCAGTCAACCTGTCCAGGATCCGGCAGATAAAAAATAAAATCATAAGGTGATTTGTTATGAAATGGTTTATGGTGAAAGGGATTTTCCTTATCTCATTGATGTTTTTGGCAGTGTTATTTGGTATGCAGCTGGCAAATGAAGGAATTCATAATATGAAAGGCTATGATGATGTGAATTTCAAGGATGCCTTTACTGTAAATGAAAATGAAAGTGGAAACCTACAGGCATCTATACTAGGAAATGATATTTCCAGCCATGACTTGCAGCAAAAAAAGGAGAAGCTTGAGGAAATGAAAGCATATAATTTTTTTTCATCCTTAGGCAAGTCACTGTCAGAAGGCATTTCAGAGGCAACGGAAAAAGCGATTAGCCATATAACTGATCGAATAAATGGAGAGTGAGCGGCTGTTTAAGCAGTCGCTTTTCTATTCTCATTACACAAATCACAATAACCGCCTTTGAACTTTCTCCTGTAGTTAGCATTGAATCTTCATAAACGTACTGCTATAATCAAAAAATAGTGCATGTTCGATTAAATAGAAAGAATAGCCTTTTTGAAGTTAGACGGAGGTCTAGCTCTAGGTGATCGATGTAGAACCTAGTGCTTTTCTTAGTAGGAGTGAAATGAAAAACAATGAACAGTGAAGAGAGATTAACGAGACAAGAAAAAATACGGAATTTTTCCATCATTGCACATATCGATCATGGAAAATCAACATTAGCTGACCGTATTCTTGAAAAAACGAATGCATTAGCATCACGTGAAATGAAAGCTCAGCTACTAGATTCCATGGATTTAGAAAGAGAACGCGGAATTACGATAAAGTTAAATTCTGTACAATTAAAATACAAAGCCAAAGATGGGGAAACATATATTTTCCATCTTATCGATACTCCAGGGCATGTCGACTTTACATATGAAGTATCTCGTAGCTTAGCAGCCTGTGAAGGAGCAATCCTTGTCGTTGATGCGGCACAGGGAATTGAAGCACAGACATTAGCGAATGTTTACTTGGCACTTGATAATGATTTAGAAATTTTGCCGATTATTAATAAAATTGATCTACCAAGTGCAGATCCTGAACGAGTTAGAAATGAAATTGAAGAAGTGATCGGGCTGGATGCTTCTGAAGCTGTCCTTGCTTCAGCGAAGGCAGGAATTGGAATAGAGGAAATATTGGAGCAAGTAGTTGAAAAAGTACCAGCTCCAACGGGTGATCCGGATGCACCATTGAAAGCACTAATTTTTGATTCTTTATTTGATGCTTATCGAGGGGTCGTTGCTTATATTCGGGTAGTAGATGGTACCGTTAAGGCTGGGGATAAAATTAAAATGATGGCAACAGGCAAGGAGTTTGAAGTTGTTGAAGTTGGTGTGTTTTCACCAAAAGCACAAGTTCAAGACGAATTGACGGTTGGTGATGTAGGCTTCTTAACGGCCTCTATTAAAAATGTTGGGGATACCCGAGTCGGAGATACAATTACAAGTGCGAAAAATGGGGCTACAGAAGCTTTGCCTGGTTATCGGAAATTAAATCCGATGGTTTATTGCGGACTGTATCCGATTGATAGTGCGAAATTTAATGACTTACGTGAAGCCCTTGAAAAGCTGGAATTAAATGACTCAGCCTTGCAGTTTGAGCCAGAAACGTCTCAAGCTTTAGGCTTTGGCTTTCGCTGTGGATTCCTCGGATTGCTTCATATGGAAATTATTCAAGAGCGGATCGAACGTGAATTCAAAATCGATTTAATTACGACAGCTCCAAGTGTTATTTATGATGTTATTTTGACTGATGGCTCTAGATTGAAGGTCGACAATCCTTCGAACATGCCAGAGCCGCAAAAGATTGACCGGGTAGAAGAGCCATATGTAAAAGCAACAATGATGGCTCCGAATGACTATGTCGGTGCAATTATGGAACTTTGTCAGGCAAAACGAGGCATCTTTATTGATATGCAATATATGGATGAAACACGTGTAAATATTACCTATGAAATTCCATTGTCTGAAATTGTCTATGATTTCTTTGACCAGCTGAAATCAAATACAAAAGGATACGCATCTTTTGATTATGAGTTAATTGGTTATAAGCCATCCAGGCTTGTGAAGATGGATATTCTCTTAAATGCTGAAAAAGTGGATGCGTTAAGCTTTATTGTGCATAAGGACTTCTCCTACGAGCGAGGGAAAATTATTGTTGATAAATTAAAAGGGCTCATCCCACGTCAGCAATTCGAGGTTCCGATTCAAGCAGCAATCGGTCAAAAAATTGTTGCGCGTTCAACGATCAAATCGATGGGGAAAAACGTACTTGCTAAATGTTATGGCGGTGACATTTCACGTAAAAGAAAGCTCTTAGAAAAGCAAAAAGAAGGAAAAAAACGAATGAAGCAAGTTGGGTCTGTTGAGGTGCCACAGGAAGCATTTATGGCTGTCTTAAAGATGGATGACAACGGTCCTAAGAAATAAATCATAATGCTTAGTAAAGGGAGGTTGGACATGCTTTTTAATAAAAGCAGCTCTAGCCTCTTTTTAATTGATTAGGTTGGTCAATACGCTTAATTTTCTTCACACAATCGATCAGCGATTAATAATTTTTAGTTAAAGGTAGTGAAAATGAATGAAAGCAGCATATATTCACATCCCATTTTGTGAGCATATTTGCCATTATTGTGATTTCAATAAAGTCTTTTTAAAAGGACAGCCAGTTGATGCCTATTTGGATTCACTAGCGAAGGAAATGGAAATGACAATGACAATGAAAC
Source organism: Cytobacillus eiseniae (assembly GCF_017874625.1). Taxonomy (GTDB): domain Bacteria; phylum Bacillota; class Bacilli; order Bacillales; family Cytobacillaceae; genus Cytobacillus; species Cytobacillus eiseniae. Next base: position 69,055 of record NZ_JAGIKZ010000011.1, on the reverse strand, counting down.
AAACACCGACCAATTATTTGGAAACAATTTTCATTGGCGGAGGTACACCGACAGCATTGAATGAAAGCCAGCTTGAGAAGCTATGTCAAATGATTAAGGATCATCTTCCGTACAATAATAAGACGGAATTTACTTTTGAGGCGAATCCTGGGGATCTTTCAGCAGAAAAGCTGCGAATCCTATTTCAAGCAGGTGTGAATAGAATTAGTTTTGGGGTTCAGACTTTTAATGAAGAGTTATTGAAAAGAATTGGTAGAGTGCATCGTGCAAAAGATGTCTATCAATCGATTGATTTAGCAAAAAATACAGGATTTGAAAATATAAGCATCGACCTTATGTATAGCTTGCCTGGGCAAACATTAGCAGATTTTAAAGAAACACTGCATACTTCCTTTAGCTTAGATATCAAGCATTATTCAGGCTATTCTCTAATTATCGAGCCGAAGACGATCTTCTATAACTTAATGCAAAAAGGAAAGCTCCCTTCACCAGGTGAAGATGTTGAGGCAGAAATGTATGATACTTTAATGGAAGAAATGGATAAGCATGGGTTTAAGCAATATGAAATTAGTAACTTTTCGAAGCCGGGCTATGAAAGTCAGCATAATTTAACCTATTGGAATAATGAATGGTATTACGGCTTTGGAGCGGGTGCTCATGGATATGTCAATGGCTATCGAATGGCTAACCATGGCCCATTGAAGAAATACATGGATGCGATAAAGATGGAGCAATTGCCTGTTTTAGAGAAACATCAGGTCTCACGTAAGGAGCAAATAGAAGAAGAGATGTTTTTGGGGCTCCGTAAAACAGCAGGTGTGAATATGATGCATTTTCAGAATAAGTATGAGGAAGACTTGATGGATTTATTTAAAGACGAGATCCATGACCTTAGCAATCGGGAGTTAATTGTGATTGCAAATGATCACATCCAATTAACAAAAAAAGGGCGTTTTCTCGGAAATGAAGTTTTTCAATCTTTTCTGCGATGATGATAAAACAGCTCTTAATTTGACAGAAAGCGAAGATTAAATTTTTTCATAAATGAGTAAGGATTGAGCATGGCACTTGAGCATTTATTCTTGACACTCTTCCTTTCATTTGTTAATTTATTAGTAGAATTAGCACTCGCTATTCAAGAGTGCTAACAGAGGTGATGCATATGTTGACTGATAGGCAATTATTGATACTTCAGGTTATTGTAAATGAGTTTATTCATTCTGCTCAGCCAGTTGGATCTAGGAGTTTATCAAAGAAAGAAGAAATTTCTTTTAGTTCAGCAACCATCCGTAATGAAATGTCTGATTTAGAGGAACTAGGCTTTATTGAAAAGACGCATACTTCTTCTGGGAGAATTCCTTCGGATAAAGGCTATCGTTATTATGTGGATCATTTGTTATCACCACAAAAATTAAATAAACAGGATGTTCATAGAGTGAAGTCGATCTATGCAGAGCAAATTTATGAACTGGAGAAGATCGTTCAGAATTCGGCGAAAATCCTATCTGAATTAACAAACTATACGGCCATTGCACTAGGACCTGCTGTAAGAGAAAATAAGCTGAAAAAAATTCAAATCATCCCGCTTAATAAACAAGCAGCGGTGGCCATTATTGTTACAGATTCGGGCTATGTTCAAAATCGGATGTTTCAGTTGCCGGAAACAGCAGATGCTAGTGATTTAGAGAAGCTTGCTAATATTTTGAATGACCGTTTAATCGGTGTTTCAATTGAGAGCTTGAATGATCGGATTTATAAAGAAGTTGCCGTTCTCTTAAGGCAGCATATTAAAAATTATGATTTCATGCTTCATTCAATTGCCGATACATTGCTTATTCCGACTCATGAAAAGCTGTTTTTTGGCGGGAAAGCGAATATGCTAAATCAGCCAGAATTTCATGATTTTGAAAAGATAAGAAGTCTAATGACTATGATCGAACAGGAAGACAGTATTTACGAACTTGTTCGTGAAAATCGTTCCGGAATCAACATAAAAATTGGCCGGGAAAATAATAATTCGGCGATGGATAATTGCAGTTTAATTACTGCCACCTATTCAATCGGTACAGAACAGCTAGGGTCCATTTCGATTTTAGGTCCGACTCGAATGGAATATTCAAGGGTGATTAGTTTGCTTGACTATATTAGCAATGACTTAACGACAGTCCTTACGAAGCTGTATCAAAGTGAATAGCCATGGAAATATTGATAATGGATGGAGATGAATGCGATATTCAGCTCCACCTTGCCAACATTCACAAATTAATTCAATCATTTAGGGGAGGTGAGTAAGTTGGCAGAAGAAAAAAATAGCATTCATGAAGAACTAATTGATGAAACAGTTGCAACTGAAACCGTTGAAGGTGAAGCTGTAGAAGCATCTGAAATAGAAGGCGAAGAAACGATTTCTCTTGAAGAGCAGCTCAAGATTGCCGAAGCGCAAACAAAAGAATTAGAAGCAAAGCTTGAGGAAGCAGAGAATCGTTATTATCGTATTCAGGCAGATTATGAAAATAGCAGACGCCGTGCAAGATTGGATCTTGAAGCGTCTGAAAAATATAGAGCACAAAGTTTAATTTCAAATTTATTGCCAGCAATGGACAATTTTGAAAGAGCACTTCAAATGGAAGTGGATGGTGAACAGGCTGCATCAATCCTACAAGGAATGGAAATGGTGTACCGCGGTTTATTAGAAGCCTTGAAAAATGAAGGTGCTGAACAAATTGAAGCTGTAGGGAAAGAATTTGATCCTAATTTCCATCAAGCCGTAATGCAAGTGGATGTTGAAGGATTTGATTCCAATCATGTTGTAGAAGAGTTTCAAAAAGGGTATATCCTTAAGGACAGAGTGATCCGTCCGGCTATGGTTAAAGTAAATCAGTAATTACATATATTTTGGGAGGAAATGATTATGAGCAAAATCATTGGAATCGATTTAGGTACGACAAACTCATGTGTCTCTGTTTTAGAAGGTGGAGAAGCGAAGGTAATTCCAAATCCAGAGGGCAATCGTACAACGCCTTCTGTCGTAGCATTTAAAAATGGAGAACGTCAAGTTGGGGAAGTGGCTAAGCGCCAATCCATTACAAATCCAAATACGATTATGTCTGTAAAGCGTCATATGGGTACAGATTATAAGGTTGAAGTTGAAGGAAAAGAGTATTCACCTCAAGAGGTTTCTGCAATCATCCTTCAGTATTTAAAATCATATGCTGAAGAATACCTTGGCGAACAAGTAACAAAAGCAGTAGTGACTGTTCCTGCTTACTTCAATGATGCAGAGCGTCAAGCAACAAAAGATGCAGGGAAAATTGCAGGTCTTGAAGTGGAACGTATCATTAATGAGCCGACAGCTGCTGCATTAGCCTATGGAATGGATAAAACAGATGAAGATCAAACGGTTCTAGTGTATGACCTTGGTGGTGGTACATTTGACGTATCGATTCTTGAATTAGGCGATGGTGTATTTGAAGTAAAATCAACTGCTGGTGATAATCGCCTTGGCGGAGATGACTTTGACCAAGTGATTATCGATTATTTAGTAGAACAATTCAGAAAAGACAATGGCATTGATCTTTCTAAAGATAAAATGGCTGTACAACGCTTAAAGGATGCAGCTGAAAAAGCGAAAAAGGATCTTTCTGGCGTCACTTCGACTCAAATTTCCTTGCCTTTCATTACAGCTGGCGAAGCAGGTCCATTACACCTTGAAGTGACATTATCAAGAGCGAAATTTGATGAACTTTCTTCAGATTTAGTTGAACGTACGATGGGACCAACTCGTCAAGCATTAAGCGATGCTGGCCTATCAGCTTCTGAAATTGATCGTGTTATTCTTGTTGGTGGATCTACTCGTATTCCTGCTGTACAAGAAGCAATCAAAAAAGCAACAGGTAAAGAGCCACATAAAGGGGTTAACCCAGATGAAGTCGTTGCAATGGGTGCAGCTATTCAAGGTGGAGTAATTACTGGAGATGTGAAAGATGTTGTTCTTCTAGACGTAACACCACTTTCACTTGGAATCGAAACAATGGGTGGCGTATTTACGAAGCTAATCGATCGTAATACAACGATTCCAACATCTAAATCTCAAGTATTCTCAACAGCTGCTGATAACCAATCGGCTGTAGATATTCACGTGCTTCAAGGAGAACGTCCAATGTCTGCTGATAATAAGACTCTAGGCCGATTCCAACTAGGAGATATTCCTCCTGCACCAAGAGGAATTCCGCAAATTGAAGTATCTTTTGATATCGATAAAAACGGAATTGTAAACGTACGTGCAAAAGATCTTGGAACAAATAAAGAGCAAGCTATCACAATCAAATCTTCAACTGGTTTATCAGACGAAGAGATCGATAAGATGGTAAGAGAAGCTGAAGAAAATGCTGAAGCAGATAAAAAGCGTAAAGAAGAAGTTGAGCTTCGCAATGAAGCAGATCAGCTTGTCTTTACAACTGAAAAAACATTGAAAGATCTTGAAGGCAAAGTAGACGAAGCTGAGGTTGCAAAAGCAAACGAAGCGAAGGATGCTTTAAAAGCAGCAATTGAGAAGAATGATTTAGAAGAAATCAAAGCAAAGAAAGATGCTTTACAAGAAATCGTTCAAGCTTTAACAATGAAGCTATATGAAGAAGCTGCACAGCAAGCTCAAGCTGCCGGGGGAGCCGATGGCCAACCAGAAAAAAGCAATGATGACAACGTAGTTGACGCAGAATTCGAAGAGGTTAATGACGATAAATAATCAGTAACCTAATATATAGAACGATCCAGTTACAGTGCTGGGGCAAAAGATATAAGCTGATTCAGCAGAATAACCATTCTGCTGGCATAGCTTATATTCATTCATTGCCTTTAGATAGCACTACTGCTTTTTTAAAGTCAAAGTCAGGATTTCTTGGCTTTGACTTTTCTGATTTATATAACTTAAAGAGAGGCTTGCATATGAGGAAGCTTCGTAAATAAAGTTTGGAAATTGCAAAAAAAGAGTCAAATTCGCAAAAAAAAGTTGGCAAATCGCAAATAAGAATGAAATTCGCAAAAAAAGTTAGCAAATCGCAAATAAAGAATGAAATTCGCAAAAAAAGTTGGCAAATCGCAAATAAAGAATGAAATTCGCAAAAAAAGGTTGGCAAATTGCAAATAAAGAATGAAATTCGCAAAAAAAGTTGGCAAATCGCAAATAAAGAATGAAATTCGCAAAAAAAGTTGGAAAATCGCAAATAAAGAATGGAATTCGCAAATAAAAGTAGGCAAATCGCAATAAAGCAGGAATTCCTCCAGAAAAATCTCAACTTAACTATTTATTTTTTAATAATGGCAAAGAAGTATGACAACATACAACTTTTGTTGCACAATTAAGATAGACAATGATAGAATAATCTTTATGTGAAATGAATCGGGGAGTGTAAATCTCATGGATAAAAGGGATTATTATGAAGTCCTTGGTGTCAGCAAAGGCGCGACCAAGGATGAAATAAAAAAGGCTTATCGAAAGTTATCTAAAATGTATCATCCAGATATTAATAAAGAGCCAGATGCTGATGTGAAATTTAAAGAAGTAAAAGAAGCATATGAAGTGTTAAGTGATGATCAGAAAAAGGCACATTATGACCAGTTTGGTCACACAGATCCAAATCAAGGCTTTGGTGGCGGTGGCTTTGAAGGCTTTGGCGGTTTTGAGGACATATTCAGTTCGTTCTTCGGTGGCGGAGGCGGCTCTAGACGTCGTGATCCAAATGCACCAAGGCAAGGGGCTGACCTGCAATATACAATGACCCTATCCTTTGAGGATGCTGTTTTCGGGAAAGAAACGGAAATTGAAATTCCTCGTGAAGAAACATGTGAAACATGTAATGGATCAGGGGCTAAATCTGGTACGAAGCCTGAAACTTGTAATCAATGTCATGGCTCAGGTCAGCTAAATGTTGAGCAAAACACCCCATTTGGTAAAATTGTTAATCGCCGTGTTTGTCATAACTGTAATGGAACTGGGAAACAAATTAAGCATAAGTGTTCTACATGTAGCGGTGCTGGCAAAGTGAAAAAACGTAAAAAAATACAAGTGAAGATCCCAGCTGGAATCGATGATGGACAGCAGCTTCGAGTATCTGCTCAAGGTGAACCAGGAATTAATGGCGGACCATCTGGTGATTTATATGTTGTTTTCCATGTTCGTTCACATGAGTTTTTTGAGCGTGATGGGGATGATGTATATTGTGAAATGCCGATCACTTTCGTGCAAGCAGCATTAGGTGATGAAGTCGAGGTACCAACCCTTTACGGCAAAGTGAAATTAAAAGTCCCAGCAGGTACACAAACAGGGACAAAATTCCGTCTTAAAGAAAAGGGAATTCCGAATGTTAGAGGGTATGGAAAGGGCGATCAGCATATTATCGTTCGTATTATTACCCCAACAAAGCTATCAGAAAAACAAAGACAGTTGCTTCATGATTTTGCTGAAGTGAGTGGGCAAGTCCCTCAAGGTGAACAGGAAGAAAGCTTTTTTGCAAAAGTGAAACGTGCATTTAAGGGTGATTAAAACGAATGGAGTTGGTACGTGTGAAATGGTCAGAAATCAGTATTCATACAACAAATGAGGCGGTTGAACCGATTTCAAATATTTTACATGAGGCCGGAGCCAGTGGGGTAGTCATTGAGGATCCCTTTGAGCTAGTAAAGGAAAGAAAAGATCAATTCGGTGAAATTTACGAGCTCAATCCTAATGACTTTCCAGATGAAGGAGTTATAATCAAAGCTTATTTGCCTGAAAATAGCTTTCTTGCTGAAACGGTCGATGAAATGAAAGAATCGATTAATAATCTCGTTCAATATAATATTGATATTGGTAAAAATGCAGTCAGTATTAACGAAGTCAATGAGGAAGAATGGGCAACCGCCTGGAAGAAGTATTATCATCCAGTGAAAATATCTGAACGGTTTACAATTGTTCCGACATGGGAAGAATATACACCTGTATCAAGTGATGAGCTTATTATTGAACTTGATCCTGGAATGGCATTTGGAACAGGGACACATCCGACGACTGTAATGTGTATCCAAGCATTAGAACGTACCGTCCAACAAGGTGACAATGTGGTTGATGTTGGTACAGGTTCAGGTGTTTTAAGTATTGCTGCAGCTATGCTAGGTGCAGAAAAAGTTATGGCTCTTGATCTTGATGAAGTTGCAGTTCAATCGGCTAAACAAAATATCGAGCTAAACAATGTGAATCAAATTGTTAATGTTTCACAAAATAACTTACTTGATGGAGTCGAAACGGGTGCGGATATAGTTGTTGCTAATATTTTGGCAGAAGTCATTCTCCGTTTTACAGATGATGTAGCGTCAGTTGTTAAACAAGGTGGCTATTTCATCGCTTCTGGAATTATTGAACCGAAAAAAGAAGAAGTAAAAGAAGCAATAATTCAAGCAGGTTTCGAAATTGAAGAAATTCTCCATATGGAAGACTGGATTGCGATTATTGGAAAGAAAAAGTAGCGATTAAGAAATGGAGGACTGAGATGATGTCCTCCTTTTTATCGCCATTATATATGATTTTTTAAAGGCTGTTTTCTAAAAAATTGTTGCTTTTGAATCAAGTGTATAAATTAATTAATATAGTTGGCCAACTTTGTTGGTTGATTGGAGCGGAAGGTGCGAGATCCTCGAAAATGCTGTTGCATTTCCTTCGTGCGGTGTCAATTCAGGAAGATTATTCAATGTCCTGCTTAGATGCGTAGGACAGCTGAGACTTACGCAGGAGCGGATGCTCCGAGGAGGCTCAAGCGGAATACCCCGCGGAAAGGGAGCACACGTGCGTGGAAATCAACCATTTACCAACCTTTTCTTAATAAGCAACAATGTATGCAAAAAGAGCCTTTTAAAAACATCTTTCCGTTTGACTAATAAATCGAACGAGCATTATTGACATTGTGTTAGAAAGAAGGTGCCATTACGTGCAGCGCTATTTCGTTAATCAGCCTTCCATTGATAATCGGTTTACGATTACGAATGAGGATGTTCACCATATTATTCGTGTGATGCGAATGAAAGAAGGAGATCAAATCATTTGTGTTGATTCGTCTAATCAAAGTGCGATTTGCCGAATTGCAGAAATTACCGATGAACAAGTAATTGCAGAAGTTGTACAATGGATGGAGGCGTCATCTGAATTACCAGTAGGTATTACAATTGTGAGTGGACTGCCTAAAGGGGATAAGCTAGAGTTGATTATCCAAAAAGGGACTGAGCTAGGCGCTTTTCAGTTTATCCCTTTTATTTCAGCGCGCTCAGTAGTAAAATGGGATGAGAAAAAGGCAGCAAAAAAAATAGAACGATGGCAAAAAATTGCAAAAGAAGCAGCTGAGCAAAGTCATCGAACAATTATTCCTAAAGTCTCTTCTCCTCTTAATATAAAGTCGTTAATTCAAAAAAGTGAAAGCTTTGATTATAAATTAATTGCGTATGAGGATGAAGCAAAGCAAGGAGAAGCATCAGTCCTAACGCAAACCTTAGCTGAAATGAAAAATGGCCAATCCTTACTATTTGTTTTCGGACCTGAAGGCGGTCTAACAGAGCAAGAAGTTTCTAGTTTAAAAGAAAATGGGTTTAAAGCATGTGGATTAGGTCCAAGGATTTTAAGGACTGAAACAGCTCCACTATATGTGTTATCAGCAGCTTCTTATCATTTTGAATTATTGGAGTGAATATATATGCCAACAGTTGCATTTCATACACTTGGTTGTAAAGTAAACCATTACGAAACAGAAGCCATCTGGCAGCTTTTTAAAGAAGAAGGCTATGACCGTGTCGATTTCGAATCGATGTCAGATGTTTATATTATTAATACTTGTACGGTCACAAATACAGGTGACAAAAAAAGCCGCCAAGTCATTCGCAGAGCGATTAGGAAAAATCCGAATGCGGTTATTTGTGTAACAGGCTGTTATGCACAAACTTCTCCAGCAGAAATTATGGCTATTCCTGGTGTAGATATCGTTGTCGGTACGCAGGATCGAGTGAAGATGCTCGATTATATTAAGCAATACAATGAAGAGCGTCAACCAATTAACGGTGTTGGCAATATTATGAAAAACCGTGTGTATGAAGAATTAGACGTTCCTGCTTTCACAGATCGTACACGTGCCTCATTGAAAATTCAAGAAGGCTGTAATAATTTCTGTACGTTCTGTATTATTCCATGGGCACGTGGCTTAATGAGATCTAGAGATCCGAAAGAAGTAATTCGCCAGGCACAGCAATTAGTTGATGCTGGGTATAAAGAAATCGTTTTAACAGGGATTCATACAGGCGGATATGGGGAAGACATGAAGGATTACAATCTTGCTATGCTTCTAAAAGATATGGAGGCTCAAGTGAAGGGACTAAAAAGAATTCGTATCTCTTCGATTGAGGCAAGTCAAATTACCGATGAAGTCATTGCAGTCATCAAGGAATCAAAGATGATAGTTAGACATCTTCATATACCTATTCAATCTGGTTCTAATACAGTTCTAAAAAGAATGCGCCGTAAATACACGATGGAATTTTTCGCAGAGCGTTTGGAGCGCTTAAAAGAAGTACTTCCAGGATTAGCCGTTACCTCAGATGTAATTGTTGGATTCCCTGGAGAAACAGAAGAAGAATTTATGGAAACATACAACTTTATTAAAAAACATAAATTTTCAGAGCTGCATGTTTTCCCTTATTCAAAACGTACGGGTACACCGGCAGCAAGAATGGAAGATCAAGTCGATGAGGAAGTAAAGAATGAACGTGTTCATCGATTAATAACCTTATCTGATCAACTAGCAAAAGAGTATGCTTCTCAATTTGAAGGGGAAGTACTTGAAGTGATTCCAGAGGAAGAATTCAAGGATGTTCCAAATAGCGGATTATATATCGGTTACACGGATAACTATTTAAAGCTCATATTCCCAGCAACAGAAGCAATGGTTGGCCAAATTGTAAAGGTAAAGCTTGCAAAAGCAGGCTATCCATACAATGAGGGTGAATTTATACGAGTTCTTGAAGAGCTTGAGCAGGAAGAAGCGGCTGTATAGATTTGTGAAAGGAATTGCCTATTGGGTAATTCCTTTTTTGAAGAATTGCCAAAATCAAAACGGGATAGAATAAGAATAATGATGATAAGACGATCATAGTGCTCGATATTTTTAATAGGACATGGTATGATATCAGAGGTACGTACAACTCGTTTGAATTGAAGGGAGTTTATAAAAGAAATGACTAATAATGTAGCAAAAATGATCGACCATACATTACTAAAGGCAGATGCAACGAAAGAGCAAATCGAGAAAATTTGTGTAGAAGCGAAAGAATACAATTTTGCATCTGTTTGTGTGAATCCAACTTGGGTAAAATTATCAGCTGAAATGCTTTACGGAACTGAAGTTAAAGTCTGCACAGTAATTGGCTTTCCATTAGGAGCTAGTACATCAGAAACAAAAGCATTTGAAACAAAAAATGCGATTGAACATGGGGCAACAGAAGTTGATATGGTAATTAATATTGGTGCACTAAAAAGTGGACAGTATGATGTAGTTGAAAGTGACATTCGTGCAGTTGTTGACGCAGCAAAAGGAAAAGCACTTACAAAAGTAATCATTGAAACTTGCCTGCTAACAGAAGAAGAAAAAGTAAAAGCATGTGAGCTATCAGTTCAAGCTGGTGCAGATTATGTGAAAACTTCTACTGGTTTCTCTACTGGAGGAGCAACAGCAGCAGATATCGCTCTTATGAGAAAAACAGTTGGTCCTGATATCGGCGTGAAAGCATCTGGCGGAGTTAGAAGTGCAGAAGATGCGGATAATATGATTAAAGCGGGTGCAACAAGAATCGGAGCAAGCTCGGGTGCTGCGATTGTAAATGGCTTAACAAGTGATTCTGATTATTAAAAGAAAGTAAATGCCGGATTTTCCGGCATTTATTTTTTTTATTTTTAGGAAACTATAAAATCGCGCATTGTGTATAACTTTATGAGTAGTTTAGTCTACGTCCAGCTTCGGCGCCTATCGCTATCAAACTTCAATACTGCTCCGCAATGATTGCGTCAAGTACGGTATCGCTAGCGCATACCGTGTTTCCTTTATCGAGAGGGGCAGTTAGCCATTTGTACGGCGAGATAATCAAGGTGCCTACGCATTTGTTCGTTAATCAGAGGTCTAACGATCATGTAGCCGGATAATGAACTTGCCAAACAATGAAGCAAACGGAAGGACAAGAAGGGAAGAAAGTACATTAAAAATAACACTAATATGGGCAAGCTGAACGTCTGCTTCAGATGCTAATTGAATGCCAAAAGCTGCAAGCATGCCTATAAATGGATAGAAGATAATCACACCTATAATATTTAACCAAATATGTGCATAAGCAGAAAGCTTTGCTTCCCTTCCAGAGCCGATTGAAGCTAAATAAGCATCCACACATGTACCAATATTAGATCCAAGCATAATAGCGATTCCAGTATCCAAATCCATCGTACCTGCTGTTAGGAAGCCCATTACGATACCTGTGGTTGCTGTACTAGATTGAATGATTGCTGTTATTACGATTCCTGCTAATACAGCATACAGATGGCTCTCGTTTAAAGTGAGCAGCAATTGATTAATAAATTCTATACTTTTTAACGTATCTGCAAAGTACTCAAATCCCCTCATGGCTGCGAAAACACATGAAATACCAAGTAAGGTAAATCCAGTACTGCGGAGATTTCTCTTTTTCATTAAAGCAAGGATGGATCCAATAATGGCAATCGGAATAAGATAGGCCTCTATATCAAAAGTGATGATTTCTGTCGTGAAAGTCGTTCCGATATTTGTTCCTAGAATGATCCCAATTGATTGGGGAAAACTAAGCATCCTGGCTGAAACTAAACCAATTGTAATAATCATAACTGCGGAGCTGCTTTGCAAAACTGCAGTAATTAATGTACCAACAATAACACCTTTCCATGGTGCATTCGTTAATTTTACAAGCCATATTTTTAATGAATCTGCAGATAAGTTCATTAGACCTGACCGCAAAAGCGTCATCCCGTAAATAAATAAACCAACTAACAGAATAAAAAAGATTAGCTGGGTCAAGCCCCCACCCCCTACATCTATATCTATTACACAATTATAGGGGACATGCCTCGAAATTATATTTCAAGCATGTTTTGCAGGGGCAATTCTCAATATTTTCATGGGAAAACACATTCATTACAGGCTAATTACAGTTGACCTCAGGTACGCTGTTATATTATAATTGCAAAGTACATGGAAAACATGTTGTGTTAGTGTGTTGTGTTCGGAGGGAGGGAATAGAATGTCTAAAACCGTCGTTCGTAAAAACGAATCGCTTGAAGATGCTCTTCGTCGCTTCAAACGTTCAGTTTCTAAAACTGGTACTTTGCAAGAAGCTAGAAAGCGCGAATTCTACGAAAAACCAAGTATTAAACGTAAGAAAAAGTCTGAGGCTGCAAGAAAACGTAAGTTCTAAGAGAGGGTGTATGTAATTTGAGTCTTCTCGAGCGTTTAAATGAGGATATGAAACAAGCGATGAGGAATAAAGAAAAAGTTAAGCTAACTGTTATCCGCATGGTTAAAGCTTCTTTGCAAAATGAGGCAATCAAGCTTGGAACAGAACTATCTGCAGAGCAGGAGCTTACTGTCCTTTCTCGTGAAGTTAAGCAACGCAAGGATTCCCTCCACGAATTTGATAAAGCAGGTCGCGAAGACCTTGTAGAAAAAATTCGGACAGAACTTCAGTTCGTCGAATTATATATGCCTGAACAGCTTTCTGAAGAGGAAGTTTCTAAGATTGTCCAGGAGGCAATTGCTGAAATGGGTGCTGCGTCAAAAGCTGAAATGGGTAAAGTAATGGCTGCCATTATGCCGAAAGTTAAAGGAAAAGCAGATGGAGCAGTTGTAAATAAACTTGTACAACAACACCTTTCATAAAAAACGAATATGTATAAAAGACCGTAAGCTTATTGCTTTCGGTCTTTTTATTAGGCTCTTTTCTAAAAAGATTGTTGCTTTTGAATCAAATGTTTTACCAATTAAGTCGGTTGATTGGAGCACACGTACGCGGAAATCAACCTTTAGCAACTTTATCTTAGTAAGAAACAATGTTTGCGAAAACAGCCTTTTATTAAGTTCTTTTCGATGGGCTGTCTTTCTTCATTTAGGCATTATTATTTTTATTTTCTGGAAAATAAGCTATCATAGATATATGAAATAAGAAAAAATAATGAAACCTTTCTTTATGTGAAAACGTATACAATAGAAGATAACTTTTGGGAGGGAGGGGGAAGCGTGAAGTTTAGAAGATATCTTATCGTTTTTTCATTTCTTTTTGCTATGATCTTACTCATCATTCCTTTTAAAGGAAATGCTACGAATGAAGTTGTATATGTTGCACCAATTGAAGAGACTGTTGAAAAAGGGTTGTATGCTTTTTTAAGCAGGGCAGTAAAAACGGCTGAAGAAGCAAATGCGTCTGCAATCATTTTTGAGATTGATACGCCTGGTGGAGTCGTTGATGCGGCAGGGAAAATTGGGAAATTATTATCCTCAACAGATTTGAAGACAATCGCATTTATTAATAATCAGGCATTATCAGCAGGTGCTTATATTTCTCTGAATACGGACGAGATTTATATGGTTCCAGGAGCTACGATGGGGTCTGCTGCTATTATTGACCAGCAAGGAAATACGGCCGGGAAGAAAGCGGAATCCTATTGGTTTGCGGCAATGGAAGAAGCGGCAAAGCAACATAAATTAAATCCAAGCTATGCACGGGCAATGGCGGATGAATCTGTTGATCTACCTAAGTATGATGCACCGAAAGGCGAACTATTAACGTTAGGAACAGAGGCTGCGCTTGAGGTCGGTTATTCAAAAGGGACAGTAGCTAACTTAACAGAACTAGTTGAAACGCTTGGATTTTCAAATGCAGAAATAAGAATGCTCGATGAAAGCTTTGCTGAAAAACTAGCTCGCTTTATTACGAATCCTGTTATTATTCCAATCCTTCTATCCATTGGAAGCATTGGGCTTGTTGTAGAATTATATTCACCAGGCTTTGGGATTCCAGGCCTTATGGGAATCAGTGCATTATTGTTATTTTTTTACGGGCATTTAGTTGCAGGTCTAGCAGGATTTGAGACGTTAATCTTATTTCTTATAGGTATTGGTTTGATCATTGCAGAGTTTTTCCTGCCTGGAGGGATAGCAGGTACTTTAGGAACTGCTGCAATTTTTGGAAGTCTTTTTCTCGCATCAGACAATGTCATTCATATGGGGATATCGATATTAATAGCGATAAGTGTAGCAATCTTAGCATCTATTTTAATGATAAAGGTGTTTGGTAAAAAGATGAAAATATTCAGGAAGATGATTTTAACGGATGCAACAAAAACAGAACAAGGCTATGTCTCAAATAAGAATAGACTTGAACTGATTGGCTTAGAAGGATATGCTGTGACAGCTTTAAGACCATCGGGCACGATTGTGATTGAGGATGAGCGAATTGATGCTGTGAGTGAAGGTGCGTTTATTTTGAAGGATGCACGGGTACGAGTTGTGAAAGCTGAAGGTTCACGAATTGTCGTTAGAGAGATCACAAATTTAAGTAAATAATAAAGATGTAGGAGGAAGAAATATGCCATTTGATGCAATTTCTATTATCACATTGCTCATTGTTGTAGGAGCTATTATTGTATTGGCCATTTTATTAACATTTGTTCCAGTTATGCTATGGATTTCTGCATTAGCAGCTGGTGTCAAGGTAAGTATATTCACGCTAGTAGGAATGCGTCTCCGTCGGGTTATTCCGAGTCGAGTTATCAATCCACTTATTAAAGCGCATAAAGCAGGATTGGATGTAACAACGAATCAATTAGAAAGCCATTATCTTGCAGGCGGAAATGTGGATCGTGTTGTAAATGCATTAATTGCTGCACATAGAGCAAATATTGAATTGAAATTTGAGCGCAGTGCTGCAATCGATCTAGCGGGCCGTGATGTATTAGAGGCGGTACAAATGAGTGTTAACCCAAATGTGATTGAAACACCATTTATTGCTGGTGTCGCAATGGATGGGATTGAAGTAAAAGCAAAAGCAAGAATTACTGTTCGTGCAAATATCGACCGTCTTGTCGGTGGTGCAGGTGAAGAAACGATTGTTGCCCGTGTAGGTGAAGGGATTGTATCGACAATTGGTTCATCTGAAAACCATAAAAAAGTATTAGAAAATCCTGATAGGATTTCACAAACGGTTCTTTCAAAAGGGCTGGATGCAGGTACGGCTTTTGAAATATTATCGATTGACATTGCAGATGTGGACATCGGTAAAAACATCGGTGCTGAATTACAAACGGAGCAGGCAGAAGCAGATAAGAAAATTGCCCAAGCAAAAGCAGAAGAACGCCGTGCGATGGCTGTAGCAGCTGAGCAGGAAATGAAGGCGAAAGTAGAAGAAATGAGAGCAAAAGTAGTTGAAGCTGAATCACAAGTACCATTGGCGATGTCAGAAGCGCTACGTTCAGGCAATATCGGTGTAATGGATTATATGAATTACAAAAATATTGCTGCTGATACAGACATGAGAGATTCGATTGGCAATGTGACGGATGACCGTAAAGATGGACGGAAAGAGTAATTCCTGCTACTAAACTGTAGGAAGGAGGGGTTTACCTTTGGAATTTTTAATGGATAATCCGTTTATTCTCTTCATTATTATTGCGATGCTTTCCTCCATGTTTGGCAAAGGAAAAGGGAAAAATCAGCAAAATCAGCAAAAACAGAATCAATCACGCCCAAGGCAAGCGCCTGTTCAATCTAATCCAATTGAGCCGATTCCTTCTGAAGCAAGGAATGCTTCAAGTCAAATCAAAAGAGAGTATTTAGAAAGAAAAAGACAAGAAGAAAAAAAACGGCAGGAAATAAAAAATAGGCCGCCGATCATGCAGGAAATGAGCAAGAAGCAGGCTGTGAAGAAGGAAGAAAAAACATTGTACAATCCAAGCATTGTACCTGTTGAAAAAAAGCCTGCACTCTCGATAGAAAAACAAAAATTAGTTGATGGGGTTATTTGGGCAGAAATTTTAGGTCCACCAAGAGCGTTAAACCCTCATAGGTCGATTAATCGAAAAATCAAGTGAATGAAAAAAGAAAAAAGTGCTAGAACCCCCCTTCATTTCATACATATGAGATGAAGGGGGGTTCTTTTTTTATGGCAAAAAACTTTGGTCAATTCATGAAAAAATGGATGACGAAAAATCTAGAGCTTCCTCAAGATGTCATGATGGATTTACCCCGCATTACGATGGTCGGACAAATTCATATATATATTGAGAACCACAAGGGTCTAATTTCATTTTCAGACAAAGAATTAAGGCTCCTTCTAAAACAGGGTCAGCTCCTTATTAAAGGGAATTCTTTTGTCATAAAAACGATTTTGCCTGAAGAAATATTGCTGGAGGGGCAAGTTGATCAAGTCACCTATTTAAACGAATAGGTGAGAAGTTAGTGGATCAGTGGGATAGCATCCAATACAAGTGTGCTCTCCCACAGTTAGCATGATGGTCATTTGCAAGAGGAGGAAGGAAATGAACAATTTATGGGTCGAGTTTATTGGGGGCATTATTACAGTTGAAATAAGAGGCAAAGGGATTGAACGATTAATTAATACATTCACACGGAATGGCATCTTAATTTGGCATGTGAAAAGGCATGGGACAGAATCAGTTACAATTAAGATGAGACTTAAAGATGTTCATAAAATAAGACCAATCATAAGGGGAAGTGAGTGTAAAGTTACCTTCTTGAGGAGGACAGGCATTCCTTTTCTGTTCAAAAGATTAATCAAGAATAGTGGGTTCATTATTGGTGCGGCAGCTTTTCTACTAGTCATCTTCTTACTATCTAATATGGTATGGGGCATTGAAATAAAGGGAGCTGGCCCTGAAACAGAGCATAAAATTCGTAAGGAGCTAGATGAAATTGGCGTAGAGAAGGGGAAGCTTCAGTTTTTACTCGAAAATGTTGAAGGCATTCAACGGCATCTCTCCAACCAAATTGAGGAAATTACTTGGGTAGGTGTTGAGTTAAAGGGGACAACCTTCCATTTTCAAGTAGTTGAGAAAAATGAACCTGAGCAACCTGAATATGCAAGCCCAGGACATTTAGTTGCCAAAAAGAAAGGTGTTATTGTGGACATGTTCATTGAAGAGGGGCAGCCGATAGTTAGTATTCATGACCATGTAAAGCCAGGGCAGCTTTTAGTTTCTGGAGAAATTGGAAAAGAGGGAAAGACAGAAATAGTAGCAGCTAAAGGAGAAGTATTCGCTGAAACATGGTACAAGACAGATGTTAAATATTCATTGAAAAGGACCTTCCAAGTTTTTAATGGGAATGAAAAACAAAAGCATTTTATAGGAATTGGTGATTGGCAAATGCCAATTTGGGGGTTTGGCAAAGTAGAGTATCAAGAATTTGAAACAGAGTACAATAAAAAGAACTTTCGTTTTTTAAAATGGGAGCTTCCTATTTCATATACACATACAACGATACGTGAACGGGAACAAGAAACAAAAATCCTCACGAATGAAGAAGCATTTGCAGCAGCAAAAGTTGAAGCAAGAAATGATATAAGAAACAAGTTAAATGAAAATGATAAAATAAAAGGTGAAAAGGTTTTACACAAGTCTGTAGAGGATGGTAAAGTAATACTATCAATACATTTCCAAATTATTGAGAATATTGCAGTAGCCCAACCTTTAATTCAAGGAGAGACAGAATGACAGAAGAGTTGAAAACAATCAATGTACAACTTGATAATCCGAATGAAGCCATTTCCTTATTAGGCAACTCAGATGCAAATATTATCATGATCGAACAAGAGCTTAATGTGTCAATCATTACCCGAGGAGAATCCATCTATATATCTGGAGAAATGAATCAGGTGGAGGATGCTGGACGCATATTGGCTGAATTATTAATGATCATAAGAAAAGGGATTACAATAAATCAAAGGGATGTAATGTATGCCCTTCAAATGGCTAAAAAAGGCACATTGGAATACTTTAGAGAGTTATATAATGAAGAAATAGCTAGGAATGCAAAAGGAAAGATCATTAGAGTTAAAACAATTGGACAAAGCGAGTATATTCGTGCAATTAAAAAGAATGATCTTATTTTTGGCATTGGTCCTGCTGGAACAGGGAAGACGTATCTTGCCGTAGTGATGGCCGTGAATGCATTGAAGAATGGTCAAGTGAAAAGAATTATTCTTACACGTCCGGCAGTTGAAGCAGGTGAAAGTTTGGGGTTCTTGCCTGGTGATCTAAAAGAAAAGGTAGACCCTTATTTAAGACCATTGTATGATGCATTACATGATATTTTAGGGACAGAGCATACAGAAAGAATGATTGAAAGAGGAACAATTGAAATTGCTCCATTGGCATATATGAGAGGGAGAACGCTTGACGATGCGTTTGTTATTTTAGATGAAGCGCAGAATACGACACATGCACAAATGAAGATGTTTCTTACCCGTCTTGGCTTTGGCTCAAAAATGATCATTACTGGAGATAAGACGCAGATTGACCTTCCTAAAGGGGCAAAATCTGGATTGATTGTTGGGGAGGAAATTCTTCAAAATGTAAAAGGGATCTCCTTTGTACATCTGGAAGAAAGCGATGTTGTGCGCCATCCGCTCGTCGCAAAGATTATTCACGCATATGGACAACATGAAAGCTAAAACCGTCGGAGGATCCGTACGGTTTTCTTTTGCATTAATTGACAATATTTTCTTTAATAAAGATGCATCTTACATAAAAAACTGTTATCATTTTACATAATTGCTTATTCTATTTAGTTAAGATTGGAGGGATTTTAATGGAAAAGCTCCATCACTATATGACAAAAGTGAAAAAACTGTTAGAAATGACTTTTTTTAAAGTATTATTATTTCTTTTGCTTGGAGTCATCTTGTTCTTTGCTATGTTCAGTAATGTAAAACCAGAAAAGCTTGATTTAAGCTTATTTTCAATTGCTGAACAAACCATTCGATCACCAATTACAATTGAAGATAAAGCAAGTACGGAAAAAAAGAAAACAGAAGCTGCCGACCAAGTGAAGGATGTCTATGTAGTTAAAAAAGAAATTGCCCAAAATCGGGTCGATCTGATTACTTCCATCTTTGGTTCAGCTACTGAGGTAAATGATGAAATAAAAGAAGAATTAGAAGCGAAGCAAAAACAGGCACAAATGGGAGATGACGGGGAAGTAGATTATGTCCCGCTAACAGAGCCAACAGAGTCAGAAAAATTAGCTAGAATGAAAGAAAAATTGACTGGAGATGTAATTAAGGAAGTTTCCAATCAAACATTGCTTTCGCTCGTACAAGCATCAAAAAATGAGTTGAATTTAGCAAAAGATGTGACAGTGACGGCGATTAACAATGTGATGAGTAGTCGAATTCCTGCTGATGAAGTTGAAAATGCTAAAAAACGTCTGGAAGAGGAATTAAAATATACGAGCCTGAATGCGAGCTTAAAAGCGGCTGCTATTGAGTTAGGCAGGTATGCGGTATATCAAAATGAGTTCTATGACCCTAATACGACAGAGGAGCATCGACAGCAAGCAATAGAAGTAGTTGAACCAGTTAAGATCTTGCAAGGACAAATCATTGTGGAAGAGCAGCAATTAATTAGCAGTGATATTTATCGCCAATTGGAGCTTGTTGGCCTTCTTGACAGTGTGAATTCTAATCAGCCATTCATTGGATTGGCTCTCTTTACACTGATTATTCTTGCTGCCCTTTATTACCACTTTAATGAGTTAAAAGTGCATGTGGAGACAAAGCAAAGCTATTTATTATTGTTTAGCATTATTTTCACATTATCGATTTTGCTCATGAAGGGCATCAGCTTTTTCCATGAATTTAAGTATTCAGAAATCAGCTATATTTTCCCTGCGGCCATGGGAGCTATGCTTATCAAAATTCTTATCGATGAGCGGATGGCAATATTGTTTACGATTATTATGGGCCTATGTGGCAGCATTATTTTTAATGAAGGAATTACGGGTACCTTCCATGTAACGGCGGGAATCTATATTATATCAAGTGGAATCGCAGGCATTCTATTCTTAACGAAACAAAATCAGCGTGCCAAAATTCTACAAGCAGGAATGTTCGTCTCAGGAATCAATATTTTAGTTATTTTATCTTTAATGTTTTTAAGGAATGGTCAATATGATGGGATGGAATATGGATTTTATTTTGCGATTGGCCTAATATCCGGCATACTCTCGGCTGTATTGACAATCGGGCTGCTGCCATTTTTCGAAGCAGGCTTCGGAATTCTTTCAACTATGAGACTTATTGAGTTATCAAGTCCTAACCATCCGTTGCTTCGCAAAATTTTAACTGAAGCACCAGGAACTTATCATCATAGTGTGATGGTTGCTAATTTATCAGAATCGGCGTGTGAAGCGATTGGTGCAAACGGGCTTCTTGCAAGGGTAGGATGCTATTATCATGATATTGGCAAGACAAAGAGGCCACAATTTTTTATTGAGAACCAAATGAATATTGAAAATCCACATGATCGACTGCCATCGCAAACAAGTAAAAATATTATTATTGCTCATGCAACTGATGGGGCTGAAATGCTAAGAAAGCACAAAATGCCACGGGAAATTGTTGATATTGCAGAGCAGCATCATGGAACAACATTGCTTAAATTTTTTTATCATAAAGCGAGTCAAAACGGTCTCGAAGTTAAGGAAGAAGATTATCGATATCCTGGACCAAAAGCACAAACAAAGGAAGCGGCTGTTATTGGAATCGCTGATAGTGTAGAGGCTGCTGTTCGTTCGATGTCACATCCAACACCGGAACAAATTGAAGGATTAGTTAGAAATATAATCGCCGATCGACTTCAGGACGGTCAATTGAATGAATGTGATTTAACATTGAAGGAATTGGAGACCGTTGCAAATGTGCTTTGTGAAACGTTGAATGGGATCTTCCATTCAAGAATAGAATATCCAGAAATGACAAAACAGAAGGTGAAAGAAGCATGAGTTTAAGTATTGACCTAATAGATGAAACGAATCAACTTTCAGAGAAAGAAATGGACGAGATGAACGCATTACTCAATTATGCAGCCGCATATGAAAAAGTAGAATCAGAAAGTGAACTATCCATTACAATCGTAAGCAGTGAAAAAATAAGAGAGATTAATAAAGAATATCGAAATAAAGATGCTGTAACAGATGTCATTTCTTTTGCGATGGAAGAGATGGGAGAAGGAGAAAT
Organism: Cytobacillus eiseniae; assembly: GCF_017874625.1. Classification (GTDB taxonomy): domain Bacteria; phylum Bacillota; class Bacilli; order Bacillales; family Cytobacillaceae; genus Cytobacillus; species Cytobacillus eiseniae. The sequence goes on along the minus strand of NZ_JAGIKZ010000011.1, from coordinate 47,722 downwards.
GGAGCTAGTCGGATTAGACATGCCTAGAATATTAGGTGATATCATTATTTCAGTTGAACGTGCGAAGGAGCAGGCAGAGGAGTATGGGCACTCTTTCACACGTGAACTTGGTTTTTTAGCCGTTCATGGATTTCTCCATCTTCTTGGCTATGATCATGAAACAAAAGAAGATGAGATCGAAATGTTTTCTCGTCAGAAGGTCATTTTAGATGAGTTCGGCCTCCAAAGGTAAAAAGCACCGGCTCATTAAATCATTTGGTTTTGCTTTTACTGGGATTCGTACGGCAATTTTGAGTGAAAGAAATATGAAGATTCATCTTTGTATTACTATTATCGTGATCTTCGCTAGTATTGGGCTGTCCATATCGATGATTGAATGGCTATTTGTTATTCTCGCAATCGGTGGAATGTTGTCGCTCGAAATGTTGAATTCTGCAATCGAAAGGGTCGTTGATCTTGTAACTGAGGAATACCACCCTTTGGCAAAGCAAGGGAAGGATATCGCAGCAGGGGCTGTTCTTATTTATGCGATGATGTCTGTTATGATCGGATTGATCATTTTTTTACCAAAGCTTTTCCACCTATTCTTTTAACAGGAACTGCCCATTTTGGGCAGTTTTCTTTTTAAAATTGTCATTTTTATTTGATCATTTGAAATGGAACAGTAAATTCGTTAAAATGACTAAGCAGTAAATAATAATCCGTGCCTATTTTTAGAAAATTCAATATTTTTATATTACGATTTTGCTACAATCGATGATTTTGTTTTTAAAATGAGGTAAAATAAAGAAGAAATATTCTTCTGTCAGAAAGGAAGCATTTTAGTGAATGTTGAAGAATTAATTGAAGAAGCGAAAATTGCAAGAGATAAAGCATATGTTCCGTATTCGAAGTTTAAAGTAGGAGCGGCACTTTTAACAGAAGATGGAAAGGTGTATCATGGCTGTAATATAGAGAATGCAGCTTACAGCATGTGTAATTGTGCTGAAAGAACGGCACTATTTAAAGCGTATTCAGAAGGGGATAAAAAGTATACAGCAATGGCTGTTGTAGCAGATACAGATCGTCCATGTTCTCCATGTGGTGCTTGCCGTCAGGTTATTGCGGAATTATGCCCTAAAGATATGAAAATGATCTTAACGAATTTAAAAGGGGATATTCAAGAAATTTCAATTGAAGCGCTATTACCTGGTGCCTTTTCTCCGGAGGATTTGAATGAATAACATCGAACAAGAACATAAATCAGGATTTATTTCAATAATCGGCAGACCAAATGTTGGAAAATCAACCTTTTTAAATCGAGTAATTGGGCAAAAAATCGCTATCATGAGTGATAAGCCGCAAACAACAAGAAACAAGGTTCAAGGTGTTTTAACAACAGATGATGCTCAATATATTTTCATAGATACACCGGGGATTCATAAACCAAAACATAAACTTGGCGATTTTATGATGAAGGTTGCCCAGAATACACTGAAAGAAGTAGACGTAGTCTTATTTATGGTTAATGCAGAAGAAGGCTATGGCCGTGGGGAAGAATTTATTCTGGAAAAGTTTCAATCGATTCGTACGCCTGTGTTTCTAGTTATTAATAAAATTGATAAGATTCACCCGGATAAATTAATGACTATCATTGAATCCTATAAGGAAAAGTACGAATTTAGTGAAATTATTCCGATATCTGCTCTAGAAGGAAATAATGTTGAAACATTGCTTGCGCAAATCAAAAAATATATTCCTGAAGGACCGCAATATTACCCAGCAGATCAGGTAACTGATCATCCAGAACGTTTTATTGTTTCAGAGCTTATTAGGGAAAAAGCCCTTCATTTAACAAGGGAAGAAATCCCTCATTCTCTTGCTGTCGTTATCGATAAAATGGAGAGCCGTGATGACAAAGAGATTGTTAATGTGATGGCTACGATTATTGTGGAGCGCGATTCACAAAAAGGGATTGTCATTGGCAAGCAAGGAAAAATGCTAAAGGAAATTGGTCAGCGTGCACGTCTTGATATTGAAAATTTACTCGGTTCAAAGGTATTTCTAGAGCTTTGGGTAAAGGTTCAAAAAGATTGGCGCAACAAAATGTCCCAACTCCGTGATTTTGGCTTTAGGGACGATGAATATTAAAAAGGAAAAGCTATTTTCTAAAAGATTGTTGTTTTTAAATCAAATATTAGAATGAATGGTTTACCAAATAGGTCGGTTGATTGGAGCGGAAGGTGCGAGATCCTCGAAAATGCTATCACATTTCCTTCGTGCGGTGTGAATTCTAAGAAGCCTACTCAATGTCCTGCGGGATGCGTAGGACAGCTGAGACCCCACAGGAGCGTAAGCGACGAGGAGGCTCAAGCGGACTACCCCGCGGAAAGGGAGCACACGTGCGCGGAAATCAACCTTTACCAAAATTAAGTGTAAAATAGCAACAATGTTTACGAAAACAGCCAAAGGAAAAGTACAAGTGGCTTGCTATAAGGCGGCAAGTGTAAGTCAGATTGGTCTGAAGCATTGTAATCTCCCTATTTGGATTATGTGAAGCAAGTCAAAGACTATTTCATATCCATAACTAAAGTATTATGGACAAATGCAAAATATGTATGATTTAGATTTACAATATTTTTCTCTTATGAAATCGGAAAGACAGGCTATGATAAATGGTAAGGATTTGGGATAAATAAAATTGCGTTGAATAACGGAAAGGTGGGGTTTTCGATGATGGATTTTACCTGGAAGGTCTTTTCGCAGACAGGTAATATTGACACATATCTTCTCTTTAAGGAGCTAGAAAAGGAAACTCAAGATATACCCGGAAATCAGGACGCAGAGCAAGAAATTGACTTTCCCATCTCATAGGTTTGTCAGTAATTAGGGATGGTGCTAGAGATGCTTGAAAAATGTGAGGGCATCGTGATTAGAACAACGAATTATGGTGAAACAAATAAAATTGTTACCCTATACACACGTGAATGGGGAAAGATTGGTGTGATGGCACGAGGCGCTAAAAAGCCTAAAAGCAGACTTGCTGCCGTCACCCAGCTTTTTACATACGGATATTTTTTAGTTCAAAAAACAAGTGGCCTCGGAAGCTTGCAGCAGGGAGAAATGATTTCATCCATGCGAAGGATTAAGGAGGATATATTTCTTACTGCCTATGCAAGCTACATAATCGACCTAACTGATAAAAGTACGGATGAGCGGAAACCAAATCCTTATTTATTTGAATTAGTGCATCAAATATTAAATTATATCAATGAAGGCTATGACGCAGAAATCCTCGTGAATATTTTTGAAATGAAAATGTTGAATATACTTGGGCTGTATCCAGTATTAAATCAGTGTGCCATATGCGGGAATACGGATGGCCAGTTTTCCTTTTCCATTCGAGAAGGGGGGCTCCTTTGCCACCGCTGTCTCGAGAAGGACCCTTATCATTTCAAAATATCTGCTGCTGCCGTGAAGCTCATGCGAATTTTTTATTATTTAGATTTATCTAGGCTTGGAAACATATCTGTTAAGCCTGAGACAAAGGCTGAATTAAAAAAGATTATAGATGCCTATTATGATGAGTATTCAGGCTTACATTTAAAAACAAAGAGATTTCTTGAGCAAATGGCCAAGTATGATGGAATGTTTTAAAGAATATTGACTTTCAAGATGAATTGGGCTATGATTCAAATTATTATTAAATGTATAGTTGCATTGAAGGAGAAGAGTACTTAACTCACTCGATAAAAAGCGAACCTAGGATAGTGGAAGCTAGGGTATGGATAGTTAAGGAAGGCACTCTCGAGCAACAAGAGTCGTATTGACAATAAAGTGGCTGCTTCTATTAAGAATGCAGCAAATAGGGTGGAACCGCGGGTTAACTCTCGTCCCTATGCTTAAACGCATAGAGATGGGGGTTTTTTGTTTTTTCTCAAAATAAGAGTGATTGGCGGTTGCCAATTGTCACTACCCTCACCTCACATATCTAAAAAAAGGAAGGTGTCCTATGAATATTCAAAACATGATATTAACATTACAGAAACACTGGTCAGAACAAGGTTGTATTTTAATGCAATCATATGATGTGGAAAAAGGGGCTGGAACAATGAGCCCATATACGTTCTTGCGAGCGATAGGTCCTGAGCCTTGGAGTGTCGCTTATGTAGAGCCATCCCGCCGTCCTGCTGATGGGCGTTATGGCGATAACCCAAACCGTCTTTATCAGCACCATCAATTCCAGGTCATTATGAAGCCGTCGCCTGACAATATTCAAGAATTGTATCTTGAATCACTGAAGAAATTAGGAATTGATCCACTTGAGCATGATATTCGTTTCGTTGAGGATAACTGGGAGAATCCTTCTCTTGGCTGTGCTGGTTTAGGCTGGGAAGTATGGCTGGATGGAATGGAAATTACTCAATTTACCTATTTTCAACAAGTTGGCGGATTAGAATGTAAGCCTGTTTCTGTTGAAATTACATATGGAATAGAGCGTCTTGCGTCCTATATTCAGGATAAGGAAAATGTCTTTGATTTAGAGTGGACAAATGGATTTACAGTAAGAGATATTTTTGGGCAGCCAGAATATGAGCATTCAAAGTATACATTTGAAACATCTGATACAGAAATGCTATTTAATCTCTTTACAATTTACGAAAAAGAAGCACATCGTCAAATGGATGAAGGACTCGTACATCCTGCTTATGATTATGTATTGAAATGCTCACATACCTTTAATCTGCTAGATGCAAAAGGAGCCATTTCTGTTACTGAAAGAACAGGATATATTGGTCGTTGTCGAAACCTAGCACGGAAAATTGCCAAAACATTCTATGAAGAGCGTGAAAAACTTGGTTTCCCAATTTTACAAACAACAAAGGAGGAGAAATAAGATGGCGAAGAAAGATCTCCTTTTAGAAATCGGGCTGGAGGAAATGCCAGCAAGATTTGTGACAAGCTCAAGTGAGCAGCTATCAAATAAAGTACAGGCATGGTTAATGGAAAAGAAAATTGCCTTTGATCATATTACGGCTTTTTCTACACCGCGCCGGTTAGCCGTTCTTGTTGAAGGGGTTGCTGAATCACAAGAAGATATCCATGAAGAAGCAAAGGGTCCTGCCAAAAAAATTGCTCTAGATGTAAATGGGGAATGGTCAAAAGCGGCAATTGGCTTTAGTCGTGGCCAAGGAGCAAATGTTGAAGACATCTTTTTTAAAGAAATAAATGGTGTTGAATACGTTCATGTAAAGAAATTTATTAAAGGTCAAGAAACGATTACGTTATTGCCAGAGCTTGAGCATATTATTACAGCAATGACCTTCCCGAAAAATATGCGCTGGGCAGATAAGGAAATGCGATATGTTCGTCCGATTAAATGGCTTCTTGCTTTATACGGGAATGAGGTAGTTCCATTCAGTATTGCAACAGTCGAAACTGGCAATACGACAATGGGCCATCGATTCCTTGGAAATAAAATAGAAATTGTGGAAGCAAATGAATATGAAAAGTCATTACTAGGCCAATATGTCATCGTTAATTATGATGAACGAAAAAGTGCGATTGTTTCCCAATTAAAAAGAATTGAAGAAGAAAATAATTGGATCATCCCGATTGATGAAGATTTACTTGAAGAGGTTACAAATCTGGTGGAATACCCAACCGCATTATTTGGCCGTTTTGAGGAAGAGTTTCTAGAGATTCCTGAAGAGGTTTTAATTACATCAATGAAGGAGCATCAACGTTATTTTCCTGTTAAATCAGCGGGAGATAAGCTTCTGCCATACTTTGTGACCGTTCGCAACGGAGGACATGAGCATATTGATAAAGTAGCAAAAGGAAATGAAAAAGTATTAAGAGCAAGGCTATCTGATGCTTCATTCTTTTATAAAGAAGATCAGAAAACGGAAATAAATGCTTCACTCGAAAAGCTGAACGCGATTGTTTATCATGAGGAAATTGGTACATTATCAGAAAAGGTTGCACGTGTTCGTAATCTTGCAAATGAAATGGCAGATGTATTAGTATTCTCGGCTGAGGAAAAAGTGATTGTTGATCGAGCGGCTGAAATCGCTAAATTTGACCTCGTTACAAATATGGTCTATGAATTTCCTGAACTGCAAGGTTTTATGGGTGAAAAGTATGCACTCCAAAAAGGTGAAAAGCAGGAAGTTGCCAAAGCAATTAATGAGCATTATATGCCAAGAAATGCCGATGATGAAACACCTAATAGCCCAGCAGGTGCTGCTCTTTCTATTGCTGAAAAAATGGATACAATTGCTTCTTGCTTTGCTATTGGAATTATTCCAAGCGGATCTCAAGACCCGTATGCATTAAGACGTCAGGCAACAGGAATTGTACAAACATTATTAAATAAAGAGTGGGGCATCTCTCTTGAATGGCTCATCCATACGGCATTAAAACATATGGAAGCTGCTGGAATTGCGAAAAAGGATATCGGTGAAATTAGCAACGATATGGTTGCGTTTTTCAAATTACGCATTAAGCATATTCTTCAAGAAAAGCGGATTAGATATGATTTAATTGAAGCTGTGCTAGGCAATGAAATTAGGGCTCTTCCTTCTCTTGTGAAAAAAGCGGAAGTGCTTGAAGCAGCGAAGGAGCAACTGGACTTTAAAGAAAATATTGAGGCGTTAAGCCGCGTATTAAATATTTCTGCTAAGGCCGAAAAAGAAAGTCCTATCAATCGAGATCTATTCGAAAATGAATTTGAAAAACAATTGTATAGTAAATACATGCTTGTGAACGAGCAGTTTGAACAAGAGCTGTCAGAAAATGAAGCATTCGATCTTCTTATTTCTATGAAACCGGAGATTGATCAATATTTTGATCATACAATGGTAATGGCAGAATCACAGGAAATTCGCGTAAACCGACTTAGTCAAATGGCAGTTATTGCTAGACTAATCAAGAGATTTGCTAATATGAATGAGATCATCGTTAAGTAATTTTAAGAGTCTGTCCTAAGACAGACTCTTATTTGTAAAGAAAACAACATAAACAAATCTTTTTATTTTCAAGAAATAAGCTATAATAATTATTAATAGTATGACACTTTAAGCGATAGGTGGTGAGTACAATCGAATTAAATAAGCGTCAGGAGAAAATATTAGAAATTGTCAAAGAAAATGGCCCGATAACAGGGGAAAACATTGCAGATCAACTGAATTTAACTCGTGCAACCCTTAGACCAGATTTAGCCATCCTTACAATGGCAGGCTTTTTAGATGCAAGGCCACGAGTCGGTTACTTTTATACAGGCAAATCAGGTGTACAGCTGCTGACAGAAAATTTGCAGAAGCTTTATGTAAAGGATTATCAGTCAATTCCAGTTGTTGTAAACGAAAATGTATCTGTCTATGATGCGATCGTGACGATGTTTCTAGAGGATGTAGGCACATTATTCGTTGTGGACCAGGCATCATTACTTGTTGGTGTTCTTTCGCGGAAAGATTTATTACGTGCGAGTATTGGGAAGCAGGAGCTGATCACGATTCCTGTTAATATCATTATGACTCGTATGCCAAATATTACGATGTGCACAAAAGAGGATCTATTAATCGATATTGCGAAAAAGCTCATTGAAAAGCAAATTGATGCACTGCCTGTTGTAAAAGAAACAGAAAAGGGATTTGAAGTAACAGGAAGAATAACAAAAACAAATCTAACAAAAGCATTTTTAGCTCTATCTGAAAATAAATAGGAATCTAAGCATGGGAGATGGTTTTAAAGAATGGATAAGAAGCCGATCATCTACGTTGTGTCTGACTCAGTTGGAGAAACTGCTGAACTTGTTACTAAAGCTGCTGTCAGTCAATTTAATGGAAGTGAAATAATCATCAAGCGCTTTCCATACGTTGAGGATAAAATACATATTGATGAAGTCATTTCATTAGCGAAAATCGATAAAGGAATGATTATCTATACACTTGTAAGACCTGAAATTCGCTTATATATTAATGAACAAGCAGCAAAGGAAGGGATCTATGCTTGTGATATCATCGGGCCGCTGATGGATAAGATACAAGTGCAATATGGGTTAGATCCTCTTCATGAGCCAGGTCTAGTCCGCAAGCTTGATGAGGATTATTTTAAAAAAATTGAGGCAATTGAGTTTGCTGTCAAATATGACGACGGACGAGATCCTCGAGGGATTCTAAAGGCAGACATTGTGCTAGTAGGTGTTTCAAGAACATCAAAAACGCCATTGTCTCAATACTTGGCCCATAAAAGATTAAAGGTAGCTAATGTGCCACTAGTACCTGAAGTGGATCCGCCTGAAGAGCTCTTTCTTGTTCCGCCAGAAAAATGTTTTGGGTTAAAAATCAGCCCAGAGAAATTAAACTTTATCCGTAGAGAAAGATTGATCTCACTTGGATTAAGTGATAATGCAAGTTACGCAAATATAGAAAGAATTAAAGAAGAAATCACATATTTCGAATCGATTGTGAGTAAAATTAACTGTCATGTAATTGAAGTAACGAATAAAGCTGTTGAAGAGACAGCAAACTTAATTTTAAACCAATACCGCAAAAGTTTTCCGAAGATGTAGAAATCTAGAGTTCTTAACGATATAAAGCCGAAGATCGAGGGTGCTGAAAAGAGTAAGAGCTTGTCCCATAGGAGAGTTCAATGGGCAAAAATTAGCAGAAATCAGTAATCGCTTGTCCCATAAGAGAGCTCAATGGGACAAAATCAGCAGAAATCAGTAATCTTTTGTCCCATAGGAGCGCTCAATGGGACAAAATTAGCGGAAATCAGAAAGCTTTTGTCCCATAGGAGAGTTCAATGGGACAAAATCAGCAGAAATCAGAAAGCACTTGTCCCATAGGATAGCTCAATGGGACAAAATTAGCAGAAATCAGAAAGATTTTGTCCCATAGAAGAGCTCAATGGGGAAAAATTAGCAGGAATCATTAATCGCTTGTCCCATAGGATAGCTCAATGGGACAAAATCAGCAGAAACCGATAAGCACTTGTCTCATAGAAGATTCCAATAAGACAAATCCGGCTGGAAAATCATAGAACCTTTCTATTGGAGAGTCCAATTATATTCCGAATGGAAAAATAAAAAAAGAGCTGACTTATAAAGCTCTTTTTCTATGGCCTTTATGAGACAGTCTATTTCTTTATTAGAAGGATCTAATCACAGAGGGCATCATTTTACTAAGACCCCTAAGCGGCACAGAAGTCCTATAAGTATGAGCGCTATTTAAGTGCTTGTACTTTTTTATGCTTTTTAATGAAATAATAATAGAAAACTTCGGTATTTTATACTATAATAAAAAATTGTGATAAAAATGTTACATATTAGGTTTAGAGTTCGGGGTGAACGAATAAACTATTTATTGTGAGAAGTCAAGGGCATGACCAGGAAAAAATTCGACAAGTTGAAGAAACGCTGTTTTTTTCTCATTCAAAGAAGGAAAATGCGGAGTGATGTAGAATTATTAGAACATTAGGCAATCCAATAGTGATGGTTGATGCCGATTCTTGTCCTGTTTAGGAAGAAAATGTCGAAAATAGCAAGTCTTTTTCTGTTGGAGGTATTTATTGCTCCTAAGCCATATGAAAAATGATTAAAGTCAAGCCTAGAGAGAATTTATTGATTCAAGTAAAGAGGCTATGAATTTATATTTCATGAATCATGTGAAGGCAGGGGATGGTGTGGTTACACACAAGATATCGGATTTGCATCAACATTATTACTAAAAAATGTGCATGTCATGAACCCAAAGGGAATTTTATTTGATGAGAGTGAAATTCATACCACGCTGGACATGAGGTATTTATCTGCAAAGGCGCACCGAAGGGGGATGTACGGAAAACGGTCTAAACCTTTCAATCAAGAAGATCAATCAAGATTTATTTATTAATTAACTAAAATTTTGTCGAAATTTGCAGGGGATTTATAATTTATCACGAATATAACATATGTAACATGCAAAGATAATTGGGGTTGTTCACATGGCAGAGCGTATCGCCGAGGATAAAGTGAATGAAATTCGGCAAGCTGTCGATATTGTAGATATTATTAGTGACTATGTCCAATTAAAAAAACAAGGACGAAATTATTTTGGCTTATGTCCTTTTCATGGGGAAAACACACCATCTTTTTCTGTCTCAATGGATAAGCAAATATATCATTGCTTTGGCTGTGGTGCAGGTGGAAATGCTTTTTCTTTTTTGATGGATCTTGAAGGCTATTCGTTTCAAGAGGCTGCTGTTAAGTTAGCTGAGAAAGGCAATGTAAAGCTGGACATTGATTCTTCCTCTATCTCAACACGCAATTCACTACCTCCAGAGACACAACAGATGTATGAAGCTCATGATCTTTTACGTAAATTTTATCATCATCTGCTCGTAAACACAAAAGATGGCCAGCATGCACTAGAGTATTTACTTGATAGGGGCTTTACGTTAGAGTCCATTGCCAAATTCCAAATCGGCTATTCTCTTAACTCGTGGGATTTTGTTTTAAAGTTTTTAACGAAAAGAAAATTTCCAACCGAGGTAATAGAAAAGGCAGGATTGATAATTAAACGCGAAAAGGATGGCAATTATTTTGACCGCTTTCGCGACCGAATTATGTTCCCTATTTATGATCGGAATGGTCAAACCATTGCTTTTTCAGGAAGATCTCTTGGGGCCGATGAGCCCAAATACCTGAATAGTCCTGAAACAGTAATTTTTAATAAAAGCAAAATTTTATATAATTTCCATTTAGCTAGACCACAAATTAAGAAGCAGCAGCAGGCTATCCTATTTGAAGGATTTGCAGATGTAATCGCTGCAGACCGTGCTGGTGTTGAAAACGGCATAGGTACAATGGGAACCTCACTAACTGAGGACCATGTTTCTGCCTTAAGAAGAAATGTTCAATCAATCACGATATGCTATGACTCTGACCATGCAGGTATTGAAGCAGCCTACAGGGCAGGCAATATGCTATCTGAAGCAGGCTGTCAAGTAAGAGTGGCTTTAATGCCAGATGGAATGGATCCAGACGATTATATTAAACAGGTTGGAGAAGAACCATTTCGTAAGGAGGTAATCGGTGCAAGTGTGACGCTTATGGCGTTCAAGCTGCGCTATTATCGAAGAGGAAAAAGATTGCATGATGAAGGAGATCGTCTCCTTTATATCGAAGAAGTATTAGCAGAAATTAGCAAGCTTGATAATGCAGTCGAAAGAGATCACTATTTGAGACAAATCGCTAATGAATTTTCTCTTTCATTAGAAGCGCTCAAAGAGCAGCAGAAACAAATATTCTTTAATCAAAAAAGAAAAGATAAGGGCGCGAATACAAATCGTACCGCAAAAATTCAGCTTCAGCCTATAACGAAAGTAAACCAGCTTAAGCCAGCGTATTATACTGCTGAAAGACGATTAATTGCACATATGCTAAGAAGTAGTGATATCGCATTTAAAGTGCAGGAATTATTGGCTGGCAACACCTTTAACATCGATGAACATCAGGCAATTATTACTTATTTACTTGGATATTATGAGAATGGGTACTCACCTGACCCGAGTGCATTTATTAACTTTATACATGATGAAAAGATAAAAAGAGCAGTTGTTGACATTGAAATGATGTCTGTAAATGAGGAAATAGGTGAACAGGAATTAACTGATTACATGAAACAGGTGTTTAATTATCAAAAGATGTTAAAGATAAAAGAAAAAAAGGTTGAGGAAAAAGAAGCAGAGAGACAAGGTGATTTTGTGAAGGCAGCGAAAATTGCTATGGAAATCATGCTTTTACGCAAGTCTCTTTAATAGTAAGTAAAAGGATTAAGGATTAACGTGTGATTTTTGGAAGGAGGGGGACAAATGGCTGAAAAATCAGCTCGCTCAAAAGAAGTTGATTCAGAATTGACCCTAGAACAAGCAAAAGAGCAATTAACCCAAATTGGAAAAAAGACTGGTGTTCTTGCCTATGACGATATAGCAGAAAGAATGTCCCATTTTGAATTGGATTCACACCAAATGGACGAATTCTACGAATTTCTTGGTGATCAAGGGATCGAACTTGTTGGTGATAATGAAGAAGATGCAGACCCGAATGCACAGCAATTGGCAAAAGGGGAAGAAGAATTCGATTTAAATGATTTAAGTGTTCCACCTGGGGTGAAAATCAATGACCCAGTACGCATGTATTTAAAAGAAATTGGACGCGTTGATCTCCTCTCAGCAGAAGAGGAAGTCTCACTTGCTGAACGAATTGAACAAGGAGATGAGGAGGCGAAAAGACGCCTTGCAGAAGCAAACCTCCGTCTTGTTGTTAGTATTGCTAAAAGATATGTAGGCCGTGGAATGCTCTTCCTTGATCTTATTCAGGAAGGAAACATGGGTTTAATTAAGGCTGTTGAAAAATTCGATTTTCGTAAAGGCTTTAAATTTAGTACGTATGCAACATGGTGGATTCGCCAGGCCATTACAAGAGCAATTGCTGACCAGGCTAGAACAATCCGAATACCTGTTCATATGGTAGAAACAATTAATAAACTAATTCGTGTTCAGCGTCAGCTTCTTCAAGATCTTGGTCGTGAGCCGTCTCCTGAAGAAATTGCGGAAGATATGGATCTCACTCCTGAAAAGGTAAGAGAAATTCTAAAAATCGCACAAGAGCCGGTTTCCTTAGAGACACCAATTGGTGAAGAGGATGACTCACATCTTGGTGATTTCATTGAAGACCAGGATGCTACCTCTCCTTCTGATCATGCAGCATATGAGCTGTTAAAAGAGCAGTTAGAGGATGTTCTAGACACATTAACCGATCGTGAGGAAAATGTACTTAGACTCCGCTTTGGACTTGATGATGGCCGCACACGCACGTTAGAAGAGGTTGGAAAAGTATTTGGTGTGACCCGTGAGCGTATTCGTCAAATTGAAGCAAAAGCATTGCGCAAATTAAGACATCCAAGTAGAAGCAAGCGTTTAAAAGACTTTTTAGAGTAAAATAATACGTATCCTTGGTACAAAAGGATTGCTAGAAAATGGTTTACTTCTTACAATAGAAGTAAACTATTTTTTTTTAATAATTTTTACTTTAGTGAATTGTCTTATTTGTACCTGTTGCCTATTTACTCAATGTAATACTAGGTAAATTTCTAGAACGGACGTGTGACTGTTGGATGAAAATAGAAAAACAATTATTGTAAATGAAATTACCTCATGGAAAAAAAACCGTATGCTTCCTGAACAATATTGTGATTACCTTTTAGCATTATACACAGAAGGGAATCAACAAGAGGAGGTCGGGGGAAAACGAAAAAGAGATCGATTTTGGAAAAACCATTTTCTTTTCATCCTTTTCATTCCATTAACCCTAGTTTTAATCCATTTTACTGAATTGTCTATAACTTTGCAAATTACCTTTTCAATTTTATTTATTTTAATAGGAGTTATTTTTACAATTTACTTTTGTAGAAAAGGAATTCTTTTGCAAATCCCTTTTATTGTTTCTGCATTTATTCTTTTGTTTTCTTCAGTGGAGTTTATCTCGCGAATCTTTCCAGATCAATCATCTTTGCTCTATGCAACCTTAATTGCGAATTGTTTGATTTGGATATTAAGCGGGTGGAAGTTGAAGATACAAGCATTGCTAATTTCAGGTGTGTTGGGCATCACGATGCTTATTATTTATATTTTCATATAATAAAATATTTTATAATATTTTTAAATGTTGTGAAAATTATCTATTCTCTTTTATAATAAGAATGTAAGCGTGCACATTATTATAAGGGGGATGGAGATATGAACTTTGATTTAACTTCTGAGCAGGAAATGATTTTAAAAACAGTAAGGGAATTTGCTGATGAAGAGATTGCACCAGGTGCACTCGAAAGAGACCGAAAGAAAGAGTTCCCAGTAGATGTTTTTAAGAAAATGGCTAGCCTCGGTTTAATGGGTCTTCCTTTTCCTGAAGAATATGGCGGTGCAGGCGCTGATACGGTCAGCTTTGCTATCGTCACAGAAGAATTAAGCCGTGCGTGTGCTTCGACGGGGATTACATATTCAGCACATATTTCTCTAGGTGGTGCTCCATTGTATTTGTTCGGTACAGAAGAACAAAAACAAAAATACTTAGTCCCTATTTGTACGGGTGAGACATTTGGGGCATTTGGGTTGACAGAACCGAGTGCAGGTTCAGATGCTGGGGGCACAAGAACAACAGCAGTGGAAAAAGACGGAGAATTTGTGATTAATGGTAATAAATGTTTTATTACGAATGCTAGCTATGCTAAGCATCTAGCGTTAACTGCAATCACGGGTGAAGATAATGGAAAAAAGGAAATAAGTGCGATTATTGTACCGACTGACGCAGAAGGTTTTAAAGTCATTGATAACTATGAGAAAATGGGCTTGCATGCTTCTAATACAACTGAACTTGTCCTTGAAGATGTGCGCGTGCCGACTGAGCACTTGCTCGGAGAAAAAGGAGAAGGCTTCAAGCAGTTCTTAATTACACTAGATGGAGGAAGAATTGGCATTGGAGCAATGGCTGTTGGGATTGCTCAGGCGGCCTATGAGAAGGCCTTGCGATATGCGAAAGAGCGAGAGCAATTTGGACGTTCTTTGTCAAGCTTTCAAGCCACTCAATTTAAATTAGCAGATATGGCAATGAAAATTGAACTGGCTCGAAATATGGTCTATAAGGCAGCTTGGCTTAAAGACCAAGGAAGACCATTTTCGAAAGAAGCATCCATGTGTAAGCTTTATGCATCAGAAATTTGTATGGAAATTACAGATCAAGCCGTGCAAATTCATGGTGGTTATGGCTATATGAAGGATTATCATGTGGAAAGATATATGAGAGATGGAAAATTAACGGAAATAGGTGAAGGAACTTCGGAAGTTCAACGTCTCGTCATTGCCCGGCAAATTTTGAATAATTAATGAACAAAGAGGAGAAACTCCATCCTAATAGATGGAGTTTTTGTCTAATTTACGAATTTGCTGTGACAAAGTTTGCTTTAGGTCTTTTCCTTCAGCATTTTTTGAAGTAGAATAGAGATTGTTTGTACAATTACTTATTATTTGATGTTCTTACATAAGGGAGGTTAAAACATGAAAAATACAGCAATGCCGTATCTTTATATTTTTGCTTTCGGGATCGTAGCCATTTTCTTTATGTCCTTTATTGGTCTAAATAATATGGAAGAGATTTCAGCGGAAAAAGAGGGCGGCGGAGAAGCTACTGAAGAAGTTGCAGCAAGTCCAGAAGAAATTTATAACAAAAGCTGCATCGCTTGTCATGGTGACCAATATCAAGGCGGAGTGGGTCCTGCTTTAACAGGTCTAACAAAGTCACCGGAAGAGTTGAAAGCAATTCTTGTGGATGGTACACCTAACGGAATGCCTGGAGGATTAATCCCTGGTCAAGAAGATGCAGTAGCAGAATGGTTAACAACGTTAAAATAATTATAGAAAGAAAGTCCTTTGCATATGTAAAGGACTTTTTTTATACTTATAGAGATGACCGTCTGGTTGAAAATAGAAATGTGGTGAAGAGATGAATACAGAAAAATTATCACAGCGTTTAGAAGCTGTTGCAAATTATATCCCTAAAGATGCTCGCTTAGCTGATATCGGTTCAGATCACGCGTATTTGCCTTGCTATGCAATTAAAAAGGAAATGGCGGTTTTTGCAATCGCTGGTGAAGTGGTTGAAGGGCCGTATCAATCTGCCAAACGGCAGGTTGAATTAGAAGGGCTAACAGATCAAATCGTTGTTAGAAAAGGGAATGGTCTAGAAGTCGTTGAGCCTGGAGAAGTAGATTGTATTACAATTGCAGGTATGGGTGGAACGCTCATTGCTAGTATTTTGGAAGAAGGAAAAAGTAAGCTAGGTTCGGTTCAGCGCCTAATTTTACAGCCGAATATTAGTGCCATATCTATACGGTTATGGCTACTCGATCATAAGTGGGAATTGATTTCAGAGGAAATCCTTGAAGAGGATGGCAAGATTTATGAAATATTAGTTGCAGAGGCAGGAGATCCTCATAAATCATACAAAGAGTTACATAAGGAATTATTATTAGGACCGTTATTGCTTAAAAATAATTCAGCTATTTTTAAGAAGAAATGGCAGCTAGAACTGAAAAATTGGCAAAGAATCTTAATGCAGCTCGAAAAAGCGGTTGAATCAGAAGAAACAACACAGAAAAGGCTGGAGCTTAACGAGAAGATTCAGATGGTTGAGGAGGCACTAAATCAGTGAAAAAAGTAAATGGTCATGAAGTTATTCAATTGTTTGAACAGTTTGCGCCAAAAAGCTATGCAATGGAAGGTGACAAAATTGGTTTGCAAATAGGGAGACTCAACAGACCAATAGAAAATGTGATGATTGCACTTGATGTGTTGGAAGAAGTGGTGGACGAAGCCATTGAAAAAAATGTTCAACTTATTATTGCACATCACCCGCCGATATTTCGTCCATTGAAAGCAATAGCAACAGAAACCCCTGCTGGGCGGCTAATAGAAAAGCTCATTAAACATGATATTGCCGTATATGCAGCCCATACGAATCTTGATGTCGCAAGTGGAGGAGTCAATGATATGCTTGCGGAAGCGCTCCAGTTAACGAATACAGAAGTGCTTTATCCGACCTTTGAGACAAAGTTAAAAAAGCTCGTTGTCTATGTACCAGCAGAAAATGCCGAAGAGCTAAGGGAAGCTTTAGGGAATGCTGGTGCGGGTGCAATCGGCAATTACAGCCACTGTTCATTTTCAGCCAATGGCGTTGGCCGTTTTTTACCAGGCGAAGAGACAAATCCGCATATCGGGAAGCAAGGTATGCTTGAGTCTGTACATGAGGAACGAGTAGAAACTGTCTTTCCAGCACATGTAGAGAAAAGAATCCTCCAAGCGATGTTTAAAGTACATCCATATGAAGAGGTTGCATATGATATTTACAGCTTAGAAAACAAAGGAGAGGTTCTCGGTTTAGGGAAAATTGGCGAGCTTCCTGAAATGACGCTTGAGGCATTTGCAGAACATGTAAAAAACTGCCTCGATGTGAAAGGTGTTCGTGTGGTTGGTGATTTAACGTCTAAAGTGAAAAAGGTAGCTGTCCTCGGAGGAGATGGAAATAAATATTTCACATCTGCTAAATTTAAAGGCGCTGATGTATATGTAACAGGTGATATGTACTACCATGTTGCCCATGATGCTATGATGCTAGGGCTGAATATCGTGGATCCAGGCCATAATGTCGAGAAAGTAATGAAAAAAGGCGTGGCCATACAGCTAGAGAAAATGTGTAAGGAAAAAGGCTATGAAGTATCGATATTTGCCTCTGAATTAAATACAGATCCATTTCAGTTTGTGTAAGAGAAGCGGATCATAATTGGTCGAATGTTACTGAGCTGTTCGGTTCAGAGGTAGAAAAAGAAGCAAGCGAATGAGTATAAATTTCTGCTTGCTTCTTTTTATTGTTAATTAGAGATGACTAATTTTAGTATCGAAAATAGCAACAGATGTAGCATAGTTTTTAACAATAGGGCAATTGCTATTGGTCACAAAAATAAAATAGGTTAAAAGCATTGTTAATAACGGTGAATTAATTATCTACGATAGGGAGGGGATGTTGTTGATTCCTTATCTAGGAACAAGAAGGTCCGCACTGATCGGTTGGGGGATCTGCTGGGATCTGCTAGAGCACTCGAGTGGATAAATAGACGGAAAATTTCCGCCTATTTCATAATTATGAATAAAAAAAGCCCAAATAAGCGGAGAAATTCCGCCTATTGACTTAAAAAAATCAAAAATAGCCGATTTTTCATGGAATAAGCGGAAAATCTCCGCCTATTTCACCCAAAACGAGCTTCATTCTGCAAATAAGCGGAATTTCTCCGCTTGTTTTATTTTTGCTGCTTACTCGATTACGGAAAACCATACCACAAGAAAGTGGGATTATAAGCAGGGACGTTCTATAGCAAAATTCATATATTTGCCTTATTAGCTTAAGATGTGTTAATTGAAGAATTGGTCATTATATTATAAAAAACGCAGAGGATGCAAACCTCTACGTTTTACTGTGTAAATTAATAGTCTAAAGTATGTGATTTAGCTTGATATTGACCTTATGCATTTGGTTTATCTGTTTCATAACCGAACTACTTAGGATGTTACTGGTCCTATTTCTTATCTTTTAATTTTAGGAAGGATTTTATTTAATGGCACCTTCTTCTCTCTTACCCATGTTGTTTCGTCGTTAGGATTAAATTGTTCGATGAAGGCAATAACTTCTTTAGTAATGGGTGTTGGTGTTGAAGCACCAGACGTTACTGCAACGGTGTCAGCATTTTTAATCCAATCAATATTCAATTCACTCACATCAGCAATCCGGTAGGCTTTTGTACTAGCAATCTCTTCTGATACTTGTGCTAAGCGATTGGAGTTATTGCTCATTGGATCTCCGACAACAATTGTGACATCTGCTTGCCCTGCTTGTGTAGCAACTGCTTCTTGGCGAACCTGTGTAGCATTGCAAATCTCTTTGTGGAACTCGGCATGCGGATATTTCTCTGCAAGCCTATCCATAACATCTTTAACATCCCACTGACTCATCGTCGTTTGATTCGTAACAGCAATTTTTTCTCCATGAATTTCAAGTGCATTCACATCTTCAATTGTTTGTACAAGATGGACAGCATTTGGTGCAATTCCAACGGCACCTTCAGGCTCTGGATGACCTTTTTTTCCAATATAAACGATCTGGAAACCATCCTTTACTTTTTCTTCAATTAAATCATGTGTTCTCGTTACATCTGGACATGTTGCATCAATCGTTACAAGTCCTTTTGCTTTTGCTAGTTCTCTTACTTCAGGTGAAATGCCATGTGCTGTGAAAATAACAGTTCCTTTATCAACTTTGTTTAAAATGTCTTTCCGATCTTTTCCGTCAAGAGTAATGATGCCCTCTTCCTCAAATGCATCTGTTACGTGTTTATTATGAACGATCATCCCTAGTATATAAATAGGGCGTGGCAAGTTTTTATCAAGAGCTGCATTTCGTGCTATAACCATTGCATCAACAACCCCATAGCAATAACCACGCGGAGATATTTTTATAATTTCCATGTATTCTAGCCCCTCCTATAAATGGTGCATCTATTTAAAAAGTTGAATGTTGTCTCATTCAACCATCGTTCGTAGATTTAAGAAAGAACGATTACTCTATACTATTATATAGGACTTTTGCTAATAATAATACTAAAAGACAATGGAAGGAGCTGTGTTTGTTATCATATATATAGTGTAAATGTTATCAAAAATAAAAAAGAATGCAGCTGCATTCTTTTAAACATAAAGTTTTGGCATGGAGAGGCCTGTTGTTTCTTTTTTTATTGGCTGTGCTGGAGTTGGATCTATTTCAGTTTCTTTGTTTATCGTTGTATTTGTTTTTCTTTTTGATGTGGAATTAGGACGGCTCTCTTTTTTCTTTGGTGTTTCTTCTGGAGCAGCCTCTGTTTCATCGTTTGAACTTGTTAGCCCTTTATACATTTTCCACATGGAGGGAATGTTTTTAACAAGCGGTCCATATTGCTGAACCATTGGCCCTACTTGCTGAGCAGTATTTAATACCTTTTGAGTATTTGCTAAAAATCCGCTAATAGCGGTAGGATTGCTTATTGCCTTGAGGATGCCGCCAGCTCCTGATCCGCTTGCACCAGCAGCTCTTGTGGCGATTCCGGCTGCTCCGGAAGCTCCTCTTGCTTGACCTGCACCACCTAATAGCTTCGACAGTAGACCCCCTCCTCCACCGCTAGCTTGCCTCATTGGTGGGGCGCCTCTCATCATTGGTCCCATTGGCGGTAAACCTTGCATTTGGTTTGGAAAAGGTTGTGGGGGCATTCCGCCACCTCGTAATGGCATTCTTGGTCCATATTGCATGTGCATAGCCTCCTTTCTCATTCTAATAATAAGGTATGCGCATTTCCTATAATTGGTTTAGGCATGTTAAAATGGGCAGCTTTAATGAAAAAGTGGTGCTTTCTTGCGAATTCTATTATAATTACAGGATGATTTACTATGAAACGATATAAGGAGTTTTTTTGATGAATGAAACAAAATTTGAACGGTATGAATTTCAACCATTTATAATCGAAGCAGTGAAAAAGTTAGGTTTCTATGAACCAACTGAAATACAAGAACGACTATTCCCGACACTTCTTAAAGGGGAAAGCGCAATCGGACAATCACAAACAGGTACGGGAAAAACACATGCATATATTTTGCCAATCCTCCAAAAGATCGATCCAGCTAGAAATGAAGTACAAGCAATTATTACTGCTCCGACAAGAGAGCTCGCCAGCCAAATCTATCAAGAGATTTTGAAGGTAACGGAGTGTTGCCAAGAAGGCGAAGAAATTACAGCTCGTTTATTTATTGGTGGAACGGACAAGCAGCGTACAATTGAAAAATTAAAAATACAGCCACATATTATTGTTGGAACACCAGGGAGAATAAATGATTTAGTCAAGGAACAGGCATTATTTGTTTTTAAGGCTGACATGCTTGTTATTGATGAAGCTGATTTAATGCTTGATATGGGATTTATTGAAGATGTGGATCAAATTGCAAGTAGAATGCCAGAAAAGCTACAGATGCTCGTGTTTTCTGCGACAATCCCTGAAAAGTTAAAACCATTTTTGAAAAAGTATTTAGAAAACCCGAAGTATATTCAAGTAGAGCCGAAGCAAATCACAGCTGCAAAAATTGAGCACTGGATCATGCCTGCTAAGCATCGAAATAAAATAAACCTTGTTTTTGATGCATTATCTACATTCAATCCATATTTAGCGATTGTTTTTACAAATACGAAGAAAAAGGCAGATGAAGTGGCAGATGCCTTAATTGAAAAAGGATTAAAAGTTGGCAGAATTCATGGAGACCTTGGTCCTCGTGAACGGAAAAAAATGATGAAACAAATTCTAGATTTAGAATTCCAGTATATTGTGGCAACAGACTTAGCTGCTAGGGGCATTGATATTCAAGGGATCAGCCATGTCATCAACTATGAAATGCCGTCAGATTTAGACTTTTATATCCATCGTGTTGGAAGAACGGCCCGTGCAGGATTTTCAGGCATTGCCTTAACTATTTATGAAGGTTCGGATGAAGATGCATTAAATCGCTTAGAGAAAATGGGCATTGAGTTCCACCATACAGATCTTCATAAAGGAAGCTGGGTGAAGCTTGATGATCGAAATAAACGAAAAAACCGACAAAGAAAAACGGATGATATTGATAAAAAAGCAGCGTCTCTTATCCAAAAGCCGAAAAAGGTAAAACCAGGTTATAAAAAGAAAATGAAATGGGAAATGGATAAAATTAAAAAACGTGAAAGAAGAATAAAGAGAAAATAATGTAAAGGGAGAGAAAGGAACATGTTAAAAATTGGTTCACATGTATCAATGAGCGGGAAAAAAATGCTTCTAGGAGCGAGTGAAGAAGCTGTATCTTATGGGGCAAATACCTTTATGATTTATACAGGTGCACCACAGAATACAAGAAGAAAAAAGATTGAAGAATTAAATATCGAAGCAGGATTGAAGCATATGGAGGAAAATGGGATAGTAGATATTGTCGTCCATGCCCCATATATTATTAATATTGGGAATACAACAAACCCAAGTACATTTGAGCTTGGAGTTAACTTTCTGCGTACCGAAATTGATCGTACAGAAGCATTAGGTGCCAGACAAATTGTTCTTCATCCTGGTGCACATGTTGGAGCAGGTGCAGAAGCAGGAATAAAGAAAATTATTGAAGGCTTAAATGAAGTATTAAAAGGGGACGAAAAGGTCCAAATAGCCCTGGAAACAATGGCGGGAAAAGGTTCTGAATGTGGAAGATCATTCGAGGAATTGGCGATGATCATTGATGGAGTAAAGTACAATGATCATCTATCTGTTTGCTTTGATACATGCCATACACATGATGCTGGCTATCATATTGTCGAGGATTTTGATGGTGTTTTAGAGCAATTTGATCGAATCATTGGGATTGATCGCTTAAAGGTTCTTCATATTAATGATAGTAAAAATGAATGTGGCATGAGCAAGGACCGTCATGAAAATATCGGCTTCGGTCATATCGGTTTTAAAGCACTCAATTATATTGTTCACCATCCACAATTAATGGATGTGCCAAAAATTCTTGAGACACCGTTTGTTGGAGAAGATAAAAATAATAAAAAAGCACCATACAAACATGAAATAGCAATGTTGCGCGAACAAAAATTGAATGAAAATGTATTAGATTTGATTATGCAAGGATAATCTTTTCGAAAAAAAAAACTGCGAAGCATCTCGCAGTTTTTTTTATGCTTTAGTAAATTGAATAAATAGCTTATTTACTGCTCGAGCTGTTTCAGGTCCTGCAACTTTAGCAATTTCTTTTACTAGTCTCGAACGTTCACTGTCATTGAAGATATTTACTTGTTGTCCGCGTAAATATCCAGCAATTTTATTTGCCTGCTGTTTTGTGATTATAATCTGGAATTGTTTTCCGTATTTTAATAATTCGTCCCCAGTGATATTACTGATTTTATGATTAATGATGTTTTCAAAAATTTTCAATCTGCATCACTCCTCCACTGTACTGTATGATATTAATTTAGAAATCGTGCCAGTATTAACGAGAAATGTAGGAGAGAAAGTTTGTTCCGTTCTATTGAACTAGAAAATTGATCTTCTAAGCGCATAGCACCTAACAAATTTCAGCACTTCTCCGCAATAAATGGACGGAAATGCTCAAGGCACCTACGCTTTGTTCCTTTACAAGAGAATCTTCTTCCTGTATACTACTAAATCGTAATGATTCTTAAATTCTAATCTGCTGTTACAAAAGACAAACTGCAGATTTAAAGGTGATTGAATGGAAAAACAAAATAAACCTATTATTGAAATAAAAAATGTTTCCTATCGTTATGAGAAAGAAGATGTACTTGAAAATATTAACCTGACGATTCAAGAAGGTGTGTTTTTAGGAATTGTAGGACCAAATGGTTCAGGAAAGTCCACTTTATTAAAGCTTGTTCTTGGGTTGCTAAAGCTGCAAAAAGGAGAAATTCAGCTTTTTGGACAGGA
This sequence comes from Cytobacillus eiseniae, assembly GCF_017874625.1. Classification (GTDB taxonomy): domain Bacteria; phylum Bacillota; class Bacilli; order Bacillales; family Cytobacillaceae; genus Cytobacillus; species Cytobacillus eiseniae. The sequence continues at coordinate 24,614 of NZ_JAGIKZ010000011.1, read as the reverse complement.
CATATACCGATTTAAAGATTGGCATCATATTGGCTTTGTATCGCAAAAGGCGAATTCCTTTAATACAGGATTTCCTGCTACAGTATATGAAGTTGTATCAAGTGGATTAACAAAAAAGCTTGGGTTATTTAAATTTATGAAGAAAGAAGATCATCATAAGGTGACAAAAGCAATTGAATCAGTAGATCTTCTAGCTTTTAAGGATAAAAATATTGGGGAGCTTTCTGGGGGGCAGCAGCAGCGTGTTTTTATTGCTCGAGCACTTGTTAGTGATCCAAAATTAATGATTCTTGATGAACCGACAGTTGGTGTTGATGCTCAAAATGTCCAATCCTTTTATGGGATGCTTGATAAGCTAAACAAACAATTAGGCATTTCACTTTTATTAGTGACTCATGATATTGGTGCAATTTCGGATAAGATTACACATGTTGCCTGTCTAAATAAGCATTTACATTTCCATGGGAAAACAGAGGAATTTGAAGAGCTTAAGAAGAATGATATGTCAGCAATCTATGGCCATGATATTCAAATACTAACGCATGATCACGAACATCACTATCATCATCACGGAGGCACGGTGTAATGATTTCTAATATTTTACAATATGAATTTTTACAAAATGCCTTTTTGACGGGGATTATTATCGGCATTATTGCCCCATTAATTGGTGTATTTATTGTTGTTCGAAGACTCTCACTAATTGCTGATGCACTAAGTCATGTCACACTTGCTGGAATAGCAGCAAGCTTGCTTCTTGAGAAGAAGTTTTTGCTATTTAGCGGGTTAAATCCGATGTATATGGGGATGGTCTTTTCTGTTACCGGTTCATTATTTATTGAAAAGCTGCGTACCGTCTATAAGCACTACCAAGAGCTGGCAATTCCGATCATTTTATCGGGTGGAATTGGGCTAGGGGCAATTTTCATTTCTTTAGCTGATGGCTTTAATACGGATTTATTTAGCTATTTATTCGGAAGTGTAAGTGCAGTAAGCCGACTGGATTTATGGACAATTTTAGTCATAAGCATTTTAGTCATTGTCTTAATCATTCTTTTATATAAAGAGTTATTCTTGCTTTCATTTGATGAAGAACATGCAAAGGCTTCTGGAATTGCTGCAAAAAGTGTTCATTTCATATTTATTATAATGGTTGCCCTTGTTATTGCTGCATCTATGCGGATTGTTGGGATTTTACTCGTATCCTCATTAATGACCTTGCCTGTTGCAGCAAGTATTCGGATTGCTAAGGGCTTTAAACAGACAATTTTTTATTCTGTGCTTTTTGGTGAAACATCTGTTTTAGGAGGGCTCATGCTTTCCTATCATTTAGATTTAGCTCCAGGTGGAACAATTGTTATAATCGCGGTGTTCATTTTAATTTTGACTATTTTACTTAAAAAAATGGCAGTTAAAACATCTCTTGCTTCACATCAGAAGTAAGAGTGTCGTAAAAGGGAATGAAGAGGTGAAAAGGATGAATGTGAATGAGGCGTTACAGCTTTTAAAGGAAAAGGGCTATAAGTATACAGGGAAGCGTGAAGAAATGCTGCAATTTTTTGCTAGCAGCAATAAATATTTAACAGCTAGAGATGTACTTGAGTGGATGAAGGATGACTATCCAGGTCTTAGCTTTGATACGATCTACAGGAATTTATCGATATTTGTTGAACTTGGCATTTTTGAAATGACTGAGTTATCGGGTGAGAAGCACTTTCGCTATACGTGTAAACATGAACATCATCATCATCATTTTATTTGTTTAGACTGTGGAAAGACGAAAGAAATTGACACTTGTCCGATGAAAGAATTACAAGACAATTTAAAAGGATATGATGTGTCCGGTCATAAATTTGAAATTTATGGGCGATGCCCTGATTGCTTTGGGCAAACGGATATCGCATTTGGTTAAAAAATAGGCTCTGTTAAAACTGAATGTTGATTTTACAATGTTTGAAAAATAAGCGGAGAAATTCCAGCTATATTGGGAAATACCTCTATTTCCTTAAAAATAAGCGGAGTGTTTCCGCTTATCTAATCCAAATGGATGGATTTTGTCTTATTTAAAGCAGTTAACCGGAATTTCTCCGCTTAAATTCTCTTTTTAAGCTTTCTTTTTTATATTAACCGGAATTAATCCGCTTATATTTTGCTTCTTCTGATTTCTGGCCAGAAATCCTCCGTGTATGAATACTCATACATACAGAAAAATGTAACAGTGAATAATAACAGAGCTAAAATAAAAAAACGGCATACCGTTTTTTTATTTTAGCCAGTTTTCAACCCATGCATTTGCTTCTAACCAATTATTTACACGTATGACCCCGTTAGGAATGGGCTCTTGATTATAGGGTGTATCAAATAAGAGTACCGGTATATTGCACTCCTCGTGAATCATAACAGCATTATCATGTTTGTCTTCAAAGAAGAGATCCACTTGATACTTTTTTGCGGCTTGAATTTTATTATGTGTACCTAAAAGATCAATGTGATCGAAGTGAAGCGTTTTTTCCAGAAACCATTCTTTAGTAATTTCTAGAAGATGGGGACCTCTTGCACTAATAAAAAATAATTCATGTTTCAATTCCCATTTCTTTAATATTTCTCTTGCCCCTGCTGCAAGTGGGGATTCTGCATATATAAGAGGCTCGTTATTTACAAACCAGTCTGCAAATACATCCTCCGATATATTTACTGCACATGTTAAATCATACTTCGTCACATCATTTAAAGTAATATTGACATTAAAATCTTTATTGATATATGGAAGTATGGAGGCAGGACAAGTTATCGTTCCATCGATATCGATACCGAAGCGCTTCTTCATTTGAAACTCTCCTTTAAAATATAAGTCCATTTTATCTTAACGTAAATGAGTGAACAGGTCGAGAATGGAGTTCAATTAATTAGTAAGGAAACGATAATATCGCACGTTGTGTATAACTTTATGAGTAGTTTAGTCTACGTCTAGCTCCAGCGCCTATCGCCTATCAAATTTCAGTACCGCTCCCTCCGATAAGTCAACATCGGTATCGCTCTCGCTCACCGTGTTTCCTTTATCGAAAGGGGCAGACATCCTCTTTGTATGGCGAGACCTTAGGCGCCTGCGCTTTTGTTCTAGAAAACATTAACAATGATAAAATGATTGGATTTGTGAACAATAATAATGCTCCACCAATAAATGTGAGTATCAGCTTGCATTTTGGAAATGTTCCACTAATGAAAGTGAGGGGATCAAGTAAATGGCAGATCATGACCGCGAATATGAGGATTACGATCTTCGACATAGCGAGCAAATTGGGGAAAAGAACCAATATGGAGCTGCAGATTACTCAGAGGAAACCTCAGCTGAACTCGCAGCGCCGATTTCCTTCGATAGGAGCATGAATAGAGAAGAGCGGAATCAAGAAGCAGCTTCCGCTGGAAAAGGGATAGGATTTGCTGCACTCATCCTTTCCATAGTGTCTTTATTTGTGCTGCCAGTTCTATTTGGTGCAGTAGGAATTGTTCTCGGTTTTGTTGCAATGAGACGTGGGTCAACAAGCCTTGGCAGTTGGGCAATTGGAATCGGAGCAGCTTCTATTGTTATTGGAATGTTTATCCTGCCATTTTTTTAAAATGAATGGATAAATAAAACGAGCAATAAGTGGATTCATCCTCACTTATTGACATATTCAAAAAAACAGTGTGCGAATCCATTGAAATGGTTTCGCACACTGTTTTTATCCTGTTTAGCGGAAAATATAAAATTTAATTATTGTGGATTACTTTGCGACAAGTTCTGCATCCAGCTCCACAAGGAATCCTTCGGCAGCATAAGCATCGCACGACTATAAGTGTATTTCTTATAGGAGGAGCGCCTACCTCCGACGTACAGGATGTACTAGTGTTGACAATGCGACAGGACGTCGCGTTTTTGTCGACCTCGAGGTCACAAGCCAATCCTCTAAAGATCGGTAAAGGACACCTTTTTAGTGAGGATTGGCTTGATCAGCCTCGAGGCTGTTCAAGGCGCTTCCGCTTTTGTTCCTTAAACTTCAGCCTTTTTCTTTTCTTCTTCTTGTTTTGCAAAGTATTCTTCAGCAATTTTGTCGATTTCAACTTTTAATTCCTCGACCATTGTTGCTTCAGGAACTTTTCGAATAATCTCGCCCTTTCGGAATAGGAGACCTTCTCCACGAGCACCAGCAATTCCTATATCTGCTTCACGCGCTTCTCCAGGACCATTTACAGCACAGCCGAGAACAGCTACCTTGATAGGTGCTTTGATTTTTTGAATATATTCTTCCACTTCATTCGCGATGCTAATTAAATCAATTTCGATTCGTCCACAAGTTGGGCAAGAAATTAGTGTCGCTGCATTTGAAGATAGGCCGAAAACTTTCAGCAATTCTCTAGCAACCTTTACTTCTTCAACAGGATCTGCGCTAAGTGAAATTCTTAAAGTATTTCCGATCCCTTTATGAAGAATTGCCCCTAATCCTGCAGCACTTTTTACTGTTCCAGCAAAAAGTGTACCAGATTCTGTAATACCTAAATGCAATGGGTAGTCAAAGGCTTTAGATGCCTTTTCATAAGCTTCAATTGCAAGATTGACATCAGAGGCTTTCATCGACACGATAATATCATGAAAGTCGAGGTCCTCTAATATTTTGATATGATGCAATGCGCTTTCTACCATTCCATCAGCAGTAGGGTATCCATATTTTTCAAGAATACGTTTTTCAAGTGAACCTGCATTCACGCCAATTCGAATAGGTATGCCCTTTTCTTTAGCAGCTTTTACAACGGCTTCTACTTTTTCACGCTTTCCGATATTACCTGGATTGATTCTAATTTTATCTGCGCCGCCCTCAATTGCTTTTAGGGCAAGTTTGTAATCGAAATGAATATCAACAACAAGCGGAATATTAATTTGCTTTTTAATATCAGCAATTGCATTTGCTGCACGCTCGTCAGGACAAGCTACACGAACAATTTGACAGCCAGCCTCTTCTAGACGCTTAATTTCAGCTACTGTTGCTTCGACATCATGTGTCTTTGTTGTTGTCATACTCTGAATGAACAGCTCATTGCTGCCACCAATTGTTAATGGTCCGACTTTAACAGGACGGGTTTTTGATCGATGTATCATCTCAGTCAATGGAGATTCGCTCCTTTTATTTACAGTTAAATTATTACGTTTCTACTTTCATATTGTATCAATGAATGAATGATATTGACAAGAATATGGTTTAACCATTAAAGGGAACTTTTTTAGTTTGTGCTCATATAAATTGGGAAACGATAAGTTTCTCCATATTTTAATTCCTCTGGCTTCAGTCCATTATTAAGGTTTGAGAAATCAGCAATGACATCTGTAATACTAACTGGAAGGGGGCCATTCGTTTTTTGTTCAATAATGGATAGCACCGTTTCACCTGGATTTACTTTCTTTTCAAAAAAGGTTGTAGTTGTACTGATCATGTTGGAAGCTTCGATCGTTTGTTCATCCTCGGTTGGCAATGTCCCTTTGCTTAAATCATAATAAATAATAAAAATGGTGAGTGCTGTAAGTAGGAGTGCGATTAATCTTTTCATATGGGCCAAACCTCCGGAATAATCAGCTTATATAACCAATATGTATGCTTGTCTATTGAAGAGTAGAACAAATGTTTACAATAAAGTTACTGCAGATTTACAATTCCTTCATATTCCTTTGTCATAATGTAGGTAGAAAGTCCGTAATATGATGAATGATAGACGGAAAGGTAGGATCCTTATTTTGTTAAAGAAATTCTCGCTGCAAACGAAATTATTAGTATTAATTTTGGGCTTGCTATTATTGACTGTTTCATCAGTAGCTTATATCTCATATAGCAAGTCGAAGAAAACTACGATTACATTAATGGAACATCGGCTAAAGCAGGAAGTAGGATCTATTTATGATATCGCTCAAAATATAATGCTGATCTATGTTGGGCAGGAAGAAAAGTTTAATAAAAAAATGAATCAATTAATTAAAAGTCAGGATGCAGACCTGGCACAGGATGGTTTAAAAGGAGAATATTTTCTAGTCAATGAAAAGGGAGCTACACCTTTTCAAATCAGTAAAAATTCTACGATTCAATTTCCAAAAGCAACCGTTTCAGAAATTAATAAAATGGAAAATGGCTTAATTCATCGAATGATAAATGGAGAGCTTTACACATTTACCTTTCATTCAGTGCAGGAATTAAAAGGCATTTATGTTATAGCTATTCCGCAAAAACAATACTTAAAAGATATGAATGAGATGGCAAAATACATATTTATTGTTGCGTTAATTAGTCTGATTCTCACTTCTTTGATTCTGATCATAATGGTGAGAAGTTTAACCAATCCGCTTATTAAGCTAAGAGAGGTAATGAAAGAAGCAAGAAATGGAAATCTAGATATTCAAATAGAAACAAATACATCTACTTCAGAAATTGCTTCTCTAGTTAAAAGCTTTAATGAGATGATCAGGCAAATGAGCACACTTTTATATAAAATTTCCTCAACAACAGAGGATTTATCCTTAACGGGTGTGGAACTGAGGAAGATATCAGGTCAAGCATTAGAAGAGAATGAACAGCTTATGGAATCCGTACAAGTCGTTAAAGTTGGAGCTGAACAAACCGCAGTAAGCTCCGAAGACAGCATTCGAATGTTTCAAGAAATGAGCCAATCACTTAGCGCGATTTTTACTCAAATGAAAGAAATTATGGGAAAAGTACAAACGATGAATGGATCGGCAAATGAGGGAGAAAAGAATGTTGGGAAATTAATCGGTACATTTAACAGCATCGAAACAGAATTTAAAGATGTGGCAATATCTGTGAAGGCAGTAAAAGATCATTCAGAATCAATTGCTGATGTCGTAACATTTATTCAACAAATGGCCGAGCAAACAAAGCTATTAGCGCTGAACGCCGCAATTGAAGCTGCTAGAGCGGGGGAGTCAGGAAAAGGCTTCGCAGTAGTTGCTAATGAGGTAAGGAAATTAGCTGAACAGTCTTCTGTTGCAACGGTTGAAATAAAAAATACGATCGAACAGATGGCCTTCATTTCTGTGAAAGCTTCGAATGAATTTACAGAAATGCTTGATAACTTCCAATCGCATATTAAAACAGCATCAGCCACAAGAGAAACATTTGATCATTTAATGCTAGAGATCGCGGTTGTGAGCAGAATGATTGAAAATGCGCAAGGAGAGTTAATTGGAATCAAAGATTTATACCCTAGGATAGAAGCTGCTTCTGAGAACTTTGTATCAGTTTCTCAAGAGACACTTGCAAGCACAGAGCAAATGATGGAAGCTTCAGAGCAGCAAATGATTAAAATGAAGCAAAGCCATGAAGCAGGAGAAAGATTAACAGAATTATCCCAATCACTCGTCCTTTTACATTCGAAATTTTGCTATAAAAAATAGAACGCGCATTGCGCGTTCTATTTTTTTTCTTCTCTAGGTATTTCTTTAATAGTTAAAAATAACATCATGAGTGCAACAAACCAATGGAGAAGAGCCCCGTTAGGCACAACCGTTTTAATGCTATCCATAATCGCAAAGAAGATAGTCGGGAGTGTCACACTATATGCTGCAAGTCGCCAAGTATGGCGGTATTGAATATTAACATCCAGCAGTTTTTTAAATAATAGACCAAATATGGCAAGAATAGAAATCTCAAAAAATTTAAACCCAGCAGTAACGATGAAAATAATGACGACAACAATTGGGATAATAATGACTAAAGAGGAGTCGATTGTTGCTAATAATTCCTGTAAATTCTCATTTGTTAATGTTAGATCATTTAACATGGAATAAGAGATCGATTGACTTTGGCCACCAGAAATTATGTATGCATCATTCTTTAATAGTGCAATCGTATTATCACTGTTTGACAATTCTTCTTCGTCAACCGTCCCGGTAGAATCAAAGATGATCGTGAAATCATCTTTATTGATTATTTTTGGAACATCAAGATCTGTTTTCATTTCACCATTTTCAATAATGAATGAAGGCAAATCTGTTTTAACACTATCTTGAATGGCATCCATCCCATTAATTAGTGCTGAACTAAAATAGAAGATGACTGGAAGGATGGATAGCAGTGTTAGACAAAACACAAACAATATCGTTTTTCCTATTCCTTGTAAATGAAACTGTGCGATATCCTTCGGAGAATATAGGCTTTTGTAAAACTGTTTAAAAATATTCATTTTGACACACCCTTAATAGAATTCAACTTATATTCTACCTGCATAAAATCTTCTGTACAAGTAAATAGCAAAATGATTTTGTAACACAATTGTAATATAAGGGCCATTTGTAAAGGTATTGTAAATTTAGCTGAAGATATCTTTACACTTAATACATATTCAATAATAATTATATGTGACTTGTGAAATGTGTCGAAAATTGATGTAGGGGTTGTAAAAAGTGGAATTAGATATTCAGAAAATGATTTTTGAATTCCTAGGTGGTCTTGGGATTTTCCTATATGGAATTAAAACGATGGGAGACGGTCTCCAGAAATCAGCTGGGGATCGCTTAAGAGACTTATTAGACCGATTTACTACGAATCCTTTAATGGGTGTTTTGGCGGGGATATTAGTTACAGTATTAATTCAGAGCAGCTCAGCAACGACGGTTATTACAGTTGGATTAGTTAGTGCGGGCTTTATGACATTAAGACAAGCGATTGGTGTCATTATGGGTGCAAATATTGGAACAACTGTAACAGCATTTATTATTGGGATTAATGTTGGTGCCTATTCCTTGCCAATCATTGCAGCAGGTGCTGTGTTATTATTCTTCTTTAAGAATCAGAAAATACATAATTTCGGACAAATCGTTTTTGGCTTCGGTGCTTTATTCTACGGATTAGAATTAATGAGCGGGGGGATGAAACCACTTCGAACACTTGAAGCATTTCATGAGTTAACCCTAAATATGAGTGAAAATCCTATATTAGGCGTAATTGTTGGAGCAGTGTTTACTGTAATTGTCCAGAGCTCAAGTGCAACCATTGGTATTTTGCAAGGGCTTTTCTCGGAACAGCTTATTGATATTCATGCGGCATTGCCTGTACTTTTCGGTGATAATATTGGAACAACGATAACGGCAGTGCTAGCATCTATTGGCGCATCTATTGCGGCCAAACGTGCTGCAGCAGTACACGTCCTGTTTAATATTATTGGTACAATTATATTTATAATATTATTGAAGCCTTTCACCTTTGTCGTCGAAAGTCTACAGTCAGCTCTAGGATTAAATCCTGAAATGACGATTGCTTTTGCACATGGAATTTTTAATTCATCGAATACACTAATTCAGCTTCCATTTGTTGCCGTCTTAGCATTCATTGTCACAAAGTTAATCCCTGGTGAAGACTCTGTTATGGAATATCGAGCAAAACATCTGGATCCAAATTTCATTCAGCAATCACCTTCGATTGCAATCGGACAAGCTAAAGAAGAAGTGCTTCGAATGGGGCAATTTGCCATTCGAGGTCTGGAAGAGACGAGTGAATTTTTAAAAACGAAAAACACAAAACACTCTAGTAATGCGATGCAGCTTGAAGATGCAATAAATAACCTTGATCGCAAAATTACTGATTATCTCATTACGTTATCAACAAGCTCATTAACCGCACACGAATCAGAAGAGCATACGATGCTAATGGATACGGTTAGAGATATTGAACGCATGGGTGATCATTATGAAAATATTGTTGAGCTTGCTGAATACCAACAAGCGAATAAAGTCAAAATATCAGAAAAAGCTATGGCAGATTTAGAGGAGATGTTCGAATTAACAATCTCTACTGTGAAAGAATCTATTCATGCTTTGGATCATAAAGATAGAATAGCTGCATTAGATGTAGTGAAGAAAGAAGAAGCAATTGATAAAATGGAGAGAAAGTTGCGTAAACAGCATATTCTTCGTTTAAATGAAGGTTTATGCTCAGCACAAGCAGGTATTTTTTATGTTGATATTGTTAGTAACTTAGAACGAATCGGAGATCATGCAGTAAATATTGCTGAAGCAATTTTAGGGGAAGAATATAATTAGTAAGAGTATAGCAAAGCAAGGAGGATTCTCTCCTTGCTTTATTCAATAGTTAATGGGGGTGTAGTGGTGGATTATATGTATTGGACGCTGATTATTTTATTATTTATCATTGCGTATGTAGGTCTCGTGTATCCAATTATTCCAAGTGTATTATTCATCCTTGGTGGATTTATTCTTTATGGCATTTTCTTTACCTTTGAACCGTTTAACTGGTTTTTCTGGGTTGTGCAGGGGCTATTTATTATTTTACTATTTGGGGCAGATTATATCGCAAATTTAATTGGAGTAAAAAAGTTTGGTGGCTCTAAAGCTGGTGTATGGGGAAGTACAATTGGGCTTCTAGCTGGCCCGTTTATTATTCCGGTTATTGGGATTATTATTGGTCCGTTTCTTGGAGCGGTTATTGCGGAGTTAACTGTTAACAAGAAAGGGTGGAAAGAAGCGGTTAAGATTGGCTTCGGTTCAGTTATTGGTTTTGTAAGTAGTGTAATAACAAAAGGAGCCATCCAAACAGTAATGATTATCTATTTTATATTTATGATTTAGTTCATCCTAAAAAAATGGACCCATCATGCCTCTTTAACTTAGGGCAGTGGGTCCATTTCTTAATTGATTCCACATATTTCAAACGAACAGTTTTGGCAATCTACTTCTTTTTTTAAGTAATTTAAATTTTTAATAATTATTTTTTGTTTATCATAGGAAATAACATCCTTTTCCTTGAGCTCTTTAAGCATGCGCTGAACAACTTCTCTTGTGCCAAATGTTAAATTTGCAAGCTCCTGATGGGTTAGTGGGACATCGATTACTATTCCATTCGCCGTTTTGATGCCAAAACTTGCACATAGCCGTATTAAGATTGAATATAATCCACCTTTTTTTCCATGAATAATTAAATCCTGACATTTCATCTGTGCTTTCAGATATCTTGTGCTGAGCCAAGCGGTTAGGCTGCTTAGTCGCTCTTGGTCCTGTAAGAAAAATGCTTCGAAATGCTCTCTTTTTATGACGAGCACTTCACAATTCGTAATCGTTTTGGCGAAGAAATGGTATTTAGGAGCATGTTTGAAAATTTGATATTCCATAATTATTTCTTCATCATTTAATAGTTTTAAGATAAATTCTTTGCCGTTTATATTCATTCTACCGAGTGCAACTTTTCCTGATAATAATAAATAGACGTGGTTAACATACTCCTTTTCTTGAAATAGAATCGTACCTGCTTCCATCGTTTGAATGGTTTCATTTTCAATAAAATGTTGGATAAGCAAACTATAAAGTGAAAGATTAAAGTTTTTCATTATGTACCTCCTAAGTAAGGGTCTCTACTCTTGATTTAAAGGAAATAGGAGGATAGTGTCAATGACGGATGTGGATAAAGTAGCAGTTGAATAGTCGTTAATATGACTAATGTTGTTGACAGATGGGAGCTCATTAAACTATTGACAAATTAACGAAAACTTCATTACTCACGTATACTTTCATAAAATATTGGGGAAATTTATCTTGTTACCTAAGCATTTTGATTGAAAGCATCATCCAACTTTGGTAATCTTAAGTAGAGAGTCATGAAGAATCATTCTAAAATTATAATTATATAAATAGAGGGATAATTCGGAAGGCTCAAATTATGTACATAGGAGGAATTTAAAATGGCATTTGAATTACCACAATTACCTTATGCGTATGACGCACTAGAACCAAATATTGACAAAGAAACAATGAATATTCACCACACTAAACACCATAACACATATGTGACAAATCTTAATAATGCATTAGAAGGAAATGAAGAACTTCTTTCTAAATCAGTAGAAGAAGTTATTTCAAATCTTGATGCAGTTCCTGAAGCAGCTCGTACAGCTGTACGTAATAATGGTGGCGGACATGCAAACCACTCTTTATTCTGGCAAGTAATTTCTCCAAATGGAGGAGGCGCTCCAACAGGTGCATTGGCTGAGGCAATCAATGGTAAATTTGGAAGCTTCGATAGCTTCAAAGAAGAATTTGCTAAAGCAGCTACTACACGTTTTGGTTCTGGTTGGGCATGGCTTTCAGTTAACAATGGCGAGCTTGAAGTGTCAAGCACACCAAATCAAGATTCACCACTAATGGAAGGCAAAACACCATTATTAGGCTTAGACGTTTGGGAGCATGCTTACTATTTAAATTATCAAAACCGTCGTCCTGAGTACATTGCATCTTTCTGGAATGTTGTAAACTGGGATGAAGTTTCTAAGCGTTACGACGCTGCGAAATAAGAATAGATAAATTGGAAAACACGACAAGACAGTACTTGTCGTGTTTTTTCATATACTGATGCTATCGCATTTACGCTTCCATTAAATGGAAAGGGGGGTCTCGTCAGTTTGTAGAGTGAATGCTCATATGTATGATGGAGCGAATAATAGTCCTGCGCTTTTCTAATGGATTCCTAAAAAACTGAATAAGTGATTTCGTTTTGTTGGAAACTACCCTTTATAACCAAAGGGGAGTTTTTTTTATGAGTAAAGTTAGAAAATTGATCGGAGATGTTGATTTAACAAAGGATCTTGGGCTATTACTAATCATTGGAGGGCTCTATTCATTAAGTGTGGCATTGTCCAATACATTTGTGAATATTTATCTTTGGAAGCAGTCAGGTGAATTTAAGGATTTAGGCTTATATAATCTAGCGATTGTGATTACGCAGCCACTTACCTTTATCTTAGCAGGCAGGTGGGCAAAGAAAGTGGATCGAGTAATTGTCCTCCGTATTGGCGTCATATTTTTGGCTGCCTTTTATGTGACGGTATTGGCGATAGGGACAAATGCTTCCACATATTTACTGCTATTAGGTGTTTTACTAGGTGTTGGTTATGGCTTTTATTGGCTTGCATTTAATGTGCTTACATTTGAAATTACAGAGCCTGAAAATAGAGATTTCTTTAATGGGTTCCTTGGTATCTTATCGTCTATAGGAGGAATGATTGGCCCAATTACTGCTGGTTTCATCATATCAAGAATGGAAAAGTTTACAGGTTATTCGATTATTTTTGGTATTTCACTTGGGCTCTTTACATTAGCTGTCTTTTTAAGCTTTTTTATAAAAAGAAGACCTGCAAGCGGGAAATATTGTTTTCGAAGAATTATATCGGAAAGAAAATACAATATGAATTGGCGGCTTATTACAAATGCCCATTTTTTCCAAGGGATGCGTGAGGGAACGTTTGCTTTTATCATTTCCGTGTTTGTTTTTATTTCTACTGGCAGTGAAATGGCTTTAGGGACTTTCGGATTAGTGAATTCAGGCGTTTCATTTATTACATACTATACAGTATCTAGGTTGTTAAAAGAGAATCAGCGAAAAAAAGCCATTTTAATTGGTGGGGTCATTTTGTATGCATCCATTTTTCTGATCATTTTTAATTTGACCTATCCGAAATTGCTTCTATATGCAGGTGTTATTGCGATCGCGTATCCTTTATTATTAGTCCCATATATTTCGATGACATATGATGTGATCGGTAAAGGCTGGAAAGCAGCTGAAATGAGAATTGAATATATAGTCGTTCGTGAATTGTTCTTAAATATGGGCAGGGCGTTTTCGATTATTTGCTTCTTAGGGGTAGTCATCTTTTTTAATGAAGAAAGAGGCATTCCTATCTTGCTGCTTTGTTTAGGCATGGGGCATTTAATTATTTATTTCTTTATTAGGAAAGTTCAGCTGCCTAATTAATTGGTCTTTTCAATAGGTTATCATAGAAATATTTCTCTGTTTCCTTTAGAATGGAATGGGTTGACTATGTTTTTTCCATAAAGGATGTGAAATATAAATTGAAACAAAAAAAGAAAAAGAAGAAGTCCCATGTTCCATTTCGGTTGAACATCCTTTTCTTCATTGTATTTGTTTTGTTTTCGGTATTAATTCTTAGGCTTGGCTTTGTGCAAATTGTCTATGGAGATGATTACCGTCGAGAAATTGAGCGTACAGAAGACATTACTGTAAATAACCCTGTCCCACGCGGCAAAATGATCGATAGGACGGGTAAAATTATTGTTGACAATACACCACAGAATGCCATTACATATACAAATAGTGGTGCAAAGCAGGATGAAATGCTTAAAATTGCAGCTAGATTGGCTGTGCTCATTGAAAAAGATACCGATAAAGTGCAGGAAAGAGATAAGAAGGATTATTGGATTATTAATAATTTAGAACGTGCAGATGAAAAGGTAACTGAAAAGGAAATAGATAAATTAAAAGAAAAGCTAGAAGGTAAAGAGTTAGATAAGGAAATCTATCGATTAAAGCTTGAGCGAATTACTGAGGAAGAGCTAAATGAGCTAACAGATTTTGACCTTGAAGTGCTTGCTATTTATCGTGATTTCTCAAGCGGTTACGCATTGACTCCACAAATCGTAAAAAATAAAGATGTAACAGATGAGGAATTTGCGATTGTAAGTGAGAACTTGCAGCTGCTTCCAGGAGTAGATACGACGACCGACTGGGAAAGATATTATACATTTGGTGACACATTAAAGTCTGTGCTGGGGAGTGTTTCAGATGATGGACTTCCAGCTGAACAACTTGATTATTATTTAGCTCGGGACTACAGCCGGAATGATCGAGTAGGGAAAAGTCAAATTGAGAAGCAGTATGAAGATGTTCTGCATGGACAAAAAGCGAAAGTGAAGAATGTGACGGATAAGGGTGGAAAAGTCTTGGAGACGATTCCGATCTCAGAAGGGAAAAGAGGAAAGGATCTCGTTCTTAGCATTGATATGGATTTTCAAATAGCAAATGAGAAGATCATTGAAGAGGAATTATTAGCAGCAAAGTCAATTGGCGGGACCAGCTTACTTGATCGTGCATATGTTGTAGCTATGGATCCTTGGACAGGTGAAATTTTATCAATGGCAGGGAAGCGAATTGTCAAAAAAGAAAATGGGGAAAGAGTCATCATTGATGATGCCCTTGGAAATATTCAAACAACCTATAATGTAGGATCCACAGTTAAAGGGGCTACGATTATGGCTGGATTTAACGCAGGCGCGATTAGCCCTGGTGACACATATCTTGATACACCTGTTAAAATTAAAGGCACTCAACCAAAGAAATCATGGAGAAGCGGTCTAGGCGTAATGAATGATATAACTGCACTTCAATACTCCTCAAACGTTTATATGTTCCAGACAGCGATAAATATTGGTGGAGGGACATATCAATACGATCGGCCATTGCGATTAGATGATGAGGGATTTGATATCATTCGTGATTCCTTTGCGCAATTTGGTTTAGGAATAAAAACAGGAATTGATCTTCCAAATGAACAATCTGGTTTTAAAGGTTCAGGAATAAAGCCAGGTTTTATGCTTGACTTAGCGATTGGACAATATGATACGTATTCGAATATGCAGCTAGCGCAATACGTGTCGACCATTGCAAATGGCGGAAATCGGATGGAGCCTCATATTGTTAAAGAAATCCGAGAGCCTTTAATGGAAAATGGCGAGATTGGTCCTATTATTCAGGAGATTGCGCCAAAGGTATTGAATCAGATTGAAGGAAAAGAAGAATGGCTTGGTCGTGTTCAAGAGGGGTTCCGAAAAGTTACCCAGGAACCAGGAGGTACAGCCTATTCCAGCTTTGGTGCAAAAGGAAAGGATTATAAATCAGCTGGCAAAACTGGTACAGCCCAAGCATCATACGATGGACCAGAACGGAGTAAGTTTGGAAAGATACCACCTGAAGTGATAAATTTAAGCTATGTCGGGTATGCACCTTATGATAATCCGGAAATTGCTATTTCCATCATAGTTCCTTGGGCGTATCAAGGTGGAAAAGGGCATTATGCGAATCGGATGATTGCTGAACGGGTGATGGATACGTACTTTGAACTAAAAAAACAAAGACAGCAAGGAACTGATGATGCAAGTACATCTGAAGAAAATACAGCAGACACAAAAGAAAATGAAGAAATAGAATAATAGTAAAAGAGCCTAAGACCTGTTTCCAATTATGGAGCAGGTCTTTTATTTAGGCTCTTTTCTAAAAGATTGTTGTTTTTAAATCAAATGTTAGAATGAATAGTTTACTAAATAGATCGGTTGATTGGAGCGGAAGATGCGAGATCTTCGAAAATGCTGTCGCATTTCCTTCGTGTGGCGGGGATTCTAAGGAGCCAACTATAATGTCCTGCTTTAGATGCGTAGGACAGCTGGACTTACGCAGGAGCGAATGCTCCGAGGAGGCTCAAGCGGACTACCCCGCGGAAAGGGAGCACACGTGCGCGGAAATCAACCTTTACTAAAATTATGTGTAAAATAACAGCAATGTTAGCGAAAACAATCTTTATTTACCCTGCAGGACCCTTTCAATTCTAGTATTCTAAGAAATTTACATAAGCTTTACATTGAATTCATACTGGATTAACTCTTTCGCTTTATTCTATACATGTAGGACAAATCAACCAATTTCTTAGGGGGAATAAAGAAATGAAAAGCTTTAAGTACTTAGCACTATCAACAATGATTGGAGCAGTACTAGCATTCACTGCTGCTTGTGGCGCAACTGAAGAAGAAGGAACAACAAGTAGTTCCCAAACAGCTGGAAATAATACAGAACAGCAAGCTAGTGATGAAGATAAGCAGCTTCAAGGCGAAATAAATATTGATGGTTCTTCTACTGTGTACCCAATTATGGAAGCAATTGTCGAGGAGTTCGGAATGACTCAGCCTGGTGTAAAAGTGTCTGTCGCTTCTTCTGGAACTGGTGGCGGATTTAAAGCATTCATTGCCGGAAGTACTGATTTTAGTAATGCTTCCCGCCCTATTAAAGATGAAGAAAAGGCGCAATTAGAAGAAGTTGGGCTTGACTATACAGAATTTAAATTAGCAAATGACGGTCTTTCAGTCGTTATTCATAAAGATAATGATTGGGTTGATTATCTAACAGTTGAAGAATTAAAGCAAATTTGGGTTGAAGATGGAAATGCAAAGAAATGGTCTGATATTCGTGCAGATTGGCCAGATGAAGAAATCAAATTTTATTCACCAGGAACGGATTCAGGAACGTTTGATTACTTTAATGAAGTCATTTTAGAGGATGCACAAATTGTTGAAAGTGCAACACTTTCAGAGGATGACAATGTATTAGTACAAGGGGTTACTGGTGATGTAAATGCAATTGGTTATTTCGGTTATGCCTACTATGCTGAGAATAAAGATAAATTGAAAGTTGTTCCAATCGATGGTGGCAATGGCGCTGTTGAGCCAACGAATGAAACGGTTGAAAGCGGAGAATACGCACCACTATCCCGCCCGCTTTTCACATATGTAAAAAATGAATCAGTAAAGAACGAAGAAGTATACGAGTTTCTTAAATATACATTAGAAAATGCTGCCGTCCTGTCTGAAGATGTTGGGTATGTAAGACTAACAGATGAAGAATATGAGGAAGCGCTGAAAGTACTAGAGGGGTTAAAGTAAGGAAACGCTTATTTCTTTAATAAAGATGGGAAGTGCATAAATTGTACTTCTCATCTTCCTTTGCTACATCGCCTGAAAGGGGTTTTCATTTTGGCTTTACAAAAGTCTTCAAATACATTTTCTATTCAAGAAATGATTCGGGAGAAAAAAAATAAAAAAGCGAAAAAGCTGCAAATTGAAAAAATTGTGCCGTTTTTATTATTGCTCACAGCAATCGTATCTGTTTTAACTACGATTGGAATTGTTTTCACTTTAATTGCTGAAACATTTACTTTTTTTACAAAAGTGTCGATCACTGAATTTTTAACTGCACAAAAATGGTACCCTTTCTCAGAAACAAATGGAGCATTTGGGATTCTTCCACTAATTTCTGGAACGTTAAAAGTCTCGATTATTGCTGCAATTGTTGCGATACCGATTGGACTCGCATCAGCCATATTTTTGAGTGAATACGCAACTGACAGAACTCGCAGAACGATTAAACCGATTCTAGAAGTACTAGCAGGCATTCCGACAATTGTATATGGTTTCTTTGCTTTAACCTTTGTTACTCCGATCTTAAGAGAAGTGATTCCTTCCCTTGAAATTTTTAATGCATTAAGTCCCGGTATTGTAATTGGGATTATGATTACACCGATGATTGCTTCTCTATCAGAGGATGCAATGTCAAGTGTACCAAATTCAATGCGCGAGGGTGCACTTGCACTAGGAGCAACAAAATTTGAAGTGGCTATAAAGGTTGTTTTGCCAGCTGCCATTTCAGGAATTATTGCTTCCATCGTATTAGCGATTTCGCGGGCAATAGGTGAAACGATGATTGTAGCTGTTGCAGGAGGCTCCACACCAAATTTAAACTGGGATGTTACGGGCTCCATTCAAACAATGACTGCTTATATCGTTCAAGTCAGTCAAGGGGATGCAGGATATGGGACGACGATTTATTACAGCATTTATGCGGTAGGATTTACATTGTTCTTATTCACATTAATCATGAACCTGCTTGCCCAATT
Organism: Cytobacillus eiseniae; assembly: GCF_017874625.1. Lineage (GTDB taxonomy): Bacteria > Bacillota > Bacilli > Bacillales > Cytobacillaceae > Cytobacillus > Cytobacillus eiseniae. The sequence continues at coordinate 6,059 of NZ_JAGIKZ010000011.1, read as the reverse complement.
TATTTCTCGTCGTTTCAGGGAGGAATACTAAATGAAATTAATTGATCATGCTAAGGTACTAAAGCAAATGAAATCTAGAAAAGCGTCGAATATCTTTTTTAAGCTATTATTCATGGCAGCAACAACATTTGGCTTACTAGTCTTAGGAATTTTATTATATCGGGTAATCACTCAAGGAATTGGCTATCTTGATTTTCAATTTTTGCAAAATCTTCCTTCGCGAAAACCAGAACAAGCAGGTGTTAAAACGGCTCTAATCGGTACAATATGGTTAATGGGAGTTGTTGCACCTGTTACGTTGCTTCTAGGTGTAGGCACAGCGATCTATTTAGAGGAATATGCAAGGAAAAATCGATTTACAAGGTTTATTCAAGTGAATATTTCTAATCTTGCAGGAGTACCTTCGATTGTTTTTGGTTTATTAGGCTTAACCGTGTTTGTTCGGGCTTTAGCGCTTGGAACAAGTATTTTAGCAGCTGGTTTTACAATGAGCTTGCTTGTTCTTCCGATCATTATTGTTGCTTCTCAAGAAGCAATCAAGGCAGTGCCAAAGGAATTAAGAGAAGCGTCATTTGGAATGGGAGCGACGAAATGGCAGACGATCTTGAATGTTGTACTTCCGGCAGCAATACCAGGGATATTAACAGGTGGTATCCTTGCATTGTCAAGGGCAATCGGTGAAACAGCGCCATTAGTTGTACTTGGTTTGCCATTATTTCTTGCTTTTTTGCCAAAGTCTGTATTTGATATGTTTACAGTATTGCCGATGCAAATTTATAACTGGACTGGTCGTCCACAAGAGGAATTTCAGGGAGTGGCAGCAGCAGGGATCATTGTGTTACTAACAATGTTAATTATTATGAATTCTATTGCTGTTTATATCCGAAATAAGTTTCAAAAACGTTACTAAGTCCAGGACCTTAATTTTGAAGGAGGAATGTATGGATGAATGCGACAATTGTAAAACCAACGATAGAGGCAGTGATGAATCATAATAATAGCAAGCAATCGGCAAAAGCTATTGTCTATAAAACAAGTGGGTTGAATTTATGGTATGGTGAGAATCATGCATTGAAAGAAATTAATTTAGATATTCATGAAAATGAGGTTACAGCAATCATTGGTCCATCAGGCTGTGGGAAATCAACATATATAAAGACATTGAATCGCATGATTGAATTAGTGCCAAGTGTAAAAACATCCGGGACAATCGAATATCGCGGAAGAAATATTTTTAATAAATCATATAGTGTGGAAGAGCTCCGGACAAGGGTGGGGATGGTCTTTCAAAAGCCTAATCCCTTTCCTAAATCAATTTATGAGAATGTAACGTACGGTCCTAAGATTCATGGCATAAAAGATAAAAGAATACTCGATCAAATTGTGGAGGAAAGCTTAAAAGGGGCTGCGATTTGGGATGAAGTAAAGGATCGTTTGAATGAGAATGCATTTGGTCTTTCAGGTGGACAGCAGCAACGCTTATGTATTGCCCGATGCTTAGCAGTAGAACCAGATGTAATCTTAATGGATGAACCGACTTCTGCCCTTGACCCAATCTCTACATTAAAGGTAGAAGAACTCGTCCAGGAATTAAAGAAGGATTTCAGTATTATTATTGTTACTCACAATATGCAGCAGGCTGCACGTATTTCAGATAAAACAGCATTCTTCTTAAATGGGGAAGTGATTGAGTTTACGAATACAGACAAGATTTTCTCCACACCTTTAGATAAACGAACAGAAGATTATATCACTGGCCGCTTTGGATAAAAATATATATAGGTGGAAAAGTTCATTCAATTCTATCATTTTCCAAGATATTGGTGATATACTGCGTAATAAGTGAAAGATGTATTGAATTAGGAGGAACCATTCATGATGTCTGTACGAGAAAAATTTGATGGCGATTTAATTGAATTACAAAATAAATTGCTTGAAATTGGCCGTTTTACTGAAGAGGCATTAACAAAATCAATTATTGCTTTAGAAACGCAAAATGTTGAACTTGCACTTGAAATAATGGATGATGATACACATGCAGATTTAATGTACGAGGAGATTAATGATTTTGCAATCCTGTTAATTGCAAAGCAAGCACCAGTTGCAATCGATCTTCGGAGAATTATTGTTGCAATAAAAATTGCAACAGATATAGAAAGAATTGCTGATTTTGCTGTGAATATTGCCAAAGCAACGATTCGAATTGGCAATGAACCACTTGTAAAACCAATTGTTCATATTAAAGAAATGCATAAAATCACCCTTGAAATGTTGAAATTATCATTAGAGGCATTTAGCGATGAAGATGTAGAAAAAGCAAGAAATGTAGCGTTAATGGATGATGAAGTAGATGATTTATATGGACAAATCATTCGTGATTTATTGCAAATTAATATGCAGAATACAGAATTTACAGCTCAAATTACACAGCTTTCTTTTGTGTGCCGCTTCTTAGAGCGGGCTGCCGATCACGTAACAAATATTTCAGAACATATTCTTTATCTTGTAAAAGGCAGACAATATGATTTAAATAATCATTAATAAAAAAAGCTAAAGGAGATTGATTCAGTCTCCTTTAGCTTTTTGTTATAAGTTTTGCTATTTCTTTATAACTCATTTCTGAAGTTAGATTAAATGATCCAAGTTGAATTTTAGTGCTGTAGCCATGTTCCTCAAGATATGTTTCAAATTGTGTGGAATCATCAATAATTTGTTTTTCAGCAAGAAGAGTCGCAATATCATGTGAATACATGCCGCTATTAATTTCAAGCTGATAAGAAATCACCTTGTTTACAGAAGGAACTTCTTCTGGCTCTTGCAGGCTGTCTTGAGCAGATTTTTCCATCTTTTCATGTTCAGTAATTGTTTTTTTCATTTGTTCATATTCAGCAGTTGATAAAACAGTGAAACCCTTTTCCTCTAAAAACTTTTTTGCCTTTTCATTTGATATGTCATTGGCAGGTTTCTTTTCGATTTGAAAAAAGAAACCACCTATAATACAAACTGCAACAAAAATTCCAAATGCGAAGGCACGAGTATTTCTTTTATTCATATTTTTGTCCTGCCAATCATTTCACTTATAATAGCCTCTACTTCAGTGATTGTTAATGAAGATTGTCGCGCAGCTTGTTCAACTGTATGGCCTTGCTGGATTAATGCCCATACTTGATTTTTAATGATTTCATGTATGTCTTTTTTCTCATTTGTGTAGGCGGGCTGCTGAGGAAAAGAAGGCTGTAATCCATCATCGCTTATAAGTAGTTCTTCCTCAAGTACCTTTAATTTCTTCTTAATCAAATACATATCTTGAATTTGCTGCATCGAGAGTTGATCGATTTCTTCACGAATCGTTTTGTAGGGATCTTTCAAAAATAGTGAAATAATAAAAAGCAGGATTGAAAAGCAAAGTAAGCTAATCATTACATATTCCAAAGAAAACACCTCAATTTAATGTAATTACCAAATGACTAATATTATATATGCTGAGGCTATTTTATCATTATTGTCGACAAAATTCGATGGGGTTCGTAAAATCTGGAAAAATGAAGTGATTTTTGTCGTTTAGTATTTGAGATACGACAATTTCCGTTCATTGTTAGACATTCATTTCGATGCTAACATTATAAGTAATAAAAAGAGATCTATATTGCATATCTTTATATTTTGCCCTTTCATACTGAAGCAGGATGAGGTGTCATGAAAAAAAAGCAAATTGAAAACTTTTCAAATTGGGACAAGCACGTAAGTACGTATACCTATTATGAGAATAACCCTTATTCTATATGTGAACAAAATATTCATTTAGACAATTCCTTTATTTATAGGGTCAGGAATTCATATGTGAAAACGAATGCTAATCTTGCAGGCCAAGACGATGAGTTTTCGATCCTTCTCCTAGCATGGGAATATCCGCCACATCTGATTGGTGGGTTGGCTAAGCATGTTTATGGGCTTGCTCATGGGCTACAAAGGCAAGGGTGCAGGGTATATGTAATTACGGCAAATCCAGGTGATTTGGAAGTGTTTGAAGAAGATGAAAGTATTCAAGTCTATCGTGTGGAATCAGTCCATGCAGAAGCTAAAGATTTCTTAGTATGGATTAATGGTCTAAATATGGCTATGATTCAAAAGGCAATAGAGCTGTCTTATCAATACGATTTCAAAGTCATTCATGCCCATGATTGGCTTGTTGGTGATAGTGCAGTAATACTAAAGTCCATTCTCTCTATTCCTCTAATAAGTACGATTCATGCTACTGAGTTCGGCCGCAACAATGGAATCCACACAGAGCTGCAAAAACATATTCATGAAAAAGAGCACCAATTAATATCTAATTCTGATCAAATCATTATTTGTAGTCGATCAATGAAAGAAGAGTTAATGAACGTTTTTACAATCAAAGGAACGCAACTATCCATCATTCCGAATGGAATTGAGAAAGTTCAAATAGCAAAACATTGTAAAGCCCTATCAAATATGCCATTACAACCAAACAGACAGTTCATTTTATCTATTGGTCGGATTGTTAAGGAAAAAGGATTTGACACATTGATCGAGGCCGCAATACGTATGCGTGATACGTATCCAGAAGTGTATTTTATTATTGCTGGGAAAGGCCCGATGCTTGATGAATATAAGAAACAAGTAGAGTTATTGAATTTGACGGATTACGTATTTTTTGTCGGATTCATAACTGAAGAAGTGAAAAATAATCTCCTTGATGCTTGTACAATGGCCGTCTTTCCAAGTAAGTATGAACCATTCGGCATTGTTGCCCTTGAAGCAATGAGAGCAGGTATTCCGACAATTGTTTCGAAAGTTGGCGGATTAACCGAAATAATTTCTCACTTAAATACAGGTTTATTTATGTTGCCTGGTGATGCTGGTAGTTTTATTGAACAGGCTAGCTTTTTATTTGAAAACGAACAGGATGCAAAAAGGATTGCACAGAATGGAAAATCCTACGTTGAAAAGAATTTTAGTTGGGATACGATTGCACTCAAAACAATAAAAGTTATGGAATCAATAATTAATCATCAGAAAAAATTAGATCATCAATCAATGCTGAGGTGAAATGGTCATGAAAACAGAAGTGTGTATGGAAACACAGTTTTCTGGAGAAATTGAACAAATAACTAAATCAGAAATGAAAATGATTCCCGGAGTATGGGTGAATGGAAAAACATATTGGATGAAGCGGGGGATGGATGCTCTTGTACTTGATGAAGGAATTACTTTACAATTGACAGAAGAAAACATTCATCATAATACGCGGATATTTGTTGTAAAGGTAACAAACCATTTCCGTCGATCAATTAAAGTGAAACTCCTCCTTCAACATCGATGCTGTCAATGGGATTACAATCATCTTTCATTTATCTCCCCTTTAGAAGATGTTGTTTTCCATTTAGCGAATGATTCTGTTCATTTGGTTAATGGAGTTGGTAATTGTAGGAATGCGAAGAAAATATGTACAGTACTTCCGTTATGGAATATTTATAAAGATCAAATCTGGAAATCTTCTCAATCTGGTACGGTTCAATATTGTCCTCTGGCTAATGGCAACGCAGTTAGCTTATTATTATACGACCTAAATTTTGTTGATAAAGGCTCTTTTGAAGGGAAATCTTGGATTATAAGTGGAGAGAATGAAGTAGAGTTAGTAAAAATAAACGAATCACTTTTAAAAACAGACTAGCATTTCATTTTAAAAAGTGATATTATAGAAAAGTCGTATGAACGAACTAGTCATCAATAGTTTGGAGGGAAATTACATGCGTGTGAATATTACGTTAGCTTGCACAGAATGTGGAGATCGTAACTATATTTCTAAAAAAAATAAACGAAACAATCCAGATCGTCTTGAGCTTAAAAAATACTGCCCAAGAGAAAAGCGTTCTACTACACATCGTGAGACAAAATAAGCAGTGGGGTGATTCCTACTGCTTTTTTTGTTGATTAAAAAAAGAAAAGCGAAGGCGACTGTTTAGACCCGACAAGCATAAGGAAGGCTGGATGGAAGGTTGTTCTTTAACCTTCAAGCCAGCCAGCCTTATGAC
>NZ_JAGIKZ010000010.1 GCF_017874625.1 Cytobacillus eiseniae | reverse complement strand
TCACACCCGTTCCCATCCCGAACACGGAAGTTAAGCTCTTCAGCGCCGATGGTAGTTAGGGGCTGTCCCCTTGTGAGAGTAGGACGTCGCTAGGCTTTATATTATTCCGCAGTAGCTCAGTGGTAGAGCTATCGGCTGTTAACCGATCGGTCGTAGGTTCAAGTCCTACCTGCGGAGCCATTTTCTTGAAGGTCTATTTGACTGAATTTGAGCAGGTAGTTTTTATGCTTCCATAGCTCAGCAGGTAGAGCACTTCCATGGTAAGGAAGAGGTCAGCGGTTCGAACCCGCTTGGGAGCTTACCATAAGAAATTTGGCCCCTTGGTCAAGCGGTTAAGACACCGCCCTTTCACGGCGGTAACACGGGTTCGAATCCCGTAGGGGTCACCATTATTATATGGAGGATTAGCTCAGCTGGGAGAGCATCTGCCTTACAAGCAGAGGGTCGGCGGTTCGATCCCGTCATCCTCCACCATATTCTTTTTTATGCCGGCCTAGCTCAATTGGTAGAGCAACTGACTTGTAATCAGTAGGTTGGGGGTTCAAGTCCTCTGGCCGGCATGTCTTCTAGCTTTTTGGAGGGGTAGCGAAGTGGCTAAACGCGGCGGACTGTAAATCCGCTCCTTCGGGTTCGGCAGTTCGAATCTGCCCCCCTCCACCACTATTTTTTAATAAAAACTTGAGAAATGGACAAGCTATAATTAGTCCTTTTTATTTTGTTAAAAATAGCTATTGGGCTATAGCCAAGCGGTAAGGCATCGCACTTTGACTGCGACATGCGTAGGTTCAAATCCTGCTAGCCCAGCCATTATTTTGAGCCATTAGCTCAGTCGGTAGAGCATCTGACTTTTAATCAGAGGGTCGAAGGTTCGAGTCCTTCATGGCTCATTTTATGATGAAAAAGACCTAAACAGGAATTGTTCCTTTGGGTCTTTTTTTTGTTGATTATTATACAGTTGACAGTAAACTTAAAATCTTTACTTATTTCTGTATATATATACAGTATTTTGTCGAGTTGAGTCATTTTCTTTAATATGGTTAAAATAGAGGTAGTTACAGGGATGAAGGGGGAAATTAAGTCATGAGTAAGCTTGCAATTATTGGAATGCCGATGGATTTAGGACAAACAAGACGCGGTGTAGATATGGGGCCAAGTGCAATCCGCTATGCTGGGATAAATGAAAGATTGAAAAATTTATTTGATGAAGTGCGGGACAATGGGGATATAGCAATTGGTAGACCTGAAGTAGAAATTGATCCTGAATCCAATCTTAGAAATTTACATTTAATCGCTGAAAAATCGGAATTACTAGCAAATGAAGTGGATAAGGCAATTAAAGAGAAAGCATTTCCGTTAGTTCTTGGAGGAGATCATAGTATTGCGATTGGTACACTTGCAGGGGTAGCCAAACACTACAAAAATTTAGGAGTGATTTGGTATGATGCACATGGTGACTTGAATACAGCTGAAACATCTCCAACAGGTAATATTCATGGAATGCCTCTTGCGGTAAGTATGGGACTAGGGCATCCACTTCTAACGAATGTTGGCGGATATGAGCCAAAGGTAAAACCTGAAAATATCGTTATTATTGGTGCAAGATCATTGGATGAAGGCGAACGATTGCTGATTAAAGAAAAAGGGATAAAAGTATATACGATGCATGAAATTGATCGCAGTGGCATGACGAAAATAATGGAAGAAGCGATTGCTTATTTAAAAGAAAAAACAGATGGTGTTCATCTCTCTCTAGATCTAGATGGATTAGATCCGCTTGATGCACCTGGTGTAGGAACCCCTGTCAATGGAGGGATTAGCTATCGTGAGAGTCATTTAGCAATGGAGATGCTTGCTGAATCACAAATAATTACATCAGCGGAATTTGTTGAAGTCAATCCGATATTAGATGATAAAAACAAAACAGCTACAGTAGCAGTTGCTTTAATGGGCTCACTCTTTGGCGAGAAGTTATTATAATCTTTATTAGAAAATAGGGCTGTCATATAAGTCGAATTCAGACTTATATGACAGCCCCATTTTTTTGCTTTATTGGCTTATTCCCTTGCTTCTCATATAAATTTAGCAGCTGGTCTAGCCTTTTGCTGGCAGCTACTACTTCTTTATTAGATAAAGGGAAAATACTAGCTAATTCAATCATTTCTTTCCGACATTCTTCTATCTCTTTTAACAAATTGGATGCATTCATAGAATCGATCCTTTATATGTTATTTTTTTATTTATTACCTTTCGGGGAAATTATTAAACCAAACAAGTAAAAATTTGTTAATATAGATAATAATATTGTTCAAAAAAGTGAAACCTTTTCCGCTATCGATTCGTAATGTCGATTAGCCGCACTATGAGCGGAGGTAAAGAAAATGGAAGCAATCGTAAAGAAAAGGATTAAACAGGTATTAAAAGGCGATCAAGATGCATATGCAGAAGTGGTTGAAATATACGGGGATAAGGTTTTTCATATTTGTTACAGAATGTTAGGGAATAGACATGAAGCAGAGGATATCGCCCAGGAAGCTTTTCTACGGGCTTATGTGAATATTCATAGCTTTAATATAAATCTTAAGTTCTCTTCATGGTTGTATCGAATTGCAACAAATCTTTGTATCGACCGAATTAGGAAGAAAAAGCCTGATTATTATTTAGATGCTGAGGTGGCAGGGACTGATGGGCTAACGATGTACTCACAAATCGCAGCAGATACGACACTCCCAGAAGATGATCTAGAAAGCTTAGAATTGCAGGAATCAATCCAGAGAGAGATTTCGAAACTGCCTGAGAAATACCGAACAGTTATTGTACTAAAATATATTGAAGAGCTTTCACTAAATGAAATAAGTGAAATCTTAGATTTGCCATTAGGCACGGTTAAGACAAGGATTCATCGTGGGAGAGAAGCGTTAAGAAAACAATTACGGTATGTATAATAAAAGAGGGTGAGAACTTTGAAGTGTCCAGCAGAAATCAATATTTATATGCACGAGTATTTAGACGAAGAAATCTCAGCCGAACATGAACAGGTACTAAGAAATCATTTGCAAAGCTGTGAGGCTTGCCAAGAGCATTTCCATGAACTGAGAAGAACAATCGCTTTTGTACAGAGTACTTCCCATATACAAGTACCGTCTAATTTCACGGCGAATGTCATGGCGAAACTCCCAAAGGAGAAGCGAAAGGTTGGATTTCAGCGATGGTTCAGACATCATCCGCTATTAACGGCTGCTTCCCTTTTCATCGTTCTTATGGCTGGTAGTTTATTCTCTTCATGGGAACAAGATCATCAGTTTTCTGTATCAAAGCAGCCCAATCTGATCGTTCAGAATGATACAGTAATTGTTCCAGAAGGAGAAGTAGTTAAAGGCGATGTAATAGTGAAGAATGGGAAAATCGAAATACAAGGACAGGTAGAAGGAGATGTGACCGTAATAAATGGCGAGAAGTACTTAGCTTCAGCTGGTCATGTATCTGGAGAGATTAAAGAAGTGAATGCGATTTTTGAGTGGATGTGGTATCACATCAAGAAAACGTCGAAAGAAGTAATAAATATCTTCGATGACAAAGAATAGGGAATTTGGTAATTGTGAAGAGGAACACTGCAAAAAGGGCAGTGTTCCTTTTGTTCCTTCCCTCGTACTAGTAAATTCTTCAAGAAAGTAAGAGTGACGGAATCTTCCTAATTTCATTTGGCTCGTAATTGGATTGGGAATGCGTTCAATGATATAATATGGAAGTTATGTAATGAAAAAGAGGGTTTACTTCTTATTAATATATATTTTTGGAGGAAGGATAATGTCGTTTTCAGACTTCTCAATACTGAAATTTCTAGCTAATACTGTTGACATTCTCCTAGTATGGTTCGTCATCTATAAGCTTATAACAATTGTTCGTGGGACGAAAGCTGTTCAATTAGTGAAAGGCATTTTTGTCATACTCTTAGTGAAAATTATTAGTGATACCTTCCACTTGCAAACATTAGGATGGATGATGGAACAAGTACTCATTTGGGGATTTTTAGCCATTGCAATTATCTTTCAACCTGAGCTTAGAAGGGCACTTGAACAATTAGGACGGGGCCGCCTATTCTCAAGGAGTGGGAACCAAGAAGGAGACGACCAAGAGAAAATGGTCGATTCGATTATTAAAGCGGTCGATTATATGGCTAAGCGTCGGATTGGTGCACTTATTTCTGTGGAGCGTGAAACAGGGATGGGTGACTATATCGAAACAGGGATCCCGCTAGAATCAAAAATCTCATCAGAACTGCTCATTAATATCTTCATCCCGAATACTCCATTACATGATGGAGCTGTTATTTTACAGAAAAATACCGTGGCAGCAGCGGCATGCTATTTGCCATTATCTGAAAGCCCATTTATATCAAAAGAGCTAGGAACACGACATCGAGCAGCATTGGGCATAAGTGAAGTAACCGATAGCTTAACAATCATTGTTTCCGAAGAGACGGGAAGTGTGTCTTTAACGAAAAATGGGGAACTGCACCGTGATTTAAAATCTGAAGTATTTAAGGAATTAGTTACTAAAGAATTAATAGCACAAAGCCAGCAGAAACAAACTTCTTCAGGACGTTGGAACTGGAGGGTAAAGAAAAATGGATAAGTTTATTGATAAGCTAGTGGATACCCGGTGGTTTATGAAGGTAATCTCTTTAATACTTGCTTTGCTCCTTTTTCAATCTGTTTATGATCCGATTAAAAATGTATCAAATGTCAATGTTCCAGGAGAGCAGGATACAGAAATAATCGAGGGTGTCCCTGTTAAGACATACTATGATACAGATAATTTAATTGTAACGGGTGTGCCAGATACCGTTTCATTATCGGTGAAGGGGCCAAAGAATGTTCTGCAGCCAGCAAAAGTCCAAAGAGACTTTGAAGTGTATGTCGATTTATCTGATGCTGAAATCGGTACAAAAAGAGTACCAATTGAAATACGTGATATTTCGGATAAGTTAGAAGTAACGATTGATCCTGCCTATGTTAATGTGAACATACAAGAAAAGGTCACAAAGGAATATAAGATCGATGTTGAATTTGATCAATCACTGCTTGAAGATGGATATATTTCAGAAGCACCTGAAGCCGAGCCAAAGGAAATAAAAATTACTGGTGCAAAGGATACCATTGAAAAAATCACCTATGTGAAAGCGGCTGTGAATTTGAAAGGGCCAATAAATGAAACTGTAAGACGAGAAGCACAGGTTCTTGTTCTTGATAAAGACATGAATAAGCTTGATGTTATTCTCGAGCAGGAGACGGTGGATGTAATTATTCCTGTCAAGAGCTTAAGTAAAACAGTGCCTATTACGGTTATCGAAAAAGGCAGCCCGCCAGACCATATTACAATTGACTCGATTACGCTTGATGTAACAGAGGTAAAAATTTATGCGAGCCAAGAAGTGCTGGATGAAACGGAAAATGTAAGGGTTGAAGTGGATTTAAGTCAAATTACTAGCAATATCGAGCTCACTCTCCCGGTAATCATCTCTGATGGGATTAAAGAAGTAAATCCGCAAACGGTAAAGGCAGAAGTACTAACGAATGAAAGAAATACAGACACAGGGGATGGAGAAGAAACGGATGAAAACATCCAGTTTTCTAATCTCCCTATCCACTTATCAGGTTTATCAGGGCAGTATGAAGCTAGTCTTCAATCTCCTACGAATGGAGCTAGTATCACTGTTTTTGGAGAGCGGGAAAAAATCTCACAGTTAAAACCAGCAGACTTCAATGTTTTTCTAGATTTGGCTAATTTAGAAGAGGGTGAACATGAAGTGAAAATCAATGTAAAAGGTCCAACAGAAGTGGAATGGAAGCTGTCAACAGAAACAGCAAAAATATCGATTATAGAAAAGGAATCAATTTAAAAAAATAATGGAGGAGTGATAAGGAATGGGAAAATATTTTGGTACGGATGGCGTACGTGGAGTAGCTAATAGTGAGCTTACGCCTGAATTAGCTTTTAAATTAGGCCGATGTGGGGGCTACGTTCTTACAAAGGATAAAAATCATCCAAAGGTTTTGATAGGACGTGACACACGAATATCTGGACATATGCTTGAGGGAGCATTAGTAGCGGGACTTTTATCTATTGGAGCAGAGGTGATGCGTTTAGGTGTTCTATCCACACCTGGTGTTGCTTATTTAACAAAAGCATTAGGAGCGGAAGCTGGAGTGATGATTTCTGCTTCCCATAATCCTGTTGCAGATAATGGGATTAAGTTTTTCGGACCAGATGGATTTAAGCTTTCAGATGAACAGGAGTTAGAAATTGAAAGCTTAATGGACATGGAAGTGGATCAACTGCCTAGACCAATTGGTGGCGATCTTGGCCAAGTGAATGATTATTTTGAAGGTGGACAGAAGTACTTGCAATATTTAAAGCAGACGGTAGATGAAGACTTCTCTGGAATACATATTGCTTTGGATTGCGCACACGGTGCAACATCATCGATTGCCTCTCATTTATTTGCTGATTTAGATGCTGATTTATCGATGATGGGTGCGTCTCCTAATGGATTGAATATTAATGAAGGAGTCGGTTCAACCCACCCAGAAAGCTTAGCAGCATTTGTTAAGGAAAGAGAAGCAGATATTGGACTTGCCTTTGATGGAGACGGGGATCGACTAATTGCTATTGATGAAAATGGTGAGATTGTTGACGGCGATCAAATCATGTATATATGTGGCAAGTATTTGAAAGAGCAAGGCAGATTGAAGCATAGTACAGTTGTTTCAACAGTTATGAGTAATTTAGGCTTTTATAAACAACTGGAAGCGAATCAAATCCAAAGTGTTCAAACAGCAGTTGGTGACCGATATGTTGTAGAGGAAATGAAGAAGAATGGCTTTAATTTAGGCGGGGAACAATCGGGCCATATCATTTTCTTGGACTATGTGACAACAGGTGATGGCCTCCTAACAGGTCTTCAACTTGTTAATATAATGAAAATGACGAAGAAGCCATTATCAGAGCTGGCAAAGGAAATGCAAAAATTCCCACAAAGGCTTGTCAATATTCGAGTGACAGATAAGCATCATGTGACAGATAATGAGAAGGTACGTCATATTATTACTGAAGTTGAGAACGAAATGAACGGAAATGGACGGATTTTAGTTCGCCCTTCAGGAACAGAACCACTTGTAAGAGTAATGGCAGAAGCTGCAACAGAAGAATTGTGCAATGCCTATGTGGAACGAATTGCCACAGTTGTGAAACAAGAAATGGGATTAGACGAAGAATAAGATGAGGACATGCATAAGGGAACGAAAACATTCCCTTATGCATATTTTATTTTAGAAGGGGATTTTTTTTAGAGACTTTTTGAAGAGATTTTGTCAAAGAAAGTACTCTTGCTCTGCCTTCTGCTTATTTTATTGACGAGCAGATACCCTTGATGTATGATAATCTTGCTTTGTAAATATAACTTTATTTTAGAAGGTGGGTAGTGTTTTATTATTGGAATTGAAGCGCCTGGGCTAATCTGGAACGGGAATGGATTAGTTGACGAGGAGGAGGTTTATCGATTATTCGGCGGATACCTCCCGGTTAAAGCAAACCGTAATTCCTTCTTTAAAACATTTTGGCAACTTAATGGACAAAGAGAAGGGAATGCTATTTACAAAGCACAAATTTCTAGTATGGTCGGATGAAATGTCTGACGTCATACAAATCTAATAAAGAGAAAAGGGGCAAGACTGCCCTAAGTTGGCTTCTTGTCCCACTCGTCAGGAGGAAAAGAAGTATGTGTGGAATTGTAGGTTATATTGGACCAAAAGATACGAAGGAAATCCTTTTAAAGGGATTAGAAAAGCTTGAATATAGAGGGTATGATTCATCTGGTATTGCAGTGATGAATGAAGAAGGCGTTCATGTTTTTAAAGAAAAAGGGCGCATTGCTGATTTGCGTAAAACAGTTGATTTTGATGTATTCGCAAATAGCGGAATTGGTCATACTCGTTGGGCTACACACGGGGTGCCAAGTAGAACGAACTCGCACCCGCATCAAAGTGCATCAGGCCGTTTTACACTTGTGCATAACGGTGTTATTGAGAACTATGAAATCTTAAAGCGTGAGTATTTACAGGATGTAAATTTTGTCAGTGAAACAGATACAGAAGTAATTGTGCAACTGATTGAATTATTTGCTACGGAAGGTTTAAGCACAGAAGAAGCATTCCGCAAAACACTAAAGTTATTGAAAGGCTCCTATGCGCTAGGGCTTCTAGATGATCAAAATCAAGAAACGATTTTTGTTGCAAAAAATAAAAGTCCATTATTAGTCGGTTTAGGGGATGTATTCAATGTCGTTGCATCCGATGCAATGGCAATGCTGCAAGTAACGGATACGTATGTAGAGTTAATGGACAAGGAAATTGTCATTGTTACTCAAGACCAAGTAACGATTAAAAATCTTGAAGGCGAAGTTATTAGCCGTGATTCCTATGTTGCTGAACTTGATACGAGTGATATTGAAAAAGGCACATACCCGCATTATATGCTCAAAGAAATTGATGAACAGCCTTTAGTGATGAGAAAAATTATTCAAAAGTATCAAAACGACCAAGGTGAGTTAACAATCGATCAAGAAATCCTTGATGCTGTGAATGAAGCGGATCGTATTTACATTATCGCAGCGGGAACGTCTTACCATGCAAGCCTAGTAGGAAAGCAGTTCATTGAAAAAATGGCAAACATCCCAGTTGAAGTACACATCTCAAGTGAATTTGGCTATAATATGCCACTGCTTTCTGAAAAACCATTATTTATTTTTATTTCACAAAGTGGTGAAACAGCAGACAGCCGTGCAGTACTCGTTCAGGTAAAAGAAATGGGCCATAAAGCGATCACGATTACAAATGTACAAGGCTCAACACTATCACGTGAAGCAGATTATACATTATTGCTTCATGCAGGACCTGAGATTGCTGTTGCTTCTACAAAAGCATACACTGCCCAAATTGCAGTGTTATCCATTTTATCTTATGTAGCTGCAAAGAGTCGCGGAATAGAACTAGAATTTGATTTGATTCATGAGCTTGGAATTATTGCTAACGGAATGGAAGTTCTTTGTGATGAAAAGGAAGAATTCGAATCGATTGCACGTGAATACCTAACAGTTACTCGCAACGCCTTCTTCATCGGCCGAAGCATTGACTACTATGTCAGCCTTGAAGGTGCATTAAAACTAAAGGAAATCTCTTATATTCAAGCAGAAGGCTTTGCTGGTGGAGAACTAAAGCACGGCACCATTGCGTTGATTGAAGAAGGCACACCTATCATTGCCGTGACAACACAAGAAAGTGTCAACCTAGGCATTCGAGGCAATGTGAAAGAAGTCGTTGCCCGTGGCGCCCACCCATGCATTATTTCAATGAGTGGACTGGAATCAGAAGGAGACACCTTCATCATTCCAGAAGTACACGAACTATTAACGCCACTTATCTCTGTTATTCCGCTTCAGCTGATAGCTTACTACGCTGCCTTACACCGCGATTGCGATGTTGATAAGCCTAGGAATTTGGCTAAGAGTGTGACTGTGGAGTAGGTTGTGGGGAGAGATTAGTTTGTTTTTGTCTAATGACAACTCAGTCGTGACTCAAACAACTCAGTCGTGACCTATACAACTCAGTTGTGACTTTAACAATTAGGTCGTGACCTAGAAACCAGTATTTAGCAAACCAGTTTTTAATATTAAAAAAAGAAACTGATTAGATTATCGCTAATCAGTTTCTTTTTTGTTAAGATAGTGCTCATTTTAATTTGGTATGGATATTTATCAAGTAACGCTTCAATCCCAAATTGTTGTGCCATTTTTTCTACGCGTTCATTAATATGTGCTGCTGGAACTTTCGCAATAGCTAACGGCAAAACAATATTTTCACGAACCGTCAATGAATCAAGTAAGTTGTAATCTTGAAAAATAAAGCCGAGATGATCGCGACGAAAATCTGCTAGCTGACCTTCTTTCATCTTGGCAATATTCGTTTGGTCAATGATGATATCACCTGTTGATGGCGAATCAATTGTGGCCAGAACATTTAGTAGTGTTGATTTCCCTGCTCCTGATGGTCCCATAATGTTGACAAATTCGCCTTTATTAATTTCAAATGTTATATTTTTTAACGCTTCAAATGTGTTAGTTCCTTTGCCATACACTTTTGAGACGTTTTGAACTTGTACCATTGTGTTCATGAATATCCTCCTCGTTTTGGTGTTATCTCTACTATACTGAATGCTCCTTACAGCAATCTGCCCTGTACCTTACAAAAACCTTAATTATTTGTGCTCTCATCGCGTGTATAAACAAGCTCTTAAATTGGATTTATGCCTTATAAAAAAAAACGAACTATTATTTGAAACTCTTTAGAGCTTCAGAATAGTTCGTTTTTATTATTTTTCACATATTGAGTATTATTCGTCTTTTGAAGTGGATAATTTACAGGAATGTATCTGCCCCCTATTATTGCACTATTGAGAGCCTCATAACAACTTCGTTTCCTTCCATTTCTCCCGTTTCCGAAAAACCAACTTTTTGGTAAAGTTTTTTTGCCACTAGATTTCCTTTAACATAATTTATTTGGATATAGTCGAATAATTTTTCTTGTTTCAAAAATTCAATAGCTTTGATCAATGCCTCTTTACCATAGCCTTTGCCTTGATAGGCAGTCCCTAACATAAATCGCCAAATCTCTACTTTCCTATTTTCAATTCTATAGTCAAACATTATAAAACCTACTATTGTATCATCCTTATAAATTGCATAAGGCTGGGCTCTATCGTAAAATACCCATGCTTGTGCCAACGATTTCATATTTGACGACACAAAGTTTTTTTGTTCTCCTACAAGTTCTAAATCAAAAACTTCTTGGTAGTTATCAGCGTTTACTTTCTCTAATCTAATCATTCTACATTACTCCTGATTCTGTTTAAAGACTTAATTTATTGCAATAATTTGACAAGATTTTAAAGATAGGTTATTTCTTTTACTCAGTTTTTTCTCCGAAAATCCGAACAACCTCAATGATTACATTTGTAGCTTTAACCATGTTATCAACTGAAACGAACTCATACTTACTATGGTAGTTTTCACCGCCTGTGAAAATGTTTGGTGTCGGAAGACCCATGTAGGATAGGGTTGACCCATCTGTTCCACCACGAATGGGTTTAATATCCGGTGAGATACCTAAGTTCTTCATTGCTTGCGCTGCTATTTCTACAATTTCAAAAACAGGTTCTATTTTTTCTTTCATATTATAATATTGATCGTTTATTTCTAGATGTATGATATCTTTTCCGTAGATCGTTTGGAGGTCATGCACAATTTTCTCAATCATAACCTTCCTATTATTAAAGTTTTCCTTATCAAAATCTCTAATAAGGTAATTCAGTGTTGTTTGCTCAACAGTACCATTAATATTGGTAAGATGATAGAAACCTTCATACCCATCAGTAAATTCAGGAGCTTCTTCAACAGGTAGTCTTCTATTCAATTCCATCGCAATTTTCGAGGAGTTAACCATTTTACCTTTTGCCGTACCAGGGTGTATGTTTCTTCCTTTAATCGTAATAGTTGCTTCTGCAGCATTAAAACTTTCAAACTCTAATTCCCCTAGAGGACCACCATCTATTGTATATGCAAATGGTGCATTAAAGGCATCAATATTAAACTTAACAGGTCCTTTTGATGTTTCTTCATCAGGTGTAAAGGCAACTTTAATTTTCCCATGCTTGATTTCAGGATGCTCAATTAAGTAGGCCATAGCAGTCATAATTTCAGCAATCCCTGCTTTATCGTCCGCACCAAGAAGAGTACTTCCATCTGTGGTAATGAGTGTGTGCCCCTTATAATTCGATAATTGAGGAAAATCATTCACAGATAACACAACTTGCAATGCTTCGTTTAATACAATGTCTCCGCCATCATACTTTTCTACAATTTGAGGATTAACATTTTTGCCTGTAAAATCACTAGATGTATCAAGATGGGCTATAAAGCCAATAGTTGGGACGTGTTTATCTATATTGGCTGGTAATGTAGCCATTACATAGCCATATTCATCTATCGATACTTCTTCCATACCAATCTCAATTAATTCCTTCACAAGCATGTTCCCTAGTACAAGCTGTCCAGGGGTTGATGGTGTGGCTTCAACACCATCTTCAGATTGTGTATCAACTTTCACATATGTTGTTAGTCTTTCAATTAAATCTTTTTTCATTTTAAATAGTCCCCCTTTAGCTTTTGTTGCTATTGTAGCATAATTTATAAAATTAATTATCGGTAAAATTAAAAATATATAGAACAATCTTTTTAATTAGTTATTGACTTTTTGTTTTCAAATAGGAGCTTAGGAAGTATAACTTTTAACACTTCTGTTTGACTATTAATCCCTATATTGTTTGACATTTGTTCAGGTTTGAATTTATTAATATAATTCATTGTAAAAAATATGTTTTTTTGTTATAAGTTAGGAGAGTATATAGAGGTATTGGAGGTGTAGATTTGGCAAGAAGTCGTTACACTTGGACTGAGGAAAAAATTGCGAAATATTTTAAAGAAGGAAGAGGAAATGGTGAGTTAAATAACTATCTTCCTTGGCTGACTATAAATGATGTTCCGAGTAGTGGCAGATCTCACCGTCCAAAAGGTTGGAAAACAAAAAGAAAGCATCAATTACTATCAGATTTAGAGCTTTCATATTTTTATTATTTAGAATGGAGCAATAAAGTTGTAGATATTAGAGAACAATTCCCACTTGATCGGGAGGATACCTTAGATATTTCCTCACAAAAAAATATCCCTCACCCTTTTGAAGAAAATACTCAAACTCCTATTGTGATGACCACAGATTTCTTAGCAACTTGTCGAGCTGGAAATGAAATATTCTTTATTGCACGCTCAATTAAACCTAGTGAAGAACTTGAAGATCCTAGGGTATGTGAAAAACTTGAAATAGAGAGGCAGTATTGGGAGGATAAGGGCGTAGAATGGGCTATTATTGACGAAAAAGTAATGCCTGAACAGTTTTTCAAAAATTTAAAATATATCCACGAGTATTATTACCTTGTAAGTAAAGATGAAGAGGAAATGAGTTTGCACTTCCTTGATTTTCTAATTAATCAATCCAATAAACATCCTGAGAGGAAATTAATCGATTGTTGTAAGGATTTTGATTCACTTTATAACCTAGATGATGGCTCTAGTATATATTACATAAGGCACTTATATGCGCGTCAATATATTGTTCCCGTAGATATGGATAAACCCATTCGACCTCACAAAATCAACTTAAACGGAATGTCTTTTACAAAAGGGGGATTTAATAATCAATATGGAAGTTCTATCAGTTAACGAGCTTATAGTAGATCTTGATACTGAAAAAACTTACAGAATTTTATGGATTGATGAGGGTTACATTATCACCTATGTAATCGACATTAATGATAAAAAAGCACTGCCTTTTATTATGACTATTAAGGAAATAGAAGAAAGAGCAAAAAATGGGGACTTTACAATCAGAATTGACAGAGGAATTGTTTTAAATCGAACTCCTACAATTAATGATATAGAACATAGAGATAGAACCTGGAGTTACATTAAACCTATTGTTGATTTAAAACCTGCAATCTACCAAAAGGAACATAGAAATCTAATTATTAAAATGGCGATGACTGAACATAACATTGGATCACATAATACATTACTTAAAAATCTAAGAAAGTATTGGCAAAGAGGAATGGTAATCGATTGCCTTTTTCCGGAT
Organism: Cytobacillus eiseniae; assembly: GCF_017874625.1. Classification (GTDB taxonomy): domain Bacteria; phylum Bacillota; class Bacilli; order Bacillales; family Cytobacillaceae; genus Cytobacillus; species Cytobacillus eiseniae. Next base: position 109,111 of record NZ_JAGIKZ010000010.1, on the reverse strand, counting down.
TATGCTTTTCTTAAAATAAATGTTAACAGTAATAATATTAACGTTAATTTAGAGAATAAAGAAAAAATCAAAAAGAAAACAGGAAGACCTAAAAAGAATGGTAAAGGCGGAATTGTAATTACAGAAGAGATTAAGCAGCAATTTGAAAAATCTATAAAGAAATATTACTTAAATCAGAAGAAGTCGTCCTTAAATTTTGCTTTTAAGAAGATGACAGCAGACTATTATACTAAATTGAAGTATTACGATGAAGATGGAAACGAAAAGAGAATTCTTCATCCTGAAGAAAATAGACCAACCTTTCGACAGTATCAATATTGGTTTAAAAGTGAATTTGATAATGATAAGGTGACGATTGCAAGAGAAGGTCGCTATAAGTATGAGCAAAATTATAGATCCATTTTAGGTTCTTCTACTGCTGAAACAGAGGGCCCGGGAGATATTTTTCAAATAGATGCTACACAAAGTAATAATTATCTAGTTAACAGATTTAATCCAAATTGGATTGTTGGAAGACCTACAACGTATTTCATTGTCGATGTTTATACCCATTTAATAACAGGACTTTACGTAGGGCTAGAAAACGCCTCTTGGAAAGCGATGATGAATGCAATGGTTAATACCTGCATGGATAAAGTAGAGTATTGTGAAAAATTTGGTATTAATATTTCTCCCGAGATGTGGCCATCTAGCCATTTGCCTAGCAATTTTATTGGGGATAGAGGGGAATTGGCTAGTCACGGAGTAGACCATTTAATTGAAGGATTGGGTCCACGTATTAGTAATACCCCACCCTACCGTCCAGATTGGAAGGGCATTGTTGAAAAATTATTTGACACTTCTCAGGAAAAAATCAAGCCCTTTTTACCAGGATATGTGCATAAAGACTACGGAGAAAGAGGTGCAAAAGATTATCGCTTAGAAGCAAGTTTGACAATTGAGGATTATACAAAAGTTTTAATTAATTTCATCCTTTTCTATAACCATAACTTTTATATGGACGAATATATCAGAAGTGAGGAACAAATAAGAGATAATGTTCAACCCATTCCAATTAAATTATGGGAATGGGGTGTGAAAAATGCTGCAGGTAAATTAAAGAAGCACAGAATTGATGAAGTGATGTTCTATTTACTTCCTAGGGCTACTGCTACAATAACCGAAAAAGGTATTAAATATAAAAGAATGTTATATACACATCCAAGAGCTTTAAAAGAAGGATGGTTTTCAAGAGCTAGGCAAAAAGGCAGCTGGAAGGTAGATTTCTCGTATGATCCAAGAAATATGGATATTATCTATTTGCATACGAAAGATGACGAACTATTCATACCATGTACCTTGTTAGAACATCACAATAGGTACATGAATAAAACAATTGAAGAAATTGAGCAACTTTTAGAGTTTGAATCTGAGGATCATAGGAATTTCGAACATACCCAATTAGAAAATGAATTAAATTTCTACTCCAATATAGAAAATGTCGTGGAAGCGGCTAATAAGAATAAAAAAGAAAAATTGGACTCTTCCTTAAGTAAATCTGAACGAACCAAAAACATAAAAAAACACCGGAAGGAAGAACAATTTGAAAGGAGAAATGATGAAACACTAAAACTACATTACAGTGAGGAAAATATCGTTGAAGATTCCAAAAAGGATAATCTAATAAATATAGATGATAGTACATTAAAAGTATCTATAAAACAGTTGTATGCAAATCGAGGGCGGAAAAAATAATGGAAAAATTAATCAAGTTAGACAATGATGATTATGCTATTATTGCACAATATAGGGAACAAGAAGTTGTTGATTATAGGAATAACCCATTAATAGAAGCACTGCCCCCTATTCTTTCTATAGAGGATGCTTTTCAGCAACTAGAATATCTTCCTGAGTACAATGAGAAAGAAGTAAATTTGTCGGCACATCATCGATTTCATTCACTAATTCGATTAACAAGATGTTATCAGCCTACGGAAAAAACTTTGGAACTTGAAGCGAAATTTTCAAGGCTAATTAGAGGCGGTTATGTTTATCGAAACCCTAATAGCAAAACTCATGCCGAAACTCTTATTGAACTACATAGAAGGCTAGAAAATAATGAGCCATTAGGTCTTCCCCCTAACATCAGTAAGACAGCATCGAGTTTAAGTATGATTGGTTTTTCAGGGATGGGTAAATCTTCTACCATTGAAAGAGTGTTATCTCTTTATCCTAAAGCTATTGTACATCAATATCCATTGAATATAGTACAACTTCCTTGGATAAAACTTAATTGTCCTAATGATGGATCACCTAAAACACTGTGTTTAGATTTTTTTATTAAAATTGATGAGATTCTAGGAACTACATATTTTAAGGATTACGGAAAGAAAGGTGATTCATTAAGTTTTCTAATTATTAGGGTTGGGCAATTAGCAAGAGCACATTGCTTAGGTGTATTAATTATTGATGAGATTCAGCATTTGTTAACAGCAAAAGATGAAGTATCATCAAGCATGATGAATTTTTTAGTAACACTGGTAAATGAAATTGGTATTCCTATCATGCTGATTGGAACAACAAAAGCAAAGGAACTATTACAATTAAATTTTAGGCAGGCAAGAAGAGCTGGTGGGCATGGGGAAATAATATGGGAACAAATGAAAAATGATGATAACTGGGAAGTATTAATGACAAGTATGTGGGAATATCAATGGACCAAGAAGAGAGTACAATTATCAAAAGAATGGTTAGATGTCCTTCATGATGAAAGCCAAGGCATTGTTGATATTGCAGTTAAATTGTTTTTATTGGCTCAATCGTATGCAATTGAAACAGGAACCGAGGAAATATCACCCAAAATGCTTAACGTAGTAAGTAATAAATACCTAGTTATGGTCCAGGATATGCTTAAAGCATTACGTTCAGGTGAACCTAATCAAATAGCTAAATATGATGATATTACTCCATTTGATATAGAAGACTTTTTATCAAGCAGAAAACCTATGATCAATATGAGAGATAAAATAACTGAACAGAAAGATAAATTAGCTGAGAAAAGATTGCAAAAAGAACTTTCAGTTTTAGAAAAGGTAATTCTAACTCTTATTAATTTGGATGTAAGTGAAAAATTAGCCGAAAGCGTTGCAAAGAGAGTTATTAATGAAAATAAAGGTATTAGCTCTAAAGAAGCAGTTCAAAAAGCTTTAACGATTATTAGTCAAATAAATGAATCTAAGAAAGCCAATCCTTCCAAACCAAAAAATAAAAGGACAGTGAATATTATTTTTAAAATAGTTGATAATGGGAGAAAGGAAAAAAAGAGTGCTCATAAATCTCTTTTAGAAAAAGGTTTAATAATCGCACCCTTTTCTGACGATAAACTATTTTAAAAGAGGATTTTTATGCTTGGATGGTTTCCGAAAATTCATGAAGATGAATTATTATATAGTCTTTTTGCAAGATATTATAACCAAAGTCCAAATATTAGTATGAGAGATGCTTTGTTTGATCTTTTCAATGATACAAGAGCAATACTTACTCCTGATTTCCCAACAAATTTGGAGACTTTTGCAAAGCAAATACAAATATTTGGGTATGATAATTTGGAGGACTTAGTATTTAAACATACTCCATTTAATTATTATACGAATTTCCTTGAAGAATCACAGAAAGAAGCCGTTTTTAATGAAATAAAAAATCATCAAAGCCAAAATGTTCACATGTTAATGGGCATAGTTGCAAGCACAGTAAAAGAAACCACATTTTTTAAGTTCTGTCCTACTTGTTTACAAAAAGACTTAAAAAATTACGGGGAATCTTTTTGGAGAGTATCTCATCAACTACCCAGTGTATTTTTTTGTCCAGAACATAATACTGGTTGTATTTGAATAAGGGTTTTCTTGTTAAGCTAATGGGGCGTTAGTCCAATAAGAATTAAACAACTTTATTATCAGGTTTATAGTAGAAGACCCCAAAAAACTTAGCTGTATCCGTCAATCATAAACGGTAAATAGCAAAACAACTTGTAAAATGGTCAAATATAATCGGTAAATAACACGAGTGAAAATTGGAGCAACTCTCCAGTTTTCCTCGTGTTTTTTGTTTGAGAATGCCAGAGAAAAAACCTGAAAAAGAGCCTGATAAAACCAGAAGGAAAGCAGGAGGAAAACCCAAAAATAAAGGGCTTTAGAGAAAGGAAACCAGAGAAAAAGGCAAGAGTGACAAGGATTTGAAAGAAGGGGGGAGAATACACTATTGTTTTCAACTACAGTTGAGGGGAATGGAGCGTTGGAATGGCGTAGGAATGTAATTTTTTTGGGGGGGCATCTTGTCGGTTTGAAACAAAGTTATACTGTTTATAAAAAAGATGTACCGGAATTTGCTACACTTCGATATTTTACTAACGGGGTCAGTATAATTCAACAAGAAGGAGATATTTAATACATGACGAATTAAACCTATATAGCTAAATTTGGAGGTAATCTATGAACCCTATTTTAAATCAAATTGGTACTGTGTTTATTCCCGTAAGCAACATTGAAGAAGCTCGTAAATGGTATTGTGACATATTAGGTTTATCAGCAGATGGTGAAATATTATTTGATCATTTGTATATAGTAGCTATGAACGGAACGAGAATTGTATTAGATAGCAAGATTTATTCAGCGGATAATATTTTCAAAACTCCACCTTTTCATTTGAATACTAATAATATAGAACAAGCATATGAGTATATGAAAGGTAAGAATGTCGAATTAACAACAGAAATTGAGCATAACCAATGGTTTAATTTCAAAGACCCTGATGGGAACCATTTAATGGTTTGCAAATGTTAAAACTGTTGCGGTTAGCATTTGCTGCATAAGACACATTGAAATGATCAATCTATTTTCAAAATGGAGTTTTTGTGTTGGTTGCTAAATAAGGGTTTGTAACTTCATTTTTATTAAAGTTTATTCCATTGCTACAGGTTGTTGTGTAGGTTTGAAATAAAGTCGCGATGTTTATAAAAAGGATGCGAATCTTTACACCCCTTTAGATATGATCATATAAAGGGGTGTTTTTGTGTCGAAAAGAACTAGAACATCTAAAATTGATATATGGATTAAAGAAGGTCGGGCGTGGCTCTAAGATTAGCTCAGATTATAAACCGTGGTTGAATATTCAAGATGTCTCTTCATCAATTGTGAAGAATTATAATTAAACCTAACAAGAGATAATTTAAGGAAATGGAAGTTATAATTAAATGTGAATACAGTAAAATTTCTTTATTACTATAGAGGTGGATTTATATGCCTAAAATTGACAATATGTTAGCAATTCTATGGATGCTTCGTTCAGGTGAAAAAATTACTGCAAAGGAAATTTCAGAAGAGTTAGAAATAAATATAAGGACTGTGTATCGTTATATTGATACACTTTCAACAAGTGGTGTACCTATAATTTCAGACACAGGTCATAACGGTGGATACACTTTAATAAACAATTTTATTGAAGCTCCTCTTTTTTTTGATTTTGAGGAGCAAACTTCACTATTTCATGCTGCTGTTTTTGCAGAAGAAGCCGGATATTATGGAGGTGAAGCACTAAATAGGGCCATTTCAAAACTAAGTAAATACTCAAATCAAGAGCAGGAAACAAAGATAAACCAACATTTAACTAGTCTTGAAGTAATAAGTCGATTAAGTTCTCTCTCTATGGAATCTTTTTTGAAGGAGTTAGAGCAGGCCTTAGCTGACCGGTACTCAGTAAAAATTCTTTACCATAAAAGTGGCGAAAAGCAATTAAATTATAGATTGGTCGATCCGTACAGAATTATCTATTGGAATAATAAGTGGTATGTGATTGGATTTTGTCATCTTAGAAATGATATCCGTAGTTTTAGAGTAGATCGAATTGAAAGTCTAATACTAACTGAAAATAAGTTTAACCGGCCAGAAAATTTTTCAGCACGTGATTTTTTTATAAAAAATCTTCTTCCAACTATAGAAGATAAGGAAGGGATTATTTCTTTGGTTATTAATGGGGATAAAAGTGTATTGGCTGATATTTGCCAACATTGGTTTTTAGGACATTATTTACAAGAACGGACTTCAAATCAAGCAGTTTTTCTTCTTGAAAAAGATATGCTACATACATATGTACCTTATTTACTTTTACCATACAATAAATCTATTAAAGTTATTGAGCCAATAAGTTTTAAGAAAAGACTTGTTGAAGTTTTGTCTGATTTAATAAAATTTTATCAAGTATGAAAACTTCCCTGACGGTAGCTGTCAGGGAAGTTTTATTATAATAGGCTATATCAATTGTGATTGGAGTGTTATTGGATGCAAACAAAAAAAGTTTTTCTATATGTATTTAATACAATGTCGGACTGGGAATATGGATATTTAATTGCTGAACTAAACTCAGGAAGATATTTCAAAAAGGATTTAGTACCTTTAAAAGTAATTACAGTAGGAGCTAATAAAGAAATGATTACTACTATGGGAGGACTGAGCATAAAACCAGATAATTCCCTTGATGAATGTACTCTTGAAAGTAAGGATCTTTTAATTTTACCAGGAGGGACTACTTGGAGTGAAGAAATTCATCAACCTATCTTGGAAAGAATTGGCCAAGCTTTAAAGCTAGGCACTATTGTTGCTGCAATTTGTGGTGCAACTGATGCCCTTGCGAATATGGGATACTTAGATACTAGAAAGCATACAAGTAATAATTTAGAATACACTAAAATGGTATGTCCTAACTATAAAGGAGAAAAGTTCTATGAGGTGGGATCTGCGGTATCTGATGTGAATTTAGTTACTGCATCAGGAATAGCTCCTTTGGAATTTGCGATGGAAGTACTGAAAAAATTAGATGTATTTGCACCAGATACATTACATTCATGGTATAACCTAAATAAGACTCATCAACCTGAATACTTCTTCCAGTTAATGAATTCAATAAATGGTTGAGCTATAAAATTTACTTTGTTAAAAAATAAATCTGGTAAATAACTTCTTTGGTAATTATGGAACGATCATCAAGCATCAGTTGCTTTTGTTAAAGATCGGATTTCAGAATATGATCAAACTTTTTTATAAAAAATGTATAATACTTCACAAATAAAGAATCCGTTTTGGTCAATCTTTTTTTCAAAACGGGTTCTATTAATTTCACGTAAAATTTGGGTTTGTGAAGTATTTTTGATCAAACTTTACTTTAAAGCTAAATAATTTGTTATCGGAAAATTCAACTGTTCTGTAGCAAAACAATATGTATTCTCAGTTAAATGAGTTGTTCTCTAAAACGAGTGAAAATCGGAAAATTGCCTCTAATTTTCCTCGTTTTTTTGTGTCCAAAAGCGAAGAAAAAGCCAGAAAAAGCATGAGAAAGGCATGAATAAATGTCAGAGGAAAAGCCTGATAAATCAGCGATTTTAAGATAGAAAGCCAGAAGGAATAATTGAAAAAAGGCAGGAGAAAAAGCATGAAAAAATCCCCTCATTCCTAATCCCTTTACCCTGTTCCTACGGAACAACTCATTTTCCTAAAAAATCAGGGTTCTTACAAAAAACAGGAGAAAAAAGGAGCGAATGGGGGAAGAACCAATTAAACTACAGAAATTGGGGAAATCGGAGAAAGGCAGGAATGACAAGGGTTTGAGAGAAGGGGAGAGAATACACTTGGATTTTGCAACTACATAGAAGGCAGGGATTTTTTGAAATGGAATCTAACGTGATTCTGAACTAAGTAGTGAAAGGGGTTAGGGATAGTGGAAAATCTGAGTGGAAAATTGTTAAAGGAGATGGAGGTGTTCGATGATGCCTACCCTGACGGAGTAATTGCAATTTCTCGAAATCCTAATTATCAAAGAGTAAAAGTTAGGGCGTTATGAGATTATTGTTATCGGAAAAGGGGATTGATATAGAATCTATAAGTGAAGAAGAGCTTAAACAATTCCTTACTAAATCAAATAACTATAAAAATACATAAAGAAACAGGAGGAATGATACTCCCCCCTGTTATAGCAGTAAAGCGGTTATTGAATTCCTAAGGATTTCATTTCAATTATCCTCTTGGTGGATAAAGGTCATTTCCGTAACTATTTCTTTCTCTAATTTGTCCTGTTCTGTTATGAATGAACAGTTCAGATTGCTGATTTTTTGCAATATCTCTTGCAAATGAAATTGCCTCACGTTGAGTATCAAATACTTTTGTTGCTCTTGAATTTCCTGCACCTTTTACTTGAAATCCACCACCAGAATATGGTGTAACATGTTGATTTTTACCCATTTATAAATCACCTCATTAATTGATATGGTGAGGGAGGCGAACGTAAGTCCTCTTTTATGAAAACGAATTTTGTTGTAATATAAACGTGGATATATAAATCAATGGCTCTTATTTGTTCTGCAAAACAAATAAGAGCTTTTTTATTTTAGCTTTCTCTTTAACTCTCGTTCGAGCTTCTGCATTTCTCTTTTTACTTGCTTATCTACTTCTCTATTAAAATCCCTAATGGCTCTATTAACTTGGGATGTATTGATTTGTACTCGTACCATATAGTCACCTCCTTATATGTGTAATCTAATGCTCATTTTTTGCCTCCTCACAATATTGAATTATAGCACTATATTCCAAGTGAATCAATATATAGTATATATTAAATAATTAGTGATACTATATGTTGTGTTTTGTTGAGTGATTTTCTAATTTGTCAAATACGGAAATAATAGAATTTGTGAGAATACTCTTGAAAAGTGAAGAAAGTGATAGATTTTCAATAATTTCTACTCAATTTCCTCATTTGCTATTATTGATTCGTACATTTTGGCATAGCTCTAATTATGTAATATAACCTTAATCAATTATTTTTCATATCCTATTATCAACTTATTGTCTTCGTTTCAATTCCCTTGTTTTACCCTGCCTTATCTCCTTTTGAGCCACTTTTATCAGTTGTATATTTCCCCCAACTGCTTATAATTACAGTAGCTTTAATAAAACAGGATGTTCTAATCTATCAATTCGGATTAGACAGATGAAACAGGAGGAATTGTATATGAATGGTAATAATACAACTTTAAAGGGAAACCGAGAGATTCAAAAAACGTTTGCTCAGAATCTCAAAAATTATCGTCTGCAAAAAAACTTAACTTTAAGGTAATTAGGTGAGATGGCAAAAACAGACGCAGGGTACATTCATAAGTGTCCCTATAAAAAATTAAGGGTTCTTATATAAAATAAGTAAATCAAGATAGAGGGTATTTCTTAATTCAGAGTTCTTCTTTCTATTATATCTCCCTGACTTTTGGTTGGTTTCCACGCTAAAAAGTCGGTACCTACTCCTAAATAGTCGGTATCCAAACGGTAATGGAAGCGGGTAGTCTATTATATATTCAATCGTTTTTCAATTAGTTTTTTTAATCAAAAGTCAATATCAATTCGGAGCTGGATTCAATATGATCCAGTCTTTTTTCTTTTGTTCAATATCCCTCTAATCTCTTGTCCAATAAGGGTTTCAGTCGTTTCCCCAACCCATAAATCCTTAGGGCTTTCAATCTCTATTTTTCTCGTTAGTGTGGCTCCTAACTGTAATGCCATCCCCAATTGCTACAATTCTTTATGAAGATTATAATACGAAATAATGCTTCCAATTATTTTGTAATTCTACTTTTTAATTAATATCAACTATATTGTGTAATCTATGTGGCTATATCTGTAAAGTGTTCCTTTCATATGGTAATGGGAATATCCGATTGTTATACTTCTTTTGAAATATGTCAGTGTATCACTATGAACAAGAGGAGGTTGCAATTTGATAATCAAACTTGAAATTAGTAATGAGCGTTATGATGAAATCAAATCTGCACTCGAAGAACGAGGAATTGAAATAGATGATACTGCCGACTTGGTATTAAGTGAAACCAACAACTTCATTGATAATCTGATTGTGAGAGAAAAAGGAACAAATGCGAGGATCATTTTATCTGTAGAGGATATTGTTTGTATCGAGTCGTTCGGTCATGAGGTTGAGGTACAAACGCAAGAAGCACTATATCAAGCTACCGACCGATTATACCGAATTGTCAGTTTGCTAGACCCAACAAAATTTTTGCGTATAAGTAACTCTGTTGTAATTGCAAGAAATAAGGTTAAACGAATTACACCTACTCTCTCGTCGAAATTTATCTTTACAATGACTAACGGTAAAAGTGTTGATGTAACAAGAAGTTATTACTACATTTTCAAAGAATATTTCGGAATATAGAGGAGGCGATTACATGGTTTTTCCTATTTATTTGCTCGCACTGTTTGCAATTCTAATTATATTAGTCGCTACTGTTATTGTTTATTTTCAAGCCTATAAACGGCATATCAATAAGGCTCTAGGTGCAACTGAGGGGAAGCGTATTTCAATGGTTCCTCCAAATAGAGTTGCTATTGTTATGACCATTATCGTTTTACTCATTAGCATATTAATTAGTTATTTTGCGGGATATATTAATGCCTATAAAGATTACGAAAAAGAAGCATGGGTGATGTCGCATTCTGATATTCAGACATTCTATGCTGAAGTAAAAGAAGTTGGCGAGAACTCTATATTGGTTGACGGTATTTCCCTCAACGATGAGAATTATCGAGGTGAGTTTCAATATGATGTATGGGGAGAGGTGAGTATATATTGGCAGGATGCTGTTATCCAACTTTCTGATTTGTCAGAAGGTGATTTGATTTCAATCACACTACTCACTGACCGCACAGGCATTACAAATATCTTCAAAATTCAGCTGTTAGCTGACAAGAAGTAACTTTGTGTTCCGACCAAACACCATTATCAGCGTGTGATGTAATGAAAATAAAGGGAATGAGTTTTTATGATTAAAAAGATTCTTAGATTATATGAACGAGATGAATCAATTCTAAATTTATATCTCTATATCAAATAGAGAAGTATTTAGTTCCCAGCATAAGAAAAGTTCTCATTTAATAAATATTCGTTCAATCACAAAAAGCATTGTTTCACTTTTTAATTGGGATTGCATTAAAAAGAGAATTAATAAAGTCTCTTGATACTCCGATTATCTTTTTCACCCCGTCCTAATCTAGAACGGGGTTATATTTGTTTTGGTAATATACCTTTAACATCCTTTTCTCTCAAGGAAATGCAATGCCCTATAATAATTTTTCTGATCTATTTTTACTACTTGGAACATTGCCGTGCAACTGATTAACCCTTCCTATTTTTACGAATTCCTTTCTATTAGGAGCCAGTGGCTGTTGTTTAACCGTTAGCACTAAGGCGAGAAAGGAACGTATTGTAAATACCCCTTTTATTTATCTAATAAATTCAGAAAAATTACCACATTCATCCATAAAACATGTATAATAACCTTTATTATCTCAATTTTCAATAAATAGGAGGGATTTTTATGAGAAGTCGAATATGGGTTTTTTCTATCGTTTTATTTTTGTCGCTGATTTTAGGCGCATGTTCTTCGAAGGAATCCGACTCTCAGGCAACCGAGAGTGAAAAAGAAAATGCGGCCGAGGTGAAAGAACAGACCCTTAAGATTAATAACTTCACAGAACCATCTTCTCTTAATCCAAGCCTAGCTACGGATGTTTGGTCATCCAATATTCTGCTGCAAACATTTGAAGGATTGACTCGTATTAATCAAAATGGGGAGCCTGAAGAGGCTATGGCTGAAACAATTGATCTATCAGATGATTTATTGACTTACACATTTACCTTAAGAAAAGATGCCAAGTGGTCAAACGGAGATCCAGTAACGATGTATGACTTTGAATATGCTTGGAAATGGGTGCTAAACCCAGATAATCTTGCTCAATATGCTTATCAGTTGTATTACATTAAAAATGCAGAAGCTGCCAATAAAGGGGAAGCTTCCTTAGATGAGGTAGGTATAAAAGTACTAGATGAACAGACATTGGAGGTTACACTGGAAAATCCAACGCCATTCTTTTTAGAGCTTACGGCCTTCTTTACATATTTTCCAATTAACAGTGAGGTGGCTAAAAATAATCCGGATTGGTCAAAGGATGTGGGAGATAGCTATACATCAAATGGGCCATTCAAAATGGCAATATGGGAACATCAAAATCAAATTGTGCTTGAAAAGAATGAACAATATTGGGATAAAGATACGGTCAAGTTAGAAAAAATTGACATGCTGATGTTAAATGACTCGAATACTGAGTTGAATATGTTTAATTCTGATGAACTGCATTGGGCTGGCGCACCGACAGGCAGTTTGCCGCTTGATGCCATTCCTGCTTTGCAGGATGAAGGGAATCTTGAGGTTGCACCAACAGCAGGGACGTATTGGTATGAATTTAACTTGAAGAAAAAGCCATTTAATAACACAAAAATTAGAAAAGCTTTTGCTTATGCAATTGATCGCAAATCTATTGTTGAAAATGTCACTCAGAGTGCGGAAATTCCTGCAACTGCCATTGTTCCAAACTCCATGATTCCAGAAAATGAAACTGGCTATTTTAAGGATGCTGATATTCAAGAAGCAAAAAAGCTTTTGGAAGAAGGGCTAGAGGAAGAAGGCTATAATAGTATCGCAGAATTACCAGTAATTACCCTCTCCTACAATACAGATCCAGCCCAGGCAAAAATTGCTCAAGCTGTTCAAGATATGTGGAAAGCAAACTTAGGGGTAAATGTCGAGCTTAGTAACGAAGAATGGGCAGTGTATTATGAAGGAATTATTAATGGAGATTTTGAGGTAGCTAGAATGGGGTGGACAGGTGATTTCAATGACCCGATCAACTTCCTAGAAATATTTAAAGAGGATGGTGGAAACAACCATACGGGCTGGATGAATGAAGAATATGCATCATTGCTAGATCAATCAGCTTTAGAGCCTGATCCAGCTAAGCGAAAAGAAATACTAAAACAAGCGGAAGCCATTATTATGGATGAAATGCCTGTAATCCCATTTCACTTTAAAACAAGCGTCTATGTAAAAAAGGAAAACCTAAAAGGTGTATATGTTTCTGGATTAGGCAATGTTCAATACAAATGGGCATACTTTGAATAAACATGAACGATCATTTCATCGAATGCTTGAAAAGTTAAAATAATACATGGGGGAGGTTCTGCTGCTTCCGGTAGCAAAGGAGCTTTCCCTCATGCTTCTTAAATGCAAAAAAATCTTATAGGAATTGGAAGCAGGAAGCCATATGAAAACATTTAACATAACTAAACGAGATCTAGAATTAATAGAGGCAGCAACAGATAAGATTGCCATGCTTTATGAAGATAATAAACACCATGTGGGAGCAGCCATTCGCACGAAAACAGGAGAAATTATTTCGGCAGTACATATTGAAGCGTATATAGGACGAGTAAGTATTTGTGCCGAAGCGATTGCGATTGGTAGTGCGATTTCGAATGGACAAAAGCATTTTGACAAGATTGTAGCTGTTAGACACCCTTATTCTGACGAAGAAGATAGAAATATTCGAGTAGTGAGTCCTTGTGGCATATGTAGAGAGTTGATTTCAGACTACGCACCAGATATTTTTGTGCTAGTAGAAATAAATGGCGAGTTAGTTAAAACGACGATTGAAGAACTCATCCCACTCAAATATACACGAAATTAAACAACTTAAATTTTGGAAAGAACATTAATCATTTAAGAATAATTATAATAAACTTTGCTTAAAAATCCTGTGTTGGTATACAGGATTTTTTCTTGTTTCAAAAACGAGCATGATGGTGAAACGGAAGGAATGTAATAGCGATTGTGGAAGGGGATCGTTTTTTAGCGTTCTTCCGAATGGGGAGACAATGTTTTAGAATTGTCCACAAAGTTGTAAATATTGATATGAAGGATCAAACAGACGAAATTGGAGATCGATCCATTCGAAATAGGTGATCACCTATAATTTGTTCATTAATAGTAAGGGAAGTGAGCAGTATACCCCTTGCTCAAACTCTGTATTCATACATTTATCATTTGCGTGTAGTTGAGCCAGGAATTTAAAAAATAATAATACATTCAACAGCATTAAATACAATCCACAAAATGAAGAGAATGATTGTAAGAAACAGAACGACTATCTTCTTTAACACATCAATTTGATTATTTCCTTTTCCCCCTCTTCCAAATAATGAAGGTAAGTAGCAAGTTCTTCAGCAGTTTGTGATACAGTCCCCTCTTTTTCTCTAAACTGGGAATTTTCTTTAACTTGAATAAATATACGACTATGAAATATAACATCATAGAGTAAAATACGAGTGAAAAATGTTTTGTTAGAATAATATATTGTATTCATTTTTTTATTGTGATACCTTATAAAGGCACTATGTTAATGTAGTTTAAGAGAAGGTGAAAATGCTAAAAAGTATTTTTATATAATAATTTTTCAGAATAATCGATATATCAGGGGAGTAAGTAGAAAGGGGCATTAGAAGTGAATCAAAAGGTTTCAACTTCTTATATTGTTGTTTTAGGATTAATGTTATTTTCATTATTTTTTGGAGCGGGTAATTTAATATTCCCAATTATGCTGGGGCAGGAAGCAGGGGTAAATGTTTGGATCGCTACAGCTGGATTTATTATTACTGGTGTAGGATTACCATTATTAACCGTTATTGCTTTAGGTTACTCCGGTAAAAGTGATATTCAATCATTAGCAAATAGGGTTCATCCGTTATTTGGGTTAGTATTCTCCGTTATTTTATACTTAGCCATCGGTCCTTTATTTGCAATACCAAGAGCAGGGAGTGTATCCTTTGAAATTGGTATTCGTCCATTATTACCAGAATCTTGGAGTACGATTGGATTATTTGTCTTCTCTGTTCTTTTCTTCGGAGCTGCAACGTTCCTTTCACTTAATTCATCAAAAATTGTTGATATTGTAGGAAAATATTTAACACCTATTAAAATAAGTTTTGTGTCTCTCTTAGTTATTTTCGCTATTTTTAACCCAATCGGTGCTTTCCAAGAACCAAATGAAAAATATACAGATCATTCATTTTTCAGTGGTTTTTCAGAAGGATATTTAACAATGGATGTTTTAGCAGCTTTTGTATTTGGAGTCATTGTTATAAATGCTCTTCGCTCTAAAGGCGTGGAATCAGGTAAGGTAATAATGGCAGCTACAATGAAGGCGGGCATAATCGCTGCAGCCCTTTTAACTTTCTTTTATGGTGCGATGGCATTTATGGGAGCAAGCAGTGTTGCAGAATTAGGTATTTTAGATAACGGCGGGTCCGTATTATCTGGTGTGGCAAATATCTACTTTGGTTCGTTTGGTGGAGTTATTCTTGGCGGTGTCATGATTATAGCTTGTATGACTACTAGTGTCGGTCTGATCAGCTCCTGTGCTACCTATTTTAATAAACTATTGCCTAAAGTTTCTTATACTAGGTTTGTCATCTTATTTGCTGTATTTAGTACTGTGGTTGCAAACATCGGATTAAGTCAATTGATTTCTATTTCAACACCAGTGTTAACAGCGATTTATCCATTAGCAATTGTGTTATTGATATTAACCTTCTTCCATAATTCATTTAAGGGGAAGAAGATCGTGTATCAATTAAGTATGTTATTCACATTTATTATAAGTGTATTTGACGGATTAAAGGCAGCTGGACTTGGTATCGCACCAGTTGATCAATTATTTTTGTCTATTCTACCGTTATATGAAGTGGGATTAGGCTGGATATTACCTGCAGTTATAGGTGGAATTCTAGGGATTATTATTAGTTTCTTTAATCTAAGAAGCAATGAAAAAGAGGAAGAGCAATTTGTTTAATTTCTATTAAAATAGGCCATTAATTATTAAAGAGTTTTCTTTAATAATTAGTGGCTTTTTCATTTTGCACAATAAAGGATACAATAGTATAACCTAGATAAAACAAGGGTTTTTGACAGGCAACTAGAGGTAGCACCTTGATGCACCTAGAATTATCTTTACTTTAACTATACACTCCATTAATACTGAAATAAGGAGGTGATGGGTAACATGATTTTTAGTGAACGTTTAAAAAACGAAAGAGAAAAAAGAGGTTGGTCACAAACTGAACTAGCTGAAAAAATTCATGTTAGTCGTCAATCCGTTTCAAAGTGGGAAACGGGTAAGAATTATCCAAGTATCGAAGTGATCATTGGGTTAAGTGATCTATTCGGTATTACAATTGATGAAATGTTGAGGAGTGATGGAGAGTTGAAAGAAAAAGTAATACGAGATAGTAAGCAATTAGCACATCCAAAATGGAAAGCGTTCTTTGATAGTATGATTATGGTAGGGGCAATTTTATTAGTTGCGAAGTTAATTATCATAGGTTTAAATCATTTCGTTGGTACGAATATTATCATTCCAGAAGGATTACCGAAGATCATATCCAATTTCTTACCATTAGCCTTGATGATCATTGGAAGCATCGGCTCAGATCAGTTGAAAAATAAATATATGGATGAATGAATCAAAGGTAGCATAAGGCTACCTTTTTTATGTGCAATTGGCAGTCGTACTTTGTGTCGGTTCTTTTGCTCGGGTTGAACTAACTCCATACCATTTGTATTTAGGCTGGATCCGATAATGGTCCAGTTTTTTGTATTTTAATAGTTGTTCTTATGAGTGCATTCATACGTAGGCGATATAAGGCAATGTGCAGGAGAAATAGATAACTAATAATGGAAAATATGGAACCCTTTATAGATAAGTTCGTAATAGTAATAACGTTATAGATAAAAATGTATTTTAATAGAAATGAGGGGATTAGATGGCGTGGCTGCTTCTGCTAGCAGTTGTTATTTTTTTTGTATTATTTCTGCGAAAAAAACGCTCATTTACCTTTGGCTTATCTTCAGGAACATTAGAGATTAGACCGATGAAAGGATTAAAAAAGCTAAGTGATGACCTGGAGAATGCCCTTGGTGATCGTTATCTGGAAAACGTAGAAGAGAGGGTAAAGAAAGAAATCCGGTTAAAGGAAAATGAGTACAAATGGCGTTTATTGGATTTAAAACGTTATTTTATTATGACTTCTCTATTAAAGGAATCCCCAATGTTTAGTGAGAAAGTCGATGAATTATGGCATCAGATGCTTATGTTCACTCGTGAGTATGATGATTTTTCAAATAAATATCTAGGGACTACTCTTCATCACAGTCCGAATGTAGATGTATTTCCAGATCCTGATTTGCGGGGGTTCTTTGATTGGGTGTATGCGGAGCTTTTTCATATAAGAAAAGAGAATATTCACCTTTATAAGGGTTTTTTTAAGCATCCTGTAGATCCGACGATTATTGAAGAGTTTAGGAAATTCTCGGAAAGTGAACTGATAGACTTATACTTTAAAAGTAATTCCAAATACATGTCTACTGTACATTCGCTCATTGCTTCCATGAAAAAGACGGCCAATAAGATAAAGGATTATGAAAAAAGTGTGATTCAAGAAAAAATGAAAAAAGGGAAAAGGGAGCAAAACTATAACACCATGCTTGTTCCGTTCTTGTCTGTTTCCTATTTCCATTATAATGAGTTTTCGAGTTATATGAAAATCAGCAGCTACAGTTCGTCAAGCTGTACAAGTTGTGGGTCAGGTAGTTCCTGTAGTTCATGCTCAGGCAGTTCCTGTTCAAGCTGTGGTGGGGGCGGGGATTAAACAGGATTCCTTTGAATCTTTCTCCTACTTTATAAAATATAAATCAGTTGCGTATATTTTTTATGTGTCTTAAAACAAGCGTTAATTAAGTAGGAAAGGTGATTTGCGTTGAAAAGGATAGTAACTGTATATATGATGCTTATTTTCTTATTAGTTGGATGTTCTTCAAATCAACCAGATGCAGTAGAACATAATAACGAACAAAGCGTTTCACCTAGTAAGCTAGATAAAGATAAATTAGAAGTAATTGCGGAAAACCTTGACGCTCCTTGGTCAATTGAAAAATATAATCAAACTTTTTATCTAACAGAGAGATCTGGATTCATTGTGAAAGTAGAAAATGGAGAGATGAAGCGGCAAAGTGTAGAGCTTGAGAAAGATCTTGCAACAGCTTCAGAAGCGGGTTTACTAGGATTTGTGCTTGCTCCTGACTTTCAGGAATCGAATGTAGCTTATGCTTACTATACGTATGTAGATCGTTCTGGACAATTTAACCGCATAATCACACTCCTGCTGGAAGACGATGTTTGGAGGGAAGAGGGGGTTCTTCTCGATAAAATTCCAAGTGGTTCCTATCATCATGGAGGAAGGATTAAAATTGGGCCTGACGGGAAACTGTACGCAACAGCAGGTGATGCATCTGATGCAAATATCGCGCAAGATCTCCATTCATTAGGGGGGAAAATCTTAAGAATGAATCTTGATGGCACCATTCCAAATGATAATCCGTTTCCGAGTTCATACGTCTACAGTTATGGCCATCGCAACCCCCAAGGTATTACCTGGATGCCTGATGGGATGCTGTATGCGAGTGAACACGGCAACAGCGCGAATGATGAAATAAATAAAATAGAGAGCGGTCAAAATTATGGGTGGCCAATCATTGAAGGGCATGAAGAACAAGCAGGGTTTATTCCACCGCTATTTACTTCTGGAAGTGAATCGACTTGGGCGCCATCTGGAATGGACAATTACAATGGGAAATTGTACATTGCTGCATTGAGGGGATCTGCCATAATAGAATTTGATCTTGAAACAGGCGAAAAACGTGAAGTAATAACCGATCTTGGCAGAATTCGAGATGTACGGATTGAGGATCACTATCTTTACTTTATTAGTAATAATTCGGATGGCCGTGGAAACCCAGAGGAAAATGATGATAAGCTGTACCGCATCCTCCTTAGTAAATAACAGTATGTGAATGCAGTTAGCTTTAAACATCATCAAGTTTCAATTTGTCTCTAATAGGCATTTAATGAGCAGTCCGATCATTTATAATCATGTTTGCTTAGAAATCCTGTGTTGATATACAGGATTTTTTTGTTCCACCACTGTTCTAGACTTCGAAAGGGAATTTACTAACGATTATAGAATTAGTTAGTAATTTGGAAAATGTGATTTCTATATTTAGGAAAAGAAGAGTGTAGAACGTTTTATACGTAAATCACGAGGTAGTACCTAACAAAAGGAGAAATAGATCGATGTCAGACAATAAAGATTCATTTCGTAAAATGAATATAAAAGCTAAGGCAGTAACGGTTATCGGAATAGCATTGCTCATTATTCTAGTAGTAGGTTTTGTATTGGGACTTTATTTCTTTGGACTAGCAGGGGTGTTTAAACTGCTCGGTGTTCAGTATAATTCTACTGGGTCATTGGTTATTTTCGTTGTTAGTTTCCTTATTCTTGGCATGATTGTTGAATTGTTTTCCAATACACTCTTCAAGCTGTCTGTCCAAAATATAAAAGGGGAAATTAGGATTTATATAATCCGAATTGGTTTTGAAGTTGCATCGAACTGGCTCGTTTTATTTATAGTAGATGAGTTTATGAGAAGTATGACACTTTCCTGGCAAACAGAGAGCATAATGGCATTGTTAATTGCCCTAATAGAAATAGCTTTCGATCGTGATAAGGATCAGGTTGCTAATATTGATTGACTTATTTATAGATGCCGATGTGTAATCTCCTGCTATAAATTATGTCAAATGGATGGGGAGGCTTGTAAATGAAGCAATTCTTGAAGCGATCGATTCTAATTATGGCTGTTATGATTACTTCAAGTTGTAGCTTTAATGATGAAACTACAAATATGATAATAGAGAATGTTCGTTCAGCATTTGAAGAGGAAGGAATGGAATTAATAGTGAAGGAAGATAAATCCGAAACTTTTAATTACCCTATTTCAAAAGAAGCGAAATACAAATTTGAAGGTGGAACGATTTATTTATTCTATGGATTTAATGAAACGAAACAAATCGAGGGGAACATAAGAGCTACTTTGGCAGTAACAGAGTTTACATACCCACCACAAGTTGCTTACTATGACAATTTTGCCATCATCTTTATGCCTAATACTGATCGTAACAAGATAAGTGAAAAGGTATATTTAGTTTTAGAAAGGTTGAAAAAGTAGAGAGACTCTGTGGAAGTTTTCTTAGCATCTGTTAGTAAACAACATGATTGTTTATCAGAGCCTTACAGGAGTTAGAGAAAAGGAGCAATTGAATCATGCCCACTTTGAAGAAAGGCAGGCATGATTCAAAAGTTTGGCTAAACCCCACTGATTTTAGCAGATGGTTGGTTAATCGCTTATTCTGTTACTTTTAAAGTAATTGTCATCGCTTCATGATCATCCATTGCCCCGCAGATCGTCGAACAAATTAATTCAAATTCACCTGCTGTATCTGCAGTAAACTCTACTGGTTCATTTGCATTAAGATCAAATCCTAATTCTTCATTGCCGATTGTATGAACACCTTCTTCATTAACGAGGGTTAATTTCACCTTTGATCCTTTTTTTACAGTTAATTCTTTATCTGAAGTGAACGTCCAGTTCGTTGCCGTGATAGTGAATTCTTCGATATCTGATGGAGATTCTGAAGTTGCAGTTTCTTCAACAGCTTCTTCTTGCTGGGGAGTTGTTTCTTCACTTACATCTGGCGCTTTTGTTTCTTCTTCCTCTGTTCCTCCACAAGCGGTTAATCCTAATGTTAATGAACCTGTTAATAACATGACCCCAAGAAATTTCATCATAATCTAGTCTCCTTTTCGATTAATAATATTTGCAACTGGTTTACGTTTTTATCTTAAGATATCCTTTCTGCTAAATCCTTGACCTAGATCAAGTTTTTGGCAACGATGAAGCACTGTCAACGAATCTTGAAGATTATAAATTTACATCGTGTGTTCTTGCATAAGGGTTGATATGGTCATCTTGAATCAAAGGCGACTTCTCATCCTGTTCCGAATGCAATAGGGCTTTTAGAAAAAATATCTTGAATTTAAGATATTTTTATTGCTTTTTCTTCAGTTGAGGTGTAAAGTGATGGTATCGAAAGGAAATGATCAAATTGAGAAAAAATACTCTAGGGTCACTCATATGGTTGCGTATCGCCCGTTTTACACATCAAAGTAATTTACTCTCGAATGATTTTTTAAAACAGTACGGTATTACTGCTGCGCAATTTGATGTATTAAATCAGATTTCAACTTATCAGCCGATCACGCAAAATCAGCTTGCTATAAAAGCAACGGTGTCAGAGGGTGGAATTTCACGGATGCTTACTCGACTTGAGCAAGAGGGGTATATACAGCGCAAGCAGGATTGGAAAACGAAATGGATTAGCCTAACTTCAAAAGGGGAAGATAAAATGCTGGAAGTGTTTGAACATCAGCTTACTTTCCAAACGTCCATTGTCAATGAGAGCTTAACAGAGGAAGAGCAGAAAACATTATATACACTAATGACGAAGTTGCAAAAAAGCACAGAAAATAAAATTGAAAATTAAGCACCTTGCCAGTAAATTTTTTTTAAGTCATCACTTGATTAGTAAAATGAAAATGGAGGAAGGATCTATGTATAACATACCAGGACATCACCACATTTCAATGATTACCAAAAATGCAAGTAAAAATAATCACTTTTACCGACAGGTGCTTGGTTTACGTCGAGTGAAAGTAACGGTGAATCAAGATGAACCATCGATGTATCACTTGTTTTACGGAGATAAAACAGGGAGCCCAGGAACGGAACTATCCTTTTTTGAAATTCCATTAGCTGGGATGACGCATCGGGGCACAAATGCGATCACAAAAATTGGGTTGCTTGTCCCAACAGTAGATAGTTTGCTGTATTGGCAAGCACGCTTTAAGGAATATGGTGTGGAACATAGTGAAATTACGAAGTATGTCAATCATACAGCCTTACTTTTCGAAGATCCAGAAGGATTGCGTTTGGCACTTCTCGTTTCAAATGGAGCGAAAGTAGCACACTGGGAAACGTGGACAAAGTCTGAGGTGCCAGCCGAACATCAAATACAAGGAATGGGCACGGTAGAACTGACGGTACGCAAACTTGATAAGCTTGCTAGCACATTGACGGATCTGTTTGGCTACAAGGAAGTAAGCCGTACAGAAACGTCCGCGATTTTCCAGTCACTTGAAGGAGAGGTTTTTGGAGAAATCGTCGTGAAATCTTTAGATGGCCCTTCTGAAAAACCAGGGCGTGGCAGTATTCATCATTTAGCGATTCGAGTAAAAAATGATAAAGAGCTAGAGTATTGGGATGAACAAGTACGAGCGCGTGGCTTCCATTCATCTGGAATAGTGGATCGATTCTACTTCAAAAGTCTATATTTCCGTGAATCAAATGGGATTTTATTCGAAATTGCAACAGATGGACCAGGCTTCACCATTGATGGCAATATCGACACACTTGGTGAAAACTTAGATCTGCCGCCATTTTTAGAGGATCGTCGAACAGAAATTGAAGCAAATCTCAAACCAATCGAGGAGTATGAATAAATGGCTCTTTTCTAAAAGATTGTTGCTATTGAATCAATTGTTTGACTAAATAGGTCGGTTGATTGGAGCGGAAGGTGCGAGACTCCTGCGGGATGTGTTGGACAGGTGAGACCCCGCAGGAGCGTAAGCGACGAGGAGGCTCAAGCGGACAACCCCGCGGAAAGGGAGCATCCTGGAGTGGAAATCAACCTTTCCCAACTTTTTCTTAACAAGCAACAATGTAAGCAAAAACAGCCTTATAAATAAACGAAATTTGCCAATAAAAGTGAAATTCTTAGGAGGAAAATAGAATGAATCAACTAAAGGGAATTCATCACGTAACAGCAATTACAAGTAGTGCAGAAAAAAACTATGCGTTTTTCACAAATGTCCTAGGTATGCGTTTAGTTAAAAAAACAGTCAATCAAGACGATATTCAAACGTATCATTTATTCTTTGCGGATGATAAGGGGAGTGCGGGCACAGATATGACGTTCTTC
This sequence comes from Cytobacillus eiseniae, assembly GCF_017874625.1. Classification (GTDB taxonomy): domain Bacteria; phylum Bacillota; class Bacilli; order Bacillales; family Cytobacillaceae; genus Cytobacillus; species Cytobacillus eiseniae. The sequence continues at coordinate 86,201 of NZ_JAGIKZ010000010.1, read as the reverse complement.
GACTTCCCGGGTATTCCTAAAGGAGTACATGGCACAAATGAGATTTCAAAAACATCTTTCCGTGTACCAAGCGATGCAGCATTGGACTATTGGGTTCAGCGTTTTGATCGTTTAGATGTTAAGCATACGGGGATCAAAGAGCAATTTGGCAAGAAAACACTTTCTTTCGTTGATTTTGATGATCAACACTATCAATTGATTTCAGATGAAAAAAATGAAGGAGTGAAATCAGGTACACCTTGGCAAAAAGGGCCAGTCCCATTAGAACATGCGATTACTGGTTTAGGTCCGATCTTTGTTCGTATAGCGAACTTTGATTATTTTAAAGAAATGCTGGAAAAGGTCCTCTTATTTAACGAAACGGCTGAGGAAGGATCATTCCATTTATTTGAAGTAGGAGAAGGCGGAAATGGTGCCTCTGTTATAGTGGAATACAATACAGTGCTTCCTCAAGCCCGACAAGGCTTTGGAACAGTGCATCACGCGGCATTCAGAGTAGAGGATCGCTCTGTATTAGATGAATGGACAGAGCGGTTGAGTAGTTTTGGGTTCCAAACATCCGGTTATGTCAATCGTCACTTCTTTGAGTCCTTATATGCAAGAGTGGCACCACAAATATTATTCGAATTTGCTACAGATGGTCCTGGCTTCATGGGGGATGAGCCTTACGAAACATTGGGAGAAAAATTATCATTGCCACCATTCTTAGAACCTAAGCGTGAGGAAATTGAAAAGTTAGTTCGACCAATTGATACAGTGAGAAGTACGAAGGAATTCATTAAAGAATAAAGGATAAGACAACTAAACGGATGTTTCTATTGCTTCATGGGACACGCGGCAATGAATTCGACTTGCTGCATGAGCATGGGGACAATTTTAACAGGATTTAATCAGATAATTTTGCGTATAAAAAGGCACAACTAGTGGATTAATGCTAGTTGTGCCTTAGCTTTTATTTAAGTGTTTGAAAAAATGTAAAGTGTTTTGATTACTGGATTTTGGGAATTATGTCGAAGAGAAAAGGATAGTCAATTTTTCTTCTGCTTCCAAGTAGGACATAAAAAGACGCTGATGGAAGCAGGGGAACAATCCCTTTATTTCTATAGTTTGAATTTTTGAATCATCTGATTGAGATCTTCAGCTAAAGAGGCTAACGACTCTGAATTGCCCATGATTTCTTCCATCGAACTACTTTGTTGCTCAGCAGTTGCTGACACTTGTTGAAGTCCTGCAGCAGCCTGCTCGGATGTAGAAGCGATTTCTTCACTGGATGCAGTGATTTCGTTGCTACTGGATCTAATTTTGATTAAATTATCGCAGACGTTTTCTATCCCTGTCATCATTTCTGATACCCCTATATTAATGGAATCGAAGGCATCACGGCTAAGCCAGATTTGATGATTCCCTTCCTTCACTTTTTGATTTACCTTTTGCAAAGAGCCGACAGTAGTTTGTATTTCCTCATGGACACCGCCAATGATGTTGGCAATTTCAGAAACAGAGCTTCTTACTTGTTCAGCTAATTTTCTTACCTCATTCGCGACAACTGCAAATCCTCTTCCTGATTCTCCAGCTCGGGCTGCTTCGATCGCCGCATTGAGGGCAAGTAAATTCGTTTGTTCGGCAATCCCATGGATCACATCTACTAATGTAGTGATCTCTTGCGAACGGTGTTCTAATCCTGTTACTTGTTGGACGGAAGAGATAACTAAATCATTCATTTCGGTCATATTGGTAACTGAACGTTCCATTTGTTCTTTTCCATTGTTGGATAGCTCTAGTACGTTATTAGAAGCCGATTTAAGGTGATCTCCCTCGTCACTTGCTACACTAATTTCATGATCCAAACTACTCATCAAGCTAGAAATATGGCTAGACGAATTTGCTTGTTGTTCAGATCCAGATGTTAATTCCTGCATGGTTACTGCAATTTGTTCAGAACCAGCCCCTACTTCATTTGCTGCTTGTGTTAGTTCTTCGCTTTTACTGCTTACCGTTTTGGATATCCCTAATATCTGTGAAATCATCTGGCGTAGGCTATCACTCATCGTATTAACAGCCAAGCCTAATTTTCCAATTTCATCTGTTCCTTTAATTTCAAGACTTTCAACAACTAAATGACCTGCGGCAATTTGATTACTCACTTCCACCACTTGATTGAGATTGCGGGACACTAATCGATTGATGATGAAAATTAAAGCGCCACCTATTAGCAGAGAGGCGATAATAGATATAAGTAATACTTGATTCGCTAGTTCAGCACTTCTTTGAGTGTCTTGTACTGCTTTTAGACGGTCTTCATTGATAATCAATTGTAATTGCTCTAACTTTTCAATTGTTTCCGATTGAAGTTCGTTTGTTTCTACTTTTAGTTGTGAAAGTTTTTGAGTATCTTCTTGATCTTTTGCAATGGTCACTTCATTTGTAAAGAGGTTATCAAGCTGAATGTCATTAGCTATAACTTGGTCAAATATTGCCTTTTGTTCTTCCGTATACATTCTTCCATTTAATTCAGACTTGATGGTGGAAATTTTCTCTTGACGTTCTTCATACTCTATAATCATTTGTGGATCACCGTCATATATGTAGCTGACAATATGAATTTTTTTTGCACGGATTAATGATCCCAATTCTGTAATCTTGATTGCGCGGTCTCCTCTTTGTTCCTGAATTGCATTATTTTCTTTAATGTCTGATAGTAAGGAGGAAACGACTGTAGTAGAAGTCCCTACTAAAAGAAGAACAATATTTAAAGAAAGCCAATACTTCCAACCAATTTTAATATTTCTCCATCTTAATTTATTTATCATAGTCGTAAAGGTTTGCTCCTTTGTATTAGTCTAATTTATCATCCAATTATTTCATTCTAATCTAGTAGATGATGATCTAAGCTTACGTGCATTCTTCCTATTTCTTTTCTATCGATGAACGTATTGATTAATATTCATAGAGTTCTAAAGATAATATTCCTAGAGGATTTTATTAATTCGGATAGACAAATCTCTACTTAGGTCAACGAATTCATTCCCTACTTGGATTAAAGGGTGTGTCGGATCATGCGTAGGCACAAGAATGATTTTACCTTCTCTTCCATCTGTGAGAATGATCTTGCTTCCTATTAAACAATCCATCATTTTTCTTATAAACAACCTTGTTATTGTTGGATCTAATGAACCAAAAGTATCCTTCTCCATTTGAAATAACACTTCGTAGAAGGGGGAAGGGTCACGATAAGACCTTTTTGAAGTCATTGCATGAAAGACATCTGCAACAGAAACAATTCGGCTGAACAGATCGATTTTCTCCTTTTTGATCCCAAATGGATAGCCATTGCCATCCATTCTTTCATGGTGCTGGAGTGCGACTAGTGCAACGCGATGGCTTGTTCCAATCGTTTCTTTAATGATTTCATAGCCCAAAACTGTATGATTCTTAATCAATGCAAATTCTTCTTTTGTAAGTTTACTAGGTTTATTTAAAAGATCTTGAGGAATAAGCATTTTCCCTACATCATGCAACAAAGCTGCAGTTGTTAACTGTAAAAGCTCCTTCTGTTCAAGTCCCATCCATGTCCCGATGAGAGTGGAGATGGACCCGACTGCAATATTATGTCGATAGGTATAATCATCTTTTGCTTGTAATGTTGCAAATAAGCTAAATAAACTTTCCTCATTCGTTACTTCATATATCATCGGTATAACATCTTTTCGCAAGCTTGCAAGAGGAATATTCCTCGTTTCCCGTATTTCTTCAAAAATCTGACGAACTGTTTGTACAATCTCATCCATGAATTTGCTATATTGGGGGCTCGCTTCTATGTATGGTCCAACAGGTGTTACATCCTGGCTTACTAATATAATTTTATGTTTCTCTAGTAACTGCACATGCTCATTTGTAATAATCATAGAAGAGGATAATAATAAAACGCCTCTGTCACTGAAAATATCTCGATTGATTCTTTTTCCAATGGCATATTGAAAATCGATCTTTTCCACTCTCATTCTCCTTTCGAAGCAGAAGCATGGGGTTGGTTCTGCTGCTTCGGAAGCGAAAGAACCGTCCCCATGCTTTCTACGAGATCAACTTGTTCTCTCGATAATCACAAATTCGGTTAGTATGCCAAAAATATTACTTTATTGATATATACAATTTCTATACACATTCTGTAATAGTAAAAAAATCGATCCTATTAAATTGATTCAAGAGAGAAGCTGTGCAATGTACAAGGATATATAAATAAATGTAAAGGTTGAATTGCATGATAAAGCATAAAAAAACACGTAATTGGGCGTTCATCATTATTGTTTTTTTTATAGCAATAACAGCCATACGGATGCTATGGATGAACTTTTTAACGACATTCGATTATTCCCAAAACACAATAGCAAAGCAGGGAGTACTCGATTTACGAGGATGGGCATTTTCAAGCACACAAACACTCCCATTGAATGGGGAATGGGAGTTCTTCCCTTCTGCTTTCATTTCTCCAGAAGAGTTTGAAGAGGATAGGGAGCTATCTAAGTATGAAAAAGTCAATCTATCTATTCCAGGTACATGGGATAAGGTCTTCGTGAATAAAGAAAAGGATTCATTTCGCTTTGGAACCTATCGATTACGAATTCTTCTTGATCCAGGCCATACACAATTATTTGGATTAAGAGTAAATGAAATTAGAAGTGCATCCTATGTATATGTAAATGGGCAATTAACAGCGGGTGTGGGGCAGCCTTCAACAGAATTCGACAAGTACCAAGCACAAAATATTCCATACTCTGTTAAAGTACAACCAAATGACAATGAGATCGATTTGATTATCCATGTTTCTAACCATACATATGGAGGGAAAGGTGGAGTGACAAAGCCAATTCGCTTTGGAACTCTTGATGCGATCCATCTTCGTACCACTTTATCTATTGGGCTACAGCTATTGCTGGTGGTTGTTCTTTTGGTCCATGGCTTATATGCGCTTCTTTTATTTTTCTTAGGTGGCAAGAATAAAGGTTTGCTTTACTTCTTTTTGCTTATTAGCTTTGCTATTCTAAGTGTTCTCGTTTCTGATGATAAGCTGCTGTCTGTTTGGTTGAAACTGCCGCATGAATGGTCTATGAAGAGTATTTACTTTTCTTATATTGGCGTTTCATTGTTTATCCCTTTCACGATTAAATATATGTTTCCAGTATCAGTTAATCCGCGTATATTGCGCTGGTTTGCATACTATTGCGGGATTTTTACTTTGCTGATCCTTTTGGTGCCGTATTCGTATAATGAAAAAATGGCGCGGATCATGCTCTTAACGGTACTTTTACTATTTGTTGCTATATCCGTTACGATCTTCAGTAGAGCACTTAAGAATACGGCGGATCTTATTTTTCTTCTTATTTCTAGTTTGAGTATTGGGATAAATGTTATGTGGGTGACAATATTCAATCGTGCCGGATTGGAGTGGATTCATTACCCGTTTGATCTCATTATTTCCGTTTTGTCTTTTTCTGCCTTTTGGTTTCGCCGTTTCTTCTGGGCGACAGCCGAAACGAAACAATTGGCTAAGAGGCTGCAAATCGAAAATGACAAAAAAGATGAATTTCTAATTAATGCTTCTCACGAACTTAGAAATCCGCTGCATGGTATTACAAATATGACTCAATCGATTTTGGACGATCCAGTGAATCTGACGAGCCATGAACATAGAAATCGTTTAGATATATTGATGAAAGTCAGTAAGCATATGTCTTTCTTGTTAGATGATTTGCTTGATATTACTCGTCTAAAAGAGAAGACAGTTCAGCTGCAATTAACAAAGACAAGCGTGCAATCGATTGTTATCGGGGTTGCTGATATGGTCCGCTATATGTTAGACGGCAAGCCGATTCGATTAGAGGTGAAAATACCTGATTCCTTCCCGGCTGTTCAAGCGGATGAGAACCGACTTATTCAAATTCTGTATAATTTAATTCATAACGCGGTGAAATATACAGATGAAGGGTCCGTTATTATTCATGGTGACCATAATCATGAAATGGCTCGCATCCACGTTGAAGATACTGGTATTGGGATGGAGGAAGAAGCATTACAAGGGATTTTCCAACCTTATGAACAAGCGGATAATAATGCAAGTAGGGCTAGCGCCGGATTTGGCTTAGGGTTAAGTATTTGCAAACAATTGGTCGAACTACATGGTGGAACTTTAACAGTGAATTCTGCAATGGGGAAAGGATCTGTATTTACGTTTACCCTGCCTTTATTCAAAAACCAGCATAAAGAAAAGGATGACTTCCCAATTACGTATGTTCCGATAGAAAAAATGCCAGGAGCAATAGAAAGGCTGGAGTCTTTGCCAAAGGCAAATATTTCTTCAAAAGTGAAACCAAGCATATTAGTGGCGGATGACGATAGTGTAAATCTAAGAGTCCTTCATCATCTTCTCGAAGTGGAAAATTACGAGATTACAGCTGTCACAAACGCGGAACAGGCGCTTGAACAACTAAAATTGAAAAGATTTGATCTTGTGATTTTAGATGTCATGATGCCTAGAATGTCGGGATATGAATTAACTCGGCTTATTAGGGAACGATTTACGATCTCAGAGCTGCCTGTCCTGCTTTTAACTGCACGAGGCCGTTCAGAGGATATTTTGGCGGGATTTCAATCAGGTGCCAATGATTATGTGAAGAAACCAATCGATGCAAGGGAATTAAAGGCCAGAGTTCATGCGTTAACTGATCTAAAATTATCGATTGAAGAGCAATTGCGTATGGAAGGAGCATGGCTGCAGTCTCAAATTCAGCCCCATTTTATATATAACACACTAAACTCCATTGTCGCACTTGGGGTGATGGACATCCCTAAAATGCAGGCGCTATTTGAGGAATTTAGTAATTATTTGCGTTTAAGTTTTGATTTTAAAAACTCTGAGCCTGTTGTCTCCATTGAACATGAACTTTCTCTCGTTCAATCCTATCTATACATTGAAAAGGAACGATTTGGGGATCGTCTAATGGTGCAATGGGAAGCGGAATCATATACTAACTTCGAACTGCCTCCTTTATCTATCCAGCCGCTTGTTGAAAATGCCATCAACCATGGCATACTTCAGCGCAGAAGGGGAGGGACGGTTAATATTCGGATTCAACAACATGCTAATCATATAGAAATCTCTATCATAGATGATGGTATAGGAATGACGAAGGAAGAGCTTGAACAACTTTTCATGAAAATTAATGGTACGGTAAAGAAAAAGGGAATCGGAATCCGAAATATTGATCGTAGGCTAAAGCAGCTTTATGGAAGAGGACTAACGATTCAAAGTATCCCTGAACAAGGAACAACTGTCTCTTTTCAGATCCCCTTAGAAAATAAGTAAGTAGTTCGGATCTAGGATGGAAAAATAAATTGGTTTAGCTGGGGGAGTCAGGTTAAGCACTCGAGCGGATAAATAGACGGAAAAATTCCGCTTAATTCGTAATTTTTTATAAAAAAAGAGTCAATAAGCGGAAAAACTCCGCCTATTGACTCGAAAAATTCAAAAATAGGTAATTTTTCAAGGAATAAGCGGAAAAACTCCGCTTATTTCTCCAAAAATGAGCCCCATTCTGTATTTAAGCGGAAAAATTCCGCTTATTTTCCGTTTACTCGTTACCCGATTACTAACAAGACATCTTCTTTAGATGAATGTAAGGTTTAAGCAGGCACGTTCATTCATTTGCCCGATAAAAATGCATTAGTTGTAGAACTAGTCACTATAGTATAAAAACCATAGGAGATGCTAAACTATTGCGTTTTACAGTGTAACTTTATAGTCTAAAGTATGCGATTTAGCTTGATATTGAGCATATGAATTTGGTTTTTCTACTTCACAATAGGACTACTTACTTTACTCGGTCATTCCTTATTTTTTACTTTCCATTGTTTATACCACTCTGTAATAGAAGGAATAGGTTTTTCGTTTAATTCCTCCTTCATTACTTTCTCCAATTGCTCATAGACTTGATTGACCAAAAGACCTTTCTCCATCTTGGCAAATATTTTCATTAGAAGGAAATAGGATTCCTCCTCCAGTGGCGAACGATGACAAATAGCTGAACCAAGTTCAATTGCCTGATCAAGTTGGTTATTTGAAAGATACCATTTTACCATGGATAAAGCTGTTCGAGTCCACAAAAATTGTAGTCTTTGCCGTTCATTTATTATCCAAAAGTAATCGTAGTCTTGGAGATACTCTCCCTTATATAAATTTACTGCCTGTTCATAATCGGCTATTGTCTCATGAGATAATGAATCTCCTGATCGAATCAATCTTTCAAACTCATCAACATCGATCAGTAAATCCTCGAATGTCATAACATACCCATCCAATGTATTGGTAATATGAAAATGTCGTTCAAAGGGTGCTAGCGTTTTGCGGAGATTATAAATAGCCGTATACAATTGGGACAATGCCTTTTTTGGCTCTAAATCTGGCCAGATCAGATCGATCAGTTCATGCTTTTCGATGACATGACCTCTACGGTGGAGCATATATATAAACAATTGCTGAATCTTAGTTGTTCGAAAGCGAAGGGGCATCCTTTGCTGCTGATCATAGGATATGGATACTTGCTGAAACATACTCACGTTCAGTTTCTCCATTTCCGGCAGCAAAATGGAACTGCTACTATCTGTTTGTTCAATGCGTTTAATTGTATTTAATAACCGTTCTTTTGAGACAGGTTTTAAGACATAATCAAGGGCATTCAATTCAAACGCCTTAACAGCATAATCATCAAATGCTGTCACAAAGATAATTTTTAAGTGAGGTTTCTTTTCCAAAAGTTGCTCGGCCAGCTCGATTCCATCTATTTCAGGCATATGTATATCAAGAAAGATGATGTCTACCCCATTTTTTTCAATTGCTGCTATAGCATCTAATGAATCAGTGTACTTACCGATAATATGAAAATCAGTAATTTCTAAGAGCTGGTATTCTAAATAATTTAACGCCAATTGTTCATCGTCAATTAAGATTACGTTCATCGCGCGCTCCTTATTATTATCAAGCTCGGACATTGCCCTCACTAGATAAATAATTGGACAACCCAATAGGAATATTACAACTACTACTTCTTAAATTTCCGTAGATTGTATTATTAGTAGATAAATTAAATAGAAAATAAGCTTACCAGAGGGTCGTCTCATACTTAATCATTTTATCATACTGTCGCCCATCCAATTAACACATTTTCCCACATAAACTTCTTCTTTTCCCTTCTTTGAGTAGATGCTTCAAAAATATTCCAAATACATGGTATGATATTTAGAAAGGGATTATTTTTTAAATCATCCCGACTAATGGGTGCAGTTAGTAGGTTAATAAAGATTTAAAATCAGAATGGAGTATTGCAGTTGAAGAAAAATAAAATTTATATCTTTGTAGCTTTAGTCCCTTTTTTACTAGTTATATTTACTGCCTGTGAAGGTTCATCAGAACAGTCTGGTTCAAGGATAGAACGTCAATCACAAACGAATGAAGGATCAAGAGTTGAGGATGATCTCTCTAAATCAATGGATTATTCATCAAGTGATAGTCTGACAGCTATTCCTAAAAGTGAGGAGAAAGAACAAGAGGGCATTAAAACTATGACTTCTGAAACTAGTCACTTACATCTAGGTGATAAGCAAGAGAGAGAAACATTATCTCAGTATTCTAGTGAACAAATCGAATATGCTCGTGTTTGGTTGCAACTTGGCCCAAATCAAGAGCTTGATCATCTAACTGTTCAACATATTCCAGCTGGTACTCCTCTTAATCCTGGTGATGAAGCCGATGTTAGTTATCCAGAGGATGTTATTCAATTGACAGGTTCTCGTATTGTAGATGGAATCGTCACTTATAGTGGCAATGGGGATGGCTCAATCAATGTATACAACGTTCCTTTACGTTGGTATGGTGGATTAACTCGTCCTGATCATGTAAGTGTTGACGAAATTCGAGAAGAAATGAAGGGGATGATTAATAATACAAAACTAGTACATGTTGATACAGGTGATGGGGAAAAAATCATCGAATTAATCAAATTGTTGAAAGTGAATAAATAAGATACATAGTAGAGATAAGCAAAAGCCCTCCTGAATCGTGTTCAAATGCCTATACGATTCAGGGGGCCTTTTTTCAAGACATCTGTCATTAAGTCGTTTTCTTCGGTAAAAGGATGTTAGGTACAATTCGAATATAAATAAGTTCACCTACAAGTTCAACAATGGTTTGTGTCACGATTATGGCTGCCACTAATGTACTTAAATGATCTGGTAAGGCTAATGCTAAAGGAAGAACTACTAGCGAATTACGTGTAGAACCACTAAATATAAGCGCACGACCTGAACCAATATCAAGCTTGAACCATCGGGCAATTAACTTAGAAATGATCGGCATGATCATCATGAAAGCAATATAGATAGGAATGACTTTAATAATTAGGTCGATATATATGGATAATTTGCCAATTTGGGATGATACAACAACAAAAAGTGTAAGTGCCATGAATGGAACAGGGAGCCATGCTGATAGATCGATAATTTTACTCCCAACACGAAACTTCTTTGCAATGAGCTGTAGAATAATAGCAAATCCTAAAGGTATAACGATCAGACCGAAAAATGCCTCAAGAAATGGACCAGGATCAACTATTTCTGCTGCTTCAGTCCCGATAAATAAGAATAAATACAAAGGCAATAGCAGCATTTGAGTAATAAAGAGAATTGGTGTAGACATAAGAATAATCTTTTCATTGCCACGTCCTAGAGCTGTAAAAACAATCACATAATCAATACAAGGGGTAAGTAAAACTAAATAGAAACCAAGCAATAACGGTGGATATTCGGGTAATAACTTTGATAATAGCCACACCACAATAGGAACGGCAAGATAGTTAACGGTTAATAACGCATAAATAAATCGGCCATTAGATATAGACTCTTTTAAAGAAGTAAAAGGAATCTGTGAGAACATACTGTACATTAAAATAGCAATAACAAAAGAAATGGTTACATCTAATTGTCCTCCGAAATCAGGAGCTAATAATCCAAGGCCAGCCGCTATCATTAGGACAATGACATATAACCAAACTTGATTATTTTCTAATTTTTCTCTAGACATCAATTGTGCGTCCCCCTAAGTTAGAAATGCAAGAGCCCCTAATTATCTATGAATCTCATGCAATACATCAAGCTTAATCGTATCATTTAAAAGCACTTATTGCAGGCTAGATTTGCATGTTTGTTCAAGTGAAATTCTCCTCTTCGTTTTTTTTCTCTCCTTGTAGATTTAAAATCTCTTACAATTTAAATGGCTTTATTAAAACGGAATGTTGATTTTACTATGTTTAAAAAATAAGCGGAAAAACTCCGGCTAAAGTAGGAAATAACGCTATTTCCTTAAAAATAGGCGGAAAAATTCCGCTTATTTGCTTTAAATCTATGGATTTTGTCTTATTTAGAGCAGTTAACCGGAATTTTTCCGCTTATATTCTCCTTTTTAGCTTCCTTATTTATATTAACCGGAATTTCTCCGCTTATATTTCTGCAACTTTAGCTTTCTCTTTATAAATTGGGAGGAAATCCTCCGTCAATGAACCCTCATACATACGCAACAGTCAACAGTGAATAATAACAGAGCCATTTAAATAAAAGCAGTTGCACAATAATCTATATGTGTATATAATGTATTTATAGTATATATACATTATATGGAGAAATGGAGAAAAATATAGTCAATGACATATTCCTAAAGCTGTAGTACAGGAAATGATGTCAAGTGTGTTTTAAATAAATAATGAAGAGGTTTTGGTATGCAAATAATTATTTCCAACGGTTCAAAGGAGCCAATTTATGAACAAATTACGAGTCAAATTAAATCATTAATTTTAACAGGAGATTTACAGGAAGGGGAAGCAATCCCTTCCATGCGAAAACTCGCTAAGGATTTACAAATTAGTGTAATTACGACGAAACGAGCCTATGAGGAATTGGAGAAGGCAGGCTTTATCTATTCCATTGTCGGAAAAGGTTCCTTTGTTGCTGAGCAAAACTTAGAGGTCATCAGAGAAAAGAAGCTGAAGGTCATTGAGGAACAGTTGAGTGCGGTCATAACGAACGGCAGAGAAATGGGGCTATCACTTGATGAACTGCAGCAATTAATGAAAATTTTATATGAGGAGTGAAAAGATGGAAAATATTGTGGAATTAAAAAATGTCACAAAAAAATTTAAAGGTTTTTCTGTAAATAATATGAATTTACAAGTGAAGCAAGGTTATGTAACGGGATTCATTGGTGCTAATGGCGCTGGTAAATCTACAACAATAAAAATGATTATGAATCTATTAAGGCCAGATGCTGGAGAAATTAATCTTTTCGGATTGGATTATAAGAAACACGAGAAGGCGATCAAAGAGCGCATTGGGTTTGTGTACGATGGCAATGTCTTTTTTGAAGGACTGAATTTAAAAGATATAAAACGCATTGTAGCACCAGCATACAAACATTGGGATGATAAAGTGTTTCATCAATATATTGAAAAATTCGAATTGCCTATTAATAAGTCGATGAAAACCTTCTCAAAAGGGATGCAAATGAAAGCGTCATTGGCAATTGCGCTATCACATCAAGCAGAGCTGATTATTATGGATGAGCCGACAGCTGGCTTAGATCCTATTTTTAGAAGAGAGTTGTTAAATCTTTTACAAGAATTGATGATTGATGGGAATCGTACCATTTTCTTCTCGACACATATTACAACAGATTTAGATCGGATTGCTGATTATATCGCTTTTATGCAAAATGGAGAATTAGTATTTAATCAGTCAATTCATGACGTAGCTGAAAACTATGCGCTTGTTAAAGGTGGCTTGGATCTTCTAGATAGAGACACGGAAAAGGCTTTTGTTCATGTTCATCGTGCATCAACAGGATTTGAAGCACTAACTAAAAATATTCAAGCAGTAAAAAATACGTTTGGGGACACTGTTGTCATTGAACGTGCGTCTCTGGAAGATATTATGTACTACTTTAAAGGGGGCGTACAGCATGTTTAATTTAATCAGACGTGATGTCATACTTCAGAAGTGGCAGCTATTGTTCTTTATTCCTTTTATCTTAGTCTTTGTTATCATGGGTGCATCTCCAGTTTTAGTTTTTCTGGTTGCCAGTATTTTTATTCCTTTTAACACATATGCTTATGATGAAAAAGCAGAGACCAATATATTATTAAATTCCTTGCCTTACACACGAATAGAAATTATCGCATCTCGCTATCTTGGAGCTATTTTTTATATGCTTTTGTCCATTGGTGTGACAAGTTTAGCATTATTTATTTTTAATAAACCATTTACGCTAACTGATATTGCAATTGGCAGTGGTTTGTTCTTGTTATTTGCTGCATTCACCTTTCCGTTATTTCAAATTTTTAAACCAGGTTACATTACAACAGTCATTCTCATTAGCTTTATCCTCTTATCATGGGCTGCGCAACCTATTGCACAGTTTATAACTGAACACTTAACAGCAATAACGGATTTTATTGCCAGCTTATCCATGACCGCATTATATACGGGAGTGACCCTTATTATTATGGCAATCTATCTGATCTCTTGGATAATTACTACTAGCATTTATCAGCGAAAAGTGTTCTAAGCCAATGGCATTCCAGTTAAAATTGTATTTATCCGTAATCGTAATAAAAAAAATGAATGGTTAGCTATTTTATGTATAGATTACAGCTCAAGCTAAGTGAACTAGAAATCATTCGTATCTATGGAGTTTGTGGGATATTGAAGTCATTTTCAAAACAACAAAATCTTTATTAAAGCTACAAACGAAGTTTCAAGGTCGTTCGTATGACTTCTTAATTTATCATATCACAATCGTCTTTACTAGATACATTTACTTTCCTGGCAGCCGTTGTAGAACAGCAGAACAGTGGAATTTAGGTGGACTGTTTTATGATCATTGTGATGAAATTAATGATCTCGATTGGGTGGTCGCACTAGGGCAGTTACTCGTGCTTCATCAAGATGTCCTAAAAGTAAGTAACAAAAGAATTCAAAAGTTAATTCATTGTCAACTACAGCATTGGATAACAAGCTTACCTAATTATATCAATATCTACCTATTTTAGTGTGCGAAAGTTGAGTGTTGAGTTAATTAATTATCATTAGAAAATAATATAATTTATGATAAAGTAATATTATGCAGTATAAGCATGCTGAAAATAAACATTTTAAAAAGGAAAACCCCTATTTCTTAGCTTTATGCTAATGGAATAGAGGGTTTTGCCTTTTGGAAGAAAGGAGGATAACAACTATGCTAGATTCAATGTTACTTTTCGCATTTACCTTCTATAGTGTTGGTAGCTAAGTTTGCATGAAAAGTTAATTAATCGATAGTATCAATATGGCGTAAAACCGCATTTACACTTGCTCTAAATTGTATTCCTACGATAAAAAGTGTAGAACAGTGCATTTCCCTTTACAGTACCCTGTTACTGGAAAATTAAAATGTAGTGGTAAAACTCTGATCTTTTGATGTAATAATTAAATAGTTCTAATATTTGAATGTAATAAAAAAATTACTACTAGATTCATATTTTTGCATGTTATTTTGTAATAAAAAGCTGTTCAATTCTCTTTTCAATATATTCTTTAAAATTATCATCCTGTTTTAGCTTAAATATACTTAAAGATTCCTCATAATATTTTTTCGCTTTATTACAGTATCCAGACAATTCGAAATTATGTCCAATTTGATAAGTCAGTTCTCCATATAAATACATACTAGAATTCAATATACATTTTTCTATTCCTTCCTTACATATATTAATAGATTCCTTGTATCTATTAAGCCTTGTTAGCACTTTTGCCATATTATAATCAATTCTTATTAGTATTTTTTCGTCTTTAAAATGTTTTCTTCTTACTTTATTTTTCGCTTCAAAAAAGTAATCTATGGATCTCTCATTTTCATTAATCTCTGAATATATGACGGCTAAGGTATTCAATATTTCAAATTCTCGTTCTGAATAGTTATGAACTATTTTGGATATAGAAGAATTGAGACTTAGAGCTTCTTTCAATATTTTTATTGCCAGTGCAGAGTCATTATCTACATAGTAAAGTGAAATTCCTTTATTCCATAAAACGAATTGTCTTAATTCAATGGATTTATCAAAGGTATGATTTTTTTCTTCAAACTCTATAATTTCTTTGACCTTCATATAGTTTTTTTTCTCACTTCTCTTCTAATTATGTTAATAGCCTCTTTGATATAATCATAATTTTCAATAGTCGAACTAACAAAAAAATATTCCATATCAACATCAAGTTTTTGAGTGATTTTATACAAAATTGGAGCTGAAGGATATGTTTCACCCTTTTCAATTTTACTTAACATAGACTGATGGCAAATACCTTCACAAAGTTGCGCTTGGGTTAATCCATAATCTTCTCTTAATCTTCTCAGTTCTAATCCTATTAAATTCCCATTCATAAGATTCCCTCCAAAATACAACTGTTTATATAGAATTCATAGTTATTAGCTCTTCTAGAGAATCAGGAATTATATTGAATATTCCTATTTTCATAAAATTACTAATAATAGATGGATTATAGCTTATTTAGTGGATTTTCAAGCTATTATAAGCGATTTTAAGAAAATCAAAGAAAAAAGAAATATTATATTATGATTATAGACAACAACTTTAGGAGGGAAAGTTTAAATGTTTAAAAAATTTGTTATCTCATTGTTAACACTAGGTTTACTTCTTGTATTCAATTATCAATCAACATCATCTTCCGAAGAAAGTAACATCCCTACTATTCAGGAACTACCATTTGAACACTAGTTATGGAAATCCGAAACCTTTAAAAGAGTGTAAAAGGGGTGATGTGAGTTGGTGTAAATATTATACCAAAGTAAACGGAATTCAGAAATATATAAATTTTGATGACGGATATATTAACTTGGTCTTAAAAGGACGAGTACAATAATAGAAACCCTTCGAATTTATGGTTTTTCTATTAAATGAGAAAATACAAAGATTAATCGTTAAATAACTTTATAACTAGAATTATATTGTTTTTTTGAAATATCTAGAAGAACAATGAAGATCGAATGAAAAAATAGTAAATCTTCATAGATTAATATTCATTTTTGTATATTATTGTTGTGTATTATTCTCAAAGTATAAAATAAGTGAGGGGAAAAAAGATGAAAAAGTGGTTTACAATAGCAACTAGTCTAATATTTATAATATCGTTATTGTCTGTTCCGAACCAAGCAAGTGGTCATTTTAATACCACAGGAAAGAAGTGGAACGCTGGATATGTAAATTTCTATATTAATAATTCTAGTTTGCCAACAACATTTGACACACCTATCACAAGTGCCATGAGAACATGGTTTAATCAAATTCCAATGAATACTCAAAGGCAGTATAGCACAAGTGCGGGCATTCATTTTGAGTACAGTAGAGCATCTAGTCATTTTCCAAATGATGAAATTGCAGTAGCTATAGTTTCAGGAACTGGTAATACTATTGAAAGCGTTAGAATCTTATTTAATCAGAATATGACGTGGACTACTTCTTCAAGTGGTAGTGGATATCATATTCAAACAGTGGCTTTACATGAAATTGGTCATGCATTGGGCTTAGATCATGTTGGTTGGTCATTAATTCCAGACACTAGAAATCATGTTATGTATTATACATATACTGATGTTAAGACATCACTGCATTCACATGACATTGAGGGTATTAAATCAATATATTAATGAGGAGGTATATTAAATGAAACGAATAATTGGAATAGTTTCTATTTTAGCCTTAACATTCATTGTTACTGCATGCAATAGTAATAATAGTGAGAATACATTTGAGGATAAAAAGTCTACTCATATGAAAGAACTAGAAGGTGCATATGTATCACATGGTTCAGGAAGCTTGCCTGAACTAAATATTAAGGAGTTATATAATTCTTCTTATATTATTGAAGGAATTGTAAAAGAAGTATCTGATTCTGAGTATACAGAAGAAGATGGGATTGAAATGAACTATACGAATGTCGTGATAGAAGTTAGTGAAACATTAAAAGGCAACCCAAAAGATGAAATCGTTATAAGAAGATATGGAGGGATGACAGAATTAGAGGACGGAAGGATTTTCCAATATTTCACTGAATCACCACATTACACTGAAGGAGAACAAGTATTGCTTTTCTTAACTAGTCTTGAAGAAAAGTCAAAGGTACCGACTGGTTTCAACGCTGATCAATATTTTAGAACTGTAGCACATGGAAAATGGGAAAGTAACAATGGGAAATATGTTCATTATATAGAGAAAGATAAAGAATTATCTGTTGAAGAAGTTAAAAATAAAATAAAATAGCCCTTCATTATAGAGGGGCTTTTGTTATGTTTGAAGGTAGTCGTCGTCCTTGTGCAGAAACACTGTGATGAATTAGTTGTTAGAGGTTGGAGCACGTTACGAGAATAATACATGCAATGGCAAATTAATAGACAACTTGAAAGATTATCTGATATTTTAAACCAAGTTACATTACAAAAGTCATTCTCATTAGCTTTAACTCATTATCATGGGTCACGCAGCCAAGTGCATCGTTTAGCGCTGAACACTTAACTCCCATAACTGATTTTTTTGCTAGTTTATCCATGATGGCATTATATACAGGAGTGACACTTATTATTATGGCAATCTATCTAATCTCCTGGATGATCACTTCAAGCATTTATCAGCGAAAAGCGTTCTAAGTTCTATAACAGTTCAATTTCACTTCGCCTAGTTTAGGTGTATATGTTTTTTGAAGAAATCTTCATTTTCCTTGAAAATGGAGATTTTTGTTTGTGTTAATAACTAGTTCTAGGCTCATTATGAATGGCTTTACATGAAAGGGGCAAATCTTTGAAACTAGTATTTTAATATCTATAAAAATTAAAATATAACTCTTTCAAGTCACAACAACTTTAATTATAATATATATAAATCATTTTTTATTTAATTTTCCATGAATATTGAGGAGTGTGTTGGTTATGACGATGAAGCAATTTCATTTACCTCAGGAACTTAACATAAGCGTTGTTGATGGAATTATTGAAGGCTATAAGGATTATTTATCTGTACGAAGAGAGAAAGCACGAGAATTAAAGGTTCATGGTGCGTATGCATGGGTAAAAGGAAATCACATTGACCATCATGTAGCGATGGAATGTGAAAAACATGGTGTGACCGGGCGTCTGTCAAAGGCAGGTCTAACATGGCAATATCTTCAATTTCAACTAAAGGATGATAAAGTTCTTTTCTTAGTTAAAAATGCCCGTTATTTTGATCCTTATGCGGTAGACAAAGGAAAAGATGCGAAAGGCCGAACTCGTTCGAATAAAGCATCTTTTATGGCCAATTTAACTAATATTAATTCATCTATTGAGTTTCCAGAAGTAATTCCTCCTCACCAAATAGGTCAATCTACTCAATTGCAACTAGAATTATTAGAAGATATGCAAGTAGTTCAAATCAACAGTAAAGATACTCTAGAGATAAGTAAACAATATGATCGATTTTATATTGTTACATATGAAGTTGATTCTGCGTTTTTAATTCGTGAAATTAAGGTATGGATGCCCAATCCTGTGAATAATAAAGCTTATTTGGTCGAGAATTTAAGTAAATACATTAATACAAAGCCCTCACATATAATTGAAATGGAAAATGATACGAGAGCAATATTACAAAGCTCGGCAGAAATAGAAGTGGAGTATGATGCAACAGCGTATGAAATTGTCTTTGATGATGCAGAGGAAAAGAAAAGTTAGATGGAATGAAAGGAGGTACTCCTTTGTTTATTGGTAAAAGCTTAACAAATATCCGCATTCTGCATGAATTAAGTCGTGCCCAATTAGCAGATGAACTAGGGATTACTGAACAAGCTGTTTGGCAATATGAGAATGGTTACGTGTCTCCTAAATTAGAGATTGTAAATAAAATGAAGAGCTTATTTCAAGTAAAGTCATCCTATTTTTACCGAAACGACTTGTTAGAAAACAGCAATGTTGCTGATAATATCCGCATGCAAAGTATTGCATATAGATCTGAAACGATCAATTCAACGATCAAAACACAAAGCGAATTGGTTCATGTGAAATATCTAGATGCATTTATAAAAAAAGTAGGATCAAAAATAAAGTACCCTTCCAATATACTTTTAGAGTTAAGAGAAATAGTGGTAGAGTACTTAATTTCAAATCAAAAGTTAGATCGAGAAGAGCAGATTAAAGCGATCGCTGGTTTAGCAAGAGATAAAATGAGTCTCCCTCGAAATACAAATAAGAACTTCCTTTTTTATTTAGAAAAAGCAGGCGCCTTTATTTTTGAAAAATCCATTGGTGATACGATTGATGCATATAGTTTATGGACGGAAGACGATCATCCATACATTGTTATAGGAACGATTAAGAAGTCTGCAGCTCGTAGAAACTTTGATTTAGCACATGAACTTGGACACTTATTGCTTCATTATAAGGTTGAATTCAATATGTTGGATAAGCAGACTTATAGGAAAATGGAAGAAGAGGCCAACTTCTTTGCATCCGAATTTCTTCTGCCGGCAGATGAGTTTCGAAAAGATTGTTCGAATATAAGTAAAGTATCAAATCCTGATTCTTATATTGATTTAAAAATAAAATGGAATGTTTCTTTACAAGCTATGGCAATACGAGCGAATCACTTGGATATCTTAACTCATCAACAATTTAGATACTTTTTCATGTCAATTAATAAAAAGGGATATAGGAAATTAGAGCCGATGGACAACGATATTTCTATTGAACATCCAATGAAAATTCAAAGTATTTTACAACTTTTATTTGAAAAAGGCGAGTATAGCGTCTCTAGTTTAATTAATGAGTTGAAAGTGGATATTGGCTTCTTAGCCATGATTACGGGAATCAATGAATCCTTCTTTGAAAAGTATCAAGGGATGGAGCGAAGAACCTTCTCTATTAGTGATATTAGTATCGTTAAGTGATCATTCGTTGGAACAACAAAATAAATATTTTGTTTTATTGCTAGTAAGTAGGATACAAGAAGGTTAATAATGAATTACAGAAAAAAGGGAGGATACTGATATACTCAGCAGTTCGTTTTAGAGGTAGAAAAATAAAAGGGGCAAACTGCTAAATAGGCGGAAAATTTCCGCTTTTTTCACTTCTGCTAATTACTTAATTAAGGACAAGACTTCTATTTTAATGGGATCATTTAATGAAGTTATATTGGTCGTCTCTCCAAAGAATGGTACTACTATCATAGATATCTCTTAGTACAGCAATGATTCACTAATGTGATTCTATCCAATCCTAATTTTTGTGAATGCTCATCTTTTTCTTTTTCAACTACATCTAATTATCAATTGAGTATCTTACAACTTTGTAATACAAATGTAATTAAATTTTATGGTAGAAATATTCTCGTTCATGTACACTGGGTTGAGGAGAAAATGTATGGACATTATTTTTGAATTTGGAAAAATGAATGGATTGGAGTTTGGAATATGGATTTCATTGAGTTATTAAAGGCAATCATACTAGGGCTTGTGGAAGGATTGACTGAATTTGCTCCAGTTTCCTCTACAGGTCATATGATATTAGTAGATGATATGTGGTTAAAGTCACCCGAATTTTTAGGCCAATATGCAGCGAATACGTTTAAAATTGTCATTCAGCTCGGTTCGATTTTAGCGGTTGTCATCGTATTTAAAGATCGTTTTATTGATTTACTAGGATTAAGGAAAATTTTTAATAAGAAAGAGTCTAGTCAAAAAGGGGCAAATCACTTAAAACTGACTCATATTATTGTTGGTTTAATCCCAGCAGGGGTTTTAGGCTTACTATTTGAAGATTATATAGACGAGCATCTATTTACAACGAAAACAGTTCTAATTGGTTTGTTTATCGGAGCGATCTTCATGATTGTAGCTGATTTATTTCGTTCTAAAAATCCCAAAATTGAAACAGTCGATCAGATTACTTATAAACAAGCATTTTCAGTTGGGCTTATTCAATGTTTATCTTTATGGCCAGGATTTTCGAGGTCAGGCGCAACGATCTCGGGCGGTGTGCTATTAGGGATGAATCACCGAACAGCCTCAGACTTTACGTTTATTATGGCTGTTCCAATTATGGCTGGTGCGAGCTTCTTGTCGCTTTTAAAAAACTGGGAATATTTCACGTTAGATGCGTTGCCGTTTTTCATCGTCGGGTTTATTAGTGCGTTTGTATTCGCATTAGTCTCGATTCGTTTCTTCTTGAAGTTAATCAATAAAGTGAAGTTAATTCCATTTGCCGTTTATCGTATTATATTAGTGATTGTTATCTATTTCTTATATTTCTAAATACGAGAAGTGGTCAGTGTTCTACTAATTAATCACTATATGAAAAGGAAGATTCCTTTCTTTTTCGCTTTTAACAGCACGATAAACACGATAATATATGAGTATAAACCCACCTTTCTCTGATTGGTGGGTTTATGTTTATCTAATAGTTATCGAAGTAGTAGATGAATAATGTAAGGCGATTGTGTTTTATGAAAATGTTCTTCACAGGTTTCAGGAAGTGCCTGAATTTAAAAGCTGTAAGTGAAAATCTAATTCTATTTGGGGTGAAAAGAAGATGAGAAAAATTTCGATATTGGTTGCAGATGATGAGGGGGAAATTGCTGATCTTATTGCGATCCATTTAGAAAAGGAAGGGTACGATGTTAGTAAAGCATCTGATGGGCAGGAAGCGGTTCACCTTGTTGAGACTCAATCAATTGATTTGGTCATATTAGACATTATGATGCCGAAAATGGATGGATATGAAGTGACCCGCTACATAAGAGAAAAATATAATATGCCGATCATATTCCTGAGCGCAAAAACATCTGATTTTGATAAAGTACAAGGGCTGGTTATTGGAGCAGATGATTATATGACGAAACCATTTACTCCAATCGAGTTAGTTGCTCGTGTGAATGCTCATCTTCGACGTTTTATGAAGCTTAATCAACTTGCAATCGCTGCAGGTGAAAAATCCAATGTGGAATATAGTGGGTTAGTTATTTCTCCAGATCAGCGTACAGTTACTTTATTTGATGAATGCATCGAGCTCACACCGAAAGAGTTTGATATTTTATATTTGCTAGCAACACATCCAAAGAAGGTCTTTAGTGTGGAAAATATTTTTCAGCAAGTGTGGGGCGAATCCTATTTTGAAAGTGGGAATACCGTTATGGTTCACATCCGTACACTTCGGAAAAAACTAAAAGAGGATAAACGAAAAGACAAATGGATTAAGACGGTATGGGGAGTTGGGTATACATTTAATGGGTAAAATGATCCGTAGTTTTCGTTCAAAGATGATGTTTTTATTTGGTTTAAGTATGCTTTTATCTGGCACTCTAACGTATCTAGTCTTTAAAGGACTACAATCTTATTATCATCATATGGTCCGTCTTGAAGACCCTTTGGCTAGAATTCGACTCTTGATTGGACAATTCGGGGACTTTAATCTCTTTTTCCTCGTATTTGTATCACTTTCGTTCCTTTTTTTCTTTTGCCTTATTATGCCTTATTCTGGCTATTTTCAGGAAATCTCGACAGGCATACATTATCTCGCACGTGGTGATTTTAAACATCGAGTTCATATCCAGTCGAAAGACGAGTTTGGCCATATTGCACAAGAAATTAATTTGGCTAGTGAAAAATTAGAAGAAGCCATACAAAAAGGCGACTTTTCAGAAAGCAGTAAAGAACAGTTAGTAGTAAATCTGGCTCATGATCTGCGCACGCCTCTTACTTCTGTTTTGGGCTATTTAGATCTACTCCTTAAAGATGAGAGCTTGACGAAGGAGCAAGTAAGACATTATTTAACGATTGCTTTTACTAAATCACAGCGGTTAGAAGGGCTGATTGATGAATTATTCGAAATAACGAGAATGAATTATGGCATGCTACCTGTTGAAAGAAAGCAAATAAACGTAACAGACCTGCTTAATCAATTAATCGAGGAATTATATCCTGCCTTCGAAAAAAGTCATTTGATTGCTAGGATCAATAGTCATCCCCATTTACTCATTTTTGCTGATGGGGATTTGATGGCACGTGTATTTGAAAATCTTCTGACTAACGCTATACGTTATGGCTATGATGGGCAGTTTGTAGATATTAAAGGCTTTGTTGATGACGATGAAGTAGTTGTTCAGATTGTGAATTATGGGAATAGCATTCCTGAAAGTGAATTGCCGCATTTATTTGATATGTTCTATACAGGAGATAAAGCCCGAACCTATCAGGCAGACAGTACGGGTCTTGGTTTATTTATTGCGAAAAATATTGTTGAGCAGCATAATGGGTCAATTGCAGCCGAAAGCAGTTTAATACAGACAATTTTTGAAGTTCGTTTACCAAAAGAATAAATTGTATGAACATCAAGATCAGGATTTAAGAAAAATTTAATATTTACCCTCCTCTTTTTTTAAATACTTTTCTCTATTCTTTTAAGTAAGGGAAATGAGGGAGGAAGCCAGAAAATGAAGAAGTGGGGATTTTTACTATTTTTGATTGTGTGCTTTGGTTTAGCCTTTGTAAACTTTACATCCTATAATGAGCCAAAAGTAGAAATACAATCGTATGAATCAAATAAAATAGATGCTAGAGAGACTTCTCGTAATACACAAGAAATTGAGCTTACAAAAGAACAAATCTATCAAGGGAATTTGCTCTTAGTTAATAATGATTATCCAGTTCAGCAAGAGAGCATTAAATCGGATATCATCCATTTATCTGCGCATGATGAATGGGCACAAGGGTATGTGTTATTAGGGAATGAAATTTATTTGTCTGAGGATATTGCACATAAATTCTCAGAAATGGTTGCTGCTGCTGAAAAGGATGGACTTCAGTATTTTGCTATCACAAGTGGATTTCGCAGCTTTGAAGAACAAAATAATCTTTATCAGCAAATGGGTTCAGCCTATGCCTTGCCAGCAGGCTATAGCGAACATAATTTGGGCTTGTCACTTGATGTAGGATCCACTCAAATGATGATGGCGGAAGCACCTGAAGGAAAGTGGATTGAACAACATGCTTGGAATTACGGATTTATTTTACGATATCCTGAGGATAAGGTCGATATAACGGGCATTCAATATGAACCATGGCATATCCGTTATGTTGGTTTGCCGCATAGTGCGATTATGAAGGAAAAGAACTTTGCTTTAGAAGAATATGTAGATTATCTTAAAGATGAAAAATACATTACGGCTAGTATTAATGGGGAAAAGTATACAATAACATATCATCCTATTTCGCAAAATAAGACAATTAATGTACCGGAGCATAGCCATTTCGAGATTTCAGGCAACAATATGGATGGCGTGATTGTGACTACATACGAATGATTGATGAAAAAAATGGTGTAATAAGTAGCTTACTTGCTACAAGGCAAACTCAGTAATACATTCATGCTGGATCCAATGAGGGTCCAGTTTTTTTGATTCCTCAAATCCGATAAGGGATTCATTTTACAGTGCTTATTTCTTTTATAGAAAGAGGATCCTTAAGATTTGAAGGCTATTTTTGGCTTGAGTTGTCCATGAGTTTTTATATGGATAATGAGAAAGAATAATTAGAAGAATACAAATTAAGTTCAGTATAGATTCAATTTATAACAAAAATTATATTTGACTGGACACTGTTTGGTGTCATATAATAAGTGACACCGAACAGTGTCCAATTTGTATAAGGGGGGAGGATTTTGACTCATACTTATCAAGAGCGTGATGTGTATGTAGCTATTGCAGATCCGACCAGACGTAAATTAATCCGTCTGTTGGCAGATTCAGATGAGTTGCCTCTACATGAATTAACAGCTCAATTTCAAATGGGGCGTACGGCTGTATCTAAACATTTGGCCATTCTGAAAGAAGCTGATTTAGTCACGAACCGGAAAATAGGTAGAGAAACAAGGTATCGATTAAATGCAGCTCCTTTACAGGAAGTGAAGGATTGGCTGTCCTTTTACGAGGAGTTTTGGAATGATAGAGCACGATTACTAAAAAAAATTTTGGAGGAATAGAAGATGGCAGATTTATTATTAGATTTTCAATTTAAGAGTCCCATTTATAAGGTATGGGATGCTTTAACACACTCAGAAACGCTTGCACAATGGGTAATGGAAAATAATTTCAAACCAATTGTCGGGTACAAATGTCAGTTTCGTAATGAGGCAATTGGCTTAGTTGTTAATAGTGAAGTACTAGTAGTGGACAAGCCTTATAAATTATCTTACACATGGGTTGGCGGGCCGATAACGACAGTCGTCACATGGACGCTAAATCAAGAGGGGGAAACAACCCACTTACATCTTGAACATGCTGGATTTGAACAAGAAAATCAAGCATTCAATGGGGCGAAATATGGTTGGGCAAGTATGGCAGTGGAACTAACAAAAGTGTTAGCAGAAATGTAAGGTGAAACGACAGATATGAGTTTGTAGTATGAAGCGGATGGT
Organism: Cytobacillus eiseniae; assembly: GCF_017874625.1. Taxonomy (GTDB): domain Bacteria; phylum Bacillota; class Bacilli; order Bacillales; family Cytobacillaceae; genus Cytobacillus; species Cytobacillus eiseniae. The sequence goes on along the minus strand of NZ_JAGIKZ010000010.1, from coordinate 60,619 downwards.
TCAGTATAGTACCGGACCATTCGCTTAAGAGACATCACTGAATAAGTAATTTAGGAGGGATTAGAATGGAAGTTTTTGCAGACTTTTTAGCAGGAATTGATAACCCCCTACACAGGGAACGAACGGAAGAAGTGTTGCTTTGGGTCCATACTAAATACCCAAATTTAAAGACTGAATTCAAATGGAAACAACCGATGTTTACAGATCACGGCACATATATTATCGGCTTTAGTGTAGCCAAAAAGCATTTGGCTGTTGCTCCAGAAAATGCAGGCATTAATCAACTGGCTGATGAAATTGTGAAGGCTGGCTTTGATCACACAAAGGAATTGGTGCGTATTCCTTGGGATCGTCCGGTTGATTTCTCCTTACTTGGGAAAATGATCGAGTTCAATATATTAGATAAAGCGGATTGTTCGACATTTTGGCGATAAGGGTGAAGTTCATCTTGAACGATCAAGAATCCGAAGCATTCGCAGGAGTAATGTAATAAAAGGAGATGGGACATTGAGTTTTTTTCAAGATGCATTATCCATATTTAAAAAGAGAGAATTAGTATTTTTAGAAAGCTTCAAAGAGTCAGGGGATGTATATACCTTTCTATTTGAAAAAGAGCAGGATTTAACTTGGAAGGCAGGACAACATGGTTTATTTAGTATTACGCATAAAAAAGTAAAAAGCCCTACCAAACCATTTACTTTAGCGTCTGCTCCAGCAGAGAATAAGGTTCAAATAACAATGAAGGTTAGCGAGAATCCGAGTGAGTTTAAAAAAGCGATGTTGGAATTAAAAGAAGGAATGAAAGTTAGTATGAGTGGGCCGGTAGGGGGTTTTTATTTAAAGGAACAAAGTCCATCCCTTCTGATAGCAGGGGGAATTGGAATCACCCCGTTTCGGTCGATCATTAAACAAATAGAAGCGGATGGGCATAAACTTGAGAAACCAGTCCATCTACTTTATATGGATAGCAATCAATCATATATCTTTAAAGCTGAACTTGATGGAATGGCTACCCATCCATTAATTAACGTAACTTACGTTGATTCAAGGGAAAGCCTGCATCAGGAGATTGATAAGTTTGCCGCGTCACATAAGAATGATGGGAAATACTTTATCGCAGGACCGAAGTCAATGGTCGATTCGATTTCAACTAAATTGCAGGATCATCATATTGCCAAACGAAATATCAAAAAGGATGCCTTTTTTGGATACTAGTCATGTCTTTAATAAGAACGGAACCCTTTTAATTACTTTAAAGTTTCATACAAATTCACGCTGAATTCAATTGAGGATTCAGTTTTTTGTTGTGCAGTTTTCTCAACTATTTGTTGATTTCTATTTGAAAACTTAAGATTTTCTTAAGAAATCAATTAAGTTCTTCTTATGTTTTTGCATGTATATTGATTCTAGAATCATTATTACGGCAAATAGAAGAGGAGAACGATGATGACAGAAAAAAAGGGTTATATTCTTTTAACAGATACAGGTTCGTTTTTAACAAAGTTGATCAAGTTATTTACAAGGAAGCCATATAATCATGCGTCAATATCCTTCGACTCTGAACTAGTAGACGTATATAGCTTTGGCAGAAAAAGAATTGAAAACCCGCTTATTGGTGGATTTGTAAAGGAAGATGTGAAGAAGGGTCTATTTAAACGAGCGGATTGTGCTATCTATTCTTTTACAGTAACAGATGATCAAATGAAAAAAATGTCTCGTTATATAGCTGAAATTGAAACACAAAAGGATCATTATCGCTATAATTTCTTAGGGTTATTCGGATTCATATTTAATAAGCCAATAAATAGAAATAAGGCATTTTTTTGTTCAGAGTTTGTTGCATCGGTACTAAAGGAAGGGGATATATTTGATTGTGATAAGCCACTATCACTTATTGCACCATCTGATTTTCAAGATGCATTTAAATTTCAATTCGTGTATGAAGGCAAGCTGCAGAATTACAATAATAAAGATATAGATGAAGAATTATGCTTGAGAAGAACTTGTTTTGGTCAATTTTTTATCAATGTGGGTTCTTATTATTTATTTAGGTTTGGGAGGTAATTATGATCAAATTTTACTTTAAAGCTAATAATGTTTTCAATTAGGAAGGTTTTTTATAAAAAGAGGCGAAGAATTCCTTTAAGGGAATTTATCCCTAACTAATGAATAAGCTCTGTTCTTTTTTGAAAAAGCAGTGTTTACTCCATCAAGTATTTGGGGGAATATAATGAAATTTTATATTGCATCAAGTTTCAATAATATAGATAATGTACGTTTTGTCAGCAGGCAATTAATAAAAGAAGGCCATGTCCTCACATATGATTGGACTAGAAATCAAAAGGCATCAACGATTGAGGATTTAAAATTAATAGGTCAGGCTGAAAAAGCTGCGGTAATAGAGGCTGACTTTATGATCGTCTTACTTCCGGCTGGGAAAGGAAGTCATATTGAAATGGGGATAGCACTTGGCCATAGCAAAAGAATCTTTCTTTACTCGCCAAATGAAGAAGTAAATAACTATGCTACAACAAGTACGTTTTATCATCTATCTGAGGTGATGAAGTGCTTTGGCACCATAGATGAATTAGTTAATACAGTATTAACGATGACAGAAACGAAAGAACACCTTGCTTAAAACAGTAAGGTGTTTTTTCACATCATTATTGAGCACTTTTCTGAAAGAGGAAAGATGTTAGTGTGCTGGAATAGGATAATGAAATGAGAGGATGATTAGATGAGAAAGATTACTCTTTCAAATGGAAAAGTGGTAGAAGTGGAATGCTTAAGCTGTGCTTTGATAAGTGGATTGGTTGATTTAGATGGTGAAGTAGTAATAGAAACGGAATATTTCCATGCTCATCAAGATGTTGCATATCCTATCAAAGGGTTAGTTATTTTAGCCTCTAAGCGACATATTAAGTGTTTGGATGAACTTACAGAAGAAGAACGGATTGATTACATAAATATTTTGTCTAAGATTAGAGAGGCACAAAGGGAAGTCTTAGGAATTGAACATGTTTATTATTTTTACAATGAGGATACGACACATCATTTTCATACGTGGATGGTCCCGCGTTATGAATGGATGTACAAGTTTGGAAGATCAATAGAATCAGTTAGACCAGTATTGCTCCACGCAAGAAATGTAATGAATAATCATGATAATATTACAGAAGTAAGGAAAGCGATCAGGTTATTAGCAGCGAAATTAAATAAATAAAAGCTGTATTTTTTAAAAGTTTACTAAATAATTCATTTCAATTAAATAATTTTAGATTTTAACAGATTATAATTTAGAAAGTAGGAGTGAATTTAATCCGATTTGAAATCTATAATTAATGGAGGAATGACAAAGTGAAAACGAAATTGAAGCATGTTAGGGCAAATGTAAAGGATCTAGAAAGTGCGGTGGAATGGTACACAAATACTTTGGGATTAAAGGTTACTGGGACATGGCCTCATGAAAAACCAAATTACGCTCATTTCGAAAGTGAGAATGGTGCAATATTTGCAATTCAAGAAGACGAAAACTATCCTTCGTACAGTCGTTTTAATTTCAATGTGGATGATGTTGAATCACTATGGATTGACTTAAAGGATAAAGTAGAAGTAATGGAAGAATTGCTTTCAACTCCTTACGGGACAAGAAAGTTTACAATAAAAGATTTAGATGGCAATGAATTAGGTTTTGTTCAAGAAAATTAAGGAATAACGAAATGTAAAATTGATTAGTCGGGAAAAGTCTTGAATAGATGGTGAAGTATGCTAAATCCTATAAATAATCAACTCCTCCAAGATAGGTTTTTCAATAGAAATAATTAAAATGGACAATACTATTAATGGCGCTTTCTTGGTTATGGAACACATGTTATAATTGCGAATATATGTTCTGGTTGATGATTACATATATTGAAAATTAAAAAAAGAGGTGTATTTGATGATTTTAGGTGTGCATGCTTATTTAAGAATGAATGGCAATGGTCAAGAAGCTGTAAAGTTTTACCAACATGTGTTGGATGCTGAAGTGATTGGCGTTCAAACATATGGGGAACTGCCTCCAAACCCAGAATTTGCTCTCCCTGACGAAGCAAAAGACTTAGTTATACACGCTAATTTAAAAGTCGGTAATACACATCTTATGCTATCTGATAATTTCCCTGGAGAACCTTATGAGCAAGGTTCACAAGTAGATGTTGCCATTCTTCTGAATGATGTAGAAAAATCAAAAGAAGTATATGGAAAGCTAAAGGAAGCAGGCGAAGTAATTGTACCGCTTGAAGCAACGCCTTGGAGCCCTTCGTATGGACAAGTGAAGGATAAATATGGTGTAACTTGGCAGATCTCAACGGAAGTAGAGTGAACGACGTAAATATCCAATTAGTTTTTGAAAAGTAATGACTATAAAACTTGGGTCGAAACCGATAGGGTCTAGTTTTTGGGAGGGGGAAATTTGCTTGGTACAAGCAAAAAGTTTAAGGGTTTGTGAGAGAGGGCATGAGTATTATAAAAGCAGCGATTGTCGAAGTTGTCCTATCTGTGACAAAGAAAATAAGCCGAAAAGCGGATTCCTTTCAAAACTTAGTTCGCCAGCTAGAAATGCTTTGAATCACGAAGGAATTGACAGCTTACAAAAACTATCAAAGTACACAGAAAGGGAAATTTTAAAATTACACGGGGTTGGACCAGCTTCCTTACCGACTTTGAGAGCTTCATTAGAAGAAAAAGGCTTATCTTTTAAAGAATAATGTATTTAGTCCTTTACATGTGATTTTAGCGTTTCTGGATTAAAGGCTATATTAGGTTCATGCTAGAATTATTAACTAAAAAGGTTGCTCAATATTTTTTGAGGGAATGTATACCATACGAAAAAGAGTAGTATTTACGCTAAAAACGTTAAATACTACTCTTTTATATTAAAAATAAGGATTATTAAATTGAGTGAAGTATGAATGGGACGGTAAAAGAAATCTGTAGATTCTTTGTTGAAATAGAAGAATCATTCATGTAATGACATTCATAAAAAGAAGTCCAACATATTGAAAAAAAGATGATCCTGTGGTAAATTTATATAGTTATACACTGTATAGTTAAAAATAAATATATTATCCCTAATTTAAGTATACAGTGTAATTGGTGTGTTAGTCAACCTTTTTATAAATTTTTTTTTAAGGGGTGTTTCTATGAATTCGGAGCTTCATCAGGAGCAAAAACGAGTAGACTGTGTAATGGAAACCATTACGAAGGATATCAACAGATTGGAAGAAGAAACGAGCAGACGTAAGAATGAAGTGGTTCAAATCCGCAGGCACTTTTGGGATGAAGTAAAGGTGAATACAGATACCTTTGATGATTATCTTGAAACCATTATCGGCCTGCGGCAAGAGGCTCAAGCGCTATCTGTAAGTCAAAGCAGCCATAGATATGCTTCCAAACGTTTGTCCACTTTGCGCCGCATGCAGGAGATTCCTTATTTTGGTCGGATTGATTTTATTGAAGAAGGTACTTCAATGCAGGAAAAAATTTATATTGGTATTTCTTCACTTAGTGACTCTGACGGAGAAAACTTCCTGATTTACGATTGGAGAGCTCCTATCTCAAGTGTTTATTACGATTATCAGCCTGGTCCGGCAAAATATGAAACACCTGGAGGCATAATCCAAGGCTCACTGGAGAAAAAGTGGCAATATTTAATCCGTAAAGGCGTTCTACAATCGATGTTTGATACGAGTCTCACGATCGGTGACGAGATTTTACAGCAGGTACTGGGCAAAGGGACCGACAAAAAGATGCACAATATTGTAGCGACTATTCAACAGGAGCAGAACAGGATTATTCGCCATGATCATGGAAGACTGCTCATTGTTCACGGTGCAGCCGGAAGTGGCAAGACATCGGCTGCAATGCAGCGAATTGCCTTTTTGCTTTATAAATATCGAGGTCGTCTGAATGCGGATCAAATTATTCTTTTTTCGCCTAATACGATGTTTAATAGCTATGTGTCGAATGTGCTGCCTGAACTTGGTGAAGAGAATATGCAACAGGTTACTTTTCAAGAATACTTGGACCATCGACTAAGTAAAAAGTTTCAAGTTGAAAATCCATTTGAGCAATTGGAATATGTTTTAACTGCGGACAATACTCCTTCGTATAGGTCAAGGGTTGCGAGTATTCGATTTAAGGCATCTACACATTTTTTTGAGGCGATTCAAGCATATGGAAAGTCATTAGAAACATCAGGCATGCAATTTAAGGACATTCACTTTAGAGGGAAACCGATCGTTACTGCACAACAAATGGAAGAAAGATTCTACAGTCATGATACATCACTACGATTCCATAATAGACTTGAGAAATTGAAGGATTGGCTCCTTAAGAAAATGAGCGAGGTTAAAAGGACTGAATGGATGAAGCCGTGGGTGCAGGAGGAAATTGAGCTTCTAAGCAACGATGCTTACCATAAGGCACATCGCTACCTAGCGGAAAAGCGGGGCTTTAATGAAGAAACGATGGCGGACTATGAAGTCGAACATGATGCACTTGCCAGATTGATTGTTCAGCAGAAATGGAAGCCGCTTCGAAAACAAATTCGGGTGTTTCGTTTTGTGGATATAAAGGGGATGTACAAACAGCTTTTTGCTGATCCCAAACAGATGAAACAGTGGATTGAAGGGGAGGTGCCTACTTCATTATCGACTATTTGTCAGTTGACACAGGAAATGCTGGATAAAGATATCTTATTTTATGAAGATGCTACGCCATTTTTATTTTTGAAAGAGCTAATTCAAGGTTTTCAGACGAACAGCGCAATTAAACATCTCGTTGTTGATGAGGCACAGGATTATTCCCCCTTTCAATTTGAATTTTTGAAGCGTTTGTTTCCTGCGGCAAGGATGACGGTGCTCGGCGATTTTAATCAGGCGATATTCGCCCATGCGAGCGAAATGGTTGATTTCAACACCCTTACCAATCTTTACGGTCCAGAGGATACGGAAGTAATTAATATAGCAAGGAGCTACCGATCGACAAAACCAATCATCGAATTTACTCGAAGACTTGTTCCGAATGGGGAAAGGATTATTCCTTTTGAACGCGAAGGTGATCGACCATCGCTGAAACAATTAGTCAATCACGAAGAACTGCATAGTTATATAGCTTCTAAAGTAGCAGATTTACGAGGCAATGGCTACCATAGTATTGCGATTATATGTAAATCTGCTGAGGAAAGCTTACGTGCTTATGAAGCTTTGTCTAGCATTGATGAAATTAAACTCCTAAAGAGCAGCTCGATTGAATATGAGCAAGGGGTTGTCGTCATACCGACTTATTTATCTAAGGGCATTGAATTCGATGCGGTTATCATTTATGATGCATCAGCGCATGTATATGGGGATGAGAGCCTGCGTAGGGTTTTCTATACGGCCTGTACGAGAGCGATGCATGATTTGCAGCTGTATAGTGTTGGTGAGCCAAGTCCCTTTTTGCAAAATGCTTTAGAGGAAGGGTTCATTCAAGCTTGATTTAGTCGAAGAAATGGATTTTGATGGTGCATATCGAAAGGAAAATTGCTCGGGCATCTGAGCAATTTTCCTCTCTCGATATATTAGTCAGCAAGCTTTTTTTCAAGAATGATTTTAGGCTCTCCTTCGTTATCAGTGAAAGTCCCAATTATATCGAATCCACATTTAATATTTAAAATGAGCATACTTCGCCACTTGTTTTTCGTCCGTGTTTGAACGGCTTTGTAGCCACTTTCCATTAAATATTGATGCTGTTGATCCATTAGATTGGAGGCAATTCCTGTATTTCTATAATCGGGATCCACTCCTCCTAACCAACTATAAAACTGCTCACGATTAAGGGCATATCCGATCTTATATCCAATGACCTTTTCTCCATCCATTGCTATATCCAATCGCAATTTTGGTTTTTCCATCATTCTGCCTGCCAAGTCATTCGATTCACCAAAAATCCGCTGATGGAGACTTATTATGCCATCTAATGCCTCCATATTAGGTATTTCATTGTATCCCATATACTTTATGCTCAAATGCATTCCCCCCCTGCTATTCAACTTTCTCAATACAAGCTTGCTTATATATTAATGTATCATACAGAATATAGGTTACAGTAAAAATTCTTCATTCACTTATACTTGGTTATGATGAATGATCTAATTTTAAAAAGTAGTAGGCTAAATAAGGACAAACTTGCAAGAGGAATTGAAATTGATTAATAATTAATTATAATAGTCTAACTATCTAGACATACTTAAATGAATATAAGTAAAAACAATAAGGGGGAAACTTGCATGACAAGAAGTGTGAAAAGTGAACTATCATCGGAGCAATGCGAAGAATTGCTTAATGTGTTGAAGGGCCGTTTTGAGAAAAATATGCACCGCCATCAAGGGCTTGAATGGACTAAAGTCCAAGCGAAGCTAGAGGCTAATCGTGATAAACTCTGGTCGCTTAATGAAATGGAAGTAACCGATGGTGAACCAGATGTTATTCATTATGATGAAAAAAAAGATGAATATACTTTTTGTGATTGTTCAGCGGAAAGTCCGAAAGGCCGCAGAAGTGTTTGCTATGACCGTGAAGCACTGGAGGCAAGGAAGAAAAACAAACCAGAAAATAGTGCAGTTGACATGGCAACTGCGATGGGGATTGAAATGTTAACAGAAAAGCAATACCGAGACTTGCAGAAGCTTGAGAATTTCGATAAGAAAACATCAAGCTGGGTGCAAACCCCTTCTGAAGTCAGAGAACTTGGCGGTGCCCTTTTTTGTGATTTTCGCTTTGGATACGTCTTTGTGTATCATAACGGAGCGGACTCGTACTATGGTGCTAGAGGTTTCCGAGGCTCGTTGAGTGTGTGAGTTTGCATAGACAGCTCACCGTGCAAATGGCAATTGGCAAATTGATTTTTCATTAATTTTTATTCAAGGTTATATGTAATAATAAAGTAATTTGGACTGATCCATTTCGGATTCAGTCCTTTTCTTTTATACAATAAGAGGTTGTTAACGGATGCCTTATACATGCGGGTGATGGATGATGGGAAAATTAGATGTTTTATGATCTTAATTATCATAAGTGTAATTACAATGTATTGACGTTGTGTATACGCATGTAGTAGAATTTAATTATTCAAACGAAGGGAGAATTTGAAAATGGATGCGAATTTGCAAATACGTATATCAAAAAATTTAAAAGAAAGTTTTCAACAGATTGCAAAGGAAAATAATAAAGATACGTCGTCCCTTATGCGTGATTGGATTTCGAATTATGTAGCTGAACACCAAAAATCTGATGAAGATTTAGCTGCTGAACTATATAGGGCGGGATACCGATTACAACAAGATCTTGGTGGAAGGGAAAAGGTAAGCAAGGAATTTGTCAAACAATTACAGGAATATGCATTAACAGATCAAAAGGAATTCACGCAGTTAATTCTAAATACTTATTTAGATCACGATTTGACAATTCCTTCAGTTGTATCAAAAACGTATAAAGTATACGCTTTTTCTCAAATGTTTTTGTTCGGATTAATTGGTGATAACCCGAAGAACGGGTAGGCTAGCAGTCAAGGTTATTTTAATAAATGCAAGAAAGTCATAAAGGGTTCGTTAATCAAGCTTTGAGCAAGATTGGCTCTTAGCGGGAAACTTGTTTTAATATTAAATGGGTGCCATTCCTATTTTAGAAATAAATAGAGCGAATAAATATAAGGCAAATTTTTTAACGTGAATTGTTAGGGGATTTTGCCTTTTTATTTGGCGTCTATTATAAGATAGAGAAAAGAAAAGTTTTAGGAGGATGGTTAAAATGGCGATTAGGAACTCAGCAAAGGCTCTTATTGTTCAAGAGAATAAGCTGTTAGCGATTAAAAAACAAGATAAAGAAGGCTACTATTTTATATTACCTGGCGGCGGTCAAGAGCATGGAGAAAATCTTCACGAAACGTTAAAAAGAGAATGTATTGAAGAGATTAATGCTGACGTAGAAATTGGTGATTTGCTATTTATTCGAGAATATATTGGAAAAAATCATGAGCATTTTGCATTTGATTCAGCAATACATCAAACAGAATATATGTTTTTGTGCAAGGTGATAGAAGGAAGCAAAGAGATAGGGAATGGGACTGTACCGGATGATGGACAAATTGGCGTTGAATGGCTGCCTTTATCAGAGTTGTTGAATTTTAGGGTTTATCCTCAATCAATGCGTGAATATTTATTAGACTACATTGCAGGTAAGCAAACCCCCGTGTACTTAGGGGATGTTAATTAAAATAGTTAATCATGGTATTTGGGAAGGAGAAAAAATGAAGGTTAGAAAATTGAATGAAGGATTTCCAATTGATTTATTGTTATTGGCCGATCCATCTCAAAAAATGATAGAGGAATATTTAAACCGGGGCGAATGTTATGTTGCCGAAAAAAAGAAAGAAATCATAGGTGTTTATGTTCTGCTGTCAACAAGGCCAGCAACGGTGGAATTAGTGAATATTGCTGTATCTAAGTGTGAACAAGGCAAAGGGATTGGGAAGCAGCTAATAATGGATGCGGTACAACGATCGAAAGAAAAGGGGTATAAAACAATCGAGGTTGGAACGGGAAATTCAAGTATAGGGCAATTAGCACTTTATCAAAAATGCGGATTTAGGCTGACTAGTATTGATCAAGACTATTTCATACGAAACTATGAGAATCAGATTTTTGAAAATGGGATATGGTGCAGAGATATGATTCGTTTAACGCGGGAGTTGGATGAATAGATGGAGGGGATCTATTGAAAGGAATAAATTTATTACTATTATCGTTTATTCTTTTAATCTGTATGATTCTGACTGCCTGTAATGAGAAAACAGCCTATGAAATAATAAAATCTCACAGTGAAATAACTGAATCCGATGATCGAATTCAACTGGAACTTGATTATGAAATGATCAATCATTCAGACGAAAATTACTATTTCACATTCGGTTTTCCATCATATATTCAAGATGCTCTCATTACTCAAGTTGGAATAGGTGAACTATCGGCAAATAGTCGTATTTCTGGAGTTGCAGTCATAGCGGTTAGTAAAGATGGGGCTGAAATGACAGAAGAAACAATTGAAGCCATCCTTAATGGGAACCTACCTTTTGTACAAAATATCCTAATCGGAAAAATGCTCAGTTTAAATGAATCTATTTCGAATCATTAAAAACAAAGAATTTGAATAGTATGATTGGGAAATTCTTTATGGTTATGGATTTCCCTTTGTTTTCCTCAAAATCAATATAAACTTATAACATAGTTTGGATTTACTTCAAGAATAACCTTAAAAACAGTTTCTTGGTTGAAAGCAGTCACATTCGTAGAGCTGTGAATCCCTACATTTAGTCTCGTTTGATCTAGATTCGTTCCTAAGCTAACATAATAAGCGGATTGGTACCCGAGGTCATTTTTATGCATAAACTTCACTCTTTCTGCATTTACCTATAATAGGGGTGTCAAATGCGATCATTTTCTTAAAAAAAGTAACAACGAGTGTTTTGAAAAGAAGAGTTTATCCCACTGATTTACATATATTCTAAGATAATGCAGCTAATTTTATATCGGTTCCCTTAGTGGATAAAATGCATCGATCTGTTTTTGCCCCCTTGTAGGAATGGCACACATTTGCTATTATATTCCCATCTATAAAGAAATGGAGGTTTTCCCTTTGACAGCATCAATGAAATTACGCTTCCCAATTTTCACACGGTAATTAAATACGTTTGAGAGCTCTGCCTATGTTCAGAGCCACGGGATTGGTCTGTCTATTTTTAAGGAAACCTTTATTTGACGGTTATTTTAAAGAGAGGGAGGAGTTTCCCTCTTTTTTGTATTTAGAGAAATGATATAATCGCATGTTGTGTATAAAATGAGAATAGTTTCATTTAAGTCCAGCTTCGGCGCCTATCGCCTATCAAACTTCAGTACTACTCCCTACGATAAGTCAACATCGGTTCGCTATCGCTCACCGTGTTTCCTTTATCTCAGTCGCAGTCCTTCCAGTTTGTACGGCGATGATCAAGGCGCCTGCGCTTTTGTTGTTGTCTTTAAAAGGGTAGGTATCATGATCGTGATTGTAAGGGAAATATAAAAAACGAATAGAAATGAGTGGTTGAGTGAATGAATGCAGTAACTAACAATCTTAAGGAGAATTGGTTAAAGAATATTATTTTGTTTTTAACAAGTCAAACCATTTCACTTTTTGGTTCGTCTTTAGTTCAATACGCCATTATGTGGCATATTACGCTCACGACAGAATCAGGTTTGATGATGACCTTGTATATTATATGTGGGTTTATTCCGACTTTTATTTTATCTCCGATTGCAGGGGTTTGGGCAGATCGTTATAATCGGAAAATGTTAATTATTCTAGCAGATAGTCTAATAGCAATTGCTACTCTTGTTCTTGCTATTCTCTTTATAATGGGATTTGATGCGATTTGGTTGCTTTTTGTGATGGCAGCAGTTCGGGCTTTTGGAACAGGCATTCAGATGCCAGCTGTCGGTGCAATTTTACCGCAAATTGTCCCCAAGGATAAGCTGACTAAGGTGAATGGAGCAAATGGAAGCATTCAAGCTGTTATTATGTTCGTTTCTCCAATGGTCAGTGCAGCATTATTAGCTGTGACTTCGATTGAAATCATCTTTTTTATCGATGTGATTACAGCAGCCATTGCCATTATTACTTTACTTGCCTTCTTGAAAATATCAGTACATGAGAAGGCAGCAGAAAAACAAACTACAAGCTACTTTAGTGACTTTAAACAAGGGTTACAATATGTAAATTCCCATGATTTTCTGAAAAAATTCTTTCTATTCTTTGCCGTATTCTTTGTTTTAATGGCACCAGCATCATTTTTGACGCCGCTACAGGTTACACGCAGCTTTGGTGATGATGTGTGGCGATTATCTGCAATTGAGATCGCCTTTTCTATTGGCATGATGGTTGGTGGGGGGATAATCGCCTCTTGGGGTGGCTTTCAAAATAAAGTCAAAACGATGGCTTTTGCAAGTGTGATTATGGGTGTCTGCACACTTGCCCTTGGTATCGTTCCGCTTTTTTGGATTTATTTAGCCTTCATGGGCTTATTCGGAGTAGCTATGCCTATATTTAGTACACCAGGCACGGTACTGTTACAGGAGAAAGTAGAAGAAGCCTATTTAGGAAGAGTCTTTGGCGTCATGGGCATGATTTCTACCTCGATGATGCCGCTCGGAATGCTTATATTTGGTCCCATCGCAGATTTTATTCGAATTGAATGGCTGCTCATGGGGACTGGTGTATTTATTATTGTATTAGCGATTCTATTAGGCCGAAATAAAGGTTTAATTGAAGCGGGAAAACCGGTATTGAAAGAATCATAAAGAACAGCACAAAGGGAACGTACCCAATTGGGGGCGTTCCCTTTTCTTTGTATAGGCAGTTATATGCGAATGGCGAATATTCTTATCGTTTTGTCCAATATAATAATGATGACGGCGAATATATTTGTTTTTTGTCCAATAAATCAAAGAAAACGTCCAATATATTCATTTTTTATCCAAATAAGTAATCAACGCTGGCATGTGACAGACTTTTTATTCACTTTTTCCAGCTATACCGTAAAAGAAAAGCTTTGTTAACTCCTCTGCTATTGGAATGGTCATTTGGGCAAAGTGTTCACGTTGCATATATTCTTGAAACATCTGTAAATATAATAAAATGGCTTCATTCGATATGGATGAATCAATATATCCTTGTTCTCTTCCATTATTAAAAAACTCGATAAAGAGCGGGAGGGCTTCATTTATATATAATTCTTCAACATAGCTTTGTCCACTGGCATAATCCTTCATAAAATCCTGTAGAAACTTTTCACTTATTTGATTGATAATGGCGCCTTTTTCAAACATCAGTTTTGTTATTTTTTCATTAAAAGGAAGGTCGCTCTCTAGGAACTTTTTTTGTTCATCCCATACTTTATCGACATAAAATTTAAAAACGAACTGGGCTAAATTATCTTTGCTTTCAAAATAATTATAGATGGTAACTTGAGATACACTTGCCTTTTTTGCTATTTCTGCAATGGATACCTTTTGAATTCCGTATTCCATAAATAAGGCTAATGCAGCTGTTAATATATCCTTTTTCTTTTGCTCCCTACGTTTTTCAAAACCATCCATTTCTTTCACCTCATAGTTAGTTTAATAAAAAAAATGTAATAGAACAATAAAAATAGTTCATAAACTATTGAAGATGAATCAACTTTTGTATATTATGAACTATATAGATAAAAATATTTCATAAATAAAGGAGGAGAAAGATAAATGACAATTTTAAAAGCAACCCATTTAACAAAAAAATTCGGTAAGTTTACTGCCTTAGATGGTGTAAATATGGAAGTAAATGAAGGGGAAGTGTATGGTTTCATTGGGCCGAACGGGGCAGGGAAATCAACGACGATTCGAATATTACTTGGCATGTTAAAGGCGACACAAGGAGAGGCAAAGATTTTTGGGAAAGATGTATGGTCGGATGCGGTTGATATTCATAAGCGGATTGCTTACGTGCCTGGTGATGTAAATCTATGGCCGACTTTATCTGGGGGCGAAGTGATTGACCTTTTCATGAAAATGAATGGAAGTACAAATTACAGAAAGCGTGAAGAATTAATCGAGAGATTCAATTTTGATCCAACGAAAAAGAGCAGGACATATTCGAAAGGGAATCGACAAAAGGTTGCGTTAATCGCTGCATTTGCTTCAGATGCTGATCTGTTTATTTTGGATGAGCCGACATCAGGACTGGATCCGTTGATGGAACACATCTTCCAGGAATGTGTACTAGAAGCGAAAAGAGCGGGTAAAAGTGTACTCTTATCCAGTCATATTTTATCAGAGGTAGAAAAGTTATGTGATCGAGTCGGGATTATCCGTCAAGGGAAAATGATTGAAACAGGTACTTTAGATGAATTACGTCACTTAACTCGTACGAATTTAACGATTGAAACGAAAGAACCAATTCCTTCACTAAAAGAACGGAAAGGTATTCATAATATAGAAAAGAACGATTCAGCGCTCACATTCCAAGTGGATACAGAGGAAATGGATGCTGTCATTCGTTACATCTCAGAGTTTGGCATCTTGAAATTAGAAAGTGCCCCACCAAAATTAGAAGATTTATTTATGCGACATTATCAAGGAGCAGAGCACTCTAAATCTAGAGTGGAGGGATCTTTGTAATGGGTACGCAATATTTTAAAGGGACGAAGACATTAACACGGTTCATTTTTAGACAGCAACGATTTAAAATCCTTGTCTGGTTAATTAGCTTGACTGTCATCACCTTGTCTGTCGCTGCGGCATATCCAAGTATTTATAAAGATGAACAATCAAGGCAGGCTGCTTCTTTCACAATGGATAATCCGGCGATGATCGCCATGCTTGGACCAGGCTATGAAATCGATGAATATGTAAACTCTGTTGGTGCGATGTTTGCCAATGAAATGCTACTCTTTACAGCCATTGCGGTAGGAATCATGAGTATTTTACTTGTAGGACGGACAACGCGTGCAGATGAGGAAGATGGCCGTATTGAAATGATTCGAGCTCTTTCTGTTGGCCGTTTGTCGTATGCGAGTGCAGCGATGATTGTGATTGTATCTACAAATATTTTACTTGCTGTTTTAATAGGGGTTGGTTTGGCTTCTCTAGGGATAGAAGGCATAGGAGTAGAAGGTTCTTTCTTATATGGTGCCATCCTAGGTGCAACAGGTCTTGTGTTTGCTGCCTTAACAGCCATTTTTGCGCAAGCTTCAGAAACATCAAGAGGAACGACGATGTTTTCTTTTATGGCTTTAATTATTGCTTACCTTATACGTGCCATTGGAGATGTAAGCAGTGAAGCATTGTCATGGCTTTCACCACTTGGCTGGACGGTCAGAACAGGCGTATTTGCAGGGAATGATTGGTGGCCAGTTATCGTCTCATTTGTCTTTGCACTAGTAGTTGGATTTGTCGCTTTTTATTTACAGTCCATTCGTGATTTAGGGTCTGGCTTCATAGCAGCAAGAAAAGGAAGGAAAAATGCTTCAGCCTTTTTACAAACATCACTCGGCCTTACTTTTCGATTACAACGTACGAATATAATCGCATGGGCAATTGGTTTGTTTCTATTAAGTAGTTCTTTTGGTGCGATCTTGGGTGATTTAGAAGCGTATTTTGCAGACATTGAATTTATGGAAGCATTTATAGAAGCAGAGTCAGATTATTCACTGACTGAGCAGTTTTTAACGCTATTAATGGCGATTATGTCTTTAATCAGTCTTATCCCAGCAGTAATGGTTATATTAAAGTTAAAAGGGGAAGAAACAAAGAATCTCACAGAGAACTTTTATAGTCGTGCAGTTTCTCGAACGCGTGTGTTAGGGAGTCATTTCTTCCTAGCGGTTGTTGTAAGTTTTATTATGCAATCACTAGTTGCACTAGGGTTATGGTCGGTTAGTGGTTCGGTAATGGATGAGCCATTATCATTTGTGACTACTTTCTCATCTGCTTATGTTTATTTACCAGCGATATGGGTGGTCGTTGCATTAACAATTTTATTGGTTGGGGCTGTTCCAAAGCTTACTGGTGTTGTTTGGCTTTATGTTGTTTATTGTTTCGTTGTTGTCTATCTTGGCGATTTGCTCGACTTTCCCGTATGGATGAATAACTTGTCGGTATTTAGCTATATTCCACAAATCCCAATAGATGACATGAATGTTATGACAATGGGAGTTTTAACGTTGATTGCCATTGGGTTATCTGTAATTGGCTTTACTGGTTATAATAAGCGAGATATTGCTGGGTGATCTCAGTTGTTTTAGAAAAACGTCAACTGAGTAGTCGTATTGTTATGTTGGAAATGGCCGCTGTTTTAATTTGGTTAAATTATATAGTCTTTTTAGTTATCAATCTGCTGCAATAAAATATTATTTGTCATGATTATGAGAATACTAACTTAATAGATGCTCACCTTTCATTTTGCTACCCTCCTAAAAATATGTTGTTGATTTTTAGGAGGATATTTTATTATAAAGCAATATATTAAATGCTTTAGCGTATATTTATTTTCCATCTAGAAGGATTTAAACAATAAATATGATATTGACAGATGTAGTTATTTATTTTATTATTATCTCAAATTCAAGATATTTTAATTAGAGACAATTCGCGGGTAGTGAATTTGTTACGATCTTATAGGAAAACTATGAAATGATCGATGAATGTATTGAAAAGCTAAAGTTAAAAAGATGGGAATGAAGAAGAACTTTACCTTAATTCCCTGACTTAGGAGGAGATAAATAATGAAACATCTATTCAATAAGGGAAAAGATTCAACTAAACCAACGTTATTAATGCTTCATGGGACAGGAGGCGATGAATTAGATTTGCTGCCGCTTGCAGGAATGGTTGATGGGGAGGCAAATGTATTAAGCGTTCGTGGGAATGTATTAGAAAATGGGATGCCTCGATTTTTTAGAAGATTAGCTGAAGGCGTGTTTGATGAAGAAGACCTTATTTTTCGAACAAAAGAATTAAATGAATTTTTGAATGAAGCAGCAGAGCAGTATGAATTCGACCGAGATAATATCATGGCAATTGGTTATTCAAATGGAGCCAATATAGCTGCAAGTTTATTATTTCATTATCAATCGGCATTAAAGGGGGCAATCCTTCACCATCCAATGGTGCCAAGACGAGGAGTGGAGTTACCTGATTTGACCGGAAAATCAGTATTTATTGCAGCTGGTACAAACGATCCAATTTGCCCACCGACAGAATCAACTGAATTGCAATCATTATTAGAAAAGGCAAATGCAGAAGTAACGCTTCATTGGGAAAATAGAGGTCACCAATTAACAGCAACAGAAGTAGACGCTGCGAGTAAATGGTACTCGTCTCTCTAATTAACAGTCTTAGAAGCAGAGGGCGGTTCTTCTGCCATCATTAATTTTTAGGCAATAAAACGTAAAGGGAAATAGTATGTACAGGTGTATTGTTTATGCACTTGTACATACTGTTACATATTTTAATAGGGTATTTCTTGCAAAAACAGGAACATTCGTTTGTTAATTGTGATTTATTGTATAATAGAAGTAGATAAACAACCATGGATACTCCTCTTAATTACTTAAGAAGGGGAGGTTAAAATGTCACTATCAATGTTAACCCGTGAAGTCCCCAGCAGTATGTCCACCACGATCAATTATTCAAGCAGTTAATCCACACATGTTTCAATGAATAGGAACGAATACAAAGAGAAAACCATTACCTAAAATAGTTATTGACTAAAGTGATGCATAATCAAGGCACCACTTACCTTATGAAATAGTAATTAAAGTGTCCTCAATAAGGAAGGGATGATTGATTGCTGTAATGAACTTACGTTAAAATAGATTGATTAAATGGAATATTTAAGAGGTTAGCATGTGGTACGGCTCTGCCGCCTCAGGAGTGAGAGGATTGTATGTATGCTCACTAAGCAATGAAAAGAAAATAAGAGAAAAGAAGGATATCGAAGATGGAAGCTGGGAATGTAATTACATTTATCTTATCAACTATAACCATTATCAATATCATTCTTTCAGCAGGGGTTATCTTTTATGAAAGAAGGGATATTGGCCATACATGGGCTTGGCTATTAGTATTATTTTTTATTCCTATTTTAGGATTTTTAATTTATATTTTTCTTGGGCGTAAACTCAAACAGAAAAACTTCTATCATCTTTCTAAAGAAGAAAGTGAATTTCTTCAATCAGAAGTGGATAAGCAATTAGCAACTTTAAGGGATGAGGAGGAAAGTCAATCTCCTTTGTTAAAGAAATATGCTGATTTGATTTGGATGAATGTAAAATCATCCCATGGTCTTTTATCAAATGATAATGAAATAGCGATCTTTAATGATGGGCATGAGAAGTTCGCCAGTTTATTTGCGGATATTAAATCTGCAAAAAAGGAAATTAATATCCAATATTATATTATTCAACCCGATGACCTTGGAAGAAAGTTAAGAGATGAGTTAACGAAAAAAGCAAAAGAAGGAGTGAAAGTAAGACTTCTCTATGATGAAGTGGGCTCAAAGAAACTATCACCAAAGTTCTTTAAAGATTTACGGTTAGCAGGTGGAGAGGTGGAGGTTTTCTTCCCATCCTTATTTAGGCCAGTGAATTTTCGCATAAACAATAGAAATCATCGAAAGCTTTGTATCATTGATGGGGAGATTGCATATATTGGTGGGTTTAATGTCGGGGACGAGTATCTTGGCAAGGCGAAGAAATTCGGTTATTGGCGTGATACACATTTTAAAATTAAGGGACAAGCAATTAATCATATTCAAGGGAGATTTATTCTAGACTGGCATCAGGCAGGCAAGCATCAACAGGGGATTCATGAAGAGTTTTCGTTTCAAATAAAAAAACGCCTTGGCAATATTCCAGTCCAAATTATTTCAAGTGGCCCGAATTCTGAAACGGAGCACTTAAAGAATATGTATATTAAGCTAATCCTATCTGCCAAACATAGTGTATCTATTCAAACACCTTATTTTATCCCAGATTCGAGTTTTATGGATGCCTGCAAAATTGCTCTATTATCAGGCGTTGATTTGCAAATTATGATCCCGAATAAGCCGGATCACCCTTTTGTTTACTGGGCTACTTGGGCATATGCAGGAGATTTACTAGCTTATGGAGCCAAAGTCCTTTTATATGAAAATGGTTTCTTGCATGCTAAAACGATTGTAGTGGATAAGGAAGTTGCATCCGTAGGGACGATGAATATCGATTCTCGAAGCTTTAGATTGAATTTCGAAGTAAATGCTATCGTATTTGATGAGAATATTGCGGAGCAGCTTCATGATATGTTCGCTGAGGATAGCAAATTAAGTACAGAACTTACACAAGAAAAATATAATGAAAGAACCATTATGATTAAATTTAAAGAGGGAATCTCCCGTTTGCTTTCTCCGATTTTATAAGGGTCATGAAGAGGATAATGAAAAATGATTGATTGACGAATATAAGCTATGTTTTGTCCAATAAATCGAAGAGTACGGCGAATATAATAAATTTTTGTCCAATAACTCAATGAGAATGGCGAATATATTTGTTTATTGTCCAATATAATCATAAATGAGGGCAACTAGGTTACTTCATACGGTTGCCACAACCGTGATTTTGTGTTTTATCTCCTTTTTTCTAATTGTCGAAAAAGAATAAATTGAAAGTAACACAGAAATACCTCTTTGGATCTGAATAGCATCTGAAGAGGTATTTCTATTTATATAAGGGAGCTAAGGAAGACTTATGAACGATGGAAATTACAAAGGAAAAGGTTATTAATGAACATAATGTAGTCCGGATGAAAGTAGGAAGTCATAGTTTAATATCTTCATATAATTAAAAATTCATAGAATGTTTGTTGACATCGAGTTTAAGATGAATTATATTGTTTGAGAATGAATATCATTATTGTTTAAGTGGGATTTGTAGTTATTTATCCATTTAGTGGGAATTCAGAAGGGTAGGGGATATATATGAAAAACAAAAAATCATTCGTTCTAATGTTCATGCTTGCGATTATCGCTGCTTTCGCATTAGTAGGCTGTTCAAGTGATTCAAAAAAAGAAGAAGCAGAAGAAAAAGACACAGAAACAGAAACAGAAACAAACACGGAAGCAGATTCTCAATACCCAATTACGATTACACATGCTTTAGGTGAGACGGTTATTGAAAAGAAACCTGAACGAGTTGTTACGATTCAATGGGGGAATCAAGATGTTGCTTTAGCTCTTGGTGTCGTGCCAGTCGGTTTTTCAGCTGCAAACTTTGGTGTTCAAGATGATAGCGGTTTATTGCCATGGACAAAAGAAAAGTTAGATGAACTAGGAGTAACAGATCCAAATGTTTTCCAAGATACAGATGGTTTAGATTTTGAAGCCATTTCAGATGCAAATCCAGATGTCATTCTCGCTGCATACTCTGGTATTACAGCAGAAGATTATGAAACGTTAAGTCAAATTGCTCCTGTTGTTGCTTATCCAACTTCAGCATGGACTTCTTCATGGCGTGAGACAGTTGAACTTGATGCTACAGGTATGGGCATGAAAGAAGAAGGTGAGCAATTAATTAAAGATACTGAAAACCTTATTGCAGAAAAATTAAGCGCTTACCCTCAGATTGAAGGTAAAAAAGTAGTGTGGGTCAACTTCTCTGCGCAAGATTTATCGCAATTGCATATTTATACACCAGTTGATTCACGTGGAGCGTTTTTAGAAGAGTTAGGTATGACTTATCCAGAAAGCGTTCTTGAACAAATTACAGATCCAGCAAGCTACTCTTTAAAATTAAGTGCTGAAAATGTTGAAGCTTTATTCGATGCAGATTTAATTGTTGGTTACGGGGATGACGCACTTTACGAAACAATTAAAGCAGATCCTTTACTAGGAAAAATTCCAGCAGTTGAAAGAGGTTCTGTGGCGTTTATTACAAGTGAGACGCCATTAGTAGCAGCAGGAACGCCAAACCCACTTTCAATTGCCTACACAATTGATGAATATTTAGAATTAATTGGTGGAGCAATTGATAAAATCGAAAAGTAATTCCTCCTCTTATTCTAAAAAAGAGCAACTGAATTTACATGCACCAAAGCATTTTTCACTCATTTTAGTGATGGGACTTATCCTATTAATCATCACAATCATTGCTTCCCTTGTATTAGGAGCAAGAGTGGTCAGTTTCCAAGAATTAATCGATGGGTTATTTTATCAAAACCAAGATTCCTATGGGGCAAACGTAGTGCAAAAGCGCATTTCGCGCACGGTTTTTAGTTTGTGCTGTGGTGTGGCATTAGGAATTGCGGGTGTACTTATGCAAACGGTGACTCGCAACCCATTAGCTGATCCGAGTATTTTAGGTGTGAATACAGGTGCATCCTTGTTTGTAGTAACTGGAATTACATTTTTCAATATTACTACAGCAGGTCAGTATATTTGGTTAGCTTTAATCGGAGCTGCATTAACTGCAGTCTTCGTATTTGGAATAGGTTCGATGGGGCGTGGTGGCGCCACGCCAATTAAATTAGTCTTAGCTGGAGCTGCAACTAGTGCAGCTCTTTCTTCACTTGTAACGGCAATTATGATTCCAAGTTCATATGCGATGGATCAATTTAGATTTTGGCAAGTAGGAAGTGTCGGCTCAGGATCATGGGATTCCATTACTATTTTCATTCCATTTTTATTATTTGGAGTGATTATTGCATTTGTATCAGCACCAGCACTTAATGCATTGGCATTAGGTGATGATGTTGCAACGGGTCTTGGTGTGCGACCGGGTGTGCTACGCGTATTTGCGATTTTCGCAGGAGTTATTTTATGTGGGGTAACGACTGCTTTAGCAGGTCCAATTGGTTTTATCGGCCTCTTGGCAACACATGCGATGCGTTTTATCATTGGACCAGACCTACGCTTTTTAATTCCTATGTCCGCATTGGCAGGTGCGATTATTTTAACCATTTCTGATGTGGCCGGCAGACTGATTGGCAGTCCTGGAGAACTTGAAGTAGGTATTATTACAGCGTTTATTGGTGCACCAATCCTCATCTTATTAGCTAAGAAATCGAAGGTGAGGTCAATATGAGAAATCAAACGATTGAAAGTAACTTTATTATGAAAGGCATGCGTCAAAGAAGGAAGCGCTGGATTATTGTTACCTCTTTCTTACTTATATTAGCGGTCATCCTTTGTTGTGCGATGCTCTTATTAGGGAACACGATTTATCCAGTGAAGGTGGTTATTCGTTCATTAATGGGTGAAGAAATTGCAGGAGCGAATTTTGCTGTTAATACAATTCGACTTCCCCGAATGCTCGCTGGTCTTTTTTCAGGATTTGCCTTTGGTGTCGCAGGTTATATTTTTCAAACGATCCTACGTAACCCATTAGCCAATCCGAATATTTTAGGGATTACATCCGGTTCTAGTGTAGCTGCTGTATTTTGTATAATCATCCTGCATTCAAGTAACACGGTAATATCGATTGCAGCAGTTATTGGGGGATTAGTAACTGTTATCGTCATGTATTTATTATCTCGTGGTCGAGCATTTTCTATTGGCCGCCTAATTATTATCGGGATTGGGATGCAGGCGATGTTAGATGCGGTTATTTCATATTTAATTCTAAAAAGTGCCCAACAAGATATTCCAGTTGCAATAAGATGGTTAAGCGGGAGTCTAAATGGTTCAAAAATGGATGCATTGCCTCCATTAATCATAATGGTAGTTGTATTCACGCCTATTATGCTTTTACTTGGAAAACATCTGAGTATGCTAGAATTAGGTGAGCAAATGGCCACTTCACTTGGGGTAGCTACTGATAAAATAAGAATTACTTTAATTGTAAGTTCTGTATTTTTAATTGCAATTGCTACATCAACAACGGGACCGATTGCTTTTGTATCATTTTTAGCGGGACCTATTGCGAATCGACTAGTTGGTGTTAGTGCGTCAAATATTCTCCCAGCAGGTTTAGTCGGTGCTACTCTTGTATTATTTGCAGATTTAATTGGACAATTTGCATTTGAATATAGATTCCCAGTAGGTGTTATTACGGGATTACTCGGAGCGCCCTATTTGATTTATCTACTCATCCGAATGAACCGAAAAGGAGAATTGTAATGAGCAATACACATGTTTTTCGAGTCGACCAGCTTGTTTCTGGCTATGAGAATAAAACAATTATTCATGGAATTGACCTTGAAATTCCTAAAAATAAAATTAGTGTCATCATTGGTGCAAATGGGTGTGGAAAATCAACACTTTTAAAAACGATGGCCAAGCTGATCAAGCCTACAGAAGGGGATGTCACGCTTGATGGGAAAGCGATCAATAAATACCCACCAAAGCAATTGGCGCGTACTTTAGGACTTCTTCCACAGTCTCCTGTTGTTCCTGATGGAATAACTGTTTCTGATTTAGTCGGTCGAGGAAGGTTTCCTCATCAATCTTTATTCAGCGGATGGTCGAAGAAAGATTATGAAGCAGTAGAAGAAGCAATGGAGTTTATGAATATTACAGATTTTGCAAATCATGATATCGATGAACTTTCTGGTGGTCAAAGACAGCGCGTATGGATTGCGATGGCACTTGCTCAACAAACAGATATTTTACTGCTGGATGAACCAACGACCTTTTTAGATATAACATATCAGGTAGAAATATTGGACTTGCTTACCAATTTAAATCGTAAGTACGGAACAACGATTGTGATGGTATTGCACGATATTAATTTATCCGCACGCTATGCAGATCATATTTTTGCAGTAAAAGAAGGAAAGCTTGTAGCGGAAGGGAAACCATCGGAAGTTCTAACGAGCGATCTAGTCAAATCCGTTTTCGGCTTAAATAGTGTCGTCATTTCCGATCCAATTTCCGATTCTCCATTAGTTATTCCAAAAGGGCGTTATCATGTGAAGGATTGAGGAATTACTAATAATAAGTGGGAAAATCTAAGCTATTCATACCTTGTTTTTCGATTTTATCGACTAAGATTCTATCCTAAATTAGGATAGAATCTTTTTTTAAAATTGAATTATTTACTAAATATTCATAATTTTATGTTATGATAATTGAAATTGTTGACCTAAAAGGAAATCTCTCCTATTAAATAATTGGAATTTCAGTCGTTTAATTGTACTATTCAATTAAGGATTTATTTTTGAACTTAAGGAAGTGAGAATGGTACATGTCGATGCTAGAAAAAAGATGGTTTAAAATTATGGTTGCCATCATTTTGTTTTTAATTATTGTGTTTTTATTAAATATAAATCAATTTATATTAACGCCAATTGTTGTTGTGCTCAAAACAATTTTTTTACCGTTTGTTGTAGCAGGTATTTTATTTTATTTATGTCGGCCACTAGTCGCATGGCTAGAAAAGAAAAAGGTACCAAGATGGATTGCAATTTTAGTTTC
Organism: Cytobacillus eiseniae; assembly: GCF_017874625.1. Classification (GTDB taxonomy): domain Bacteria; phylum Bacillota; class Bacilli; order Bacillales; family Cytobacillaceae; genus Cytobacillus; species Cytobacillus eiseniae. The sequence continues at coordinate 35,585 of NZ_JAGIKZ010000010.1, read as the reverse complement.
CTATATTGTGCTCATCTTGTTCATTTATGGGATTATAAGATTGGTTGGACCGGTTATTAATGATCAATTAGAACGATTTGTGGATAATTTGCCGATGATGGTTTCTACTGTGATGGATTGGATGAAATTTGTTCAGGAAAATCGCTCTACTTTTCCAGATTTCGTTCAAGAAGCATTACTTACTGCAAGTACAGAATTAGAAACGAGACTAGAATCCAATGTAGGAAATATCGCAAATGGAATTTTGGGCATCTTCGGATGGATTGGCGGTTTTATTAATACGATCTTCTACCTTGTTCTTGTTCCGTTTATTTTATTTTATATGTTAAAGGATAGTCATCGGTTTGCGCCAAGTGTGGCTGTTTTGTTCCCACAGTCTAAAAGGGACCATGTGAAAAATATATTAAAGGAAATGGACAAGACCATTTCAACTTATATTCAAGGTCAAATGCTCGTTAGTATTATTGTTGGGTTACTTCTGTATATAGGCTACTTAATAATTGGCCTGAACTATTCTCTAGTATTAGCGATGTTCGGAATGTTTACAAACGTCATTCCGTTTTTAGGACCTTATATTGCCGTAGTACCTGCATTCTTAGTTGCTCTATTTCAAGACCCAATTATGGCTCTTTACGTAGCGATTATTATGTTAGTGGCTCAACAAATTGAAGGCAACATTATTTCGCCGAATATCATGGGGAAAACATTGAATATTCATCCACTAACAATCATTGTTCTGATCTTATCGGCAGGGAACTTTATGGGGATTTTGGGGATTATATTCGTCATTCCAGCTTATTCTATTGCAAAGGTACTTGTAGTGAACATCGTAAAGATCTTTAAGGAAGCATGAATAAGTTTCGTAAAGTATTTAGTTAATTAATAAATGTTTGCCTTTCTTTTGCCAGCATTTATTATTAATATGTTAGAGAATTAGGTGGATGTAGAGATCCCTATCTAAAATCTTTCGTACTATTCTTTATAAAGTGAAAGACACACTGTGAATTCATGAAATGCAGTGTGTTTTTCTATGTTAGTTGATTATTTACAGGAGGATTTATCTTATAATTCTATTATATTAATTTAGTTTGTTGAGTAAACAAAGTTAGTTGATATATAATAAACTTGTCAGTATCAAATTTTAGGAGGATATTAATGATGGGGAAAAATGCAAAGCCTAATGAACCGATAGTAACGCATATCTTTACAGCAGATCCTTCTGCACATGTTTTTGATGGAAAACTTTATATTTATCCTTCTCATGATCTTGAACATGATGAACCATCTAATGATAACGGTGATCAATATAAGATGGAGGATTACCATGTTCTATCAATGGATCATATAGATGGGCCATGTATAGATCATGGAGAAGTACTTCATTTAAGAGATATTCCTTGGGCGAGTAAACAGCTTTGGGCTCCTGATGCTGCATACAAAAATAATACGTATTATTTATTTTTCCCAGCGAGAGATAAGGATGGAATTTTTCGAATGGGTGTGGCAACTAGCGCGAAACCTGAAGGGCCATTTAAGCCAGAGGAAAATTACATTCAAGGCAGCTATAGCATTGATCCAGCGGTATTTGTGGACGAAGACGAAAGAGCATATATGTATTTTGGCGGCCTTTGGGGCGGACAGCTGGAAAAATGGCAAACTGGAACTTTTAATCCAGATGGAGAAGGTCCAGCCCCATCACTACCTGCTTTAGGGCCGATCGTAGCTGAATTGAATGAAGATATGCTAAGTTTTAAAAATGAACCGCAGGAAATCTCTATTGTAGATGAACAAGGGAATCCTATCTTAGCAGGTGACGAAGACCGCAGATATTTTGAGGGTCCGTGGGTTCATAAATATAATGGTCTTTACTATCTCTCTTATTCAACAGGGACTACTCATAAAATTGTTTATGCGGTAAGCGAGAATCCACAAGGCCCATTTGTATTCAAGGGTACGATTCTTACACCTGTAATCGGCTGGACTACCCATCATTCAATTGTTCAATTTAAGGAAAAATGGTATTTGTTCTATCATGATTGTTCATTATCAGGTGGTGTAAACCATAAACGATCAGTGAAATACACTGAACTGAAATATAACGAGGACGGAACGATTCAAACAATCGATCCATATGAGGGAGAATAAGCAGCTTAATAGCTTGCTTCCTTAGTTGAGATTAGCTATTATATGAATCGTAAACAAAGTTACCCCCACTTTTTGCGAAGAAAGTGGGGGTAACTTCGATGTAGTTACCTGCAGATGAATGGACGGTTTGAACATACTAAAAGTAGTAGGGGAAGAATCCGCTCTTAATTTAATTCACTTAATGAGATTTTTGCTTCTCCTTTAAGGAAATTTTCAACAACAAATGCAGATACGCCTAATACAGTGGAGTGTTTGCTATACTTCGCAAAATCTAATTGCATCTCATTTTTATGAAATGCAAGTGTATGATGTGCGATTGTCGTCTGAATGGATTCCTCCATCCATTCTTTTGCTAATGCCAAGCGATTACCGATAATCACTTGGTCTGGGTTAAAGGTATTAATAATGTTACTAATGCCATACCCTAAATAATTACCTGTTTTTTTGAAAATCTCTTTGCTAGTTTGGTCTCCATTTTCAGCGAGTTTTATCAATGATTCTAATGATTCGATCTTTTCGTCAGCCATTGCGAGCAAAGCATGCTCAGAAGCGTATGCTTCCCAACAACCTTTACTCCCACAGTTGCACTGTTTCCCGTCCATTTGAATAATCATATGCCCCATTTCACCTGAAAAACCATTTTTCCCTTGATATAATTGGTTGTTAAAAATAATTCCTACACCAATCCCAATTCCAGCGCTAATATAAATAATATTTTGGAAGTCTTGGCCTGACCCAAATTGTTGTTCCCCAACAGCCCCAGCTTTTGCCTCGTTTTCAATGATGACAGGAATGTGGAATAGTCTTTCAAGGTCTGTTTTTAACTGAATGTTAGTCCATCCTAAATTAGGAGCAAGAAGGACCGTCCCTTCTTTATTAACAATGCCTGGTACCCCTACTCCTATCCCTACGACCCCATACTTACTACTTGGCATTTCATTGATAAGGGATTGAATCATGTCTTGAATAATGCTTATGATTCCTGAATAGGGCGTCCGATTAACTAGTTGATTTTTTTCAATAATAATTGTTCCTTTTAAATCAGTTAGTACACATAATACATAGTTTACTCCTATATCCACTCCAATTGTATATCCGGCTTCTTTATTGAAATGAAGAATGACAGGGCGACGGCCGCCACTTGATACCCCAGGTCCAGATTCAAAAGTTAGTTCTTCTTCTAATAGCTCACTCACTAATAATGAAACAGTTGCTTTATTTAATCCCGAAACTTGTGCGATGTCTGCTCTGGAAATCTGCTCTTTTTCTCGAATGATTTGTAATACGAGTGCTTTATTGTTTTTCTTTACAACTTTCTGATTCCATGTCATATTTTCCACTCTTAAAAACTCCTTATTAGCTAGTATACGTAGTTTATCATAGAAGTTTGTTTATTTGATATACTAACATTTGAATATGTTTGATATGACAATAGTTATTCCCAATCTATAAACGATTAATAATTAAGGGAAATTTAGTGTCTAATCTTGATAGAGATTGTCTAAATATTAACAGATTTCGTATTAGATTATATTCTGCAAAGAGATAGCAATCAACTTAGTTTATTTTATATACAAACTAAGTATACGGTGCTATAATCTATTTAACTACGATATAGATTAATAGCTGCAATCACTCTTTTATACGAAAGTATTACTAAATATTGGGAGGAATAAAGCCATGGCCATTTTTGAAACCGTTAACAAAATTCAATTTGAAGGTTCATCATCCAAAAATCCTTTTTCATTCAAGTATTATAATCCAGATGAAATAATAAATGGCAAGTCAATGGAAGAAATTCTTCGTTTTTCTGTAGCATATTGGCATACATTTACCGCCGATGGTTCAGATCCATTTGGTGTTGGTACGGCTATCCGTCCTTGGGATCGCCTTCAAGGATTAGACTTAGCAAAAGCGCGTGTGGAAGCAGCATTTGAACTATTTGAAAAACTAAATGTACCATTCTTTGCTTTCCATGATGTGGATATTGCTCCTGAAGGCAGTACGTTAAAGGAATCAAATGAAAATCAAGATGTTATTGTTGAAATGATCAAAGATTACATGAAAACAAGTAAAACAAAATTGCTTTGGAATACAGCTAATATGTTCTCAAACCCTCGATATACGCATGGTGCGGCTACTTCGCCAAATGCAGATGTATTTGCATACTCAGCAGCAAAGGTAAAAAAAGGTTTAGAAGTAGCAAAAGAGCTTGGAGCTGAGAACTACGTTTTCTGGGGTGGTCGTGAAGGCTACGAAACACTGCTTAATACAGATATGAAGCTTGAGCAGGATAATTTAGCGCGATTTTTCCACATGGCAGTAGACTATGCGAAAGAAATCGGATTACATGTGCCTTTCTTAATCGAGCCAAAGCCTAAAGAGCCAACGAAGCATCAATATGATTTTGATGTGGCAACTGGTTTGGCATTTTTACAAAAATATGATCTAACAGATTCCTTCAAATTTAATATTGAAGCAAACCATGCAACCCTTGCTGGACATACGTTTGAGCATGAGTTAAGAACCGCACGGATTAATGGGATGCTTGGTTCAGTTGATGCAAACCAAGGGGATACACTTCTTGGCTGGGATACGGATGAATTCCCGACAGACTTATATACAAACACATTAGCGATGTATGAAATTTTGAAAAATGGCGGCTTAGGCAGCGGTGGTTTAAATTTCGATGCAAAAGTAAGAAGAGGATCATTTGAGGCGGAAGATCTTTTCCATGCACATATTGCGGGGATGGATGCATTTGCTGTCGGTCTAAAGGTAGCTAACAAATTAATAGAAGACAAAGTTCTTGATGGTTTTATTGAAGAACGATATAGCAGTTATACTAAAGGGATTGGCTTAGAAATTGTGGAAGGAAAAACAAACTTCCACGAGCTTGAAGCATATGCTCTGCAATTAACAGAAATAAAAAATCAATCTGGCAGAACGGAACGCTTAAAAGCTTTAATTAATCAATATTTACTAGAAACACTTTCTGCTGTGAATGTTTAAGTTAATTTAATAAGAATCATAGAAATATGCTGGAAGTGTTTTGCTCCAGCATATTTTTATAAAAAGGATGATCCGGATGAAATATGTAATCGGTATTGACCTCGGGACGAGTGCAGTGAAAGTATTACTTGTCAATCAAGAGGGAGAAGTATGTAAAGAGGTCTCAAAATCTTATCCTCTCATTAGTGAGAAATCTGGTTATAGTGAGCAAAACCCTGAAGAGTGGGTTGAAAAAACCACTGCAGGCCTAGCTGAATTAATCGAGCATTTGGATGCGGATGATATTGAGGGGATTAGCTTTTCTGGGCAGATGCATGGTCTTGTCCTATTAGATCAGGAGGATCAAGTACTGAGAAATGCGATCCTATGGAATGACACTAGAACAACGAAACAATGTCAGGAAATCTATGAGATCGTCGGCAAACAGCAACTTTTAGAGATAACGAAGAACCCTGCGTTGGAGGGCTTTACCTTACCAAAAATTCTTTGGGTAAAAGAGCATGAGCCTGAAATTTTCGAGCGCTCAAGGACATTTATGCTTCCTAAGGATTATTTGCGTTTTCGGATTACCGGAAATATTCATATGGAGTACTCGGATGCAGCTGGAACTCTTCTTTTAAACGTAGCTAAGCGGGAATGGAGTCATGAGTTATTAAATTCTTTCGGCCTTTCTCCAGAGCTATGTCCCCCATTAGTGGAATCTCATGAGTTTGTTGGAACCGTAAAAGCGGAATTTGCTGAAGAAACAGGATTATCGGAAGTGACAAAGGTGTTTGCGGGCGGCGCGGATAATGCGTGTGGCGCCATTGGCTCTGGCGTTTTGTCTGAAGGAAAAACTTTATGCAGTATCGGAACGTCTGGTGTTGTTCTTTCTTATGAAGAAAGGAATGATCTTGATTTTGAAGGAAAGGTTCATTACTTTAATCATGGGGAAGAAAAGGCTTATTATACGATGGGTGTGACGTTGGCAGCTGGTTATAGTTTAAGCTGGTTTAAAGATACTTTTGCAAAGCAAGAATCTTTCGAGCCGTTTTTAGAAGGTGTGAATGAGGTGCCTCCTGGGAGTCGAGGGTTATTGTTTACACCATATATCGTAGGAGAGCGAACACCGTATGCAGATGCCAATATTCGCGGCAGTTTTATTGGCATAGATGCTGTCCATGAGCGAAAGCATTTTGCACGTGCAGTCCTTGAAGGAATTACGTTTTCCTTAAATGAATCGCTTGAAATCTTTAGAAGGAATGGGAAAATAATTGATTCGATCATTTCAATTGGTGGCGGTGCGAAAAATGAAGCATGGCTGCAGATGCAGGCAGACATTTTCAATGCTAAAATTGAAAGATTGACGAGTGAACAAGGACCAGGAATGGGAGCGGCTATGTTGGCAGCATACGGCTGCGGCTGGTTTCCCTCTTTGAAGGAATGTGCTGAAGTGTTCATTCAAACAGCTAAAACTTATGATCCAATCAAGGAAAATGTAGAAACCTACCAGAAAATCTTTGCGATTTATCAGCAAGTGTATCAGCAGACAAAGATGCTTAATGATCAATTAAGTGAGTTAAGAAAATAGACCTTATTAATCAAATCCCCACTACATGTGGGGCTTTCTTTTCAGTTGATCAGCATTTGCAGTCATTGTTTGAGAGGAGGGAGGATAAAAATGAAGGTTATGAAAGAAAGTTTTGGTCAAATCGGTGATCAGCCTGTCTATTTGTTTACAATAATTAATGAGTGTGGCGTCAAAGTTAAATCGATAAATTACGGCTGTATAATAACGGAAATCATTGTTCCAGATAGAGATGGACAATTCGAGAATGTTGTACTTGGCCATGATTCATTGGATGATTACCTCAATGACACTAATTTTCTTGGTGCTGTTGTCGGCCGTGTTGGAGGGCGAATAAAAGGTGGTTCATTTGAGCTTGATGGGAAGATGTATACTTTAGCTCAAAATGATTCTGTCAATCATCTGCATGGCGGGATTAAAGGGTTTGATAAGGTGGTATGGGAGGCAGAAGTAATTGAGGATGGCATTTGTTTTAAATATGAAAGTAAGGATGGAGAAGAAGGGTATCCAGGAAATCTGCTCCTCGAGGTGACTTATACGCTCAATAATGAAAATGAACTATCGATCCACTATAGGGCTCATTCGGATCAAAAGACACTGCTTACGGTTACCAATCATTCTTATTTTAACTTAAGCGGGAATGTAAAAAGGGATGTTTTAAAGCATACACTCACTTTAAAAAGCGATAGGTTCCTAGAATTAGATGATGAATTCATTCCAACCGGTTATTTAGCAAAGGTCGATCATACGCCATTTGATTTCAGAGAGGAACGGATGATTGAAACAGGAGTTCATTCCGAACATCCTCAAAATGTTTTAGTAGGAAATGGATATGACCACCCGTTTATACTCAGCACCAATCATGAAAATGAAATGGTTCTGAAGGATGCTGAGAGCGGGCGGATTCTAATTGTTGAAACAGATGAACCGGCTGTTGTCGTTTACTCGGGCAACTCTTTGCAATCGGAAAAGGGCTTTCAAGGAGTTCCTGCTAGTAAATATTTAGGCATTTGTTTGGAAACACAAGGACTCCCTGATGCCATTCATCATGCCGACTTTCCCTCAATCATTCTTGATAAGGGTCAACTCTATTCTTCGGTTACTAAGTATAAGTTTGGGTGGGAAGAAATGTAGAATTGAGAGGGAATTTTGCTAGTGGATCATCCAGTAAGGGACAACTGTTATATAATAAACATAGAATACGAATTTGGTTGAAATGAAAGCCTTCACATTTGTTCGGGGGGATTGTATGAATAATATTGCCAATCGAGCGTATATTGCAACAGAATGGATTACGAAATTTGCTTATATAAATCTGTTATGGCTTGGATTCTCACTAGCTGGTTTAGTTGTTGTTGGCTTTTTTCCAGCGACAATTTCAATGTTTACCATTATTCGCAAATGGCTTATGGGTGAAACAGATATACCTATTTTCCGAACCTTTTGGACCACTTATAAATCGGAGTTTATTAGAAGCAATCAACTAGGCTTCATCATCTTAGTTGTGATGGGACTTATTGTTCTTGATCTAGTGATTATAAAGAATGCAGGGAAGGACGATCTGGGCTTTATTCAAATTCCTATCTATCTGTTCATGCTTGCCGCAATTATGACGATTTTCTACTTGATTCCGATTTATGTTCACTTTGAATTAAAATTGGTGCAGATCATCAAAAATGCATTTCTAATGATGCTGATTCATCCGATCGAAAATCTGGTGATGATTTCAGGAATTGGTGCTGTGTTCATCGTGGTCAAATTTGTACCTGGATTAGGCTTTTTCTTCGGTGGCAGTATAACAGCCGCTATTTTGATGACTACATGCTTTTTAGTCTTCAATAAGATGGACAAGAAAAAGCAACAGACGAAATAACTGCGTTAGAAAGTATAAAAATGCAGATGGAAAAGTTCCTTTGATAAAAAGAGGGGAGATTTTCTATGTAGTTCATAACGGGTAGAAAAAATAGTATTTGAAATCGAGTAACGCAAAGGATTTATACCTGATTTTTTATCGCAGTGTAATATTTACAGTTGAAATCCAAGTGGACATACGATCCGTTATTTCAGTAAAAACCCATGATTTTTGTTGGTAAACGGACTCACGTTCCGTTATTTAGTTACTTTGAAGCTATTTTGCATGATTTGGAGCAAATAAAGGAACGGGTGTCCGCAAACGCAATGAAATAGGAGTATCTTTGCGAAATAAGGGATTCTCAGTCCGCGAAAAAGTTATTCAACACTAGTGGTGCTATTTAAAGGAATAAGACACTCATATAAAAAAAAGCCCGGAGCCTCGTACTCTGAGCTTTTTTATGCTGTTTATTATGTGGTTTAACCTATGAATTCAAATGCTATTTAATCTGTTATTTTAGGTTTTCGCTACAAAAACTGAACTACTTACTTTTCATCTGTCATTTGTCTTGTCATTCACTCATTAACCTTTGACAGAACCTGCTGCCATCCCCTCGACAATTTTATCACTTAAGAATAGGAAGGCTAATAGAATAGGAACAATACTAATTACAAGAGTGGCTCCGATCGCTCCCCAGTCGGTTAAATACTGACCAACGAAATTATTGATACCAACAGTTAATGTTTTCCACTTATCAGAACTAATAAAAGTGTTTACAAAGACGAATTCATTCCAGTTATAAATCATGTTAATGATTGCTGTTGTTGAAAGGACAGGTATAGTCATCGGAAGGGTGACTTGGAAAAAGATCCGGTGTACGGAGCATCCGTCCATTACTGCTGCCTCTTCAATTTCACGAGGGAACGTTTTATAAAAGCCTAATAAAATCATAATGGTTAACGGCAGGTTAAATGCCGTATATGATAGTACAATGGATGCAGGGTTATCAATTAAATTTGCATGGTTATACATGTTAAACAAAGGAATCAATGTTGAATGTAGTGGAATCATGTAAGCGACTAAGAACAATCCGAGTACAAGACCACTTAGTTTCCAGTGCATTCGAGTGACTGCAAATGTTACTAAACTAGCTAGAATGATCGTAAGGAAGACAGATAGAATCGTCATCCAGACACTATTGAAGAAGTAAAGACCAATATTCCCCGAAGTCCAAGCCTTTAAATAGTTGCCCCATTGCGGATCTTGTGGCAATGAGAAAGGGGACATTCCAAATACTTCTTGATTGGTTTTGAGTGAAAAGAACACTAGCCAAATTAATGGGTAAATCTGAATAACTGCAAATAACCCTAATATCAGATAAAGAAATCCAAAGCCAATTTTGTTCAAGTAAGATTTCTTCTTAATTTTGGGTGCTAAAACGGTTGTTGTTGTATTTTGTGTACGAACCTCACTCATCTTGTTTCAATCCCCCTTAATTTTGAACATCATCTTTAGATTTCGTTAGTTTCGAAGTTAACAAAGTCATAATTAGGCAGATAATTAATAATCCAAATCCGATCGCACTACCATAACCGAAGTTGTTCAATTTAAATGCTTCCTTGTACATATAGGAAGCCATTACTTCACTTGCTCCGTTTGGACCGCCACCAGTCATAACGTAGATTAAATCAAAGTATTTTAATGATCCTACGACAGCAAGCATGATTGTTACTTTAAATACGTTTGAAATTAAAGGCAATTTAATTTTAAATGCGATTTGTAGTGGGGATGCACCGTCAATTTTTGCTGCTTCAATTACTTCATCTGGTACGTTCTTTAGCGCTGCATAATAAATAAGAATATAAAAACCTGCATACTGCCAAATAACCGGAATGAAAATGGCGTAAAGAGCAATAGCCGGATCGGCTAACCAAATTGGTGTATTTTCTACGCCAAAAAATTCTAGCAATTTGTTGGCCATTCCGTTTGTTGGATCGAAAATCTTCATCCAAAGCTGCGCAATGGCAACAGAAGATAATAACATTGGAATTAAGTAAATCTTACGTAATAGATCAGAGCCTTTAATTTTGCTAGCTAAAACAAGTGAAATCGCTAAGTATAATAGCAAGCTAGCTGTAGAGAAAATGGCTAATAGTAAAGAGTGCCAAGTACTTGTCCAAAACATTTTATCTTGGATCAAGGTAATATAGTTTTCTAAACCAATAAATTTCATCTCGCCAATTCCATCCCAATCCATGAGGCCATAATAACCAGATAAAGTAATTGGGATATAGATAAGGACAAGAATGAGAAGTAAAGCAGGGAGTGTATAAAGGGCAATAACGAATTTATTTGACATCACATTTTTCATGTTGGTTAGTCCCCTTCCTTTCTATAAGGTGAAACTTCAATCAGTGGGGAGGCTTTATCCCCTACTAACTGTAATATGGGATAAAGAAGAGGACATATTTTTCAATAATATGCCCTCTTTCTAAGTAGGTATTATTTCTCCGCAGCAAGTGCTTCTTCTTGTGTTTTTGTAAACTCTTCAGGAGTTGATTGTCCACCGAATAATGCTTGAATTTGATTTAAGTGAACATCAGCCACAGCAGCAGACATTTGGACATCTGCATATAGGGTGAGATTCGTAGCACTTCCCAAATCATTTAGAATATCAATGTACATTTGATCAAGGTCACCATTTGAGGTATCAACAACTGTAGCAGGAATGACACCAGCATCTGTTACCGAACGTTTACCCCATTCTTCAACTAAGTAAGAAACAAATTTCTTTGCTTCATCTTTCACTTTGGATTCTTCTGAAACAAATAACCCAACACCAGGACCACCTACATAGCTGTCAATATCGCCCTTGCCGCCTTCATAAGTAGGGAACTTGAAGTAGCCTACTTTGTCTTTAAACTCTTGGGCAACATCAGGGCTCGTCGTGTAGTTTGGTAATTCCCAAGTAGCCATTAAATACATTGCCGCTTGCTCATTCATAAAGTATCCTTTCGCTTCATCGTTAGAGAGACCATTAAATCCTTTTACGAATGCCCCCATATCAACTAGGTTTGCTAATTCTTCAGCCGCTTTAACTAATGCTGGATCTTCAAAGCTTCCTGAGCGATTGATAGCATTGTTTAAGGTTTCAGGTCCACCGATACGATCGGCAAGATACATATACCACATAGAGCCAGTCCAGCGGTCTTTGTTTCCTAACGTAACTGGAGTAACCCCATTATCTACAAGTGTTTTAACAACATTTAAGAATTCATCATAGGTTTTCGGAGCGTCCAGGTTATATTTTTCAAAGATTTCTTTGTTATAGTATACAGGGGTGATATTGAGTTCAAGTGGCAAAGCATAAGCAGAATCATCCACTGAGAAAGCATCAAGTGTACCGGCAACGAATTGGTCCTTCTTTACAATATCATCTAATGGTGTGAACTTATTCCCATCAACGAAAGGCTTCATATAACCTGCTGCCCAAGTGATTCCAACGTCAGGGAGTTCATTTGATGCAGATAATACTTTGATTTTTTCTTTGTACTGTTCATTTCCTAAAATTTCTGTTTGAATGTCTACAGTAGGATTTTCGTCTTCATAAGCTTTAATAATGTCATCGACAATTGTATATTGAGCATTGGAACTGCCTTCTGGCCATAAATGCATCATTTTGACAACTGTTTTGTCACCGCTTGACTTATTTCCATCATCTGATGAAGATTTTGATGAGCAACCTCCTAAAATTAATCCACTCGCGATTGCTAAGGACATCAAGGAAGTAAACGCTTTCTTTTTAATCAAAATAAAACCCCCTTAGTATTTTCCTATCTTACTAGTTTAACTTTACCACTAAGGGAATAACCAAAAAAGGGAACGGTGATTGGGAAATATACTACTATTTTTAGAAAATTCCTTCATTGTTTGTTTTCCGATAAGTGCTTGGTGTTACACCTTCAATTTCCTTAAAAAGCTTAATAAAATATTTAGAAGTTTTATAGCCTACTTCATATGCAACTTCATTGACCGTCAGATTTGTTGAAATCATTAATTCCTTTGCACGTTGGATTCTTCGTCTTGTTACATATTCACTGAAGGTTAGATTAACTTGCTCTTTAAACAAAACGCTAAAATAACTTGGATTTAAATGGACGTGTGCAGCCACGTTTTTTTGAGTTAATTCATCTTTAAGATGCCGATCAATGTAGGTGATGGCCAAGCGAATCGTATCTTTAGTCGAATTCATTTTCGCATTGGCATTAATGATTTTTTCATCGACGACTTTTTCGATCATTCCGACCCTTTGTTGCTTCTCCATAACTTGAACGGCTGCTTCAATAGCTTCAATCAGTTTCTTTTTTCCGACTGGTTTTAGGAGATAGTTCACTACACCGAGTCTCAAAGCTTCTTGAGCGTACTCGAATTCAGAGTATGCAGAAATGACAATCACAACTGGAGACATTCTTTTTGCTTTCAGATTCTTTAATAGTTGTAATCCAGTCATCTCAGGCATTCGGATATCCGATAGCAAAATATGAATCTTTTTTTCCTCCGCAATCCTAAGGACCTCTTCTCCACTTTCTGCTATGTGAATCATAAATTCACCATTACTCCAGCTTTCTAAAGTTCTTTGTATGCCTTTTCTTGTAATTGGTTCATCGTCTACGATTACAATATTTTTAGTAAACATTTTATTCCCCCGCATCAATTGGTATATAAAATGATATCCTTGTTCCTTTGTTTTCCTGACTTTCAATCAAAAACTCTTGATGCGAAATATCTTTGAAATACAATTGCAGGCGTTTATAGACATTTGAAATGGCCATTCCCTTCCCGCTTGATGAGGAAATCCCGCCAGTTTCCATCGATTGAATGACCCACTTCAGCCGCTCCTGATCCATGCCAGAGCCATTATCGATCACATGGATGCAGATTTGTTCCTTGCCTTGCATTTTAATCGGTTCAACCGTTACTGAAATCTGGCAATCTCCAGCTTTTTTTCCAGCCCCATGCAAGATTGCATTTTCTACTAAAGGCTGAATGATAAGTTTAGGTATTCTCACAAGCTCGTATTCTTTCGGAATAGAAGCATGCCATTGTAATCGATCACCGAAGCGCATAATCATAATTTCCATATAGTTTCCGATATGCTGGATTTCATCTTTTAAAAAGACCCAATCATCATCGGTTTCTTTCGTAATGGTATAACGATACAAATTTGACATGGCCACAACAAGCTCTGATAACTCTTCTTCCCCTTTTTCCTCAAGTGACCAATGAAGCGCATCTAATGTATTGAAGAGAAAATGTGGATTAATTTGTGCTTGCAGGGCTTTCAATTCACTTTGATTCCTTAGGATTTCTTTTTGATAAACCATCTGAATGAGATGATTGGTTTCTTTCACAAGCTGATTGTACGTATAGTTTAATTCATTAATTTCATTTACTGAATACACATTTGCACTCATTGTTAATGAACCTTCTCCAGCACGCTGCATCGTTTTTGTTAGACGTAAGATGGGTCTCGTGATAATCGTTGAAAGGAAGAAGGAGCAAATGGTAAAAATCAAACCTCCAACTACACCGGATAAAATAATCCCTGTCCGAATGCCTGAGATTCCCTTTGTGAGTGCGCTTACAGGTGTTAGAATAATGACCGTCCAACCAGTAAGTTCAGATGTTTGCTTAGTTACCATGTAATCTCGCTCATTTAGTTGAAGAATGTTTTCTGTGCTTTCAATAATACTATTTATGTCTCCGTTATAATTTTGAATAATTGGCTTTTGATCTTGATCCAAAAGAATGGATGATTGATCGTTTTCATACAACTCATTGGCAAAGTAAAAGTGTTCGCGGTTAATATAGAGCAGTAGATAGCCTCCATTCTGATATTGCCGTTCCATTAAATTTACCCTGCGGATAGCAATAAAGTTATTCTTATCATGTGGATCATCACCTATCCATACCATGTTTCCTTTTGCATTATTTGCCTGTCTAATCCACTTACTATCCACTTGATTGATTGTTGACCCTTCGCCAAGGGGAAGAACACGCTGGTGATTAGCGGAAAAAAGTTGAACAGAAACGACCCCATCTGTATTCCCCATAATTCGATTCACATGTCCCATTAACTTTTGTCGGTCAATAAAGGCTAGTTCTTTTCCGTCATCAACATCTGTTAATATCCTTTGGACCTCTTTATCGGTGATCATAAGCTTTGAGGACATATTAATTTGATTGTATAGGGTTTCCATTCTGCCATTTGCTTCAATGGCTAATTGCTGGAATTGTTTTTCTGCGTTATTTTTTAATAGAGTAGAAACTTGTTTTAACGTAAGCAGACTAACAATCAGTAGAACGATAATCATAACTAGGATAAAAATAAATAGGATTTGGTTGCGCAATGTATTCCATTTTTTTAGTTGATTTAGCATGAATGGTTGCCTTTCTTTAAGAGGTAGTAATTGCTTCAATCCTAAAAACAATAGAGTAAGTAAATTTAGTTATATTTTACCATGGTTATGGAACATTAAAAACATTAGTTTGTTTAATAGATAAACTAATTGTGAAACAAACAAAAACCCCGAATGATTAAAAGCACCGTTCATTCGGGGTTTTTTCGTATCTATGATTTTAAGGGTTCTCTGTACGAATTCTCTTTTCAGTTTCTTTATCGAAGAAGTGTAAATTATTTATATCAAGGGCAAGTTCGATTTTACTCCCAGCTGTAATATGTGTCCGTGCATCGATGCGAGAAATAAGTGGTTGGCCTTCTAGTGTAGAGTATATCATTGTTTCTGCTCCTGTTAGCTCGGATACGTCTACAGTAATATCAATCGTAGCATTTTTGTAAGTATCAATAAATATTTGTTCATTGTGGAAATCCTCTGGACGTATACCTAGTACGATTTCTTTGCCAACATATCCTTCCTGGCGCAGTACCTTCATTTTTCCTTCTGGAATGGCAATTGTTTTGTTTCCAATAACAAATTTCTCATTGTCTAACTTTCCGTTAAAGAAGTTCATGGCCGGAGAACCAATAAAGCCGCCGACAAAAACATTTTCTGGTTTATCATAGACTTCTTTTGGTGATCCTACTTGTTGGATAATCCCATCCTTCATTACTACAAGTCGAGTGGCCATTGTCATAGCCTCCGTTTGATCATGTGTAACATAAATGGTTGTTGTATTCAAACGACGATGAAGCTTAATAATCTCAGTTCGCATTTGCACACGGAGTTTTGCATCAAGATTGGATAATGGTTCATCCATTAAGAAAACTTTTGCATCACGAACAATGGCACGGCCTAAAGCTACACGCTGGCGCTGACCACCGGAGAGTGCTTTCGGCTTGCGCTTTAAGTAATCCTCTAACCCTAATATTTTAGCGGCTTCCTTTACACGACGGTCAATTTCGGCTTTCGGAAATTTTCGAAGTTTTAGTCCAAAAGCCATATTATCGTAAACAGTCATATGTGGATAGAGGGCGTAGTTCTGAAATACCATGGCGATGTCGCGATCCTTTGGAGCAACATTGTTTACGAGCTGATCATCAATGTAGAAGTCTCCTTTGGAAATTTCCTCAAGGCCAGCAATCATTCGAAGAGTAGTAGATTTTCCACATCCGGATGGACCAACAAAGACGATGAATTCTTTATCCTGAATATGAAGATTGAAATCATTTACTGCTGTTACCTTATTGTCGTAAGTTTTATAAATATGTTCTAATCTTAATTCTGCCATCTTTTTCTACCTCCTAATGTAAGGGTTTACAATACTAATCTATCAATTACCAATTATTTACGCATTGGCAAACTGCACAAAATCCTTCATACCCTTTTTATGCATATTGCTCATTAATCCATGTCTTTTGCTAATAAACAGGCAAGATAAACGGTAAATACGCTTTTAAAATCATTTAAATCGATGTTCGTTTTTTTAGAGAATTGATTCAGGCGATATTTTAATGTATTTCTGTGGATGTAAAGCTTCTTAGATGCAAGGGAAGTATTGGAATGATGTTCAAAATAAGCTTCTATCGTTTTCCTTAGCTCAGGATCCTCATTTAAGACTTGAATGACATCATTATAAAGTAATTTGCTAGATGTTTTGGGCAGATTGAAGGCTAATAATGTTGGGAAAATCTTTTCAAAAGAAAGAATTCGTTCTTTCAAAGGGTGATTCATTGCATGAACAAAGAGCTCTCTTTCAAGAAAGAAAGTTTCTCTTAGTGCAACTGAGCCCGTTCGGAATTTCCCGATATAAAAAAGAGATTTAATGTAAAAGTCACTTTCAAGTGTGGCAGAAATTGAGTGGAAATCATTTTCTTCGTAAGCTGTCTTTGACTTTTCCTCAATAATAATTCCGTTCGTTTCATCTATCCAAATAAAGGCTAAACAATGGTGGAAAAATTCCTTTATTGCTTCTTCAACATCAGTAAGATCTTTGTCGATTTTGTTAATTTGGAATTGGATGAACCGGATTGTGGTGTCACTATTTAAAGGGAAAGAATGTTCATGAAAAAGAAATGCATGCCAATCCTTAGCGGATCCAGTTAAATGAACTGGGGAATTCGGATTGACCCTTTCTAATAAGCTGCTTAACAATTCAAGCTGATCCTTCTTTATTTCTGATTTTAGAACGCCTAGCCAAAAGGGATTATTATAATCCTTAAACCAGTAATAGCGTTTATCATTTGATACAGGTGGGGTTTCTGTTACGATTGACGACGGAAAATATGATTGTAACCTCTTTAACATTGCTTTAATCCCTCATTTTGAAAATAGCATCTATTTTTTGTCCTTATATAGGAAAATATAAATTTAAATGTTGTGGATAACTTTGCGACAAGTTCTGCGTCCAGCTCCAGCGCCTACCCCCTCGAGGTCACAAGCCAATCCTCCCAGAAAGGTAAAGGACACCTTTCCGTGAGGCTCGTCTTGTGCTTGTCGGGGGTGATCAAGGCGCTTGCGCTTTTGTTCATTATAACGCAAAAGTAATATGAAGCGTGAGATAGTATTTCTCTAACTAACAATCAACCTATTTGTAAAAATTAACTACGTTGAAAGAATAGAAATAGAAATGGAACGAGATACTAGTTGTTGTATGAAAATAGCACGACTACTCGTGTTAGGGAAACTTAATAATGAAGGAGAATACCAAAATGACCAATGTAAAATTAGCAGTCGTTTTTTACAGTATGGGCGGAACCAATTATCAATTAGCG
Organism: Cytobacillus eiseniae; assembly: GCF_017874625.1. Taxonomy (GTDB): domain Bacteria; phylum Bacillota; class Bacilli; order Bacillales; family Cytobacillaceae; genus Cytobacillus; species Cytobacillus eiseniae. The sequence continues at coordinate 17,777 of NZ_JAGIKZ010000010.1, read as the reverse complement.
AAATGGGCTGAAGAAGGGGCAAAAGAAGCTGGGGCAGAAGTGAAGGTTTTGAAAGTACAAGAACTAGCACCGGATTCAGTTATCCAAGGAAACGAAGGATGGAAAGCCACTGTGGAAGCGACAAAAAATGTCCCAGTCGCAACATCAGAGGATCTCGAATGGGCGGATGCGATTATCTTTAGTGTACCTACTCGATTTGGTAATATCTCATCACAAATGAAGCAATTCCTTGATATACAAGGCGGGCTATGGGCGACTGGAAAGACAGTGAATAAAGTAGTAAGTGCAATGACTTCTGCACAAAATCCACATGGTGGTCAAGAAGCAACCCTTTTATCATTATATACTTCAATGATGCACTGGGGAGCGATCATCGTTCCACCTGGTTTCACAGATCCATCCGTCATGGTTGCAGGAGGAAACCCATACGGGACAAGTGTAACTGTTGATCAAAATGGAAAAATGATTGAGGATGTTGAAGGGGCTGTTAAGCATCAAGCGAAACGAACAGTAACAGTTGCCGAGTGGGTTAAAAAAGGCCATCAATAAATTGAACAGAAAGAGTCAATCCTATTTGATTGGCTCTTTTCTACTGTTTTCCTGCATTTCACTTTATGATGAACATCACAAAACTTTCGGACCTTTTGGCGTATGCTTAAAGAAATGTTAATAAGTCATTATAGATGAATTGAAGGGAAGATGAGGAGGGATTTGGCGATGGATGATGGAAATGGAATCTTAAGTGCTCCGCTGCAACAATTAAAGGATGAGCATATTTTCCTTCGTGCACAAATGGATCAGTTCTATGAGCTTGCAGAAGACATCGAATTTGATTCAGGTCCTGCTGTTATTCAACTGTTCGCAAAATTACATGAGCAGGTGTTAGCGTTCACTGAAGAATTGAAGGTCCATTCAAAACGAGAGGAAGAAGGCTTGTTCCCGATGATGATCCGCTGCCTTGGAGAGAATGACAATACTATTGAAGTGATGGAAGAAGAACATGAAAAGGCAGAGGGGCATTTACAGAATTTTCTAACAGAAGCCCATCAGATGGGTTCGGCCATTGATGACGATGCTGCCCAGTGGATAACTGTGTATGCTGTTCAAGCTCATGCTACTTTAACACAACATTTTGCTAAGGAAGAAAAAATGCTGTTTCCATTAGCGGAAAAGATTCTATCAGCTGAAGACAAAGAGGAGCTTGAACGATTGCTCCAAGGATAATAAATCGTTATAGAATAGAAGATTGAAAGTTTTATCGATAAATGAGTGGACTGTCAGATTCATAACAAAAATTAATCAGTGGGGGATCATGTTCCCCTACTGACCTATGTTCACTTTATTCAAATGTGACGTTAATCACCATGACTTCTGCTTGGCTACCGATTCTTAGGGCTGGGCCCCAAAGACCGAATCCAGATGAAGTGAAGGAATGCAGCTGCTCCTTTTGAAGATAGCCCCAATCATTTTCATATAACCGCTGGGTAATTAAGTGGGCTGGTGCAAGCTGGCCTCTATGGGAATGTCCAGAGAATATCATGTCCACCCTGTTTTCTTGTGCGATCGAAATTTCTCTTGGCTGATGGTCTAATACAATAATGGGTTTCTCTGTATCCACGTCTTTCATTAATTCTTCGATCGACTTTCGGTTAGGAGCGGAATAATCCATTCTCCCGATAAGAACAATTTCATCTTCTACTAAGATGGTTTCATCCATTAAGTACGCAATGCCACTTTTATCTAGTTCGCTTTTTAATTCTAAATTATGTCCACCATAATCATCATGATTGCCTGGTACAGCGAAAACACCATAAGGTGCTGTTATTTTCTCCATCGTTTCGGATAATTTATTTTCAACATACGGAGTGATATCATCGTTAATAATATCACCTGGCAGGAAAACGATATCAGGTTTCACATCCTCAACGATCTTCACAAGTTTTTCAATATGATTATTTCCAACGACTGTTCCAATATGCAAGTCTGAAGCCATGAGAATCTTTAAGTTCTTGTTCCCCATATTAACAGGTTTATCGATTGTCACTTCATATTCGCGAACAACCGGCGTCCAAGCGTTATATGAGCCGTAAATGAATACAAATGCGAAAAAGGCAAGAACAGCAACACCGATGCCAACCTTCCATTTCTTTTTTGTCAAAAAATAGACTAAGTTAGCAATAGGCAATAGTAGAATTCCATAACCAACAATAACAAGCCAATACCCGCCAATCATTTCTAAAATAGCAGAGTTCATCCAAAAGGCAACAAAAAATGATAGGGAAAGGCATGTAATTAATGTAATATACAACTTTTTATACTTGAATGAAAAAGCGGCTTTTAGCCATTTCCACCCATTGTAGCCAATATAAAAACAGATACAAAAGTAGAGCAGCAAAAATACAATAAAGAATAATGCCATTTATTAACTCCTTTTTAAATAGTTTAAGAACTCTTTATAAAATATATTAAACGATCGTTATTCAATTTAAAAATAAAAGGATTGTTACTAAGAGTGAATCATCCCTGAAGAGGTAATAAATTTAACGAAAACTCATATTTATTCACTGGAATATGTGAGAGGTGAATGAAAAAGGGGATCGAACGTTCGTTTAATAACTAATATAAGCAACGTGAAAAATAAATAATTAAAAATGTGTAATTCATCACACACAAATTCAAATTATATTGATATTATCGGAAGGTATTTACTGTTAAGGGAGTTTTTTCTTATGCTGCATGCTAATAGCGAACATAGTCTTCTAGTAATAATTAAAAGCTTGAGAGAAGAAATGATTAGAATTGGCAACTCAGAAGGACTCAGCAATGAACAAACATTAAAAGTCAGCCAAAAGCTTGATTACTATATTTTAAAATACCAAAAGTTAATTCACAGATCAGGCTTATAGGTAAGGCTAGCTACTCGTAATTGATATACGAATTAGCTAGTCTTTTATTTATATTGTAAAATCTTTGCTCATCAACTGTGCATTTTGAGTTATTTGTAAGTATTGATGACCATTGTTTTTCGGATTGAGAAATAGCTTGCTCCAATCCTTTTTTGAATCTCCTTCAATCCATTTTAAGTTGGGTGTAACTGTTTAATTAGAAATACGTCTGTTAAAGGGCATATGTAAGTAAATATTGAATGAGGTGATGACATGAAGAGGGTTGTTCGATATTTTCTATTCATTTTCATCGGTATGATTCTAATAAGCGCCTCGCCTACTTATACAAGTGCTTGCTCTTGTGCAGAGTTGCCAAGTGTTGAGGAAGAATTAGAGCGTTCAAAAGCTGTTTTTAGTGGAAAAGTTGTTTCAGTAAGGGAAAAAGGATATGGGAAAGGGCATGCACCTAAATCAGTCCTCTTTGAAGTATCGAATACTTGGAAGGGGGTTCAACAATCACAAATAATTATTACAACAGGATTAGGTGGCGGGGATTGTGGAATTGATTTTAAAGTAGGAGAAGAGTACCTCGTCTATGCCAATGAATCAACAATGTATGGAAAGAGTTCACTTGTCTCGATTATTTGTGACCGCACGAATAAAATAAGTTTGTTGCAAGAGGATTTAGCCATACTTGGCGATGGCCAGCCGCCGATGGAACAAGTTGATTTAAGTCGGGAACATAGTGGAAGTTCATTTTACTCTTGGATACTCGTGATCATTGCGATTAGTGCAGTTGGGATTTTCTTTATTAGAAGGAGTAAAAAGAATCGTAAATAATCGGGTAAAGAGATTGATTTCCATATGGAAGATTGTAAAAGGGACTGAAATAGTGAACGGTGATGCTCAATGGGAATCATTGCTATAAATGTTTATTCATTTACTTGATGGGAATGAAACTCGAATGGGGTTAGGAAAAGTTGATACATGTGAAGAATTCATTTAAAAAGCATCATCGTTCATTTTCGATACAAATGGGCGATGATGCTTATTTTTTATAGCCAGCTCTCAGGAGTCAAGAATACTTCAGTTACGACTGAGAAGAATACAACTGCAAGGATAATGCCTAACTTATACATCCCTTTTTTCGTTAGTTTATTATGTGTGATGCTTTCTTTTCTAGTAATGACAAGAGCAGCGATTAATCCAATGATAACAACTGTAAAAGAAAAATAGCCTATCATTCATTTCAACCCCTTATTAAAATTGATTTGAATTAGCAAATGTTCGTGATGCAAAAGTGTAAAAATAATGTCAATAAATATTATAAACGTACTTACCGTAAAAAAGTATGGATGATATGTGAACATTGAGATTTGTTAATCATTCTTATACTTAGAAAAAACATTATCCGACTATTGACAATTATATGAAAATGATGGTAATCTTCAATAACACTAAACAATTATGATGAAAGGGGGTAAGGGCAGTGAGAGATCTTCAAGCATGTTCAATGATTAATAACTTCATATATTGTCCTTGCCCTTTCGTTGTATAATTGTAAATTTCTATGCAATGAAGGTATAGGCCGACTTCTATACCTTTTTCGAGAGATGCTTGCTCTTTTAGGGTAGGCATCTTTTTTATTGCTAAGTTTTTAGTGAATAAGCGTAAAAAGGGAGTAGTTAAGTATGTGGATCAAACAAAGATTATTTATTTTTAAAGCAGTATTGCTGGATAGTGGGTAGCTGCTTTGTATTAGCAGAAAAAGAAAGAGGGTATGGAAATGTTTGATGTATTAAGTAAGCTGAGCTGGTTTTTTAAGCAGTCATGGAAGCAATATACGATTGCTGTGTTCTTATTAATAATTGCTACTATATTGGAAGTCATCCCACCATATTTACTTGGTTCCATTATTGATATTTTGACGATAGGTGAAATGACTAAGGAAATATTAACCCAATATATTCTTATATTTATTGGAATTATTGTTATCGGCTATTTTTTGAATTTTTTCTGGCAATACCGTTTGTTTGAAGGGGCGCTTAATCTTGAGAAGTTGATGCGTCGTAAATTAATGCTGCAGTTCTTAAGGATGACACCTACCTTTTATGAGAAAAACCGTACAGGAGATCTGATGGCACGAGCAACCAATGATTTAAATGCCGTTTCATTAACTGCGGGATTTGGGATCATGACATTAATTGATTCTACTTTATTTTTGGGAACAATTATTTTTGCGATGGGATTTATGATTTCATGGAAGTTAACAATTTTGGCGATGCTGCCAGTGCCGGTCATGGCTGTGTTAATTCAGTATTTAGGAAAGCTTGTACATGAAAGATATATGAAGGCACAGGATGCATTTGGAGAATTAAATGATCGTGTTTTAGAATCTGTTGCAGGTGTACGTGTGATTCGTGCTTATGTACAGGAGAAAAAGGATGAAAGCAAATTTGCGGATATGAGTGAAGAAGTGTATGAAAAATACATGCATACGGCAAAGATAAATGCCTTATTTGGGCCGATTACAAAAATCGGCACAGGCATTAGCTATGTTGTCGCACTTGGCTATGGTGCTTTTCTTGTTTCAACAGGAGAAATGTCTGTCGGCCAGCTCGTTACATTTAACGTGTATTTAGGGCTTGCAGTATGGCCGATTTTTGCTATCGGTGAATTAATCAATGTCATGCAGCAAGGGAATGCCTCACTCGATCGAGTGCAGGAAACACTTGAATATGAAGCAGATGTACAAAATGCGAAGGATCCTGTGATGATCAAGAATCCGAATGTAATTGGCTTTGATGATTTGATGTTCCAGTACCCTACTAGCCAGGTGAAAAACTTGCAGCAAATTTCTCTTTCTTTAAGAAAAGGGGAAACACTTGGAATTGTAGGGAAAACAGGAGCAGGCAAGACAACGTTCCTAAGACAATTGCTGCGTGAGTATCCGCTTGATGAAGGTCAATTAAATATTGGTGGAATCGATATCGCTTCGCAGACAAAGGAGCAAATTCTTGATTGGATCGGGTATGTTCCACAGGATCATGTGCTATTTTCAAGAACAATTCGAGAGAATATTTTATTCGGGAAAGAAGATGCAACAGATGCCGAGTTAAGGAATGCCATTCAACTCGCATACTTTGAAAAGGATTTGGAAAACTTACCGAGAGGTCTTGAAACGCTTGTTGGTGAAAAGGGAGTTTCACTGTCAGGAGGACAAAAGCAACGTGTGTCCATTGCTCGTGCGCTTATTAAAGATCCCGAAATATTGATTCTTGATGATTCCTTGTCAGCAGTTGATGCTAAAACAGAAGCGAGTATTATCAAAAATATTCAGAATGAACGTCAAGAGAAAACGACGATCATTACAACTCATCGTTTATCCGGTGTGCAGCATGCTGATCAAATTATCGTGCTAGACGAGGGGCAAATTACTGAGCAAGGTACACATGATGAATTGCTTAGACTAAATGGCTGGTATAAGGAACAATTTGACCGTCAACAGCTCGAAGGAGGCGCGTCATGAGCACAAGTAAACGATTAACGAAATATGCGATGTATTATAAAGGACCGATTTTCCTCGGATTATTTTTCTTAACTCTTGCTGTGTTCACGGAACTTGCAGGTCCATTCATCGCTAAATACATTATTGATGAGTATATGGTAATTGGCCAGATTGAGATTAAGCCAATTGCTTGGCTGCTTTGTCTATTTTTTATCTTATCCATTGCAACAGCGATCCTTCGATATTTCATGTATATTTATTTGCAAATTGGTGCAAATCGAGTCATACAGAAATTGCGTAAGGACGTATTTGGCCATATTCAAACCTTGCCTATACAGTATTTTGATCATCTTCCAGCTGGGAAAATTGTTGCGCGTGTCACAAATGATACAGAAGCAGTAAGGAATTTGTATGTACAAGTGCTTGCGAATTTTGCAACAAGCTTCATTTCAATTTTTGGTGTATATATTGCTTTATTTATCTTGAATTGGAAGATGGCGTTGATTGCATTAGTCATGGTTCCGGTTGTCTATCTTTGGATGATTATCTATCGGAAATTTGCATCTAAATACAATGAAGTAATTCGGACGAAAATTGCTGATTTGAATGCGATGATTAATGAATCCATTCAGGGAATGACGATTATTCAAGCCTTCCGTCGTGAAAAGCAAATGACGAAGGAATTTGATGAGATGAATGAAGTGCATTATGCATATGGAAGAAAACTATTATTCTTGGATTCAGCGACATCCTTTAATCTAGTAAATACGTTACGTTTGATCATGTTTACTATTTTTATTATCTATTTTAGTACACAATCATTAAGTGGTGTTGAAGTTGTTTCCGCAGGAACGTTATATGCATTCGTGGATTACTTAACAAAATTGTTTAATCCAATCACGAATATAGTGAATCAATTCTCACAGCTGGAGCGCTCACTTGTTGCGGGAAAGCGTGTATTTGAAGTATTAGATACAACAGGGGAAGACGTATCGGATGAAACGATGCCTAGATATGATGGGCATGTCGTATTTGAAGATGTATCATTTGCCTATAAAGAGAATGAATATGTGCTAAAAAACCTGTCGTTTGAAGCGAAGCGTGGGGAAACAGTTGCACTTGTCGGTCATACAGGTTCTGGTAAAAGCTCAATCATGAATCTTTTGTTTCGTTTTTATGATCCATCAAAAGGAAAGATCCGGATTGATGGAATGGACGTAACAGCTTTGCCGAGGCAAACGATCCGTCAACATATGGGGATTGTATTACAGGACCCATATTTATTCACAGGTACCATTGCTTCAAATGTTAGTTTGAATGACCCGGCAATTACACGTGAGAAAATTAAAGAGGCGCTAGAAGCAGTTGGAGCAGAGAGAGTGCTAAAGAATCTTGAAAAAGGGATGGATGAACCAGTAATTGAAAAGGGGAGTACGCTTTCGTCTGGTCAGCGTCAGCTCGTTTCATTTGCACGAGCACTTGCCTTTGATCCTGCGATTTTAATCTTGGATGAAGCAACATCGAATATCGATACTGAAACCGAGGAAATTATCCAGCATGCCATGGAAGTGCTGAAAAAAGGCCGTACAACATTTATAATTGCCCATCGTCTTTCAACGATCAAAAATGCTGATCGCATCCTCGTATTGGACCGAGGCGTTATAAAGGAACAAGGTACTCATGATGAACTGCTCGCTCAAAACGGCATCTACAACCAAATGTATCAAATGCAAGCAAAATCACTGCAAGTATAAGGACAGGGGACAGGAACCCTGTCCTTTTTTCTGTGATGGGGCAGGGGAAGATAAGTTAAACCAAATGTTAGGATTTTCCATTTTGATTATAAAAATTAGGAGTGTTTTAGTGCTCTATATTTTTCACCTTATCTTATTTCAGTCTTCATTACTGATCTCTGCTTTTAAAGCTTCTTTTCTAATAATTAATCTCCCTTCTTTGTCTCTTTCGATAAGGTTTTTTTCATATAAGGAATTCATAATTCTGCTGATTGTTTCGCGTGTTGCTCCTAGCATGTTAGCAATTTCGGTGTTATGAAACCTTTCTAGTAAAAGAACATTCTTATTGGAGAGAGTAACCCCATATTTATTTGATAGCCTAAGAAGCTGTTTAATCACCTGTTCATATGTAGTGTTCACTAATTTCTCTTCTAATCTATTTTGGAAGTCAGTTAGTTTATCACCAGTAATGCGCAGAAGGTTTAAACATACGATAGGGTGTTTAAGTAGGAAGGTTTCAATCCTATTGACGGGTAAATAAAAAAGCAGTGTATTTTCTTCTACTAATGCATTAGCTGGGTATTTTCTGCTGTTAAAAAAGTGTCCAATATGAGGGAATATATCCCCACTACTATAAATATTTACAATTTGGATTTTCGCTTGATTACTAATTTTATAGATTTTAACTTTGCCTTCTACTAGAAAATAGATGGATTGTAATTCATCGTCCGTGCGAAAAATATACTCATTTTTTTTCAATGTTTGTTGTTTTAAATAGAAAGAAATATCCTTTAACTCGTCATTGTTTAGATGTTCAAAGATCGGAAATTTTTTGAGATCCAATTGGATATTATTATTCATTCTCATATTACCCTCCGAAAAAAATTACAAAAATCGTGATTCATTTAACGTATATTGATAATGATAATCATTTACAATGATAATAACAATACCTTTGAAAGTATTCTCATGTAATGGAGGGAAGTTTTTGAAATAAGCTCATTTATTTTGGGGATGGAATGATATTTAAAATGATTGAAAATGCTCGAAAGGAAAAAGATGATGAAGATTGATTATTTAAGCTAATTAAGATATTTGATAAAAATAAAGATTTTTATGGCCATGTAACTATGTTAGCAGCAAAATAATGTACTTATATAGAGTGAGGACGGCATGGATACTTTAATTGAGTTTAATAATGTCACAAAAAAATACAAAAATACGACTGTTCTTGATAAAGTCAGCTTTCAGCTCAGAAAGCAAGAGGTTGTTGCGTTATTAGGGCCTTCAGGTTGTGGGAAAACAACCATATTGAATATTGCAGCTGGTTTGACTGAATTGACTACAGGTGAAGCATTTGTCCATACAAATCAAGTAGGATATATTTTTCAGGAGCCGCGATTGCTTCCTTGGAAAACAGTTCTCGAAAATCTTTTATTTGTCATTGGAAAAGGTGAAGAATCTCAGAAAATGGCTTTTGATGCTTTAGCGAAGGTTGGGTTAGAAAATGTTCATGACTCCTATCCAAGTCAATTATCAGGTGGGATGAGGCAGCGCATATCGATTGCAAGGGCTTTAGCTTTTCATCCTCAACTCATTCTGATGGACGAGCCGTTTTCAGCATTGGACATTTTAATTAAAAAAGAAATTCAAAATGATTTACTTTCGATTATTGATGATAATCGACTTGGGGTCATGTATGTGACACATGATGCCGAGGAAGCTGCGAGAATTGCGGATCGTATTCTATTACTTCATGACAAACCATGCAGAGTGAAAAAGGAAGTGACCGTTCAAATTACCCGTCAAGAAAGAAGCGACCGATTTATAAAACAGTTAACTTGTGAGTTGTGTAACTGCTTATTAGGAGGAGAATTGGATGAATAAAGTAATGTTTCGAACAGTAGTAACTATTCTTATTGTATTGTTATTAGGTGCATGCTCATCAAATGAATCTGATAAAAAAGGTGATGAAGCAAAGGTAGAAGAAGAAACCGAAGAGATCTCTGTAACGGAAAATCTAGCCATTCAAGCTCCTGCAGGTGTATCGATAGCGGCTCCTATTTATAAAATTATAGAAGATAATCATTTAGGTGATACCGTAGAGGAAATTAGCTTCATGACTTGGAATACACCTGATGAATTAAGAGCAAGAATTAGTAGTAATCAGGTTCAGGTTTCAGCAGTGCCGACATATGTTGGTGCCAATTTGTATAATAAAGATGTAGACATTAAGTTAGTGAATACACTAATTTGGGGAATTTTGTATATGATTGGACCCGAGGGTGAAGAGGTTTCCTTGAAAGATTTGAAAGGAAAAACAATACATGTTCCATTCAAAGGAGATATGCCTGACTTAGTCTTTAAATATTTGCTTAATAAAAACAATATTCAAATGGAGGAACTGAATATCGAGTATACTTCAACTCCTCAAGAAGTTGTTCAGCTGCTTGCAGCGGGAAAGGCAGAGTATGCGATTTTGCCTGAACATACAGCATCATTAGCGTTAGCAAAGGCGAAAAAAGAAGGAAAGAACTTGCAGAAGGCATTGAGTCTTCAAGATGAATGGGCTGCTGCAACAGGTAAGGAAGCGCGAATTCCACAAGCAGGGATCATTGTGAGTGGTAAGTTAATTGAATCAAATCCGGAGGCTGTTGAAAATCTTCAAAATCAGCTTATGGAGTCTATTGCTTACTTAAATGAGTCTCCAGAGGAAGCGGCTAAAGTAGTTGCGAAATATCAGGATGGATTGGAGCCAGCTTTTATCCAAAAGCTTATTCCTTCCTTGAATTTAAAGTTTGTAACAGCAAAAGAAGCGAAGGAAGAACTCGAATTTTTCTTCTCAGAACTAGCGACTATTTCTCCAGATATAATTGGAGGGAAGCTCCCAGATGAAGGGTTCTATTACGAAAAATAAACATAGTTATTTCATGCAAGCAGTAACTATCGTTTTCATTCTGATTATATGGGTCATTCTCTCTAATCAATTCCCTAGTATTCTCATTCCATCACCGGTAGAAACGTTTCAAGGGTTCCTTTCTTTAGTTGAAAGTGGTGAATTATTCGAGCAGCTCCTGACGTCTATAACGAGAATGGCAATTGGTTTTACGATTGGTATGGTTCTGGCTACCGGATGTGGTTTGTTAGCGGGAAAATATCCATTACTATATGAAGCGTTTCGACCTATTATCTCTATATTATTAGGAATTCCACCGATTATACTCGTTGTGTTAGCAATGGTTTGGTTTGGAACAGGTTCATTGATTCCAATTCTTGTTGTTAGTGTGCTAGTATTTCCAACATTTTTTCTAAATACGGCAGATGGCTGGAGAAACATTGATTCTCAATTATTGGAGATGGCTAAATTATACAATCGCTCACCATTACAAGTATTAAAAGATATTATCATTCCAAGTCTAACTGTGCCGATTTTTACAGCTATTTCTTTAGCTGCTGGGAGTTCGGTAAGAATTACAATTATGGCTGAGCTACTAGGATCTGATAATGGTATAGGGGCATCACTGTCCTATGCAAGAATTAATATTGACACGGCAAAGGTTTTCGCGTGGACATTATTAAGTATCCTTATTATTATTGCAATTGACTATCTTGTCATTAATCCTTTTAAAAAAGTTATTTTACGGTGGAAAGTAAAGGAGTAGAGGGACATGGGATATTGTCCCTCTTTACTTATGAAATATTAAATAGAAGCTCGTTTCTATTATTAATTACGCCTTCTCGTATTAAATCCTAAACTACCCCTCATTTAGTAAGCTTTTCATATGTAACTCTTTTTATATAAGCTATATGTTTGGAGGCCGTTTCGATAAGTCAAATATTAAGAATCACAGGAGTCTCATAAAAATATTGATTGAATTTGATAATATTTCTTTTAAATCGTAGAAATTGTCTCTCTCTCCTTTTATCGTATATACTATTGCTTATACATTTGTATGGAAAGAGAGAAATTACAAAAATGAGAAAACAAAATACAACATTAGCGATTTTACTTGTGAATTTATTTATCGCGTTTTTAGGCATTGGACTCGTCATTCCAGTATTGCCGACTATTATGAATGAACTGAAATTATCAGGATCAGTTGTTGGCTATATGGTTGCGGCATTTGCAATTGCCCAATTGCTTGTATCCCCACTTGCGGGTCGATGGGCAGACCAGTTTGGTCGTAAAAAAATGATCATTCTTGGGTTATTATTTTTTAGTGTTTCGGAATTTTTATTTGGAATAGGGAAAGTAGTTGAGGTACTCTTTATTTCTCGTATACTTGGTGGGGTAAGTGCGGCGTTTATTATGCCTGCTGTAACAGCGTTTATTGCTGATATTACAACTATTGAGACACGTCCGAAAGCACTTGGTTATATGTCAGCAGCGATTTCAACTGGTTTTATTATTGGACCGGGACTGGGCGGTTTTTTGGCTGAGGTTGGCACACGTATTCCATTTTATTCAGCAGCAGCGTTAGCCATGATTGCGGCTATCTTATCAATGATTACTCTCAGGGAACCAGAGCGTAATCAAGAAGAGGCAGTGGGAGAGCAAAAGTCAGGAATTAAGCGGATTTTTTCACCGATGTATTTCATTGCTTTCATGATTATTCTCATTTCTTCATTCGGTTTAGCTTCATTTGAATCCTTCTTTTCTCTGTTTGTTGATCATAAATTCAGTTTCACTCCGAAGGATATTGCGATTGCGATTACAGGTGGAGCAATTATTGGGGCGATTGCGCAGGTTGCCTTATTTGATCGTTTAACAATGTTATTTGGAGAAATTCGTCTGATTCGCTATTCTCTTATCTTTTCAGCTATTCTGGTTATGCTTATGACTGTAGTTACCTCATATGCAAGCATTTTAATTGTTACCTTTGTTATTTTTGTCGGATTTGATTTAATGCGACCAGCCGTTACCTCTTATTTATCGAAAATTGCTGGAAAAGATCAGGGGTTTGTGGGCGGAATGAACTCAATGTTTACAAGCATTGGGAATGTGTTCGGACCGATTATTGGTGGCATCCTATTTGATATCGATTTAAATTATCCGTATTATTTTGCAGCAGTCTTTCTTGTCATTGGTATTGGGCTCTCTCTTGCTTGGAAACAGCCATCACATATGAAGGGATAAGGATTATAGAGGCTGGGATATAACTAATTTATCTGTGTCCAAAGCCGACTCATTTTTATTAGCTAAATACAGAAAGCCGAACTATTGTAGAATGCAGTGTTAGCATTTCTAATAATCGTTCGGCTTTTTAGTTGCTGAAAACCTTTTGTTCCAGCCTCTATAATTTTGGGGGTTATTCACTATTTTTATGAGAAACAAGATGAGACATTTATCCCTCCATCCTGCATAAAGTAATTACTTAAGATATAAGCAATGCCTTTACAATGCGGATGGTTCTGGATGTTTTTCAGTAAGCCTTGTACAATTGCAGGATGTAAGGATGTCTCTAGTACATGTTGATTTAAAAGGATTAACGATTCTTTTTCAGTGGATTCATCCAGCTCTTCTATTTTTTGTAGGAGGATTTCGGAAATCTGCTCCTTGGAATTTTCATCATTGTTTGATAGTTTAAAGATTTCCATCATCTCTTTTGATATAAACGGAGTTGTAGTATTTGTCGCAATTAAATTTGTTTTTTCAGCAAGTGATTGAGATAATAAATCTATATCTATAGGTCCTTTATTCAATATAAAAAATGCAGAGTAACTATTCATCAGCCCTTTAATCGTATAAATTAAATCATATTTTGTATCGATCACTCTGTCTCCATATATTTGTTCAATAAGTGAAAGGATGATCTCATCCATTAAGCGATCATAATGGCGCATTTTATTAATAAGTTCTTTATTAAATGAATGTGATTGCTCTTTCATAAAAATTTTAGCAAAATTAGCATGGGTGTGAAATGACTGAAATGTTGTTTGGAAAAAGGAGAATAAGAGCTCCTGTTTATTTTGTGTATTTTTGACTGTGTAGTCAATATCAGAAATAATTTGTATCATAAAGTGATCAATAAGTGCAATAATTAATTCGTCCTTTGATTTAAATGCTAAATAAAAGGCACCTTTTGAAATCCCGCAATAATCAGTTATTTGCTGGATGGGTGTGGCTTCAATTCCTTGGATGGCAAATAGCTCCAAGGCTTTTTCCATTATCAATTGTTTCTTAATCATAATATTTATCGCTCCTAAGCCTTTATATTGACAAATGACTCATTGGTCATTATTATAAGGAAATGAGCTTATTAAGTCAATGAGGGTAGGTGTAAGAGTGAAAGGATTAGTTAATTTCGTCCTAAAGAATAAATTAGCCGTTTGGTTACTAACAATCATCATTACCGTTTCTGGAATTTATTCAGGTACTCAAATGAAAACAGAAACCATTCCGGATATTTCCATCCCGTATTTAATGGTAATGGGGGTTTATCCAGGTGCGACTCCAGAACAAGTAATGGAAGATGTCTCGATGCCTTTGGAGAAAGCCATCGAAAACTTAGAAGATGTGAAATCGGTATACTCTAATTCCTATTCGAATATGTCAAGCATTCAAGTTGAATATGATTATGGAATTGATATGGCAGAGGCAAAACGTGCATTAGAATCTGCATTAGATGCAGTTACTTTACCGGAAAATGCACAGGAACCTACAATTACAGCAATTAGCATGAACATGATGCCAGTAGTTGCTCTAAGTGTAAGTAGTAAGACAGAAGATATTGTAGAATTAACTTCAACAGTAGAGGATGTACTTCTTCCGAAAATCGATAAAATTGACGGAGTTGCATCAACGACAATTACTGGTCAACATATTGAAGAAGTAGAATTGACTTATAATGAAGAAAAAATGACGGAACTTGGCTTAACGGAAGATACGGTTAAGCAAATGATTCAAGCTAGTGACCTTGCTGTGTCATTAGGCCTTTATGAATTTGAAGAAGGTGAGCAAGCTGTATCTGTTGATGGCAAGTTCATGACAGCTGATGAATTAAAGGAAATGCTTATTCCCGTTACACCATCAGAGTCACAGCCGCTTCCTTTTGTAAAGCTTAGTGATATTGCTACTATTGAGGTAGTAGGTAAAGTGCAATCTGTATCGCGTACAAATGGAGAAAATGCCATTGCGATCCAAATTGTGAAAGGACAGCAAGCAAACACGGTTGATGTTGTAAATAGTGTGAAGGAATTAGTTGAAGAAGAAGAAGCAAAAATTGAAGGACTTGTTGTAGATATTTCACTTGACCAAGGGGCACCAATTGAAGAATCGGTCATGACGATGGTTGAGAAAGCATTATTTGGTGGATTAATTGCCGTATTAATTATCCTTTTATTCTTGCGTGATGTGAAGTCAACGATTATCTCGATTGTTTCCATCCCAGTGTCGATTTTTATGGCGTTACTTCTGCTTCATTGGTTAGATATTACATTAAATATTATGACGCTCGGTGCCATTACTGTTGCAATTGGGCGTGTTATAGATGACTCCATTGTTGTAGTTGAAAACATTTATCGTCGTCTACACTTAAAAGAAGAAAAATTATCAGGGCGTGCCCTTGTACGTGAAGCAACAATTGAAATGTTCAAGCCAATTTTATCTTCCACATTAGTTACGGTTGCTGTATTTGCTCCATTAATTTTTGTTGGTGGAATGGTTGGCGAGCTATTCATGCCATTTGCTCTAACGATGACATTTGCATTAGGCGCATCATTAATTGTTGCTATTACCATCGTTCCAGCAATGTCTCACTTCCTATTTAAGAAAAAACTATATAGTGAAAAGACAGAAAGCAGTCATAAAGAAGTAGGGAAACTAGCTAATTGGTATAAAGGAATCTTAAATCGTACCCTTAACCATAAAATCATTACATCGATTATTGCTATATTATTACTAGTGGGTAGTGTAGCATTAACTCCATTAATCGGTTTTAGCTTCCTGGGCAGTGAGGAAGAAAAGGTTATGTACTTAACCTATACCCCTGAAACAGGTGAGTTATTAGATGATACTTTAACAAATGTAGCGGATGTTGAAGATGAGCTTCTAAAAAGAAAAGATATTGATATCGTTCAAGTGTCCATCACTGAAAGCGGGGATCCGATGACAGCGATGATGGGTGGCGGCGGAAATGGTGCCCTCATGTACCTCATCTTTGATCCAGAAATGAAAGATTTCCCCGAAGTTCGTGAAGAAATCGAAGAGTATGTATTCAATATTGGACAATCGGGTGAATGGAAGAGCCAAAATTTCTCTTCTATGTCGATGTCAACAAATGAAGTCAGCTACACATTCTATAGCGAAGATTTAAATAAATTAAATGATGCTGTAGCAATGGTAGAAGAGGCAATGAAAGATATTGATGGATTAAAAGATATCTCATCAAGTACGGAAGATGCATATGTTGAGTATACATTTGAAGTTGAACAAGATGAATTATTGCAATATGGTTTAACAACTGGTCAAATTGTGATGATGTTAAATCCTATACGTACACAGGATGTATTAACAACAGTTGAGAAAGACGGAAATACAATTGAAGTGATTGTTCAACAAGAAAAAACAGAACAGCCTAAATCAATTGATGATCTTTTAGCGACAGAAGTACAAACAGCACTAGGTATGTCAATGCCTCTATCTGAGCTTGTGACTGTCAAGGAAGGAACCACATTAAATACACTTGCACGTAGTAAAGGAGAATACTACGCAACGGTATCAGGTACGATTGTGGATGATGATATTTCGAAAGCAACATCTAAAGCAGACAAAGAAATTGATAAATTAGATTTACCAAAAGGTGTAACAGTTGGTGTAGCTGGTGTGCAGGCAGATATGACAGAAACATTTACACAGCTTGGTGTAGCGATGCTTGCGGCTATTGCGATTGTTTACTTCATTCTTGTCGTTACATTTGGTGAAGGTCTGGCTCCATTTGCGATTCTATTCTCGCTTCCATTCGCTGTAATTGGTTCATTTGTTGGACTATTAATAGCCGGGGAGACGATTTCTGTATCTGTAATGATGGGATTATTAATGTTAATTGGGATCGTCGTTACAAATGCAATCGTTCTTGTCGATCGAATTATTCGCATGGAACATGAGGGTCTAAGCTTGCGTGAAGCTATTTTAGAAGCAGGAGCTACACGTCTACGACCAATCTTAATGACAGCTATTGCTACAATCGGTGCTTTAATCCCATTAGCAATTGGCTCTGGCGGTGGCGGTCTAATTTCTAAAGGCCTTGGTATTACAGTAATTGGTGGGTTAATAAGCTCTACAGCGTTAACACTAATTATTGTACCAATCGTATATGAGTTCCTATCAAAGCTATTTAAGAAAAATCGTAAAGAAATTGAAGAAAACTAATAATGAACCCCCCTACAAAATGTTTATTTTGTAGGGGGTTTTTAATGTAGACTGATAGAATGCTGAAATGGATGAAGTATTTTTGATGATTGCGATAGAATTCCGAATGAATGAAAAAATGGGAGAAAGAGTCTTCGATAGGGTTGATAGAACCCCAAGCGAACGAACAAGCGGGCGAAAGAGTCTTCAATAGTGCAGATAGAACCCCGAACGAACGAAAAAACAGGCGGAAGAGTCCTCAATAGGGTTGATAGAACCCCGAACGAACGAAAAAATGGGCG
>NZ_JAGIKZ010000009.1 GCF_017874625.1 Cytobacillus eiseniae | reverse complement strand
TGTCCCATAGGAGTGCTCAATGAGACAAAATAAGAAGAGAAGCCGAAGGAACTGTCCCATAGAAGTGTTCAATGAGACAAAATGAGGAAAAAAACCGAAGGAACTGTCCCATAGGAGTGCTCAATGAGACAAAATAAGAAGAGAAGCCGAAGGAACTGTCCCATAGAAGTGTTCAATGAGACAAAATGAGGAAAAAAACAGAAGGAACTGTCCCATAAGAGTGCTCAATGAGACAAAATAGTTAGAAAAACCGAAGAAACTGTCCCATAGGAGCAGCCCAAAGCAATACACCCGGCAAATAAAAAAACCACCCCATTGGGAAAGCACAATGAGATGATTAAACTTGTTACCTCTTTTCAATCGCAATAATAAAAGGTGGACTGTTCTGTTGATTAATAAATTGGTATTGCAAAACATGTGCTGCTTTTTGATCGATTTGTTTCACAAATGGAAGAAGGATATCTCTTTCCAATGCACCCTCTTCGTGTCCATGATAAATGACAAGTACGATAATGCCTTCAGGGGCCATAATCTCAAGAAGTTGTTCAATTGCAGAGATCGTTGTTACTGGTGTTGTGACAATTGATTTATTTCCACCAGGCAAGTAGCCTAGATTAAAGATGGCTGCCTTTATTTTTCCATGATGATCTTCTGGAATGTTATTTCGCAACTGTTCATGTCCTTTATGGAATAAAGTGACTCGTTCTAAAAGATTGTCGTTAAGTAATCGTTTTGTCGTATTAGCAATCGCTTCGTTTTGAATATCAAATCCGTATACTATGCCTGATTCACCAACTAATTTTGCGAGAAATAACGTATCATGTCCATTCCCAATAGTCGCATCCACAGCCAAGTCACCAGGTGATAATGCACTCGCTACTAATTGCCGTGCAAAAGGCAAAATTCCATCAAGCTTCATGCTTGAATCTCCATTTGGCTTGGCTTATAAAACTTGCCCTGCCAGCTATCTCTCCGCTTCAACTCTGCATCAATCGCATTAAGAACTTCCCATTTATTTACACTCCACATTGGACCAACCATTAAATCGATCGGGCCATCGCCTGTAATACGGTGAATAATCATTTCTGGCGGTAAAATTTCTAATTGGTCACATACTAAGCTTACATAGTTTTCAAAAGATAAAAATTCAAGCATGCCTTTTTCATATTGCTTCACCATTGGTGTGCCCTTTAACAGATGGAGAAGATGGATCTTGATTCCTTGTACATCTAACTTGGCCACCTCTTTTGCTGTCTCCATCATCATTTCCGGTGTTTCAAGCGGGAGGCCATTAATAATATGCGTACAAACACGAATGCCATGCTTACGAAGCTTCTCTACACCTTCAACATAGCATTTGTAATCATGTGCTCGATTGATCAACAGCGCAGTTCTCTCGTGAACCGTTTGCAAGCCGAGCTCTACCCATAAATAGGTTCGTTCATTTAGCTCTGCCAAATATTCAACGACATCATCTGGAAGACAATCCGGTCTTGTAGCGATCGATAAGCCAACAACACCTTCCTGCTGAAGCACTCTTTCGTACATATCTCTTAATACTTCTACAGGTGCGTGTGTATTTGTGAAGGCTTGGAAATAAGCCATATATTTGCCGTCTTTCCATTTATGATGCATTTTTTCTTTAATTTCATTAAATTGGGTTTCAAGATCATCGGCACGATTGCCTGCATAATCTCCTGAGCCCGCAGCACTGCAGAAAGTACAACCACCATGTGCAACAGTGCCATCACGATTCGGGCAATCAAAGCCGCCATCTAGTGCTACTTTAAATACTTTATGTCCAAATTCATTTCGTAAATGGTAATTCCATGTATGGTAACGTTTATCATCAGCTGCATACGGGAAAGGGTTTGTCTGATTCAATTCAGAAACCTCCTAAATATATATCTTGTCTTATCGTGCATAAAAATAATCATACCATGAAGTGAAAAGATTGTTCAAAGTAAAATAAAATTGCCAGTAATTTAAATAGTAGACAGTAAATAAGATGAACAAACTAATGATGAAGCATGTAGCTTCGAGTTTTCAACCCATTTTGTTGGCAGGAGGCGAAAGAATGGCAACTCGTGAATCGATGGATCAGCTTATTCAACAGTGCGAGGATGCGATACGCTTTGCTCATGATCAATACCAAGAGGGACGGATGCAGGAGCATTATAATGATGATGGGTATACAAATGCGCTCGTATCTCTAGAGGAAGCATATAATGACTTGGCTAAAATGGCGCTCAGTGCGAATTCCCAGCAACGTGAACAGCTTCACCGCATGAGGCTTCAATTACAGCAGCTTCAAAACCAAATGATTATTCTTCCTCATAACTAAGGAGGGCTAGGGATGGTTAAAAAACGATCAAAACAAAATAATCCTGAACAGAAAACAAGAAATGGCGTTAACAGCAATGATATCGAACTAGGCAGTGATTTTGACTTAGTAAAGCAAGCAAAAAAATTGTATGAGAAAAAAGGGCAGCCAGTAAAATCTAAATTTCATCCAGAATAAAATTCACCCTGTTGCTTTTGGCAGCAGGGTTTTTCAATGTCTGCATCATCTATCCGGCGTCAGTTTTCCCTATGAAAAGCTGATCTTAGTCGGCTCCGAAGTGTACTTCGATCGTTATTCTCTTTTTCCATAAATTTCTCCTCGTTCACAAAGTAGATAAGAACTTATCGTTTAATCGTGCTATAAGTCACAGATAAGGAAATGCAAAAAATGGTTTAAATAGAGTAAGCTAATTTAACTTAAATAAATATAGCCCCCTCCCTAATAAAAATTAGGTTTTATTGTTTAAGTTCACATGTGAAAACATTCACAAAATGTTCATAAAAGACAACAGCAAGGATGAAAGGGTGTCAAAAATGATAAGAAAATTCCTGACTTGGATAGGGATGCTCTTCCTGTTCCTAAGCATACTACCAGGACAATCAAATGCACAGGAAGAAACACCTATCTTAAAGATGGAGGAGTTAAAGGTTCAAGTCATGCCAGAGTATGCGAAGCATCCAGAGGATAAAGAGCAAGATCATCCTTCTTTATTAATTGGATACCATGGAACACTTGTAAATAATACAGATTCACCATTGAAGGGGCAGATTGAGATTCCGCTCCCAATGAATGAGGATGAGTTTCGGATTGGTTTTGTCGCTGATTATAATCGTAATTTGACAGAGTTGAATGAAATTGAATACGAGAAAGATCAGGATAAGGGCACGATTTCATGGGAAACAACAGAAGAAATCCAGCCAAATGAATCATATAAATTCGTTATCGAATATTATACAGCCCAATTGGTCGCTAAAGGCGAGTCAAAAAAGGCAACATACCAATTTAAAAGCTTTGCAAATATCGGACTTGTAAATGTTATTTTTCTAGAGCCATTAAAATCTGAACAATTCCAATTGACTCCTCCGGCAGATTCACATCAGGAGAATGGCTATGGAATGAATATGTTTTCATATCAGATTCAAGGAATGAAGCCTGATGACATAAAGGAATTTCAACTGGAATATACCCGTGCAGAAACAAGGACAACGATGGACATTATGGCAGAAATGACAGGAGATCCTGCACATGGGAAAGAGGCAGTGAAGCAAAATGAGACGCTTCCAATATGGCAGGTTATTGCTCTAGTCGGTGGAATATGCATTGTCGCTGCCGTTCTGATTCTTTTCCTTTTAAAAAGAAAGAAACCTATACAGAAGGCACAAGAAAAAGAGACGAAAGATTATGAAATAAAAAAACAACGATTACGAGCGATGCTTCTTGACGGAAGTATTTCTGAACAAGAGTATAACGAATTAATGAAAAAGGAATGAAGCGAAATCGCTCAAAATCTAGAGGAGGCTAAGAAAATGACGAAGAATAAAAAAATTGTTTTTGGATTGTCCCTTGTCGCTGCAGCGATCATGATTATGTTTTTTTCGACAATGCCTAGTGCGGGAAGTAAGGAAATAGCAATTGAGGAGCTTTTAAACAATAAAGACAGCTTTAAAGATGAATACGTCATGACACAGGGGCTGTTAATTGAGGATTCTGTTCAGTGGAATGCCGATAAAATTGAGTTGAGATTTGAAATAGTTGAAGATGGCAGAGACCGTATTTTACCCGTCATTTATAACGGTGTGAAACCTGATAATTTTTCTGAAGATGTAATTGTCATCGTCGAAGGCTTCTTAAATGAAAAAGGTGAATTTGAAGCAGAAAGGGTACAAACGAAATGCCCTTCAAAATATGAAGGCGAGGATCCAGAAAATTACGATCCAGAAATGCATCAAAATAGAAATAAGACAAATGAGGACTAATTAGACAGGCGGGTGACAACATGTATTTAATCGGCAATATTGCTCTCATCTTAGGCATTGTCATTTCGTTATATGCTTTAATTGCTAACATCATTGGGTTAAAAAGAAAAGATGAGAGATGGCTTGAGAGTGCAAGAGGAGGAGTCTTATCACTAGCATTTGTCGCAAGTATTTCAGCATTTCTCCTATTCTATATTCTTGGAACGAGTCAATTTCAATTTCAATACGTAGCTTCTTATACGAATAATGAACTGCCAATTATTTATAAACTGGCAGCATTTTGGGCAGGGAATGCAGGATCACTCCTGCTTTGGACATTCTTGCTAAGCATTTACACGGCAATCATTGTTTTAAATAAGAAAAAGCAAAACAAAATGATTCCGTATGTGTCCTCCATTTTATTAACGAATATTTTATTTTTCTATATTGTCATGGTGCTAAATGCGAACCCATTTGAAATGACAGATACGATACCACTAGATGGAAAAGGCTTAAATCCAATGCTTCAGAATCCTGGGATGGTCCTCCATCCAGTCACATTATATATGGGATATGTAGGATTAGCAGTTCCTTTTGCTTATGCGATCGCTGCATTGATTATGAAGAGAATGGATGCAGAGTGGATTAAATTAACGAGACGATGGACTTTAACGGCATGGTTGTTCTTAACACTAGGGAATATGATCGGTGGCTGGTGGGCTTACCTAGAACTTGGATGGGGTGGATATTGGGCATGGGATCCTGTTGAAAATGCTTCCTTCCTACCTTGGTTAACGGTATCAGCATTCTTGCATTCAATGATGATTCAAGAACGGAAAAACATGCTGAAAACATGGAACTTAAGCTTAATTATTTTATCTTATATTCTTACCCTTTTTGGTACATTCCTCGTGAGAAGCGGGATATTAACGAGTGTTCATTCATTCGGTGATAGCAATCTAGGAAGCTATTTCTTAATTTTTATGGCCTTCATGATGCTCTTTGCGATTTATGTGGTGGCCACACGTTATCAGCTTATTAAAAGTGACAGTAAGCCAATCGAATCGTATTTTTCTAAGGAAAGTAGCTTCCTTTTGAATAACTTCATTCTGATAACGGCCACTTTTGCTGTATTCTTTGGAACGATGTACCCCTTAATTTCTGAAACAATCACAGGAACGAAGGTAAATGTTGGTGCACCATATTTCAATAAGGTAATGGCTCCAATTATGCTTGTCCTCCTTCTTCTTATGGCCATTTGCCCATTAATCTCTTGGCAAAAAGCTGTGTTTGATCGATTTATTAGAAATACGCTCATTCCGCTGTTTGCAGCGATTGTTTTTGCCATCATTCTTGTTTTGATGGGAATAAAAGGGATATATGCGATTATTGGGTTAACGGTAACAGTATTTATGTTTAATGTTCATCTTGCTGAAATTTGGCGAGGGACACGTGCAAGACAAAAGGCAACAAAGGAAGGTTTTATAAAAGCGCTATTCCGATTAACAAGAAAGAATCAGCGAAGATACGGCGGATATATTGTTCATATTGGGATCGCAATTATTGCAGTCGGTGTCATTTCATCAAATGCCTATTCTGAAGAGGTGATGAAAACAGTCGGCCAAGGTGAAAGCTTCCAGGTTGGTCATTACGAGTTGACATTCAAGGAACTCACTGAAATTGAAAAGAACGGCAATGGCATTGTAACAGCTAATATGGATGTTAACTATAAGGGAAAAAGAAATGGAACGATTCACCCAGAAAAAATATTTTATGGCACATGGCCAGAGCCTTCCTCTGAGGTAGCCATCAAAACAAATTTGACAGAAGATTTATATGTCGTTCTTAGCTCATGGGAAAGCAAAGAAAAAGCAACATTTGTTATCAAGATCAATCCTTTTGTTAGCTGGATTTGGGCAGGAGGGATACTGATGGTTATTGGAACAGCGATTGCTTTAATTGGAGGGAAAACATCGGCAGCCTTCAGAATTGGAAGTCGGCAGAGAGGTGTCCGAGCATGAAAGAATTATCGAGAAGACAAATGATCAAATGCTCACTCGCTGCAATAGCCTCCATCATACTGATTGACTTAAGCATGAATGATAATAGCGTAAAGGCAAACGGAAAATATGATTATAATTCTAAGGAGTTTAAATCTATTATTAATCAGTTGGATATGCAGGGACATGCCGATCATGATTATTCTACTTGTTCCATTAAAAAAGTCTATTATGAAGAAGTTATTGAAGCTTTAAATCAAGGAAAGTCTGAAAAGGAAATCCTGCAATCATATGTGGATGAGTATGGTCAGGCAGCGTTACGAACTCCAGCGACTGAGGGGAGCGGGCTGATTGCCTGGATTGCACCTGCTTTCGGATTTTTATTAGGTGCAATCATTGTTGGATATGGAATTAAAAGGCTGACAAAGAAAAAAGACTGTACGGATGATCATTTAGATGCTGAAGAAATGAACGTATCAGAGACAGAAAAAGAAATTATCGAACAAACCTTTGAAGAAGAGCGGAAAAAGTACTTTTAATAAAAGGAAATGATATGTATGGATTATATTTTTCTAATTGTAGGCTCCATCGTGATTATTACTTGTTTTTACTTTATCATTGCCCCTTTTTTTGCGAGTAGTAAAGAGGAGGAAGAAAATAAGTCGGAGCAAGAAACGGAACTTCCTTTAGAGTTGATTTATGAAGCGGTCAATGAACTTGAGATGGATTATTTAATGAAGAAAATTACCAAGAATGACTTTGAAACGATGAAGCAGCAATATCAATCACTTGCTACAAGTTATATTAGGACAGATACGAACGAACAAGCATATAAGCCAAAAAAGAAACAAACGAATAATGAGGTTGATAAGGAAATTATTAGGGAGCTGAATAAACTGCGTAAGCAGAAGGGAAGATTGGAAGGATGAGTCAATCTCCTGCTTTTCACCCTGATTGGCTTATCTCCTTTTGGCTAAGGACACCCGTGCTAAATAGAATGGATCCTCATATACTCTTGATTATTTTGCTCATCGTAGTCGTTGCAATCATTATGTATAGACGCAGGTACAATCAGCGGCTGGAGCCGGATTCAGAAGAAAAGCAATTCCAGCTGCTTTTAAAGAAAAAGGCAATTATCGAAAAGCAAATGACTGAATTAGTGGAGCAAAAGAAGTTAGGTGAGTTAAGTGAGGAGCAGTATAAGAAAAATCTGAAGGAGTATGATCAGCATCTTGAGCGAGTCAAAAAAGAGCTGATTCGATTTACTTAGCTCACAACCTCTTACAGAAAGAGTTGGGTGAAATGCTTGAATTAAAAAATATCACAAAAGTTATTGGCGATAAGCTGATCTTAAGGAATTTCTCATTAACTTTGGCAAGAGGGGAAAGTGTTGCTGTCATTGGGCCAAATGGAGCTGGTAAGAGCACCTTTTTCAAGCTTGCTGTCGGTTTAATGCAGCCAACAAGTGGAGAAATCCACCTGAATCAAGCGCAAATAAAGAAGAAAAGCCTCCTGTTACAAAAAAAGATTGGCTACCTTGGTCATGAATCCTTTTTATATAATGCATTAACCCCTCGTGAAAATCTAGTTTTCTACGGGAAGCTCTATAAGGTGAAAAATATTGAAGAAAAGGTAGCGAATCTGCTTAAAGAAGTAGGGCTTCACTATTTTAAAGATATCCCGATTCGTTCGTTCTCTAGGGGAATGATGCAACGACTTGCGATTGCACGGGTCCTGCTAGCAGATCCTGAATACCTTTTTCTAGATGAACCCCACACTGGATTAGACCAGGAGGCAGTGAGCCTATTAAATCGGCTTATAGAAGAGAGACAGCGTGAAGGTATTGGAATTCTCTTAATCTCACATGATTTCGAGCAAGTGGTGAGTGTTTGTGAACGAGTACTTGTATTAAATAAAGGGAGAATCATTGAAGAGAGGCAGATTGATTCTGAAGAAGGATTAATGCCATTTAAGAATTGGTATGAAGCGGTGGTGAGTGGGAAGTGAAGACACTACTAGCAGATGCTCTAACCATTGCTGGAAAAGACCTGAGAAATGAATGGAAATCAAAGCAGACGATTGGCATGATGATTATTTTCTCCAGTCTTGTCATCTTAATTTTTAGTTTTGCTTTCGATCCAACGAATAATACAGTAAAAGCAATCATTCCTGGATTGATTTGGGTGATTACGATTTTTGCAGGCTTACTCGGATTGAATCGCTCTTTTATAGCAGAAAATGAGAATGATAGCTTAACAGGCTTAAAGGTGGCACCGATCGACCCGAGTAGTATTTTTCTTGGCAAGGTGTTAACGAATCTAGTACTTGTTACGACGGTTCAAATCATTAGTATACCAATGTTGTTCTTATTGTTTGATTATCGATTTCATGGTCAAATCATTTGGTTCCTGCTTATTGTTTTGATCGCTACGATTGGATTTATTGTGATTGGTACCTTTCTAGCAGCACTTGCGGCAAATGCAAAAAACAGTGAGATGCTTCTCCCGGTTTTGCTTTTGCCGTTGCTCAGCCCATTAATGATTGCAGCTGTTCAGGCAACGAGAATTGTCCTTGAACAAGAAGGAATAGCGGACGCTATCTCATGGCTTCAACTGATGGTCGGGTATGATCTGTTGTTTTTCGCAGCATGCTTTTTCTTATTCGAATTTTTGATGGAGGGATCGTAAATGAAACAACCGTCTATGTTAATGGATCGTGTGATGTATGCATTGCTCGTACCAGCGATGTTCATTTCGTTATATTTAATCTTTATTTGGTCGCCGATTGAAAAACAAATGGGTGCTTCACAAAAAATCTTTTATTTCCATGTCGGTACAGCTTGGGTTGCTTTCCTAGCATTCTTCGTTGTTGGTTATTATTGTGTACTTACTTTGAAGAAACCGACTGAATCTCGCTTTATTAATGCGGGGATCTCAGCCGAGATTGGTGTCATATTTACAACGATTACCTTGATATCTGGGATGATTTGGGGAAAATCAGCCTGGAATACTTGGTGGACATGGGAGCCGCGTTTAGTGACGGTTCTTATTCTCCTATTTATCTATATTGCTTATTTATTTATTAGGAAAATGGATGGAGCATGGGAAAGAATTGCAAAGCTGTCTGCTGTATTTGGCATCATCGGCTGTATTAATGTCCCCATTGTCTTTATGGCCATCCGTTGGTGGAATACGAAGCTGCATCCCGTTGTTTTCGGTGAAGGGAAGAATCAAAGCGGTGGTGGCGTCGAGCCAGAAATGCTCCTAACTTTACTGTTTTCTTTAGGGACTATTACTTTGCTTTATGTCTTCCTTATGCGCAAAGGAATTGAAATTGAGAAAATGAGGCTAACAGTTAAGAAAGCAAAATCAAAAGTAATCGAAAAATTAGCAAGCTAATTGGAGGCGGAAAAAAATGGGATACTTATTCATGGCTTACACAATTATTTGGGGATTACTAGCAGGGTATATTTTTATCCTTGGGAAGCGTCAGAAAGATTTGAAGAAAGAGCTGCAAGTACTTGAAGATTGGAATGCAGAAAAATAAAAAAGCAGGTGAATGGGATGAAAAAAAGACTGATTCCACTTGTGATATTGATAATGGCTGCTGGTGTTATTGGTGTCCTCATTACCGGGATGAGTGGGAAAGCATCTGCGAACCCTGGGGATGAAGCAATCGATTTTCAGTTAAAGGATATAGATAGCAAGGATTACAAGCTATCATCTTATAAAGGAAAAGTGGTCGTGTTGAACTTTTTTGCCACATGGTGCCAGCCTTGTATTGACGAGGCGCCAGAGCTAGAAGCATTTGGTGAGGAGTATGAAGGAGCAGAACTATTGCTCATTGCGAAGGGAGAAACAAAAAGTAGAATTGAAAAATATATTCAAGAATCGAATTCAAAACTCCCTTACTTACTAGATACGAAAGAAGAGGTTTCAAAAGATTACAATGTCATCGGTCAACCAGAGACGGTAATCATCAATGAGGATGGGATGATCATAGAGAGGTTTTCTGGACCGACAACTAAAGATCGCTTAATTGAAATCATTGAAAGTTTTCACTAATCCTTTGATTAAAATGCTGAAACAAGCGTTTTAATAAATATGTTTGCAGTTATTTTAAAGGAGGTGAAAAACGTGAGAAAGATACTTAAAAAGCTATTTGCCATTGATAAAAGATTATTACTATTTATCGGTTTATTTGCGGGAATCGTGCTATCAGTTGTCACCGTAAAGACTTTTGCTTATACAGATTCACCTGAATTCTGTCAAAGCTGTCATATTATGACGAGTGCGCATGATACATTTGCAGATTCCACCCATGCGACACTTGCTTGCAGTGACTGCCATTTGCCACATGATACACTCGCTAATAAACTTGTATTTAAAGCGAAATCCGGTCTAGGGCATGTATATTACAACACACTCGGGGTTGAGAAAATTCCGGCCGTATTAATTGCCACAGATGGCTCAACAGATGCCATTAATCAAAACTGTATTGATTGTCATGAAAGTACATTAAATAATGTATCCCATGATGCAAAGGACAGCTGTTCAAGCTGCCATCAGGCAATCCCGCATGGCAACGGTTTTAAAACAGAGGATTTCTTTAAACCACCGAAATCAGGTGAACTGTTAGAAAACAAAGGAGGTACGATGAATAATGGCTAGGAGATATCGATGGTTATTTCTTTCCTTAGCTGCTGTTTTGCTAATCATTACAGGCTGTTCAAGTTCAAATGAAGCGACGACTGCAGCTGATGGTGGAAAGACAGGACTATCTAAAGACGAAATCAGTAATGAAGCATTTAAAGAATTATTTCCTCTTCAATATGATAGCTATCAGAAAAATGGAGAGGATACGGAAGATACGAAGTATAGTGGTTCAGTGAAAAGAAGTAAGTTTGATGCAGACAAGGAGCCTTACCTACCGGTTCTTTTCAATGGATATGGGTTTGCAACAGATTACAATGAGGACCGTGGACATATTTATGCAAATGAAGATGTTCGCGCCACAGCTCGAATTAATGATAAATCGATTGGTTCTTGTTTAACATGTAAATCAACAGCCGTTCCACATATGATTGAAGAAATGGGCGATGACTATTGGGGCTCAAGCTTTAATGATGTCATTTGGCCAAAAGCAGAGTCAATGGGACATTCCCCAATCGGCTGCTCAGACTGTCATGATCCAGAAACAATGGATCTTCGCATTACCCGTCCAAGTTTTATTAAAGGGATGGAAGCACAAGGAATTGATATTTCAAATGCGACGAAAAATGATATGAGAAACTATGTATGTGCACAGTGTCACGTAGAATATCACTTTGCTGCAGATAATGGCGAGGTCACATTCCCATGGGAAAATGGCTACAAACCAGAAGAAATGTATGAATACTATGAAACAACAGCAAAGGAATCTGGATTTACTCAGGATTGGATTCATAATGTTTCAGGGACGCCAATGGTAAAAGCCCAGCACCCAGATTATGAAACACATATGGAAGGGCCGCACGGACAGGCTGGTGTGACATGTTCGGATTGTCATATGCCGTATGAACGTGTAGACGGCAAGAAGAAAATTAGTTCTCACTGGTGGCAGTCACCGCTTAAGACGATGGAGCAATCTTGTGCAACTTGTCATAGTGATCGAGACTTAGAGGATTTAGAAGATCGGGTCATGGGAATACAAGATACACATATGGAAGCTCTTCATAAAGCAGAGGATATTTCCATCAGTTCTCATTACTATGTGAATAAAATGATTACCTCTGGTGTAAGTGAAGAGAAAATTAAAGAAGCACAAGCACATATACGTAAAGGGCAATGGTTCTGGGATATTGTTGCTGCCGAAAGTGGAGCAGGTTTCCATAATCCTCAGGGAGCAATGGATTCTTTAAGAGTTTCAAGTGAAGAATCAAACATGGCCATCCAAATAGCGACAGAGGAGCTTGTAAAGAAAGGCGTAAATATTGAAGAACTAAAGGGAGAAATAGAAAAAGTGAAGAAGGCTGTATTTGAAGAAAAAGATCACTCCAATAAGAAAGTACATGCGACCAACAGTTACTTTCCAGCTCAACAGCCCCCTTCAAAATAGAAAAAAAGTAAGCTATGAAAACACTGTACAATGAAACTTGTACGGTGTTTTCTTTATTGTGGCAAAATGTTGAACCTGTGTCAATTAACTCACCCCATTTTCAAAATATTTCATAGAAACATTATTCTGAATACTTATTTTTAACTAACAGGCTAAATACTTATTGCAAGGACAATGAAAAAGCAATAAAATTTACTTTGGCATACGAAATAAAGAGGGCATTAAGTTCATTTGAATTGAAATAAAAGTAAATATAAATTTTGATATAGAAATGTCTAGCTCCAGCGCCCAGGGGTTCGAGGTTATAAGCCATTCCGTCAAGAAGGTTAAAGAACAACCTTCCTGCCGGCCTGTCTTGTGCTTGTCGTCCCTGACCAAGGCGCTTCCGCATTTCTATGAAAGGAGCGTTTTTATGCCTCGGACCTTATGGCTTTTAGTTATTGGGATGGCGGTGAATGTAACAGGCTCTTCTTTTTTATGGCCTTTAAATACGATTTATATTCACGATCATTTAGGGAAATCATTGTCTGTTGCTGGAATTGTCTTAATGTTAAATTCTGGGGCAAGCGTGATTGGGAATTTATTTGGTGGCGTGCTTTTTGATAAAATAGGCGGCTATAAGTCGGTACTGCTCGGCATAGGCATTTCGCTATTTTCTCTTGTCGGATTAACCATGTGGCATGGATGGCCAACCTATGTTGTCTTTTTAACGATTGCTGGATTTGGTGCAGGGATTATTTTCCCATCCATGTTTGCAATGGCGGGCTCTGTTTGGAAAGAAGGCGGGAGAAAGGCCTTTAATGCGATTTACGTTGCCCAGAATTTAGGGGTTGCAGTCGGTGCAGCGCTTGGGGGGCTAGTTGCGTCTTACTCTTTTCAGCTTATTTTCATAGCCAATACACTTATGTATATCGTCTTCCTAGTTATTGCAGTTTTGGGATATCGAGGAATTAATACTGTTTCAGTTACACAGAGTACTATTTTACAAGAGAAACCAGTTGTCAAAAATCATAGAAAGCTATATGCATTATTGGTTCTTTGTATTGGGTATTTATTATGCTGGGTTGGGTATGTTCAATGGCAGACGACAATTGCAGCCTTCACACAGGAATTAAATATTACTTTAAAACAATATAGCTTCCTATGGACGGTTAATGGTGCATTGATCGTTCTTGGTCAGCCGCTAGTCAATCTGTTTGTTAAGCGAATCAAGTCACTCAAAACACAAATTAATCTCGGTATTGTTATTTTTATTGGCTCCTTCGCCCTTACAGCTGGTGCAAAAGAGTTCCCAATCTTCCTTACAGCGATGATTATTTTAACAATTGGTGAAATGTTCATCTGGCCTGCTGTCCCAACAATTGCAAATGACCTGGCACCAAAGGGAAGGGAAGGCTTTTATCAAGGGATTGTAAATAGCACAGCAACTGGCGGGAGAATGATTGGTCCTTTACTAGGTGGAGTGTTAGTTGATGTTTATGGAACGTCCATGCTCTTTTCAGTTCTCATCGTCCTCCTATTCATCTCGATTTTTACTACTTTAATTTACGATCGAAAAATAAAAGAAAAGAAGCAATTAGCACATGCGTCGTAAGAATGATGGAAAAAGCAGTGGGAGAATGCCACTGCTTTTTGTGTTTTTTGGGAGAGCAGAAACGAAAGATCGAGAGAATAGTAATGAGATAAAATTCTGATGGTCAGAACACGATCAAGAAAAAGGAAAAAGTCCATCATCAAGGTGATGATGGACAAAACGTGGTCAGAAAACGGAAAAAGAGTCCGTCATCAAGGTGATGATGGACAAAACGTGGTCAGAAAACGGAAAAAGAGTCCGTCATCAAGGTGATGATGGACAAAACGCGGTCAGAAAACGGAAAAAGAGCCCGTCATCAAGGTGATGATGGACAAAACGTGGTCAGAAAACGGAAAAAGAGTCCGTCATCAAGGTGATGATGGACAAAACGTGGTCAGAAAACGGAAAAAGTGGTCTTCTGTCAAGAAAGTAGACACAAAAAATTGAGACAAGTTTCTTCTTAAATAACTACCGCACTTCGTTTGGTGGGGTGTTAGAAATGACCACTCGATAAAACGTGACTGGTCATTTCTAACACCAATTGGCTAACTCATGAGATATTTTACAGTCCCTAACTGATGGTACTTTCTCTCAAAGTGATTCGGAGAACAGTTCCCCAAAGTAGAGTGTTTTCGTTTTTCATTATAAAAACTGCTGATATAAGAGTCGATAGCTTTTTTAGCTTCTGCTCTCGTAGTAAACCGCCTTCTATAGATCAGATCCTTTTTTAGTGTGGCATGAAAGGATTCGATACAAGCGTTGTCATATGGGTCACCTTTTTTGCTCATACTAATTTGCATTTTATTTTCATTCAAAACATCGATATAGTCATTCGAACAGTACTGAGAACCACGATCAGAATGATGAATCACTCCTTCGGGAGGCTGTCTTGATATAATGGCCATGTTTAAAGCCTGTACTGTTAACTCTTTCTTCATGTTACTCCCAAGACTCCAACCTATGATTTTCCTAGAGAACAAGTCCATTACCGAGGATAAATATAACCAACCCTCTAGAGTCCAAATATACGTGATGTCAACTACCCAGATTTTATTAGGCTGCTCTACATTGAACTTCCGTTTAACTAAATTAGGATAAACCTTTAAATCATGATCCGAATCAGTTGTGACAAGGAATTTATTTTTTGGAGTAGCTGTTAGACCGAGTTCTTTCATTCTCCTGGCAACTGTTTTCTCCGAAATGTTATACCCCCACTCGACCAAGTCATCATGTACTCTAGGGCTGCCGTAAGTCCCCATGCTCTCATGAAAAGACTTACTAATCTTTTGATTGATTTCATTTCTATAAGCTTCTTTTTCAGAATGCGACTTCTTTTGATTCTTTAACCATTTATAAAAACCACTTGGTGATACGCCTAGAACTTCGCACATCTTCACGACAGTATGTTCATCACGGTGAGCTTCGATGAAGGTATAAATTACTCTGGGTTTTTTGTGAAGATGTGCATCGCCTTTTTTAAGATTTCATTCTCCTCTTTCAGTTGTTGTATTTCTTTTTCATGTTGTTTTTTTAGCTTTTCTAATTCGGAAGGAGAGATAGAAACTACTCCAGATTGATTTGCAATTAATCTATCCTTATAAATCTTGACCCATCTACATATAGTCTTATATGAAATCTCTAATTCATAAGCCACATCTGAAGCTTTTCTTCCTTCCTCCACTACTAATTTTGATACATATTCTTTATATTCTAGTGAAAAGTGCTTTCCCATTTGAACACGCCCTTTTGAATGATACTTTTATTATAAATAAAATCTCATATTTACGTGTCCACTTTATAGACTAACTTTAAAAAAGTCCATCATCAAGGATATGCTGGACAAACACGGTTAGGAAACAGAAAAAAAGTCCTCATCAAGTGTATGAAAGCCATAACTCAATAGTCAAAGAGTTCAAATAGCTTTTCTCACCAAAGCTTGTTCCACAAAGAGCACTTCATCAAAATAGCTTTTTAATCGGATCCATCGTGCTGGATAGGAATAAATAAAATCTGCAATTGCGTCTTCTGAAAAAAGTATAAGACAGTCCAAATGAATCCGAGAATGCTGTTTAAGATCATGTAATAAAGCATGCGGAATCGTATAGAAGTTATTTAGTTGAGTGGGATTAAGCGTAACCGCATTAATTTGGTTATCCTTTAAATAAGCTTGCAAAGCATGTTTTTGCAAATAAATGCTCTCTTCTTTCGTAAGGTTGCCCGCTTGCCATCGTTCATTTATAAAATAAATCCCCTGCATTTTACATACACCCCAAAGTAGCTTTTCCTACTGTTATGCACAAAAAAACTACTACTAATACATCAACTATTTATAGAATGATTTCCTGCACCAACGAATGCCAGGCACGATAACAGCCTATGCGACATATTTTAATTTGATTAAGGTCCATTAAAGAGTGTTTTCTTATGAATTGACAAAACAATTATGACAGATTTATAGAATGTTAAAAGTGACTATGAAAGGATGTCTGAACATGAATCAAGACTATCCAGTATATCTATATCTCGATGTGATCCAAAAGGTAGTTCAGCAACCAATTGCCTTCCCACCACAACATCAAAAACAGCAACCTGGCTTGGAATGGGCGATGGTGCCAAGGCCGATATTTGATTATGCAGGCTTTAAAGGGAGTGGAAAACTGAAAGGGAAAGTGGCGCTAATCACGGGAGGGGATAGTGGGATTGGACGTGCGGTAGCGGTAGCTTTTGCCAAAGAGGGGGCCGACTTGACCATTGTCTACCTTAATGAGGAATACGATGCAATGGAGACAAAGCAATATGTGGAACAATTTGAAGTCAACTGTCATCTAATTCAAGCGGACCTTCGTGATCCTTCGACTTCCCAACTTGCGGTAACAAGTACGATCGAAAAATATGGACGGTTAGATATCGTCGTTAACAATGCAGCTGTACAGCCTTTCACTGAAGATATTATGGACGTATCTGATGAACAACTTGAAGATACGTTTCGGACGAATGTATTTGCATTGTTTTACATGATAAAAGCGGCTCTTCCACATTTGAAAAAGGGGAGCTCCATTATTAATACGACCTCAAGAGTTGCTTACGAAGGAGATAAAAACGTGATTGACTATTCCTCATCAAAAGGTGCTGTCGTTACCTTCACTCGATCAATGGCATTATCGCTAGTAGAGAAAGGAATCCGTGTAAATGCCGTTGCTCCTGGCCCAGCATGGACGCCTCTAACCGTAAGCACATATCCAGCAGATCATGTAGCTATACTAGGTACGGATATCCCTATGGGGCGGGCAGCTCAACCTTTTGAAATCGCTCCAGCATTTGTCTACCTTGCAACAGATCATTCATTTTATGTAACAGGTCAAACCTTACATGTAAATGGAGGGATTATACGCTATTCTTAATAGGAATTTTAAAGTAAAATTAGACCATAATTTGAAAAGTGGTCTTTCTTTGTTCAATAGTAGTAAGATTCAAGAGGCAAACGATAGAAATATCAAGGAATAAAGAATATTAAGCAAATTAATGCTAAAATATAAGAAAAAGGAGAAGGTTTAATGACTAAAAAGGCAGCAGGTTTTGGTGTACGCTTGATAGCGGATATCCTTGATTTTTTCATTCTTGTTATCTCCATTTCTACAGTGCTCTTCCTGCTAAAGGGGGAATATTCAATTGAATGGTCTACAGGTTGGACTTGGCAAATTATTTATACTCTGTACTTAACATTCATCCCATTAGTATGGGGTGGGTATGTAATAGGGAAAAGGATTTTAAAAATAAAGATAAAACGAATCAATGAAGAAGAAATAACATTTAAACATATGTTTTTAAGAGAAGTAGTAGGGAAGTTTTTAGTAATGAACATAACATTTGGATTATCCGCGATTATTAGTGTTTTCATGGTCGTATTTAGAGAAGATAAAAGAGCGGTACACGATCTTATTGCTGGAACCTATGTTAGTTATGAAAGATAATCTTTGAAATTCTTGGTGCTTATAAGTTTTGAGATACATACAAGCACATATACTTGTTTCCATACATACACTATCTATTACCTTTCCCGTCAAGATGAGCCCCCTTGCATCTTCTCGGGAAATTTTATACAATAACACTAAATTAATAACGATCTGCCATGATAAGGAGCAGTAGTGATGGGTTGTCTGTTGTAGAGAGCTGACGGGAGGTGCAAGTCAGTCGGACACATCATGAACTCGCCTTTGAGCAGCAAGTGTGAAAGAGTAGTAATGCTTGCCGTACTCCGCGTTAAGGATAATGAAGCGAATGACCTTTGTCATTAATGTGGGTGGTACCGCGGGAGATTCATACATAATCCTCTCGTCCCTATTTTGGGATGAGAGGTTTTTTTATTACTTAAAAATAGGAGGAAATGACTATGAGCTTCAATCATCAGCAGATTGAAAAGAAGTGGCAAAATGTCTGGGAAGAAAATAAGACATTCAAAACAAGCGAAGATAAAGGGAAGAACAAGTTTTATGCATTAGATATGTTTCCATATCCATCAGGCGCAGGTCTCCATGTTGGCCACCCGGAAGGCTATACGGCAACAGATATTCTTTCCCGTATGAAGCGGATGCAAGGCTTTAATGTTCTACACCCAATGGGATGGGATGCATTTGGATTACCAGCTGAACAATACGCATTAGATACAGGCAATGATCCAGCTGAATTTACGGAACAAAATATTAATACGTTTCGCCGTCAAATTAAAGCATTAGGATTTTCTTATGACTGGGACCGTGAAGTAAATACAACAGATCCTGAGTATTACAAATGGACACAATGGATTTTCTTAAAACTATACGAAAAAGGCCTTGCCTATATTGATGAAGTGGCTGTTAACTGGTGTCCTGCACTTGGTACAGTACTTGCAAACGAAGAAGTCATTGATGGAAAAAGTGAGCGTGGCGGCCACCCGGTTGAACGTAGACCAATGAGACAATGGATGTTGAAAATCACGGCTTATGCGGATCGCTTGCTTGAAGATTTGGATCTATTGGATTGGCCAGAAAGCTTAAAAGACATGCAGCGCAATTGGATCGGGCGTTCAGAAGGAGCAGAAGTCACATTTGCAATTGATGGCCATGGGGAAACATTTACGGTATTCACAACGCGTCCAGATACTCTATTTGGTGCAACCTATGCGGTGCTTGCTCCTGAGCATGCGTTTGTTGAAAAAATTACAACAGATGAGCAGAGAGAAGCTGTTCAAGCGTATATTGATAAAGTAAAAAGCAAAAGTGATCTAGAACGAACAGATTTAGCAAAAGAAAAAACAGGTGTCTTCACTGGAGCCTATGCAATTAATCCGGCAAATGGAGAAAAAATGCCCATTTGGATTGCGGACTATGTTTTAGCTAGTTATGGTACAGGCGCCATTATGGCAGTGCCTGCTCATGATGAACGTGATTATGAGTTCGCAAAAGAATTTGGTCTGCCGATTGTGGAAGTAGTAGCCGGTGGAGATATTGAGAAGGAAGTATATACTGGCGATGGCGAGCATGTGAACTCAGGCTTCCTAAATGGGAAGAACAAAGAGGATGCCATTGCAGAGATGATCGCTTGGCTTGAGGAAAAAGAAATCGGTACGAAGAAGGTTACATACCGCCTTCGAGATTGGTTATTCAGCCGTCAGCGCTACTGGGGTGAACCAATTCCGATTATCCATTGGGAGGATGGCACAATGTCAGCTGTTCCAGATGATCAGCTTCCATTGCTACTTCCGAAGACAACAGAAATTAAGCCTTCAGGTACTGGTGAATCGCCACTTGCTAATATTGAAGAGTGGGTCAATGTGGTTGATCCAGTAACAGGCAAAAAAGGCCGCCGTGAAACGAATACAATGCCACAATGGGCAGGCAGCTGCTGGTATTATTTACGCTATATTGATCCGAAAAATAGCGAGGCGCTTGCAGATGCAGAAAAGCTAAAAGAATGGCTTCCAGTTGATATTTATATCGGCGGTGCAGAGCATGCCGTTCTTCACCTTCTATATGCGCGCTTCTGGCATAAGGTATTATATGACATCGGTGTTGTTCATACGAAAGAGCCTTTCCAAAAGTTGTTCAACCAAGGAATGATTCTTGGTGAGGGCAATGAAAAAATGAGTAAATCAAAAGGAAATGTCGTCAATCCAGATGATATTATCGATAGCCATGGTGCAGATACTCTTCGTCTATATGAAATGTTTATGGGGCCACTTGATGCTTCCATTGCTTGGTCAACAAATGGCTTGGACGGTTCTAGAAGATTTTTAGACCGTATTTGGCGTTTATTGATTGAAGAGAATGGAGAGTTGAATCCAAAAGTTCAGGCAAATGAAGAAGCAAGTAACTTAGAAAAGGTTTACCACCAAACAGTGAAAAAGGTAACAGAGGATTTCGAAGGCTTGCGCTTTAATACCGCCATTTCTCAGCTAATGGTATTTATTAATGAAGCGTATAAATCAACCGTATTGCCAAAGCAGTATATTGAGGGATTTGTCAAATTAATTTCCCCAATTGCTCCGCACGTAGCTGAAGAGCTTTGGGAAAAACTAGGTCATACAAACACAATTGCATATGAAGCATGGCCAGCATTTGACGAAGCAAAGCTTGTTGATGATGAAGTTGAAATCGTCATTCAAATTAACGGAAAAGTAAAAGCAAAGCTTCGTGTACCAGCAAATGCACAAAAAGATGCACTAGAAAAAATTGCGATGGACGATGAAAGTGTAAAAGAACAAATTGACGGAAAAACAATCCGTAAAGTCATCGCAGTCCCAGGAAAACTAGTAAATATCGTAGCGAACTAGAAAAGCGAAGGCGACTGATTAGCGACGTATGGACTGGAAGGCCCCGGACTGAGATAAAGGAAACACGATGAACGAATGTGATTCGATGTTGACGCAATCGTTGCTGAGGAAGCCTGAAGTCCAGTAGTCGCTAGGAGCCGTAGCTGGACAAAGAAAAGCAAAGACGACTGGCCTCAGCAAGAAAGACATCCTCCGATTGGCATTTTCGGAGGATGTTTTTTACAATAGAAACATAATAAATACAGAAGGGAAATCCTACATATGATAGAAAATATTACGACAGAGGAACTAGAAAAGAAGCTGGCAGCAGGAGAAAAGCTTGAGCTAGTTGATGTGAGAGAGGATGAAGAAGTTGCGCAAGGGATGATCCCTGGTGCGAAGCATATCCGAATGATGACTATTCCAGAAAACCTAGATTCCTTCGATAAAGACAAGGAATATATTATTATTTGCCGATCAGGAGGACGAAGCACAAACGTGTGCCATTACTTGCAAGATCAAGGATATAAAGTCATCAATATGGCTGGAGGCATGCTAGATTGGTCAGGAGAAACAGTAAGGAAGTAACCGGTCTTTCTAAGGGGAATGGTATTGCCAGCATTAAATGTAAGTTGTTCGGTTCAGGGGTAGAAAAAGAAAGGGGATTAGCGAGCGAATGAGCATATATTTCTGCTTGCTTCTATGTATATAAGGAATACTATGCTCTACGATCGAAAGTATCTATTGGTTTGTTGATAAAATATTAAAAAATGAAGTAAATTGTGTAACCAATGATAATCATTACCTAAGGAAAGATGCTGATGCCTTATCTAGATTTAAGTAGAGCATCCAAGTGGGGAAATAGACGGAAAAATTCCGCCTATTTTGTAATTATTAATAAAAAAAGCTTAAATAAGCGGAAAAACTCCGCCTATTGGCCCGAAAAATGCAAAAATACTTGATTTTTCATTGAATAAGCGGAAAAATTCCGCTTATTTCATCAAAAACGAGCTTCATTTTGAGTTTAAGCGGAAATTCTCCGCTTATTTTCTTTTTACTCGAAGGACAAGGCATCTTATTTTAGATGAAAATGAGTTATAATCAGGGATGTTCTTTAGCAAAATCATATATTTGCCTCATCAACCGTTTAGTCTATACGTATGCGATATAGCTTGATATTGTCCTTGTGACTACAACTTTTCCACTTCACAACCGAACGACTTACATTAGATGTTGTCTGCTTTCACATTAATAATATGAAGGCTAATCCAGTTCAACATTCTCCAAAAATAACCTAGCTGCCAATGATAATGTTTTATTTTTATGATAGGCGAGATAAAAGTATCTTTCAGCTAAAAAGTCATTGATTTCATATGTACGAATCATTCCCATATTCGCATATTCCTTTGCTGCTATTTCGGAAATAATTGAAATGCCAATGTTTTCCTTAACGAAATGAATAAGACTATTACCAGAATCCGTATGGACGACAATTTTCAATTGGTCCTTAGGGATTTTATTTTTTTCTAAATACTTATTGAGAAATGCTTGTGTGCCCGAATCAGAATTTCTCATGATTAGGGGATATTTTATTATTTGCTCTACAGTCACTGGCTCATCCAATTCCAATTGGTTAGATGAAATTAATACTAATTTTTCTTTTAAGAGAGGTAGATAGCAAAGCTTATCATTATCATATTTCTCTCCTAAAATCCCAAAATCAACGGAGCGGTTTAATACTTGGTCAACGACATTTTTTGAAGATGATTCCATAATGTGGAATGAAATATTCGGATGGATTTTATTAAACTGCTTGATCATTGCAGGAATAATAAAAGAGCCTGGGACAGAGCTTGCTGCAAATCGAATGATTCCACGGAAATCGGTCATCCCTTTTTTAATATCAAGTAAGGCTTCATCCTTCATTAGCAGTATTTTTTGTGCCCAATGATAGAGCCGTTCTCCATGAGGGGTAAGGAGTGCTTCTCGGCCATCTCGATCGAATAGTAGAACATTTAAATCCTTTTCTAATGCTTTAATATGCGAGCTAACGGTGGATTGGCTTAAGAAAACTTCATCTGCTGCTTTTGAGAAATTTTTATGCTCGACCACTTTTGTAAATATAAAAAGTTGATGCAAGTCCATATGGCACCTCTGTTATATTGATAAATTCGATCTATTATTAAATGTGATATCGATTGATTAGATTTATATTAGGATACCATTGTTTGATATTGAAATAAATGTAGGGTTTTGTCGAAATCAGTAACTTAAATAGATCATAAAGGGGAATAAAGAATAGGCATTACTAAGATGTTGATGCTTTTACTTACTACGTACTTAGAAGAATCTGACCTATCTATGAAAGTGGGCAAAATCTCAAGACGGGAAGGAAGCACTATCCAAAATAAAAATATGCATAAATATAGTTGGTTGAAATTAGATTATTCTGTCAATAATAGTGAGAAAACAATGGAAAGGGTGAGGGATCTTTGATAAAGGTCAAATTATTTGATCAAGAGCATGAGAAGGATCTCGAATTAGAAATGAATCGTTTTTTAGAAAGAATGGAAGAAAAGAAGCTGATGGACATTAAGTATAATGTAGCCGCTGTCCGCGAAGACGAGGATGAACAAATCTATTGCTTCTCAGCCATGATTATTTATCGTGCTTAATGAAGAGAGAGTAACCGCAAAAAAATAAGATTCATGGCCACTAAATAGAAATCGAGTGACCATGAATCTAGATTTAAAAAGGAGCGGGTTAGTTATTCCTGCAATCAGCTGCGTTCAATCCAGCTAGTCTTCCAGTGACTAGTGCAGAGGTAATGTTATATCCCCCGGTATAGCCATGAATATCAAGAATTTCCCCACAGAAAAATAGTCCATTCATTAATTTAGATGCCATTGTCTGTGGCTCGATCTCTTTGACAGAGACGCCTCCACCTGTTACAAACGCCTTGTCTAATGAAAGTGTCCCATTCACTTGGAATTGAAACATCTTACAGCTCTTAACAAAACTGCGCAGCTTCTCATTTGAAATGACCGCTCCTTGTGCAGATGGATCAATCTGATTTTGTTCGAGCAAAAACAATAAATATCTTTCTGGTAAATAACCCTTTAATAAATTTTTAATGCTTTTTTTCGGGTCATCTTTCATTACCTTTGATATTTCTTGGAATAAGGGCTCTTCCTTTTTATCAGGGATGGCGTCAATACTCATTGTCACTTCCTTCAAATTCCACTTCTTCATCGCCTTAACGACAAATTGGCTGCACCGTAAAACGGCTGGACCGCTGATGCCAAAATGAGTGAAGATCATATCCATCTTATGGGTAATCAATGCCTTCCCTTTCGGATTCAATACACTGACTGCTACACTTCTTAATGATAATCCTTGCAATGTTTTATCTTTAATAAATGGGGCAGATGAGGTGACAGGCACTTCTGTTGGAAACAGTTCAGTGATTGTATGTCCAGCCTTTTCTGCCCATGCATATCCATCCCCAGTTGAA
This sequence comes from Cytobacillus eiseniae, assembly GCF_017874625.1. Taxonomy (GTDB): domain Bacteria; phylum Bacillota; class Bacilli; order Bacillales; family Cytobacillaceae; genus Cytobacillus; species Cytobacillus eiseniae. Next base: position 101,429 of record NZ_JAGIKZ010000009.1, on the reverse strand, counting down.
CCTGTGTGGGGGACTGATTTTCCACCGACAGCAATTACAACTGAATCTGCTTCATAGCTTTCACCATTTTTTAATTCAACAGATTTTACCTGCCCGTTTTCATAGTGTACATCTTTAATGGGGCAATTTGTTTTGATTGTCACCCGTAATTCTCTAAGTCTTGATAGCAATGCATCAACAACGGACTGTGCCTTATCTGTTACTGGAAACATGCGTCCGTGGTCTTCTTCTTTTAACTGAATCCCTAAGTTCTTGAAGAATGTAATAATATCTTCATTACTAAAAAGAGAAAAGGCACTATATAAAAAACGGCCATTCCCTGGGATATGCTTAATAATTTCATCAACAGGAAGCCGATTTGTAACATTGCATCTGCCCCCGCCTGAAATGGCCAGCTTTCTTCCAAGCTTGTCCCCTTTATCAATAAGGAGCACTCTAGCCTTCTTTTCGGCCGCACCAATGGCTGCCATTAAACCTGATGGACCTCCGCCAATCACGATTACATCATATTTCATTTGGTCACCAACTTAATTCTTTGTCATGTATGCCATTTATTATAAGCGATTCGCAATGAAATGCCTAACTTACACGATTTCACAAAATGTTCAATTTTAATAGAATGTTTGAACCTATGCTGTGATTGGACTATTCGAAAAAGCGATACATATCTATAGATATTATAGATAGAATGAATGTATTTCGTTCAATCGCTTAAATATAATGAAGGAGGATAAATCCTTATTGATTAGTAGGATTTATTTGTAATCGATCATGTTTCTACCATCTATCCTTCAAAAAGGAGGTGTCAAATGGAAAGTCACATGTCAGTAAATGTCACTTATGATGCGGGACCAACTGGGTGTGGTGAGCTAATCATGAATGTATTCCTTACGATGAAAAAAATGGATGAGGGAGAAATCATTCAAGTGATCTCATATGATCCCGGCGCACGTGAAGATTTGCCTGCTTGGTGCCGAATGCAAAATCACACACTAGTAGATCGTGTGGATGAAGGAAATATCAGTCATTATTATATTAAAAAAGGGAACTAGCTTAGACAGAATATCTGTTTAAGAAATAATAAATATTGGGGGAATGAATGATGTCAGGAAAATTCGCAGTGAGTATTACAAGTGCTAAAAATGATACAGATAAAGCAACGGTTGGGTTTGTAGTTGCCAATGCTGCTGTTGCATCAGGTCAGGAAACAGTTGTCTTTTTAAATGTGGAAGGTGCGTATCTAGCAGAAAAAGGATATGCAGAAGATATTCACGAAGAAGGCTTTGCACCATTAAAGCAATTAATGGATCAATTTGTTGAAGCGGGCGGCATCATTTGGGTATGCAGTCCTTGTTACAAAAAGAGAGGGCTATCAGAAGATCATCTAATTGAAGGGGCAACGATCGTCGGAGGAGCTAGATTAGTAGAATTCTTAACACAAGGTGCAGCTTCAATTACATATTAATTTAGGGGGCAGCTTTCATGTTCAATCCTCATGCCGTTTGTGATGGTGGAGATCTCGATTGCGGATCAGGTTTGTTATTGATTATTAATAAAAGTATGAAGCCGCTTGATCCCGGACAAGTTTTGGAAATTAGAAGCAGAGAGCGAACGGTGGCTGATGATTTACCAGCATGGTGCCGAATGGTCAAGCATGAATTTATCGGATCAGAGCCAGGTGAGAATACGGTTAGGTATTTTGTGCGAAAAGGTCAAAGCAAATCGGCATTAGAGAGTGATCTTACGGCTGCAAAAGGGTACAAATGGAATGTTCGGGTGCAAGGGGAGAAAGATTTAAAGGCGAAAGTGTTTGCAAGAAACCATCATTTCTACTCCGGAAAGCCTGCAGATTTTAGTGCTCGTGTGGATGCGCCAAGTGCAATCGATTATTTCATTGCTTCTCTTGCTTCCTGTTTAACGGTTGGATTCAAAGCGCATGCTTCAAGAAGGAATATTGTTGTTGACCAAATCGAGCTTTCGCTTAAAGGTTCCATCGAAAATATTTTATCCCATATGGAAATAGAAGAAATGGGAAGTCCGAGTATACAGCAAATTTCAGGTACATGCTATGTATCGTCCGCTGCGGATGAAGAGTTATTGAAAGAGATTTGGCAAATTACATTGAACAAGTCACCTATCTATCAAACTTTGAAAAAAACAGTTGAAATCAAACTGAACTTTTCAATTGTCTATTAGGAGGAAATACGATGGAATCAACACTATTCCCAACATCTGTTATCGGCAGCTGGCCTAGATCGGTTGAAGTGCAGAAGGCGATGAGAGAAAAAAGAGCAGGCAGAATGACAGACGAAGCATTTCAAGCAATTGCTGATCAGGCAGTTATTGAATGCCTTCGACTGCAAGAAAAAGCAGGCGTAGATATCGTATCTGACGGTGAGCAAAGAAGAGATAATTATATTTCGTTTGTTGCTGAGCATTTGCATAATGTGAAAATGCTAACAGTCTCTGAATTGCTAGAATACATAGAGGATAAAGCAAGTTTTGAAGAAATCCTTGGGACACTTGATGTTCCTGCCTTTTCTCTATCAAATCCTGCAGCAGCAGGAAAGATTAGCCGAAAAAAGCCGCTCGCATTAAATGACTTTCGATTTCTAAAGAAGCACACAGATAGAAAAATAAAAGTAACACTTCCAGGCCCCTATTTATTAACAAGATCCATGTGGGTTGAAGGGCTATCGGAAGAAGCTTATCCAACGAAGGAAGACTTAGCAATCGATATTGTAGGAGTTTTACGAGAAGAATTGGAAGATTTGATTGCTGAAGGCGTTGATTTTGTCCAATTTGATGAACCTGTGCTGACTGAGCTCGTATTCACACAAAAGAATGCCAATCGAACATTTATGTGTGGAGCCTTAACTGCAAAAGCAGATGCTGAGGTAGAAATTGAATTCGCGCTAGGGTTAATGAATCAAGTGATGGAAGGCATGCGGGGAAGAGGAACAAAATTAGGTGTCCATATTTGCCGAGGGAATTGGAGCAGAGAAGACGATATCCTTCTAAGAGGTCCTTATTTCCCGCTTATCCCTTATTTATCAAGGGTAAATGTTGATCAACTTGTTCTTGAGTATGCGACACCAAGAGCAGGAGAAATCGAGGCGATAAAGGAGTTCGCTCATGCTGAAATTGGCTTTGGTGTAGTGAACCCTCGAACAGAAGAGATTGAAACGGCAGAAGAAATTGTGGAGAAGGTCAATCATTTATTAAAGCTCATCCCAGCTAAGCAGATCTATTTAAATCCAGATTGCGGGTTCGGCACATTTGCCCAAAGACCGATGAACAGTAATGAGATTGCTGTTCAAAAGCTTAAGGCGATGGATGAGGCAGCAAGCATATTAAGAGAGAAAATTAAATTAGCCAGTCTATGATTATTTGGAGGGGAAATAGATGAGCCAAAAACTTACATTTCAATTAGATGTTACAGGGTCTGGGATGAGAACAGATTCTACGAATGGCAAACATACAATAAGCATTGATGAACCTGAATCTTTAGGGGGAAAAGATACGGCGGCTGACCCAATGTCTACATTGTTAGCTGCTCTTGCAGGTTGTGAGAATGTAATGGCCCAAATCATTGCTAAAGAAATGAATATCGAAATAGAGGATATCTCATTTAAAGTCGAAGGAGAACTTGATCCTAGCGGGTTAATGGGAAATCTAGAGATTAAACCCTACTTCGAAAAAGTGAAGGTACAAGCTTTCTTGAAAACTTCAGCATCCGAAGAGGAAGTGGATGAATTGCGAAAAAAAGTAGATCAAAGATGCCCAATTTACCGAACAATCAAAGATGCTGGAATTCCAATTGAAAACTCCTGGATGAAAACGAAATAGATTCCTAAAAAAGCCAGTGGACTTACTGGCTTTTTTTATGTTGCCTAGAAATTATTAGCTCCAAGTAGAAATCCTGTAAGAAGAAGAGTAGAATACAAATAGTGTGCATGAAAAATTGTGATTGTCATTTACATACATGTTTCGATTGAATGATCTTTTTACTATATTAACTTAATGGTGGAACGCAGCACAGCTGGAGCTTCTCTTATAAGAAGCTTTAACTGGCAAAGCTCAGCGCTTTTTTGAAGGGGAATGGGGTTCTATGTCATCAAAGCTTCTAAGGGGTACTTTTATCTTAACCTTGGGAACGATTATTTCAAAAGTACTTGGGTTATTTTATGTAATTCCTTTTTATCATATTGTTGGACAAGAAGGGAATGCGCTCTATTCGTTTGCATATATCCCTTATACAATCTTTATTAGTCTAGCTACAGCAGGCATTCCTGCTGCCATTTCAAAATTTATATCAAAATATAATGCGTTAGAAGAATATGCAGTTGGAAGAAAATTATTTAAATCTGGTATGTTTGTGATGATGTGTAGTGGAATTCTTGCATTCCTCACATTATATTCATTAGCACCATTTATTGCCGAAATTAGCCCGAATGATGCCAATGTGACGATTGAGGATGGAACAACGGTAATCCGGGCAGTCAGCTTTGCGTTATTGCTTGTGCCATTTATGAGTATGATTAGAGGTTTCTTCCAAGGACATCAGTCGATGGGTCCAACAGCTGTATCACAAGTAATTGAACAAATTGTTCGTATCTTTTTCGTATTAGTTGGGGCATATGTCGTTTTAAACTTTATGAATGGAAGTATGTCGCAGGCGGTCAGTGTCGCCACCTTCGCAGCATTTATTGGTGCTATCGGAGGATTATGTACGCTGCTATGGTATTGGTACAAGCGGAAGCCGCATTTAGATGAATTGCTTTTAGAGGATAAAGGAACAGTAGATATTTCTTTGAGGGATATGTATAAAGAAATTATCGTCTATGCAGCACCATTTGTCTTTGTCGGCATTGCCAATCCACTTTTTCAGCTTATTGACCAATTAACGTTTAGCGGGGCGATGGAATCCATTGGTTTAGCGGGTGAAGCAGTCACTGCTTTTGCGATCTTGAATTTCAATACACATAAATTAGTCATTATTCCAGTATCGTTAGCTACTGCTTTTTCATTAACATTAGTACCTAGTATCACAAGTGCCTTTGTTGATGGAGACCGAAAAAACTTGAATATGCAATTGAATCAAGCTTTTCAAGTGTTATTATTTCTAACACTGCCTGCCGTTGTGGGTCTTTCATTATTGGCCGAGCCAATCTTTACCTTATTCTATGATCATGACCCATTAGGAACGGATGTGCTACGAATTTATGCACCGGTAGCTATCTTATTTGCCTATTTCCTTGTTACTGCAGCTATTTTACAAGGGATCAATGAACAGCGCTTTACGGTGTTAAGCTTACTCGTAGGACTATTGATAAAATTAAGTCTAAATATTCCTCTTATCAAACTTATGGAAACGCAGGGAGCTGTTGTCGCGACAGCAATTGGGTATATTGCAGCAATAACGATTAATTTACTAGTCATTAAGAAATTTGCTCATTATCCATTCAAGCTTGTCGTTAGAAGAGGACTATTAATTATATTATTTACTTTGTTTATGTTTATCGGTGCAGGAATCACTTATAAGATTCTTACCCTTTTCTTGTCACCAGCAACTGATTTCCAGGCGTTCATTCTTGTGATCATTTGTGCAGCAGTTGGGGCAAGCATCTACTTCTATTTAAGCTTTAAGACGAGACTTGTCTACTTCCTATTTGGGGAGAAAGTTGACAGATGGATGAAAAAGTTAAGATTGCGTGTGTAATGGAGTGAAATAATGAGAATTGATAAAATGCTCGCTAATTTAGGGTATGGAAGTCGGAAGGATGTAAAGCAGCTTCTGAAAAGCGGGGCTGTTGAAGTAAATGGGAATAAAGTGAAGGATGCAAAGCAGCAGGTCAATCCAGAAATGGATCAAGTTACACTGCATGGCGAAGAAGTAGTATATAAGGAGTTTATCTATTTATTGATGAACAAGCCACAGGGTGTGATTTCTGCAACAGAGGATTCCGAGCATGAGACAGTCGTTGATTTATTAGAGCCTGATGACCTTGTTTTCTCACCGTTTCCAGTTGGCCGGCTAGACAAAGATACAGAAGGGCTGTTGCTTTTAACAAATGATGGACAGCTAGCCCACAGGCTTCTCTCACCGAAAAAACATGTGCCAAAAACGTATTTTGCGGTTATTAACAGTGAAGTGACAGAAGAAGATATTGTAGCTTTTAAAAAGGGTGTCATCTTGGATGATGGCTATGAAACAAAGCCGGGAGAATTGACTATTTTAAAAGCAGGAATCACATCTGACATTGAGTTGACTATTACTGAGGGGAAATTCCACCAAGTGAAAAGAATGTTTGAAGCAGTCGGAAAGCGAGTCATTTATTTACAACGAATATCGATGGGGCCGTTACTGCTTGATGAATCACTTGAGCTTGGAGAATATCGCGAATTAACAGACGAAGAATTAGAAAGCTTGATGCAATATGAGGTCAAATAAAAATCGCCGTACGCGGCGATTTTTTTCGTTTTTTGTTAGCATAAGCAGCTTGCGCTTTATTTATTGTGTAATGTTTTACCTCAGACATCAGACCTCTATGAAGTATATCTGTCTAAGGAAATCTTTACGATGACATTTTTACTTTCTTTTTTGTTGTCGTCCATTTGCCTCGACTGGGGCTTTTTACTAAGTCATTATAAACAAGAACATTTAAATCTCTCTGAATGGTACGAGGAGTAATACCAAATTCCTCTACAAGTTCTCCCGTTGTTACAGTTCCATGCTTATTAATAAACATGTAGACGGATTTGATACGGTTTAACATCCGGTTAGTCGAAGGTTTCAAAGAACCACTCCCTATCCTTTTTTCAAACCAATGGCAAATTCCTGCAACTGACAGTTAATTGAAGAACGAATGTCCTTCAAACATATGTAGTTTTCTTTTCCTCAGCCATCTCCTTTACAAATTTCAGAATTTGTTCTAGATTTTATTCTTAGCTACATTGTACTCCTATTTTTTGATAATTTCTACTTTATTGGCGAATTTACAAAATATTAATATCCCATCCTCCTTACTTTGTTAAAACTTTTTACTATCCTATGAAGTCCCATGCTTGTATTATGTTGGAAAATTCAAAAAAAGAGCATTTTTCCTATTTTTTATGTAAAAGAAAAACCTTTTTATTCATTATTCGTATGTATACATAGGAGGCGTACTAATGACTTTATTAAATGTAGACATTCAATCAGCAGGGTATGAAAAAGATAAAGCAATCATTCAAGATATACATTTCCAATTGAAAAAAGGAGAGCTTATTGGATTAATTGGTCCGAATGGGGCTGGAAAGAGCACGACTATTAAAACGATTCTTGGTTTATTGGAAAATAAAGAAGGGCTGATTTCCTTCCAAGAGGATGCAAGCTATTCCTATGTACCAGAAAGACCAATCTTTTATGATGAACTAACATTATGGGAGCATCTTGATTTTATTGCAGCCGTTGAAGAGATACCTGAAAAGGCATACATAGAAAGAGCAGAGGATTTACTTGAGAAATATAAGCTTACTGAACATGCCCATGAATTTCCTGGTAAGTATTCGAAGGGGATGCAGCAAAAAGCGATGCTTATTCTTTCAATGATCACTAATCCCGACGTGTACATCATTGATGAACCATTTATTGGGCTTGATCCGAATGCAATGAAGTTATTTTTAAAGTTAATTGAACAGGAGAAAAGTCGGGGAGCAGGCATTTTGATGTCCACCCATGTATTAGATACGGCAGAAAAGGTATGCGATCGTTTCATCATGATCCATAATGGACAGCTTAGGGCAGGTGGAACACTCGATGATATTCGCGAACAGTGTGAGCTTTTCAATGGATCACTGTATGACTGCTTCCACTTCATTGCAGAAGGACATGCAGATGAGTAGCTGGCAGCTTTTTCGTAATCGTTTTTTGAGTGATCGGAAATATCAATATGGGGTTTTCCGATCAATTGCTGATTGGACAATCATTGTCTATCTTTTTATTCCAGCATTCCTATTTTTAATCATTCGATACGGCTCATGGTGGATGGAATTGCCTAGCTGGATTGAATCAATCCCCTTTGCCCTTCTATTTATGCTTACTTATCTTTTAACCTGGAACGGAAGCATACGTACATATGTTGAGGAAGCAGATAAAGTATTTTTGATAAAAAAGCAATCACTCTTTTTTGGTATGAAAAAATGGGGGTATCTATACTCGCTTTTTTCACAGTCACTAGGAACAGCAAGTATATTCGTTATCCTATTGCCATTTTTAAGAAATTATTATGGAATGAACTGGATGGAAATTAGTTCATTACTTTTTTTCTTTATTGCATTAAAAGCGTTAATTATGCTAATAAAACTATATTTTAAAAAAATAGAAAAGAAGTTTAAAAGAGTTGTCCTTAGTATTCTAATGTTTGTTGTTTTAAGCTCGTTTAGCCAGCTAATCTATTTCTTTTGGGCACAAGGGGCATTGATACTCGTTTGTTTATGCGGAATGATTCTACTAATCATATCCATCTACTTTAGCTTAAAAGCAATACAAAAATTATCCACAATCGATCATGAAATCGATATGGGGAGAGCGGATAAAACGAAAAATATCGAATTGATTTTCATGTTTTCTAATGAAATGGAAAAACCAGTTATTTCAAAACGAACAAAGCCATTTTTCTTCCGTCGTTCGAAAAGAATTTTCAAAAAGCGAACACGAGTGAACGGATTTATTGAGTTATTTTTTAAAGTGTTCATAAGAAATCGTTCATATGTAATGAGCTATTTTCAGATTATCTCAGTCGGGACTGTCGCACTCGTACTAATTCCGCCACTTTGGATAAAGCTGATTATTTTCATTGGTTTTCTGATCATGATGAATTCCTGGCTTTCACTTATTTGGGATAAGGTTGCTCCATCCAATCCATTAAGCAAAAAATATAGTAAAACAGATTTCTACTTTACTGCAAGGAATAGAGCAGTCATGTCATTATTTATTATTGCGATCATCCTACTAGGGATTTTTGTATTATGCTGGCAAAGTTTACTCGCTCAATTTGGACTGCCGTTCGGTTTGTTTAGAGGGTAGATTCGTATGTCTATTTCCATCGCGTAAGGTGTATGATGGTGCATATGTAAAAATGAATTGATATAATTTTAAATAGGTATCATTTTTTAATACGGGAGGATCATAATGAACGAGATTAATTGGCAAAAAGAAGTAGAACAAAGACAAGACGCTCTCATTGAAGATGCGAAAAGATTACTGCAAATAAAAAGCGTTTTAGATGAAGAAAATGTAACAGAGGATGCACCATTAGGCAGTGGGGTCAAGGAGGCATTGGATTTCATGCTTGAGCTTGGAGAAAAGGATGGATTTACGCCTAAAAATGTCGGCAACTTGGCTGGGCATTTGGAATTTGGACAGGGAGAGGACATTCTTGGAATCCTTTGTCACGTGGACGTGGTTCCAGAAGGAGACGGCTGGTCGAGTGATCCATATGGAGCAGAAATCCGTGATGGAAAGATTTTTGCTAGAGGGGCTATTGATGATAAAGGACCAACAATGGCTGCTTATTATGCAATGAAAATTGTAAAAGAATTGGGCCTGCCGTTAAATAAACGTGTTCGCATGATTATTGGAACGGATGAGGAAAGTGATTGGCGTTGTGTGGATCACTATTTTGAGCACGAGGAAATGCCAGCAATGGGATTTGCGCCAGATGCAGATTTCCCGATTATTTATGCTGAAAAGGGGATTGCGGATTTTGACCTTGTTCAAGTAAATGAAGGATTTGAACATACAGGCGATGAAAAAGCAGTTGTGCTCTCTTTTCAATCGGGAAGAAGATACAATATGGTTCCTGACTTTGCAAAGGCAGCTTTAGAGGTGAAAACAGAGTCAACCGATCTTCTCCAATCATTTGATCAATTTGTGGAGAAAAATGAACTTCAGGGGAAGCATTATTTCGAAAGTGGTTTATTAATCCTTGAAATCGAAGGGATTTCAGCTCATGGGATGGAACCAAATAGTGGAAAGAATGCTGGCTTGTTTATGGCCAATTTTTTATCACAAATAATGTTAGATACAAAATCATCCCATTATTTCCGATTTGTATCCAATTATTTTTATCAGCAGTCTAGAGGAAATAAGCTAGGTGTTGCTTATACAGATGATATAACGGGAGATTTAACCATTAATGTTGGAAAGCTTTCCTTTACACAAGAAAATGGGGGAAGCCTTGGATTGAATCTTCGCTACCCTGTAACAAACCAAATGGATGAAACAAAGGGGAAACTTGAAAGAATCTTAAAAGAAGAACAATTTACACTTGAAAATTTCTCGGATTCTAAGCCGCATCATGTAGCTGCTGATGACTTTCTTATTCAAACACTTAAAAAAGTATATGAAGAACAAACAGGAGAGAAAGCAGAACTGCTTTCAATTGGAGGGGGAACATACGCCCGTTCCTTAAAGTCTGGTGTCGCATTTGGCCCATTATTCCCTGGCAGAGAGGATATTGCACACCAAAAGGATGAATATATGTATATTGAGGATTTGTTAAGAGCAACAGCTATCTATGCTCAGGCGATTTATGAGCTTGCAAAATGACGTTTACATCTAAAGAATGGACAGGGGGGAAGCAGAGATGCAATCTGTTATTGTAAATGGAGAGTTTGTTGAACGGTCAAAGGCAAAGATCGATATTGAAGATCGTGGATACCAATTTGGGGATGGAATTTATGAGGTCATTCGGGTATATAACGGGAAAATGTTCACTGCAACCGAACATTTAGAACGACTCTTTGAAAGTAGCAAGAAAATTAGGATGCAAATTCCATATACGATCAATGAATTGAATCAAATGTTAACGGAATTGATTACTAGAAATGATCTGACGATTGGTACGATTTACATGCAGATTACCCGTGGAATCTCACCTAGAAATCACGCATTTCCAGCAGCAGATATCCAACCAACTCTTGTTGCTTATACGAAGGAAGCGGCTAGACCGGTTGAAACGATGAGAGCAGGAGTAAAAACAATTTTGAACGAGGATATACGCTGGCTTCTTTGCGACATAAAAAGTCTAAATCTCCTTGGTAATTTGATGGCAAAGCAAAAAGCAGTAGAAGCTGGATGCTTTGAAGCAATCCAGCATAGAGACGAGATAGTAACAGAAGGAAGTTTATCCAATATTTCAATTATTAAAAATGGAAAAGTGATCACCCATCCAGCCAATCATCTCATTCTTAATGGAATAACAAGGCAAAAGGTATTGGAAATCTGTCAAAACAATAATATTCCTTTTGAGGAAATTCCCTTTACGCTTGAAGATTTAAAGAATGCGGACGAAATTTTCCTAACAGGAACAACAGTTGAGATCACACCAATTGTTGAAGTGGAAGGAGAAAAGGTTGGGAGCGGTACGATTGGTTCAATCACCAATAAGCTACAGCAGCTTTTTGAAAAAGAGATTGAGAAACAATGTGGCCGCTTATAATAGGAGATCATAGGCAAGAAATGTCCCTCGTCGTTTAGATGAGGGGCATTTTTGTGATTTGGATTAATGAAAGATTAAAGTCTTTGGAAATGATGGCCAAACCATGGCGGAGAAAGCTAAAGAAAGTCTATCTTAGACTTGCTAGAATGATCAGCTTTTTCCTTATAGATAGAATCAATCATTAACATCTGCTAAAATAAGTGAAAATATGAGGTAGATTATGGAGGGAAGGAATGGATACGAAAGCACATTATTTCTTTGCTATTCGTTTGCCTGAAAATGTTAAGATAGAGATGAAGAGGATTTGTTTGAAATTGGAGGCTATTTTTCCTTTTCAACGCTGGGTTCATCAAGAGGATTATCATATTACACTTGCTTTTCTTGGAGCAGCTTTAGAAACAAAGCTAGCTGAAGTTAAAAGAATGGCAGCGCAAAGAGTAGAAGGACAAAAGGCTTTTTCAATACATATACATCAATTGGGCGTTTTCGGAAAAGAGGATGCACCAAGAATCTTTTGGGCTGATATGCAAAAAGAAGAGAGCTTAATGAATATTCAGGAGCTTGTTTTTTCTGCTTGTACACAAGCGGGCTTTGAATTGGAGAAGAGGCCATTCAAGCCTCATATTACGTTAGCAAGAAAATGGGCTGCGAATGATCCTTTTCAGAAAAAGCAATTGATCGAGGAGAATCCATTCAAACATTCCCCTACTACCTTCCAAGCGAAGGAGATTGTATTATATCAAACACATCTAGATCGAACACCTAAATATGAAAAGATAGCCATATTCACTTTACAAGATGAATGATCGATAGATAGAAAAAATAAGGCAGGCTCGCAAAAATGGGACAGTTAATAAAAATACAAGATTATGTTTCGCGCTATGAACAAAATATTTATTTATACCCTTCACGCTATGTAAGACTTAAAAAACAGCAATGGGGAAAATTAAAAAATGCTTGGGAAAACAATGATGCCTCTCTTTTCACGGGTCCACAGGAAGTGGCAAAAGACTGGCTTGAAGAAGAAAAAAAACCGCTAGTGAATAAAATAAAAGGGTTTTGGAAGCTAGGGAAAAAGGATAAAGAAGAAGAAGAGGAACTTGAGCCTCTCGAACTCCATAAACAAATGAATGAAGAGACAAATGAAGAGGATGTATTGCGTTTTGAAGCAAACTTTACTTATCGACCAGATACAGTAGAAGAATTGAAACACCAGTTTCTTGACCAATTATTTCGCTTTCAAATGAAATGGGCAAGTTCAACCTTAACGGAAAAATCATTTGTGGAGAAAGCATTTTATTATGATGAGAAATTAACGTTTTTTCTGAAACGATTTCCTGATACATTTCTTGTCTTATACTCGCCGATATTTTTATTGAAGAAGGCGCCGGTAGAAGTTGAAACAATCATTATCACTCCAACAGGTATTTGGTGTGTAAGCATTCTGGAAGAGGAAAACGATGCCGTCTTTATCGGATCAAAAGAACGCTTCTGGGTGAAACGGGTAAAGGGAGTAGAGAAGAAGGGATTGAATCCTGTATTAGCATTAAATCGTACAGGAAAGATCGTCCAGCAAATTTTTCGAATGAATGAGATTGATCTTCCTATCCATAAAGTGGTGCTATGCAGAAATGGGTATATTGATTATCCTTCTCCACCTTACGATATTGAACTAATTGAGAAAAGAAATTATGATGAATGGTTTAACGGGATGAGAAATCTTCGTTCTCCATTGAAACATATACAGCTTAAGGCGGCACAAGCATTGCTGCAATATTGCCAAACATCATCCATTAGAAGACTTGAATGGGAGAATGATGATGAGGATTAAAAATGGAACAAAGATTTATTTTATTATTAATCCCCAGGCAAAAAATGGGTATTGTCAAAAGGTTTGGAGCAAAATCGAACAGTTGCTTCTCGAGAAAGGGATTTCCTATGAAGCATTTTTTACTAATTATCGTGGTCATGCAAAAGAGATTGCGCGCAAATTAGCGGAAAAGGAAGAAGGAAGAAAAACCTTGATTATTGCTGTTGGTGGCGATGGAACAATGCATGAGGTCGTAAATGGAGCGGCAAGTTTTCAGCATGTAAATTTGTCCTATATTCCTGGCGGATCCGGGAATGATTTCTCGAGAGGGTTTGGGATCCCGAAGGACCCTGTCGCAGCGCTTAACCAATTGTTAAATAAAGAGGATCTGGAAGCTACCCTTACTGATCTAGGAAAAGTTTCAAAAAAGGATGGGGAAGCAATTTATTTTATAAATAATATGGGTGTTGGTCTTGATGCAAGTATTGCCCGTGAGGTAAATGAATCAAAAATAAAAGGTTATTTAAACCGGTTATCATTGGGAAAGCTTGCATACGTCTATTTTTTACTGAAGAATTTAGTCACCTTTAAGAAATCAGCTATGGAAATAGTCATCGATGGAAAGTTGTCTACTTACGAGAATGCGTGGTTTGTTAGTGTTTCAAATCAGCCATTTTATGGTGGGGGAATGAAAATTTCTCCTAATGCTTCTCCATTTGATGATCAATTAAATATAACAGTTGTTCATAAAATATCTAGATTAAAAATTTTATTCGTCTTTATTACTGTATTCTGGGGAGGACATGTTGCATTTAAAGGAGTCGAGGCGTTTACTGGTAAGGAAATAAGAATATCTTCCTTGCACCCATTGCCAGTCCATGCGGATGGGGAAGATATTGGGACGACACCGCTTAAAGTCATCACTTGCCACAGACTTCTACCCATCTCTTCTAATGCAAGTGGACAATGAATAAACAATGTGAAGGAGGTAGGCTCTGATGATTTCAAATCACCGAAAATTTAATGCTTATTTAGATGAGATGGAGATCATTACGATCTTACTTCCGAATGACTACTATGAAGGAACTTCTGCTTTTTTTTTAATCGAGAAAGAGAATAAGAATGATCCTCTTCCTTTAACAATCCTCAAAAAAATTCCACTTCAGGAAACAATTAAATATATTTGCCAAGTAAATGAACAAATCACACTCGGTGAGCAATATTGGATCATTGATGCACATGGCGGAAGAACTGATTTGCAAATCGGAGCCGTCATTCGAACAAAGGCATTTGATCAGGCATTTTTCTATGATGGATCGTTAGGCGTTTGCTATCGAGAAGAACAATCGGAGTTTAAGCTATGGGCACCGACAGCTACTGAGGTTAAGTTATTTGTAAATCATGAGGGTGCATTGCAGCCTCAATTTCTACAAATGGAAAGAGGAGAAAAAGGGCTATGGTTTTTGATCGTACCTGAAAACCTAGAAAAGGCCAGATACTCCTATCATGTTTGTGTCAATATGGAATGGAAAGAAGCGGTTGATCCGTATGCAACTGCTGTAAGCATAAATGGCGAATACGGCATCATTGTCGATCTTGCAAAAACAAATCGCATAAAACCCCCGCTTCCATCTTTCGAGCAACCTACAGATGCAATTATTTATGAAACTCATATTAGAGATCTTACCATCCATCCGAATAGTGGCACGTTAAGCAAGGGAACTTATCTAGGTGCTGCTGAACTCCATACTGTTGGGGCGAATGGTGCCTTAACTGGACTTAGCTATATAAAGGAGCTAGGTATTACACATATTGAATTTCTCCCCTTCCACGACTTTGAAGGGGTCGATGAAAGTGAGGCTACAAAGAAGTATAATTGGGGCTATAATCCACTGCATTTTAATGCACCGGATGGGAGCTTTTCCACTGACCCGAGATCCCCCTATAAACGAATTCATGAATTGAAAACGATGATCCATGCAGTCCACACAGAAGGGCTTCGTGTACTGATGGATGTTGTGTATAATCATGTTTATATACGTGAAAGCTCCTCTTTTGAAAAAATTGTTCCGGGATATTTTTTCAGGCATGATGAATATGGGATGCCTGCAAATGGAACAGGGGTCGGAAATGATTTTGCTTCTGAGCGCTTAATGGGGAGAAAATTTATTATCGACTCCATTATGTTTTGGCTGAAAGAATATCAGGTAGATGGATTCCGCTTTGATTTGATGGGGATTCTTGATATAGAAACGATGAATATGATTCGGGAAAAGGTGGATGAAATCGATCCTTCGATTCTACTTATCGGTGAAGGATGGGATTTAAATACACCGATTCCGCTGAATGAGAAAGCGAGTATTCGCAACCAGGCATTGCTGCCTAGGATTGGCCAATTTAATGACTGGTTTAGAGACACGGTAAAGGGAAGCACCTTTAATTTATATGATAAAGGGTATGCTCTAGGTAACGTGCATTATTATGAAGCAGCCAAAGAGGTTTTGGCAGGAAGTATTGGAATCGAAAAGAGCGATAATGGTTTATTTCATTCACCAATTCAATCTGTCAACTATGTTGAGTCTCATGATAATCATACATTATGGGATAAATTAGTGATTTGTATGCAAACAGAGGAAGAGGAAATAAAGCAAAAACAACATAGACTTGCAACGGCAATGGTTCTTCTCGCACAAGGCATTCCCTTTTTGCATAGCGGACAGGAATTTTTTCGAACGAAGAAAGGGATTGGCAATAGCTATCGATCGCCTGATTCCATTAACCAGCTTGACTGGGACAAGAAGGACCATTATCAAGCGAATGTGAACTATATTCGTGGACTCATTGCCATTCGTAAATCACATAAGGCCTTTCGGTTATCTAAGCAAGAACTAATTCGTCGGCATATGCATTTTCTGCCTTGTGAGAAGCCTATTATTGGCTATAGGCTGAAAGATGTAGCGAAATATGGGGAATGGGATGAAATCCTTGTATTCTTTAATCCTGCCCAATCAGAGGGTCTTATTCAGCTTCCTGCTGGGACATGGTTCGTGCTTGCAGATGATGAAACAGCAGCGATTATTTCAAAAGAGGAAATAAAATATACACTTATGCTGCCTCCTATTAGCATTTATATAGCAGCTCGCAGATGAAAATAATAAATAGGCTTGACGAAAAAAGCAAGAAAGAGATAAAATTTAAAAGATAGCTATTGGGAAATAATACAGCAATAGCTATTTTTATTTTTTGTACCCTGTTGATTCGAGCGGAAATCAACAACAGCATTTTTTATGATGAAACAAGTGACATGATTAAAAATATACGACTACATGAATGAGTGGCTTACTAAGCAGGTGAACAATTTTGGAAGATATATTAGGTAGTGAATGGGAGATTGTTCCCGCAGGTGGTGCGACTGGGGAAGCCTTTTTTGCCAAACATAAGGAACAGCAGCTATTTTTGAAACGGAATACATCTCCATTTCTTGCTGTATTGTCTGCTGAGGGAATTGTCCCGAAGCTTATTTGGACGAAAAGACTTGAAAATGGCGATGTCATCACCGCTCAACAGTGGGAAAGCGGCAGAGAACTCAAGCAAGCAGAGATGAACAATGAACGAGTTGCTCAGCTGCTAAAGAAGATCCATAGCTCAAAGCCGCTGCTTAGCATGCTCGAAAGATTGGGAAAATCCCCGTTGCTCCCTGAAACCATTCTCCAGATTCTTGAAGAAGAATTGGATGAAGAGCTCAGACAAGGGGATATGATTGCCCAATCGCTTACGTTTTTACAAGAGAATGTGAAGCATATCCATTGCGATGAAAAGGCGGTATGTCATTGCGATGTCAATCATAACAATTGGCTGCTTGGAGAAAACAATCAGCTCTATTTAATCGACTGGGATGGCGCGATGATTGCAGACCCAGCTATTGACCTCGGCATGCTTTTACATTGGTACATCCCGAAGGAAGAGTGGCATGATTGGGTTCAGCGTTACGGTTTGATCCTTACAGATGATTTATTCTTGCGGATGAAATGGTATTCTGTTGCCCAAACGATAACGTCCATTCAGTGGCATAAAATTAAAAGCCGCTACGAAGAAATGAATAAAGAGCTGCAATTCCTTGAGAACTGCATGCGCTCTAAGTATACTGATTAATGTCATTTACCCAGCTTGATAACTCATTTTGATGCAGTTCAATATGATTGTCTAAATGGGTAGCATTTACACCGCTTTGACTGTAATAATAGATTTCTTCAAGTACTGCTTTTGCTTGACTGTCAATCGTTGGATTCATTAATAAGGATTTCACTAATCGTTCCAATTGTTCACATTCAGAAACTGATCCACAACAATCTGTTTGATGGTTGCTTAGTATATCTTTTAATAAATTTAACTGATCCTGCTGACTGATTGGCATGATCGACACCCTTTCAAGGTAACATTGGCGAAAAAGGAATTCACCTTAGAATGTGAGTTCCTTTTTCGATTTATGCATGATACAATTTGCATGGTATTATTTAAGGAATAGTAATTATTTAGGAGTGTAATATATGCGACAAAGAAACAAGCCATGGGCAAAGGAAAAGCTTGCTGACTATCCACAGTATGTGATTGGGTCGCCAGATCAATGGAAGGGCAAGTGGCATGAAGTCTTTGAGAAGAAACAGCCGCTTCATATTGAAATTGGTACAGGTAAAGGCCGTTTTATTAGTGGAATGGCTAAGGCAAACCCAATGATTAATTATATTGGCATCGAATTACAAGATAGTGTGATTGTGACTGCCTTAGACCGGATCATTGAGGAAGAGCTGCCGAATGTGAAATTAATGAATGTGGATGCAAATAATCTACCTACCTTTTTTGAAAAAGGAGAGGTTGACCGTGTGTATTTAAATTTCTCAGATCCATGGCCAAAAACCCGTCATGCTAAGAGGCGATTAACATATAAAACTTTCCTCGAAATTTATGAAGATATTCTTGTAGATCAAGGAGAGATTCATTTCAAAACAGATAATCAAGGTTTATTTGAGTATTCACTGACAAGCTTCTCTGAATACGGAATGCTTTTAAAATACGTAAGCCTTGACCTTCATACTAGCAATTTTGAAGGAAATATTATGACTGAATACGAAGAAAAGTTTTCGAATAAAGGAAATCGAATTTATCGCTGTGAAGCTCAGTATCGGTAATAATAAGGGGTGTCCAAAAGTCATATTTTTGACAATTGGGCCCCTTTTTTATATCTAGGAGATTTTCAGACAGCCTCTATATTTTATTTTCTAAAATGTTAAAATAATCAAAAGGGAGGGAAAGCAATGGAGACATTACAATTAAAGAACATAAAATTAACTTGGCTGCGTGGCGGTGTAAATTATTTAGATGGTGGTGCCATGTTTGGAGTGGTTCCAAAGCCACTTTGGTCAAAAAAATATCCTTGTAATGAAAAAAATCAAATTGAGTTACGTACAGATCCTATTTTCATTCAGATGGATGGCAAGAATATTCTTGTGGATTCTGGATTGGGCTATGGAAAGTTAAGTGAGAAGCAGAAGCGGAATTTTGGTGCATTAGAAGAGTCACAAGTAGAAGAAGATCTGCACACACTTGGATTAACACCTGCTGATATTGATTATATTTTGATGACTCATTTGCATTTTGATCATGCTTGTGGACTGACAAAGCCTCATGAGGATGGATTCGTCTCTGCATTTCCAAATGCTAAAATAATCGTTTCAAAAGTAGAATGGGATGAAATGAGACAGCCGAATATCCGTTCAAAAAATACATATTGGAAAGAAAATTGGGCGTGCATTCAGGAACAAGTGCATGCATATGAAAAGGAATGGTCACTCGGTGCTATTAAAATGGTCCATACAGGCGGCCATAGTGATGGACACTCGATTCTAGTCATTGAGGATGGTGAGGAGCTACTTATTCACATGGCTGATATTATGCCAACCCACGCCCATAAAAATGTTCTTTGGGTCCTTGCTTATGATGATTATCCGATGAATTCAATTGCCGCAAAGGAAAAATGGATGGAATATGGGCTTCAAAAGAATGCATGGTTCACCTTCTATCATGATGCCTATTACCGTGCAGTTAAGTGGAATAATGATGGAGAGCTAGTAGATAAATTAAGTAGGGAACGATGAGGTAGATAGGAATAAAGCTCATGAAGGTGTCTAAGATCGAGAAGGTCCACATTGATCAGATTGAGCACCCAATCGGACGAATAGACGGAAAACTTCCGCTTATTTCGTAATTATTAATAAAAAAAGCCTGAATAAGCGGAAAATTTCCACCTATTGTCTTGAAAAATTAAAAAATGAAGGATTTTCCATTGAATAAGCGTAAAAACTCCGCTTATTTTCGCCAAAATGGGCTTCATTCTGCATTTAACCGGAAAACTTCCGCTTGTTTTACTTATGCGCGTTACTCGATTAAGGACGAGGCGTCTTATTTGGGTAGAAGCAGGGGCGTTCTTTAGAAAAATAAAAATTCATTTATTTGCCTCATCCACCAAATATTGAATTACAAGTCATTAGATTATAAGAAAACGCAGAGGATGCTCTGCGTTTTCTGTGTAATTTTATAGTCTAAAAGTATGCAATTTAGCTTGATATTAACCTTATGAATTCGGTTTTTCTACTTCTCAATCGAACTGATGAAATTAAGGCACTACCGCTTTTCATTTTAAGTTAATTTATATGCCTCAAGGATTAATCCTGTTCCTGCATCAGCAATAAATTCAAATTGCTCTGTTTGCTCGTCACTTTTTTGAGAAATGCCCCCCCGATAAATTTCATATGAGAGCTGTCCTTTTTTGTATGGTTCTTTTGTCATTTGGATCCATGAACCGCTAATTGTGCCGTTTTTCTTAAAAATGGCTTTCGCATTTGCTAAAGCTTTTTCAGGTGAGACCGTCACCTTTTGGGCAAGTAATTCTCTTGCTGCATAACCGCCAGCTAAACCAACGCCAACCCCTAAAATAAATGATTTCCAGTTCATCCTGCACCTCCATTTGAAGAATAAAATAAATGCTCGTAATTTTTTTACTCCTACATCTTACCAAAAAATAGCTAAGTAAAAAACTGAATTAGTGGCAAGTACTATGAAAGTTCTGTAAAATGAAAGAATACTATAAATTTTTTCTAGGAGAAGAAGCCATGAACGAAAAAACATTGCAGCTTTTTAAAACATTGACAGAACTACCTGGTGCACCAGGAAATGAACATTTTGTACGTAATTTCATGAAAGAGCAACTTAGTCAATATGCGGATGAAATTGTTCAAGATAAGCTTGGTGGAATTTTTGGCGTGAAAAAAGGCGATGAAAATGGTCCTACCATTATGGTTGCTGGTCATATGGATGAAGTTGGCTTTATGGTTACGTCCATAACTGAAAATGGAATGCTTCGTTTCCAAACACTTGGGGGCTGGTGGAGTCAAGTATTGCTCGCACAAAGAGTGCAAATTATGACGGATAATGGCCCTGTTATCGGTGTCATTGGATCAATTCCACCACATCTTCTAGATGAAGCAAAACGAAGCAAACCAATGGAAATGAGCAATATGCTTATTGATATCGGTGCAGATGATCGTGAAGATGCGAAAAAAATTGGCATTAAGCCTGGTCAGCAAATCGTACCGATCTGTCCATTTACACCAATGGCAAATGAGAAGAAAATTTTGGCTAAGGCATGGGATAATCGATATGGCTGTGGGTTAGCAATTGAATTACTGGAAGCGGTAAAGGATGAAAAGCTACCTAATATTCTATATTCTGGCGCAACAGTTCAGGAAGAGGTTGGCCTTCGTGGTGCACAAACAGCTGCCAATATGATTAATCCTGATTTATTCTTTGCAATGGATGCTAGCCCAGCGAATGATATGTCTGGTGACAAGAATGAATTTGGTCAACTTGGAAAAGGCACACTTCTTCGAATTCTTGATCGTTCAATGGTCACACATCGGGGAATGAGAGAATTTGTTTTAGATACGGCAGAAACGAATAAAATCCCTTATCAATATTTTGTTTCACAAGGTGGAACAGATGCTGGCCGAGTACATATTTCTAATGAAGGTGTACCGAGTGCAGTGATTGGAATTTGCTCTCGATATATTCATACACATGCATCCATCGTCCATATTGATGACTATGCAGCTGCAAAGGAATTAATTGTGAAGCTTGTGAAAGCTTGCGATAAGACAACAGTAGAAACGATTCGACAAAACGGCTAAGAAGAGAGAGGCAACGGTCCGTTGCCTCTTTTTCAACTAGAAAATAAGGAGTCATACAAATGAATATTATCATCGGCACAAAAAACCCAGCAAAAATAAAGGCGGTTCAAGCTGCCTTTCAATTATATGAAGCAGAATTTCATGCTTTAGATATTCCTTCAGGTGTACAGGATCAGCCTTTTTCAGACGAGGAAACAATCAAAGGTGCGATCAATCGCGCATATGGTGCATTAGCAGCAGGAAAAGGTGAAATTGGCATTGGGCTTGAGGGCGGTGTACAGGAAACAGCGTATGGCTTATTTTTGTGTAATTGGGGAGCACTTGTAGTAGAAGGGAAACCACCAATCATTGCAGGCGGAGCGAGGATTCCTTTGCCAGATGAGGTGGCGAAAAGACTAATTGCAGGAGAAGAGCTTGGCCCAGTCATGGAGATATTTGCGAAAAAAGAGGATATTCGCAAAAAGGAAGGAGCAGTTGGTGTATTTACAAATGGACAAGTTTCAAGAGCGGACATGTTCACCCATGTTATGAAGCTATTAGTTGGACAGTATGAATATCAAAAATAAGAATCCCTTCAGACCAAATCACAGTTGATTCGGTCTGAAGAGACTATCTGCCATTCATCGAGTTCATTTATTAGAGGTTATTCTGTGTCAAAAATATAGCTTAATACTTTCAATGCTTGATTAACTGTTTCGACAGTCACATTGGCTTTATTTGAAAGTTCTTTAAGTGGGTGGTGGAGCTTTTCTGGACGAATAAGGATAAGCGGCTTATTAAGAGAGATAGCTGCGCTTGCATCCATTGCTGTATTCCACTGTTTATACTGTTCACCGAATAGGGCAATGACGAGGTCTGATTTCTTCATTAATAGCTCTGTTCTTAAGTTATTGATGTTTGATGCCGCTTCATCACGGAAAATAGGGTTTGGCTGCTCCCCTAGAATTTCCTCTCCGATTAAATCAGAACGATCATGATTTTCCATCGGTCCAACAAAATGAAGGGGGAGCTGAAGAGACTTTGCTTTTTCCTTTAATTCGTTTCTCCAATTTGAATGAATTTCACCTGCTAAATAAATTGTTAATTCCAATTCCATTCCTCCTTTTCGTATAGATATCAATATTTTACCACTATTTCTAAATAATTACTTATAGAAGAATTCATCTGAAAGACTTGTCAGACTAACTTTAAGAAATGTATGATAGAAAAGAATGATAGATTTCCTAGCAAGGAGGACAAAAGTATGAGAAACATATCGAAAGCTACCTTGCTCTTAATTTTTGCAGTTTTACTACTTAGTGCTTGTTCCGCTTCACTTAAAGAAGAGCAAAATGCTGTGAAGGATGCTGTTACATTGGCATTCAAAAGTGAACCAAAAGAAACAAATAAGGAAAATAAGGATATCAAATATTATCTTCCATTTGGAATTGAAGTGAAAGAAGAGTCTCCAAATAATATTATTTTAAAAAGTGGCTCGAAAACCTATATCCTATTCTATAATCAGCATGAAGAGTCAAATAGTAAAATTGTGTACAATGCAACGATGAAGCAAAAAGAATATGACGTAAATGAAACATTTGATAAGGATCAGAAATTTGGTTTCTTATTGATCAAGAATACGGATAAAAAAATCAATGAAATGACGATTGGGATTGGTGGCGTGAAAATTACGTCGCAATCAAAAACGAAGCAATTAGCTTCAGATGCGAAGATTATGAGTGAGATTATTCATTCTGTTACGATGAAATAAGACAAGCGAAGGGACTCTCCTTCACTTGTCTTATTTTTTTCAATCTAAGGCAATTTCTCATGAGTGCTATTTTGATTTAACCATTAATAAATGGGCTTATTTTTTTCTAGTAAATAATTGGGTAAATCGATTTCGTCTTTTTTGTTTTATTTTGACCTCTTCCGCATCTAGTGAATCAAGCTTAAATTGATTGACTTCTTGTTGGAGGTCACTTGCAATCTGGCTGAGCTCAGATGCTGCTAGATTTACTTTTGAAATCGCATCTAATTGTGTTTCACTTGAGGCTGCAACTTCTTCTGATGAGGCAACTGAAACTTGTGACACAGTATAAACCCCATGAATCTGGTTTGCTAAAGAGTCAGTGGATGCATCGACGTTTTTCACAGCTGTTTCAATGGTGCCAATTCTTTCGTGAATGCCCTTGACGTGCTGTGCGATATTTTCAAAGGCCTTTTTCGTTTGCTGGACGGATTCACTTTGACGAAGCTTGTATTCATTGAAATATGCAGATTCAGATAATAACTGTTCCATCGTCTGATTCATGACCGACATGAGTGTTTGAATTTCCTGTGCTTCTACCTTAGAACGCTCTGCTAGTTTTCGCACCTCATTTGCGACAACGGCAAAGCCCTTTCCAGATTCACCAGCTCTTGCAGCCTCAATTGCGGCATTTAAGGCTAATAAATTTGTATTGTCAGCGATGCTCTGAATCGTAGTAACAATTGTTGAAATATTATCTGCTTGCTTTGCGGCTTCACCTACTTTTGCAGTTAAATGATTGGCGAGAAGTAGGAATTGATCAGAAATAGCTTGTAGTTCTTGGATTGTTAGCAGACCGTTATGGCCTTCTTTTTCAGTAAGTGCGACTTCCTCACTAATTTCTACACTTAGAAGCTCTGTGTGCCGAATTGCGCTCGTTACTTGTTCAATATCCATTCTGCTAGCTTCAAGCTGGGTAGACTGTTCCTCTGCTCCGATTGCAATTTGCTTAATAGCGGAATCGACTTGATTTGCTTGTGCTGATGTTTCTTCGGAAATAGCAGCAAGATGTTGAGAAGAAGCCTGTAGCTGGTTGGAAGAATCAAGGATATGAAGAAAAGCATATTGAACTTTTTCAGCCATTTGATTAAATGTTTGGGCGAGTGCACCCATTTCATCCTTGGCAACTACGGGTACACGATAGGCCAAATTCCCATCCCCAATTGTTTCAGCACCTGTCTTTAAGAATGTAATCGATCTAGTGATACTTGATAGTAAGTAAAGACCGAGAAGGGATAAAAAAACAATAAGTAATAGACTAATCGCATAAATACTATACGTATATACTTGATTTTGGTTTTTCAGCTCATTTCGTAGAACTGTTTGATTAGCGATGATCCCCTTTTCTATTTCTGCTGAAGCCTTTTCAATTGCTGAAGCTTGTCCATCAAATTCAATAATAAAATCCTCTGTTTGCTGATAAGAAGAATAAATGGAGCTTAAGGCAAGCTGGTATTCTGATAATCTTTTAATTAAATATTCTTTTGAATGATCCTCCAAATCGTTATTCGATTGGAAGGCAGCTTGAAAGGCATTTCCTGCATCAATAAATTGCTGATACGAGTCATCATCTCTAGTTGCAAGATATTGTTTTTCATACATTCTCATTAATAAAAGCTGTTCATCGATCGTAGGGCTTTTAAGGAATTTCGTTAAATTGGCCATCTGGTTTGCCGAGCTTGCAATTTGTCCCTTTAGTCCTTGCTCTTCTGTAAAACCAATTTGTTGATACATCGTTGTAAGTGTTGTGAATTCATCCATATAGGACTCAGTGCTTAGAATAACACTTTGGAATTGCTCCTTCATTACTAGGTCAGCGTGTAAATCACTTAGTCGATTTGCCTCAGATTTGACTCTTGAAATATTTTGCACAACTAAATCTGCACCTAATGGATCTGGTGATCTCAAAAATTGCTGCTCATATTTTCTAGTCATGGCTAAATGATATTTCAGTTCTTTGCTTCCATCTACAATGGCTTGTAATGAGGTTTCCTTGTCAGAACTATTCTTTTGAATGAATTGAAGTAAAAAGTTAAAAGATACTAATAATAGCAGGCCGCCAATTGTTAGTCCGACAATGAGAAACAATTTGCTGCGAATTGTTTTCAATAGCTACACCTCACTATAATGAAATAATATTCAAAAGATTTTAATTATACCCAATTATAGAACTTTTTTCATAGTAATACAATAACAGATAAAATAATAAACAGTGATAAATGTTGCTCTAAGGAGACATTTTAATAGACCAGCAGGTAGAAGCTTGTTATCATCAAACTATAAAAGGGTGGGGGGCGAATCCCACATAGGAGGAGTTAGTAGATGAAAAAACTTGAATCAATGGAGCAATTCGAACAGTTAAAAGACAATGGGCAGCATATTTTTATGTTTTC
This sequence comes from Cytobacillus eiseniae, assembly GCF_017874625.1. Lineage (GTDB taxonomy): Bacteria > Bacillota > Bacilli > Bacillales > Cytobacillaceae > Cytobacillus > Cytobacillus eiseniae. The sequence goes on along the minus strand of NZ_JAGIKZ010000009.1, from coordinate 75,711 downwards.
AGCAGACTGGTGCCCAGACTGTCGTATAATTGATCCGATTTTACCAGATGTAGAGGCGAAATATTCGGCATATACTTTCATTTATGTGGATCGTGATCAGTTTATCGATTTATGCATTCAATTAGATGTATTTGGTATTCCAAGCTTTATTGGCTTTAAGGATGGGCAGGAGCTTGGACGATTTGTTAGCAAGGATCGCAAAACACAAGAAGAAATTGAACACTTTATAGATGGTTTAAGTAAATAATGAAAATGGATAGTATAAAAATGAAAAAAGAGCTAGAGAAACGTTTGGCTCATTCGAATCGTTCATTTTTATTTGATAAAAAAAAGGACGAACTTCGAATAGAAAATAAACAGACAGGCAAAGGGATCACGATCTCCTTGCCTGGAATTATCGCTAAATGGGAAATACAGAAGGATCAAGCAATCGAGGAAGTTGTTTATTATGTGGAAGAAGGCTTAAATGCTATGGATGCAGATAGTCAGCTTTCTGGGCATGAAAAGAACATTTTTCCGGTCATTCGTTCCACCTCATTTCCATCTGAATCGGAGGAAGGAGTTTCATTTTTATTTGATGACCATACAGCAGAAACGAGAATTTATTATGCGCTTGATTTAGGTACAACCTATCGATTAATTGATAGGAGATTGATGGAGAAAGAGGGATGGGTTCCTGAAAGAATAAGGGAGATCGCTTTATTTAACATCCGCTCCCTCTCTACAGAGATGAAAAGTGATGTAGTTGCAGGTAATACATTTTATTTTCTAAATAAAAATGATGGGTACGATGCAAGTCGTATATTAAATGAACCATTTATAAAAAAAATGGAGCATGAGATGAAAGGCTCAATGGCGATAGCGGTGCCTCATCAAGATGTATTAATTATTGCAGATATAATGAATGAGATAGGCTATGATATTTTAGCAGAATTGACGATGAGTTTCTTTACAAGTGGTCGTGTGCCTATCACTTCGCTATCCTTTTTATACGAAAATGGGGAATTCGAACCTATTTTTATCCTTGGAAAAAATCAAAATAAATAATCAGACGAAGGAAGGATCACTTTTTGTGGTCCTTTTTTTAAATGCATTTACAAGCAGCATGAACCACGTTCAGTGACTATCAAAATTCAGTACTGCACCGCAAGGATTGCGTCAAGCGCGGTGTCGTTCACAATCCTCGTGTTTCCTTTATCGAAAGGAGGCCAGCTCCCAGGTAGGAGGGCGAGATCTTAGCCGCTCGCATTTTTGTATGTCCATAGGTTGATTATTCCAAATATGCGAGACGATAGGCCTTATTTCGATTTTTTTCTCCATATTTCCCAAATTACTGATAAAATAGGAAAGATAGAAATGAAAGAAAGAGTGGTAAAAATTGAGTTGGATAAAAAGGCTTTTTCAAAGATTTAAAAATGATGAGGATTATCTAATTGAAGATGAGAATGAAAATGAATATAATGAACAGCCCCTATTAAAAAGTCAGCAACCACAAGGAAAGAATATCGATGCAAGAGTTGTCTATCAATATCCAAAAGGTCAATTTCGCTTTCCTTTGATTCCAGACGAACAAGAGCAAAGTAGAGAACGAGTGAAGCAGACGAAAAAGCATGAACAGCAAGATAAACAAACAATCGAGCGAACAGTCTCTTCTACTATGAGAAGCAATGAATCGGTGCGCGAAAAAAATGAAGAGGCGGCACCTAAAAAAAGAGGCCCCTTCCGCCCGACAGAAATTCCTTCTCCTATTTATGGCTTTGAGCGTTCAAAGGTAAGAAGCAAATCAGCTGTCGCAGAACCGATCGAATATGAGTTAACAAATACAAAGATGGAAAGCACTAATCTAGAGGAAAAAGTGGATTTAAGGAAGGCAGAAGAGCTTCAGATGCAACATCAAATGGAGCCGGTGGAAATACAAAATGATTCAAGTGAGGAAGATGAATTTGCTAGAGTAGTGTCTGATCATAAAATAGAAGAAAGCATTCAATTAGATGAAGCAGCAGATGAAATGATAGAAGAGATAGAAGAAATAATAGACATAAAAGAAATAGAAGCAGCTGAACAATCACCTGAAGATCTGTCTATAAGCATTGAAGTAATTGAAAGTGATCAAAATAAGGAAGAAGAATCAGTCCCTGTTTCTTCTGGCAGGAAACACCTTCCATTCAATGTAATTATGCTTAATCAAGATAAAAAAAAGCTTGTAGAGAAAATGAATCCATATCAATCAGCAGGAGCGCATAGTCAAACGGCTCCACAAAAGCAAGAACTGCCTCAAAGGGTCGAAGAAAAGACCTTCTCCGAGGAAGAGGAAATCCCTTATTATGTATTTCCATCAAGAGGCTTACTCACACCTGCTGTTAATCTTGAGGAGTCGACTGAATGGATCCAAGAGCAGGAAGAGTTATTAAATTCTACTTTACAAAATTTCAATGTCCATGCAAAGGTAGTGAATACTACACAAGGACCTTCTGTGACAAGATATGAAGTCCAGCCAGATCCAGGTGTAAAGGTCAATAAAATCACGAACCTTTCGGATGATATTAAATTAAGCCTTGCAGCAAGAGACATTCGTATTGAAGCACCGATTCCTGGCAAGCATACGATTGGAATAGAGGTGCCAAATAAGAAAATGAGGCCCGTATTTATTAGTGAAATCATTAACAGTCCGGAGTTTCAAGACAGTGCTTCTCCATTAACGGCTGTACTCGGGCTAGATATAGCTGGAAAACCAATTGTAACTGACTTGCGGAAGATGCCTCATGGATTAATTGCTGGGGCGACAGGTTCAGGGAAAAGTGTCTGTATTAATTCCATCCTTGTAAGTCTGCTTTATAAGGCCACGCCTGATGAAGTTAAGCTAATTTTAATCGATCCAAAAATGGTTGAGCTTGCCCCATATAATCGCATCCCTCATTTAGTTAGTCCTGTTATTACAGATGTGAAGGCTGCAACTGCTGCATTGAAATGGGCGGTAGAAGAAATGGATCGACGTTATGAATTATTTGCCCATGCAGGTGTTAGAGATATTAATCGATTTAATGAGCTTGCTAACGAACATAAGCGTTATTCTGATAAGCTTCCATTTATGGTCATTATCATTGATGAATTAGCTGATTTAATGATGATGTCACCTGCCGATGTGGAAGAAGCGATTTGTCGAATTGCCCAGAAAGCAAGGGCATGTGGCATCCACTTAATTATTGCGACTCAAAGACCATCTGTTGACGTCATAACGGGGTTAATTAAAGCAAATGTCCCAACAAGAATTGCTTTTTCTGTCTCCTCACAAATTGACTCAAGAACAATTATCGATATTAGCGGAGCGGAGAAATTGCTTGGTCGAGGAGATATGCTATTTTTAGAAAATGGCAGTTCCAAGCCAGTGCGATTGCAGGGGACTTTCGTATCTGATCACGAAATTGATGAAGTAGTTGCCCATGTGAGAAGAGAAAGAGAGCCTGAGTATTTATTTGAACAAGAGGAATTATTGAAGAAGGCACAAGTGATTGAAGAAGAGGATGAGCTATTTTATGATGCGTGTGAGTTTATCGTTGCCCATGGTTCTGCTTCTACCTCTAGCCTCCAACGAAGGTTTAAAATTGGATACAATCGCGCAGCTCGATTAATCGATATGATGGAACAGCAAGGAATGATTTCAGAGGCACGCGGAAGCAAGCCGCGCGACGTGCTGATAACGGAAGAGGATCTGGAAAATCTTCAAGGTACTAGTACAATAAATTAATCCATGGTATTCTTTACTTGCATGTTTAAAATAATAAGAATAAATATTTGCTATTACTGAGGAGCTTTATGAATGAAGGAAATTGAACTTAAATTACAAGGTAAGATTAATCGGTTAACAAATCAAACATTCAAATTTGATGAACGAGTAAAGGATGGTTGGTTTTCAGCTGTTTACTTTTTGAAGACGAAAGATATTGTGAATAAATATATGCCAGACAATATTATTACGATGCAATTTTTTCAGAAGAATCATGCTGTTTTATGTGGAACAGATGAAGTAATTGCACTTTTAAAAACTTTTGCTGATAATCCTGATGATCTTGAAATATATTCATTAAAGGATGGCGACAAAATTGCTCCGTTTGAAACGGTGCTTACGATTACAGGGAAATACCAAACATTCGGGTATTTAGAAGGAATTATTGATGGCATTCTTTCTAGACGTACATCTGTTGCTACAAATGTGTTCAATGTGGTCAATGCGGCGAGTGCTTCAGGCAAACAGAAGCAAGTGATCTTCATGGGTGATCGTGATGATCATTATATTACTCAAGCTGGTGATGGCTATGCCGCGCATATCGGTGGTGCATCTGCGAAGGCTACCCATGCAATGAATGAGTGGTGGGGAAAACAAGGCATGGGCACGATGCCACATGCACTAATCCAATTATTCAATGGAGATATAGTTGCAGCAACAAAAGCTTATCAAGAAACATTCCCACAGGATGTATTGGTTGCTTTAGTTGATTACAATAATGATGTCATAACAGATTCATTAAAAGTAGCAAGAGAATTTGGAGACGACTTGAAAGGTGTTCGACTAGATACGTCTAGAACATTGATTGACCAATATTTCTTGAGAAATCAGCATCTCCTTGGTACTTTTGATCCGCGTGGAGTGAATGCAGAGCTTGTTTTTGCATTGAGAAAGGCTTTGGATGACGAAGGTTATCACCATGTGAATATTGTTGTTAGTGGTGGCTTTAATGAAGAACGAATTAAGGACTTTGAAGAAAATGGTGTACCTGTAGACACGTACGGTGTAGGAAGTAGTTTGTTGAAGGTAAATATTGGGTTTACAGGCGATAATGTCTTAATTAATGGAAAACATGCAGCGAAGGCAGGTCGCAGGTATCGTCCAAATGCAAGACTTGAAAAAGTTGAATAACAAGAACAGTAGCTCATTACATAGTTTTTATTCAAGATAAATGATATAATTTTTGAATATGAAAATTTATAATGTTTGCTGCCGTTTATTAAGTGTGTCCTAAAAGGGGATATGCGCAAAAATAGATATATGTCATATACTGTTTTACAGATATACGATGGTTGGAGGTTCTTTATATGACTATTTACCATTTCGTAGGTATTAAGGGGTCTGGTATGAGTGCCTTGGCTCAAATTCTCCATGATATGAATTATCAAGTTCAAGGCTCAGACTACGATAAGCATTTTTTCACTCAACAGGCCCTTGAACAATCAGGAATAAAGATCCTTCCCTTTCAAAAGGAGAACATACAGCCCGGTATGACGATCATTGCCGGAAATGCCTTTCCAGATACACATGAAGAAATTCAAGAGGCAATGAAGCTTGATTTACCAATTGTACGGTATCATCGTTTTCTTGGTGACTTTATGGAGAACTTTACAAGTATTGCTGTTACAGGTGCTCATGGAAAAACATCAACTACCGGTTTGCTTGCCCATGTTATGGAAGGGGCTAAGCCAACTTCATTTTTAATCGGAGATGGCACAGGCAAAGGGGATCAAAATGCCGAGTATTTTGTATTTGAAGCCTGTGAATATAGAAGACATTTTCTTTCTTACTTTCCAGATTACGCAATCATGACGAATATTGATTTTGATCACCCTGATTACTTTGCTAATATTGATGATGTTTTTTCAGCGTTTCAGGAAATGTCGTGGCAGGTGAATAAAGGAATTTTTGCGTGTGGGGATGATGAACAGCTGCAAAAAATTCAAGCGAAAGTACCTGTTCTCTTTTATGGATTTGGAGAAGAAAATGATTTCCAAGCAAGGAATATTGTGAAATCGACAGAAGGAACAACCTTTGATGTGTTTGTTCGAAATACATTTTTTGAAACCTTCTCTATTCGCTCTTATGGAGACCACAATATATTAAATTCATTGGCAGTTATTGCTATTTGTCACTATGAAGAAATTGACCCACAAATCGTTCAGGAATATTTGCACTCTTTTGAAGGGGTAAAAAGAAGATTTACTGAAAAGAAAAATGGGTCACAAATTATTATTGATGATTACGCGCATCATCCGACAGAAATTACAGCAACGATTGATGCTGCAAGACAGAAATACCCTGATCGTGAGATAATCGGTGTATTTCAACCACATACATTTACAAGAACACAAACATTTCTGGATGAATTTGCAGAAAGCCTTAATTTAGCTGATAAAGTGTACTTATGTGAAATCTTTGGATCTGCGCGGGAAAATCATGGAAAGCTATCGATTGAAGATTTGAAAGCCAAAATACCTGGCTCAGAATTATTAGTAGAAGAAGAAACTGAACGCTTAAAAATTCATGAAAATGGTGTCATTATTTTTATGGGAGCTGGAGATATCCAAAAGTTCCAAGAAGCATATGAGAAGCAATTATAATCAAAAAAAACGATGCAGCCTATTTGTAGGTTGCATCATTTTTTAATAAATGCTAAAAGCAGTTCAGCCTTTAGTTTACTTTAAGTTTTCAGGATTTAGTGCTTCTAATTCAGGGATAACGAAGCGTCCATCTTTGCGAATGAGGCGATCATCAAAAAAGATTTCACCACCGCCATAATCTGGGCGCTGAATATTCACCATATCCCAATGGATATTCGATTTGTTGCCGTTATAAGCGTCATCATATGCTTGTCCCGGTGTAAAGTGGAAGCTTCCTTCAATCTTTTCATCGAATAAAATATCCTGCATCGGATGCTGAATGAAAGGATTGACACCAATTGCAAATTCACCAATATAACGAGCACCTTCATCTGTATCAAAGATTTTATTGATTCTCTCGCTATCATTTGCTTCAGCTTCAACGATTTTTCCATTTTTAAAAGTTAATTTCACATTTTCGAATGTAAAGCCCTGGTATGGAGATGGCGTGTTATAGGTAATGACCCCATTGACTGAATCACGAACAGGAGCTGTGTACACTTCTCCATCAGGAATATTCATCTGTCCAGAACATTTAATAGCGGGAATATCCTTAATAGAGAAAGATAAGTCTGTTCCTGGACCTGTGATTTTCACTTTATCTGTTTTATTCATTAATTCAACAAGATTGTCCATTGCTTGGTCCATTTTTCCATAATCGAGATTACATACTTCAAAGTAAAAGTCTTCAAAAGCCTCTGTGCTCATTTTTGCTAATTGAGCCATAGAATGAGTAGGATATCTAAGGACAACCCACTTTGTCTTAGGTACACGAATGTCACGGTGTACCTTTTGGCCAACGGTGGAACCGTGGATTCTCATCTTCTCATCAGGTACATCTGAGTGCTCATTAATGTTATCTCCGGCACGTAGGCCTATGTATGCATCCATTTGAGCCATTACATTTGCTTCGAATTCAGCGATCATATTAAATTGCTCTTCCTGTGCACCGACAAGTAGCGCACGATCAACTTGATGGTCCTTCAATGATACAAATGGATAGCCACCAGCTGCATACGCTTCTTTTACGAGTGCAGTTACAAGTTCCTTTTGTAATCCGAAATTTTCAATTAAAACCTTTTCGCCCTTTTGGAGGCGAATGGAATAGTTTATTAAATTTCTTGCAAGTATTTCGATTCGAGGATCCTTCATTTGTTTCCCTCCGAGTAATAAAATAATGTGTATCTATATTATTGTAACCGAAATAAATCATTTTGTTTATTCAAACCCTTTAAAATATGATAAATTTATAATTGTACATAAAAAGTCGAATGATTAAGAAGGAAATGATCCAATTGTATGGAAGTGTATGTAAGAATAGGGAAGTAAAAAGGCATGATATGTAATGTAATTCACTAAAAAAAGTTTCAAATTATGTCGAATCGGGTAAGAAAGAAAGTAGATAGATAAATAAATGGAGGTTTACGAAGTGCAAATTATTTTATATTTAAGTATTGCAGTAATTGCGATCGCTTTTTTTATTCTTGTTATTTATTTAGCAAAAACTTTGACATCCTTGCGAGTGACATTAGACAGTGTCTCAAAAACATTAACAGGGCTGGAAAAGCAATTAGATGGTGTGACGAAAGAAACAGAAGCACTTCTACATAAAACAAATTTGCTTGCAGAGGATATTCAGTACAAGTCTGAAAGCTTAAACAGTGTTGTAAGTGCAGTGAAAGATGTGGGGGATACTGTACGTGGCTTCAATGGCTCTATTCAAAAAATCACCTCTTCTGTAAACAGCCAATTTGAAGAAAATAAAGAAAAAATTTCTGCAGTCGTCCAATGGGGTCAAGTTTTTCTCGAAATGAAGGATAAGTGGAAAGAGAGAAAACAAGACTCCGTTCAAAATAAAATGAAGGACGAGCAAAACCTTCAAAAAAAACGAGTAAGAGGAAACTAAAGGAGGAAGAAGGCGTATGAGTAGTCAAGAACGAAACCAAAACGAACAGTCAAAATCAGAAGAAACAATCAATACGAAGGATTTTTTGATAGGTGCTTTAATCGGAGGTATCGTCGGAGCTACAACAGCCCTTTTCCTAGCACCTAAATCTGGGAAAGAACTGAGAAATGACATTAATGAACAGGCGATCGTATTAAAAGAGAAATCTGGTCAAATTCGTGAGACAGCAGTAGCAAAAGGGTCTGAGATCGCAGCAGTTGCAAAGGAAAAAACAAATGCGATTACGCAAACAGTCTCAAAACAATCAACAGATTTAGTTAATAAGGTGAAAAACTTAAATTCTACTGAAGATCATTCTGTACCAGTTGACGAAAGCTTGGTTGAGGATGATTTGGCAGAGGATCCAGATGTCCAGTTGAAGCTAGAAGAAACAAAGCGAGCATTTGCAGAGACAGAAGAAAAGGTTCATCAATAAGGGGTTATGCACTACATTGATGATTAAAGCTGTCTTTTCTAGGAGGAAGTATGAATGGAAAGATTGAATGATCAAGAAGCTTTTGATAATGTCGTTCAAACAGGCGAGCTCATTATTATGTTTAAGCATAGTGCAACATGCCCAGTTAGTCAGGCTGCCTATGAAGAATTTGAAAAGTTTGCCCAAGAACATCCAGACTTAAAGACTTATTATTTAATCGTACAAGAGGATCGGCCACTATCCAATCATATTGCAGAGAGTTTTCATATAAAACATGAATCCCCTCAGGCAATTCTTTTCAATAATAGTGATTGCTCTTGGCATGCATCTCATTGGAAGATTACATTTGAATCATTAACAAAGGCAATTGAAGAAAATAGCTAATAGAAAAGCATCCATTATATGGATGCTTTTCTATTAGCAGGCCAATCTATTTTTAATTGATCGCCAGGTTCAAGCTTACTTTGGAAAGTTGCTTGTTCGCCATTTATTAAAAGTATAAAATTGCCATTCGCTTGTTTTGGCATTTCAATATCTACATGTCCAAATAGATCTTGGAACATGAAAGGTTCTAATTTCCGATATTCAATAAGAAGCTCGTCACCATCAATGATCGTGTCTTCTTCTGTTAGCAGTACACCCTCTCTTTTTATAATCGAAATAGGCTTTTGCAGGTTGATATTTTTGCCATTGAATGAGATGGGAATACTTTGTGATAACATCATTTGTTTCATTTCAGCTAATTCAGTCACAGAAGGTGTTTTTTTCTTTTCGATGAAAATTTGATCATGATCTTCGTAACTATTATGGAGCTTTGTTTCAACTCCATTTCGATAAATCTTTCCAGATAACGGAGGAATAAATGTATCTTTGCCATTTATTTTTACTCTGAAAGGCCGTATTTCAGCAATTAACTCATATAAGTTGAGTGAGCGGAGCAATTCCTCAATCGTACCAGGGATCATGCATTCAATATGATCACGGTCTTCAATTAAATGATCAGGACCAACGGCTTTTCCATTGCATTTGATTGTAGCATCAGCAATATATGGATGATCATTGATGGTTACTTTTTTCTTAGGAATTTCATCAATTAAATCGATTATTTGCACTTCTGCTTTATGGCCATCTTCCCCTTTAATTACGGTGAGTTGGTCTCCATTTTCAATCTGACTGTCTAAAGAGATCTGTTCGTCATTGCGTAAAATTAGTGGTGCATCTCCATGACTTCCAGGAATAGTAATATTTTGTCCATTAAGTGTAACGATTAGTGCCAGACCAGGTTTTCCATAAAGCTTATTTAGTTTAATTCCAGCTGCAAGTAAGCAATCACCAACGGTTAGCTTTTTCACTTCAAATAATCGGACAGGCTGTTCATTTACATACACAGTTTTGTATTGAACAGGAGAAAGATGTGCTGCAATTGCAATTCCAATCGGTGTAACAAGTTCTGGCCCCTTTTCAATATGATCTGAAATTGTTAAAGAGTTGATGGCATCGATCCCTCTAATCGCCACTCGATTTTCAGGAAGGCTCAGCTTTTCAGCTACCCTTTTTGGTAATTCAGGTGTGAGGCTCCCGCCGCCAACGAGCATTACTGCTTTTGGGGATTTATTGTTGTTCAGCTTTAAAATCTCATTACAAATGGCAGAAGAAAGTCGATCGAGTGCAGGAGAAATTTGTGCAATGATTTCCTCTCTTTTCACGTCTGTTTCAAATCCTAGAATATCTGTAACAGATATTGTATCATTCTTATGTAGATCCCTTTTCGCTTGTTCAGCTAATGGAAAATCTAGCAGGAGCTGATCACTAATTGCCTCGGTTATTTCATCACCAGCAACAGGAACCATTCCATATGCTATGACGGTTCCAAGATCTGTTATCGCAATATCAGATGTACCCGCACCAATATCCACAAGCGCAACATTCAGCCTTCGCATGGATGGGGGAATTAGTACATTGATTGCTGCGATTGGTTCGAGTGTTAATGCTTCCATTTCGAGGCCTGCACGGTGAAGGGCAGAAAGAAGTGATTCAACAACAACCTTCGGAAGAAAAGTGGCGATAATTTCTACTGAAGCTTCATTTCCTTGTTGATCAATTAAACTACCAATCTCTTCTCCATCTAATCGATAATATAGAACAGAATATCCTACACAATAATAGTAATGGCTCTGTTCTGCCTCATGTTTTTCAGCTACAACAGATTGAGCCTGCTGAACGGCACTTAGCTCGAGATGAAGAATATCTTGCTTTTGAATAAGTGGTTTTCCATTTATATCAATTGTTACTTTTGATCTCTCTGTTTTCAAAGCTCTTCCGGCAGCAGCAACACAGACTTTTTTCAGTGGACCGTGTCTTTCTTCAAGTTCGTGTTTTATTTCAGCAATTATTTTTGAAACAGAAAGGACATCATGTATTTGACCATCTAGCATGGCACGTTCTTGATGTTCTTTTACGAGAATATCAATTACATGGTAGTGTTCATTCTGTTCAGCAAGGATAATTCCGATGACAGAACGAGTGCCAATATCTAAGGCAAACAGCTTTTTTTGTTCAAGCATGTAATACACCTTCTTTATTTTCATTCACTTCTTTATCACTTAAAAGCGTTTAATTAATAAAGAGTATTTTCGTGACATACGATAATAATTCATATATAATAACTCTAATTATTTAAAATGTAACATAAAAAAAAGGGTCAATAAAGAAGAATAGAATAATTCAAGTTTTTTGGCTCCACTTTAAAGGGAAAGGAAGGATTGTAATGAGTAAAGATCTTGATCAGTTACGAAATCGTGTGGATGAACTAAATTTACAGCTCCTATCATTAATTAATGAAAGGGCTAGATTAGTTCAAGAAATTGGAAAGGCTAAGGAAACACAGGGGGTTTATCGTTACGATCCTGTCCGTGAGAGGAAAATGCTTGATCATATTAAAGAATATAATGATGGTCCTTTTGAAAACTCAACAATTGAGCATATGTTTAAGGAAATTTTCAAGGCTGGATTGGAGCTGCAAGAGGATGATCACCGTAAGGCGCTCCTTGTTTCCAGGAAGAAAAAACCTGAAAATACAATCATTAATCTAAAAGGAGAAAAAATTGGGGATGGAAAGCCACATTTAGTATTTGGGCCATGTGCGGTTGAATCCTATGAACAAGTTGCGACTGTTGCTGATGCAGTGAAAGCAAAGGGACTTAAACTTCTTCGTGGCGGCGCATTTAAGCCAAGAACATCACCTTATGATTTTCAAGGACTTGGACTAGAAGGCTTGAAAATTTTGAAACAAATAGGCGATGAATTTGACTTGGCAGTAATTAGTGAGATTGTAAGCCCTGCTGATATTGAAATAGCCGTGGACTATTTAGATGTTATTCAGATTGGTGCAAGAAATATGCAAAACTTTGAACTTCTAAAGGCAGCCGGTGCGATCAATAAACCAGTTCTTCTTAAACGTGGGTTAGCGGCAACGATCGAGGAGTTTATTAATGCGGCTGAATATATTATGGCTCAAGGAAATGGACAAATTATTTTATGTGAACGTGGAATACGCACATATGAGCGGGCAACGAGAAATACGCTCGATATTACTGCCGTTCCAATTTTAAAGCAAGAAACACATTTACCAGTATTAGTGGATGTCACACATTCAACTGGAAGAAGAGATCTACTGCTCCCAGCAGCAAAAGCGGCATTAGCAATCGGTGCGGATGGGGTAATGGCCGAGGTTCATCCAGATCCTGCTGTCGCATTATCAGATAATGCACAGCAAATGAATTTAAAGCAATTTGATGAATTTATGAAAGAACTTCAATCCTCCTCTTTTGTTACTATTTAATATCAACTCGCCTTCTACTTAATGTGGAAGGCTTGTTTTTTTAGATTGATTTTTAAGTTCCTTTAAAATCAATTGTATGAATGAATATGATTGAACAATTCGGCTGATTTGAGTGAAACTATTGAACATGAATCTAGATTCTTGAAGTTTGACCAACTAGGTCGGTTGATTGGAGCGGAAATCAACCTTTACCAACTTTATCTTAATAAGTATCAATATTTGTGAAAACAGCCTTAATTTATAACAATGTTTACAAGAATAGCCTTTTTTATAAGAAATATTGTCCACTTGATTGCGGCATGTCAAATACTGTCGTATGATTAATTACAATATTACATACTTATTAGCAGATCACTTTTTGCGTCAACATAAGCTGCCGCAAAACTGGCGATCGTTAGAAAAATAGGAGTGAACGATGATGAATGTAACGATATACGATGTAGCAAGGGAAGCGAATGTTTCAATGGCGACCGTTTCACGTGTCGTAAATGGAAATCCCAATGTAAAGCCTGCTACACGAAAAAAAGTTGTGGAAGTAATTGAAAGACTTGGCTATCGTCCGAATGCTGTAGCACGTGGACTAGCTAGCAAAAAAACAACAACGGTAGGCGTGATTATTCCTGATATTTCGAGCACTTTTTTTGCGGAGCTTGCACGTGGAATCGAAGATATTGCAACAATGTATAAATATAATATTATCCTAAGTAATTCAGATCAGAATTTGGATAAAGAGCTCCATTTATTAAATACAATGCTTGGAAAGCAAGTGGATGGCATTGTATTCATGGGTGGAAATATTACGACTGAACTTGTAGAGGAATTTAAGAAATCTCCCGTTCCAATTGTGCTGGCTGGATCAATAGAAGAAAGCGAAAAAATCCCATCTGTTAATATTGATTATGAACAGGCTACATATGATGCGATTGATTCCTTTATTCAAAATGGTCATAAAGAGATAGCGATTGTTATTGGCCCTCTGCAAGAGCCAATTAACCGAGAAAGAAAGTTAGCCGGCTACAAACGAGCTCTTTCGGAAGCGGGAATTGACTATAAGGAAAACTTCGTTATCGAGGGAGATTACACATACGACTCAGGAATTGAGGCCTTTGAAAAACTACTTGAAGGAGATGTGAAACCTACTGCGATATATTCTGGATCTGATGAAATGGCGTTAGGAGTAATCCATGGCGCTGAGGATAAAGGATACAAAGTCCCTAATGACTTTGAAGTCATCAGTTCTGACAATACACGTTTATCTCTAATGGTCCGTCCACAGCTTACAACCATTGTTCAGCCTTTATATGATATTGGTGCAGTAGCCATGAGACTTCTTACAAAACTAATGAATAAGGAAGAAATTACCGATCATATTATCGTTCTTCCCCATCGTATTGAACAAAGAAGCTCAACAAAATAATGAATTTGCCGATAATAGTAAAAAAAGCGAAGGTGGCTTGCCCAGGAGCGACTAGCCTAAGACGAACGAACAAGAAGGTTGTTCTTTGATCTTCATGTTCGTCTGACTTAAGACCTCGAGCTCCTAGCCACCGCAGCTGGACAAAGAAAAGCGAAGGTGGCTTGCTCAGGAGCGACAAGCTTAAGACGGACGAACAAGAAGGTTGTTCTTTAACCTTCATGTTCGTCTGACTTAAGACCTCGAGCTCCTAGCCACCGCAGCTGGACAAAGAAAAGCGAAGGTGGCTTGCTCAGGAGCGACAAGCTTAAGACGGACGAACAAGAAGGTTGTTCTTTAACCTTCATGTTCGTCTGACTTAAGACCTCGAGCTCCTAGCCACCGCAGCTAGACAAAGAAATTCGGACAAAATCACATTATTTTGATGATCGGGAGAGGTAATATGAAGAGGAAGAGGTTTGATGTATTAACACCAATTGGATTAATCGTTGGTATGGCTATGCTCATATTTGGGATTATGACGAATGATGGAATTAGCGGCTTTCTTTCATTTATAGACCCAGCCTCCATGTTAATTGTAACAGGCGGTCTAATGGCTGGTCTTCTTGTAAGCTTTCCGCTAAGAGATATGAAACAAATGTTTACTGTAATCAAACAAGGTTTTTCTCATGATGAGCAAAATCTAGGTGAACTAATTGAGACATTCATACATCTTTCAGATCGTGCAAGAAGAGAAGGACTTCTATCGTTAGAAACAGAATTGGAAGAGGTTCCAGACCCTTTTATCCGTAAGGGCATTCTACTTGCAGTTGATGGCATTGAACCAGACGTCATAAATGATATTATGACTGCAGAAATTGTTGCCATGGAAGAGCGTCATAAAAAAGGCAGAAGTATTCTAGAAAAAGCTGGAGAATATGCACCAGCTTGGGGAATGGTCGGTACACTAATCGGTCTTGTTCTTATGTTAAAAGGCCTGAATGATCCATCCACATTAGGACCAAATATGGCCATCGCCCTTTTAACAACTTTATATGGAACGTTATTAGCTAATTTATTTTTCTTGCCATTAGCTTCAAAGCTCAGTTTAAAAACAGAGCAGGAAGTTTTTTTAAAGCAAATTATTATTGAAGGGGTCATTGGCGTACAATCTGGACAAAACCCAAAACTTTTGGAAGAAAAATTAAGTGCTTTCTTGTCCTCTAAAGAACGTATTGTGGCGCTTCAAGCCTTGAATTCCAAGGGGGCACTGGATAATGAGGCTTAGAAGACGACCTTCTAATTCTGTAAAAGGTGCGCCAGCCTGGATGGTTACATTCTCTGATTTAGTGACATTAATTTTAGTTTTTTTTATTTTACTATTTTCAATGTCACAAATTGATATGATGAAATTCAAGGCGATTTCAGAATCATTCCAGGAGCATTTTTTTGATTTTTACCCATCCATTATTCCTGTTGAAAGTCCTCCCGGAGTGGAATCAAATATGGGCGAAAATGAAAATGAAAATGAGAATGAGATGAATGAAAAAGACTTATCTGAAGAATCTTTAGAGAATTTATTAGCGGAAGTACAAGGGTTCCTGGAGAAAAATGGGATTGAAGATGTAATTATCGCCAATAGGACAGAGCGCGGAGTTGTTCTTGTTCTGCAGGAACAAGTTCTATTTGATCCGGGAGAGGCGACTCTTCTAGAAGACTCGAACGCCTTTTTAAATAGGGTAGGAGAGCTTTTAGCGAATCTTCCTAACTTAGTTAAAGTCGAGGGACATACGGATAATATTCCGATGAGTTCTTTTCGATACCCATCTAACTGGGAGCTTTCTGCAGCAAGGGCAAGCAGTGTGATTAAT
Source organism: Cytobacillus eiseniae (assembly GCF_017874625.1). Classification (GTDB taxonomy): domain Bacteria; phylum Bacillota; class Bacilli; order Bacillales; family Cytobacillaceae; genus Cytobacillus; species Cytobacillus eiseniae. Next base: position 59,799 of record NZ_JAGIKZ010000009.1, on the reverse strand, counting down.
TACTTGATTGAAAGTCACGAGCTAGATAGTCGAAAGTTCATTGCGGTTGGGTATGCAGATACGAGACCAATAGTCTCAAATGATGTACCTGAAAATAGACAGAAAAATCGCCGAGTGGAAATTATTATTTCTGATCCTAAATACAGTAAGGAAGATTTTATATCCAATTAAAAAGGACCAAGAACGGTCCTTTTTAATTGCTTAGGAAACTATAAAATCGCGCATTGTATATAATTTTATAAGTAGTTTAGTCTACGTCCAGCTTCGGCGCCTATCGCCTATCAAACTTCAGTACTACTCCCTGCGATAAGTCAAGCGCGGTATCGCTCACGCTCACCGTGTTTCCTTTATCGAGAGGGGTAGTCCTTCCAGTTTGTACGGCGATGAACAAGGCGCCTACGCTTTTGTTCTATTGACAATCGTATACAGACACTAGCGACTATTTTTTTGCTCTCAGTCAGAGCCTTTCAGTTTGTATGGCAATGACCAAGGTCTTGCGCTTTTCTTAGATAGATTCTGTTTTTGAGTGGTTTCTTATTGGATATAATGCTTTTTCTAATGTTTGCTTATTTTTTTCTGATATTTCTTGTTTACGAGGGATGGGCTTATAAAGGTCCTCTGGGTCATCCCATTGGAAAGGCAGTGGATCTGCTGCGGTATCCTTCCAAGCATTAATCCATTCCGTTGGTAAGTTCCCATAACAATTTGAGTTTTCCGTCATTTCAAGCCAGATTAACGCCCATGCTCTTGGGACGACCCGCCAAATATCATATCCGCCCCCACCTACGGCTATCCATTTCCCATTACAATACTCATGAGCAATTTCATGTGCGAGCTTTGGGATTTCGCGATATATATTCATAGTTGATGATAAATGGGTAAGAGGATCAAGAAAGTGCGAGTCTGCTCCATTTTGTGTAAGAATGACATCAGGTTTAAAGAATGCTGCTACCTCTCTTAAAGAGGTCCGATAGACTTCAAGCCATGACTCATCTTCTGTAAATGCATCCAATGGAATATTAAAGGAATATCCATATCCTTTTCCTTGGCCACGTTCGTTCACATTTCCAGTTCCAGGGAATAAATATCTGCCAGTTTCATGGATTGAAAGCGTACAAACATTTGGATCATCATAAAATGACCATTGGACGCCATCTCCATGATGGGCATCGGTGTCTATGTATAGAACTCTTGCATGGTACTTTTCTTGTATATATTTAATGGCAACGGAGCTGTCATTATATACACAAAACCCCGATGCTTTTCCCCTAAAGCCATGATGAAGTCCACCACCAAGATGTAGCGCATGCTTTGCATGTCCGCCCATTACATAATCAACAGCTGTCAATGTTCCACCTACTAGTAATGAACTAGCTTCATGCATATGAGGGAAAATGGGGACATCTTCTGTACCGAGCCCATAATTCTCTGCCTGATCAATAGAAAGCTGTCCCATCCCGGCTAGCCTGACTGCATTTATGTAGCCTGGGTCATGGATTAGTTGAAGTTCCTCATCTGTCGCTGGCCGTGGCGGGATAAGATGATGATCAGATATTGCATGTAAGCGCTTAAGTAAATCAAGAGTTAATTTAAGCCTTATTTGATTAAAAGGATGATCCGTATTAAATTTGTAATTCAATAATTCCTCTGAATAGATGAATACAGAATCAGCATTATGTATCATGATGGCATCCCTGGATGATTTGGCCATAAAACATGGTGTCCAGATTTTTTTAAATCCTCGATTAATGCGAGTGGGTTCATCGTTTGTAAGCGAATGACAATAATTTTGTATTTTTCATCCTTTTTATCCGGATAGACTAGTACACTTTGAATATTTGCATTCTTATTGCGGATGACTGTTGAAATCTCATGAAGCATCCCTGTCCTGTTTGGCACTCTTACTTCAATTTGAGAGCCTGGCTGGTGTGCACCAGTCAATTCTACTAATGTACGCAGTAAATCTGTTTCTGTAACAATCCCAACTAGTCTATTATGATTAATAATCGGCAGGCATCCAATACGATGTTCATATAGAATGGCTGAAATTTCTTCAACAAAATCATGTGGATGACCAGTTATTACGTCTGTTTTCATAATCATTTTTAGTGGGTTTTGCAATTCTTGTTTTAATTCCTCTGTTTCAAAAATAGAAGGTGTTGCGTCACGAATATCTCTATCAGTAACTAAACCAATTAATTGCTGATTCTGATCAATGATAGGAAGATGACGAATTTTTTTTTCATCCATTACCTGGATTGCCTCTGCAATACTATTATTCTCAGATAATGTAGTTATAGTCGTATTCATAATTTCTTCAACAATCACTTTACTTCCCCCCATTTATATAGAAGATAAAACTAATACATAAAACGGTTCTTGAAGCGAAGAAGGTCAAATTGCTGGATAGAATCTAAATCTACCCTTTTTCCGATTTTCGCCATAAGACAATTGGCTGGATGCGAGCTAATTTCTGGATCATCTGTTGCGTACCATACGAGGCCACCCGCATTCATCATTTTCTCCATTACTTTTCTATATTCCCATATATTTAACCCAGTCCCCTTTAAATCCCAATGCCAATAATACTCAGTTGTAATCGTAATATAATCTTCCATTGCATCATCCATCATCGAAACAATTAGCAAGTTCTTCCCAGTCCCGCTGCCTCTGAATGCCGGAATTACCTCAATTGCCCCAAGCTCGATTAAGTTGTCCATCTCCCCTTCAGACCATCTTTCAAGAGGATCTGGATACACATAGGTTACATACCCAACGATTGTATCTCTGAAACGAGCAATAATAATTCTTCCTTCAGGAAGCGCGGCAATTTCAATCAGTGCTTTTTTCTGTTGCTCTGGCGGACGAAAGGCAACGAGATCATGATGAAATTCGTATTCCATTAATTTCTCGGGAGAGACAGGACCCTCAATAATTAAATTTCCTTTTGGTGTCTTAATTTCTTTTGCGTTGTATGTTTTTTGATGTTCCATGAAATCACCGCCTGAAAAATTGATAGTTAATAATTCTATTATACATAAATTATTATATTTGTTAGAGCTTTCTCGACATTTTCTGTATAATTAGAAAATTTTTGTGACGAAACAGGGAGGAGAATATTTTAAAAATTGAGAATTAATTAAATGTATAATATAATATAACAATCTAAGAATTGTGAATGACGATTAACAATTATTTTTAGCAATTGAGATTTATGTGAATGTATAAGAAGGGAGATTACGATTTATGAAAATGGAAGCGTTGTCAGCTAAACAAGGGAATTATAATTTAAAAAATTATGATGAAGTGTATAAAAACTTTGAGTGGAAAGATGCTGAAAAGGTATTTTCTTGGCATGCAACTGGAAGAGTTAATATGGCGTATGAGGCAATTGACCGACATGCAGAAACCTTCCGCAAAAATAAAATTGCCCTTTATTTCAGAGAAGGCACTAGAAAAGAAAAATATACATTTAAAGAAATGAAAGAGCTCTCAAATAAAGCTGGAAATGTGTTAAAAACCTATGGGGATATCGAAAAAGGAGATCGGGTATTTATTTTCATGCCACGTTCTCCAGAGCTCTATTTTGCTGCCTTAGGGGCGATTAAGTTAGGGGCAATTGTAGGGCCATTATTTGAAGCATTTATGGAAGGTGCGGTAAAGGATCGATTAGGAGATAGTGAAGCAAAAGTATTAATTACTACCCCTGAACTATTAAAGCGCGTTCCAGTTGATGAATTACCAGCCTTGAAAACAATTTTCCTCGTTGGTGATCATATTACCGAAGATGGGCCATATATCAGTTTTAATAAAAGATTTGCTGAGGCAAGTAAGAATCTTGCCATTGAATGGGTAGAGCGGACAGATGGGTTAATTCTTCATTACACATCAGGCTCAACGGGAAAACCTAAAGGTGTTCTCCATGTTCATAATGCGATGATCCAGCATTATCAAACGGCAAAATGGGTGCTTGATTTACAAGAAGAGGATGTGTACTGGTGTACAGCCGACCCTGGGTGGGTAACAGGAACTTCGTATGGCATATTCGGACCGTGGCTGACAGGATCAGCTAATTTGATTGTTGGTGGAAGGTTTAACCCAGAATCATGGTATAAGATGATCGAAGAATATGGGGTTTCTGTATGGTATAGTGCTCCAACGGCATTTAGAATGCTGATGGGAGCGGGCGATGAAATTGTTAAGCGATTTGACCTAAGCAGTCTAAGGCATGTAGTAAGTGTTGGGGAACCTTTAAATCCAGAGGTAGTGAAGTGGGGAATGAAGGTATTCCATTTACGCATTCATGATACGTGGTGGATGACTGAAACAGGTGCTCTATTAATCTGTAATTATCCATGTCTGCCAATTAAGCCAGGATCGATGGGAAAGCCGATTCCAGGTGTGAATGCTGCCATTGTAGATGATCAGGGGAATGAACTTCCTCCATATCATATGGGGAATCTTGCAATTAAAAAAGGCTGGCCAGCGATGATGCAAACGATTTGGAATAATGAGCAGAAATATGAATCATATTTCATGCCCGGAGATTGGTATGTATCAGGTGATTCTGCTTATATGGATGAGGACGGGTATTTCTGGTTCCAGGGACGTGTGGATGATGTAATTATGACTTCTGGTGAACGTGTAGGCCCATTTGAAGTAGAAAGCAAGCTGCTGGAGCACCCTGCTGTTGCAGAAGCAGGTGTAATTGGAAAGCCCGATCCTGTAAGAGGGGAAATCATTAAAGCATTTATTGCACTATTGGATGGATATGAACCAACTGAAGCGTTGATCGAGGATATTCGCCAATTTGTAAAGAAGGGTCTTGCTGCTCATGCTGCTCCTCGTGAAATTGAATTCCGCGATAAATTACCAAAAACAAGAAGCGGGAAAATTATGCGTCGTGTATTAAAAGCTTGGGAGCTTGATCTGCCTGCAGGTGATTTGTCAACAATGGAAGATTAAATAGCATGATAAAGAAAGAACCGCTAGCCCGAATGGCTAACGGTTCTTTCTTTTTTGTTTAGGAACGCACGCTGTGGATAACTTTATGAGTAGTTTAGTCTAAGTCCAGCTCCGGCGCCAGTGCTTTTGTTCATGATACATGATAGGGCAGTTAGTCATTATTGCCATCAGCAGGCGGTTGTTCTGTATCGTTCCCTTGGTCATTTCCATTGCTATTCTCATTTCCAGGGTTTGTATTTCCGCCATCTCCAGGTGGATCCTTTGGTTTTTCTGTTTCTGGCGGAACATTATCTTCTACTTCTTTTTCAGGTGGACTTCCTACTTTATAAATATTTGATGGAGCAGATTCCTTGCCCGCAATATCAACAGCAGTCACATAAAATTCTCCATTTGGCACAGTATAAGATAAGGTGCCTCCTGCAGAAACAATGCCAATTTTCTTTGCCCCATTTTCTGTTTTCTCATAAATGCGGTAGCCAATTACATCCCCTTCAGGATGTTTGCCCCATGTCATTGTTGAATGGCTGCCACTAATACTAATTGTCGCAGGTGTTTTGCCATTCTCCTCTAGCTTTGATTCAGCAACAAGTAAATTCCCCCAACGTTCTAGATTCGGGATTAAGGCAGTTGGGTCCTTGATCGGAATGCCATATTTTGTTTCAAATAAAGTTGGGCTTAGCAATACACCTGATGACGTGAATTCATCCGGAGTGCTATCTAATGCAAGATAACGATTATCGCCAATTTGAACATATTTTCCGTTTGCAAAGCTATTATCAGAACCAGTAGGTACGAACTTTGCATTAAACCAATCTGATTCAACTAGCCCCGCATTTGAACAAGCTTCAGTAGGCAGAAGTCCTGATGCTGCACAGTAGGATCTGCGGACAATTCCACCAGGCATTTTAAATTGCTCTTCAGGGTCCACGACTTCAGGAGCGACATCATATGCTGCATTCATTAAATGTGCCCATAATAAAATTGTACGTGGACTATGATGAATGCCTTTATATCGAAGCTCTAGTGGTTTAGGTGTGTCGTATCCCGTCCAGATGCCAAAGCTAACATTTGGGTTCACAGCAACAAACCAAGTATCCTTTAGATCCTGCCCTGTTCCTGTCTTTCCTGCCCAGTCAGAGCTGAATTTTAATCGGCTTTTCAAGGAGTTTCCTGTTCCACTATTTATAACATCTCTCATCATATCAATGGTCAGAAAGGCTGTTTGTGGGCTAAATACCTCAACAGGCACTGACTCATGCTGATAAACAATATTTCCAGAACTGTCAACAATTTTATCAATCAAATAGCTATCAACGAAATTTCCGCCATTTGCAAATGTTCCAAATGCGTTTACATTTTCTTCGACTGTTACACCGTTCGTGATTCCTCCAAGTGAAAGCGAGGGATTTGCATAATCACTTTCAATGACCGATGTAAAGCCCATTTTTTCTAAATATTGAGCTGGCCGCTCATTCATAATCATTTTATACGTAAGCATAGCCGGCACATTGTAGGACATCTTTAATGCATGTCGTGCTGATACGAGTCCACTGTATCTCTTATCATAGTTTGTAGGATAGGGCACATCAGGTTTTGCTGGATTAAGGTATACAGGCACATCAGGAATAACTGACCCAGGTGCGAGAACACCAAGCTCCATAGCTGGTGCATATACGACTAGAGGCTTCATCGTAGAGCCATTCGGTCTTTTGGCATAGGTTGCATGGTTTAGCTGTTCAATTTCATAATCTCTTCCCCCGACAAAAGAAAGGATTTTCCCTGTGCTATTTTCAATTAGAATCGCCCCAAGCTGTACAGGCTCAATTACTTCTTTCATTTCACCTGTTTCAGGATCCTCCACCATTTCTACTTTATCACTACCATAATATTCATAACTATCTTTTGCATCCTGCATTGCATCATAGATATTTTTGTTAATTGTTGTATGAATTTGATAGCCGTTTTGTCGTAAATTACGGTCAGCTAGAATGGTATATTCATTTTGAAGCTCATTATCATCTTTTAAATCTTGCTCATCATATCCATCATTTTTGGCTAATTGTAAAGACATTACTTCAACTGCACGTTTTTCAATTTCGAATGTTAAGTATGGATAAGTTTCCACTGTGCTTTCGACACGAGGAATGAAATCCTTTGTAATATCATAGGCAATTGCCTCATCATATTGTTTTTGATCAATACGGCCATCATCGAACATCCGCTTTAGAACCGTTTGCATTCTCGATAAACCAGGCTCAATTCCTTCAGTAGACTTTAATTCACCCTTTTGTGTATAAGGGGTATAGCCAAATGGACTTTGTGGAAGGCCAGCAATGAAGGCTGCTTGTGGCAGATTCAAATCTTTTGCGCTTACGCCAAATATTCCTTTAGCTGCTGCCTGGACTCCAGCAATGTTTCTTCCTGAAGAGTTTCTTCCGAATGTAGAGACATTTAAGTACGCCTCTAATATTTCTTTTTTATCGAAGAACTTTTCAAGACGAAGTGCTAATAAAATTTCTTTTGCTTTTCTTTCAAAAGAAACTTCGTTTGTTAGCAGCTGATTTTTGATTAATTGCTGCGTAAGCGTACTTCCACCCGTTTGAACAGAGGAATTAGTCACTTCCTGGAAAATTGCACGCATAATTGCTTTTGGGACAACACCATCATGCTCATAAAAATACTCATCCTCTGTGGCGATTACAGCATTAATAATATAGTCGGAAACATCTTCAAGTTTGACCTCTTCACGTTCGAGATCGGTACGAAGCTTTCCTAAATAGACATTATCTGCAAAATATAATTCCGAGGTCTCTTCGTAATTATAAATGTCCTTTTTCATGCTTTCATAGGGTCGTATTTTTTCTTCCTTAACAAGTGAAGCAAAATATCCAGCACCAACACCACCTGCAAATGAACCGCCAAGGACAATTAAGATAATGAAAAGTAGTGCTAAATTCCATGTCACTTGTAGAGTGATGCTTGCGCCCTTCTTTGTTTTTTTATTCGTAAAAAGGCGTAATGACGACTTTAATTTATCTATTAAGTTTTGGTTTTCTTTCATTTAATCATCCTCCTAAAATCACATACATTATAGCATAAACTTGCATGGTGTAATGAGAAGGTTTTCCTTTTTTCAGATTTTCCCTCCATTAGTTTGTCGATTGTTTCCTTACAATTGTTTCATTAAATGATTGCTTTTTTTATTTGACATTCATTCATTAGTATGATAAAAAAGTGTATAACCTAATATAAATATGAGCTTTGATGGGATCTTAGTAATGCTTTTGCCTCTGTTTCAGAAAGCCGGCGGTTGCTGCAAGCCGGTACATGTAAAAGGATGAATTACCTCCCTGAGCTTTCACTGTCAATTTGCATTAGCAATAGTAGCGGTGAACGGTAATCCGTTATCATGTAATGAGTGGAGGAGTTTTTTCCTCAATTTGGGTGGTACCGCGCAAAAAAAAAATATGCGTCCCTGCAATTATGCAGGGGCGTTTTTGTTTTGGTCATCTAATGGATGATTGCGTTAGGGAATGTAAGTGGAAAAATAAGAGGAGGTATATGTAATGAGCTTACTTGAAGATTTACAATGGAGAGGCATTCTTTACCAGCAAACAGATGAAGCAGGTTTAAAAGAGACACTTGAAAAGGAGAAGATTTCCTTATACTGTGGGATGGACCCGACAGGTGATAGCATGCATATCGGGCATTTGCTGCCATTTCTAACGCTAAGACGATTTCAAAATCATGGGCATCGCCCAATTGTTCTTGTGGGAGGAGCAACGGGACTAATTGGTGACCCGAAAGCTACTGAAGAACGAACACTGCAAACGATTGAAACGGTACAACATAATGTGGAGTGCCTGACGAAACAATTGCATACAATTTTTGATTTCGAAGGTGAAAATGGTGCAGTGATGGTGAATAACTATGATTGGACTTCACAATTAAGCCTAATTGCCTTTTTAAGAGATTTCGGAAAACATGTTGGTGTGAACTATATGCTAGCAAAGGATACAATTGCTTCACGATTAGAAACAGGTATTTCCTTTACTGAATTTACTTACACGATCATGCAAGGAATGGATTTCAAGCATTTATACGAAAATCACCAATGTAAATTACAAATTGGCGGCAGTGACCAATGGGGAAATATTACGACTGGTCTTGAGCTAATCCGCAAAATGGTTGGAGACGGTGCAAAAGCTTACGGCATGACCATCCCGCTTGTGACAAAAGCAGATGGAACGAAGTTTGGCAAGACAGAAGGCGGAGCAGTATGGTTAGATCCAGAGAAAACAACTCCATACGAGTTCTACCAATTCTGGATTAATGCGGCAGATGCAGATGTCATTAAATACTTGAAATACTTCACATTCCTTTCTAGAGAAGAAATTGAAGCACTTGAGCAATCTGTTCAAGAAGAAGCACATCTACGTAAAGCCCAAAAAGCACTTGCTGAGGAAATGACTCGTATGATTCATGGGGAAGATGCATTAAATCAAGCGATAAAAATTTCTGAGGCTCTTTTCAGCGGCGAGATTAGTAATCTTTCTGCAGCAGAAATTAAGCAAGGATTTAAAGATGTTCCATCATACGAGCATTCAACAGGAGAAGAGATCAATATCGTTGATGTACTTGTTGAGGCGAAAATTTCATCATCAAAACGTCAGGCACGTGAAGATGTTAGCAATGGCGCCGTTTATATAAATGGCGAACGTGTAACGGAGCTTGAATATGTTCTTTCTGAAAAGGATCGGATTGAAGGGCAATTTACTGTCATTCGCCGCGGGAAGAAGAAGTATTTCTTAATTAAGTATTAAAAATAAAGCCCTTTATGGGCTTTATTTTTTTATGAATCTTAGTTCTGCAAGGGGAACATCTGAATTTGAAGTCCAATGTAAAATATTGCGGACTGTTGTTCCGCTATTTTTTAAAATCGTATTCGTTTCTTAGACTTCTGGACTCTGGTTCCGCTATTAGTGTTAAAGAGAGCGAATTTCAGCTGATTATGATCAAATTACGGAACTGGTGTCCGCTAACGTTGTAAATTCAGTGGGGATTATATAAATAGCGGAATAGGTGTCCGTTAAATTCCCGAAAATAAATAAAAAACCCTAGCACCATTAGGTTTCTAGGGTTTTTATTATTGCTATTAACGAGAGTAGAATTCTACGATTAATGATTCGTTAATTTCAGCAGGAAGCTCAGAACGCTCAGGTAAGCGAGTGAAAGTTCCTTCTAATTTGTCTGCATCGAAAGTTACGAAGTCAGGAACGAAGTTGTTTACTTCGATTGCTTCTTTAACGATGTCAAGGTTACGTGACTTTTCACGAAGTGTAATTGTTTGACCTGGAGCTACGCGGTATGATGGGATATCAACACGACGTCCATCAACCATGATGTGTCCGTGGTTAACAATTTGACGAGCTTGACGACGAGTACGAGCAAGACCTAGACGATAAACAACGTTATCAAGACGTGATTCAAGAAGAATCATGAAGTTTTCACCGTGTTTACCAGCCATTTTGCCAGCTTTATCGTATAAGTTACGGAATTGGCGCTCATTTACACCATACATATGACGAAGCTTTTGCTTCTCTTGTAATTGTAATCCGTACTCAGATAATTTTTTACGTTGGTTTGGACCATGTTGTCCAGGAGCGTAAGGACGCTTTTCTAATTCTTTACCAGTACCGCTTAGTGAAACACCAAGACGACGAGATAATTTCCAGCTTGGGCCAGTATAACGAGCCATAAATGACTCCTCCTTTAAATGTTTTTATTTTGGTAAAATAAAAACAGATGCACGCAACATTCATGTCCATTTTGTTTTCATGTACCTTCGCCTCAGCAGCAAGAGGTTACGCAGTACCCCATCCTCGGAAGACCGATTGAGGAACAAAATGAGAACATCAAGGCGCTCACATAGGCTGCAATATTTTACACAAATGTTATTATATAATTTTTGCGTATAATAAGTCAATGAATACTTATGATTTTTCTTGCAGTATCCAACTTTTTAACTATCCACTATTCTTAAATGTGGTATAATATATTTAGAAATAAACTAAATAAAGAGTGATTCAAATGAAAGAGTCGTCAAAAGAGAAACGTGTCCGATTGATATTAATCGGTTTTTTTATGTTTATAACTGTTTGTGCCTTTCTATACCGTGCGAATCTAACGCCTTTAGATGAAGAATTCCTGCCTCAAGTTGTCGTTCTTCAACAAAGCGAGAGTGTGGATGAGAATCCAATTGTTGCTTTATATGAGTATAAGAATGATCAACATGTTTTAGCGATATATGAAATTGAGCAATCCAATCGATATCAATTTAAAACAATCCAAGCAATTGAATTGCAGGCAGCACCGGAGCAAATGAAACCAGATCTATCTGGGAAAGGCATATGGCTGAATGTGAAAGGCGATTGGCAGTTCTACACGCAAAATTTAATCACAAAAACAAGGGATATTGCACAAATGAGTTCAAAATCACCATTTGAAGTCTCATTTCACTATAATGATAAGAATTCAACGATACAAATCGATAGTCAGCCATTTATTTCTATGGATGAAGAGGAAAGTCCCACGGAATTACATATGTTAGCTAAAGATCAGTCTTTATGGCTTATTACGATGGAAAAAGGCGTAAAAATCGCTGTGGTTGATACAAAATAGACAAATACTAGTGCGAACCTTCAGAAATATACATATATAATAAATGTCAGTATTACTAATAGGTGATGATAAAAATGAATCAAGATGAGCGGCAAATGATAATAAATTTAAAAAGTTATTTTTTTGATCTTATACAAATCGAAGATAGCTTATTAAATTATGAAGAAATAATCAAGGCGATGCTCGAGATTATAAAAAAAGTTACATGTGCAGCAGATGCTGCCTACTTCAGCAATAATAGCTGGCATCCGCAGTTATTTGGACTAGAAGATAAGGTGCCTAGTAATCATCATATTATAATGGCTGAACTCAGTCACCAAAAAATAGTGTATAGACAACCAATCGTTGGTTTGGAAGAGTATGATTTATTATTGTTACTGAAAACCGATGATAAAATAACAGGATGGATCGCATTAAAAGGAAATGATGATTCTTTCAATGAACTTTCAGATTGTGTACTTGAAAAATTAAGTGAAGTATCTCTCAAATTCCTTGAAAAGTATAGACAACTAATGAAAACGATTTCAGATAAGAGGCGTTATAAACAGCTTTATCGGGTCACAGATAAGTTTCATTCCTCAATGAATATGAACGATGTACTTGGTGAAATAATCTTTACATTACAGGAAGTATATCCATCCTTTACCTATTATTTGCTCCTATCACATGACAATCATCATCACGGCGATTTGCCGATCAAGGATTTGGAATATGATAGTGAAAATACGGCAGCCATGCAGGCATATGTGACAGGTAATTGTCAGTTTGAAGACTCACTTCAGGAAAAAAGGTCCATTTTATACACACCATTGAAAGGGAAGCAAGGGGTGTATGGGGTATTACAGGTTATTGCACCAAATACACTTTTGTTTCCAAATAGAGAAGTTGAATTTATCACTCTTCTAGCGAATACAGCTGGAACAGCGATTGAAAATGCCCAGCTTTACCAGCAATCCAAGCGTTTAATTAAAGATCTTCAATTAATTAATGAAACTTCTCATCGATTAAACTCAAATTTAAGACTAACCGAAACAATGTCATTTATAACCGAACAAATCATTCGATCGTTTGATGCTGAAGAAGTTGGATTTATTCTTTTTTCGGAAGATTTTAAGGAAAGTAAGATTTTGAAAGGAAGCACAGGTTTCTTCCTTCAGAAAGAGGCAGAAAGCTACATCAATCATATTAAAGGAAAAGTAGAGATTGAGAAAGAAGCGCTTTTTATAGGTGATTTCAATCAACAAGATGACCCTTTTGTGATGCAGTACAAATCGATAATGGCTGTTCCAATGATACAATCAGGCGTGCTTAAGGGAATTGCCGTCGTTATGCATTCATTGCCATACCACTTTTCCTTTGAGACATTTAAGCTGCTGCAGTCATTAGTTCATCACTCCACACTTGCTTTCACGAATTCAATGCTAAGAGAAGAACTAGAGAGAATGGTTGTCACAGATCATTTAACAAAGTTGCATTCTCGCAGTTATTTAGATGATAAAATTCATCAATCAATGAACGAAGATCATGAAGGTACGTTCATGATGGTGGACATTGATAATTTTAAACGAATAAATGATACATTTGGTCACCAAGTAGGAGACGATGTCATTGTCCAAGTAGCTAACCTAATTAAGTCAAGCATACGGGGGACAGATATTGGCGCTAGATGGGGCGGGGAAGAACTGGCTATTTATTTGCCAGGGGTATCTTTAAATGCTGGACTTATCATTGCAGAGAGACTTGTTAAGCGAGTTTCAGAATGTACGGAGCCACAAGTAACGATTTCATGCGGAATTTCACACTGGGATAGAGGAATTCAAGAATCGTATGCAGCCCTATTTAAGCGAGCAGACCATGCGCTGTATACCGCAAAGCAATCTGGGAAAAATCAGGTTGTTGTAAAGGAAAATAATAGTCAATATAAATAGAAACCTGCCATTTTTTAGAGGCAGGTTTTTTTGTTTAGGAAACTATAAAATCGCGCATTGTGTATAACTTTATGAGTAGTTTAGTCTACGTCCAGCTCCGGCACCTATCGCCTATCAAACTTCAGTACTGCTCCCCAACGATTGCGTCAAACGCGGTTAGCTCACGCTCACCGTGTTTCCTTTATCGAAAGGGACAGTTATCCACTTTGTACGGCGAGAACTTAGGAACCTGCGCATTTGTTCTTTAAGTTATTTTTGGATAATTGTTTAAAGTAAAGTACTTTCAAAATTTTCCGAAATGTCATATCCTGTATATAAGGATTACTTTTTTGAAAATTATTTGAAAGCGTTTGCATTTTAGAGAGGAGAGAAAAAATGAACGAGAAACATCCAACAACTCAATTTGAAACAAAACTAATCCATGAAGGGTATGAATCAGATAAATATGGTGGAAGTTTAGCACCGCCTATTTTTCAAACATCTACCTTCACATTTGAAACAGCTGAACAAGGAGCGAGACGTTTTGCTGGCGAGGAAGACGGATACATTTATTCTAGGTTAGGAAACCCAACAGTTACGATGCTAGAAGAAAGAATGGCTGCACTAGAGGGCGGGGAGGCGGCACTTGCCTTCGGATCAGGAATGGCGGCTGTTTCAGCTATTTTGCTTGGATTAACAAAAACGGGAGACCATATTTTATGCTCGCAAGGCGTATATGGCTGTACTTTCGGATTATTAGAGATGATGCAGGAAAAATATAAGATTGGCCATGATTTCTCAGCAATGGAAACAAAGGAGCAATTATTACAGGCAATACGACCAGAAACCGTATGTATATATGTAGAATCACCGATTAATCCAACAATGAAACTAGTAGATTTACAAATGGTTGCGGAAGTAGGAAAAGAAAAGGGAATCCCAGTCGTTGTCGATAATACGTTCTGTTCCCCATATTTGCAGCAGCCAATTATGCTTGGCTGTGATGTTGTGATTCATAGTGCGACGAAATATATATGCGGACATGGCGATGTCATTGCAGGAATGGCTGTTGGTAAAAAAGACTTCCTTGGGAAAATTGCGATGACAACACAGAAGGATATTGGTGGAGTGATGTCGCCATTCGACGCGTGGCTTCTGCTTCGTGGCTTGAAATCATTAGCTGTAAGAATGGACCGTCATTGTGAAAATGCTGAAAGAATCGCAAGCTTTTTGTTGGAGCATCCGAAGGTAGAAAAGGTCTATTTTCCTGGGGATGAAAGAAATGCTGATTATGCAATTGCTCAAAAACAAATGAAAAAGCCAGGAGGATTAATTTCTTTCTCACTAAAAGGGAAAAAAGAAACTGCACAAGTCTTAATGAATGAATTAAAACTTATAAAAATTGCAGTTAGCCTAGGTGATGCAGAGACGTTGATCCAGCATCCCGCAACAATGACTCATGCAGTTGTTCCAAAAGAATCTCGTGAAAAGATGGGGATTGATGATACATTGCTAAGGTTATCTGTAGGTTTAGAATCATGGGAAGATATTCGCAATGATTTGGAACAAGCGTTGAGTAAAATATAATCAATAGAAAGAAGAGCAAGCGACTAATGAATGATTCGCTTGCTCTTCTTTTTCTGGCTGTTTAAGGAAACAATAAAATTTAATTATTGTGGATAACTTTGCAACATATTCGGCGTCCAGCTCCAGCGCCTACTCCCTCGAGGTCACAAGCCAATCCTCTAAAGAAAGGTAAAGGACACCTTACTGTGAGGCTCGTCTTGTGCTATGCCTGAGGCTGATCAAGGCGCTTGCGCATTTGTTCCTTATAAATTTTTCACAAGAACTTCAACAAATTCTTCTAATTTTGATTGATCCAGCTCATCAAAACGATTTTTTTCTGGTGAGTCAATATCTAGTACCCCTATTAGTTTGCCATCCTTCACTAAAGGAATAACGATTTCGGATTGCGATGCCGCATCACAGGCAATATGTCCAGGGAACAGGTTCACATCCTCCACGCGTAAAGTTTCCATTTGCTTTGCTGAAGTACCACAAACCCCTCTGCCCATTGGAATACGAACGCAGGCAGGCAGCCCTTGGAAAGGTCCAAGAACAAGTTCGCTATCTTCGAGAATATAAAAGCCAACCCAGTTAATGCGATCAAGAAATTGATTCAATAGAGCAGATGCGTTGCTTAAATTCGCAATACGGTTTGGCTCTCCATCTAGCAATGCTGCAAGCTGCTTAATGACTAAAGTATAGTTTTCTTCACGGGTTCCTCGGTAAGATTCGACGTTAAACATCATATATCAACCTGCCTCTTCAATTTTTCTTTCAATTATAGCAAAAATAGAAGAAATAGGTGATACTTTGTCGAGAATTATATAAAGGAGAAGGAGAACTAAACAAGAATCTTAATAGTAAAAGGAGTGATCTGCATGGGAAAGAATACAAAAGAGGCGATCATAGCTGCATCAATAAGCTTATTTAATACAAATGGTTTCCATGGCACTTCAGTTAGAGATATTGCGAGTAAGGCAAAAGTCAATCCAGCAAATATTGCTTATTACTTTAATAATAAGCATGGATTACTGGAGTACTGCTTGACGATATTCTTTGAAAGATATGTCGCAGAAATCGAGGAAGGGTATGAACGAATTGAACAAGGTGCTACTATTTGTTTGAAAACAATTGCAAGAAATATTTTGTTTTTTCAATACGAAAATATCCATTTAACTAGAATGATTTTACGTGAAATAACGATTGACTCACAGGTCGTACGTGAGATCATGTCTACTTATTTAATGAAAGAAAGGTTTTATTTAAATCGTGTCTTTGAACGAGGAATGCAAACAAAGGAGTTCAGACATGTTACTCCAGATTATATGACTCTACAGCTTAAAGGGCTATTGAATATGCCTTTTTTAAATAGCCATTATATGAGCGAAGTGTTGCATGTCCATCCAAATGAACGATATTTTGCTGAAAAATATTTAAAAGAAGTGGATAGGTGGATTGATGGTGTGCTCTGTCGAAATGAATACGAACCAGCCTATTTAGCAGTAAATTAAGATTGGAGGGAGTCGGCATTATTCAAATCCTTTTCAAAAGTTTGTGAGGGCTTGACTGAGTTCGTTTATTTGTTGTGCATTAGAACCTTAATTAATTGGGATTCTCATAGATCCAGCTTCACTAGCAGCCTATTCTAGCGAGGGGATTATATATATTTTTTTTCCATGTAATCAATTTCCTATTCTTCAATATAATTACCCAATCCAGAATTACTTTTGATTCCTCCAGCAGATGTTCCCTTTTATCCTTGTTCCTTCATCTAAAGATGATTTCATTTCTGAATGCTTTAATATGCTGTCCTAATAGCATTAATGAATACATATAGCGATTGTCTATCCTCTGTAATGGAAAACTCCCTAAATCCTAATGAA
Source organism: Cytobacillus eiseniae (assembly GCF_017874625.1). Taxonomy (GTDB): domain Bacteria; phylum Bacillota; class Bacilli; order Bacillales; family Cytobacillaceae; genus Cytobacillus; species Cytobacillus eiseniae. The sequence goes on along the minus strand of NZ_JAGIKZ010000009.1, from coordinate 42,797 downwards.
AGTCTACTTTCCCTCATCTTCTTAATTGGCTCTTAAACTATGAATATGCCATCTTTTAATAGCAAAATAAACCCCTTTTAAAAAGAATGTTATAATTGTATAAGTTAAAGGTTGTTTGGAGCGGAAACAGCCACTACTTACTCGTCTTAGTAGCAAAAACAGTAAAAGTTTAAATAAAAACATTAAAATATTTGTAAAATTGTGCAAAATAGAGATAAAATATAAAAAACTAATTATTTTTTCACAATAATTTAGATAAAAAAATGAAATAAATAGTCAAAAAATGTCGTTTACATGGTATCATAAAAACATTGAACTGAACATGATTTTAAATGAATAAATATAGATGATCATATATCGGCTCGGAACAGAACAGGGGGCTTTATAAAGTGGAATGGATTATTGGCATTATCGTCATTCTTATCGGCTTATTTTTAACAGGATTTATATTAAAGAAAAAATATTATAAAGAAGTGGATCGGCTAGAAGCATGGAAGATGGATATTGTGAATCGCCCTGTTCTTGATGAAATGTCAAAAGTAAAGCAATTGAATATGACTGGACAAACAGAGGAATTATTCGAACGTTGGCGTTCAGAGTGGGATGATATTGTTACGGCACAATTACCAAATGTTGAAGAACGCTTATTCGATGCTGAGGAATTTATTGATAAATACCTTTTTAATAAGGCGAAGAAAGTTCAGCAAGATATAGGAACATATTTAACTGAAATTGAGGATAAGATCAAAAAGTTATTAAATGAACTGAATGATCTTGTCGGTAGCGAAGAGAAAAATCGTACGGAGGTTGAAGAGTTAAAGGATCTTTTTCGTGAGAATAAAAAAACATTGCTAGCTCATCGGCATACATACGGCAAGGCAGCAGATTTACTTGAAGAGCAATTGGATCTAACATTTGCAAAAGTAGATGATTTTAATGAAAAAACAAACAGTGGGAATTACTTAGAAGCAAGGGAAATAATTTTAATCATGAAGGGTGAAATTGAGTTAATAACAGAAAAAATGGAAATGATCCCTTCGTTAATGGTTGAATGCCTTTCGAAAATTCCAGTTCAAATCAAGGAATTAAAAGATGGTTATAAAGATATGCAGGAGCAAGGATTCATTCTTGATCATATCCAGTTTGAAAAAGAAACAGCTAGACTAGAGGAAGAGGTAACTAAATTTACAATTCTAGTTGAACAAACGGAAATTACAGAGGTTCAAAAGGGAATAACTGAAATAAAAGATAGTATTGAATTATTGTATGATCTTCTTGAAGAAGAGGTAAATGCAAAGCATTATATCATAAAACAAGATGATTCAATTAGAAATATTTTGTTTACTAATAGAGAAATTAATAAGCAGATTAGGGATGAGCTTGAAATTGTTCAGCAAAGTTATCATGTATCAGAACACGATATGGATGTACAGCCTAAGCTAGATAAAAAATTGACTCAGCTATTTAGCCGATTTGAAGTGCTTGAGCATAAAATTAATAGTCAAAATATCGCTTATTCTCTCCTAAAAGAAGAACTTGTAGGTATAAAAGAGCAGCTCGAAAGTATTGAGGATGAACATACGCTGCTGGCAGAAAAACTTCAAATGCTTAGAAAAGATGAAATGACAGCAAGAGAAAAAGTGAAAGAGCTTAGAAAAAGATTGGCTGAAACGACAAGACTTATTTCTAAAAGCAATGTCCCTGGACTACCGGAGGATTATAAATATTTAATCCAAGATGCGAAGGAAAGTATTGAAAATGTCGTGGCAAAACTAGAAGAACAGCCTTTAAACATACAATACATCCAGCAATACTTAGAAGTTTCTGTGTTAACAGTCGATAAGCTTGTTAATACGACAGAAGATATGATTGAAACAATAATCTTAGTAGAGAGAGTTATTCAATACGGAAATAGATATAGAAGCAGATATCCATCCGTAGAGAAAGGCCTCCTTAAAGCAGAAACAGCATTTAGAGGCTATGATTATAAGACTGCATTAGAACAGGCTGCCACATCAATTGAAGAAGTCGATCCTGGTGCAATTAATAAAATTGAAGATTTCATAAAGAGACAATAGTAATTTCGAATAGAAAAAGGTGAGGAAAAACCACTTGTTTTTCCTCACCTTTTTCATTTTTACTCAAGAGGAAGCAACTAGCTCTTAAGGTGATAGGTTAGTCTGTCATGAGGATTTAATAGAGCAATCTTGCAGCTAAACTCAACTTGATGTAATGGCTAATGATTGCTAAGTTACTTTCGGATATGTTATTTATAAAATAAAACAGGCTGTCTGCAAAAGTCATTTGATAGACTTGGCAGACAGCCTGTTTTTATTATTATATAGGAAAATATAAATTTAAATGTTGTGGATAATTTTGCGACAAGTTCTGCGTCCAGCTCCAGCGCCTACCCCCTCGAGGTCACAAGCCAATCCTCTAAAGATCGGTAAAGGACACCTTTCCGTGAGGCTCGTCTTGTGCTATGCCTGAGGCTGATCAAGGCGCTTGCGCTTTTGTTCTTTTTCAATTTAGTTCGTTATGACAACTTTCTTTGATTCCCCAGTTGCGATTGCAATGAAGTAACCGATGATTGCACCAATGATTGCTGGAACTAGCCAGCCGATGCCTTGTGCAAAGAATGGAAGGAATTCAAGTGCATTTGTTAGAGCAGAAACATTTAAGCCTGCAGCACTTAGACCATCAACTAGACCAATAATTCCAGTTGGGATTAATGCAAATCTGTAAACGAGTGAGTAGCCTTTAAATAAATTGTGAACAAATGATAGTAAAATTAACACAATAGCAAGTGGATAGATGAAAACTAATACTGGTACTGAGAAACTAATAAGCTGTGTTAAGCCTACGTTAGCAATTACCGCGCTGAATACTGCAAAAATGATAACGAAAGATTTATAAGAGATTTTCGGTAAAAGCTTATTAAAATATTGTGCACATGATGAGATTAATCCGATTGCAGTTGTTAAACAAGCGAATAAGATAGCTAGTCCAAGAATAACTGCTCCAAGAGAGCCGAATAAATGGTTAGCAGCTGCTGAAAGAAGTGAGCCACCATTTTCTTGGATACCAATTGCATTAGGGCTAGTAGAACCAATAAAAGCAAGAGATAAATAAACAAGTGCTAATCCAGCTGCAGCAACTAAAGCTGCTTGTATACAAAGCTTTGTTAATGATTTCTTATTTGAAACACCCATGCTCTTAATTGAAGCAATAACCATTCCGCCGAATACGAGAGAAGCAATTGCATCCATTGTTAAATACCCTTCAACAAATCCTTTGAAAAATGCACCATCTGCATAAGGGCCAACAGGTGCTTGGGCTTCACCCATTGGAGTAATAAAACTCTTTACAACAAAAATTCCTAGTACAATTAATAAGGCAGGTGTTAAAAGTTTACCAATACGATCAACTAATTTTGTTGGATTCATAGACAGCCATGCAGCAATGATAAAATATACAATTGTGAATACTAGAAGCCATACTCCTGTGGAAGATCCTTCAGGTAAAAATGGAGAAATCCCGATTTCAAAAGCAACTGTTCCAGTACGTGGAATCGCGAAAAGTGGTCCAATTACAAGATATAAGCTGACAGTAAAGATGACTGCGTATACAGGATGAACTCTATTCGCTAATGTTTCCAAGTCGCCAACCTTTGCGATTGCAATAACGCCTAATAATGGAAGTCCTACGCCCGTAACGAGAAATCCGATAATAGCAGGCCACAGGCTTGTTCCAGCATCTTGACCTAAGAATGGTGGAAAGATCATATTTCCTGCGCCGAAGAAGAGAGCAAAAAGCATAAGTCCGATTGCAGTTATTTGCTTTCCTGATAAAGTTGAATTCATTGTTATTTCCCCCTTGGTAGTAATTACAAAATGTTATGAAAATTTAAAACAAAATAATGATTATATTATTTCTTTATTAAGTATCTGCACATAGTTTTTCTATTTTAATAATAATCATTCTATATATCCCCCTTGATTAGTTGACTAAATTTTGTGACAATTTAGTGTAAAAGTTATTTAAGAATACTAAATTTATTATAAGTATATATTAAGTCGAAGATTCTGTAAATTAAAATTTTAAAAAAAATCATTCTAATTTTTGGAAAGGAGCAACCATGGTGGATTGCTCCTTTCCAAACTATTAATTCGATTATGCAGTCGTCTCTTCTGTTTTTCCTACTGCCATTGAAATGAAATAACCAATAAGTGCTCCAATGATTGCAGGTACAATCCAGCCAATTCCCTGTGCGAACAGTGGAAGGAAGCTAAGTGCGTCTGTGATTGCAGAAACATTGATTCCAGCAGTATTGAACCCGTCCACTAAACTAATAATCCCTGTTGGAATTAATGCACAAATATAAACTAGTGAAGACCCTTTAAACGCATGATCGAAAAATGATAATACAATTAGTACGATAGCTAAAGGATAGATAATAACTAATACGGGAACTGAAAAATTGATTAATTGTGTTAAACCAATATTCGCAATAACCATACTAAATATTGAGAAAATTAAAACGATCGTTTTATAAGAATAACGTGGCAATAACTTATTGAAATAAGTGGCACATGCTGAAACGAGACCAATAGAAGTCGTTAGACAGGCAAAAATAATGGCTAATGCAAGGATAACGGAACCAAATGATCCAAATAAATAGTTAGCCGCGCCTGATAGAATCGCTCCACCATTTTCCTTCAATCCAAGTGCCGCTGGTGCTGTAGAGCCAATATAAGCAAGAGCTAAATAGACAATTGCTAGACCTGCTGCTGCAATTAAACCGGCTTGTACACAAATTTTTGTAATAGACTTCTTCTCTATAACCCCTAATCCTTTGATTGAGCTAATGACAATAATCCCAAATACTAGTGCAGCAATTGTATCCATTGTTAGATACCCTTCAACAAAGCCTTTAAAGAATGCTCCATCAACATATGCGCCAGTTGGTGCTTGTGCATCACCTAATGGAGTGATAAAACTTTTAACAACAATAATTCCTAAAATGATTAAAAGAGCTGGTGTTAATATTTTCCCAATTGTATCTACTAATTTCGTTGGATTCATTGCGAGCCAAGCTGTGATGATAAAGAAAACAATTGAAAATAATGCCAAAGGTAATCTTGAACTGGCAGCGCTTTCAGATAGAAACGGAATCACACCGATTTCAAATGAAACCGTAGCTGTTCTCGGAATGGCAAATAATGGACCTATAACTAAATACATTACGACTGTAAATATTACGCCGTACACAGGGTGAACCCGGCTTGCCATTGTTTGTACATCTCCAACTCTAGCAATAGCGATAATTGCTAAAAGCGGCAATCCTACCCCTGTAATTAAAAATCCAATAATAGCAGTCCACACATGTGTACCTGCATCTTGTCCTAGAAATGGAGGGAAAATCATATTTCCAGCCCCAAAGAATAAAGCAAATAACATTAGGCCGACAGCCATTATTTGCTTTGATGATAATTTTGAATTCATAACTTCATCCCCCTGAATCAGTCCCCTAAATATTTTGAACATTTACATACTAACATAATTGTTAAAAAAATTGTCGAATATTATTAAAGTTTCAATTTTAAATATATTGGGATAATGTCGAATTTACTCTCTTCATCAAAATTAGTAATGATAAATGTTGATATAACGGGGTTTTTGAAATTTTTCAAAATAGAATCTTTTCCAAAAATATTATCAAATTAATAAAATAACTTATATTTATTATTCGAATTTTTCAACTCTATTATGTGTAAAGTACCCATGGAAAAATGAGGGGATTTAAAAGAGAGAGGAAATATGATATGATATACAGTTGCTAAAGGGTTTAAATCGGAAGGAGAAGACAATGATTTACTTTGATAATAGTGCAACAACAAAACCATATAAAGAAGCACTTGCCTCTTTTAATAAAGTTTCAACTGATTTCTATGGTAATCCTTCTTCCTTACATCGGTTGGGCGGCCAGGCTGAACAACTATTGTTACAGGCGAGAGAGCAAATAGCCAAGCTGTTAAATGTTCAAAAAGGAGAAGTTTATTTTACTTCAGGTGGAACCGAAGGAAATAATCTTGCAATTAAAGGAACGGCGCTTAAGTATAGAGATAGAGGTCGACATATAATTTCAACCGCGATTGAGCACCCTTCGGTAAGGGAATCGATGGAGCAACTAAAGGAATTAGGATTTCGAATTACGTATGTCCCTGTTAATAAACATGGGATTGTCAGTATTCATGATATTGAAAAGGCGATTACTGATGATACGATACTAGTCTCTGTTATGCATGTAAACAATGAAATAGGTTCTATTCAGCCAATAAAAGAGATCGGTCAGCTGCTTAAACGTTATACAAAGATACTATTTCATGTGGATGATGTTCAAGGGATTGGAAAAGTTCCGCTTCACTTACATGATAATCATATTGATTTGTGTACGATATCTGGCCATAAATTTCATGGATTGAAAGGAACAGGGGCTTTATTTATGAGACAAGGCATTACCATAACTCCTTTATTCTCAGGCGGGGGCCAGGAATGGAAGCATCGAAGTGGCACGGAGAATGTGGCAGGCATGGTTGCAATGGCAAAAGCTTTAAGGCTTACATTGGATAAACAAGAAATAAATCAAAATAGAATGGCTGAAATAAAAGATTTTATTAGGACAAAATTGGAAATGATAGAGGGGGTACAAATTCATTCCCCGCATTTACAATCAGCGCCACATATTATTAATTTTTCAATTAAAGGGTTCAAGGCAGAAGTATTTGTCCACGCACTTGAAGAAAAGGAAATATATGTATCGACAACAAGTGCATGCTCATCTAAAACACAGAAAGCAAGCAGTACGCTCCTTGCAATGGGTGTTCCAGAGGATGAGGCATTAAGTTCGATTCGCATTAGCCTTGCTTATGACAATACATTAGATGAGGCGAAGAAATTAGTAGAAGAGATTAAAGAAGCTGTCATTAGGCTAAGAAAGGTTATGAATTGAAATGAATTATGATCGTATACTTATTCGTTATGGAGAATTATCAACAAAAGGAAAAAACCGAAAAGTATTTATATATAAGTTAAGAAGAAATATTAAAAAAGTTTTACGGGATTTTGAACAGATAGAGATTGAGGCAACTCGTGAAAGAATGTTCATTCTCTTAAATGGGGAAGATGGACAGGAAATTGTTGAACGTCTAAAAGGTGTTTTTGGCATTCAATCTTTTAGCCCGGCGATTAAAACAGATAAAGAAATTGAAAATATGAAGGATGCAGCCCTAAGCCTGTTTCAAAGAATTTATCAAGAGGGAAATACATTTAAGATTACAACGAAAAGATCAGATAAAAGGTATCACTTAGATACAAATGGAGTTAATCAACTATTTGGAGCACATTTATTAACGAACATCCCTGGTTTAAAAGTTGATGTGAAAAAACCGGATATTAATCTGCAAATTGAAATTCGACATGAAGCTGTTTATTTTTCTTGTGAAAATATATTGGGTGCTGGTGGGCTTCCTGTAGGTTCAAGTGGGAAAGGCATGCTCATGCTATCTGGTGGAATCGATAGCCCGGTTGCAGGCTACCTATCAATGAAAAGAGGGGTCGAAATTGAAGCAGTTCATTTCTATAGCCCTCCATTTACAAGTGAGCGTTCAAAACAGAAGGTGCTTGATCTATCGGAAAAGTTAGCGAATATAAGTGGAGCAGTTAAATTGCATATAGTTCCATTTACTGCTATACAACAGCTTATCCAGCAGAAAGTTCCTGAAAATTATTCAATGACAACGACAAGACGGCTCATGCTCAAAATTACAGATGAAATTCGAAAGAGAAACGATGGGCTGGCCATTATTACCGGTGAAAGCCTAGGTCAGGTTGCAAGCCAGACACTTGAAAGCATGTATGCCATTAATGATGTCACAAATACACCGATCCTTCGTCCGTTAATTACGATGGATAAAAATGAAATTATCGATCTGGCGCAAATGCTCGATACATTCGATATTTCCAATCGACCATTTGAGGATTGCTGCACCGTCTTTGTTCCTGCTTCACCGAAAACAAAACCGAAAAAAGAAAAGGTGCAATACTTCGAGAGCAAAATTGATTTTGATACACTTATTACTCAAGCAGTAGAAGATACAGAAGTGATAACAATCGCTCCGAAATCTGTAGAAGAAAATGAGGTTAGTGACTTATTCTAATAAATCTGGCGTACACTGGATTCCTATGCAACAATTACCAATAAAAAATTGAATACGGCCATGTGATTCTACACATTCTATACTCACAAGGAGGTGAACATCACATGGCAAACAACAACAGCAACTCAAATCAGCTTCTAGTTCCAGGAGTACAACAAGCTCTAGACCAAATGAAATATGAAATTGCTTCTGAGTTCGGTGTTAACTTAGGTGCAGATACAACTTCTCGTGCTAACGGTTCAGTTGGTGGAGAAATTACAAAACGTTTAGTTCAAACAGCTCAACAACAACTAGCTGGATATGGTAAATAATAAAAAATAAATAATATGGCTACAAGGGGCAGGAATTAATTCCTGTCCCTTATTATATGTCAAAATAACAATTTAAAATCTTCCGATAATTTAGTATAATGATTGTAAAGATAATACTTCATGATCAGACATCTGTTCACTTACTTTACGAGGGGGAAACAGAATGAAACGAGAAGATCTATTAGCACCCGAAAAGTATAATCTAGTATCTGAAATGGAGCGCTTTGCCTCTGACCCTAATAGAATGGCGATTAGATGGGAAGATGAACAAGGCAATAAAAAGGAAATTACATATCGTAAGCTACTGAATCATGCGAATAAGATCAGCAATGTTTTTGCGAAAAATGGGTTGCAAAAAGGAGATGTCGTGTTAATTATTGTGCCACGACTAATTGAAGCATACGAAGTGTATGTGGCTGCATTGAAAGCAGGATTAGTTGTGATTCCGAGTTCTGAAATGCTTAGGCCAAAGGATCTTCAATACAGAATTACACATGGGGATGTAAAAGGGATCGTCAGCTACTATCCATATGCAGAACAGTTTTCGCAAATAAATGAAGCAGGGAATCTTCCGAAATTTGTAATTGGTGGTCAGGCGGAGAGTTGGATTGATTTAGAAGGAGAGATGATCCAAGCTTCTGAAGATTATCCTATAGCTGACACGAATCAAGGGGATATGGCATTCCTTTCTTACACATCTGGAACAACTGGGAATCCTAAAGGGGTCGTTCATACGCATGGATGGGCTTTTGCTCATTTGCGAGCGGCTGCTCCGAACTGGTTATGCATTGAAGATAGAGACACTGTCTGGGCAACGGCAGGTCCAGGCTGGCAAAAATGGATTTGGAGCCCGTTCCTATCAGTCCTTGGAACAGGTGCGACAGGGTTTGTCTACAATGGGAAATTTGAGCCGAAGAAATATTTACAGCTGCTAAGTGATTATAAAGTAAATGTATTATGCTGCACACCGACAGAGTACAGAATCATGGCAAAAACCGATCATCTTCATGAATATAAGCTTCCTCAACTTCGCAGTGCGGTATCAGCAGGAGAACCATTAAATCGTGAAGTCATTGATATATTTAAGAAGAATTTTGATGTGGATGTTCGCGATGGCTATGGTCAGACGGAAAATACATTGCTTGTCGGTGTCACAAAAGGAATGAAGTTAAAGGCAGGTTCAATGGGAAAACCGACACCAGGCAATCGTGTAGAAATCGTAAATGAATTAGGCGTGCCATGTGGGGTGAATGAAGTGGGAGACATCGCTGTTCATCTTGAAACACCCGCTCTTTTCAAAAATTATTATAAAGATGCGGAAAGAACGGCGATGCAATTCCGAGGAGATTATTATATAACAGGGGATCGCGCAAAAATGGATGAGGATGGATACTTTTGGTTTGAAGGGCGGGGGGATGATATTATCATTAGCTCTGGTTATACGATCGGGCCATTTGAAGTAGAAGATGCTCTCGTCAAACATCCTGCTGTCAAAGAGTGTGCGGTTGTAGCAAGCCCTGATGAAGTAAGAGGATACGTCGTGAAAGCCTTTATCGTATTACAAGAAGGAGTGAAAGAAAGCGAGCCAGACTTAATTAAGAACCTTCAAGAGCATGTAAAGGAACTTACAGCGCCATACAAATACCCAAGGAAAATTGAGTTTTTAGAGGAACTGCCAAAAACAACCTCTGGAAAAATTCGCAGAATTGAACTTCGAAATAATGAATTAAAAATAGCTGCACAGAACGAATAATAGTGGAGTGCAGACGAAGGCTTTCGTCTGCATTTTTGTTATCATTTAGGAAACGATAAAATCGCACGTTATGTATAACTTTATGAGTAGTTTAATCTACGTCCAGCTTCGGCGCCTATCGCCTATCAAACTTCAGTACTGCTCCCTACAATAAGTCAAGCACGGTATCGCTCACGCTCACCGTGTTTCCTTTATTTCAGTCGCAGTTATCCAGTTTGTACGGCGATGTTCAAGGCGCCTGCGCATTTGTTATAGTAAAAGAAAATGGAAAGAGGGGATCTTTAAATGGGGACAATCTGGTATGGTGGCTCAATTTATACACTACAGGAAGAAAAGGATCAAGCAGAAGCCGTTTTTACAAAAGGAAATAAAATTATAGCAATTGATACGATTCAAGCACTTGAAGAAACATATAAAGATGAAATAAAGCTTAGAGTAGACTTGAAAGGAAGAACAATGCTGCCAGGATTGACAGACAGTCATATGCATATAATTGGGCATGGTCAAAAGTTGATTCGCCTAGATTTATCTACGTGTCATTCGAGAGAAGAAGTCCTTCAAAACGTCAAAAGCTACGCAGCAAATGTGGAAGGAGGGGAATGGGTGGTTGGAGAGGGCTGGAATGAGAATCTATGGGATCAGCCTGACCCGATTACATTAAACGAATTAGATGCGGTTGTACCCGATCATCCAGTATTGCTTAAGAGGGTGTGCCGACATGCAATTGTGGTAAATACGCTTGCGTTAAAAAAAGCATCTATTGATGAAGAGACAGAAAATCCAGAAGGTGGAGTCATTGAAAAGGAAGGGGATGGAAAGCTTAATGGCCTTCTCAAAGACCAAGCCCAGGAATTAGTGTTTCAAGTTCTTCCTGAAGTCTCAAAAGATGATTTAGTTAAGGCTCTCCGTGCAGCGATTAAAGATGCGCATTCATTAGGCATAGTTGGTGCGCATACGGAAGATTTAAATTATTACGGCGGCTATGATAAGACTTTTCAGGCGTTCAAGCAAGTGATTGAGGAAGAAGGGCAGCTTTTTCGAGCACATCTTCTTGTCCATCATGAGGTTGTTGATGAAATGCTTCAGTCTGGAGAACACTTTTTAAGTGGAAATGAATGGATTGAATTTGGTGCAATGAAAATTTTTGCTGACGGAGCTTTAGGTGGAAGAACAGCATTGCTCAGTCATCCGTATGCCGATGACCCTTCGACATCAGGGGTTGCCATCTTTACACAGCAGCAATTAGATGCCCTTCTTGAAAAGGCCCGAGCTTATAAGCTGCCTGTTGCCGTTCATGCCATTGGTGATTTGGCATTTGAAATGGTGTTGGATGCTATTGAAAAACATCCTATGACAGGACCAGGAAGAGATCGGCTTATTCATGCCCAAATCTTACGTAAGGAGCTAATCCAGCGTGCGAAGAAATTGCCGCTTATTCTTGATATCCAGCCAAGATTTCTTGCTTCTGATTTCCCATGGGTCGTTGATCGGATCGGTCAGGAGCACATGGATTATTGTTATGCCTGGAAAACATTATTAACTGAAGGACTGCCGTGTGCTGGTGGATCAGACGCCCCAATTGAACCGTTAAACCCGCTTCTTGGCATTCATGCAGCTGTAACGAGGACGAATATCGATGAATCTAAGAAAAGAGTGTACGGTCAAAGTGAAGCTTTAACCGTTTATGAAGCGGTGTGCTTATTTACAAAGGGAAGTGCTTATGCTGCCAGTCATGAATGCAATCGTGGCATGATAATGGAAGATTTTTTGGCTGATTTTACGATATTGGAAGAAGATATTTTTCAAATAAGTCCAGTTGAAATTCCGAATGTAGCCGTCGCTCAAACGGTAATCGGTGGAGAAATTGTTTATGATGCTATGGAAGTAATGATTTAGAAAAAATAAACATTGTCAGCATCTTACAATTCAATCTATAATATAAATATTTCGATAATAGAAAGAATTGAGGCTCATGCTGATGAAGAATAATGAAGTACATATGGGAATTATTTATGCAGGATTTTCGTATTTTTTATGGGGATTATTGCCAATCTATTGGAAGCTTATCCAACATGTAAATGCAGATGAAATTTTAGCTAATCGAATTTTTTGGTCTTTTTTCTTTATGGCAGCTGTACTGCTTTTTACTAGAAAATGGGGAGGATTTATTCAAACAATTATTCATTTTCGTACGAATAAAAAACAGTTATTAGTGTTGGTGATTGCTTCTCTTCTTGTAAGCTGTAATTGGTTCATCTATATATGGGCCGTTAATTCCGAGCATTTAATTGAAGCAAGCCTCGGCTATTATATTAATCCGTTAGTCAGTGTCATCCTTGGGATGATCGTATTTAGAGAGAGGCTGTCTTTGGCACAGTATGCCTCATTTGGAATAGCATTCATAGGTGTGCTCGTCTTAACGATTTCATACGGGAAGTTTCCGTGGATTTCTATCTTTCTAGCATTATCATTTGGTTTATACGGTTTAATGAAGAAAATGGTGAAAGTAGATTCGGCGATCGGCCTAACACTAGAAACACTTGTTGTTGCTCCGATTGCATTCATTTATATGATTGTGTTATTTATGAACGGCTCACAATCTTTTTTAGCTGTGTCAGCTGGAACGGATTTATTATTAATCGGTGCAGGGGCAGCAACAGCCGTTCCCCTTCTTTATTTTGCAAAAGGGGCACAGAAAATTCCGATGTCTACTCTAGGATTCTTACAATTTATTGCACCAACATTGACATTAATTCTAGGTGTGTTTATTTATCATGAGCCATTTACAAAAATTCATCTTATTGCATTTATGTTTATATGGACAGCGATTTCGATCTTTACTCTCTCGAAAACAAAATACTATATTAAGCTGGAGTCAAAATGGAAGAAAGGCAAAAGTGTAGGAATTTAAACAAAGAATTGGTGAAGGAGCCATCATGCAATGGGAAATCAGACGATGCAAACAGCCGAGCAAATGCTCAATCTATTAAATGATCTTGTTTCAATTGGCAGTATTTCATTATCAGAAGCAGAAATTCAATTCCCTTTAAGAGTGGAGCACCACCTAAAGCAAATCCCTTATTTTAATGAAAATTCATCACTTATTACGAATCATTTAACAACGGATGGCAGGTCATTCTTAACGGCCTTGTACAAACATGATGAAGCAAGTAAAACAGTTGTCATGATTAGCCATTTTGATGTTGTAAATGTGGAGGATTATGGGGATTTAAAGCATCTTGCTTTTCAGCCGATGGAGTTAACGGAGGCTCTTTTTGAGCGAAGTGATGAATTTCCACTTGATGCGCGCGAAGATTTAGAGAGCAAGAAATGGCTTTTCGGACGTGGTGTGATGGATATGAAGTGCGGCCTTGTTCAGCATATGTCCTTGCTTGAAAGAGCAGCTTCTGAACAATGGAAGATGAATCTGCTTTTATTAACGGTACCAGATGAAGAAGTGAACTCAGTCGGGATGCGGGAAGCTGTTCCTAAACTGCTTGAAATGGCGGAAGAGCATCATTTAAATTACACTTTGTTTCTTAACTCTGAACCGATGTTTGCATTAGAACCCCAAGATAAGAATTATTATTTTTATACAGGGACAATTGGAAAGATCATGCCAGCTGCTCTTTGCTTTGGGAAAGAGACACATGTAGGCGAACCATTATCAGGAATCAATGCGGCCTGGATGACATCGATGCTGACAAATGATATCGAATGGAATGAAGTCCTTTGTGAGGAGGTAAACGGACAAGTAAGCCCTCCGCCAACATTATTATGGCAACGGGATTTAAAGAAGGACTATACTACACAAATTCCTCATCGTTCGGTCAGCTTGTATAATTTATTATTAATGAAAAGAAATGCGGCAGATGTCATGACGCAAATGAAGAAGATTGCTCAATCATCCGCAAGGAAAATGGAAGTGTTCATGAAGGATAAGTATGATGTTTTCCAGCTTGATTCAAGTCAGCTGCCAACAATAAAAGTTCTTCTTTATGAAGAATTACGAGCATATGCCTGTGAGAAAATGGGCGATGAATATATTACAAAGCTAGAACAGTCTGTTATTTCCCAATCAATCGGAGACAGTCGGGAACAATCGATTCAAGTTGTGGATCAATTGGCGATTCTCTCTCAAGAGCTTGGTCCAATGATTGTTTTATTCTATGCCCCTCCATATTATCCGGCAGTCAACTCAAGCGACAACCGAGTGATTCGGGAGCTTTCAGAAGAAATCATTCAATATTCAGATGAACAATTTAGTTATGAATTGCTTCCTGTTGAATATTTTAATGGAATATGTGATTTAAGTTATGCGGGTCTGCAAGGATCGCTTGCTGATATGCAACGCTATGATACGAATTTGCCTGGTGGGAAAGAGCTTTATGCGATTCCCTTTCATGAAATGGCTAAGCTAACAGCGCCAGTTATTAATGTTGGCCCAATTGGCAGAGATGCACATAAAAACACCGAACGTCTCTATTTGCCATTTGCTTTCGAACAGCTGCCAAAATTATTAACGCATCTTTTGTTAGCACATGAAAAACAATAGGAAAAAACTTCAATCAATGCTGCATTGATTGAAGTTTTTTTTAGTAGAAATTGAGTCTTTATAAAAAAGTCCTTTGTACTTTTTCCCAGAAGGAATTATCTTTAAGTTTGACCGTTTTAATTCGTTTTTCACTCAATTTAATTTCAATTTCTTTCACATGCCGTATGCTTATTGCCTCATTATCCATGCCCATTGTAGGATGCTCATTGCCATCTTGAACGACACTAAGCATCAGTTTACGTTCGCCACTTAGAATAAAGGAGGAGCCGAGTGTTCGGTAACGATTATTATTTAATGAAGCCATTTCACTGACCTGCATACATGGAAGCAGCGGGTCGACAATTGAGCCTCTTAATGATTTATTGTATGCTGTGCTTCCTGTAGGTGTTGCAACGATCATTCCATCTCCTCTAAATGTCTCAAAGTGAAGATCATCTATGTAAACATCAAGAAGAAAGGTTTTAATGATTGGCGATCGGATACTAAATTCATTTAAGCAATGAAAGGAAGTTTGATTATCAATCGTTACTTCAATTGTAGGATAACGACGTACTTCAATTTGCTCTTTTGTTATTGCTCCAAGCATTTTTGGTCGATCATCTAATTGGAAATCACAGTACATGCTTAGGCTGCCTGTTGTTGAAATTCCCGCATATAAACAATCATCGCGAAAACCTGTTTTACGAACAGCCTGCAGAAATGCCCCATCTCCACCAATACTAACAATAATATTGGCCTTTTTAGGATCGTTCACAATATTGAATTGATGAGCTTCTGCTAGGTCGTATAATGATTGAACCTTTTCAATCATTTTCGTATCCTTTTTATGATAAAAATATAAATTACGGCGAGCTGTCATCTGATAGCCTCCAGTCAAATAATAGTTGATTTATTATAATTTTAACATATAGCCAATTATTTGGTATGATAATGGATGTTGAAAACAGTTTCAAGTTTTTGAATCATTTTAAAGGGGAACCTCGTAAAGTGAATAGAGAACAGGAGGAGGATTTGATGAATGGAAAACGGTGGGCAGCATTACTAATTGCTGGTGCATTATTTGTGTTTTCAATTATTACGAATATTGCTACTGGGATTGCATTTAGTGATGTGGAAAGCTCGATAACAGAATTATTTGCAGGCAGTAATGATGTATTTATGGAAGAAGTAATTGAAGAAGGCAGTGAAATGAAGAAAATAGCTGTATTAGATGTAAACGGGACAATCCAGGATACTGGTGAAGCGGCTTCGATTTTTACTACCGGAGGCTACAATCACCGAGCATTTATGGACAAGCTTAACCAAGTAAAAGAAGATAATACGGTGAAGGCTGTCATTATTCAAGTAAATACTCCTGGTGGAGGAGTCGTTGAAAGTGCACAAATCCATGACAAAATAAAGGAAATCCAAGAGGAGACAAAGAAGCCTGTTTATATTTCAATGGGTTCAATGGCTGCTTCAGGTGGATATTATATTTCTGCACCAGCTGACAAAATCTTTGCAAGTCCAGAAACGTTGACTGGTTCCCTCGGTGTGATTATGCAAGGCATAAATTATGCTGGGCTTGCTGAAAAGTATGGGGTTGATTTCGTTACAATTAAAAGCGGTCCATATAAGGATATTATGAGTCCATCAAGAGAAATGACAGATGATGAAAAGAATATTTTGCAAACGATGATTAATAATTCCTATGAAGGCTTTGTGAAGGTTATTTCTGAAGGACGGAATCTGTCTGTTGAACAGGTGAAGAAAATTGCTGATGGCAGGATTTATGATGGACGTCAAGCATTAGAATTAAATTTAATTGATGGATTTGGCTATGTTGAGGGTGTAATCGATGCCTTGAAAGTGGATCATGAACTAGAGGGAGCAAAGGTTATTAAATATACGGATAACTTAGGCTTTGGCTCATTATTCAGTATGGGGGCGCAAAAGTTAATTGGACAGGACATGGAAATGGCGGGAGTAATGAAATTATTATCACAGCCTAATTCACCGCGCCTCATGTATTTATATGCTGAATAGGTGGTGTTAAGATGACTTTAAATGAGCAGAAGGATATGATTGGAAACCATATTCCCGTTCGATTTGCTGGATTTTGGATGCGCTTTTGGGCATATCTCTTAGATTTAATTGTAATTGGGAGCATTGATCGTTTGATTGTTAATCCGATATTTAGATTATTGGATATATCTTTAAAGGAACATAGCATCTTCGCACCGATTTCAATTATCACAGCGATTACATTCTATGGTTATTTTGTATTAATGACGAAATTTTTTAATCAAACGGTTGGGAAGATGGTATTTGGTTTAAAGGTAGTTGATTTAGAAGGAAATGGACTGTCGTGGCGGACAATACTCTTTAGAGAATGGATTGGTCGCTTTATTTCAGCCACTCTGATTATCAGTTATGTGATTATTGCTTTTTTACCAAAGAAGCAAGGACTGCATGATTTATTTTCAGATACAACAGTTGTTCATGAAAAATAGCTTTAAACCTGCCTTCTAGCAAGGCGGGTTTATTTTTTTTGTATTCGGAAATAATGATAAGCTGAAGGGGTGTGATGAGATTGAAGTGGCTGCTCATTGCCTTAATCATACTATTATTGCTCATTATTCTATTGATTGTTACGAGATTAAATATTTATTTATATTATTATCATAATAATGATAACGACCATTTAAAAATTGAATGTAAAGCATGGTTTGGACTTATAAAATATAAAAAAGATATTCCTTTAATAAAAGTGGATGATAACTCACCAACAATCGTTATGAAGGAAGAGAAATCGGCAGGGGAACAAGAAATTGAGACGAAGCAGTATTCAGCAAAAGACCTTCTAAATTCGATGCAAGATACAAATGAAATCCTTAACCATGTCATTTCTCTTCATAAAATTGTGCGCAAATTTTTGAAAAAGATTTCTGTAAAAAGGTTTGAATGGCACACGATGTTTGGATTAGGAGATGCAGCATATACTGGCATGCTCACTGGTGGGCTGTGGGCGGTGAAAGGGAGTATGATTGGGCTCCTAAGCAATTATATGAAGCTTAAAGAATCACCATATATGACAATTACTCCTCAATTTCAATTTGCCGTGTCACAGACGATTATTTCATGTATTTTTCAATTCCGAATCGGACATGCTATTGTTGCAGCATTTAAATTGATTAAATATTGGAAGGGCGGGAAGGCAAAGTTTAAAACGAAGCCTTTATCTGCTTTATCTAATGATAAAACAAAATCAGTATAGAAGGGCGGCTTAAGTATGTCAGATCATCCAATTCAAGGGCTTATGACAACTGCGATGGAAAATCTGAAAGAAATGATTGATGTGAATACAATCATTGGTGACCCTGTTGAAACACCTGATGGCAGCGTGATTCTAACGGTATCCAAAGTTGGTTTTGGTTTTGCAGCTGGTGGGAGTGAATTCAAACTTGATGGCCAATCAAATAGTGGAAGTCAAGGGCAAGGGCAAGGCCAAGGCCAATCAAGCGGACATCCATTTGGTGGAGGAAGTGGTGGCGGCGTTTCAATTACACCAATTGCCTTTCTCATTGTAAACTCAAATGAGGTGAAAATGGTTCATCTTGATGAAAGCACACATTTATATGAAAGAATTCTTGATCTGGCTCCACAAGCTGTTGATAAGATTCAACAAATGTTCGATAAGAAAAATAAACAAAAAGATACCCAAACCCAAAATCAGACAGATAAACAAGAGTATAACGGAGCAAAACAAGATTTAGACATATGATGTATAGGGTTAACTTCCAAAATAGGAAGTTAACTTTTTTCATGGTATTGTTAATGCGAGCAATTTATTAAAGATTTAATCTTTGCAAAAATGAGTCTAAAAAGATATGATTTACATTGTACATATGATGTTTAAGGAGGAAGAAAAAGATGGCGTCTATTACATTTAAAGGGAATTCAGTTACTTTATTAGGAAATGAAGTAAAGGCAGGAGAGAAAGCTCCAAATTTTAAAGTGCTTGCAAATGATTTATCTGAAGTAACACTTGATGATACAAAAGGACAAGTACGCTTAATTAGTGTAGTTCCTTCAATTGATACGGGTGTGTGTGATGCACAAACTCGCCGTTTTAATGAAGAAGCTTCTAAATTGGGCGATGTGAAAATTCTTACAGTGAGTGTGGATCTGCCATTTGCTCAAAAGCGCTGGTGTGCTGCTGCTGGAATTGAAAATGTGCAAACGGTTTCAGATCATCGTGATCTTTCATTTGGTGAAGCATATGGAGTAGCGATTAAAGAGCTACGTCTGCTAGCACGTGCCGTTTTTGTTGTTGATTCGAATGATACAGTTACATATGCTGAATATGTGAGTGAAGCAACTGATCATCCAAACTATGAAGCAGCGATAGAAGCTGTTAAGCAAGCAAAATAAATGAACTGCCTCGGGTGTAACTACCCGGGGCATTTTTTCTAACATAGCTAAAAATTCTTGTTGCAGCCTACTTCGGAGGGAGTGAAGTCTTTCCGATTTTACGAGTACAAATGGGCATGTTAAAATAGGACAGGAATTTAGAACGGAGGATGTAGGTAGATGAGCTTAGCGCCTGTAGAAGAATTATTTACTGTATTTAATGAAACAGCAATGATCATGCAAGAAGAATTAGCATGTACATATTTAGAAGCATTAGCTGAAACAGGAGAAAATCTATTTCAGGAAAGAATTTTGCAGAAGGATGAACTAAGTGAAGTAACGGTTAAAAGACTTAAGAAAAGTTATGATTCACTTAATTTACATACATATTCAAAGGAAAACATTCGTAAATCCTTTCAATTAGCAATTTTGAAGGGGATGAACGAGATCGTTCAGCCGAATCATCAAATGACGCCTGATGCGGTTGGGATGCTAGTAGGCTATTTAGTGGATAAGTTTGTTAAGGAAGAAACGTTCCGACTATTAGACCCTGCTGTCGGCACAGGAAATTTATTAACAACAGTGATTAATCATCAGCAAAAGAAAAATGTTGAAGCGATCGGACTTGATATAGATGATATCTTAATTAAGCTTAGCTATGTAAATGCGAATTTACAGCAGCATCCAATCCAATTCTTCAATCAGGATAGCCTTGAACCGCTTTTTATTGAAGAGGCAGATGTTGTTGTAAGTGATTTGCCTGTTGGTTATTATCCGAATGATGTGAGAGCATCAGAATATGAGATGAAGGCAGATTCTGGTCATACATATGCACATCATTTATTTATTGAGCAAAGCATGAGACATGTGAAGGCAGGTGGCTATTTATTCTTTATTGTCCCAAACGGTCTATTTGAAAGTGAACAAGCATCAAAGCTGCATACTTATATTCAGGAAAACGCAAATATTCAAGGACTTCTCCAACTCCCGCGTAGCCTATTTAAAAACGAAAAGGCAGCCAAAAGCATTTTCATTCTTCAAAAGAAAGGGGAAGGCGTAAAGCCGCCTAAGCAAGTTCTCCTTGTTAATTTACCGAGCCTATCAAATACAGCAGAAATGGAAAAAATCCTTCGTAAAATCGATGGATGGCATAAAGAGAATAAATAAAGAAGAAGCCGATTGCAGAAGTAAGTAGTTCGGTAGTGAAGTAGAAAAACGAATTTACAAGGTCAATATCAAGCTAAATTACATGCTTTTAGCGCACAGTAATCAGCAGTGGTTTTACATCCAGCAAAAGAAAAATAAGCGGAGATATTCCGCTTAAATGCAGTAAGAAGCCTGTTTTGGGGAGAAATAAGCGGATTTTTTCCGCTTATTCAATGTAAAAGCCTTTATTTTTTGATTTTTTGAGTAAATAGACGGAATTATTCCGCTTATTTACTCTTTTTTTATTAAAAATTACGAAATAAGCGGAGATTTTCCGTTTATATATCAGTTTGGCAGCTCAAGCTGATCCCCTAAAAGGTAAGTTAGGATCAATAAAAGAAGATCTGCAACTTTCTATCTCCTCCTTAGATTTATTTTCTAGCTTTGAATCGAACTACTTATTGCAGAAGTCGGCTTTTTCTTTATATTTCTGAAATATTTTACTTTGTCATGAAAACGATAACAAAATAATCTGCTCCTTGAAATGTTTGGTAGACAATGATTTAATGAGGAATTGAGAGATATTAATAACACTCATTGTACAAAATAAGCTTGTATGGTTATGGTGAGGTTGTTATATAAAAGGAGCGGTTGTAAAAATGGCAAAAATTATTGCAATAAACGCCGGTAGTTCCTCATTAAAATTTCAGTTATTTGATATGCCAAGTGAGGAAGTCATTACAAAGGGTTTGATTGAACGGATTGGCTTAAATGATTCAATCTTTAATATAGTTGTGAATGGAGAAAAAATTAAAGAAGTAGCAGATATACCAGACCATGCGGTTGCAGTGAAACTTATTCTAGAGAAATTAACAGGACTAGGTATTATCCAATCATTAAATGAAATTGAAGGAATTGGCCATCGTGTTGTACATGGTGGAGAAGAGTTCTCAGATTCGGTATTAATTACGGATGACATATTAAAGAGAATTGAAGAATTATCAGATCTTGCCCCTCTTCATAATCCAGCAAATATTACAGGTATTAAGGCTTTTCAGCAAGTATTGCCAAATGTACCTGCAATTGCTGTTTTTGATACTGCTTTTCATCAAACAATGCCTGAAAGTGCCTACTTATATAGTTTGCCATATGAGTATTATAAGGATTTTGGCATTCGAAAATATGGTTTCCATGGGACTTCACATAAATATGTGTCACAGCGAGCAGCAGAAATGCTTGGGCGTCCACTGGAACAATTGCGATTGATTTCCTGTCATCTTGGGAATGGAGCAAGTATTGCAGCTATTGAAGGAGGAAAATCACTCGATACATCGATGGGATTTACTCCCCTGGCAGGTGTGACAATGGGAACACGATCAGGGAATATTGACCCTGCTTTAATTCCTTTTATTATGGAAAAGACAAATAAAACAGCAGATGAGGTATTAGATGTCCTAAACAAAAAGAGTGGGATGCTTGCTGTATCTGGTTTTTCAAGTGATTTGCGTGACATTGAAATTCAGGCATCAGAAGGAAATGATCGTGCAAAATTAGCACTTGAAGTTTTTGCTGGAAGAATTCATAAATATATCGGATCCTATGCAGCGCGGATGTGTGGCGTAGATGCGATTATTTTTACAGCTGGGATTGGAGAAAACAGTGATGTCATTCGTGCACGTGTCCTTAGAGGGCTAGAATTTATGGGCGTCTACTGGGATCCATCACTGAACAAAGTTCGTGGGGAAGAGGCTTTTATTAATTACCCTCATTCACCAGTAAAAGTCATGATTATCCCAACAGATGAAGAAGTGATGATTGCAAGAGATGTAGTGAGATTATCTAAATAAATGATGGCCACAGCTTTAATGAATTGAGCTGTGGTTTTTTTGCGTTTTTTCGATGTAAAACTGAATATACAAGTCTGTCATTCAGTTTGTAGGGGATGTCAGCTTTCTTCATTCACCTCTTATTTCAAAGAAGAATTACCTAGTTTAACTATGCTATACTGAAGCAAAAGAGTTTTGGGATGGAGGAATGTATAATGGCATTGACGATGCGAGAGAATAAGGTTTTAGCCGAGATTCGCGAGTGGGAAACAAAGCTATACAATTATGAGCCCAATGACTTTGAATTAACATATGAGAAGTATTTGGAAAAGTCCTTTTCATTGCTTCCTGAAAATATGCAAGAGCAGTTCTTTTCGACCCTTGATAATTGGCTTTTTCATCTTCATGCGCTTGTTCAAGGCTCACAAATGCAAAGTGATGCAAAGATGAGAATATTAACAGCAGGAAGAGTGTTCGATTCTGAAATTGCAATGATTCGTGACCTCCAAGATTTAAGTATTGATCAGCTTCGATTTATTGCTGATCAGCAGATTGCTCGTCATAGGCTCTATTCATTCGCGCAAGGAGGATTGGCTGGCACAGGCAGTTCACTGATGCTTGGAGCAGATGTTCCAGCAATGGCGGTGATCAATTTAAGAGTAGTCCAGCTCATTGCGATGACATATGGAATTGAAGTAAATACACCGTATGAAATGATGACTTCACTCAAAGTATTTCATGCTTCAACCCTTCCAGCACGCATGCAAGGCAGCATATGGGATGAATTAATGAGTGAACTTCAAAATCAAGAAGATTATTATTTTTATGAAGGCAAAGAAGAACTTTCTGATGTGACGTGGATTGAGCAGCCTGCAAAACAATTATTGAAAGCAATAGCTATTTTTATTTTTCGTAAAAAGTCAATTCAAGGCGTTCCATTCATAAGCATGGCGATTGGTGCCAGTGTAAATTATCAACTGACTAGAAAGGTATCAGAATTTGCTCATAAATATTATCAATATAGATATTTACATAAGAAGAAAGGCTGAGATTCGATGAGTACGATTGAACATAAGAAAGAAGCACCAAAACAGGTTTCGTGTAAGGTGATTACTGTAAGTGATACAAGAGATAAAAATACGGACAAAAGCGGAAAGCTGATGATTGATTTTTTAGAGCAAGCGGGGCATATTGTACATAGTTATTCGATTGTAAAGGATGAAGCTGCTGAGCTTCGTAGAGAAGTTTTAGAAGGATGTAATGATCCGAATATTGAGGTTATCCTTACAAATGGTGGAACTGGGATTGCCTTACGGGATATTACGATTGAAACAGTTAAAGAATTATTTGATAAAGAAATCAGCGGCTTTGGTGAGTTATTTCGAATGCTTAGCTACCAGGAAGATATCGGCTCAGCAGCCATTTTATCTCGTGCAATCGCTGGGACAGTAAAAGATAAAGCGATTTTCTCTACGCCAGGTTCATCTGGGGCAGTGAAGCTAGCGATGAACAAGCTGATTCTCCCTGAGCTTGGACATGTTGTAAGAGAGTTGAAAAAGGATTTATAATTCTGAGCAAAGATGTACTTATCAAAATAGCATACAATAAAAAGTGAAATGAGGCGTTCAAAAGTCTAAAACTGACTTTTTGGACGCCTCTTATTAGCTATTTTTATTGATTTTACAGTCTGGATTGTTGCATTATCGACTAGTGAATTTTTTTACATATGAATCTTTTCGGAAATATCCTGATTTGTCCGGTACCAAAGCCAGAGGTCATTAATGATCGAAGCAAGCTCAGCGATCTCACTATTCAGTTCACAAGATTTATTAAAGTCTCCTTCATCTGAGAGCATTGCCTGTTTCTCATTGATAAGCTCCTCTAAATCTTTTATTCGGTCTGGAATGCTGCCTCTAATTTTTTCCCAATGAAATAAAATCATTTGCTGTGTTTCTTTTGAATAATCATCCCATTCCTTATTAAATGCTGGGATTGGGATACCAAGACGTTCGTTATATATAAAGAAATCCACGATTGCATAATCCTCCAACAAATAGGTTACTTCTATTCTACTATATTCTTAATATTGCCACCACTTTTGATAGTGGAAAATCAGATGATTAAATATTTATACATTTGTACGGATAAATATTGATTTATTTTTAAAGTGTGATATCTTATTAAATATAAATGAATAAAAATAACATCATAAGAATAATTATTCATAAAATAAGGAGGAAAAAAGATGTCAAATCCGAAAGTCGTACTTGCTTATTCAGGCGGTTTAGATACTTCAGTAGCAATTAAATGGTTAGGAGATCAAGGTTATTCAGTGGTTGCATGCTGTTTAGATGTAGGGGAAGGAAAGGATCTTCAGTTTATTCAAGAAAAAGCGTTAACTGTTGGAGCCATACAATCGTATGTCATTGATGCTAAGGAAGAATTTGCGAATGAATATGCATTAATGGCCCTGCAAGCTCATGCACTCTATGAAAATAAGTATCCATTAATCTCTGCACTTTCACGTCCGCTTATTGCGAAGAAGCTTGTGGAAGTTGCTGAAAAGGAAGGCGCAGTTGCTGTTGCTCATGGCTGTACAGGCAAAGGAAATGACCAAGTGCGCTTTGAAGTGGCCATCCAAGCATTAAATCCAGAACTTGAAGTTTTGGCTCCAGTTCGTGAGTGGAAATGGTCACGTGAAGAAGAGATTGAATATGCGAAGCAAAAGGATATTCCGATTCCAATTAATTTAGATTCGCCATACTCTATTGACCAAAATTTATGGGGAAGAAGCAATGAGTGTGGAATTTTGGAAGATCCATGGGCTGCTCCACCTGAGGGTGCATATGATCTGACTGTTAGTTTAGCAGAGGCACCTGATACGCCTGATGTTGTAGAAATTGATTTTGAAAAAGGAGTACCTGTCCGTTTGAATGGAAAACAATTCCCACTATCACAGCTTATTTTAGAATTAAATGCCCTCGCAGGAAAGCATGGGGTTGGAAGAATTGACCATGTGGAAAATCGACTTGTCGGCATCAAGTCACGTGAAGTGTATGAATGTCCAGGAGCAATGACTTTAATTCAAGCACATAAAGAGCTCGAGGATTTAACACTTGTAAAAGAAGTGGCACATTTCAAACCAGTCATTGAGAAAAAGATTGCAGAGCTTATTTATGAAGGACTATGGTTTTCTCCACTGCAAAATGCTTTGGCGGCTTTTCTGCAAGAGACACAAACCTTTGTTACAGGAACTGTAAGAGTCAAATTATTTAAAGGCCATGCCATTGTCGAAGGAAGAAAATCGCCATATTCTTTATATGATGAAAAGCTAGCCACTTACACATCAGAGGATGAATTTGACCATCATGCGGCTGTTGGATTCATTAAGCTTTGGGGTCTGCCAACAAAAGTGCAAAGCATTGTTCAAAAGAATAAGAAGGTGACCGTGTGAAAAAGCTATGGGGTGGCAGATTTACAAAATCAGCTGAAGAATGGGTCGATGAATTTGGCGCTTCCATTTCGTTTGACCAACAATTAGTGATGGAAGATATTGAAGGAAGCCTTGCGCATGTAACGATGCTAGCCACATGTGGAATTATTTCTGATGAAGAGGCAAGCACGATTAAGGATGGGCTAAAGCTGCTTAAGCAGAAGGCGGAAAATGAGGAGCTTTCTTACTCGGTTAAATTAGAGGATATTCACTTGAATCTTGAAAGTTTTTTAACAGAGCTTGTTGGTCCAGTAGGGGGCAAGCTACATACAGCAAGAAGCAGAAATGATCAAGTGGCAACAGATATGCATTTATACTTGCGTAAGCAGGTTCGTGTAATTATTGAACTCATTCAGGAAATGCAGGAAGCACTGATCCATCAGGCAGAAATGAATATTGAGACGATTATGCCTGGCTATACACATCTTCAAAGAGCTCAGCCCATTTCATTTGCTCACCATTTAATGGCTTATTTCTGGATGCTTGAAAGGGATAAAGAACGTTTCAATGAAAGCATAAAGCGAATAAATCTATCTCCATTAGGTGCTGGTGCATTAGCAGGGACAACTTTTCCGATTGATCGGAATGCAACAGCTGAATTGCTTGGTTTTGATGGCTTTTATGAAAATAGTCTGGATGCTGTTTCAGATCGTGATTTCATTCTAGAGTTTTTATCGAATTCATCTACTTTAATGATGCACTTATCAAGATTAAGTGAAGAATTCATTCTTTGGTCTAGCCAGGAATTTAAGTTTATTGAACTCGATGATAGCTTTGCAACAGGAAGCAGTATTATGCCACAGAAGAAAAATCCAGATATGGCAGAGCTAATTCGTGGGAAAACTGGTCGGGTTTACGGGAACTTGATGGGGCTTCTAACCGTACTTAAAGGATTGCCATTAGCCTATAATAAGGATATGCAAGAAGATAAAGAAGGCATGTTTGATACAGTGAAAACTGTATCAGGTTCACTCAAAATCTTTGCTGGCATGGTTCAAACGATGAAGGTGAACAAAGACTTTATGGAAAAAGCAACGAGAACAGACTTTTCTAATGCAACTGAACTTGCTGATTACCTATCAAATAAAGGGATTCCGTTCAGAGAGGCTCATGAAATTGTTGGAATGCTTGTGCTAACATGTGTCCAGCAAGGCTGTTATCTTGGTGATTTGCCATTAGCAGAATATCAGAAAGCGAATCCGCTTTTTGAAGAGGATATATATGTAGTGTTAGATCCTGTCACTGCTGTGAAAAGAAGAAATAGTGCAGGTGGAACAGGATTTGAGCAAGTGGCTATTGCACTTGAAAAAGCAAAAGCATTGCTGAATAGGAATCAAGAGGTTTATTAGTGAATAGAAAGAGGCTGGGAAAAAGGTTTTCATAAATTAAAAAAAGCCGAACTATTATTAGAAATGCTAACACTGCATTCTACAATAGTTTGGCTTTCTGTATTTATATAATAAAAAAGTGAATTTATCATTTGGCTTTGGACACAGATAAATTAGTTATTTCCAGTCTGTTTTTATTAAAAATTAAGAAATTTCCGATTATAAGTATGCTAAAATAGAATGGCAGCTGAATATTGTTTGGGTGGTTGGTTATCAGACTTCTTTCCGAAAAGGAAGGGAGGTGATAATTATGGAAACATTTCTTGAAATTCTACGAGAAATTCTGAAAGGGATTATGCGAGAAGTTGGTGCATATTTCTTTAGGAGGAACATTCTAGAAAACAAGAAAACCACCCTACGCCGTCGCAAGCTTAAGGGGGGTTCTCACAAAAGGTAACTTAACTTGACAACCAGCCACCCTGACGGTAGAGGCTGCAGGGAGAAGTGTTTGCTGCACTTCTCTCTTTAATATATATCCATTATACATAAATATATTCTTAATGAGAAGGAAATCGCAGAGATGCGATAAAAAGTTATGGCTGTGAGGAGATGTTGCTAATGTACATTAAAAAGTTCACGTTTACTGAAGTGGAAAGAACGAAGACAATGGAAGCATTCTTCAAAGATGGCATACTGAAAGAACTGCCAAGTAAAGAGAAAAGAAAGGTCATTATTTTTTTAGAATTAATTAAGAAGTTCGAGAGTGGAGTCACTTATTCGGAAAAGGAAGTGAATGAAAGATTGTCTTGTATTTACGCTGATTTTGCCCTTTTAAGAAGATATTTGATCGATTATCAATTACTTAAAAGAAGCAAGGATGGCAGGGATTATTGGGTAAATGAGGATTTAACAGACGATAAAAAATGATGCATGGATAAACTTCTCCATGCATCATTTTGTTCTCGTTTAGGAAACTATAAAATCGCACGTTGTGTATAACTTTATGAGTAGTTTAGTCTACGTCCAGCTTCGGCGCCTATCGCCTATCAAACTTCAGTACTGCTCCCTACGATAAGTCAACATCGGTTCGCTTACGCTCACCGTGTTTCCTTTATCTCAGTCGCAGTCCTTCCAGTTTGTACGGCGATGATCGAGGCGCCTGCGCTTTTGTTCATTCCTCTTCCTTATGCGTTCTAACAACTAATACATCACATTGAGCATGTCGGGTAATATTTTCAGAAACGCTGCCGATTAAGAAGCGCTCAACAGCATTCATCCCTGTAGCACCACAAATGATTAGGTCTACTTCATGCTTTTTAGCAATATCTTTTGGAATTTTAATCTTCGGAGAACCGTAGTCTACGACAAAATCTACTTGAGCGACACCTGCTTCTATTGCTTCGCTTTTGTATTTTTCCATTAATTCTCTTGCAAACATGTCCGCTCTTTCAGCAATCGTGCGGTCATAGGCTTCTACCGTTGCAAACGTGCGAGTATCGA
Source organism: Cytobacillus eiseniae (assembly GCF_017874625.1). Taxonomy (GTDB): domain Bacteria; phylum Bacillota; class Bacilli; order Bacillales; family Cytobacillaceae; genus Cytobacillus; species Cytobacillus eiseniae. The sequence goes on along the minus strand of NZ_JAGIKZ010000009.1, from coordinate 14,274 downwards.
TAATATGAGCTAGCAGGATATATGAATCATTTCTTTTGGCTACTTCAATCGCTTTCTTAAAAGCCCATTCTGCCTCAGTTGAACCATCTACAGCAACAAGAATCTTCTTATATTTCATACCCATATAAATCTCCTCCTTTTCCTTTATTATACAATAACATTCGACGTATATCTGTAGCTAAAAATCGAACAATAAGAGAGTCAGTCTTAATTCACTTATAAAAGGAGATGTGCAGGATGAACAAACGTGAACCTGAAAATAAAGCGAATTTATTTTTTGATGAAGATGGGGCAAATATTGTAAGTGAACAAATTATGGATGTGTATAACAGCGGGGTAATTGATCAGTCGAATGCGAATTTTGACCTAGATGCAGGACAGGAAGACGCAGAAACGAAATAAAAAGGAAAGCTGTCATTTGAGTGACAGCTTTCCTTTTTATTATTTTATAATTTGCAGCTCTTTCGGGAATTTAGTTAGAATTTCTACACCATTCTTTGTTACGGCTAAATCATCTTCAATTCGAACACCAGCAACGTCTGGAACGTAGATGCCAGGTTCAATTGTGAACACCATTCCTTCTTCAAGCAACAAGGAATTTGTTTCTGTTAAGGAAGGATACTCGTGCACGCTAATGCCTAAGCCGTGACCGAGACGATGTGGGAAATACTCACCATAGCCTGCTTTCGCAATGATGTTTCTTGCAGTAAGGTCAACCTCAGAGCAGGCAACGCCTGGCTTACTTGCCTCAACTGCTGCAAGCTGTGCTTTTAATACGGTATCATAAATTTCCTTCTGTTTGTCATTAATATCCCCGTAGGCAACCGTTCTTGTAATATCTGAGCAATAGCCATTCCAGACGACACCTAAGTCAAAAAGAACGAGATCGCCTTTCTGAATCTTCGTCATGCCTGGTGTGCCATGAGGAGAAGCACCATTTACTCCAGTGAGAACCATTGTGGAGAATGACATTTCATTTACGCCTTTTTTCTTCAAGGCATATTCAATAGCCGCTAATACATCAAGCTCAGTCTTGCCTTCTTTGATTTCTGCACATCCTACTTCAATAGCAAAATCAGCTAATTCACAAGCTTCGCGGATCAATGCAAGCTCTTTCTCATCTTTAACCATCCGCAGTTTTCTTAGCTTTTCTTCAGCTGAAACGAATGTTGCTTCAGTAAAGAGACCGGAGATTGCTTCATATCGTTCTACATTCATATGTTCTTTTTCAATTGCTACTTTTGATACGTTTGAAATCCGCTTATTGATGGCCTTATGTATAAGCTCCCAAGGATTTTCAATATCACTATATCCGATAATTTCATTGCTCCAGCCAGCATTCTTTGCGTCAGGAACCTCCATTCCAGGACAAACAAGGAAAGGCTCCTCCTCTTGAAATACGGCCAAACCGAGAAGGCGTTCATGAGGATCACTTAAAAATCCGCTAAAATAAAAGACATTCTCAGGTGCAGAAACAAAGCATACTTGTACATCATTTTCTTTCATCCAATCGGATAGCTTATTTAATCGTGTATTCATAGGTAGACCTCCTTAAATGTGTATATAAAAAGAGTAGCAACTATAAGCGTAAAAGTAAACTTTAAGAAATTAATCGAAACGATCACTGAGAGACATCCTCTTATGTTTTGGTTAGAACAATTGCAATTAAAGGCAGGAAAAAATCAATTTCCGTTGAAGTAGACTATCATAGCATAGCATCTGAAAGGGGAATGAAAATGAAAGTATCCTATCACGGACATTCTGTTGTAAAAATTGAAGCAAATGGGAAAACGATTCTAATGGATCCATTTATTAATGGAAATGGTTTAACCGATTTAAAGGTTGAGGATGTTAAGCCTGATGTGATTCTTGTGACACATGGTCATGGAGACCATTTAGGTGATACGATTGAACTAGCAAAGAAAAATAATTCCTTAGTCATTGCCAATTTTGAATTGGCTACCTATTTAGAATGGCAAGGTGTGAATACACATGGGATGAGTATTGGCGGAGCCTACGAATTTGATTTTGGAAAAGTAAAGCTAACACCTGCTTTTCATGGGACAGGTTTAGAAACTGAAAACAATGAAATAATTTATCTAGGGATGCCAGCAGGGATTCTACTCACAATAGAAGGAAAAACAATTTACCATGCAGGGGATACAGGACTATTTTCAGACATGAAGCTGATTGGTGATCGTCATCCAATTGATCTTGCATTCCTGCCGATTGGTGATAATTTCACAATGGGTCCAGAGGATGCAGCCTATGCAGCAAAAATTTTAGGGGCAAAAAAGGTTGTTCCCATTCACTTTAATACGTTCCCGCCGATTAAACAGGATCCACATTTATTTGTTCAAATGCTTGATGAAGGAATTGGTCAGGTTTTAGAAGTTGGAGAAGCAATTGAATTATAATGAAAAAAGCGCAGCTATTGACTGCGCTTTTTTTATACATGAATTCAGCCTGTCCGCATAAATATTAAAGAAGAAGTGCAAGGAGGTTTAATGATGAATAAAAATCGTTATTTGCTTTGCTTGTTAGTCTGTGGTCTTCTCCTATATTATGCAGTGCCAAGGCTTTCTATTTTCAGTGAAGGGCTTGAGGGAATATTCGCTATTTCATGGCTAGCCTTTGCTCTAATCGTAATAGCTGGTAATTTGACTGCGATGCTTTACTCACCAAACAAAAAAAATTCTCGAATGAAAGCAAGGCCTGTTCAAACAAACAAAAAGAAAGCTCGTTCCTTCTAATAGTAAATAAATATAATTGATGACTTTTCCACATCGAATTGTATTTCAGGCGTTTCTAACCTTATAATGAACCTATAGGAATACGAGAAAAAGGGTGAACGTCTTGGCTACGAAACATGAACAAATTTTACAATATATCGATGAACTGCCTGTAGGGGAAAAAATATCTGTTAGACAGATTGCCAAGGCATTAACAGTCAGTGAAGGAACGGCCTATCGAGCAATTAAGGAAGCGGAGAATAAAGGCTATGTCAGCACGATTGAACGTGTGGGTACAATAAGAATTGAACGGAAGAAGAAGGAAAATATTGAAAAGCTCACTTTTGCGGAAGTAGTAAATATTGTTGATGGTCAAGTATTAGGTGGAAGAGATGGACTGCATAAAACATTGAATAAGTTTGTTATCGGGGCGATGAAGCTAGATGCGATGATGCGTTATACAGATGCGGGCAGTCTTCTGATTGTAGGAAATCGTGTAAATGCACATGAGCTAGCTTTAAAAGCTGGTGCTGCAGTGTTAATTACAGGCGGATTTGATACCGAAGATAGTGTGAAGAAGCTAGCAGATGAACTCCAGCTCCCGATTATTTCAAGCAGCTATGATACTTTTACTGTTGCAACAATGATTAACCGGGCTATTTATGACCAATTAATCAAGAAAGAAATTGTCTTAGTAGAGGATATTTTAACACCAGTCGAGAATACAATCAGTGTAAACGTAACCGATCGGGTCGCTGATTGGCTGAAAGTGAACCGTGAAACATTCCATAGCCGATTTCCTGTTATTGATAAAAACGCCAAAGTGGTTGGTATGGTCACTTCTAAAGATATTATGGGGCATAGTCCTGAAACACCTATTGATAAAATCATGACAAAAAACCCAATGACTGTTGGCGGAAAGACAAGTGTCGCTTCTTCATCTCATATAATGGTATGGGAAGGGATTGAAGTACTTCCTGTTGTCGATGATTCGAATAGACTTGAAGGGATTATTAGTAGGCAGGATGTTCTGAAAGCTCTTCAGATGATTCAGCGCCAACCCCAAGTCGGTGAGACCATTGATGATATTGTAACGAATCAGCTTGTACTTACACGAGGAAAAACAAAGGCTGACGATGTTTATCGATGCGAAGTGACTCCACAGATGACTAACTATCTAGGAGCGATTTCATATGGGGTCTTTACGACGATTGTGACAGAAGCTGCTAGCAGGGCATTAAGGAATTACAAAAAAGGTGATTTAGTTGTTGAGAATATAACAATCTATTTCATTAAACCTGTTCAAATTGAAAGCATGCTAGAAATTTTCCCGAAAATCCTTGAAGTGGGGAGGAAATTTGGGAAAGTCGATGTTGAAGTATTCAATGAAGGGGTACTCGTAGGAAAAGCAATGATGATGTGCCAACTGATTGAAAGATAACAAAACAAAATCGCTGAAGGTTTGTAAAAAAACAAAAGACGTTCCAAATGGAACGTCTTTAGCAATAAGAAAATTACGCTTCTTTCGCTTCTTTTGCAGCAAGAGGCAAATAATGTTTATACGATTTGAACCCAGCATATATGCTAAATCCACCAATTAGAATAAAAACAACAGCGACAATATATGTGACAGTGTTGCCATTTAAAAAGAACTGGTTTACACCGAATAAAGCAACAAAGAGACCGAGAGCGATGCTTGATTTTGAAGAAAGCCACTTTCTTTCTGCTGGACGTCTACTGCGCACATATTTTACTTTGTAGACTAAGTAAAAAGCAAATGAGAAAATGATTAATATAACTAATATAGGCATACTATTAACCTCCATGATTCGTCAATCTCTTTATATTTTAACGGCAAATAGACAAAAATGCTATTAATAGCTAAATAATTTCTATGTCCAATGATTAAATTGCTTGTGGGGTTAAGTAAAACAAAGGAGATAATGATGAAAGAAAAAATTTTAGCGACTATTAAACAATATGAAACGATTATTATTCATCGTCATGTACGTCCTGATCCAGATGCATATGGATCACAAGGAGGACTTGCTGAAATTCTAAAAGCATCCTTTCCAGACAAGAATATTTACACGGTTGGACAAGAGGAAGAGACACTTCATTACTTGCGAAGACTCGATCAAATTCCAGATGATACGTATGAAGGTGCTTTAGTTATTGTATGTGATACGGCAAATGCTGAGAGAATTTGTGATGATCGTTATCATCTTGGCGATAAATTAATCAAAATTGACCATCATCCAAATGTGGATCCATATGGGGACATGATGTGGGTAGATACAGATGCAAGTTCTGTTAGTGAAATGATTTATGAATTCTATCTTTCAGGAAAAGATGATGGATTAAAACTATCAGATGAGGCAGCAAGACTTTTGTTTGCAGGGATAGTAGGAGACACAGGGAGATTCTTGTTTCCAAGCACTTCAAGAAAAACATTTGCTTACGCAGGAGAACTGATTCATTATAACTTCTCTCGTCCAGAGCTCTTTGACAAAATGTATGAATTATCTCCAAATGTTGTGAAGTTAAATGGCTATGTCCTGCAAAATTTTGAAATGAATCAAAATGGAGTAGCTGTAATGGTTTTACGAAAGGAATTATTGGAGGAGTATCAAGTGAAGGCCTCTGAAGCTTCACTTCTCGTCGGTACGCTAGGAAATATCGCGGGGATTAAAGCGTGGGTGTTTTTTATCGAAGAAGAGGATCAAATCCGTGTGAGACTGCGTTCAAAAGGGCCGATTATCAATGAAATTGCAAGAAATTATCAAGGGGGGGGACATCCTCTTGCAGCAGGTGCATCCATCTATTCTTGGGATGATATGGGCTCAGTCATAAAGGAATTGGAAGCAGTATGCGGAAATTAATAGATGCCCGGCTAATGGCCGGGCAACTCATTTTATTATTAATAGGTTCTCAATCCAGTAAAATCTCAAGATGAATTTCTAATGTCGTATAGATGACCATGTCCCTTACCTCAAGGCGATAACGCTTTTCATTTACTTTAATCACCTTATTTCGGATGATCTTCTTGATCAATTCTTTGCTTTTATAGACAGTATCAATGTCTTTCGCTTTCATATTTCCAATATCCTCTTTTATTTCATCCTCTATTTCAAATACGCTAAAAGAGTCAAGCTTATATTTCTCACTGTTTGATATTTTTATTTTTATATCTTGAATGGTCAATAGCTCGCGATTTTTTTTATTTAGCTCTTTAAATTCCTCTTGCCAGATGACTATATCCTTTTGTAGGTCAGCAATATCTTCTTCCTGTTTTGCGATCTGTTTGCTGTACCTCTCTTGCCACTCACCAAATATATACAAGAATACAAACCAGCTAATCATTCCGCCGATGGCTAGTCCAGCGATAAAGCGCTGCCAGACAGGCTGGCGATAATATGGAGGAATTCTCATTAAATATGCTCCTGTGTAAGCCAGTTAATTAAGAGTGCGCCTGTCTGAGCCCCGCCCATGGCTGAAAGAATTAAGAGGAATTGTTTGAAAATATCTTTTGTTCCTCCATCTAGTAGCCCTTTTTCAAAGCTATATACAGTATCGAATGTCCCGCCTATGGCGGCAATAATTGCCCAAATTCGGATGATATTTGAAATCCGGTAGGCCTCTGTTAATGGAGGCTTTCCTGTAAGAAATGCAGCTAGGCTTCCGATAATTGAACCGCCAATTAAAACACCAAGAGCAATGAAATAACTATCAAATAAAGTTGCGAAAAAAGGCTGGATTTTCATGTGATCATTCCCTTACCTATAGATTGACCTTATAAATGGAAATCATCTGCTATTCCATCATATGGACAAACCATTAAAAATATGATGATTCGCGAAAGTATTTATTTAGCAAAAAGAGAACGTATTTTCCTTTTTTACGTAGTCGAATTATAATAGATATAGTAGAAGAAATAAGGACGTGAGTGTTTTGTCATTTATTCACCTTCATGTATATAGTGCGTATAGCTTGCTGACAAGCACAGCAATGGTAGAGCAATTAGTTGTTGATGCGAAACGAAAAGGCTTTCGTGCATTAGCATTAACTGATCGGAATGTTATGTATGGGGCGGTTTCATTTTACAAGGAATGCTTAAAGCAATCGATTAAACCCATTATGGGATTGACTGTTGATGTGCTTAGTGACGAACTTCCTTCCAAGTCATATCCGATTGTTCTGCTTGCAAAAAATCAAATCGGCTTTCAAAATCTATTAAAAATTACAAGTGTTGTTCAATCAAAATCACCTGAGGGAATACCAGTTAAATGGTTAAAAGCTTATTCGCAAGGTTTAATTGCGATTACTCCTGGATTGGAAGGGGAAGTTGAACAATATCTAGCAAATGAAGAATATGAAAAAGCAAAGCAGGCTGCTCGTACATATAGCCAGTTATTTGAAAAGAACGATTTTTATTTAGCACTGCATGATCACCGGATCGATGAGGAAATTAGAATAGGTCAGGACTTAATAAGAATAGCAAAGGAACTGAAGATTGAATTAGCGGCAACGAATCAAGTACACTACTTATCTAAAGACGATGCTTTTGCGCAGGAATGCTTATTGGCGATCAAGAATGGGGTCAAACTTCAGGATGACGATTGGGAGAGGCTAAAGAGTAAGGAATACTACTTGAAAACAGCAGATGAAATGGCTGAATTATTCACAGCTTACCCAGATGCACTGAAGAACACGGTGAAAATTGCAGAAAAATGCAATGTCATGCTCAAGTTAAATGAGCAGCATTTACCTAAATATCCAGTTGAAGGCAACCGTCATGCAGATGATCTTCTTGAAGAAATTTGCCAGCAAGGCTTTAAGGAACGGTATACTCACCCAACTGATGAGCATTATGAACGACTGGAATATGAACTTCAAATTATCAAAAAAATGAAGTTTAGTGATTACTTCTTAATCGTATGGGACTTCATGAAGTTTGCGAAGGATCATGGAATTCTAACAGGGCCTGGCAGGGGATCAGCGGCAGGATCGATGGTTGCTTATGTACTATCAATTACTGATGTCGATCCAATTGAGCATCAATTATTATTTGAGCGATTTTTAAACCCTGAGCGGATCTCTATGCCTGATATTGATATCGACTTTCCAGATCATCGCAGAGATGAAGTGATAAAATATGTCTCACAGAAATATGGCGAGCTGCATGTGGCACAGATTATTACATTTGGGACTCTTGCAGCAAAAGCTTCCCTACGAGATGTAGGCAGGGCATTTGGATTAAGCGTAAAGGAACTTGATAGTCTATCAAAAAAAGTCCCACAAAAGCTGGGCATCACTTTGAAGAATGCCTATACAGAGTCAGCATCATTAAAGGATTTCGTAAATGAATCGAGCATGAACCGCAAGTTGTTTGATACAGCATTGAAGCTTGAAGGGCTGCCTAGACATACATCGACACATGCGGCTGGGGTCGTAATTAGTGAAAATCCTTTAGTGAATGTGATCCCAATCCAGAGTGGACATGACCAAGTGTATTTAACCCAATATTCAATGGAGCACTTAGAAGATATTGGTCTATTAAAGATGGATTTCTTAGGGCTGCGAAATTTAACATTCATTGAAAATATATTATCATCGATCCAACGAAAAACAGGACAGAAATTAGCAATTACGTCCATTCCATTGAATGATAAAGCAACCTTTCAGCTCCTTTGTAAAGGGGAGACATCAGGTATTTTTCAGCTAGAGTCAGAGGGAATGAGAAATGTATTAAAAAGGCTTCGACCGAATTGCTTTGAAGATATTGTTGCTGTAAACGCGTTGTATCGACCAGGCCCAATGGAAAATATCCCCTTATTCATCGATAGAAAGCATGGGAAGAAGAAGATCGAATACTTGCATCAGGATTTAATACCGATTCTTGAGAATACATACGGTGTTATCGTCTATCAGGAACAGATTATGCAAATTGCTGCTAGGATGGCAGGATTTACGCTCGGTGAGGCGGATCTCTTAAGACGAGCAGTTAGCAAGAAACAAAAGGAAGTACTTGATAGGGAAAGAGCCCACTTTATAAGTGGAGCCTTGCGTAAGGGCTATGATGAAAAAACAGCGGATGAAATTTACAATTTAATTGTGCGTTTTGCCAATTATGGTTTTAACCGAAGCCATGCGGTAGCCTATAGTTTTATTTCCTATCAGTTAGCCTATTTAAAGGCACACTATCCCCTTCATTTTATGGCTGCACTTCTAACATCAGCTATTGGGAATGAAGGAAAGGTTTCTCAATATATTAGAGAGCTAAAGCAAATGAGCCTTAAGGTTCTCCCTCCTTCAATTAATTATAGTGGTTATTCCTTTACTGTTGAAAAAGAGGCGATTCGATACAGCCTAGCAGCAATTAAATGGGTTGGCGCTGCTGTGCTGAAGGAAATCTTCCAGAAGCGGAAAAATCAACGTTTTGAAGATCTATTTGATTTATGTATTCGAGTTCCCTCAAAAGCGATGAACCGTAAAGTAATCGAAGCACTTATCCATTCTGGCAGTATGGATGAATTTGGAGAAGATCGAGCCGTTTTATTAGCAAGTCTGGATGCTGCGATTGACCATGCCCAATTAATGAAGATTGAAGATGACCAAGGGGACTTCTTTTCAACAGATGACTTTTTTCCAAAACCAAAGTATACGAAGGTGGAAAGAATCCCAAATGAAGAAAAGCTTGCGCTTGAAAGGGAAGTGCTTGGACTTTACCTCTCTAACCATCCCGTATCTATATATGAAGAGAAATTTGCCATTTTAAATGCACAGCCTCTTTTCAAATTAGCACCACCAGTTAAGAAAGGTCGATCGATTGTTTATTTGACCGAGGTAAAAAAAATCCGTACAAAAAAAGGTGTTCCAATGGCTTTTCTGTCTATTAGTGACCAAACAGATGAGATGGAGGCCGTCGTATTTCCAAATGAATATACTCGCTTCTCCTCCTTATTAAATCAAGGAAGTGTCCTATTTATAGAAGGAAAGATAGAAGAACGAGATGGAAAACGACAATTGGTTGTCCAGGTGCTTGAAGATGTTCAAGCGGCGATTGAGAAGGAAGAACAGAAAGACCCTATTTTGTATTTGAAAATAACAAAGGAATTAGAAAAAAGGGATTTACTCTATGAGTTAAAAAATGTATTTAGACAAAATGCTGGAAATATTCAAGTCGTTATTTATTATGAAAGCACGAAAAAGAGCATTCGTTTAGGGGAAGAGGATCTTATTCAACCGTCAGCCCAACTAATAAATAAATTAAAAGATATACTTGGGGGAAATAATGTTATCCTTAAACGCTAGCACTTTACAACCTCATCATTTATGGTATATTTGTTAAGAGTAATGGTCAGACCACCTATGATAAAACACTTGAGCTGTAGGCTAGAAACTATCATTCGAATAATCAGCATTTAGCTTATTTTACTTATAGTTTTTTTAGTATAAAGTGATAATAATGACTGGCTAAAAAATAAGGAGTGGTATTTAGATGACTTTACGTGAAGAAGCACTTCATATGCATAGGATAAATAAGGGAAAATTAGAATCAAAGTCTAAGGTAGAAGTGAAAAATGCAAGAGATTTGAGTCTTGCCTATTCTCCTGGTGTTGCCGAGCCTTGTAAAGAAATCTATGATAAGCCAGAAACCGTATATGAATATACGATGAAGGGCAATATGGTTGCTGTTGTTTCAGATGGAACGGCTGTACTTGGTCTTGGAAATATTGGGCCAGAAGCGGCGCTTCCAGTAATGGAAGGGAAGGCTGTACTATTTAAAAGCTTTGCAGGCGTGGATGCATTCCCTATCTGCTTAAATACAACAGATGTTGATAAAATAGTAGAAACAGTTAAGTTACTAGAACCGACATTTGGTGGCGTTAACTTAGAGGATATTGCTGCACCACGTTGCTTTGAAATTGAAGAACGACTAAAGAAAGAAGCAAATATACCTGTTTTTCATGATGACCAGCATGGAACAGCGATTGTAACGGTTGCAGGCCTTGTGAATGCATTAAAGATTAATGGAAAGAAAATAAATGAAATTAAAGTAGTGGCGAACGGGGCAGGTGCTGCCGGTATTGCCATCATCAAGCTTCTTTACTCATATGGTGTGAGAGATATTATCATGTGTGACCGAAAAGGAGCTATTTATGAAGGTCGTTCTGATGGAATGAACGATATTAAGAATGAAGTTGCAAAATACACAAATCGTGAGAATAAACAAGGCAGTCTTGCAGATGTAATTCAAGGGGCAGACGTCTTTATTGGTGTTTCAGCAGCAGGATCATTAACAAAAGAAATGGTTGAAACGATGAATGAGGCACCGATTATTTTTGCAATGGCAAATCCAGTTCCAGAAATTATGCCTGAAGATGCAAAAGCGGCGGGGGCATCTGTTATTGGTACTGGAAGATCTGACTTTCCAAACCAAGTGAATAATGTACTTGCATTCCCTGGGATTTTCCGAGGCGCTTTAGATGTACGAGCAACTCACATTAATGAAAAAATGAAAATTGCAGCTGTGGAAGCAATTGCTAATTTAGTAAGTGAGGAAGAATTAAATACGGATTATGTGATTCCGGCGCCATTTGATCCAAGAGTCGCTCCAGAGGTTGCAGCAGCAGTCGCAAGAGCGGCAATGGAAACAGGTGTTGCACGTTTGAAAGTGGATCCAGAAATAATTAAAGAAAAAACGAGAAATTTAGCTGTTATTGGGAAAAGTGAGTGATTAATTAACGTGAGCAAGCCCAACAGTGATTCGAAAGTTTATGTGGAAATTGTTAAACAACTAAGGCTATTAATCGAAAAGAATCATCTTAAGCCTGGGGATAAATTACCTTCTGAACGTGAACTATCAGAGCGCCTAAATGTAGGGCGCTCGTCTGTTCGGGAAGGACTTAGAGCCCTTGAACTGCTTGGTCTAATTGAAACAAGAAGAGGCGAAGGCACATTTATTCGTGACTTTGAAGGACATCAGCTTGTCCAATTATTAAGCACGTTCATTTTGCAAGATGATAAAGCGAAAAAGGATATTATGGAGACGAAGTATTTAATCGAGATTGATTGTCTATGGTTAAATATGTATAAGGCAACCGACAATGAGCTAACTGAACTGAAGGTGTGGGCTGAAACTGCCACTTATACAGATGATGAATTCTTCTTAAAAGTAGTTCAATATGCTAAAAATCATTTATTTTTAAGAATATGGACAATTTTAAAGGATTATTATAACTCTCTTCAAATAGCACAGGAAACGCCTAAAAAAACGGATTATTCCCAATTGATTGAGGCATTGTTAAATAGGCGAGAATCTGAGGTAAGAGAAGCATATCGAACATTGAGAAAATTGTCGAATATTTAACGACAATTTTTTGCACATTTTGTAACCAATTTATTTTATAGTGAATAAGATAAGACAGGCTATGCTCCGAATTTTATTAAGGAGAATATTTTTTGCCGTAGGTGGTCAGACCACTTAATCGTTTGCATTATGGGGAGGTTTCACTTTGCTAAAAGTTTTTACAAAATCAAAGAAGAAGAAATATGCGACAATTCCTTCAGAAATGGCAAAGCAGGATGTACCCGAAGGAATCATGACGAAATGTCCGAACTGTAAAAAAATCATGTATTCGAAAGAACTAATCAAAAATTTAAAAGTTTGTTTCCACTGCCAATACCATCATTCTATGAATTCAAAAGAACGATTGGATAGTTTCCTTGATGAAAATAGTTTTGAAGAATTAAATGCAGGGATGATCTCAGAAAACCCATTGAATTTTCCGGATTATCTTGAGAAAGTTGAGAAGGACAGAAAAAAGACAGCCATTAATGAAGCCGTTGTGACAGGAATTGGTGCAGTAGAAGGTCAAGTGATTGCCGTAGCTGTAATGGATTCTACATTCCGTATGGGAAGCATGGGATCTGTAGTAGGAGAAAAAATTACGCAGGCGATAGAAAAGGCGGACGAATTAGCTGTTCCATTTGTTATTTTTACAGCCTCAGGCGGTGCGAGAATGCAAGAAGGTGTGCTAAGTTTAATGCAAATGGCTAAAACAAGTGTTGCGTTGAAAAGGTTTAGTGACAATGGTGGACTGATTATCTCAATAATGACGCATCCAACAACTGGTGGTGTTTCGGCGAGCTTTGCTTCACTAGGTGATTATAATCTTGCAGAACCAGGTGCGTTAATCGGCTTTGCGGGCAGACGGATTATTGAACAAACGATTCGTGAAGACTTGCCAGAGGATTTCCAAACAGCAGAGTTTCTTCTAAAGCATGGACAATTAGATGCGGTGATTTCAAGAGTAGAGCTGAAGGAAAAGGTAGCAAATATTTTATCTATGCATCAACAAGGTGGTGAACCCGAATGGTAGGGGAGCTTGAATTTGAAAAGCCAGTAACCGAACTAAGAAAGAAAATCACAGAACTGAAAGAATTTACAAAGGATGCAGATGTCGATTTAACTTCTGAAATAGAGAAGCTTGAACTGCGCTTGAAAAAATTAGAGATTGATATATATGAAAATATGAAGCCGTGGGATCGAGTTCAGATTGCTCGTCACCCTGGACGTCCAACTACATTAGATTATATTGCTCTCCTTTTTACCGACTTTTTCGAATGTCATGGAGATCGAACATATGGGGATGATGAAGCGATTGTTGGCGGGATTGCTAAATATAAAGGGCTTCCAGTCACTGTCATCGGGCATCAGCGTGGGAAAGATACGAAGGAAAATATTCGCAGAAACTTTGGGATGCCACATCCAGAAGGCTATCGCAAAGCGCTTAGACTTATGAAACAAGCAGATAAATTTGGAAGACCTATTATTTGCTTTATTGATACAAAAGGTGCTTATCCAGGAAAAGCAGCAGAAGAGCGTGGGCAAAGTGAAGCAATAGCGCGCAATCTATTTGAAATGGCTAGCTTGCAGGTGCCTGTAATCTGCATCGTCATTGGAGAAGGTGGAAGTGGTGGTGCGTTAGCATTAGGTGTAGGCAACCAAATTCATATGCTCGAAAACTCTACTTACTCTGTTATCTCCCCTGAAGGAGCTGCTTCCATTTTGTGGCGGGATGCAACGCAAGCAAAAAAAGCAGCAGAAAGCATGAAAATTACAGCTCCTGACTTAAAGGAATTAGGAATTGTGGATCAAGTAATTCCAGAAGTAAAGGGCGGTGCCCATAAAGATGTAGCGGCACAGGCAGAAGAAATTGATTTTGTTCTTATGCAGTCTTTAAAGGAACTTAGAGCGTATAGCAAGGAGCAATTAGTTGCTCATCGCTATGATAAATATAAATCAATTGGTAAATACTCTTTTATAAAGGAGTTTATAGGAGTAAACTAGAAAAAACGTGCTTTTTGCACGTTTTTCCTTATTATGGGTTCGAAAACCCCTGGCTATGCCGGGGGTTCTAAAGAGCTTCAAGCGTGGTATTAAAAAACCTCACTTCATATGGTAGGATAAAGTTGGTTTCCCGACCACTTTACCTCGCCATAGAAGGAGGAATGCCCTTTGAAGGACATGAATAGT
>NZ_JAGIKZ010000008.1 GCF_017874625.1 Cytobacillus eiseniae | reverse complement strand
CGTCTATATTAATACAATAGGAGATTTTTTTATGCCTGTAAAATAATACATACTATTAATCCCCATTTTTTTGTAAGTCTTTTGCAAGACTAGTGTTAATAAGCGGAAAATTTCCGCCTGTTTTCTCGAAAAAATCAAAAATGGGGGATTTTTCTTTGAGTAACCGGAAAATCTCCGCTTATTTCCCCAAAAATATGATTCATTCTGGATTTAACCGGAATTATTCCGCTTATTTTACTTGTTCGATCACGGACAAGCCTCCTCATTTTGCTGTATAAAGGTTACCCATGTCACAAGTAAGTGAGCTTTTATGCAAGGACGTTCTTTAGCAAATTCAAATACCTCGCCAACGAATGAAGTGGTAGTTGAGGAATGGGTCATTTGATGATAAAAAATGCAGAGGATGCAATGCCTCTATGTTGGTCTAAATGTATGTGATTTTGCATGAAATTGACTTGTTGAATGGGTCTTTTCTACTTCACTACTGACCTACTTAGTTTTTGAATACAGCCTTCTTTTTTAGGTTTATTGATTGAAAATCCGTATAAATTGACTTGCTATTAGTGGAGACTATTCTACAGAATTTATTCCCCCTTAACTACAGTGTAAACCTACATATGAGCAAAAATAAGAAAACTTTCCCATTAATACGTGAAATATTCTTGATAACCTTAAATGATTGTGATAATCTTTTAACTGAATTAACTCAAAAAGTGTTCAAACCCTTATTATTAAAGGACTTTTTAAATTAAATGGATTGAAATTTCTCCGTTTATGATTTATTATTGTGCATGGTTAAACAAAATTTCATGAAAACGTTTAGAAATCAGTAATTTTGATTACAAATGTAAGTAAGATTACCATTATGAGCTAGCAGGATGTAGCTTTCTTCTGTTTATATTCTTTCTTAGCTTCTAGTGTATAGACGTTTTTCGATTATTTTTTGGGAGGAGGTGAAAGGCATGAATAAGACAGAACTAATTAATGCAGTTGCTGAAAGCAGCGAGCTTTCTAAGAAGGACGCTACTAAAGCAGTTGACGCTGTATTTGATGCAATCTTAGATGCTTTAAAAAATGGTGATAAAGTTCAACTAATTGGTTTCGGTAACTTTGAGGTTCGTGAACGTGCAGCACGTAAAGGACGCAACCCACAAACAGGCGAGGAAATTGAAATCGCTGCTAGTAAAGTACCTGCTTTTAAACCAGGTAAAGCATTGAAAGATGCAGTTAAATAAGTACATAAAGTGCTAAAGGCTTTTCTTTCAGTTAAAAACCGCGAGTTACTCGCGGTTTTTTTGCTTGAAAGGTGGAAAAATATACAATCGCATGTTGCTTTGGATAAAATGTGAATGGCTTGTTCTTTCGTCCAATTCACAAGGAACACTTTGACAGGATATGCATCACACAAGTATAAGTAATTTTCATATAAGTGAGCGCTATCAAATTTCAGTATTGCTCCACAACGATTTCGTCAAGCACGGTATGGCTTATGCTCACACGTGTTTCGTATATCGAAAGGGGCAATCTTTTGTAGTTTGTACAGCGATGAGTAAGGCGCTTTTCTGTATTTGTTCATGGGAAATGAATATGCTAATATGGACATATTATAATAGATTACATTGTAATTTGAGGAGGAAGTACGATGGCAGAAGTAAATCGTCCGCAGATTGAAGAAGCGGTACGTTTGATATTAGAAGCAATTGGGGAAGATCCAAATCGTGAAGGTTTACTCGACACCCCGAAAAGGGTTGCAAAAATGTATGAGGAAGTTTTCCAAGGCTTGAATCAAGATCCAAAGGAATACTTTGAAACCGTTTTTGGCGAGGATCATGAGGAAGTAGTTTTAGTGAAGGATATTCCTTTTTATTCAATGTGTGAACATCATCTAGTCCCATTTTTCGGTAAGGCACATGTTGCCTATATTCCACGAAATGGAAAGGTTACAGGCCTAAGCAAACTTGCTAGAGCTGTTGAAGCAGTTGCAAAAAGACCCCAACTTCAAGAACGAATTACATCAACTGTTGCAGATTCCATAATAGAAACGTTAGATCCCCACGGAGCAATGGTCGTCGTTGAAGCGGAACATATGTGCATGACTATGCGTGGTGTGAAGAAGCCCGGATCACAAACAATCACAACTGCTGTAAGAGGAATCTTTGCTGAGGATGATAAGGCAAGAGCAGAAGTGCTTTCATTAATCAAATTCTAGGAACAATTTAGACTATGAGTAAAAGGGTGTTACCATGGAGAATCGTGTTCAATTAGGAAATGAATATATTGTGATAAAAGCAAAAGAAGATGGTGTTCATGTAATCGGACTGACAAGAGGATCAGACACGAAATTTCATCATTCTGAAAAGCTTGATTCTGGGGAATTATTGATTGCACAATTTACTGAGCATACCTCTGCGATAAAAATAAGAGGAAATGCAACCGTATTAACAAAACATGGTGAAGTTGAAAGCGAACCGAAAAAATAAACAGCATAGAAAAATGTGTATGTGTTCACAAATCATCGAAATTCTTCTAACAATGCATAATAATTTATGATATAATGATTTCTGCCTTATGTATATTTAGAGATAGGAATTTAGAGGGATTAATTTCCTTTATTGTATATAAATTTTGCAGAGAAACGAAGAAAACACAGGGGAAACAAGGGTGATTGCATGCGAAACATGATGATACTATTAGCAGATGTGAAAGAGCAAATCGAGAATAAGATTAAGCACCCTTACTTATTTAAGCATATTGAGACGCCAATAATAGATGAAGACATGTTATTGCTTCTCATTGCTTATCTTAGCAAGGAGCGGTTGCCTGACGATAAATTGCAGCAATACTGTATAACGATTATGCTCATTCAAATTGCCCTTGATACCCATGAGACCGTATCCAATCAGAAATTAGATGCTGAAAATCTTAAGCCTAGACAATTAACTGTATTAGCTGGTGTGTACTACAGTGGTTTATATTATAAGATCCTTTCTGAAATTGATGAAATTGGAATGATTCGGCTATTAGCTGAGGGAATTAAAGATATTAATGAACACAAGATCTCCCTCTATCAAAAGGATATGGATCATGTGGATGCGCTTATGAATGATGTGAAAATGATCGAGTCTTCTTTATTTGTTAAAATCACTTCTTATTTGGATGACACATATTGGAGTGAATTTGCATCCAACCTTTTATTCATCAAACGGTTAAAAGCAGAAAGGGACTTGTTTTTAAATGGAAGGGAATCAGTCGTTTTTGATGCATTAAAAAAAGTAACGTTATCAAACGATGAGAAGGACTTGCTCGCCATTTGTGATGAATATTTGAATGGTTCAAGAAAGCTGATTCAGGAAAATCTGTTAAACATTCCCCAAGTAGATGAACTAGTGGATAAAAGAATCCAATCAATCCTTAATGACAGTCAATCCTTAGCAAATACATTTGTGGAAGAAGGGTAAGAAGTATGCAGCAATCAAAAGAAGAACGCGTCCATCATGTATTCGAAAAGATATATGGCAACTATGATAAAATGAACTCCGTTATTAGTTTTCAACAGCATTTAAGATGGCGTAAGGATACGATGAAAAAAATGGATGTACAAAAAGGGGAAAAAGCATTGGACGTTTGCTGCGGAACCGCGGACTGGACGATTGCTTTAGCAGAGGCTGTTGGTGAAAAAGGAGAAGTTATTGGTCTTGATTTCAGTAGAAACATGCTGAAAATTGGTGAACAAAAAGTAAAAGATCAAAACTTAAAGCAAGTTCAATTAGTCCATGGAAACGCAATGGAGCTGCCATTTCCTGATAATACCTTTGATTATGTGACGATCGGCTTTGGGTTACGAAATGTACCTGACTATATGCAAGTTCTTAAAGAAATGCATCGAGTAGTCAAGCCTGGTGGTTTAGCTGTTTGTCTTGAGACATCTCAACCTACGATGATTGGCTTTAAACAAGCGTATTATTTTTACTTCCGATTCATTATGCCATTTTTCGGTAAACTATTTGCAAAGAGCTATAAGGAATACTCATGGCTGCAAGAGTCTGCTCGTGATTTTCCAGGAATGAAGGAGCTTGCTAATATGTTTGAAAATGCTGGGTTTGATGAAGTTAGCTATAAAGCATATACCGGGGGAGTAGCTGCGGTTCATATTGGTAAAAAAGAAAAATAATTTTTTTTCTGAATGCTTTTTCATAGGATAGTTTGTCTAATTGAACGCTCATATATGGAATCAGCAGACAGGATCGATAAGCTGGGTGAGTAAAGATATGAAATTAAAAATGATGTATTCATTTTTGAATTCAGATTTAACGATTATAGAAGAATCACTTGAGGAAACAGTTCAAGCGGAGTCTCCCCTATTGAATCAAGCATCCCTGCACTTATTAAAAGCCGGGGGGAAACGAATCCGCCCCGTTTTTGTTTTGCTTGCTGGAAAATTTGGAGATTACGACATTGATCGAATAAAGAATGTGGCTGTTTCTCTTGAACTAATACATATGGCTTCACTTGTTCATGATGATGTGGTGGACGATGCAGAATTGCGTCGAGGCAAACGGACCATTAAGGCGAAATGGGATAATCGTATTGCCATGTACACGGGTGATTATATTTTTGCACGTGCTCTTGAATTAATGACAAAAGTTGAAAAACCGTTTGCCCATCAAATTTTAGCTAATACATTAGTGGAACTGTGTATCGGCGAAATTGAACAAATCAAGGATAAATATAATTATGAGCAAAATATTCGTACTTATTTACGGAGAATCAAACGGAAAACGGCTATATTGATTGCAGTTAGTTGTCAGCTTGGTGCGATAGCAGCAGATGTAGAAGAGGAAATACATAAAAAGCTTTATCGTTTCGGGTATTATGTAGGGATGTCTTATCAAATAATTGATGATGTTCTTGACTTTACTAGTACGGAAAAGCAACTTGGAAAGCCAGCAGGAGATGATCTCCACCAGGGCAATATTACCCTCCCTGTCCTTTTGGCTATGAAGGATAATAAGATTCGAGAAAAGATCACACAAGTCCAAGAGACAACAAATCGGGAAGAAATTGAAAAAATTATTGTCCTAATTAAACAATCAGGTGCGATTGAACAATCCTTACGAATAAGTGATCAGTATTTGCATAAAGCACTAAAGATTCTAAATGAGTTGCCACAGAATCGAGCAAAGAAAACATTAAGTGACATCGCAAAGATTATCGGAAAAAGAAAATTCTAAATCCTACTCATATTGCTAAATTATCAAAAAAATGATAATATTTGTATGAATTGTCATCATAGGTAATTCACTATACATAAGCTTTAGGAGTGGAGATCATGGAAAAAACATTTTTAATGGTAAAGCCAGACGGTGTTCAACGCAACTTAATTGGTGAAATAGTTTCTCGTTTCGAAAAGAAAGGTTTCCAACTAGTAGGTGGAAAACTTATGAGTATTTCGCAAGCGCTTGCAGAAGAGCATTATGGTGAGCATAAAGAGCGCCCGTTTTTCGGAGAATTAGTTGATTTTATTACTTCAGGTCCAGTTTTCGCAATGGTTTGGGAAGGCGAAAATGTAATTGCTACAGCACGTCAAATGATGGGTTCAACAAATCCTAAGGATGCTGCACCTGGAACAATTCGCGGAGATTTCGGAATAACAGTAGGAAAAAACGTGATTCACGGATCTGATTCACCAACAAGCGCAGAGCGTGAAATTGGCCTATTCTTCAAAGAAGAAGAACTAGTTGAATATTCAAAGTTAATCAACGAGTGGATTAACTAAAAGCTGAATATTTAATGGTTTTTATAAATGAGAAAAGCACTTGCATTTTGCGAGTGCTTTTCTCATGGGGCGGAATCAGCTAGGATAATTAGTAAAAATAAGTAAAAAAAATTTCAATTATATATGCCTTATTCTTTCACTTTTCAGCTATACTTAAATCATACATATTCAATTTAGCACTAGTATAGAGGAGAAGAAAGAATGGCGCATGATTATCAAAGCTTTATCGTCAGTATAAAAAAGAAAACAGGGATTGACCTCTCCTTGTATAAAGAAGCACAAATGAAAAGAAGGCTCTTATCGCTTTGTGAAAAGAAGGGATTTTCATCCTTTAATGAATATTTTTCTGCAATTAGCAAAGATCAACATTTGTTAAATGAATTTCTTGATCGTATGACGATTAATGTTTCGGAGTTTTACCGTAATGCCAAAAGATGGGAAGTACTAGAGAAAAAGATCCTGCCAAATTTACTTGCCAAAAATAAACGGATAAAAATTTGGAGTGCCGCCTGTTCGACGGGAGAGGAACCATATACACTTGCGATGATTATGTCAAAATTCCTGCCGCTCTCCCAAGTACAAGTTCTTGCTACCGACCTAGACGAGAATGTCATTGCTAGAGCGAAGATCGGTGTCTATCCAGAAAGATCATTGAATGAAGTGCCAGAAGAAATGAAACGAAAGTATTTTAAGAAAGAAGGCAGCTTCTATAAAGTAGCCGATGAAATTAAAAAAACAGTAACTTTTCGTAAACAAAATTTATTAGCTGATCCATTTGGTGGACCATTCGATTTAATTGTTTGCCGCAATGTACTTATTTATTTTACAGAAGAAGCGAAGGATGAGCTGTACTTAAAATTTAGCGGAGCTTTAAATCAAGATGGAATCTTTTTTGTTGGAAGCACTGAGCAAATCTTTAATCCAGGCAAATATAATTTTGAAACAGAAGATACCTTTTTTTATAGAAAGCTTTGAAATCAAGTCTAGAGAAATCTGGGCTTTTTTCTTTGTTTCGGAAATTATAATAGAATGTTGTGGTTAACTTTGCGACAAGTTCTGCGTCTAGCTCCACAAGGAATACTTCAGCAGCATAAGCATCGCACGAGTATAAGTGTTTTTTTCTTATAGGAGGAGCGCCTATCCCCGACGTACAGGACGTCGCGTTTTGTCGACCTCGAGATCACAAGCCAATCCTCTAAAGATCGGTAAAGGACACCTTTTTAGTGAGGCTCTTCTTGTTCTATGCCTGAAGCTGATCAAGGCGCTTGTGCATTTGTTCTTTTGAGTAAGAATGCATTTCATGTTAAAATGCATTAAATATAGAAATATTCTATTTTTTACTATTTTTATTATTTATCATATGTTATATTGATACATAATCCTTTAATGAGTTGAAGGGGGAAAGAGTTTTGAGATACTTAACTTCGGGTGAATCCCATGGTCCGCAATTGACTACGATCATTGAAGGGCTTCCAGCTGGAATGCCTTTGCACGATACGGACATTAATAATGAACTAGCCAGACGCCAAAAAGGATATGGCAGAGGCAGAAGAATGCAAATTGAGAAAGATACAGTAGAGATTGTCGGTGGCATTCGACATGGATATACACTTGGTTCGCCAGTCGGATTAGTTGTAGAAAACAATGATTGGAAGCATTGGACGAAGATTATGGGGCAGGAACCGCTTGCTCCAAATGAAGAGGATGAAGTAAAAAGAAAAGTGACGCGTCCACGTCCAGGACATGCAGACTTAAATGGCGCTATAAAATATGGCCATCGAGATATGCGCAATGTTCTTGAACGATCATCTGCAAGAGAAACGACTGTAAGGGTCGCAGCAGGTGCTGTTGCCAAAAAGCTGTTAAAGGAGCTTGGCATTAATATTGCCTCCCATGTGACAGAAATTGGTGGTGTAGCTTCGTCTGTAAAAGCTTATGATTCTCTTGAAAACTTAAAAGAAATAACAGAAAACTCACCAGTTAGATGCCTGGATCCAGAAGCTGAAAAGAAGATGATGAATGCAATTGATGAAGCAAAGCAACAAGGTGATTCCATTGGAGGCGTTGTTGAGGTCATAGCTGAAGGAATGCCTTCTGGTGTAGGAAGCTATGTTCATTATGATCGAAAGCTGGATGCAAAGTTGGCTAGTGCGATCATGAGTATTAATGCCTTTAAAGGTGTAGAAATAGGTATTGGCTTTGAAGCGGCAAGTAAGCCGGGCAGTGAGGTTCATGATGAAATCCTGTGGACCGAAGAAAGAGGCTATTATCGAAGAACCAACCGTTTAGGTGGTCTAGAAGGCGGCATGACGACAGGGATGCCAATTATAGTAAGAGGGGTTATGAAACCAATTCCAACACTTTATAAGCCATTGCAAAGTGTTGATATTGAAACGAAAGAGCCGTTTACAGCTAGTATAGAACGTTCTGATAGCTGTGCCGTACCGGCTGCTGCTGTTGTTGCCGAGAATGTCGTTGCTTGGGAATTGGCATCTGCAATTGTGGAGCAATTTTATTCCGATCGATTTGAGACATTAAAGGAACTAGTCGAGCAACAGCGTACATTTGCAAGGGAGTTTTAATATGAAGCCGATGATGATTGAGACTCCTTCTAAAGTGTATCCTGTCCACATTGGAAGTGGAATCATCGAGCATTTGCCCGCATTTATTTATAGGGCTTTTCCTAATTTAACAAATATAATGATCATCACAGATGAGACTGTTGCCAATTTATATCTTCCTGCTCTTCAAAGGGTTTTAACCCCATTTAATCAAAAATCATGTATTGTTCCTAGTGGTGAAAAAGCCAAAACATTTGAAGTGTATCAGGAATGTATCACATTTGCTCTTGAAAACAAGCTTGATCGTAAATCATTAGTACTTTCATTTGGGGGAGGTGCGGTTGGAGATCTTGGTGGATTTGTTGCAGCTACTTTTATGAGGGGCATCCCATTCATTCAAGTGCCGACAACCATTCTCGCCCATGATAGTGCTGTCGGTGGAAAGGTAGCGATAAATCATCCGCTAGGGAAAAATATGGTCGGTGTTTTTAATCAGCCAGAAGCTGTTTTTTATGATTTATCCTTTCTTCATACCCTGCCATCCCATGAGAGAAGATCAGGTTTTGCTGAAGTAATTAAGCATGGACTTATTAAAGATCCTTCCTTTTATTCCTGGTTACTGGCGCATATTTCTTCATTAGAACAATTAACAGAAGATGAACTAAGCTACATGCTAACGAGAGGGATTGAAATAAAAGGGGAATTTGTTTCTAAGGATGAAAAAGAAACAAGTATTCGTGCCTTTCTCAATTTTGGACACACACTTGGCCATGCGATAGAAGCTGAGATGGGTTACGGAAAATGGACTCACGGAGAAGCAATTGTAATAGGGATGCTCTTTGCACTGTCGCTAAGTCGAAAAAAGGCTGGTTTGTCTTTTAATAGTGAACAATTAAAAGAATGGCTAGTTCAAATTGGTTATGAAACGAACTTGCCAGCAGAATTGGATAAAAGGAAACTAGTTGAACGAATGAAGCAAGATAAGAAATCGGTAGGGCAAATGGTGAATTTTGTTTTATTAAAAGAAATAGGGCAGCCTGTGTTATATGAAATGACGGATGAGGAGTTATTAAAGGAGCTATCAATATTTTAAAAAGGGGAGATTGTATGATACGAGGGGTGAGAGGAGCGACCACTGTTCAAAAGGATGAAGAAAAAGAAATTATTGAAGCGACAGAAAGTTTACTTCGAAAAATGATAAAAGAAAATAAAATTGAAGCAGATATGGTTGCTTCTGTTTTTATTTCTGTAACGGAAGACATTACAGCTGCTTTTCCAGCAAAAGCAATGAGATTAATTTCTGGCTGGACGTTTGTTCCTGTTATGTGCATGAGAGAAATACCTGTAAAATCCTCATTAGATAAATGCATACGGGTCATGATGCATGTGAATACAGCCATTGCTCAGCATGAGATAACACATATTTATTTAGAAGAAGCAATTCGTTTACGCCCAGATCTTCAGGCTGGGGACAGCACCCAATAAATTGACTAAGATAGGTGAATTATCATGAAATGGAAAGAGCAGCTGCTTCATTTAAATTCTTATCAGCCAGGGAAATCCATCGATGAAGTGAAAAGCCTTTATGGTCTTGACTCGGTCGTTAAGCTTGCTTCCAATGAAAATCCATTTGGCTGTTCGAAAAATGCACGACAAGCAATGAGTCTATCAAATTCTGAATTTCCGTTATATCCTGATGGGTATGCAACAGACATACGTACAGCTTTAGCCAAACACTTAGCCGTAACTGAAGAACAGCTTGTATTTGGAAATGGGTCAGATGAATTGATCCAAATGATCTCAAGAGCATTATTATCTTCTGGGCGAAATACGGTAATGGCTGAATCAACTTTTCCTCAATATCGACATAATGCAGTGATCGAAGATGCAGAAATAAGAGAGATTCCTTTGCGAAATGGCGAGCATGACCTGGATCGGATGCTAGAAGCCATTGATCACAATACTTCAATTGTTTGGATATGTAATCCGAATAACCCGACAGGCCATTATATTGCTGAAAACGAGTTAAGGTCATTTTTGGAAAGGGTCCCAACGGATACACTTGTTGTTCTTGACGAGGCGTATTATGAATATGTAGTGGCTGACGATTATAGTAAGTCTACTCATTTATTAAGTACATTTTCTAATATTATTATTCTTCGTACATTTTCTAAAATCTATGGCTTAGCAAGCTTAAGACTTGGTTATGGAATTAGCAGTGCAGAAATAATCCGTACGTTGGAGCCAGTCAGAGCTCCTTTTAACGTCAATCTTATTGCCCAATCTGTTGGCATAGCTGCATTAAGTGATCAGTCCTTTATATCGGAGTGTAGGGAGAAAAATAGAAATGGGCTTGATCAATTTTATCGATTTTGTAATGAAAATCGTTTAGACTACTATCCGTCACAAGCGAATTTTATTTTGATCAACTTTAGAACAGATGGAAATGAGGTATTTCAATACCTGCTTGAAAGAGGGTATATTGTTCGTTCAGGGAGAGCCCTTGGATTCCCTACTTCCGTACGTGTAACAGTTGGATCACAAGCACAAAATGAAGGGGTAATAAAAGAAATGGGTGAATATATAACATCCATTAGGAAAGTTTCAGAAGGAGTTAAACAATAAAAGAAGGATGAGAAATTCAGAGGCTATTTAGCCTCTGAATTTCTTTAAAAGGGAGGGGAGAGGCAGATGAAAGGCCGTGTTTTTATCATTGGGTTAGGATTAATTGGAGGCTCTCTTGCACTATGTGTAAAGAATCAGCATAAAGATGCGGTGATCATTGGCTTTGATGTAAATAGAGAACAAGCGCGGCTTGCCAAAATGTTAACAATAATTGATGATATCGCTGAAACGATTGAAAGTGGAGCGGAACATGCTGACCTCGTATTAATTGCCACACCTGTTAAAGAGACCGAACGGATATTGCAGTTATTAGCTAAGACCAAGCTACAACCGCATGTAATAATTTCGGATGCAGGCAGCACAAAGGAGCAAATTGTTAATCAATCAAACCTGCTCAAAGAAAGAGGGATCGCATTTATTGGCGGTCATCCAATGGCTGGCTCTCATAAAAGTGGGGTCACTGCTGCAAAATCGATTTTATTCGAGAATGCCTTTTACATACTTACTCCCGAAGAGCATATTCATGAGCAGCAGCTTTTGCAATTGCAAGATTGGTTAGCTGGAACGAAGGCGAAATTTTTAATCATGACACCTGAGGAGCATGATTACTTAACAGGGGTTATCAGTCATTTTCCGCATATTGTCGCCGCATCGCTTGTACACCAAGCTGAAAGAAAGAGTGAAACACAAAAGCTTGTCCCAAGGTTAGCAGCTGGCGGCTTTAGAGATGTCACAAGGATCGCTTCTAGCAGCCCTGAGATGTGGAGAGATATTTTGCTCCATAATAAAGCGGTTCTATTACATTTATTCACTGACTGGCAACATGAAATGAAACGAATCGAAAATATGTTACAATCAGAAAATGGAGAAGAGATTCTTGCTTATTTTGCACAGGCAAAGCAGTTTAGAGATGAGTTGCCAAAAAAGCAAAGAGGAGCAATTCCGGCTTTCTACGATTTATTTGTTGATGTGCCGGATTATCCAGGTGTGATTTCCGAAATATCGGGGATTCTTGCTCACGAGGAGATAAGCATTACAAATATACGAATACTTGAAACACGCGAGGAAATCTACGGTGTTTTAGTCATTAGCTTTCAAACTGATGAGGATCGTGAACGTGCAAATACATGTATTCATTTGAATACTAGCTATGAAACATCTATTTAAATTGAACGTGCAAGTGTATCTCTAGAGGGGAGGAGTATGAGAGTATGGAATTACTTACAAATATAAAAGGATTAAATGGTGAAATAGCTATTCCAGGGGATAAATCGATCTCACATCGCGCAATTATGTTCGGTGCAATCGCAAATGGGGAAACAATTGTCACCAATTTTTTACTTGGAGACGATTGCTTAAGTACAATTCAGTGCTTTAGAAAATTAGGAGTACATATTAAACAGCAGGATGAGAAAGTGATTATTGCTGGCAAGGGATTCTCAGGCTTAAAAGAGCCTGCCGAAGTATTGGATGTTGGGAATTCTGGAACGACGATCCGATTATTAATTGGAATATTATCAGGACTTCCATTTCATTCCATTCTAATAGGGGATCAATCGATCGGGAAAAGACCAATGACAAGAGTAACGAAACCATTGCGTACATTCGGAGCTGCTATTCAGGGGCGTCAAAATGGCGAGTATACCCCATTATCAATTAAGGGTGGAAACTTGTCAGGCATTGAATATACGCTTCAGGTTGCGAGTGCCCAAGTGAAATCCTCCCTGCTATTTGCAGGCTTACAGGCGAATGGAACGACAGCTATTATTGAGCCAGTAAAAACAAGAGATCATACAGAGCGAATGATCAAGCAATTCGGCGGGGATATTGAAATTAATGACCAAACTGTTCGATTAAATGGCGGGCAAGCATTGACAGGAACAACTGTTCAAGTGCCTGGTGATATTTCTTCTGCAGCCTTCTTTTTAGTTGCTGGAGCCATAATGCCAAATAGTGAAATTAAATTAACGAATGTGGGCTTAAATCCAACACGAACGGGTATTATTGAAGTAATGAAGGCGATGGGTGCTAATTTAACGATCATGAATGAAGAGAAGGATGCGAGTGAACCTCGTGGAGATCTTTTGATAAAAACATCGACATTGAAGGGCGTAACAATCGCCGGAGATATCATCCCAAGACTGATAGATGAGATTCCTATTATCGCTCTATTAGCAACCCAAGCAGATGGTGTGACGATTATTAAGGATGCAGAAGAACTAAAAGTGAAGGAAACAAACCGGATTGATACGGTAGTCAAAGAGTTAACAAAGCTTGGCGCTGTAATTGAAGCGACCGCTGATGGGATGATTATTCAAGGAAATACGAAGCTAACTGGCGGCGACGTTTCGAGCCATGGTGATCATCGAATTGGGATGATGCTTGCGATTGCTGCAATGCTTTGTACAAGGAATGTGACTCTTGAAAAGAAAGAAGCCATTGATGTATCCTATCCTACTTTCTTTGACCATCTGCAATCACTCATTTAATAAAGGGCTGCCCTGGCAGCTCTTATTGCTTTGTTCTTTAATAATCGCCCTTTTCTAAAAAGATTGTTGTTATTAAATCAACTGTTCGAATGAATAGTTTACCAACTAGGTTGGTTTATTGGAGGAAGGTGCGAGATCCTCGAAAATACTGTCGCGTCTCCTTTGTGCGGTGTGAATCCTAACAAGCATATTCAATGTCTACTTAGATGTTTTAGGACAGCTAGGACTTATGCAGGAGCGTTTGATCCGGTATGCTCAAGTAGGCTACCCAGCGGGTTCGGTAAGCAACCTGTAGTGGAAGTCACCTTTTGCTTAATAATAAATTGTCATATTTAAAAAAAATTATACATAGCTTGTCATAAGACCATTTGAAAAGGGGGGTTTTATGACATATATTATTGAAAACGCAACGATTTTAAAGGACCAGAGAATTACGAAAAATTCACTTCTAATTGAAAATGGAAGGATTCTATCAATAAAGCCAGCTTATAAACGATATCGTTATATTCGAATGAATGCAGCTCCGTATATTATGGCCCCCACGTCGACTCTGTTATTTAATGAGTTTCCATTTAATATGTCTTTCCAGGAACAGAAAAAGTTTTTCATTGATGAATTTATCCTTAAAGGCTGTACAACTTTTCTTACATTAGCAACGGTTAAACAAGAGAACAACTTATTAAAAGAAGTGAAACAGCTTAAGACAAGGCTGTTAAACAGTCCGATTGATTTTATAATTGGTGTAAGAGTTGCAATTAAACGATTAACTCCTGCATTTTTAAGAACATGTAAGCGGGAGAGGATACCAGCTATATTCGTTGAAGTTTCTGGAGTGGACGAGCTTGACCATTTGCCATGGGGGTGGCTGCGTGAAGCGATTTTTCCGTATAACAGCCCACTCATTCCCATTTTTATCAATCAGAATGAACGAGAGAGGAAGCATGCTGAAGTACAATGGAAAAGAAAAATGCAGGAAGAGAAGATGCCTTTTATCGAGCAGGAAATAGTAGAACAAGAACCAATTTCGTATTCAGCTCTAACAAAAATAGGCATTTACCCAAAAGTATCAAACATTCATCAAGGCTGTGAATTATCCTATAATCTTTATTTAAAAAGCAGGGAAATCAGAAAGATTGAAGAAGTTGAACTCTTTCATTATCATAGACATATGCTCGTTACAACGATTCATAAAGGGAATGTGATTCGTGCACAAAATCAAATAGAATTTCGTCCAGGGTTTGGGGAGCATATTCCAATTTCTACTCCTTCCTTTTTCTCAACTTAAAATAACTGAAAAAATGCCATAGATGTATGAAAAATTCTGTCTAATGCTGAAAGGAAATAATTATGGATAAAGTGAATAAAATGATTACATTGCTAGAAAACGCACAGCATGAAGAAGCAATGAAAATACAAAAAGAAATATTATTAAATGGATCACATGAGGAAAGATTTGTTCTTGGAGAAGAGCTATTTCAATATGGTTTTATTGAAGAAGCTAAACAATTATTTGAAAGACTACTTGAATCCTATCCTGAAGAAGGGGAGCTACTTGTCCTTTTAGCAGAATGCCATATTGATCTTGGACAAGAGGATGAAGCCGTTCTTGTTTTAGAACGATTGCAGGAGGATGACCCAAGTTTTCCGCAATCACTTTTATTACTAGCTGATTTATATCAAATGGAAGGTCTTTATGAGGTGAGTGAACAAAAGCTTTTGAGGGCTAAAGTAATTTTACCAGATGAAGTGATTATTGATTTTGCACTTGGAGAGCTTTATGCTGAGCAAGGTAAATTCTTGGAGGCTACAAAGGCCTATGAAAAGGTTTTGCAAAATGAAGATTTAATTGCTGGTGTGAATGTAAATCAACGAATGGCAGAAGTCCTTAGTGTTGGCGGAGCATTTGAAGAAGCACTGCCCTATTACGAAAAAGCAATGGATGAGAAAGTAGAAATTAATACTTTATTTAGTTTTGCCTTTACAGCATTGCAAGCTGGATACAATCGGACAGCGATCGAGAAATTTAATGAGTTAAAGGAGCTGGATCCAGAGTTCCATTCATTATATTTACATCTTGCAAAGGCATATGAGCGTGAAGAAGAGCTAGAAAATGGATTTCAAGCGATAAAATTGGGTATTATGCAAGATGAATACAATAAAGACCTTTATATCTATGGAGGAAAACTTGCATTAAAGATTGGCAAAGAAGAAGAAGCAGAGCAATTATTTAGAGAATCATTGGCTTTGGACCCTGAATTTACTGAAGCAGCTGTCATGTTAACGAAGCTTTTTCTGAAACAGGAAAAATATGATGATGTTTTGGAAATTACTGAAATGATGAATGACTTTGAAGAAGAAGAACCGAGACTGCTATGGGATGCAGCAATTGCCTATCAAGAACTTGAAGAATTTTCACAGGCATTAAACAAATACAATGACGCATATACTTATTTTAAAGAACAGCCAGATTTTCTTTCAGATTATGGTTATTTTTTAATCGAAGAAGGAAAAAGGGAAGAGGCTGCCGAAATTTTTAATATACTAATCAAATTAGAACCTAACAACCCAGAGTATCAAGATATAGTTCAAAGACTCTCGGAATAATCAATTATGTGTCTTACAGGAAAGTTAGAGGTTATCAAAATAGATAACTGTCTAGCTCCAGCGGCTACCCCCTCGAGGTCACAAGCCAATCCTCCCAGAAAGGTAAAGAACACCTTTCCGAGAGGCTCGTCTTGTGCTTGTCGGGGGTGGGCGAGCCGCTTCCGCATTTCATTTTTGCAGAGGAGGGAATCCAATTATGTCAGCCCCTGTATCTGTCAACGAGAAAAAAGATTTTATTCGCTGGTTTTTAAATCATTATCAATTAAAAAGACGAGAATGTGTGTGGATTTTAAATTATTTAATGAGCCATGATCAATTAATGGCAAAAGTGCATTTTGTTGAACAGGCGCAATATTGTCCAAAAGGTTTAGTTATGTCTACACATTGTGTGGAAGAAGTGCCCTTCCGTTTTTATAAGGAGAACGTGATGACAACGGATGCGGAAAAATCATTTCATGATATTAGACTAAATCGGGAAGAGGAAATTTATATTCAATTAAATTTTCATGCATCAAACAAGGCTCATCAATTTGCAGCTGTCCTAGAAGAAAATCCATTTATGCCAAAAAAGCTGCAAATTACTGAAAAGGATCGAATGATTGCAGAAAGATTCCTCAGTAATAGCTTGGAGAAATTTCAACGAAATTATTTATTGAAAAAAATCGACGAAGCATTAGACAATCAAGACAGAAATAGCTTTTTAAAGTTAACAGAGCAATTAAAAAGACTGAAATAGAAGAACAAAAGCGGAAGCGCCTAAGGTCTCGCCGTACAAACTGGAAGGACTGGTTCTTTCGATAAAGGAAACACGGTGAGAGTGAGCGAACCGATGTTGACGCAATCGTTGCGGAGCAGTACTGAAGTTTGATAGGCGATAGGCGCTCCTCCTATAAGAAGATCACTTATACTCGTGCGATGCATATGCTGCCGAAGTATTCCTTGTGGAGCTGGACGGAAACATACTTATTCACAAAGCTATACACAAAATGCGAATTTATAGTTTTCTAAATAGAAATAAAAGCTTGCTAATTTAGCAAGCTTTTATTTTTTATTTTGTACACAAATCCTCTTTTGAGCTGACCATTTATAATGGTATGATGAATAAGGTACATTAAACAGTAGATTTATTGTATGTAAATAGGTTCAATGGGACAAATTTATGTTATGGAGTGAAATGGATGAAGTGGGTATCACAGGATATAGAAATGTATTTGAAATCGAAGGAATATGTGGATACAATAGTCCTTCCGTTGTTGCCAGTATCTTTAGGCAATGACGTAAAACAAAGTGTTGCAATGTCAGAATTCATTTCTTTGTTAAGTATTCAATTGGAGAGACAATTTAGGGGAAGATTAATTATGCTTCCAGGCTTTTCATATTTAAAAGGTAATAGTGAGGACAAGCTTGTTAGCGACTTGAAGGAGTGGGAGAAGGAATTATATGCCAAAGACTTTACACATGTTTTCTACCTCACTTCAGATAGCTTCTGGAAAGCGGTAGAGAATAAGCTAGACGGTGGACTTATTTGGCTGCCATCTTTGCCGTTAGAACATATGGATGAAAATTATCGAACATCCATACTTGAGGATCAGGTTAAGCAGCTGCTAAGTTTATTTCTACAAAAATGGCAATCAGCTGAATAAGCGGCAATTTTAGTCACACAGTTGACATGTTTTCGTCAAAGGATTGTATTGACCTTCAATAAAGATTGATATATCATGGTTATGTCCTAGTTTTATATTGTGTTGAATTTTGTCCGTTGGACTTAACTTCATAATAGAGGGGGGAAAAGTATGAGCAAAAATAAAGTTTCAAGACGTCAATTCCTAAGTTATACACTTACAGGTGTCGGCGGCTTCATGGCGGCTGGAATGTTAATGCCAATGGTGCGCTTTGCGGTTGATCCAGTATTACAACCAAAAGCATCAAGTGATTTCATTCCTACTCAACAAAAGGTTGCAGATATCACGGATGTACCAACTCGTGTTGATTTCAAATTTGAACAACAAGATGCATGGTATACATCTGAAGAGACAGGAACTGCATGGGTGTATAAGGATGATAAGGGAGAAATTGTTGCACTTTCACCTGTATGTAAGCATTTGGGCTGTGTTGTTGACTGGAACTCAGACAAAGCTAACCAGAATCATTTCTATTGTCCATGTCATGGAGGATTATATACGAAGGATGGCACAAATGTACCGGGAACACCACCATTTGCACCACTTGATGTATATCCTTACATTGAAAAAGACGGTTACCTGCATCTAGGTAAAGCTGAGCCAAAGAAGGGGGCGTAATCATTGTTAAACAAGATTTATGATTGGGTTGATGAACGTTTAGATATTACGCCTTTATGGCGCGATATTGCGGATCATGAGGTGCCTGAGCATGTTAACCCTGCACATCATTTTTCTGCTTTTGTTTACTGTTTCGGTGGACTTACGTTCTTCGTTACTGTCATTCAAATTTTATCTGGAATGTTCTTAACAATGTATTATGTTCCAGATATCAAAAATGCATGGGAATCCGTGTATTACTTACAAAACCATGTTGCATTTGGACAAATTGTTCGTGGAATGCACCATTGGGGAGCAAGTTTAGTTATCGTAATGATGTTCCTACATACGTTACGCGTATTCTTCCAAGGGGCATACAAGAAGCCACGTGAATTAAACTGGGTTGTCGGAGTGTTGATTTTCTTCGTTATGCTTGCACTTGGTTTAACAGGCTACTTATTACCTTGGGATATGAAAGCATTATTTGCAACGAAGGTTACAATGCAAATTATTGAATCTGTTCCGTTTATCGGGGAATATCTGAAAATCCTTATTGCTGGATCAGCAGATATCGTTGGTGCGCAAACGATTACTCGTTTCTTTGCGATCCACGTATTCTTCTTGCCAGCAGCATTGTTTGCATTAATGGCAGCTCACTTTGTGATGATTCGTAAACAAGGTATTTCTGGCCCATTGTAAAAATATTTGTAGAGGATTTTTTTGATAAAGGAGGGGGAATCGCCCAATGCATCGTGGTAAAGGTATGAAATTCGTAGGAGACTCTCGTGTTTCTGCTGAACGTAAACCGAACATTCCGAAAGATTATTCGGAATACCCAGGGAAAACAGAGGCTTTCTGGCCAAACTTCCTATTAAAGGAATGGATGATAGGCGCTGTTTTCTTGATCGGATTTTTATGTTTGACAATTGCTCATGTGCCTCCGCTTGAAAAAATAGCGGATCCAAGTGACACAGCATATATTCCACTACCAGACTGGTATTTCTTATTCTTATACCAATTGCTTAAGTATACTTATGCATCTGGTCCATTTAATATAGTAGGTGCACTTATCATTCCAGGTCTAGCATTCGGAGCATTATTGCTTGCTCCATTTATTGACCGAGGACCTGAGCGTCGTCCATCTAAGCGTCCATTAGCAACAGGCTTTATGCTATTAGCTGTAGCAGGTATTACATATTTGACTTGGGAATCAGTTGCTAACCATGACTGGGAAGCTGCTGCAAACCAAGGGAAAATTGTAGCAGAAGTAGACATCGATACTGAAGCTGAAGGCTACAAGATTTTAGAAGCGAATACTTGTTTATCTTGTCATGGCGGAGACTTAACAGGCGGAGCAGGATCACCTGCTTTAATTGATACTGGGTTAACTCCTGATGAGATTAAAGATGTTGTTACTAATGGTAGAGGCGCAATGCCAGCGGGATTATTTTCTGGCAGTGACGAAGAGTTTGACAAATTAGCAGAATTTATTTCTGGCTTAACAAGTAAATAACTAATAAGAAGCTGGCGAATTCGTCAGCTTCTTTTGTTGATTGTATGAATATGATTAAAATCAATATGATATAGTGAAGAATAGAAATATTTAATAGAAAAGAGGGCGAAAATGAAGTGGGTTTATCCGATTTTAGCAAATCGATCAGTATTGTGGCTCCTATTAATTATTAACATTGCAGGTACTATTTATGGATATGATTGGTATAAGTATCAGCTTGTTGAAACACCTGCAATCTTTTTACCTTTTGTTCCTGATAGTCCAACGGCGAGTCTTTTCTTTGTTTTTGTTTTAATTGCCTTTTTATTAGGCAAAAATTGGCCATTATTTGAAGCATTAGCTATTATCACTTTAGTTAAATATGGAATATGGGCTGTTGTAATGAATTTATTAGTGTTTAATGTAACAGGGGAGCTTGATTGGATTGGTCTAATGCTAATTGGTTCTCATGGTGCAATGGCAATTCAAGGAGTGCTTTATTCTCCATTCTATCGGATGAAAGTATGGCATCTAGTTGTTGCAGCTATTTGGACTTTACATAATGATGTGATTGATTATGTCTTCTTTATGTTGCCACAGTATTCACATCTAGATTTATACATTCCTCAAATCGGGTATTTTACATTTTGGTTAAGTATGGCTTCTATTGGGCTTACTGCTTATTTATGCATTAGAAAAAATCACTTTCAACTAGATATAAATAGATAGGGAATTCTTCCGGGTTTAGTACAACTCTCGTTGATTTCTGGTCTAACCTTGTCCAATCTCTCATACATATTTAATAGTAGTTTGAGGGGGGACAAGTATGAAAGCAAGATTGTTGATTGCTATAATGATTATTCTTTTATTGCCAACAATAGGATTTGCAGAAGAAACAACACCTATTGATAGATTGGAACAATTATCAGACGAAGCACTTCAAATGGTCAAGCTACATAGATATGAAGACGCTAAAAGGCTTCTAGATTATTTTTCCGAACAAATCAGTCAATCAGGAAAAGGAAGGCCATTGACTGCGGATGAACTTCGGATTATAACGAACTCATATGATGAGGCCGTTCAGGCTACAGCAAATGGAACGATCAATCATAATGAAAAAATTAATCGTGTCACAAAATTTCGACTTGTGATGGATGCAATTACATCCCCCAATCAACCACTTTGGACAGAAATGGAATCTCCGATAATGACTGTATTTGGTGAGGTGAAAGAAGCGGTATATAGTGGAGATAAGGAGCATTTTCATTCACAATTGAATACGTTTTTGTCTCTTTATGATGTCATATATCCGAGTATGAAAATTAATGTAGATATTGAACAAATTCAAAGATTGGATACAAGAATTCACTTTATTGATAGCTATCGACTGCAAGTTCTAGCAGATGAGGCTAGTCAACAGGAACTTGAAGCATTAGAAGCTGATTTACAAATTTTATTTGATCAAATGTCTGATGATGAAGCAGATCCCTCTCTCTGGTGGGTAATTATATCAACAGGAAGTATCATTATTCTTACATTATCGTATGTAGGATGGAGAAAATATAAAGGTGATCGAGAAAAAAGCAGGGAAAAGAATCGCTCGAGAGGGCAAAAAAATTGACTTCATTTTTCTATTTGAATAAAATAACACTAATAAACATAGTGTTTTGACAGCAAGTACGGACTAGCAGGAGGTAGAAAATGGGTGCATACATCATTTATTTTGCCATTATTATATTAGTGCCGCTATGGGCACAGATGAAGGTAAAAGGCGCATATAAAAAATATTCAAAAGTCCCTTCTTCTTCACATACTAGGGGAGCAGAAGTGGCAAGAAAAATCTTAGACGAGAACGGTTTGTATCATGTAGGTGTGGAAGAGACTCGTGGGCATCTAACGGATCACTATGATCCACGTTCAAAAGTAGTTCGCTTATCATCGGCTAATTTCCATGGTTATTCTGTTGCAGCTGCAGCAATTGCTGCACATGAAGTTGGACATGCGATCCAGGATCAACAGGATTATGCTTTTTTACGTTTTCGCCATACACTCGTTCCAGTAGCGAATATCGGATCGAATTTTTCGTGGGTACTTATTATGATCGGATTTCTTGCAGGCTACAGTGGGTTTGTTCTCCTAGGAATTCTCTTCATGGCCGCAGCTGTTGTATTTCAACTTATCACATTGCCAGTGGAGTTCAATGCTTCCAATCGTGCAATGGAGCAAGTGGTCTCACTTGGGATTATCCGGAATGAAGAAGAGAGAGAAACGAAGAAAGTATTAAATGCAGCTGCCTTAACATATGTTGCTGCAGCAGCAGTAGCTGTAATGGAACTGCTTCGTCTCATTTTAATTTATACAGGGATGCAAAGAAATGATTAAAACCAGCCGTGTTGGCTGGTTTTTGTCGTTTCTTCGTATCATAATCATGGTGCCAATTTAATGTTCAATCGGTTTTTTATTTTCGTCTAAAGTAAATCCTTCACCAAGGACGTCGTGGACAACACTAACAGATACAAAAGCATGAGGATCGACAGAAGTGATCACATTTTTTAATTTAACGATTTCATTTTTACCAACTACACAATAAAGCACTTCTCGTTCCTTTTTTGTAAAGGAACCATGGCCCTTTAACACTGTTACACCACGTTCCATATCATTTAAGATTTTATTGGCAATTTCATCATTAAACTCAGATATAATCATGGCACCTCTTGCAGAATATGCACCTTCCTGGATGAAGTCAATCACTCGTGCACCAACGAAAACAGCAACAAGTGTGTACATTGCTTCTTGGTAGGATAAATAAAAGATTAAGGAAACAGTTATGACGACAAAGTCAAACATAAACATTGTTTTCCCCATGCTGATGCCTGCATACTTATTCACTAAACGTGCAATGATATCTACTCCACCAGTTGTTCCACCGAATCTAAAGATAATACCAAGACCTACACCGATAAATACTCCTGCAAATAACGCTGCTAATGTTAAATCTTCACTTAAGGGCATATTAATCTGGTACCTTTGAAAAATCCATAAAAATATTGAAACACTTACTGTTCCGATAATTGTGTATAAAAATACATTACGGCCAAGTAGTTTCCAACCCACGAAAAAGAGAGGGATATTTAAAATTAAGTTTGTATAAGATGGATCCCAATTGAAAAGGAAATATAATAATAAAGTAATTCCAGTAAATCCGCCTTCTGATAAGTTATTCTGCATATTGAAATGAACAATACCAAATGAAAATATTGCAGATCCTAAAAGGATAAAAAATATATTTTTAAATTTTAGTCCCATTTTTATATAAATACCTCCAATGCCTCGTTTTTATCTAGATAATTGTGCCTGTAATATGTGGTTAAAGTCAAGTTTGTCCACTAAAGAAATGATGGGCAATAAAAATGTTTGTAAATAAATCGTTGATTAGCTAACATAATAGAAGGAAAACAATCAAAAAGGGTGATTGAAATGTCTAGGAAAACAATGAAAGAACTTCAAGCAGAAGTAGATACATACATCGGTCAATTTAAAGAAGGATACTTCAGTCCTCTAGCGATGCTTGCTCGTTTAACAGAGGAATTAGGAGAGCTTGCAAGAGAAGTAAATCATCAATACGGAGAAAAGCCAAAAAAATCAACAGAAACAGAGAAAGCGATTGAGGAAGAGATGGGTGATATGCTGTTCGTACTCATTTGCTTAGCTAATTCATTAAATATTGATCTTGAAGAGGCACATGATATGGTGATGAATAAATTCAATACTCGTGATAAAGACCGTTGGACAAGAAATGAGGAGTAGAGGAGAAGTGGAATGGAAAAAATCAATATTGTAATTGCTGGACCTCGCGGAAGAATGGGGAGAGAGGCAGTGAAACTCGTACAAGTAACGGAAAATTACCATCTAGCAGCAGTTGTCGATCATAAAAATGATGGCGGATTATTAAGTGATTTTGACGGGTTTCATGGCCTAGATGTTCCAATATTCTCGAATATAGAAGAATGCTTTCAGAAGACTGCTGCCAATGTATTTATTGATTTAACGACACCTGAATTTGGAATGCATCATACAAAAGCTGCTTTGGCATCTGGAATTAGACCTGTCGTGGGCACGACTGGATTTACGAAAGAAAATTTAAAAGAATTAGAGATCATTTGTAAGGAAAAAGAGCTAGGCTGCGTCATTGCACCTAATTTTGCTATTGGTGCTGTTTTGATGATGAAATTTGCTCAATTAGCAGGTAAGTATTTCTCAGATGTTGAGATCATCGAACTTCATCATGATGAGAAGCTTGATGCACCTTCTGGTACAGCAGTGAAAACAGCAGAAATGATTGCGGAAGTGAGAAAGAGTAAGAAACAAGGCCATTTGAATGAGAAGGAAACAATGAATGGAGCAAGAGGAGCAGAATTTGATGGCATGCACATTCATTCTGTCCGTTTGCCCGGCTTGATCGCGCATCAGCAAGTGATGTTTGGTTCAGCAGGACAAACATTGACGATTCGTCATGATTCTTATAATCGTGCTTCATTTATGTCTGGTATAAAACTTTCTGTTGATACAGTCATGAATCTTGATACATTAGTCTATGGACTTGAAAACATTATAGAATAGGGGGACAACTATGAATATAGCGTTAATTGCACATGATAATAAAAAGGATTTGCTTGTTGGCTTTGCAACTGCATATAAGGGGATTTTGTCTAATCATAACTTGTTTGCAACTGGAACAACTGGGTCTAGAATCATGAATGAAACAGGCTTGACTGTTCATCGATTTCAATCAGGTCCATACGGTGGGGACCAAGAAATTGGGGCATTGGTGGCAAATAATAAAATGGATATTGTCATTTTTTTCAGAGACCCTTTAACTGCTCAACCACATGAGCCGGATATTACTGCATTGATACGCTTATGTGATGTTTACGCTGTTCCACTTGCAACGAATTTAGGTACAGCAGAAATTTTGATTAAAGGCCTTGAGCGTGGGGATTTAGCTTGGAGAACGATTGTAAATGGCAAAAGTGGTGAAATAATTGAGAACAATTAAGCTTGATGTCCTTGCCTTTGGGGCCCATGCAGATGATGTGGAAATTGGCATGGGTGGAACAATTGCCAAATTTGCTGCCAGGGGCAAGAAAATTGGCATCTGTGATTTAACAAAGGCAGAACTCTCATCGAATGGCACGGTGGAAATTAGACAAGAAGAAGCAAAGCTGGCTGCAAATATAATAGGTGCTGAGGTCAGAGAAACCCTTGATTTACCTGATAGAGGTTTATTTTTTAAAGAGGAATACATAAGAAAAATTGCTGGCGTCATACGGAAATATCAGCCGGAGCTTATTTTTGCTCCGTATTTCCTGGATCGTCACCCAGACCATGGGAATTGTGCTCAACTTGTTGATGAAGCGATCTTTTCTGCGGGAATTAAAAAATTTCAGACAGATGAAGATTTCATGCCTTATAAAGTTAGAAATTCTTTTTATTATATGATCAATGGCTTTCATGAGCCAGACTTTGTCGTTGATATCTCCTTATTTATGGAGCAGAAGATTGCTAGCCTGCAAGCATATAAAAGCCAATTCACAAAAACGACTGAAACATTCGACACCCCATTAGTGAATGGGTATGTTGAAATGATTGAAGCAAGAGAAAGATTGTTTGGCAATCAAGCGGGTGTTAAATATGCGGAAGGCTTTAAACGCAAGAAACCACTCATTTTAAATGATGATTTATTTGGAGATGCAGAATGAAAGAGAAAAAATTAAAAATTGGTATTACTTGTTACCCGTCTGTAGGCGGGTCAGGTGCAATTGCAACCGAACTAGGAAAAATGCTGGCGGAGCGTGGACATGAAATCCACTTTATTTCTTCAAGTGTGCCATTTCGCTTAAATAAAATGAACCCTAATATTTACTATCACCAAGTAGAAGTTAATCAGTATTCTGTATTCCAATATTCACCTTACGATATTGCTTTAGCTAGTAAAATGGCAGAAGTAATTAATCGGGAAAACCTTGATCTTTTACATGTTCACTATGCCATTCCTCATGCAGTATGTGCAATACTTGCAAAACAAATGTGCAATAAAGAAATAAAAATTGTTACTACATTACATGGGACAGATATTACTGTCTTAGGCTATGATTCTTCACTTACAGAAGCGATCCGATTTGGAATTGAGAAATCGGATGCAGTAACAGCAGTATCAAAATCATTAGTTGCCCAAACATATGATGTCATTAAACCAGATAAACCGATTGACGTTGTCTATAATTTTATTGATGAGCGGGTTTATCGGCTAACTGATTCTTCTTATTTACGGAAGGAATTTGGTATTTTAAATGAAGAAAAGGTCGTCATACATGTGTCTAACTTCCGTGCAGTCAAAAGAGTACAAGATGTTGTCAAGAGCTTTGCGATTATGGCTGAATCCGTTTCTGCTAAGCTGCTTCTTGTCGGTGATGGACCTGAAATGAACTCGATCTGTAAGCTTGTCAATCAATTAGGAATAAGTGAGAAAGTGATTTTTCTTGGAAAACAAGATAATTTAGAAGAATTATATTCACTGAGTGATCTTATGCTTCTCCTCTCTGAAAAGGAAAGTTTCGGTCTTGTTGCGCTTGAAGCGATGGCTTGTGGTGTTCCTTGTATTGGGACAAATGTTGGAGGAATTCCTGAGGTGATTAATGATGGCAAGAACGGCTATTTATGTTCATTAGGAGATATCGAAACCATTGCTGAAAAGGGAGCCTCCTTGCTATTAGACGAAAGCCTGCATCAAAAGTTTTCAGTGGAAGCAGTAAACACAGCTTATAGAAATTTTGGATCAACCTTTGTTGTTTCCCAATATGAAAAAATTTATTATGATCTAATAAAGAATGGTGAAGTCAAATGAAGGACCCTTTTTTAGCTGCTAAACAACTATTAATCGAAATTGAAGCTTCTGGTTTTGAAGCTTATTTCGTTGGTGGTTCTGTTAGAGATTTATTACTCGAACGAGAAATTTCTGATGTAGATATTGCTACTTCAGCAACCCCTCAGGAAATCAAAGCAATTTTTCCGAAAACGATTGATGTTGGGGTAGAGCATGGAACAATCATCGTTTTATTTCATGGGATCCCATACGAAGTAACAACCTTTCGATCAGAGGCTGAATATGAAGCGTTCAGACGCCCAAAAGAAGTGAAATTTATTCGTTCACTAGAGGAAGATTTGCAGCGCAGAGATTTTACAATGAACGCGATAGCAATGGATAAGGAAGGACAATTGATTGACCCCTTTCAAGGAAAGGTAGCAATAGAGAATCAAACGATTCAAACGGTAGGAAAGGCAAAGGAACGTTTTCAGGAGGATGCCCTGCGAATGATGCGTGCTGTCAGATTTTATAGTCAGCTCGGTTTTGAAATCGAAGCATCAACAAGAGAGGCCCTTATTACGTATGCTCCTTTACTTGAGCATATTTCTACGGAAAGGAAATTAGTAGAGTTTGAAAAACTTCTTGCTGGAGAAAACCGTATCGAAGCATTAAAAATGATCTGTATAACAGGCCTTTACCAGTATTTGCCGAATTTGACATCACGAAAAGATGAATTAGCCCACGTGCTTACATATGATTGCTCCAGACTTACGATTGAGGAAATGTGGGGGCTTATTATTTATCAATTCAGCTTGGATGAAAAGGGAAGAATAAATTTTTTGAAAAGCTGGAAGCTGCCAATGAAAAGAATTAAATATATTCAGCATATAGTGAGATGGCTCTATTTTCGAGTGGATAAAAAATGGACGGATGAGACGATTTATCATGCCGGAAAAGAAGCAGTTCTTGCAGTTGAAAAACTATTTAACACTATACATAAGATAACTGAGGGAACAAAGCATGTAGAACGACTTATCGATCAATATGAAAGTCTTGCAATTAAAAATCGGAGCGAATTACAAGTAACAGGAACAGATTTGCAAACTTGGTTTCAACGTACGCCCGGTCCATGGATTAAAGAAACAATTAATCAGGTGGAAGAGGCTGTGATTAATCAAAAAATATCTAACCATAAGGAATCAATTAAGGAGTGGCTAGACAAATGCAAACAGAGCTAAGAAAAAAGCTGCTTGATGTATTTTCAACGAGTGAGGATGAATATGTATCTGGGCAGCGCTTAGCTGATTTAAGCGGATGTTCAAGAACAGCTGTCTGGAAACATATTGAGGAATTACGGAAGGAAGGCTTTGAATTCGAAGCGATTAGAAGGAAGGGCTATAAAATTATTCATACGCCTGAGCGTGTCTCTGCTGATGAAATTCGACTTGGATTGAAAGCAGACTTTATTGGCAGGCATATTCATTATGAGGAAAGTGTGGAGTCGACACAGAAAATTGCCCAGCGTCTCGTATTAGAAGAGGCACCTGAAGGGACGATTGTCATTGCAGAGGAGCAGTTAGCTGGAAAAGGGAGAATGGGCCGTAAGTGGCATTCTCC
Source organism: Cytobacillus eiseniae (assembly GCF_017874625.1). Classification (GTDB taxonomy): domain Bacteria; phylum Bacillota; class Bacilli; order Bacillales; family Cytobacillaceae; genus Cytobacillus; species Cytobacillus eiseniae. The sequence continues at coordinate 133,045 of NZ_JAGIKZ010000008.1, read as the reverse complement.
TAAATATTCAGGCATATGGATGAGCGTCATCTTAAGACCGAATCTTCCTCCTGCGAAAGCACCACAGCTGACACTAATTACAGCAGTTGCAATTGTTCAAGCAATTGAGGAATTAACGAATGTAACACCTCAAATAAAATGGCCAAATGATATTCTGCTGAATGGGAAGAAGCTAACAGGGATTCTTACTGAAATGCAAGCTGATGCAGATCGAATCATTTCCGTCATTATTGGAATTGGTATCAATGTGAATCAACAGAGGGAGGATTATCCTGAAGAACTAGAGTCCATTGCTACTTCACTATCCATTGAATTAGGAAAAAAGCTAGAACGAGCAGAGTTAATCAAAGAAGTCCTATATAAATTAGAAAAGCTTTATTTACTTTATTTAGATAAAGGGTTCTATCCAATTAAATTATTATGGGAAAGCTATGCAATTAGCATTGGAAAGAACATAACTGCTAGAATGCTCACGGGAAGCATCACAGGTAAAGCAAAAGGAATTACTGAGGATGGCGTCCTAATAATTGAAGATGACCTAGGTGAGCTTCATCATGTGTATTCAGCTGATATTGAACTAGAAAAATAAATAAAGTTTTTATATTCATTCAACTCGCTATTTGTTATACTCTATTTGAAAAACAAATTGTTTTTTTCGGGCAGTATCCATTTGTTGAACTGCACCATTATTTCTATTCAATTAAAATGATTTTCTGCCTAGATCCGAAAATGGACCGGGACAGAGGGATGAATCGCAAATGATGAGCTAACCTTACAATCCTTCTGCTTTTTTTAGAAGGATTTTTATATTTTGATAAAGCTCTCCCTACAATATCGCCCTCTTCCTTAAAAAAGGAGGACATGAAATGAAACAGTCAACCGATTTTGTAAAGATGAAAGAGAACGGGGAAAAAATTGTCATGCTCACAGCGTATGATTACCCATCAGCTAAGCTTGCTGAACAAGCTGGAGTAGATATGATTCTAGTTGGAGATTCACTTGGGATGGTCGTCTTAGGCTATGACTCAACTGTTCCAGTTACAATGGAAGATATGATCCACCATGCAAAAGCGGTAAAGCGCGGTGCGAAGGACGTATTCATTGTCGTAGATCTCCCATTTATAAGCTACCATCTGTCCACGAAGGATACACTGTTGAATGGTGCTAGAATTATGCAAGAAACAGGAGCAAATGCGGTCAAAGTTGAAGGCGGAGATGAAGTAATTGATCAAATCAAAGCTTTAACTAGAGCGGGGATTCCTGTTGTTGCTCATCTTGGACTTACGCCTCAATCGGTTGGTGTCCTAGGAGGCTACCGTGTGCAAGGGAAAAATGCAAAAGCGGCAAGAAAGCTAATGGAAGATGCAAAAAAATGTGAAGAGGCAGGAGCTTTGGCGCTTGTCCTTGAATGTGTGCCAAAACAGCTGGCGAAAGAATTGTCCACATCAATTCGTATTCCGACAATTGGCATTGGTGCAGGTGTTCATACAGATGGACAAGTACTCGTCTATCATGATGTATTAACATATGGGGTGAATAGGGTGCCTAAATTTGTTAAACAATACGCAAACCTTAATGAAGTCACTGAGCAAGGGGTAAAATCCTATATTACAGATGTAAAAGAGGGGACATTCCCTGAGGAACACCATAGTTTTTCAATGAAAGAAGAGGAATTGTTGAATTTGTATGGAGGGAAAGCATGAAAGTTATTACAACCATAGATGAAATGCAAACGATAATGAATAAGGAGCGGAAAAACGGGAAATCAATCGGCTATGTTCCAACAATGGGTTTTTTGCATGAAGGCCATTTAGCATTGATGAAACAAGCTCGAAAAGACAATGATCTAGTTGTCATTAGTATTTTCGTTAATCCGCTTCAATTTGGTCCAAATGAGGACCTTGATTCCTATCCAAGGGATTTTGAGCATGACAGTATGCTTGCAAACGAGCAACATGTCGATTATATCTTCTATCCTTCTGTTAAAGAAATGTATCCGCGCCCATCTTCTGTTACAGTAACAGTGAATGAAAGAACAGACGTATTATGTGGAAAGTCACGACCGGGCCATTTCGATGGTGTAGCAACCGTATTGACGAAGCTATTTCATATTATTCTGCCTGACCGTGCATATTTTGGTTTAAAAGATGCTCAGCAGCTTGCCGTTGTAGAGGGGTTAGTGAATGATTTTCATTTTCCAATTGAAATTATTCCTGTACCAATTGTACGCGAGAATGATGGGCTTGCTAAAAGCTCAAGAAATGTCCGTTTAACAGAAAAAGAACGTGAGCAGGCGCCCGTTCTATATGAAAGCTTATTACATGCAGAACGACTTATTCTTGAAGGTGAGAGAGATCCGAAAATGATTTCATCGGTTATAGAAGGCATGATTACGGAAAATTCGGATGGAGTCATTGATTACATCGAAATGTATTCCTATCCGATGCTGAAGGAGCTTCCATCATTACAAGGAAAGGTAATCATTGCATTGGCTGTAAAGTTCTCTAACGTACGTTTAATTGATAATCTTATATTGAATTTAGAATAGAATTAGGGGGAAACATCATGTTCCGCACCATGATGAGCGGGAAGATACACCGCGCTGTTGTAACAGAAGCAAATTTAAATTATGTAGGAAGCATCACGATTGATGCTGATATCCTTGATGCTGTAGGCATGGTTCCAAATGAAAAGGTACAAATCGTTAATAATAATAATGGAGCAAGATTAGAAACGTATATCATCGAAGGAGAAAGAGGAAGCGGTGTAATCTGTTTAAATGGAGCTGCCGCAAGACTCGTTCAAAAGGGAGATATCGTTATTATTATTTCTTATGCCATGGTCGAAGAAGAAAAAATCCATACACATAAACCAAAAGTGGCCATTATGGATGAGAATAATCGCATTAAACAAATGATTGATCATGAGCCTGAAAGAACGATTTTTTAAATAAATGTGCTGACTAGACAATCTAGTCAGCATATTTATTTAAAAGAGTAGATAGTGTCTTATGCTTGTCGGGTCAGACCAGTTGCCTCCGCTTTTCATTGTCTAGCTCCGGCTCCTTGCCCCTCGAGGTCATAAGTCAATCTGGCTAGAAGGTTAAAAAACAACCTTCCATCCAGCTTGTCTTATGCTTGTCGGGTCAAATCAGTCGCCTCCGCTTTTCTAGGTATGAATACATGGAAATGTAGCTAAAAATAGAAATAGGGAGCTATATATCTTTTTCTTTTTCCGTTTTTATGATACCGTTTGATTGACTGAAGGTTTGAGGTGTGTAAGATGGGTAATAAATATGTTGTTGTCGATTTAGAAACAACAGGAAACGCCCCTAAGAAGGGCGATAAAATAATACAATTTGCGGCAGTTGTCATTGAAAACGGACAAATTAGTGAGGAATATTCTTCACTTATTAATCCATTACAGTCAATTCCTCCTTTTATTGAAGAATTAACAGGGTTAAATGACGAAATGGTTGAACATGCACCTGTTTTTTCGGAAATAGCTCCTAAAGTACTCACTTTATTAGAAGGTGCATATTTTGTTGCTCATAATGTTCTTTTCGATCTTTCCTTTTTACAAGAAGAATTAATTGAGGCGGGTTACAATGGCTTTTATGGCCCTGTTTTAGATACTGTGGAAATGTCGAGAGTATTAATACCAACAGCAGATAGCTTCCAGTTGTCTGAGCTTGCGATAAGAGAAGGATTAAAGCATGAACGTCCACATCAGGCAGATAGTGATGCATACGTAACTGCTGAGCTGCTTCTACTATTATTAGGCCGGCTCCAACATTTGCCGCTAATTACATTAAAACAGCTTGAAAAGCTTTCAAGCGGCTTGAAAAGTGATTTAGATTTGCTTTTAGATGAATTAATTGTAAAAAAAGAGACTTCGATAGAAACCCTTCCTGATGATCTTGAGGTTCACAATGGAGTTGCTCTTAAAAAAGTTCCAATCCACAAAGAACTAGTGAATGAAGAACAAATTCATTTTCCATTGAGTCATTTTGAAAAGGGGGAAATGCTTAAGAAGGCATTTCCACATTTTGAAACCCGATATGGACAATTTTCGATGATGGATACAGTCTATGAAATGTTTTCGCAGGAAAAGCATGGGTTGATTGAAGCGGGGACTGGTGTCGGAAAATCATTAGCCTATTTAATCCCCTCTGCAATTTATGGACGGAATAAAGGACAAGTGATCGTTGTCAGCACATATACAACACAGCTGCAAGAGCAATTACTTTCCAATGATATTCCTAAATTGGAAAAGATGCTTCCATTTTCAATTAATACTGCCTTGCTGAAGGGCAGAAGCCATTATATTAGCTTAGCTAAGTTTGAGCAAAGCTTAAGAGACCTCGATGATAATTACGATACAATTTTAACGAAAATGCAAATTCTCGTATGGTTGACTGAGACAAATAATGGGGATATGGATGAGCTAAATTTATCAAGTGGTGGTGTGCTTTATTGGAATAAGATTAAAAATGATGAAGCCGTTTTTATGACAAATAAAACATGGCTTTCAAGAGATTTCTATTACCGGGCAAGGAAAAGAGCTCAGAAAGCAGATCTCATTATTACCAATCATTCATTGCTATTAACGGATGTAGTTGCAGACAATAAAATATTGCCTGAATATAGCCATGTGATAATAGATGAAGGACATCATTTTGTGAAAGTATCAGGCAAACATTTTGGTTTGACATTGGATTATTTAGCTACCCGTATGCTCATAAGCCAAATTGGTCTCATGGAGCAGAAGCAATTATTATTTAAGCTTGAACAAATTTTAGAAAAACCCGAATGGAACAATCATGAGCTCGTTCATTCATTTGAAGTCAATCAAATGATTGTAGCATTAAACGATGAAATGGATGAATTTTTTAGAGTGGTTGCTATTTATACGAAAAAGAAATCAAGATCAGCAAATAAATACAATCGGATAAGCTGCCGGTTAGAGGCTGATGAAGCAAATGCTGAATGGCTTGCACTTCAAACGAGTGCAGAGCGATTTTTCTTCTTGATTAAGGATTTCAATGAAGTGATTTCGGCAAGACTAAATTTAGTCAAAACAAAGAAGGAATTACTTAATTCTCGCGAAAAAGCATCATTGGAGGAGCTAATCACATTAAATGATGAATTAATAGAAATAGCTGCTGCGATCAAAGAGATGTTTCTACATCCTACGAATGAATTTGTTTCATGGATTGAGATTGATATGCGAGCAGTTCAAAATTCAACGACTATTTTTTCTCAGCCTATTACAGTAGGCAGCTATTTGCAAACGCAATTTTTTAATTTGAAAAAAAGCGTCGTGCTTACCTCTGCCACATTATCAGTGAAAAATTCTTTTAACTATATGTTAAAGGAACTAGGGCTACAGATTGAGGATTGTTCAACATTGCAAATTCAATCTCCATTTGAATATGAAGAACAGGTGAAATTGATTATTCCTGAGGATTTACCAGAAGTTAACACAATTCCGCTTGATGAATATATCGCTTCGATTACTGAGCATATTATTTCCATAGCAGAGGAGACAAAGGGGAGAATGCTTATATTGTTTACTTCGCATGAAATGCTGAGAAAAACATATGAGCTAATAAAAGAGTCTGGATTTCTTCATGATTTTGCTATTATTGCCCAAGGCATTTCAAGTGGAAGCCGCTCAAGATTAACAAGAAACTTTCAGAAGTTTGAAAAGGCGATTTTATTAGGAACGAGTAGCTTTTGGGAAGGGATTGATATTCCTGGAGAAGATTTAACGAGCTTAATTATCGTGCGATTGCCCTTTTCACCTCCAGATGAACCGATCACGGCGGCCAAATGTGATCAAATTAAGCAAAGTGGCGGCAATCCATTTTCAGATTACTCGCTGCCCGAAGCGATCATTCGATTTAAACAAGGATTTGGAAGGCTCATTCGTACACGTAATGACCGCGGAATGATCTTTATTTTTGATCGTCGATTAGTAACGACTAAATATGGAAATGCCTTTTTGCAATCGATCCCGCCTATACAGGTAGAAAAAAAGAATTTAAAAGAAATAATCATAACGATTAAAGAGTGGCTATAAAAAAATGCTGCGCAAGCATTGCGCAGCCAAAATAACGTAGTGGATTAGAAGCATATTTATGTTCGTAATTCATTCCCATTCACATAGCTGTTATACTAAAATTAAAGGCTTAAGCTCTTACGTACATATAGTTTGTCCGAAATAAATAATCATATAAGTTGCAAATAATGTAGCAAATGAGGAGGAATTTCCAAATGGAAAGTAAAATTGAAGTCATATCGACGGTAAAAATCCAGCTTAGTCCCGACCTATATAAAATTGTTGATGCATTAAACCGAACATTAAAAGAAAGAGACTTAATGTTTGGACTTGCCCTAGATAAAGAAGATGAAAATAAAGCTATTTTTTCAATATATCGTACATAAGAAGAGTGACTTTTATGAAAAAAATAATTATTATATTAGTAATCATCATTGTAATTGTACTTTTTTCTGGTGTGATTATTTATCAAAATGCATTAAAGCCTGTTAAAACCGCAGAAGATAAAGCATTTCAAAGGGCATTGAACGAAACGGAGCTTACAGTGGCGGAAGATTTTCATTTATACAATGGACAAGAAACTTATTATGTTGTTACTGGCAAGAATGAAAACGGAAAAGATATTTACGTATGGATCCCTGAAAAAGAAGGCAGTATTATTGTTCGAAAGCAATCCGACGGTGTGACAGAACAGGAAGCAATAGCTAAACTATTAGAGGAAAAAAATCCGATGGAAATTATTTCTGTCCGTCTAGGAATGGAGAAACAAATTCCATTATGGGAAATTTATTATCGTTCTGACGGAAATTTAATAAATTATTATTATGTAGACTTTAAAACAGGGGATTGGCGCAAGAAAATTGAAAACTTATAGGTGGAGGAAAACAATGGAGATTCAGCTAGCAAGAAGAGTAAAGGCATTAACACCCTCTTCAACATTGGCAATTACAGCAAAAGCAAAAGAATTGAAAGCAGAAGGATATGACGTAATTGGATTAGGGGCTGGAGAACCCGACTTCAATACGCCGCAGCATATCATTCAAGCTGCTGTACAATCAATGAATGATGGTCATACAAAATATACACCATCTGCAGGACTTCCAGCTTTGAAAAAAGAAATTGCAAATAAATTTGCAAAGGATCAAGGAATCAAATATGACCTAAATGAAATAATCGTAACGAATGGTGCGAAGCATGCACTATATACGTTGTTTCAAGTATTGCTTGATGAGGGGGATGAAGTTATCATCCCAACACCCTATTGGGTCAGCTACCCAGAACAAGTGAAGCTTGCTGGCGGAAATCCGATCTATGTTGAAGGGAAAGAAAACAATCAATTTAAAATTACACCTGAGCAATTATCTTCAGTAATATCTGAGAAGACTAAGGCAATGATTATTAATTCCCCAAGCAACCCAACAGGTATGCTCTATACAGCTGAAGAATTAAAAGCTATTGGTGAGATATGTATTGCTCATGGCGTCCTCATTATTTCAGATGAAATTTATGAGAAATTAGTTTATGGTGAGCATAAGCATGTTTCGATCGCGGAGCTTTCGCCACAATTGAAAGAACAAACGATTATTATTAATGGTGTTTCCAAATCACATTCCATGACAGGATGGAGAATTGGTTATGCTGCTGGAAATAAAGCAATCATTCAAGCAATGACAAACCTTGCTAGTCATAGCACATCCAATCCTACAACAACAGCACAATACGGCTCTATTGCTGCATATGCTGGTTCACAGGATATGCTTAATGATATGCGCGATGCTTTTGAACAGCGATTAAATACAATATTTGATAAAATTACGGCGATTCCAGGATTTACATGCGTTAAGCCACAAGGTGCATTTTATTTATTTCCAAACGTAAGTAAAGCATGCGAAATAACTGGCTATTCTGATGTGGATGCTTTCTCACAAGCATTATTAGAGGAAGCAATGGTTGCAGTCATACCTGGTTCAGGTTTTGGTGCACCTAATAATATTCGTCTGTCATATGCAACATCCTTGGATTTATTGGAAAAAGCCGTAGAGCGTATCCATCAATTTGTGGAAAGCAAACGGAATTAATATATACTATATTTCGGTCTGTAGAAAAATCCGCTCTTGCGGATTTTTTACATTTCGTGAATGGAGGACAATTTATTTTTAGTTATATAAAATAAAGTCAAGCAATAGTAAAAGGAAATAGTCCCTAATATATTCACCTTACAGCTTATGCTTGTTCATGCTATACTAACTATGAGGTGTCTCGAAAATGTCAAAAACAAGTTTGCTAAAATGGCTCAAGGAAGGCCATTTAACTATTCCAGCAGAATTACTTACCCAGTACAAAGACATGAATTTAAATGAGCAAGAGCTCGTTTTATTATTGCAAGTGATCTCCTTTAATGAAAATGGGAATGAATTTCCTACTCCTTTTGAATTATCATCCCGCATGACAATATCCGTATCAGATTGTACTGATATCCTCCGAAAATTAATTCAAAAAGGATTTATTGAAATTAAAGAAGGTCATACTGGTGACGGGATTTTGCATGAAATTTATAATATAGAACCGTTGTGGGAAAAACTAATTGAACACTTTTTGCTTCGAAATAAGCAGGAAGCCGTTCTTGTAAATCAGAAAAATGAAACAGATTTATACACATGTTTTGAACAGGAATTTGGACGCCCATTATCCCCATTTGAATGTGAATCGCTTGCTATGTGGATGGATGATGACCATCATGATCCACATATTATAAAAGCAGCTTTAAGAGAGGCTGTTATTTCTGGTAAACTCAATTTCCGATATATTGACAGAATTCTTTTTGAATGGAAGAAGAATGGAATTAAAACGATAGAACAAGCCAAGAGTTACGGGAAAAAGTTCAGACAGCATCAATCAAATAATCGAACGCAAAATGAAGAGATGAATCAAACGACAAAATCTGTTCCATTTTATAATTGGCTCGAGCAATAATGAATGAAAAAATGTAAGTGGTGAGAGAAATGTTAACTAAAAGTCAAATTAGATTTTGCCTTGATCAAATGGGTGAAATGTTTCCGGACGCTCATTGTGAATTAAATCATTCCAACCCATTTGAGCTTGTCATTGCTGTAGCATTATCTGCACAATGTACAGATGTCCTCGTAAATAAAGTGACAAAAAATCTTTTTCAAAAATATCAAACCCCCCAAGATTATTTAAATGTCTCATTGGAAGAATTACAAGGAGACATTAAATCAATCGGGCTATTTCGCAATAAAGCAAAAAATATTCAAAAACTTTGCCGATTATTACTTGATGAGTATGAAGGGATCGTTCCCAATGATCGAGATGAATTGATAAAGCTGCCTGGGGTTGGTCGTAAAACGGCAAATGTTGTAGTCTCTGTTGCATATGGGATCCCTGCAATCGCGGTCGATACCCATGTTGAACGTGTCAGTAAAAGATTGGCTTTCTGTCGATGGAAGGATTCAGTGTTAGAAGTTGAAAAGACGTTAATGAGAAAAGTCCCAGAAGAAGAATGGTCGGCTACACATCATCGAATGATCTTTTTTGGACGATACCATTGTAAGGCACAAAACCCTCAATGTGATGTTTGTCCATTATTAGATGTATGCAGAGAAGGTAAAAAACGAATGAAAGAGAAGAGTGCTAAATGAACGAGCAGATAACCATCTCCATTCCTGCTGAGCTTCAAAATCCATTCTTTTTCTCACAGGATGATCAATTAACTATTACTAACGAGGTTATCCAGACGATCGACCTTCGTATTCCTTTTCTCTATGAAGCAGTCTTTTATGCAAAAATAGATGGTTTAAAGCCTTGGGAAATGTCTGAACAATGGATTCCGAAGTTAAAGGAAGAATGGCAGAATGAAAAGGAGAAACTTGAACGATTGTTTGCTGAAAGAAATTACCCTCAAACAATCGAACCAATGAAAAAGGGAATTGGGCTATTTTTGCAGTTTGTTTTTTGGGGAAATGCTATGCCTGTTAACCTTACTGAAGGTTTTTCCGATGAGAAGCTAGCTGTTAAACCTGTAAATATGGAAGAGCGAATCTCGTTTATTATTCAGCGACCCTCATTGTATCATTCATTTGTACAAGTAAGTGAACTTATAATCGAAATGGAAAAGCAATATGTGAAGCAGATGGCGATAAAAAAGGTGCAAGCACCTTGATCAGCCTTGAGGGACTAGATAAATTCGCGAGACTATTCTTAAATTCAAAAATATTTAATGCTAATTTTAATAAAAAAACAGTGTCAAGCTAATGCGCTTCGACACTGTTTTTATTATATTTAGCGATGTTAAATATACCTATTTATTCTATATGTCATTCTCATTAATTATCCATTAGATCCTTCTGGGTTTTCATCAGTATCTGGATCGTCCACATTTCCAGGCGGATTTCCATTACCCTGGCTATTTCCGTTTCCATTCCCATTTCCTTGACCATTTCCTTGACCATTTCCAGGCGGATTTTCATTGTTTCCAGGCTGCTCATTCTCGTCAGTATCGTCTGGATAATCATCCATCGGTTCGCCATCTCCAAATTCATCATCATCAAAATCTGGTAGTGGAATCTCGACCGTTACAGTAGCTGGATCACTTCGTAATTCTCCACTAATCGCAATAACTTTAAAACGGTAGATGCCGCCAGGAACAGGATTTGCAACCTTAATGCCTTTTTCAGAAAGGATTTGCAATGATTGATCTGCGCCATCATCAAGTGATGCGATTACTTCAAACTGTACGTCTGTTCTTTCTTCTGGATACTCCCATGTTAATAAGATTTCATTTGCTAGTTCATCAAATGTTCCAGCTAAGTTTCCAGGTAAGTCTAATTTTTCGTATGCATCCGAGATCTCTTTTGGTGCATGACCTTTTACAGCATATTCATAAATAATTTGATCCTTTGGAGTAAAGTCACTTGCTAGCTTAGCTGGCATTGTTCCTTTTTCAATCGCAATTTTCTCAACACTCTTCGGCATCGTAAAATCAGGTGTCTCAATTCCTTGAGAGACATGAGACATAAGATTCTTGAATAGCAGCTGTGCGATTCCTTGGTCTCCAGGTGCAATCGAGCTGCTTCTGTCCTTATAGCCAGTCCAAATGGCAGCGGTATAATTGGTTGTATATCCTGCAAACCAAATATCTGGTACTCCGCCATTTTGAATCTGCCATTTTTCCTTTTCTTCAGATGAATAGTTGGACGTACCTGTTTTTCCAGCTAAATGAAGGTTTGAAACATTTGCTCTTTTTCCTGTACCGAATGAATCTTTGACAACACTTTTTAGCACATCGGAAATCATGAAGGCGGTATAATCCTGCATAACAGCTTCAGATTCAGGTGTTGTATTTATTTTTGTTCCATCACGCATTTCTATTTCAGTAATGGCATGTGGTTCAGTATAGAAGCCATTATTTCCAAATGCACTATATGCTCCAGCCATTTGTAATGGCGATACATTTACTGTACCGATCGAACTAGACTCGTACACTTCTTCTATAGGTATGCCTAATTTATTCGTAAATTCCTTCGCTTTATCTAAGCCAACTGCTTGTAAAGTTTGTAATGCAGGAATATTCCGTGATCGTGCTAATGCTTCACGCAATGACATTTGTCCCATATGTTTACGATCCCAGTTATTAATAGCTTTCCCGTTTGAGTACGTGTATGGCTTATCATCGAGTGTATAGTACGTTCCCCATTTTAAATATTCAATAGCAGGACCATAATCGATAATTGGTTTAATGGTTGATCCAGCCTGACGTCTTGAATCAACGGCATAGTTAAATCCTCGTTTTACCTCTAAATTTCTGCCACCGCCAATTGCTCGAATTTCTCCTGTTTTTGTATCAAGCAATGTGATTCCAGCTTGAAATTCTTCGTTTGGGAATTGTACAACATCATTAGAATTAAGCATGTTTTCAACATAATCTTGGGCTTTCGTGTCCAAAGTTGTATGGATGATTAACCCATCTGAAGAGATGTCTAAATCTGGATATTTCCTTTCCACTTCCTCGATGACAATATCAACGAAAGAATCATATGGAGCATCATTTTGCTTCCGATCCTCTTCCTTAACTAAGCTGGACTCTACAGGGATTAACTGTGCAGCTTCCATTTCTTCTTTCGTAATAAATCCATGCTGGTTCATTAACGAAAGAACGATATTTCGTCTTTTCTCAGCCCGCTCTGGGTGTTTGAATGGATTATAATTTTCTGGACTTTGCGGCATTCCTGCTAGCAATGCAGCTTCATGTAATTCTAATTCATCAAGTTCCTTGCCAAAATAAATATGGGAGGCAGTTAATACACCATGGCTTCTTTGAGCCATCCATATTTTATTGACATACATTTCAAAAATCTGTTCTTTCGTGTATTTTCGTTCAAGCTGGAAGGCAAGCCATGCTTCTTGTGCTTTCCGGCTCAATGTCTTTTCGTTATTTAAGAAGGAGTTTTTTACTACTTGCTGTGTGATCGTACTAGCACCTTCTGAACCAAATCCACGTGTAACGTTGGCAAGGACAGCTCCGCCTAAACGAATAATATCCATTCCATTATGTTTATAAAAGCGAACATCCTCAGTAGCAAGGAAGGCATTTTCAACTAATTTCGGAATGTCTTCGTAATTTACATATTCACGGTTTTCCAAGCCTACTTCTGTAAAGGCATTCCCATCCTTATCTAAAAATTTTGATGAAATGGGATCCTTCAATGCTTTCTCATCAAGTTTCGGTGCATCCTTTACCATAAAGGCAAAAGCGCCTGCTCCAATCAACATTCCTGCAATACCGAGGGCAATAAGAATTAAAAGGATTCGTTTAAAAATGCCTTTAGGTTGTTTTTTTCCTTTACTCTTTTGTTTTGCAGATGAGTGCTGTTTTCGGCGCTCCTCTCTTGATTGATATTTTTCTGCCATATTTATTCTTCCTTTCTGGATTGCTAAAGACTTTGTTTTTGTTAAGTGTGTCGTACCTAAACAAGGTGCTTCCACTTTTCATTGTCTAGCTGCAGCACCTAGGGGCTCGAGGTCATAAGCCAGTCCATCAATAAGGTTAAAAAGCAACCTTTTTGCTGTCCAGTCTTATGCTTGTCGCCCCTGGGCAAGGTGCTTCCACTTTTCATTGTCTAGCTACAGCACCTAGGGGCTCGAGGTCATAAGCCAGTCCATCAATAAGGTTAAAGAGCAACCTTTTTGCTGTCCAGTCTTATGCTTGTGGCTCCTAAACAAGGTGCTTCGACTTTTATTTGTTCGAGTTTAAAAGATAATCGATTTTTTTAATATAGTCAATTCTGGGATGGAATCCGAGTGGAATGTGATGACCATATGTTTCTATTTCCTCTTTTGTAATTGACTTTCTTCCTCCGTCTTTCATTCTTTGCCAAAATGTGAGTAAATGGATGGCTTCTAAAAGGAATATTTCCTCTGTTAATGAAAACCGTATAAGGATGAAGCAGATTCCACCTTGCTTAAGAATCTTATCCATATGATCGATTTGGTGAGTATGAAAGTTTTTTAATGGAAAAGATGTTGGATTCTGTGTTTCCTTCGCTTCAAAATCAATATATTTTCCTTTATATACTCCATTATAGTCTGTTGTGGAAGCTTGTTTAAAGTAGGCTTCCTTAATTACTGCAGCACTTCTTTTCGGATAATTCACCTGAACAATTTGAACAGGGGTTGGTTTTTTATGAATGACAGCAATATTGCGCTCCAAATAAAATTCATTCGTTTCGTTAATATCTTCTTCTAAAGTCATGCCTCGATTACTATATGACCATTTTTTTTCTTTCTTTCTCCCTATTATCTCCTTCTTTGCTGGTATATATCGCTTTCCGTTAGGATAATGGAAATTCATCATCGTCACCTCACAAACTACTACTAATCATACCAAAACTCTGTTCGATTTGGTTGAATAAAAAGAGGAACATTGTAAATGTTAAATAATATGTGAGTTCAGAGGAGACTTGTACAATGTTTGATAAGAAAGATTCGACTATCGGCCAGCTCGATTTCGCTGAAATTCAATTAATAAATGAAATAAAAGATAAAACAGATAAAAATAATCTAGATAATATTTCAAGAACAGATGCTTATTTTTCCTATTATAATCAAAATCCAGAAATTCTTTGGTCCTTTCTTGCTAGCATGGTTTCTCGTAATGCTGGCTGGAATATGTGTGATCTCAAAGGTGCACTATTTCCAAAGTTATTGAAGAAAAACTTTCGAAAGAAACTGTTTTTTACTTATGAACGAGCAAATTGGCTTATTTTCAGTGATGCCTATCCTCAATTGCTGCTCTATCAATATTCGACGAAAATAAAACGTCCAATGTTTCATTTATTAAAGTTTTTTCATGTATCTACATTCATGGTAAGAGAATGGAAGCAATTTTGGCGTGAAAGAAATATGCAGCGCCTAATGATCGCTTTAATTATAAATGAACAAAATATAATCCAAAAGCCTGTAATCAAGCATCCTATATATAACTCATCCATATTTCAATCCCCCTTATTTTTGTTCCAAGATTGGTTTCATTTTAGTGCAGTACTTTTCCCAACATGTAAAGGAGAATTATTCGGTGCTAGTGTAAATGGTTTTAAATCTGTTTCAAAGCGAATTGACTTAGGAAAAAGACTGGCAGAAATTTTATTTAATAAGGGATTGTATCCTTCTTTTTATGAGTTTGCGCGAAAAACAGTTCATACAGGGTCAAGGTATGACTATGAACATTTTTTTATTCATAAACCGAAAAGAACGACCCCGTTTTTAAGATGTGCCTATCCGATTATCAACCATCATCGCCACCAATTAACTGATTGGTCAAATTCAGTAAGATTAAAGAAAACATGGATAAATAGCAGTGTGAAGCATCATCATCCTATCCATCTAACGAAATGGTATTTGGATAAACAAAAGCAAATAAGCAAGGCAGTATTTTTAAAAGAGAAGATATAATCATTAAAAAAACGGAAATCGATGCTTCCTGATTTCCGTTTTTCCTGCACTTAAGTTGAAGGACGGTCTGGTCCTTCTAATTTTTTATCCCCATACCCCGTTTTTCTTTCCTCTAATTTTTTTGGTTGGCTCTTATTTTGCTTTTCCTGTCTTTTCATATTGACACCTCCAACTATTAGCGTTTTCAATTTTTGCCTCTCCTATTCAACTTGGAAATTGTCGAAATAATATAAAGATAAGATGAAAAAAACTTCTTTCTTTGCCGAATCGCTTCTAGTTTTGTCAGCAGCAAAGGAAAGGGAGAGATTAGAGAGAATACATAAGACAAATCAAAGAGAAATTCGGATCATATACTGCTTGAACTAGGAGGCTATAAGAAATGAATGAGAAAACAATTTTAAAGGACGAGTTGTTAAACATGTTAGCGGAAATTGCTGATCAGTTAGAGGATCTCGAAAATATTCTTGAAGCAAATCTTGCAAAAGCACGCCAAAATGCGACGGATAATCATTTAGAAAATTTGAAGGACTGTGAAAATAAAATCACTGCTTTAGAGAGAAAAATAGATAAGAAACAAACAAGCGATGAAGAAATGTATCTATCAAATGGATTAAACCGAAAAAAAGGGCTGAAGCTTGAACTTGGATTTTAATTACATTAGAATAAAACCATTCACTAAGTAGCTTTTTTAAAAAGCTACTTTTATTTTATGATAGGGATTAGAACAAGCACTTATATGATTGATGCTACACATCAAGGGGAGTAGTGTCTATCGGTGGCAACTAAGTTGCATGCGCTTTTCACTTCTTGCTTCAGCAGCAACTGCTACAAAATCATAAGTTTGCTCTGGCTAGAAGGTCTTATGTTATTTGTTATTGAAAGAACTACTTGCGCTTTTCTAAATTGGAGATGATTGATAAATGGGAGAATATAAACAGTTTTTGCAGCTTACTCATACATTACTAACCTATCTTGAAACATTATCTAATAGGTTTGTAAAGGCAAAAGAAACAGGAGAAAAAGGGGATTTCTATGAAGAAGTTAAGCCATTTGCGGATGAAGTAAAAGAAATTAATGATAAATGGCAAATGGAAGCAGAGAAATGGATTAAAACAGATAAACCAAAAAATATTCATATGCAGCAAATTGATTCAACATATGAGCATGTGGAGATTCTATCTGTTCAAGCCTTTTTCCCTGATACGAGCCGTTCAAGGTTTAACAGCTCAATTGTTTCTGCAAGATATGTCTTAAATAACATCATTTATTTATTAACTAAAGAAGAAGGGGAGTCCTAAAGAATAGGACTCCCTTTAATTTTGAGTAACATCCTGGGAACTGTGTTAGAAGCTTTCTGGCACTTCGGCCCCTTGAGCTTCGAGCTCACGAACAAGCTGCCGATAAACATTAATACAAATATCGTCTTGAATATAAGCCTTTTTTGTGAAATCTAGCAATTCATTTACAGTTTCGTGATTGTAATTTCGGATTTGAAGAAACCTCATAGATAGTTCGTGAACATTCATAAATAATTCCCTCCTCAAAATTAAGTAAACTGCTTTTTCTTTTTTTTTATCCTACCATAAAAAGGGTGCTGTCCATTATTTTTAAAAAATTTAGACTTCCGACAGATTACTTCATATTATGACAAGTGCTTTGTCATAATTTTTCCTGAGAGCGCTCTGCTGATCAACGTCTTTCTTTATTCACAAGCTGGGCAATATGAACATAAATTACAGTAATGAATAAATTTCAAGGAGGAAGTCTGCCTATGTTTGGCCGAAGAGGGCATAGACCACATTTTGAACAATACGCTGCTTATAACGGAATGAATCATCAGAATCATAGTAGACAGCATGCACAATCACATTACCCAAACATACCAGGAAATTGGGGAGCCCCCTATATGCCACAATATCCAGCTCATTATCCTGAGCAGCAAATGATGAATCCGAATTTTCACTCGGCAAATATGTATCAAAATTATCAAACTTATCCTTATGGACAGCAGAAACAGCAAAGTTATGCACATAGTATTTTCCAGAACCCATTAGAGCCAGAAACGAATTCATATTACGGTCATTCAAAGCAACCAAATACAGTAAATCCATATATGAATCCATACCCTAAGCAATCATTTATTCCGAAACAGCCATCAGGTGTTCAGTCGGTTATGAATTCCTTCAAGACACAGGATGGTACATTAGATTTTAATAAAATGGTGGATACAGCAGGGTCAATGATGAATGCTGTTAATCAAGTTTCTTCAATTGTCAAAGGAATAGGAGGATTTATAAAGGTATAGTCGGGGAGTGAATTATTATTATAAGAAAATTTATTCTGGCCGATAAGGCCTTTTTTTTATGTGTTTTTCAATTAAAATGCTTTTAATTACTATTCTAATTGTATGAATTGGCATAATTTTATTGACAATTACTATTCGAAAGTGGAAAAATAGATTCATGATATTAAAGGGGGATTGACTGTGGCAAGAATCATCCAACAAATTATTATTATATTCCTCTTAATTCTTACATTAGCGGCTTTACCTGTCATCATTGAAGTCAATGCTGGTGAAAAAAGTCTAGAATGGAATGTGGAACAACTGCCAAAAATTTATGGGGAATTCATCAGTGAAATTAGCAAGGGCAGCCTAGGAACCTATCAATTAGGAACACAAGTGCGAGCCATTGAAGAAGATATAGGAGATAACTTCTTTACTAGTTTAAAGGTAATGCTTATCGGTGTGATTTCAGCAATCATTATAAGCTTAATTTTTGGTATTTTTCTCAGTCGCTTCCGCTTAACGAAAGTATTTAATGCTTTTATGAATATCCTATCGACGATTCCTGACTTCATTATAATTATCATGTCTATGATTCTCGCAGTGAAGATCTATCGTTGGACAGGAATTCGAGTGATTTCATTACGTCCAGATGCTGGTGCCTTAAATCTATGGTTCCCTACTTTTCTTGTTGCGATTGCACCAACTCTCTATTTGTTCAAATTAATTTCAGTGAAGTATTATGAGACGAGCGGTGAGGATTATATTAAAACAGCTGTTGCGAAAGGCATGAGCTTAAATTATATTAATTTTCAGCATGTGTACAAAAACATCGAACCATTCATTAAAGCTGAACTGATAAAAGTTATTTCATTAGCGATTGGGAATTTGTTTATCATTGAATACATTATGAATGTATCAGGAATCACGAAATTTATTTTTCAAAGCAATCAAGTACAGCCTATAGCGATTGGGCTATTTGCAATGCTATTGATTTCAGGTATTGTCTATCTTGTTGTGCGAATCGTATTCTATTTATTCAAACGAGGATTTATATATGAGTAAACTATTTAAAATGAATTTCTCACTCTATCTAGGTGTCTTTTGTGTAAGTGTTTTGCTCTTTCTTTGTTTCTTTGGCCCATTAATGGCACCGCATACATTAACAGAAATGCTTGAAACACAGTATCGAGATGGAAAAGTTCTTTCCCCGCCAATGGAACCATTCGAATCAGATGAATATCCATTAGGTACAGATAAGTGGGGATATGACCTCTCAACAATGATTCTACATGGACTCCGCTATACTGTATTCATTGCCCTTGCAATAACGGTAATAAAAATGGGAATTGGTACTCTTTGTGGTTTATATATTGGGACTTGGAGGAAAACACCAAGCTGGATTATTGCGTTTGAAAATGCTTGGAGCTATGTTCCCTTGTTTTTAGTCTTATACTTTTTCTTGCGGCCGATTAGCTTTAATAGTCCATTAGAAACTAGTACACTACTAGGTTATTTTATAGTGATCGCAGCGATAATTAGCATTCCTAGTATTATTTCATCTGTCAGATTAAAAACAGCTGAACTTCATAAATCTGTGTACATTGAAGCGGCAATGGCTCTAGGAGCAGGGAGGAGCAGGCTCATTTGGAAGCATATTTTTCCGCAGATGAAAGAGACCTTGCTCGTTATGTTTCTATTGGAAATTGTATATGTAATTACGATTATGGGACAGCTAGCTTTAGTAAATATTTTTATTGGTGGAACGACGGTTCGGTTCGATCCATTAATCTATTTGTCCGTAACGAAGGAATTGTCAGGTATAGTTGGACAAGCAAGATTAAATATTTATGGCAATACGCATATTCTCATTATTCCACTCATTGTATTATTATTTACAACGATTTCATTTAGCTTGCTCGCGAATGGGTTGAAAAATCGATATCAATCAAACTATGCGCGTACGCCTTGGATCAAAATTGGCCAAATGCCAAATATGAAGCCGATTCGTAAGAAATTCGGTGAAAAGCAGGCATGGTGGCCGCTAAGCGGTGAAAAGCTAGCATTATTATCGCTAATCATTGCCTTTATCGGAGCAGGTACCTATGTGTATGTAACGAAAGATGCGGATGTTGGTGTGAAGAGTGATGCACAAGCAACGTATGATTTACAGTTTGTTATGGATGAGAAAGGTGTATTTGATACAGTTGCGGCAATTGAGGTTAAGAATCAATCGAAGGATGATTGGGAGGAACTCGTCTTTTATTTTATTCCGAATGTTTTCAAGGAAGGGCACCCCTTCGCCTCAGTAAAAGGCCATTCGGAAGTCGAGATGAAAGCAATTGAGATTAATGGAGAAAAGGCGGAATACAGCTTAGAGGAGGATACATTGAGGATTATCTTACCTCCGAACATGAAGGATAAACATAAGCATCGTGTAGAAGTCTCCTATACCTTTACACCTCCTGAAGAAGGTGTTCGTTTTTCAAAGGAAAATGAGAATTACTATCTAGCCCAATGGTACCCAATGGCAGCAACCTATCAGGATGGAAAATGGAATAAAGAAGACTATTCTGATGGAGGAGAAACCTATCATACAGATTTTTCGGACTATCGAGTTCAATATAAGCTTCCAGAAGGTTATTCCTTTGTCTCAACAGCAGAAAAAGACCCAGCACTTTTGAAAAGTGAAGGAACTGTAAAAATAAACAAGGTAAGAGATTTCTTTATTGCAATAATTAAGGATATGGAAGTCCATGAGATGAAAGCGAATAATGGTGTGAACATTCGCTTATTTACTAAAAAGGATCATAATAAGGGGATTGAGGATACACTAGAATTAGCTCAAGACGCACTCCG
This sequence comes from Cytobacillus eiseniae, assembly GCF_017874625.1. Taxonomy (GTDB): domain Bacteria; phylum Bacillota; class Bacilli; order Bacillales; family Cytobacillaceae; genus Cytobacillus; species Cytobacillus eiseniae. The sequence goes on along the minus strand of NZ_JAGIKZ010000008.1, from coordinate 112,872 downwards.
CTTTTATCAGGAAAAGATTGGTGAATATCCGCATAAACAATTAGACATGATCCTTGATCATGGTGCTTTTATGGAATACCCAGGAATTGTCACGATAAATCCATATATCCAAGATACGTATTTTTATAGGAATGCCATTGTTCATGAAATTGCTCATCAGTATTTTTATGGAGTTGTTAGTAATGATCCATATCATCAGGCTTGGATAGATGAGGGAATAACGGAATTTGCTACATCTATGTATTTTTACGCTGGAAGAAATCAGTCGGAAGGACAAGCCTTCAGTATCCCGAATCGAAGAATGGAAATGGTGAATGAATTAGGTTTGGGCAGACAATATTCAAATGTGCCATTACATGAGCTGAAGAGTTCAGCTTTTATTTATGGACAGCCAGCAATGGAATTATTAAAGATGATGAAAGATAAATATCAACTAAAAGGTGAAGATGTGAAAATTGTCAGCATGCAGTTCCTTTCCGATTATTATCATCATTTTCAATATAAAGAAGTGAATACAGATGAGTTTATTCGATTTGCAAAAGATTATTTCTTAGTACCATCAGGCTATTTTAATAGTTGGTTAAATCGATAGAAATAAAAAAACAAGCAGATAGCTGCTTGTTTTTTTAATCTAAATTTTCGATCGTGATCTGTTTGCCTTTTTGTTTAGGGATGCGGATTTGTAAGAGTCCATTTTTATAGGAAGCCTTTACCTTATTCTCATCAATTGGCTGTGGAAGCGGAATCGAACGGATGGATTTTCTCATTGATTGCTGTTTTTTGATTGTTTTTTGTTTTTCATCTTCTTCAGTGATTGATTCTGTTGAAAGTACGGTAATAGTTACATAATTATCTAAAATGTCTATTTGAATTTGCTCTCTATTTATGCCTGGAAGCTCTGCAGAAATAACATGCTCATCACTAGTTTCATTCACATTTACTTGAAATGTTGACGTAGATGGAAATGGATTTTTGAAGAATTCATCCATCGATTGTAGAAATCCACGAACAGGTTTCTCTTGAAAAAAATGATTCATTGATTTCATTACATCTCCAAATGGTTCATTTTTCCCTTTTTTGCTTTCACTCATATTTATAGCCCCCTTCATACAAAAAAATTCGCAGGAATTACACCACGATATTGTATGATTGAAAATGGGTATTTGTTCCGAATGAATAAATCGATAAAACAGAGGAAACGAGATCTGCAATGCATACATCTTATAATTACATGGATTCCGTCCTTAGACTAAAAAAAACCACATAAAGTGGTTTTTTAAATAATTTCATCTAATAGTCGTTCTGTATCTATTATTATATCTCCGTGTTCATCCGTTTCAATTAGCTTTTCCTTTTTTAATTTCGTTAATGTTCGGCTGACTGTTTCCCGTGTCGTACCAATCATATTGGCAAGGTCTTTATTCGTGAATTCAGCCTTTAGTAAATAGGAGCCGTCTTCAAGGGTATCTCCATGTATTTTTGCTAGGCGAACAAGTAATTTAATAATTTGCTCGTATGTGTTATTTAATACTTGTGCTTCAAGTCGTTCTTGTAAGTCTACTATTTTTTCTCCAAGAACATTAAATACTTTCACACAGAGCTCAGGATTCTCAATTAATACATTTTCAAATTGGTCAATTGGAACAACAACTAATTTAGCATTTTCGATGACCTCTGAAAATGCTGGGTATCCACCTTTACGGAAAAAACCGACATGAGGGAACATATCTCCACTTTTAGCAATTGTGACAATTTGTTCTTTTCCGTTCACATCACTTTTATAAATTTTTATGCGTCCACTTTGAATAAAATAGACATTTTCAAGTGGATCATCTTGCATAAATACATGACTGCCTTTTTTCCATTCACGTGAGATGGAAATTTCTACGACTTTATCCATTTCATCGTCACTTAGCCCACGAAAAAGTGTAAAAGAAGAAAGCATTTTTTTTATTTCAATTGTATTCATTTTTTCACCTCTATTGGTAATGCCATTATTACCAATATTGTAACAAAAAAAACCTTTGAAAAAAGCTTATTCATGACAATTTTTTGAACGTTGTATGAATGTAAGCAGGGAATTCCCATTTAATTGAAGATTATTAAGATAAATAGAAAAAGTTGGTGGTGGATTTATTTTGAAAAAATAGTTATTGCTCTTTTTAAACGAACGTTTATTCGCTAGAATAAGAGATATGAGGTGAGTAGGATGAAAGTTAGAAAAGACTTGAATGAATTAATTAATGAGTTGAAGAATAATGACGCTTATAAAGAAAATATTGTTCATTGGCAAACAATCGAAGCGAAGGAAGCGAAAACTGCTGATATCCCTTTAAATATCCATCCCGCCCTTATGGAAGCTTTGCAAAAAAGAGGCATTACGAGTTTATATACCCATCAAAAGATTGCATATGAGACTGTAGCAACAGGAAAAAGTATCGTAGCAGTTACACCGACAGCCTCGGGGAAAACACTTTGCTACAATCTGCCTGTTCTGCAGACAATCAGTCAGGACCCCAATGCTCGAGCACTTTATATGTTTCCGACAAAAGCATTAGCCCAGGATCAAAAAAGTGAAATCAATGAATTAATTGAGGAATCTGGATTACCAATTAATAGCTATACATATGATGGAGACACTTCTTCAAATATTCGTCAGAAAGTCCGTCAAGCTGGCCATATTGTGATAACGAATCCGGATATGCTGCATTCAGCCATTTTACCACATCATACAAAATGGGTCTCTCTTTTTGAGAACTTGAAGTATGTCATTATCGATGAGCTTCATATTTATAGAGGCGTATTTGGCAGCCATGTAGCAAATGTGATTCGACGACTAAGAAGGATATGTCATTTTTATGGCAGTGATCCTATTTTTATCTGTACATCTGCAACTATTGCCAATCCGTTAGAGCTTGCAGAAACATTAATCGAAAAAGAGCTAGTACTTATTAATAATAATGGAGCGCCGAGTGGAAGAAAGCATTTTGTTTTCTATAATCCTCCAATCGTGAATAAGCCGTTGAATATACGCAGAAGTGCCACACTTGAAGCGAGAAAACTTGCATATGAGTTTTTAAAAAATAAAGTGCAAACGATTATTTTTGCTAGAAGTCGTGTTCGGGTAGAAATTTTACTCACTTATTTGCAGGAGATTATTAAGCATAAGTTAGGACCAAAAGCAATTCGTGGCTATAGAGGGGGCTACTTGCCTACGGAAAGACGGGACATTGAAAAAGGGCTTCGTTCTGGAGATATTTATGGAGTCGTAAGCACAAATGCGCTTGAATTAGGTGTGGATATTGGTCAGCTCCAAGTATGTATTATGACAGGGTATCCTGGAACAATTGCTAGCTCTTGGCAGCAGGCTGGACGGGCAGGAAGAAGGCATAGTGAGTCGTTAGTCATTATGGTTGCCTCAAGCAGTCCGCTCGATCAATATGTGATTCAAAATCCAGCTTATTTCTTCAGCCGCAGCCCTGAAACGGCAAGAATTAATCCAGATAATTTAATTATTTTAATTGATCATATGAAATGTGCAGCCTATGAATTGCCATTTCGGATTGGTGAGCAATTTGGTTCATTTGAAACAGAGGAAGTACTTGAATATTTAGCAGAGGAAAGGGTCCTTCATCAAAATGGAGAGAAGTATTACTGGATGAATGATTCCTTCCCGGCTCATAATATTAGCCTTCGTTCAGCTTCTCAAGAAAATGTTGTGATTATCGATCAATCAGATATCGCTAATATAAGAGTGATTGGTGAAATGGACCGTTTCTCTGCAATGACATTATTGCACGAGGAAGCAATCTATTTGCACCAAGGTACACAATACCAAGTCGAGCTGCTAGACTGGGAGGAAAAAAAGGCCTTTGTCAGAGAAGTAGCTGTTGATTATTTTACGGATGCGAATTTAGCTGTTCAATTAAAGGTACTTGAAGAGGATAGGCGTTACACAACTGCCTTAGGTGAAATAGGCTATGGAGATGTGAGTGTGACTGCAATGGCGACGATTTTCAAGAAAATTAAGTTTGAAACACATGAAAATATTGGCTCAGGGCCAATATCACTTCCAGAAGAAGAACTGCATACGAGTGCGGCATGGATATCAATTAATAAGCCATTTTCTGAGGGGAAACAAGATCGTCTGGAGCATGGTCTAATTGGAGCAGCTCATGCATTACGACATATTGCGCCATTGTTTGTAATGTGTGATCCAGAAGATATCCATGTGATTCCACAAGTGAAAGCAGCCCATAATGAAATGCCATCTATTTTCTTTTATGACCGTTATCCAGGTGGAGTGGGGTTAAGTGATAAGCTATATGAAGGGATGATGCACGTTCTTAGTGAGGCAAAGGAAATGGTCGCTAACTGTCGATGTGAACGAGGCTGCCCGTCGTGCATTGGAATGGACTCAAATATAGATACGGCCAAAAAGGATGTATTGCAATTATTAGCCCACTTTAATAAAGGAGAAATACATGTCAATTAAAAAGAAGCTGAATCGATTAAAATCACATATGTCTCATGAAGGAGGCGTAGATCATACAGATAGGAATCGATCTCATGTAGTGATGGATGACATTCCTTATCGGGATGTTTGGGAAAAGGCAGGAGTAACCCCATATTATTTTGAAGGGAACTATTGTTTAATTCGTGAAGTTGTTTATCCTATTCAACAAATGCATGGCAACTATTCTTTTTCACAATTTATTGACGCAGTCGAAGCTTGGAATCATCATGGGGGCGTGAATCATCCATTATCAGCAGCGGGCTTTCAAGCAGAGAACTTCTTTTTCTTCGATACAGAAACAACAGGATTAGGCGGCGGGGTAGGCAATTCCATTTTTATTCTTGGACATGCAAGCCTGTCGAATAATAGCATTCATTTAAAGCAGCATATTCTCCCTCAACCTGGGGCAGAAGTGCCGCTATATAAGAGTTTTTTAGAAAGTGCGGACTACACAACAATGGCTACCTACAATGGGAAATCTTTTGATTGGCCACAGGTGAAGACTCAGCATACCCTTATTCGGAACCATTTGCCAAAGCTTCCTGAGTTTGGTCATTTTGATTTATATCATGCGTCAAGAAGAATGTGGAAGCATAAATTAGAGCGATTAAAGTTAGCAATTGTTGAAAAGGAAGTATTAGGTATCGCAAGAAAGGATGATCTTCCTGGTTTTCTTGCACCGATGATCTATTTTGACTTTGTTGAAAACAAGGACCCACAAGGAATGTTAAGTATTTTAAAACATAATGAAATAGATATATTATCGTTAATTACTCTTTATACGCATCTATCCTTCCAGATTCTTGGACTTGATAAAAAGCAATCTGCACATGAAAAATATGAAGTGGGTCGCTGGTTCTCACAAATTGGTGAGGCATCGGAAGCCAAACAGGCTTTTATGCATGTGTCTAAAGGAAATGGTGTAGAAGCGATGAAGGCAAAACACGCACTTGCTTTTGAAAATAAGAAGCAAAGAAATTGGCAAGCAGCAATTGACCTTTGGAAGGAAGTAGTCAATGAAGGGGAGGGGATGCTCATTATTGAAGCATGTATTGAATTAGCAAAAATCTATGAGCATCGGGAAAAAAACTTTACGGATGCTATCGCTTTTACAAAAAAAGCAGAGAAAAGTCTACAGCAAATCATCCAAGAAGACCAAATAAAAATATCTATTTCTTTAGATGATTTGACCAAAAGATCAGACCGTCTATCCCGTAAAATTCAAAAACAAAAAAGAGATGAAAAATGCCTATGAATTATCATGAAAATCCACTATTTCCTAGTTGTCTGTCCTATGCGAAAGAGGTAAAATGTATAAATGTGTGATACATTTCAACCGGAATAAAATAGTGGGGCTGGTAATATGTATAAGGCAGTATTGTTCATATTTTTTATTGTGGTTATTTTTACAGCCATTCTTTTTTCAAGCTTTAAAGATAGTTTTTACAGTATATTTTAATAAACAAAAAAATAGGTTTAAATTAGACAGATTCATTAGTACAAGATTCATCCTCCCATCATAGGCTATTAATGTAAATAAACTATGATGAAAGGGGATCTTCAAATGCATTGCGGACCAAAAACAACAAATGTATTGCCAGCAATTGTTCATCCAACAAAATGCTGTGTAAACAACACGTTCCAAAATAATATTGTTCCACATATTCATCCAACTCATACGACTACGGTTAACCATGTTAACTTTCAGCACCAGCACTATTTCCCACACACAAACTCGAATGTTACTCAAGTAACTAATCAGCAGTTTGTTGCTGGTGGGGGGCAAGCTCCTGGTGGTTTCGGTGGACCTGTTGGTGGTGGTTTTGGCGGACCAGTCGGTGGAGGCTTTGGTGTACCAAGACCAGGTTTCTTTGGTAGATAATACGATTTATGATCACGGCAAGGGCGTAATGCCCTTGTCTTCAATTTAAGCTGTAGCAGATGATTTGTTCGATTATTTCGTACATGCATATGGGGAATCATTATTGAATGAATTGATAGGTAATTTCGTAACAAAATCAGTATACTATAGAGAGGATCTACATATTGACAAAGATTGCAATTATTTCTGGTTATAAGCCACATGAAATCGGAATTTTTAAAATGGATGATCCAGCAGTTGCTTATATAAAAAAGGCCATTAAGAATCAGCTTCTGACATTGTTGGAGGAAGGACTCGAATGGGTCATAATTAGTGGTCAATTAGGTACAGAATTATGGGCTGCAGAGGTTGTGTTTGATTTGCAAGTAGAGGACTATCCAGCACTACAGCTTGGGGTCATTACTCCTTTTTTAAATCAAGAAGAGTCGTGGAAAGAAGCTAATAAAGAATGGTATGAATTCATTCTATCTCAAGCGGATTTTGTGGATTCCGTTTCCCGAAAACCATACGAAAATCCTTGGCAGCTTCGATTGAAAAACCAATTTCTTGTAGAAAAAAGTGATGTTCTCTTACTATTTTATGATCCAGAGAATGAGGGAAGTCCTAAGTTTTTATTAGAGGCAGCAAAGAAAAAACAGGAAAAAACGAATTATAATATTCACGTAATTACCTTTTATGATTTACAAGTTCTTGTTGAAGACGAACAAATGAATGAGCAGGATTTTTATTAATGTTTGAATGACTGTTTGAATAACAAGGTTGGTTGATTGGAGCGGAAGGTGCGAGATCCTCGAAAATGCTGTCGCATTTCCTTCGTGCGGTGTGAATTCTAAGGAGCCAATTCAATGTCCAGCGGGATGCGTGGGACAGCTGAGACCTAAGCAGGAGTGATTGCTCCGAGGAGGCTAAAGCAGCCCCCCCCCGGCGGAAGGGAGCACACGTACGCGGAAATCAACCTTTACAAACTTAATCTTAATTAGCAAATTGGGAATATTCTTTGAAAATAGATGAAAATGGTCAAGAAACTTCCTCATTACTTGTAGAAGAAAATTGACAAAAATGCATATCTCTGAAAAAATATGAATATTGATTGGTGTATATTGGGGTGAGTATAATGCAGACAGATAAAAGAAATTTAACGGCAAAAGATATTTTAGAAAAAGAATTTAAATCAGCAATGAGAGGCTATAAGCCAGAGGATGTAGACAAATTTTTGGATTTAATTATTAAGGACTATGAAGCATTTAGTCAGGAAATTGAAGATTTACAACACGAAAATCTGAAATTAAAAAAACAGCTAGACGATGCTTCAAGACGGCCAACAGCACAAACAGCAGGCACGACAAACTTCGACATTTTAAAACGTTTATCAAATCTAGAGAAACATGTTTTTGGAAGTAAATTATACGAATAACAGAAATTACTATGTTTTCAATTGAAAACCATTGCTATCTGATGCAAAGTTGCATATAATAACCTTTGTACTCATTAATGACGTTCGGGTAATCGCTGTAATGAGCATATTGCTGCATTGTAGAGGAAAGTCCATGCTCGCACAGGCTGAGATGCGTGTAGTGATCGTGCCTAGTGAATTCATAAGCTAGGGCAGTTGGAGCATAGCTCTGATTGACGGCAGGGAAAATGCCTAAGTCCTTTAGAGGATATGGCATGAATACCTTGAAAGTGCCACAGTGACGGAGCCTTTTCAGAAATGAAAAGGGTGGAACGAGGTAAACCCCACGAGCGAGAAACCCAAATAATGGTAGGGGCACTTTCTCTGCGGAAATGAACAAGGAGAAGGACAGATTAATCTAATCTGTAGATAGATGATTACCGCTTTTGTACGAGGCCATTGGTCGATTGCAGTACAAAGGAACAAAACATGGCTTACAGAACGTTATTAGTGAATAAATTATGAAATATGTGCGTAGCTCTCCTTTTTTAAGGAGAGCTTTCTTGTATTTACTCCAAATTAGATTTATTATAAATTAGATGACATTTATAACACGATGATAGAGGAAACTCATTAGCAATTTTAATTATATAAGGATGAATACAGCATGATAGGGTTATTAAAACAATTAGATGCAACAAATGTTATAAAAATTGCATTAAAAGTATTGGAGAATTCGAGTGAAGGGGTTATGATTACAGATGCCCATGGAAGAATTTTAGCTGTAAATCCCGCATTTGAAATCGTTACAGGCTACAGTGCAGAAGAAGCAATTGGAAATAATCCAAGTATTCTTCAATCTGGCATACATGATAAAGAGTTTTATCATTTAATGTGGAAACAAATTAAGGAAACAGGTAGCTGGAAAGGCGAGATTTGGAATAAACGCAAAAATGAAGAAGTCTATCCAGAATGGCTAACAATTAGCAAGATTGTTGATGAATTAGGGAATGTAATCAATTTTGTTGGTGTGTTTAGTGATATTTCAGACCAGAAACATTCTGAGAAGCAGTTAAGATATTTAGCTCATTTTGATTCATTAACTGGTGTGGCTAATCGATATAGTTTAAATAAGCGATTAGAAGGGCTAATCCAAACAGCTGAGAAATATAATCAGCAATTAGCTCTCCTTTTTCTTGATTTAGATCGATTTAAACAAATTAATGACACACTTGGACATAATTATGGGGATATGATCTTAAAGCAAGTATCAGCAAGGTTAAAAACACTATTGAAAAATAAAGATATGATTGCTAGGCTTGGAGGAGATGAATTCGTCATTATTCTCCCAAACCTTAAACATCCAAAAGAAGCGGTTCGCGTTGCTGAAAAAATTATTGATGCCCTCTCCACATCCTTTTTAATCGAAAAGAATGAAGTGTATGTGACATCGAGCATCGGGATTAGCCTGTATCCGTTAGATGGCAAGGATATGAGTGCATTACTGAGAAATGCAGATAAGGCCATGTATGAGGCAAAAGCAAGCGGGAAAAATCAATATGAGCTATACCAGGAAGAAATGCATCAGAATGAATCAAGACGGATGCTTCTAGAAATGAAATTACGTAAAGCAATTGATCACAATGAATTATATCTTGTCTATCAGCCAATTGTTGATACGAAGTCAAATGAGATTGTTAGTGTTGAAGCCCTCGCAAGATGGAAGCACAAGGAACTTGGAGAAATTTCTCCATCTGAATTTATACAAATTGCAGAGGAAACAGGATTAATCATTCCAATCAGCGAGTGGATTATTCAAAAAGCATGTGAAGATTTAATCTACTTTCAATTAAATGGCTTTCCAAAAATAAGGATGGCAATTAATGTTTCTGCTGTTCACTTCAATCAAGTAGGATTCGTAAAGTCGATGAATGACCTATTTCAAAAAATGAATGTAAGCACCCATCAAATTGAATTAGAGCTTACTGAAAGTATGATTATGCCGAATGCAGTAGAAACTGTAAATAAATTAGTAAAGCTTAAGCAGCTCGGGATTAAGTTATCGATTGATGATTTTGGTACCGGCTACTCATCTCTTAGTTATTTAAATCGGTTCCCACTTGATACACTAAAAATTGATCAAAGTTTTATCAAAGGTGTGTCAGCATATAAGGATGATAGTTCGATTGTTGAAGCGATCATAATGATGGCACAGCGCTTGCATTTAAAGGTTGTTGCTGAAGGGGTAGAAAGTAAGAAACAATATGATCTCCTAAAAAAGGAATCATGTGATTTGATCCAAGGGTATTATATAACGAAGCCACTCCCTGCTAATAAGCTGCTTGAATTTTTACAATGCTGGGATGGAGAACAATTAAATTAAGGGTGAAACTATGTTTGAATTAATTGCTACATCAGCAATGGGTCTAGAAGCACTTGTTGCAAAGGAAGTAAGAGATCTAGGGTATGAATGTGAAGTTGAGAATGGAAGAATTTCTTACAAAGGAGATGCGCTAGCCATTGCTCGCTCAAATCTTTGGCTGCGGACGGCGGATCGGATTAAAATAAAGGTGGGCGAGTTTAAAGCAACTACTTTTGATGAACTTTTTGAAAAGACAAAAGCATTGCCTTGGGAACACTTTTTGCCTGAGAATGCAGAGTTTCCTGTTGCAGGCAAATCAGTTAAATCAAAGCTATTCAGTGTTTCTGACTGCCAGGCAATTGTTAAAAAGGCAATTGTTGAAAGAATGAGAATGCATTATAAAAAAACAGGCTGGTTTGATGAAAACGGGCCCCTGTTCAAAATTGAAGTGGCACTTCATAAAGATATGGCATTATTAACAATCGATGCAAGTGGGAGCGGTTTACATAAACGTGGCTATCGTGCTGGACAAGGAGAGGCACCACTAAAGGAAACTCTTGCTGCAGCACTTGTTATGCTAACGAATTGGACAGCGGACAAGCCATTTGTTGACCCATTCTGTGGTTCAGGAACCATTCCAATTGAAGCTTCATTAATTGGGCAAAATATTGCTCCTGGCTTCAATCGTGAGTTTGTTTCTGAAAGCTGGCATTGGGTTCCAGAGAAAGTATGGGAAGAAGCAAGAATGGAAACAGAGGACCTTGCAAATTATGACCAGCCTCTTGATATTACAGGCACTGATATCGATCACCGCATGGTGAAAATTGCTGAAGAAAATGCCTTTGAAGCAGGACTAGGAGACTTAATCCAATTCAAGCAAATGCAAGTGAGAGATTTTACAACAATGAAGGAAAACGGTGTTATTGTTGGCAATCCGCCATATGGTGAAAGACTGGGTGATAAAGAGGCTGTGCAAAAGATGTATGCAGAAATGGGTGCAGCATTTGCCCCGCTCGACACATGGTCCATCTACATCCTAACTTCAAATGAACAATTTGAACAATATTATGGCAAGCCCGCTACTAAAAAGCGAAAACTATTCAATGGCTTCATTCGAACAGATTATTATCAATATTGGGGAAAGCGCCCGCCTAAAATGAAATAAACCCTGGAAACAGGGTTTTTTGCTGTTTAAAAGGAATGAATGGATGATTTATTAAATTAATGTTCTTGGACTTTTTACGAAAGCATAATTTCCCTTGAGTATGAATATCATATCTTTATATCAAAAATGGTCAGGGGGATTATCATGTATCGTTCAAAGATTGATTTTAATCAAATTTCGCAATCCTTAAGTGATAAAGTAGAAGCGCTTATGAGTGAGCAGGATTTTTCAGCATCTGCGCTTGAGCAGCTCCAAAAGGCACAAAATGAACTCCAGCAAGCACTGAGCTATTCACTTTCATCCTTACATAAATAATGATGACAGAAAAATCCCCATTAACAACAAGGCTAATGGGGATTTTTCTTGACTAGAAAGATGAAATTCCGCTGATTCTATCGCTATTAAGAAGCATTATTTGTTACTTTCATATCTGCACGCACTTGTTTAAATTTAAAATAGAAGAGAGTACTTAAAAACAGAGAAAATGCGCCAAATATAACCGCCATTAACTGCAGTCCCATCGTATCAAGCAGGAAGCCAGTCATAAGTAAAACGACCTGGAATGAGACACGATCAAGCATGTTTCGGAATGAAAAGAAGCGGCCATGAAATTCCTTTGGAACTCTCGTTTGAAAAATGGTTGCAGCTGTAGGGAAAAAACAACCAACCGCAAAGCCAAACACTAAAAACGAAAGCACTGTTAACAAAGGAATCGTAGCAAAGTATAGGAGCATTTGAGAAAAACCAATAACAAATGAAAATAAAAATAAAATGGTGTATGGAGAGCTTCTCAGACTGATCTGTTTTACTAGGAAAGCTCCAATCATAAAACCGATGCCTTCAGTTGCATAAATCCAGCTTTTAATAGCTGTGCTATCCTGGAGTTCACTAATATTAATGACCATTAAATTAAAGCCACCAAGAAAAAGAATCGGTACAAGTGTTAAGATGAGCGTCATTAATACAATGGGCAGTCCCTTAATAATAGGAAAGACATCTTTAAATCCAGATTTAGATTTAGAAAGAGAATGAGCTTGAACAGGCTTGCTATTTTGTTCATCGATTTTCAAGAAGCATGTTAATAGAAATAGGATTGCATATGCGGCTAAAGATAATTCATATAGCCCTTGAAGCGGCATGATCGCGATTAATATTCCTGCAACAGCTGTTCCTAATACACGGGATAATGTCGAAACATTCATATGGACCCCATTCATCTGCAATAAGTTTTTTTCTTCTACAACAAGCGGAATGGCCGCTTGTAATGCCGGAAAATAAAAGGCAGCAGATACTTGGAGGAAAACTAGAAATACGACCATCCACCATACAGAGCCAGTTGAAATGGCGATTAGCATGAAAATCACACTGAATGTTCGAACAGCTCCAGAGACAAGCATTACTTTTTTCTTATTTATTTGATCTGTCAATCTTCCTGCTAATGGACCAACTGCGATGCCCGCTAATAATCCAGCGGCAAGGATGAGTGATTTAACAAAATCAGAAGGTACCTTTTCTTGCATAAATTCAAGGTTTCCAATTATTCCAAGCCATAGCCCTAAACCAGCAATAAATTCTCCAGTTAATAATATCCAGACATTTTTATTTTTCCACATATACATGCCTCTCATTTTCATTTATTTCGTTTCTCTAAAGATACTACATATGTATAGAAAAATAAATCAAATTATTTCATATATTGCTAGTTAAGAAGACAATAAATATAGAGGAATGATTGAGAGGAGAATTGTGAAAAATTGAATGATAATCTGTTTAGTACAATGGGAAGCTGACCATAATAAATAAAGGCTTTTTTCTATAAAATTGACTCAATTTGAGTAAGTTTTTTAATTTCTTTATTGCATAAATGTGTTGTACATATTATGATCGTTCATGCTTGACACTGTCCTAATATACGATACAATTATTGTTGGTCTTCAGATATTTAAAGAGTAATAATGAGAATATGATGATTTAGATTAAATAAATTCCTAGAGAAAATAGAAGTTGAGATTTTGAGTAATGGAAGAAGAATTCGGATAATTGGCCGTACTTAATTCCTCTCTGACCTCCTAATTCTAAGCTCTAGATCGGAGGGGTACGATGCAAAATCGATTGCCATTTGCATTATCCAAAAATGAATCCTTTTATGAGAAGTTAAGCGAGTGGATTGGAGATGTTTTCTACGATATTTTGCCTGAAGCAGGCTTTGAATTAAGAGATGAACAAATCTTTATGGCCTTTCAGGTTGAAAAGGCATTTAAAGAAAAGAAGGTTATCTTTGCAGAAGCAGGAGTCGGGACAGGTAAAACACTTGTGTATTTATTATACTGTATTGCCTATGCAAGATATGTGAATAAGCCAGCTGTTATCGCATGTGCAGACGAGACATTAATTGAGCAGCTTGTAAAAAAAGAAGGGGATATTGCCAAGCTTGAACAGGCCCTTAACTTGTCTATGGATGTAAGACTCGCTAAATCAAGAGATCAGTACCTGTGCTTAAATAAGCTTGATCGCCGAATTGCTACAGAGGATAGTGACGCTTACAATGCAATCTATGACAGGTTACCAGAATTTATTCATACAGGCTCATCGATGCAATCATTTGAAAAATATGGAGATCGCAAGGAATTTCCGGAGCTTACTGATGATTTATGGAAGAATATTGGTTGGGATCCTCTGCAGGATTGCTTTACATGTGAGAAAAGGCACCGATGCGGACAAACATTAAATCGAGATTACTATCGAAATGCGAAAGACATTATTATTTGCTCCCAAGATTTTTATATGGAACATATTTGGACGAAGGAATCTAGAAAAAGAGAAGGGCAGCTACCGTTATTGCCTGATCATGCATGTGTCGTATTTGATGAAGGGCATTTGCTCGAATATGCTTCACAAAAAGCCTTAACTTATCGACTTACAGAGCAAACACTGGAATCACTCCTTACAAGATTAATGGAAAATGATGTAAGAGAGAAGACGCTAAATATTATCGATGATGCCATCGTTCAAAATGAATCATTTTTCTCTACTTTAACAGATGCCTCTACTTCCTCTGCAGGCTCAGATAAGAAGACGATTCAAAAAACAGCTGCTGTCATCAAAGAAGGAAGAATGCTGTTAGATTTCATCAGTTCATTAGAAGAAGAATTAGTGTTTGAAAGTGAAATGTATGTTATTAATGAGTATGATTTGAAAATTGTTGAAGAATATTTAGAGCAAATTTCATATTCCTTATCTTTATTCTTAAAAGAATTAAAGGGCATTACATGGCTTGAAGAAAGTGAAGAGGAAAGAACTTTAGTGATCATGCCTCGCATGGTTGAAGATATTATGCGAGAAGAAGTCTTTTCACAAAAGCTGCCATTCATTTTTTCTTCCGCCACATTATCTGAGAATAAGTCATTTGATTATATGGCAAAGAGTCTTGGGATTGATAATTACTTATCATTTTCTGTTTCTTCTCCGTTTGACTATGAAGAAAATATGGTCATTAAGATGCCGACATTCCCAGAATCAGATCTTATTGCTAAAATGCAATATGCACATGAGCAACTAGAAAAATCAAAGGGAAGCGCATTAGTATTATTTACGAATCATAAGGAACTTGCTGCATTTAAGGAATATGTGGCTGGAAAAACAGCACTCCAGATCTATTTTGAAGGCGACGCTGAAATAAGTACATTAGTATCAAGCTTTCAAAATGACGAGCATTCCGTTCTATGCTCTGTTCATTTATGGGAGGGGTTAGATATTCCAGGCTCATCTTTAGAAAATGTTATTATTTTCTCTTTGCCATTCCCTCCATATGACCCCGTATTTACAGCAAAGCGTGAGGGTGTGAACGATCCATTTAGAGAAGTAGATCTGCCATATATGCTACTACGCTTGCGTCAAGGAGTAGGAAGATTAATTAGAACGCATGAAGATAAAGGCGTTGTGCATATTTTAATGAAAGAGAATGAAAACGAAGAAGTCATTGGTTCTGTGAAAAATGTGCTTCCATGCGATATATCAGTAAAATAAAAGATATTGAAAAATCCCCTCTGAATTAAGAAGGGGATTTTTTCAATAAGTATCATTTATATGAACCAGCTTCTCTTGTTATCTGCCGATCTGCCTTAGCCCATCAGGAGTCATCTTCTCAGGCGTCCATGCAGGCTCCCATACGAGTTCAACATCCACTTTAGAGAATTCCTCTAGTTCCTCTAGACAATATCTTACACCGCTAGTAATGCTATCATGTAAAGGGCAGCCAGGTGTCGTTAAAGTCATTATGACAGAAACAGCTCCCTCCTCTGGAAATGTAACATCATAAATTAATCCTAAATCGACCACATTAATATTCAATTCTGGATCCATTACTCTTTTTAAATTTGAAAGAACGGTTTCTTTTAATGACATGTTAAGCCCTCCTATTTTGTAATTACTTTAATGATCGCAAAGCAAAACATAACGCATGCGAGTATAAATAGTAGCTGACTAATAATAAACAACATTTTACTGCCGATGAAAAGGGAAATAGCAACGCCAACAATTCCAATAACAAGACCAATGAATACCGGTGTAGAGGCACGGTCATTCACCATATCTTTAAGAGCAGGAACATCCTTCTTGCCAATTACTTTGCTATATTTAGCTGTCCACCATAGAAAGGGAACGATTTTATACAAATAGCCAATAATGCTAAAAGCAATCCATAGGAACAAATACATGAATAATAATGGTCCAACAATCTTAGAGAAACTTCCAATTAATGCAGAAATAAATGCGGCTAAATGAATAATTCCCCCACTTAAAATAGCAATCAAGGCAAAGGTAAAGGAGCGATCTAGCTTTTTTTTGACCCTTTTTTTCAAAATAAGAGAAATATGGTAGATAAAAATACTAAAGCCGATTAATTGAAGCAATAATCCCAATGTGAGCATGATTGGTGAATCAATAAAGAAAGAGATGATTGTCACAAGTAATCCACCAGCATAAAATGGATAGACGAATTGTGCTGGTTTCATGCTATACCCATGAGATAGGGAAAACATTGGTACCATTTTATACGAAAAACCAAAGATTAATAGTGTGAACCAACCAGCCATTCCAAGTAAAAGATGGCTTTTGAAAATGGATAAATAGTAGGAAGCTCCTGCACCTGACTGCATGCTATATAACATAAAAATCCCAAGACCAATGGTTAAGAACAGGCATACGAGTGCAGTTCCAACAAATAAGGTAAGGATATTCGGCTTAGCTTGCTTTCTTAAGGTCATGAGCATTTGAAATAGAAACATCAGAATCCCAATTAATGTAATGATCCCTGGAATTAATGCGTTTTGTGGATCATGGTATAAAAAATGTGCAAAGGAGAGCGTACCAATTGCAGTAACACCAAACTGTGCAAAACCAAACTTCTCATTCCAGATTGGAGTCAAAAATGCAACTGGAACAAGCTGATACATGGCCCCCATCGCAATCATTAATGCCCATCCTAGAATAAATAAATGGGCTGCCGACCAAATGCCTGGTATGCGAAATTGCCCATCGATTAAAAAATCTCCATGCATTAAAAGCAAAACTTGTGATGCGATTAATGAAAGCATGCTTAAAAAGATGAAAGAAAATGGAAGCTTAATATTTGTTTCATTGCCAGCTGAAGGATTCAACTTCAACACCTTCTTTGTTATTTAGTAATCTCTATTAAAAAACTGCCGTCTTCTCGTTCAGAAGTCATATGTTTGTAGCCTTTTTCATCTAACTGTTCATACAAGAACATTGGCCTTCTGTCATTAATTATTGATAATGTTTCACCGTCAGCTAAAGATTCTAGTGCATCCAGTGTTCTCATCATTGGCTGAGGGGGTTCAAGTCCACGATTATCTAAGATCATTGTCATTAACCTCTCTTCGTGAATGTTACTTTCCAATGTTTTTTCTCTATTTCTTCTGCTTCATGTTCGAATCCTTTTGCCTTCAATACAGTAAATAATGGTGAAGGTTTAAATGGGGCATGAAGGATGAAAACATCCCCAGCTTCGAGATCCTTTATGGCACCCATAATTTTTTGAAAGGGCTCTAATTTGTTTTTAATATCTTCTCTAACGTCAAGTTCAATGATTTTATTTTCCATTCTTATCCTCTCCCTTTGTATGAACATTTATTTTTTAAAGGATTTCCTGCTTAAGCTGGTTCCGATTAATTAAGAAGAATCCTTCTTCATCTGTGAATAGGAATTCTTTTTTCTTTAATTGATTAAGTGTTCGGCTAACGGTTTCCCTAGAAGTCCCAATCATATTCGCCAATTCACGGTTTGTGAAATGTGTCGTAATTTTATAACAGCTATCTTGTTGGATGCCATTTGTTCTAGTTAGTCTTAGCAGCAGCATAATAATTTGCTCATACGTATTATGAAGAATTTGTTCCTCTAGTCGATTTTGTAAATCAACGATTTTTTCCCCTAATACTTTGAAAAGCTTAATACATAGAATAGGGTTGGCTAGCAAAATTCTTTCAAAATCATCAATTGGTACAGCAATTAATTGTGCTTCTTCCATTACCTCTGCATGGGCAGGATAATTTCCTTGTCTAAAGAAACCTGCATGTGGGAACATTTCACCTGCTTCTAGAACAGAAACGATTTGCTCTCTTCCTGATGAATCAGTTTTAAAAATTTTAATTTTCCCTGAGTGAATGAAGAAAACACGGTCAAGTGGATCGCCTTGCATAAACACATATAACTTATTTTTATAAAGTCGTGCTTGAGCGATATCAACGATCTGGGATAGCTCGCCTTTTTCTAAATCTTTAAAAAGCGGAACAGCTTTAAGCCGTTTTTCAATATCCTCAATTCTCAATTAGTTCACCTTCTACTTTCATACTTTCATTATTTGATTCAAGTTTAGCACTATAATTTATGAGAATAAGTGACGTGAATCATATAACTTCATTTTTGATTCTCATTCTCAATGTTTTTTTAAGTGGGGGGAAGTAGGATAAGTTATGGAACTAAAATTAAACAGAAAAAAACCCGCATGTTAGTTTGCGGGTTTTTCTTCCTTCTTATCACATTCAAAGCATAGTATTTGTTGCTCATCTGTATGAATTCCATTGAAAAATCCATCAATACAATACAGATCCTTTTTGCATTGCTGACACTGCCCGACGAATTCATTCATTTGAATCACTCCATTTGTTTTGTCGATCTTTTTTTCTTCTAAAATAAAGGAGCAGCAAAAATGTATAAACAAATAATATGCATGCAGCCATAATAAAACCAGTGCTAAATGAAACAGCGAGTAACCCTGTTAATGATGAGCCGACAACAACACCTAATGAGAAGAATGCATAAAATAAACCAAATGCCTTGCCTCTCGTTATTTCATCTGTATGTTCAACAAGCATGGCGGTAATGGAAGGAAATAGCAAAGCAAATCCAAAGCCATAAAGCACCATACATATAAATAAATAGGGAAGGGTGGAAGCATTACTTAATAGGATAAGTGCAAGCCCGATGATTGCCATCCCAAGCATCATGATCGATTGATGCTTATACTTATCAAATATTCGGTTCGTTGGCAAACCAAATATTAATATTGCTGTAATTCCAAATGTACTTAGAAGCATTCCGCTATACTGGGTCCCATAATTTAGGGATTCAACCTGTAGAGGAAGCATATATGCGAGCACGCCTTGAGCAAACATTAGTGAAAACGCACCAATAAAGCTAATCGCAAGCATAGGTGTTTTTAGAATCGAAACAAGTGTAAAAATGGGTGGCTCCATTTTTCTTGTAATTGCTTTATTATTGTTCGGCAAAATAAAGAATGAACAGATTGCAATTAAGATCATCATCACGGCAATCGTAATAAACACCCAATTAATATCATACTTTGAAGCAACAATACCGCCAAATGCAGGACCAATGATTGCAGAAATGCCAACAGCTACCCCTGAAACAGCCATGGATTTCCCTTGCTTCCCCTCTTTACCTCTATTTGCAAGCACTGTAAAGGCTGCTGGAACAAGAAAACCGCTAAATAATCCATGGAGAAATCGTATCGCCATTAATTGTTCAGCTGTGGATACGAAAATATAAAGACTTAACATGGATGCTGTTAAGAAAAATCCAGCTAGTAATACCTTTTTTCCTCCATATTTATCAATCCAATAACCAGCTATTATATTTCCAAACATATTTGAGAATGAATACATCCCGACGATTAATCCAATAAAAGCAGGTGAGGCACCTAAGCTTTTGGCAAATGGACTCATGATTGGCAGCTGTGAAAACATGTCGATAAAAGAAATTAAAACGATGATTAAAATAAATGGTTTCATATACTCTCTTCCTATTATATAGTTTCTCTAAAATGTATTATAACGGTTTCTAAACAATAAAACGATTAATCTCTCTTATACATGGAAAAACGGAGACCTCGTTCTTACATTTTATAGAGCAAAATATCATAGTTCAAATGTGACCCCACTCACTATTCAGATCACGTGAATTATATACAATGAGGATGTTAACAAATGAATAGGGGGAAATAAAAATGAAAGAATTTGCACAAACAGTTATCGCACCCGATTATCCGCCAAGAGAAAAACATCCAACGATTTTCAAAGCATTCGATTCATTACAATCTGGTGAATTCATGCAATTAGTAAATGATCATGATCCAAGACCATTACAATATCAATTTAAGATGGAAAGAGAAGATCAGTTTACTTGGGAATACCTTGAACAAGGACCAGAAACTTGGAAAGTAGCAATCGGTAAGAAATAATTTAAATATAGAGTAAAATGGCAATCACTTTTTTGCTGCATTTCATGCACAAAAGCTCAGAGTTTCTATGAAATATGCTCTGAGCTTTATTTATAACTGGGGTTCTCAATTACACCTTCTGTTAGCTGAAGGGCTGTCCTAAACTGCTAGACGACTTTAAAGGTTTTTTCCTGCTTATTTTGGATAGACTTTTTTAAATCGTTCACATACAACTAACATACTTGGAGAAAATTCCAGATGATATTCTTGTAATAGCTCGGTAAAGAACTTTTCATGAGCGTCCCACCAAAATTGATAATCTCCTTCACCTTCTGCTAAAGCAAATTCCTCTGTTACCTCATTCATCGGAACAACTTCAACCGATTGAATTTCAATGACTGCGACTGGCTTATCATGACCATTTAAAACGATATAATATTCGCTAGCTTGAGGGATCGCTTCTTTTTCTAGCTCATAAAACACATAACCTGAAGTAGTTGCTGTCTTCTTTCCGTCAATAACTAAATCAGCTAACCAATCAGCAGAAGCTCCGAATTGAAAAGCATCTTTATATTCGTTTCCAACCATATGATTTGCTAGGCAAAATTCATTCCAAAATTGCTGTACCGTAATCAAACATAATCATCCTTTATCATGAAAATTTTCCATTCTTCAATTAAGCTGTTTAACTAATGGAATAGGCACTACAAACGTATAGTTTAACATGAATTTCCTATTTTGTTTGTTTTACTCAGAATAACTCGTGATATATTAACAAAATTAGAGCATTAAACCTTTATGAACGGTTAGACAAATACCTAAAAATAGAGGAGAGGATACTGTATTTGTTCATTATCAGAAAAATATGATAAAATAATCAGGAGCTAGAATAATAGGGGGGAACAGGATGAGTGTGACAATTAGTGATGTGGAGAAAGACTTTTTAGATTATGTAAAGAAGATGGAGGCTTATAATGAAGCGTTAGCTTTAATTTTTTGGGACTTACGCACGGGTGCGCCCAAAAAAGGGATTGAACAGCGTTCTGAAGTCATTGGCATGCTATCTTCAGATGTTTTTCAAATGTCTACATCAGAAGAAATGGCCCAATACATAGAGAAATTATCGAAGGATCATGCTGAATTATCTGAAGTCACAAGAAAAACACTTCATGAGTGCAAAAAAGGATATGATCGCAATAAAAAAATTCCTGCAGAAGAATATAAGGAATATGTGATTCTCCAGTCAAAATCAGAAAGTGTTTGGGAAGAAGCTAAAGAAGCAGCTGATTTTGAAATGTTCCGTCCTTATCTCGAGAAACTAGTAGAAAAAACAAAGCAATTTATTCAATATTGGGGATATGAAGGAAATAAATATAATACATTACTAGATATGTATGAACCTGGTGTAACGGTAGAGGTGCTCGATCAAGTATTTGGTGATCTGCGCGAAAAAATCGTTCCACTCGTTCAAAGCATTTCGAAATCAGAGTATAAACCAGAAACGAACTTCTTATTTACTCACTTTTCTAAGGAGAAACAGCGTGAATTTAGCTTGGAAATTTTAAAACAGATGGGCTATGATTTTAATGCAGGACGTTTAGATGAAACGGTTCACCCATTTGCGACTGGATTAAATCCTGGGGATGTCAGAGTCACAACAAAATATGATGAAACTGATTTCCGCACGGCTGTCTTTGGAACGATTCATGAAGGGGGCCATGCATTATACGAGCAAAATATTGCTCTAGAGTTAGTAGGTACCCCGCTATGTGATGGAACTTCGATGGGAATACATGAATCTCAATCATTATTTTATGAGAATTTTGTTGGCCGTCATCCTTCTTTTTGGAAAAAGAACTATGATTTATTAAAAGAGTATGCTTCCGGTCAGTTTAACGATGTTAGCTTAGAGGATTTCTACCGAGCCATTAATGAATCAAAACCATCACTTATCCGAATTGAAGCAGATGAATTAACCTATCCATTGCATATTATGATTCGCTATGAAATTGAAAAGGGTTTATTTAATGATGAAATTAAAGTGAGTGATTTGCCAATTATTTGGAATGAAATGTATGAGCAATATTTAGGTGTGAAGCCAGAAAATGATGCACAAGGTGTGTTGCAAGATGTCCATTGGTCAGGTGGAAGTTTTGGGTATTTTCCTTCCTATGCATTAGGCTATATGTACGCGGCACAGCTGAAAAATTCGTTGATCAAGGATGTCCCAAACTATGATCAACTGCTTGAAGAAGGAAATTTAATTCCTATTAAAGAATGGTTTACAGAAAACATTCACCAATATGGGAAGATGAAACAGCCCCTTGAAATTTTAAAAGACGTAACAGGTGAGGGGTTAAATGCCAATTATTTAATCGACTATTTATATGATAAATATTCGAAAGTGTATCAATTAAAATAAGCTGAATGAAGGGGATGACAGTTGTCATCCTCTTCCAGCATATCTGGGGGAAACCATTATTGAAAAATATGATGCCATATCTCATGATAGCAGCTGGAGCTAGTCTTTGGGGCATTATTGCCCTTTTTGTGAAAGGGCTAGGGGAATATGGATTCACTCCAATGGAGATTGTTGCAATTAGGGTAATCGTTGCTGCACTTGTTTTATTAATAATCGGGGCAGTCCGTCTTCGCAAGAAAATGAAGCTGAAAAAATGGACCGACATCCGATTTTTTATTGGAACAGGAATTTTCAGTGTTGTCTTTTTTAATTACTGCTATTTTACAACTATTGGTCAGATGAATATTTCAATTGCAGTGATTCTCTTATATACATCACCTGCATTTGTCACCATTCTTTCTTATCTTTTTCTGAAAGAAAAACTGACATTAAATAAAATTATTGCGGTATTTGGTACGATTATTGGTTGTGTATTAATTGCAGGGTTAACAATGGGTGATGGAACGATTACTTTTATTGGCATTATCACAGGGCTAGGGGCAGGACTTGGCTATGCATTATATACAATTTTTAGTAAATTTGCACTTATGAAATACGAACCATATACGATTACTTTATATACATTCGTAGTGGCGGCTATTGCACTTATACCTGTTACTCAGCTTTGGAATAAATATGAGAATTTATTAGATGTTAATGTATTGCTTTATAGTATTGGCTTAGGATTAATTCCGACTGTTCTTGCTTATTTTATATATACATGGGGTCTTGAGAAAATTGAGGGGAGCAAAGCAGCCATTATTGCAACTGTTGAACCGGTTGTTGCAACTATGCTTGGTGTTTTGTTATACGGAGAAAGGTTAACGTTTATTCAGATTATTGGTGCCTTATTTATTCTAGGATCTGTCATTATCGTCAATATGACATTTCGAAAAAGAAGTTTGAGTCAACATGATGGATTAAAGATTGAATGATTAGTTGGAGTTTTGAAAGGGAAGAATCTTACAATCAGGTAATTGATAAGCCACTTTTTTCAAATAGCTTACTATTTTCTAAACAAATGTAACAATGGCTTAATAAATAGGGGTGTTGATTAGAGCAGAAACTACTCAATACTATTTATATTGTAATTAGCAAAAAATCTACGTAAACAGTCATTAGAAAACACTCCGATCATTTGATCGGAGTGTTTGTTTTACCAAAGTTTATATCCCTTTGATCCTGGCGGTGCATTTTGAATTAGATCAATAAACGGAACGGTATAAGCAAATAGAATGAGTAGGATTGTAATTCCGATCCATAGCTTCCAATTTTCAAATACCATTGGTGGTTTTTCATTTGATAACGGCTCACCAATTGGGAATTCTTGATCTCCTTTTGGTGCAAAGAAAGCTAGATTAACAAAGATATAAAGCATAAGAATAATCGCGATGAACAGAATTGATCCACCAACTGCTTGTGCAATTTGATATGGAATCCATTCTGCCGCTTGAGCAGATCCGCCATATTCAGAGTATGAAGAACGACGAGGTGCACCTAGTAAACCAGCAGCATGCATGGCACCAGACATAAATGTCATCCCAATTGTCCATGTAACCCCTTGTATGATAGCTAATTTATTCATTTTCTTAGTTAATACACGACCTGTTAAGTGCGGAATTAACCAATAAGCAATACCGAAGAATGTTAATACTACTGCAGTTGCAGCTGTTAAATGGAAGTGTCCAGTTACCCAAATTGTGTTATGAACAACTTGGTTCATTTGGAATGAAGCATTAATGATCCCGCCTGCACCAGCTGGAATAAATGATAGCATTCCAATGAATGGTACGATAAATCTTGCGTCACCCCATGGAAGTTTCTTCAACCAGCCAAATAAACCTTTTGCTCCTTTAGAACGTCCATAGTTTTCAAATGTAGCAAATAATGAGAATGCAGTCATTAAAGATGGAATAACAACTAAGAAAGTTAAAATAACTTGTATGAACTTCCAAGCAGGGTCAATACCTGGTTCTAATAATTGATGGTGAATCCCAACTGGAATTGAGAATAATAAGAACAAAATAAATGATAATCGTGCCAATGAATCTGAGAAAATTTTTCCACCGATTATTTTTGGAATAATTACATACCAAGCCATATATGCAGGTAATAACCAGAAATATACGAGCGGATGACCAAAATACCAGAATAATGTTCGGCTTACTGCTACGTTAACCGTGTCTACTAAACCTAAAGACCAAGGCAATAATTGTAATAGAACGGTAGCAGCAACCCCGATTGTCGCAACGATCCACATTAGTGTATTAACAAGTGCCATAAATGTAATGAGTGGACTCGCTTGTCCGGGGTTTTGTTTTCTCCATTCGATGTATTTCATGATGATTACGGTACCATCTAGCCAGCTACCAACAATTACAAGGGTTAACCCGATATAATAGAGAGCATGTGCCTGTAATGGTGCATAGAAAGTATAAAGTACAGAAGCTTCATTTAATAGAATCATAATAGCAGCTAATACGGTACCAGTTGTCATTACCCAGAAACCGATCCAGCCAATTAAACGCTGACGATTCGTTAGTGTTCCAGCTGTTTTACTGACAACTGAAATTTGAAAACCCATAATAAAGAAAGTAGTAAGTACAAGTCCTAAAACAACACCGTGTACGGTTAAGATTTGATAATAGCCAATTCCAGCAGGAAGTTCGAACTTTCCAGAACGAACTAAAGTTTGTAATAATCCTGCAAGTCCACCAACTGCTAGGGCGATGAAGGCCACATAAAAGTGGGCCATTGCTAACTTCCCATCACGGCGGTCAACTTTTATTTTTAGTGCGTCTTTAAGCATTATTGTTCAACCACCTTAATTTTTGACATCATCATATGGTGTCCAACACCGCAATACTCGTTACATAGGACTAAATATTCGCCAGTTTTATCAAAAGTGGCAATATGTTCGCTTATGTAACCAGGCTCTAACATCATATTAATGTTTGTTCCAGCTACTTGGAAGCCGTGAATCACATCTTTTGTTGTCGCAATGACTTTCACTTTTGCACCAAATGGTACTTCAACTTCACCAGGTTGATAGGCGAATGCTGAAGCGACATAGACTAATTCATAATCCCATTCTTTTCCCTCAACCTTTTTCAATCCAGGTTCATTAAATGGTGCTTGTGTATCCACTTTTTCTGGATCGATTGTTGCTAAGCAACTAGGTGGCTTATTGCCAAGATAAAATGCACTTACACCGATTACGGTTAAAAATACAAGCAGCATTGCTACACCAAAGGTGAGCCAGATTTTTTCAAACTTATGAACATGCATGGCTTTTTTCCCCTTTCAAATTCTTTAAAAACGGTTTAAATATAAAAAGTAAGCTGCTACCCAAGTAATAACTAGGAACGCTCCCAATATGGCGACTGAGACTGCCGTTCCCCTTAAGGAAGAACGATCGTCCTCTACTTCTGTTTTTTTTACGGGTTCCCTGTTGAGTTCCGCTTTCGCCATTACATTCACTCCCTTCGGAAATTTGGAAAAAGTAAATGATTACAATTTCATAATACAAGACTATCGCTAGGAATCTAGACAGTAATTTGCAGTTCACAAAATGTTCATACCTAACATAATTACTATGATAATAGTGTAAAGTTGATATTTCAGTGATAAATATCACATTGAAAGTGTGATAAATGTGAAGGAATTGTGAAGATTAATTTGATACCTTGACAAAATGCGGAGGAATTGAATATTTTATTTTGAATTTTATAATAAGGGGGAAAAGAGTGAATTAAAGAAAAACACGAATATTAATTAAGAATTAATAAAAATAATTCGTGTTTATTTTTATTAATTGATTGATTTATTAAGTGAGGATGTTATAATCTTTATATCAATTTAATAATCTTTCACTCATATAATCGCAGGGATATGGCCTGCAAGTTTCTACCGAGTTACCGTAAATGACTTGACTATGGGTGAGCAATGAGAAGAGACCCTTTTTGTGTTTCTTTCATACCGTCATCTTTTAATTTAAAGCCTGAAGGTCATTGCTTCACTCATTTTTTTATGGTGTGAATGCATTGATCTTTAGGCTTTTTTGTATTCTTATTGAGGAAATCTACACAACAAGTAATAGGGCAAGACTATTCTAAGAGGAATCCACTCTTAATGAAAGTTTAAGGAGGAACAGCAGCATGGACTTACTTATCGAAACAATCAAGCAGGAAGGAATCATTCTATCTGACTCTGTATTAAAGGTAGATTCCTTTTTAAATCATCAAATTGATCCTCAACTAATGCTAGAGATGGGGAAAGAATTTGCGAAGCGATTTAAAGAAGAGGGGATAACAAAGATTGTGACACTCGAATCATCAGGAATTGCTCCATCTATTATGACTGGGTTGCAATTAGATATTCCGGTGATATTTGCTAGAAAGAAGAAATCTCTCACATTAGTAAATGAGTTACTCACAGCGAAAGTGTATTCTTTTACGAAACAGGAATCAAATGATATTTCTGTTGCGAAGAAGTTCTTAAATGAAAATGATCATATTCTTATTATTGACGATTTTCTGGCGAATGGTCAGGCAGCACTTGGATTAGCTGAAATTGTCAAGCAAGCAAATGCTTCGATAGCAGGAATTGGAATTGTGATAGAAAAAGGGTTTCAAAATGGCGGCGCAAAGTTGCGTGAGCTAGGATATCGAGTGGAATCACTTGCAACGATTCATTCATTAAAAAATGGTGAAATAATATTCAAAGAAGAAGCAAGGGGGGCAATATAATGAACAATCCTTTTAAAATGACATCCTTAGGAATTCAACATGTATTAGCAATGTATGCTGGAGCCGTTATTGTCCCATTAATTATCGGTGGTGCACTTGGATTAACAGGTGAACAACTGACCTATTTAGTTTCAATTGATATTTTGACGAGCGGGATTGCAACTATTTTGCAGGTTTGGAGAAATAAATATTTTGGCATTGGCCTGCCGATTGTATTAGGATGTACATTTACTGCTGTCGCTCCAATTATTGCAATAGGGAATTCTTATGGGATCTCAGCTATTTATGGCGCGATTATTGTTTCAGGAGTTTTTGTTGTAGTTATTGGAAAATATTTTGGAAAGCTCGTACGTTTTTTTCCACCAGTTGTTACTGGGTCAGTTGTTACTATTATCGGGATCACCCTTATTCCAGTTGCGATGAATAACATGGCAGGTGGTGAAGGCAGTGCTGATTTTGGTTCTTTATCAAATATTGCACTTGCATTCGGTACATTAGTATTCATTATTCTCCTTTTTAAATTTTCAAAGGGCTTTGTCCGCTCAATCTCCATTTTAATTGGTTTAATTGCCGGGACAATAGCTGGCTTCATGATGGGCAAAGTTGATTTTAGTGCGGTAGGAGAAGCGTCATGGTTCCATATGGCAAAGCCTTTTTACTTTGGTATGCCAACATTTGAAATTACTCCTATTATCACAATGATACTCGTTGCAATGGTAAGTTTAGTAGAATCAACTGGTGTGTACTTTGCATTAGGGGATATTTGTGAAAAGAAAGTAGAAGAAAAGGATCTTGTCAAAGGATATCGTGCGGAAGGCTTAGCTAGTATTATCGGGGGGATATTTAACTCCTTTCCATATACGACCTATTCACAAAACGTCGGATTAATCCAAATTTCAGGTGTAAGATCGAATAATGTGATTTATACAGCTGCAGTCATGCTTATTTTACTAGGATTTATCCCTAAAATTGGTGCATTGACGACAGTCATCCCAAATTCCGTTCTTGGTGGTGCAATGGTGGCGATGTTTGGAATGGTCGTTGCTTCGGGTATAAAGATGTTAAGTAAGGTTGAATTTGCCTCACAGGAAAATTTATTAATTATTGCATGTTCTGTAGGAATGGGGCTTGGTGTGTCCGTTGTGCCTGGTTTATTCTCAGAGCTGCCAGAAAATCTCCGTATTTTAACTGAAAACGGAATTGTTGCAGGAAGTATTACAGCGATTTTCTTAAATATTTTATTTAATGAGTTTAAACCAAAACAAAAAGGAACACAGATATTGAAGGAATCGAAAGCTTCATAAGTAAAAAGTTTTATCCATTTTTCGTTTCACACATACCTTTGTTAAGAAATATAATGCTTTTAAATTCCTTAGACTGGATGTGGTTTGACAATGATGGAGAAATACTATTGTGACAATTGCAGGATTTTATATAACTGTGAAGATTATTGTACCGTTTGTGGATCAATGGTAGAAAAGAAAATCGTGATTGAAGTCCAAAAAAATTCAAGTAATCCTTCTATGCCGGAGTAATCCGGTTTTTTTTATTTCACATATTACAATAGAGCAAAATAAAAAACGGCACGATAAGTACCGTTTTAATTTCCTTCGATCATTAATACAATGACAAGATTTCCGACATTAGTAATAGTGATTGGCAAGCGAAATGCTTTAGAAAAACCATAAACCTTCGCTCCTCCAACAAGAACTGTCGGTGGTGTAATATCCATTTCTAAGCCTTTTTCAGAAATGAATGTAGAAAGGCTTCCGGCAATCATATTGCCTAGTTCACCAGAGAAGGATTCTAACATTTCACCTTCTAGTGCCATACCGAACATTGATTCACCAATTTTGCCAAAAACACTAAAGTCTCCATCAATAATGATTCTTCCTCTGACATCACCGGTCATTCCAATTAATACACCAATGGAATGCTGCGTGAAAGGTTGTGTAAATAAAGATGGTTTGTCTACAGCAATTTCTAACGGAATAACAGATTTGACTGCAGTAATCGTCCCGTTCAAAATGTCTGTTACACTTTTTGTAATTGTTGTCACACGGCATTCCTCCACTTAAGAACTAAAATAATTTTAACATAATTGTCGAAATATAAGATGTGGAAAATAAAAAAAAATAATGGAATATATTTGGTAATGCTTATTGAGTAAAATAATTTTATAATAATGGTGCACAGCAACTCCTTCAAAACTGTTTGCTTCCTCCTTTCGGGGGAAGCTTTTTTGTATTTTTCCCTGTAAATGGGGGAAAGTAATGGTAATAAATAGCAGGGGAGAATGAGTATGCCATCAATTGTTTCTGTCGGTGAGGCGATACCAGTTCATAAAATTGTTCAGGATGATGTGATCGATTTTGCTAGAGATTTATTCTCAGAATCATTTCAAAACATTGATCGTTTATTAAGGGTGTTTAAAAATGGTCATATTGAAAAGCGGCATTTCGTTAAAGGAATCGATTGGTTTAAAACGGATAAAACATTTAAAGAAAGAAACGATGCCTATATCGAATCAGCAGTTGAATTAGGTGTGAGGGCGATAGAGAATTGTTTACATAATCGAATGTTTCTTGAGAGTGATCTTGCCACTCTTGAAATAGATGCCATATTTTGTATATCAAGTTCGGGCATTGCTACACCAAGTATTGAAGCGAGAATCATGAATCATCTCCCATTTTCCTCCCATACAAAAAGAATTCCTATTTGGGGTTTAGGCTGTGCTGGCGGGGCTGCAGGATTATCACGGGCATATGAATATTGCCTTGCCTTTCCAAAAGCAAAAGTATTGGTGCTAACAATTGAATTATGCAGTTTAACTTTTCAACGAAATGATCATTCGAAAAGTAATTTAATTGGGACTTCCCTATTTGCGGATGGAGTGGCTTGTGCGCTTATTATTGGAGAGGAAGTGGATAAAGAATCCCTTCAAGTAGCGCGACCCATTCCAGCAATTATTGCTACACAATCAACCCTGTTTCCATCCACACTAGATGTAATGGGGTGGGAAGTAAAAAATGACGGGCTGTATGTTGTTTTTTCAAAGGATATTCCGGCAATAATAGAAAGCTCCCTAAAGCCAAATGTGAATTCATTTTTAAATGAGCATCAAATTGCAATAAAAGATCTCCATCATTTCATTGCACATCCAGGTGGGAAGAAAGTGATTGATGCGTACGTGCAGTCACTTGAAATCAATTCGGAGATGACTACGATTCCACTCAACGTATTGAAACAATTCGGCAATATGTCGTCATCAACCATTTTATATGTATTAAAACAATTTATGGAAAAAGGGAAAGAAGGAGAATATGGACTAGCAACGGCATTAGGGCCAGGCTTTAGCTCTGAATTACTATTATTGAGATGGGAGAAATAGTTTATGCTTTTTTTACTCTTTATTAGTCTGTTGATTTGCCAGCGTTTAGCAGAGCTAGTCATTGCGAAGAGAAATGAGCAGCAGATGAAACAACTTGGCGCCGTTGAATTTGGCCAATCACATTATCCATTTATTGTTGCTGTTCATTCATTGTTTTTTCTCGCATTCATGATTGAAGTGATTGTCCTTAAGAAAGCGATTTCTCCAACCTGGCCAGTGCTTTTGCCTATTTTTCTAGCTTTACAGGTCGGTCGAGTATGGGCGCTTTCGTCATTAGGAAAGTATTGGAATACGAAGATCATTGTGATGCCAAATGCAGAAATAGTAAAGCGAGGGCCATATCGCTATATAAAACACCCGAATTATCTCATCGTCACGCTTGAATTAATTATTATTCCATTACTGTTCCAAGCTTATTTTACAGCGATTGTTTTTACGATACTAAATGCAGTGATTTTGGCCATTCGGATTTCAGCAGAAGAAAAAGCGCTTAAACATCTAACCGACTATAAGGACCAATTTGTAGAAAATCCATCTCTTGTAAAAAAATTTAATAAAGTGTGACAATTGCATTTTACCCATTGATAATGATTATCGTTCGTGATATTATTCTAATTGAAGATGAAAATTGTTCTCAAATACAAGTCCAGTAGAAGGGTGTTGTTACATATGGTAGCGGTATTCATTACATGTACAGTAACAGCCTATGCATTCGTTATGAAGCATGTCTTAAATAATGTTGCAAAATCACATACTAGATAATTAAATATAAATTGGAAAAAACCAGGAGCCCCCCCTGGTTTTTTTATTTTGCCAAATAATTTTACATAGGAATTGTGAGAAAAATCATTTAAAATAGAAAGTAAATGAGCTAAACAAGGGGATACGTATTCATGGCACGAACCATTTTGCAACAAGGGAAAACAGAGGTTTTAGGAAAAATAACGGCTTTATATGAATTTTTTCAATTAAATCAAGATTATAGAACGTCTGAAAGAGCGAGGGATTTAATCTGGAAATTGAATAAACAAGAATATTCAATTGCCTTTTGTGGACATTTTTCTGCTGGAAAGTCGAGCATGATCAATCAGCTTGTTGGCGAAAATCTGCTCCCTACAAGTCCGATTCCGACAAGTGCTAATCTAGTGAAAATCAAAACAGGTGAGGCATATGCAAAAGTCATATTTAAGGAAGGGAAACCAAGAGTCTACCCTGCACCATATGATTATGAGCATGTGAAATCATATTGTAGAGATGGTGACCAAATTCATTCAATTGAAATGAGCTATGATCATACAAAGCTACCAAAGAACGCAGTCATAATGGATACACCAGGAATTGATTCAACAGATGATGCACACAGAATTGCAACAGAATCTGCCTTGCATCTTGCTGATCTCGTTTTTTATGTAATGGATTATAATCATGTTCAGTCTGAACTGAACTTTTTATTCACAAAAGAATTAACGGCTGCTGGAAAGCAAGTGTATTTAATTATTAATCAGATTGATAAGCATCGGGATGAGGAATTGAGTTTTGCTGAGTTTAAGACAAGTGTGGAGGATTCATTTGCCTCATGGGGAGTAAAGCCTGCAAGGATTTTTTATACATCATTAAGAGATCCATTGAATGTGGAGAATGAGTATGTAGCCTTGCAAAATTTTATCGGAGAAAAACTGGAAAATGGAGCAAGTCTCCTTCCTGAATCCGTTTTTCAATCATTAATGAAATTGACAACTGAACATGCGCTATTTCTTGAGGAAAAGAACGGGGAAGAGAGAGAGCGTTTTGAGACCGTTCTATCTCTCCTTTCAATGGATGAAAGAGCTGATTTACAAGAGCAAGTGGCAAGCCTTGAAAAAAAGATTCAAAAATTGCAGGCAACAGGTAGGATCGCCGAGCAAAGCATCAATACAAATGTAGATGAAGTATTGAAAAATGCCTATTTAATGCCGTTTCAAACACGTGAACTTGCTGAAAGCTATATCGAAGCGTGTCAAAAGAATTTTAAAATCGGTCTTTTCTTTTCCCGACAGAAAACAGAACAAGAAAGGGCAGAACGGTTAGCAAAATTCCATCAGGACCTATCTGAAATAGTGAAATCTCAGCTAGATTGGCATCTAAAGGAACAATATGTAGCTGCATGCAAGGAAAATGACATCCATGATCCAACTCTTTTAACTAAAATTCAGAGCTTCCAACTTGAATTACCACAATCACTGCTTATTGATGCAGTAAAGGAGGGGGCCCTTCTTTCAGGTGATTATGTCCTCCAGTATACAAATGAAGTAGCTGAATTAGTCAAAAGGTTAGCAAAGAACCGTCTGAATGAAATCAAAGAGCAATATCTTCAAGCAGTAATGGTAAAAAATGAGCAAGAGTTAAAGAAAATGATGAGCGAATACGAACAAGTGAATCAATTGGCTAAAGCTTGGCATGGGTTAAATCAAATGAAGGAACAGCTTTTACAAGCGAAAAAGCAGATGGAAGCCTTTTTATCAGAGCAGTTTTCTTTTGAAACATTTGCAGAGCAAACAAAGCGGTTGCTTGCTGAGGAAATGGAAGAAGTCGAGATTGTGAAAGAGACAACTGAAGAGTGTAGCCAACAACAATTGGAGCAGCCGAATGAAGTGACCCATTCTGATTTAGTGATAAATAAGAAAAGCATGGATTCTGCTTCTATTGCTCCTTTCATCGAGAAACTTATTTTTACAGCTAAAAAGATTGAAAATGTACCAGGATTTAAACGGAGAGCTGTAGAGTTAGTGCAAAAAGCAGAACGCCTGCAAAATCGGCAATTTACTGTTGCCCTATTTGGTGCATTCAGTGCCGGCAAGTCTTCCTTTGCCAATGCTTTAATAGGTGAGAAGGTGCTCCCGGTATCACCGAATCCAACAACTGCAGCAATTAATAAAATTATGCCAGTGAATCAACAATATTCACATGGAACCGTTTTAGTGAAGGTGAAGGAGTCGGATGTTTTATTTGATGATGTGAATCGTTCGCTTCAAATTTTTGATTTCAAAGCAACAGATTTTGATGATGCCATTGTTAAAATTCAAAAAGTAATGACTGGAAAAAATCAGTTTGATGCAAGTGAGAAAACACATTTTGCATTCTTACAGGCATTTTTGAATGGATTTACGGATTTTCGTAATAATTTAGGAACAATGATTCACACGAATTTAGATGAATTAAAAGACTATGTCGCATTGGAAGAGAAATCATGCTTTGTCGAAATCATTGAAGTGTATTATGATTGTGCGCTCACTCAGCAAGGAATCACCCTTGTTGATACACCTGGAGCAGATTCAATCAATGCTCGTCATACTGGCGTAGCCTTTGATTATATAAAAAACGCGGATGCGATCCTTTTTGTTACGTATTATAATCATGCATTCTCGAAAGCTGATCGAGAATTTCTTATTCAGCTTGGCCGTGTGAAGGATTCATTTGAGCTTGATAAAATGTTTTTCATCGTGAATGCGGTTGATCTTGCAAATGATGAAGAGGAAAAAGAATCTGTCTTAAATTATGTTGGAGAGCAGTTGACTGCATATGGGATTAGAAGACCGTCTCTTTTTGGACTATCAAGCCTTCAAGCATTAACAGAAAAACAAGAGAAAACAATCGATCCTCGTTCCAATATTGATGTATTCGAAAAAAGTTTTTATTCATTTATCACAAATGAACTGATGGATATTTCAATTACTACGGCTGAGCAAGAATGGCAACGAGCGCTCAATCAGCTGCGAAGCTTTATCCATTCATCTGAGGAAGATAAAGAATTAAAGCATCAAAAACATAGTCAATTAGAACAAGAGCAAGAAATGATCAAAACATGTATTCAGAAGCAAGAGGTATCCATATACGCACAAAAATTAACGCAAGAAGCAGATGAACTCACCTACTATATTAAGCAGCGAGTCTTTCTGCGTTTCAATGATTTTGCTAAAGAGGCATTTAATCCAGCATTGTTAAAGGATGATGGCCGAAACTTAAAGAAAGCTTTGCAAATGGCTTTAAATGATTTCATTCAAAGCTTTGGTTTTGACTTTGCGCAGGAATTAAGGGCAACTACGGTAAGAATGGAAGCGTTTATTGGAAAGCTAATGAAGCAAGCACAAGAAAGTGTAATGGCTGCCACTTCAGAAATTAATTCTGAACTTATATTTAGTCCATTTGAAGTAGAAAAAATGGCAGGGATTGAATTTGAAACAGCTTTTTTGAATGAGGAGCAAGCACAATTTAAAAAAGCACTGGCCCATTTTAAGAACCCAAAATCATTTTTTGAAAAGAATGAACGTAAATATTTAGTTGATGAACTCGAGAGAAATATGCAGGATCCCTCCGCAATCTATTTAGAAAAAGAAAGTATTCGTTTGAAGGAATATTATATTGATCGATTGAATGAAGAGTTTACTCGTTTAATAGCCGTTCATATGGAACAAATCATCGAATATTATAATGGTTTATTAGCAGTTCTGAGCGATGATTTTCCAATTGAAGAACTTCAAGTGATGGAAAAGGAAATCGTTGCCTTCCAATGAAAAGATAAAAGGTGAGCGAATGAAAGCTAATTCATTTCATGCATGTGCAACCTGCATCCACTTTCAAGCAAAAAAAGCAAAAAAGGGGATGCAGTATCGTTGTCAACGATTAGGGTTTGATACGAGACCTAATTATCAGTTCAATTGCTGGACACCAAAGGATCATGTGAAGAAACTTATGACAAAACGAATAGAGGAGAGAAAAGATGAATCATGTAGTTGAAAAAGAATGGTTGTTAGCGCATATTGGTGATGACAATATCCGATTGGCAGATTGTCGTTATAATCTTGGGAATGCGGATGAAGGGTATCAATTATATTTAGCTGATCATATTCCTGGAGCGGTGTATTTTGATTTAGAAAAGGATTTATCCGCACCTGTGACACTTCATGGCGGCAGACATCCTTTGCCAGATGTAAATAAACTTAAGCTTATTTTGCAAAAGGCCGGAATCTCACCAGAAACAACAGTTATTGCTTATGATGGAGGAGAAGGTGCCTTTGCTGCTCGTTTATGGTGGATCTTGAATTATGTAGGTCACGAAAACGTGTTTGTTCTAAATGGTGGCTACAAAGAGTGGAGAGCACAGGATTATCCCGTTGAAGAGACGATTCAGGTATTTAATGAAACAATATATGATATAGAAATAAATACAGCTATACTCGCTTCTTATGAGGAAGTGAAAAAGAAAGTTCGGGAAAAAAGCCCAAATACAGTGATTATTGATTCTAGAGAGAGTAAGCGCTATTTAGGGATTGAAGAGCCAATTGATAAAAAAGCAGGACATATTCCTGGAGCTATTAATAAAATTTGGACAGAAGGGCTCGGGAATGGACGCTTTAAATCAAAAGAAGAGCAATATGAGCGGTTCTCTGACATTGATAAAGAGAATGAAATTATTGTTTATTGCGGATCAGGTGTGACTGCTACACCTAATTATCTTGCACTTAAGGAGGCCGGCTTCAAAAATGTGAGGCTGTATGCAGGAAGCTTCAGTGATTGGGTCTCATATGATGAGAACGAAGTGGAAACAGGTGAAAATCATTTGGATCGGAATCTGTAAAAGATTACATAAAGAAATAGTAGATTCCCATGTTATAATAGTGGCTATATTATAGAACTGAATGGGAGAGAAGAAATTGAGTAATGAAAACAAACCTTCATTCATGCTTGTAGATGGAATGGCATTATTATTTAGAGCGTATTTTGCAACGGCTGTTACAGGCCAGTTTATGATTAATTCAAAAGGAATTCCTACAAATGGAGTATATGGCTTTGTGAAGCACTTCTTAACAGCTGTATCTTCCTTTAAGCCAACACATGTAGCTGTTTGCTGGGATATGGGCAGTAAAACCTTTCGGACAGAAATGTATGATGGGTATAAGGCGAATCGTCCGGATGCACCCGTTGAACTCATTCCACAATTCGATCTTGTGAAGGAAGTTGTTGAAGCATTTGATGTACCAAATATTGGGCTTGCAGGCTATGAGGCGGATGATTGTATTGGTACGATCGCTAAAAGCGCAAAAGAAGAAGCGAATGTGAAAATACTAACTGGTGATAAGGATATTTTACAGCTAATAGAGGATGAAATTTCAGTTGCATTGCTGCAAAAAGGATATGGAAATTATCTTGTGCATACGAAAGAGACGTTCTTTGAAGCAAATGGAATTCTTCCAAGACAAATGATTGATTTAAAAGCTTTTATGGGTGACACGAGTGATAACTATCCCGGTGTTAAGGGAATTGGTGAGAAAACGGCATTAAAGCTTCTCCAGCAATATGAACATATTGAAGGGGTTCTAGACAATCTGCATCAGTTAACAAAGGGACAAAGAACAAAAATTGAACAAGATTTAGAGATGCTCCACCTTAGTCGTCAACTTGCAGAAATCAAATGTGATGTGCCAATCGAATATAATTTAAATGATGCGATACTTAATTTCAATCATGAAAAGGTAATGGACAAGTTTGCTGAGGTAGAATTTCGCGGACTTCAGCGCTTTCTTGATTTGAAAGAATTAGCGTAATCGAATGTAGGGCTGTTTCTAATGGAGACAGCCCTATTTCTTTATTTCGTATTCTTTTTCTTTGCGGCATTTTCCAATTTGCTCTTTGGTTCTTCTGCGAATTCGGCATCCTGGCCATATCCTTGTGGAGTTACACCTGGTGCTTTAGTACCCCGATTTCTATTTTTACGTTTACTCACAATGCGATCCCTCCTATATTTACTTCCTACAATTGTAGTATTACCGAAAAGAATAATTACACTCTATTTTCTTCACACTAAAGGTGAGGTGAAGTGAGATATGAATAAAGGTGTTTATGTTGCTTTATTAAGTATTGGATTGGCTCAAGGGTTAAAGATTCCAATCCATTTCTTTAAGGAAAAGGAATTTCGCCCAGAGTTATTTGTTCAAACAGGCGGTATGCCAAGTTCTCATTCTGCTGGGGTCGCCTCTTTAACGACATTTATTGCTTTAAAAAGAGGGTTGCCAACGATTGATTTTGCTCTTTCCCTTGTTTATGGACTTATCGTTATGTATGATGCACAGGGGATTAGAAGACAGACAGGAGAGCTTACGTTGAAAGTGAATAGCATGGGAGATTTAATTGAAAAGGTGAAAAAAGACGAATCACTTGAGTTTGAAGAAGAGAAGCCAAAAAAATTGAAAGAAATGCTTGGACATCAGCCTCAGGAGGTTATTGGGGGAGCATTGCTAGGCGTTGTTACTGGGACAATCGGTCATTTTTTGACAAAAAAAGATAGATAATTGTCAGATTTTGCTGTAAGATTTAAAATGGGTTATGCAGTAGGGGGATGGATGATATGGCTAAAAAGACAGTGGAGGAATATTTACACTTTTTACAAAGTAAAGGATTTCAGCTTCAGGAAGATGCAATCGGATTTATTTACTTTGGGAAGAATTATACGAATGCTTCAGATGAGTTAACAAACACGGCAATTGAATTGACCTTAAAGGCTCAAAAAAACTTTGATGGCAGTTTCTATGTATCATTGCTTGAAATGCTCATCGCCAACAAAATAACAACACGAATGGGAGCCATTCAATTTATTAAAGAAAAAGAACTTTTGTATATTTAGTTGAAGAAATCGGCCAAGCACCGATTTCTTCTTTTTTGAATTTTAGGCTATTTTCTTATTAAGTTTCTTTTGTTTTCTTTTTGTAGGCAGATCAGCAAAAATCATTCCTGAAAAAATAAGAATGCAGCCAAAAAGTGCACTGTATGAAAGTCTTTCGTTTGCCCAAAGATAAGCGGTACCTGCTGCAAATACTGGTTCCATTGCAAAGATAAGAGCCACTCTTGTTGGTGAGATAAATTGCTGGAACTTTGTTTGGGCAAAAAATGCGAGAGCTGTTGCGAAAATAGATGTAATCAGTAATGCAAGGAGTACTTTGCCTTGTAAGAGTACATCTAAATTGACTGCTTGTTTCCAATCCTCGGTAAAAAAGGCAAATAGACTCGACAAGAGAGAAACAGTCATAATTTGGATAACGGTTAATGTGAGTGCTGGAAATTGATTGCTGTATTTTCCAGTGAATAGAATCTGCATGGCAAAGCCTATTGCACAAATAAATACAAGCCCATCTCCTATATTCAAAGAAACGGTATCAGTCATTGTTAATAAATATAATCCAAGTGTAGCGATGGAAACACCTGCAATCGCATTTTTAGTTGGTTTGTTCTTTAGGAAAAAGAATGATAATACAGGTACTAATACAACACTGAGACCTGTTATAAATCCAGCTTTCGAAGATGATGTATAAAGAAGTCCGATTGTTTGAAATGCATAGCCAATAAAGAGCCACACACCAATAATTATACCAGCAGTGAGCATTTTCCAATTGATTAGTTTGAGCTGTGGCTTATTAAAAAGAAGGAGCCAGCTGAAAAGAATCAATCCTGCAATAAAGAAGCGAATGCTGTTAAAAGAATGAGGCTCTAAAAAAGCAATCGCATTTTGAACGAGCACGAATGTTGCTCCCCAAATAAATGCAATGAAAAGAAGGCTTATATTCGCAAATTTGTTCATATTTATTAAAGGAACTCCTTATTTATTCAACCGTATGGCAGATCTAGCCAATGAGTCAGCTGTTTTATTTTCGTCACTTGGAATCCATTTTAGAAAAAACAGATCAAGTTGCTTGCTTAAATGTAAAGCTTGTTCAAGCAATAGGGCATATTTTTTATTTTTTGCATATTCTTTTTCAATTGCGCGATTGACTGCTTGGGAGTCTGTCCGAAAAGATACAACTTGGTAATTCTTTTCAATACAAATTTCTAGCCCTTTGATTAGCGCATAATATTCCGCCTCATGATTTTCCATAGTACCTAAGGGGATGGAATAACGCTCTGCTTCTCCGTCTTTTTTTATGAAAATACCGATTCCGCTTGGTCCAGGGTTGCCGGCACTTGCACCATCAATATATACTTCAATCATCAGCGACTCCTCCAAAGAAAAAAAGATTTTTGACATACGGACGAACAGGGTAAGATAAAATTAAGTGTATCATAATGCTCAAATTTGGAAAGGTGAAAAAATGAAATATAAACTTGAATGGAAATATAAATATAAAGGAACAGCTGGTGTTGTTTTTACTTCGGATTGGTTAGAAGGAGAGCAAGCGTTAGTTATTGGAGAAGATATTGAGAAAAGCGGCAGGATGCTGGATTTATCTTTTCATGATGAACGCGGAACAACTTGGAACTTGAAAGAAATGAAAAAGCTTCTTGAGGAAATTGAAGAGGAACCGCATGATTTAACGATATTTTTCGATGGAGGTTTCGATAAAGAGAGTTCGCAAGCTGGTCTAGGGGCGGTCATTTATTATAAGCAAGGAAAAAAGAAATTTCGTATACGTGCAAATGAACGATTTGATGAAATTGAAAATAATAGCGAAGCGGAATATGCAGCAATGTATTTTACCGTCCTATTACTTGAGGAAATGAATGTTCAGAATATGAGTTGTGAATTTAAGGGGGATGCACAAGGCGTACTCATGCAACTGAAAGGTGAATGGCCATGCTATGAAGAGAATCTGAACCGTTGGCTTGACAGAATTGAAGAAAAGCTTAAAAAGCTTCATGTCCATTCAAGGTTTACACCTATTCCAAGAACAGCGAATAAAGAAGCGGATAAACTTGCAACTCAAGCACTTGAAGGGAAGATAATTAATAGCAAGATGCAAATCATTTAGGCTCTGGTTGTACGAAAGGAATGTCACTTTAAATGGAAAGAAAACAAATTTTTAATGAAGTAGAGGAATTATTGAATCATTATTGCGAGGAATGTTTTCTATATAAACATCATAAGGCGGAAAAGGGACGTCTGTATGCACATAAATTTTGTATTTCGAAATGTACAGTTGGAGAGAAAATAAAGGCGATCGGGAGTAAGTTATCATAAGTCCTATAAATTAAATAAAGGCTGGCAAGGTGCCAGCCTGATTATTTATAAATTATAGTTTAACAACGTTTGCTGCTTGTGGTCCACGGTTGCCTTCGACGATTTCGAAAGAAACTTCTTGACCTTCTTCTAATGATTTAAAGCCTTCGCCAGTGATAGCTGTGAAGTGTACGAATACATCGTCTCCGCCTTCAACTTCGATAAATCCAAAACCTTTTTCGTTATTGAACCATTTTACTTTGCCGTTTTGCATGTAAATATTCCTCCTAAGCCTTTCAAGACATCATAAATGTCTTAGATAAATATTATCAATCAACAGTGTATAAAGCAGATATTTTTTAGAAATAGCGGAAATATATTCTGTTAAATGATGATTTTAATATACATGATTCCGAAACATCAGTCAAGGAGTTTCACAGGATTTTCATAAAAAACTATTAAATATTCGAAAAATTCAAATGAGAAATGCGATATTGTTAGGTTGATTGTTTTTGAATTCATAATTTTGCTATTTTATCATATCTATTATTAATTAAGCTCTTATTATAAGAGGTGAAAAAATGTACCGATTCGTAATTGGAAGTGAGGAGTGGATCTTGAGATTCTCTCCTCACATCGAAGTTGAAGCTGAAATCAAACAAGCTATTGTTAGTACAATTCTTCAACTAGATTCAGAACTTCCATTCTATTCACACGGAGAATCCTTTATTATTATGAATGAATTTTTAGGTATGATTGTATTTCACGTTGAAAAGGTTCCTTCATTAATTTTAACTGTAACGGCAATCGTTGACGAACAGAATTGGTACATTCAGAATAAGTTAACAATAGTAAAGTATAAGAAATAACTAAAAAAGATAGCCGGCATCTGCTGGTTGTTTTTTTTTATAAGAAAAAGTTGCCCTTGGTAAACTTTTGTGGTTTAATATAAAATATATGATTAGGTTAAAAATATATGCACTAGGTTCAAATTCGTGCATATACTCAGTAAAAGAGAAATTAATGATTATAGGAGGTTGTGAATCGAATGAGAAAAATGGTTGCGTTATTTGTAATCATGTCCCTACTTTTTATTAGTGCATGTACAAATCAAACGTCTAACGAAAATAATGAGAATGAGAGAATTATCGTTACAACTACTATTGGACAAATTGCTGATGCTGTCTCCCATATTGGTGGCGAAAAGGTGGAGGTGCTCAGTCTAATGGGGCCAGGAACTGATCCACATCTTTATAAAGCAACACAGGGAGATATGGCTAAATTAGAAAAGGCAGATGTCATCTTCTATAATGGACTTTACTTAGAAGGAAAAATACTGGAGGTTCTTAAGAAGATAAATGATAAAAAGCCAACATATGCTATTTCTGAGTTCATTCAATCAGATGAGCTATTAGCCGATGCAACAGATTCTAATGCTATTGATCCGCATGTATGGTTTGACATAGATATATGGAAGCAAGCTCTTGAAAAGGTTAAACAGGGATTAATTGAAATTGATCCAGCTAATGCAAATTATTATAAGGAAAATACTTTGGCATATTTTAAGGAACTTGATGAATTAAAAATATATGCAGAGGAAGAATTGGCAAAGATTCCTGCAGAACAAAAGGTGCTTGTCACCGCACATGATGCATTTGGTTATTTTGGTGCAGCCTATGGCATGGAAGTAATGGGACTACAAGGATTAAGCACAGAATCTGAATATGGACTTGGGGATGTCCAGAAATTAATAGATACATTGGTTGATAGAAATATTAAGGCTGTATTTGTTGAGTCAAGTATTTCAGAACGATCCATCAATGCAGTGATTGAGGGAGCAAAGAAAAAAGGGCATGAAGTAATAATTGGTGGCGAACTCTATTCCGATGCGATGGGAGAAGAGGGCACGAATGAAGGAACATACATTGGGATGTACAAACATAATGTCCAAACAATTACAGAAGCTTTGAAATAGGAGTGATAAGAATGCATACGGTAGAAGTTGAAAATCTAACGGTTGCCTATCAGAAAAAGCCTGTCTTAACAAATGTCAATTTTACAGTTCCTGAAGGCAAATTAATTGGAATTATCGGTCCGAACGGAGCAGGTAAATCAACTTTAATCAAAGCGATATTAGGGCTAATTCCTAAGGCCTGCGGCGAGATAAAAATATACGGAAAGACATATCGTGCAAAAGACAAAATCGTTGGTTATGTACCACAACGTGGATCTGTTGATTGGGATTTCCCAACGAATGCGCTTGATGTCGTACTAATGGGAAGATATGGGCATGTAGGATGGTTTAAGAGACCAGGAAAAAGGGATACGGAAATTGCGCTAGAATCTTTAAGAAAAGTCGGAATGGAGGAATATGCGAACCGTCAAATCAGTCAATTATCAGGCGGCCAGCAGCAGAGGGTTTTTCTTGCTAGGGCACTTGCTCAGGATGCCTTGGTTTACTTTATGGATGAACCATTTGTGGGTGTAGATGCAGCAACAGAGCGAGCAATTATTGTGTTGTTAAATGAATTAAAGGAGCAAGGGAAGACCGTACTCGTTGTACATCATGATCTTCAAACCGTTCGAGAGTATTTTGACCATGTCATCTTATTGAACGTGAATATGATTGCTGCGGGTCCAACGGAGGAAGCCTTCACAATGGAAAATCTCCATCATACGTATGGAGGAAAACTTGCATTTTTGAATAAGAGTCAGGTGATGGTCGAACAAAAATGAGGTGGTTTAAATGAAGGATCTACTAACAATGATTTTTCACGATGCGAATACACAGTGGGTATTACTAGGAACGATGCTTTTGGGAGTTGCAAGTGGCGTTCTTGGCAGTATAGCCTTGCTCAGAAAACAGAGCTTGATTGGTGATGCTGTTGCCCATGCAGCTTTGCCAGGAATCTGTATTGCCTTTTTATTCTTAGGTGAAAAATCATTAATTGTATTATTAATTGGTGCAACGATTACCGGTCTCCTAGCAGCCTATTGTATCCAATTCATCGTTTCCAATTCGATCATAAAAGAGGATACAGCCATTTGCCTCATCTTATCTGTTTTTTTCGGTTTTGGGATTGTTTTGCTTACGAAAGTTTCCCAATCTTCTGCAGGGAATAAAAGTGGGTTAGATGATTTTATCTTCGGGCAAGCTGCTTCGATTGTTGGAAATGACGTGAAATTAATGGCAGGTGCTGCCGCTTGCTTGATTCTTATTACATTCCTATTATATAAGGAATTAAAGGTTTTAACCTTTGATCCGGAATTTGCGAAAGGTCTTGGTCTTCCAGCTAGTTTTCTTAACTTTCTTTTTCTTTCCTTATTAGTGGCAGCTGTTGTCATTGGCATTCAAGCAGTTGGTGTCATTCTCATGGCTGCCATGCTAATAACCCCGGCCATTGCTGCTCGATACTGGACGAATTCGCTTAGTAAAATGATTCTCATTTCTGGCGTATTTGGTGCTCTATCAGGAATGATAGGGACACTAATAAGTACTCTTAGTGTAGGTTTAGCAACAGGACCGTTTATCGTTGTTACTGCCACTTTTTTCTTCGTTATCTCAATGCTTTTTGCTCCTGAAAGAGGATTAGTGATGAAAAGGGTGAAAAGAATCCAGTTTAATAAGAAGATTAAAGAGGAGCTTGTATTACAAAAGAATAGAAAGGGCGGTTATCATGAGCTATGAGATGTGGATATTAGTAATAGGCTCTCTTGCAGGTATTTCATGCGGAATAACCGGCTGCTTTCTTATTTTGCGTAAGCTATCAATGCTTGCTGATGCGATCAGTCATACTGTACTCCTTGGAATTG
The DNA here is from genome assembly GCF_017874625.1 of Cytobacillus eiseniae. Taxonomy (GTDB): domain Bacteria; phylum Bacillota; class Bacilli; order Bacillales; family Cytobacillaceae; genus Cytobacillus; species Cytobacillus eiseniae. Next base: position 68,425 of record NZ_JAGIKZ010000008.1, on the reverse strand, counting down.
TCCTTGCATTTTTAATAAGCCAAAGCATGAATGGTTTTTATATGCTTATTGGTGCAACGATTGCTGGCCTATTGACTGCCTTCTTCGTACAACTACTTCATAGTTCAGGTATACAGGAAGATGCCTCGATCGGAGTTGTGTTTACATTTCTGTTTGCGGTCGGTGTCATATTGATTTCCTTATTTGCAAAGGATGTTCATTTAGATGTGGACCATGCATTAATGGGTGAAATTACCTTCGTGCCTTGGGATCTTGTACAATTGGGTATACTCCCAGAAATGCCAAAAGCATTCTTGATGCTTTCAATGGTTCTCGTAATAAATTTAATCATTATAGGCCTATTTTATAAAGAATTGAAGATTACTTCATTTGATCCGCAAATGGCAGCTGCTATTGGTATACCTGTTCTATTGATACATTATCTATTAATGGGGATGGTATCAATGACAACTGTTGCCTCCTTTGATAGTGTTGGAGCCATATTAGTTGTAGCTATGCTCATCGCTCCAGGGGCAGCTGCCTATTTATTAACAGAAAAATTGAGTGTGATGCTGCTATTAAGTGCTGGATTTGGTGTACTTGCAGCTGTTGTTGGCTATTATGTTGCCTCCTATTTTGATGTATCGATATCAGGCTGCATGGCTTCAGTAAATGGAGTAATCTTTGCTCTCGTATTTTTGTTCTCGCCGACAAAAGGACTGATATCGAAAAACTTCTCAATGAAAAAAATAAAAATAGAATGATAGAAACTCCTCGATAATTGCTCGAGGAGTTTTTTTATTGTCGATATTATAAATTCGGATGTTGTGGATAACTTTATGAGTAGTTTTGTCTACGTCCAGTTCCGGCGTCTATCGTCTATCAAACTTCAGTACTGCTCCGCAACGATTGCGTCAAAAGTGGTTACCTATTGCTCACCGTGTTTCCTTTATCGAAAGGGGCAGTTATCCAGTTTATACGGCGATGATCAATGTGTCTGCACATTTGTTCTACAAGGGCATCTGTATTTCTTACTAGTCCGTTTTGAAAGTATTCGGTAGAATAAATATAAGTATTTAATAAAGGAAACTGGAAGTGAGCAAAACGATGAAACTTATTATTGCAGAAAAGCCTGATCAAGGAGTGACCCTTGCCTCTATTTTTAAAATGAAGAAGCATCAAGGGTATATTGAAATCTTCCCAAATGAGGTTTTTCCTAAAGGGGCATATGTGACATGGGCAGTTGGACATCTTTGTCAGCTTTCTGCACCAGAAAAATATGATAGCCAGTGGAAAAAATGGTCATTGTCTACATTGCCAATTATTCCTTCCCAATTTGAATATGAAGTGACAAGAGATAAAGCAAAGCAGTTTAATGTCATTAAAAAGCTTCTAGCCAATCCTTCTCTTACTGAAGTCATACATGCAGGGGATGCCGGGAGAGAAGGGGAGCTAATTATCCGCAATATCCTCCGTTTAACAAAATCAGGACTGCCAATGAAAAGGCTATGGATCTCATCCTTGACACCGAAAGCAATTAAGGAAGGCTTCCTCTCGCTATTAAATGAATCAGATACGAGAAACCTCTATTACGAAGCATACACGAGGGCTTGTGCAGATTGGGTTGTCGGAATGAATGCCTCGCGCTTATATACGCTCCTTCTTCAGCAGCAAGGTTTTTCTGATGTTTTTTCAGTAGGGAGAGTGCAGACGCCGACACTGGCACTAATTGTCAAACGAGAATTGGAAATACAAGGCTTTGTTTCTGAACCCTTTTGGGAGGTGCAAGCAAAATTTTCGATCGATGGAAAAAAATATGTAGGAAAATGGGAAAAGGATGGGGAATCAAGAATTAAGACGAAGGAGCTAGCTGAAAAGATTGCAGCTTTTTGCGAGAAAAAAGCTGCGGAGGTTGTAGATGTACAGGCGGAGAAAAAGGAATTCCATCCGCCCATGTTTTATAATTTATCGGCCCTTCAAGCAGAGACGAATCGACGGTTCAAGTTTCCACCGAAGAAAACGTTAGACGTATTGCAAAAATTATATCAAAAAGGGATCGTTTCTTATCCTCGTTCTGATTCAAGGCATGTGACCAAAGGGGAAGGAGAAATGTTTCCTGTTATATTAAATAAAATTGCAGGGCTTGATGAATATAAGGCATTTTTTCCACTGCCAAACAGCTCGCTTTTGAATAATAAACGATATGTAGATGATAAGAAAGTATCGGATCATTATGCAATTATTCCAACAGAACAAGTGCCTAATCCAAATAAGCTATCTCCAGATGAGTACATCCTTTATGACCTAATTGTCAAAAGTTTAATTGCCGCCCATTACGAGAAGGCGGTAACTGAATATACTTCAGTAATAACGCTTGTAGATGGGAGAGCATCATTCCAATCGAAAGGGAAGGTTCAACTTGAAGAAGGGTGGCGTAAAGTGATTCCTCCTTTTGATAAGGATAAAGAGCCTACCCTCCCTTCGTTACAAGTGGGAGAAAAAGGAACGGTCCAAAAGTCGGAAGTGAAAGAAAGCAAAACACAACCGCCAAAAAGGTATACAGAAGGTCAACTAATTACGCTAATGAAAACGGCAGGAAAGCATATTGAAGATAAAGAATTAGAAAAGGTATTGATGAGTACAGAAGGATTGGGTACGGAAGCAACGAGAGCTGGTATTATAACGATGTTAAGTGACAGAAAATATATTGATATTAAGAAAAACCTTGTTTATGCCACACCGAAAGCGAAAATATTAATTTGTGCAATTGGTTCAGAAATCCTCGCCTCTCCAGAAATGACAGCAAAATGGGAGCAACGATTAAAAGATATTTCTGAAGGAACGGCTTCACCAAAACAATTTATGGAGCAAACGAATAAAATGGTTTTTCACTTGATCGATGTTTCTGTGAAAAATGCAGGTGAATGGATTTTTGAAGAAGAGGATAAAAACAACTTTATACCAGCAAAGTCTAAGTTTCGGCGCCCAACACAATTAGGACAATGCAAGTATTGTGATGGACAAGTAGTTGATAAGGGGAACTTCTACGGCTGTTCTAATTACAGCAAAAATAAATGTAATTTCAATATTTCAAAAAAAATCCTAGGGCATGCAATCACCCAAAAAGTCGTGAAGCAGCTATTAAAGGATAATATAACGGACATAATCGAAGGTTTTTCAAATAAAGATAAAACCTTTTCTGCTAAATTATCCTGGGATGAACAAGAGCGCAAGATTAAGTTCGTTTTTCCCCATTCGTAATTGGCGATTCCATAAGATTTCATCGCTTATGGATCGCTTTGTAGCTTTTCTTGTCTCTTATTGTTTAATATAGTAAACTTTTTAAAGGTTACATTTAGTCTTTTATCAAATGAACGATATGTCAATTACAAGTTGACACGATAAAATCCACTCGCATATGTTGTAATAATCAACTATCGTTGGAGAAGATAGGTAAGCATAGTTTTTAGGGAGGGTTTGGGATGCCAACACCTAGTATGGAGGATTATATTGAACAAATTTATATATTGATTGATGAGAAAGGGTATGCAAGAGTTTCAGATATTGCTGAGAACCTTTCCGTACATCCCTCCTCTGTAACAAAAATGGTTCAAAAGCTAGATAAAGATGAATATCTTGTCTATGAAAAATATAGAGGGTTAATATTGACTTCTAAAGGGAAGAAAATCGGGGAGCGCCTTGTTTATCGTCATGATTTACTTGAACGACTTCTTCATTTGATCGGAGTAAAGGAAGAAAATATATATGTGGATGTGGAAGGCATTGAACATCATTTAAGCTGGGACGCCATTGATCGAATTGGCGATCTAGTACAATATTTTGAAGAAGATGAAAAACGAATTGCTGACTTAAGAGAGATTCAAAAGAATAACGAATAATAATAATAGGCCCAACTTTAGGGCCTTTTTAAAATATACTTGGAAAATGATCAAAGGATGATACGTCATTCGGTGTAATCAGTGAATTTCCTTCCCGGTCCTCTTTAATATGCACACCTGTAATAATTCCTTCTTCGGCCTCCAGTATAGCCTTTCTATAAGAAATCACTCTATTTGATGATGTTTGAAAACTTATGATCTCCCCATGATTGTTTCGGTGGACAGCAACTAGCTGTTCTTCATACATAAAGTACGCCTCCTTTATCGGTTTCTTTCCCTACTATCATTGTTTCATGTTTTCAGATTTTTACTCAAAGGAATTTATATTCTTTTGTAGAAGTTATAACTAACCGAAACTTTAATATAATGGTGAACGTAAATAAGTGACAATAAAAGATAGAGAGAGGAAATACATGAGCCAATATAAATGGAATGAAGAAGCGGAAAAGCAATGGAATGAACGATCATCTGGATGGAACTCAAAGAGTATGGAGATGTGGAATTCTGGAAGCAGAAAGGATATTGCGCCATTCTTCGCGAAATATGTGAAAGCCAATAGAACCGTATGTGATCTTGGCTGTGGGGATGGAGTTGGATCCCTCAAACTGACTGAACTGGGCTATTCAGTAGTAGGAATTGATGTTTCAGAGGAAATGATTGATAAAGCAAAACAAATCAATTCAGGGAATACAGCACAATTTCTTAAAGGTGATATTTCGTCCTTGCCATTTGAGAACGATTCCTTTGATGCGATCTTAGCTATTAATTCGCTTGAATGGACAGAACATCCTCTCCATGTGATGAAGGAAATTCAAAGAATTGTCAAGCCAGGAGGAAATGCTTGTATCGGAATATTAGGTCCGACTGCTGGTCCGCGAATAAACAGTTTTCGCCGTCTATATAATGAAAAGGTAATTTGTAATACGATGATGCCTTGGGAATTAGAAATTCTTGCTATAGAGAATGGTTGGGAAAAGGTGGATAGCTTCGGCGTGTATAAGCAAGGAGTGAATCAAATCCCTATTGGATCCCTTTCATTTGAATTAAGACAATCCCTCTCATTTATGTGGGTATTTATGTTGAAAAATAATAAGGCTCATTTCTAAAGATTGTTGTTTTTAAATTAAATGTTAGAATGAATGGTTTATCAAATGGGTCGGTTGATTGGAGCGGAAATCAACCTTTACCAACTTTATCTTAATAAGCAACAATGTTTGCGAAAACAGCCAATAATAAAAAGTAAAGGGACGATGCATGATGAGTCGTTATTCAATTGATGAATTTGTGAATAAAACAAAGCAGGAAGATAAGGGAGAAGGATTATTTGAACTAGAATCTCCGCGTATTCTTGAAATTAATTTAACGAACCAAATATGGACAAAAGCGGGAGCAATGATTTCCTATCGTGGAAAAATAAAATTTGAACGAGAAGGAATCCTAGAACATGGCCTAGGGAAGCTATTCAAAAAAGCTTTAACTGGTGAGGGCACATCTTTGATGAAAGCAACAGGGAATGGCAAGCTATATGTGGCTGATCAAGGAAAGAAAATCTCCATCTTGCATTTACAAGGGGATTCTATTTTCGTCAATGGCAATGATTTACTTGCTTTCGAACCTACAATTAATTGGGATATTAAATTAATGAGAAAGGTTGCAGGGATGCTTTCAGGTGGACTTTTCAATGTTCGTCTTGAAGGTAAGGGGATGGTTGCAATTACATCGCATTATGAACCATTAACCCTGCTCGTTACACCTGATAATCCAGTTTTTACTGATCCAAATGCGACTGTTGCCTGGTCAGGTAATCTTCAACCAGAATTTGTAACAGATATTTCCTTCAAAACGTTTATTGGCAGAGGAAGTGGAGAATCAGTTCAAATGAAGTTTTCTGGCAATGGTTTTGTAGTTGTCCAGCCATTTGAGGAAGTATATTATTCAGAGCAATCATAAGATAAGGAAGCCCAGTTCATTCATGAACTGGGCTTTCAATCTTTCCACTTTAGTCCCAATCATACGGGGTCTCTTGATATACATAGTAATTCAACCAATTTGAAAATAATAAATGTGCATGTGAACGCCATTTATTGATAGGCTGACGATTCGGATCATCATTTGGAAAATAATGCAAGGGGAGATTGATCTGTCCTTTGTCCATATCTCGTCTATATTCCTCAGCCAAGGTTTCAGCATCGTATTCTAAATGTCCAGTTATCATAATTTGTTTGCCGTGATTAGAACTCATAATAAAAGGTCCAGCCTCTTCAGAAGAGGACAGTAATTTCACTTCAGGGTGATTATTCAGTTGCTCTATTACAATATTTGTATTTCTAGAATGTGGCGCTAAATAGATATCATCAAACCCTCGAAGCAATTTCTCAGAATAATCATCGATATGATGCCAAAATACACCTGTGCATTTATGTGGGAGCTCATATTTTTTTATGCCAAAGTGGTAGTACAATGCCGCCTGTGCTCCCCAGCAAATATGAATCGTTGATGTAACATTATTCTTTGTCCAATCCATAATCGCCGTTAACTCTTCCCAATAATCTACTTCTTCAAATCGCAGCAGCTCAATAGGGGCACCAGTAATGATCATCCCATCAAATTTTCGATGCTTAATTTCGGGGAAGGTCGTATAAAATTGATCTAAATGCATGGCACTCGTATTTTTTGATTCATGCGAAGCCATTTTCAAAAAGGAGATATTTACTTGTAAGGCGGTGTTGCCTAATAAACGCAGCAAATGGCCTTCTGTTTTCTCCTTGTTCGGCATTAAATTAAGAATCAAGATATTTAGCGGACGTATATCTTGGGTTATAGCCCGATCCTCATCCATCACAAATATTTTTTCTTCTTCAAGAATTGCTCTTGCTGGCAAGAGCTTTGGAATTTTAATTGGCAATTGCTCATCCCCTTTTTAGAAAATTCAAGCAAATAGTCATTTTCCCTTATTATAAAGACGTTTCCTTCCGGCAGCAATTAGTTTTAAAAAATCACTAAATTGTCTATCAACTTATAAGCGATTGAGTGGTACAATAGAATGGCAAGAAAACGTTTTCAATAAATGGATGCATAGGGGGATATGTATGAATGTGAAGCCTGTTGTAAAATCAGACATAGAAATTGCTCAACAATCATTTATGAAACCAATTGTAGAAATTGCTGAAAAAATTGGCCTTCATGAGGATGACCTTGAACTATTTGGAAAATATAAGGCGAAATTATCAACCGCAGCATTAAAAAAACTTGAAACAAAGAATTCTGGGAAAGTAATTCTCGTTACGTCAATTAACCCAACTCCAGCAGGAGAAGGAAAATCAACAGTAACTGTTGGGCTAGGTGATGCTTTCACTAAAATTGGCAAGAAGGCAATTATTGCGATGCGTGAGCCTTCTCTAGGGCCAACAATGGGTGTAAAAGGTGGGGCAACAGGTGGAGGGTACTCCCAAGTACTTCCAATGGAAGATATAAATTTACATTTCACTGGTGATTTACATGCAATAACAACTGCTAATAATGCATTAGCAGCATTTATCGATAATCATCTTCAACAGGGCAATGTGCTTCAAATTGATCAGCGTCGAATTGTATGGAAGCGTGCCTTAGATATGAATGACCGCGCCTTAAGAAAAGTAGTCATTGGACTCGGTGGACCGATGCAAGGTATTCCACGTGAGGACGGATTTGACATTACTGTTGCTTCAGAAATTATGGCTGTCCTTTGTTTATCAACTAGCCTTCAAGATTTGAAGAAGCGCTTAGGTGAGATGGTGATTGCTTACAATTATAATAAGGAGCCAGTAACGGTAGCCGACTTAGGCGTTCAAGGTGCACTTACAATGCTCTTAAAAGAAGCAGTTAAACCAAATCTCGTCCAAACAATTGAACATACACCGGCCTTTATTCATGGCGGTCCATTTGCCAATATTGCACATGGATGTAATAGTGTCATTGCAACAAAGGCAGCTTCAGCCTTAGCGGATTATGTCATTACTGAAGGTGGATTTGGTGCAGACCTAGGAGCGGAGAAATTTCTTCATATTAAGGCACGTAGTGCAGGAATTAAGCCTGAAGCAGTAGTCATTGTGGCAACGATTCGAGCCCTGAAAATGCATGGCGGTGTACCGAAAAACGACCTTAGCGGTGAAGACGTACAAGCACTTACAATTGGCTTTGCTAATTTACAGAAGCATATCGAAACAATAAAAAGCTTTGGTTTGCCTTTCGTTGTTGCAGTTAATCGATTTATCTCAGATACGGATCAAGAGGTTCGCACATTAATCGATCTATGTGCAAAAGAAGGCATAACTGTATCCCTAACTGAAGTGTGGGAAAAAGGTGGGGAAGGTGGAGTTGATCTTGCTAATAAGCTAGTTGAAGTAATTGAAAAGCAAGAATCAAATTTCCAGCCGCTATATGATCTTTCAGATACACTTGAAAATAAAATTTTAACGATTGCTCAAAAGGTATATGGAGCAGATAAAGTTGAATTCTCATCGAAAGCGAAAAAACAGCTAATGGACTTTGACCGCTTTGGCTGGAGTCATTTACCAATCTGTATGGCAAAAACACAGTATTCATTATCTGATGATCCAACAAAGCTTGGGCGTCCTACAGGCTTTACTATTACGATCCGTGAGTTTAAACCATCCATTGGAGCAGGATTCATTGTCGCTTTAACTGGAGATGTGATGACAATGCCTGGCTTGCCAAAGGCACCTGCCGCATTGAAAATGGATGTGGATGATCAAGGAAATGCCATTGGATTATTCTAAATTGGTTCAGAGAAATGTTTGATCCAACTGCTTTTGAAAATATGAAAGTTGTGCTTGATGGTGCCATATACGATGAGGATATAAGCGGGAAAGTACAAATCATTGATAGAAATGATCTATTGAATATAGCGAAGCTTTCCCGTAAATATGAAATCACCTTTACAGATTCAATAGAGAAAAAGATTCATTGCACATTTATGATGGAGGCAGGATTGGAGAATTTAGCGGCAGAGCTTTTGCCTATAGCTCAAACAAATCGCTTAGCAGGCTGTCACCTATTTGTGAAATTTAGCTTTGATCATCCGAATGAAGTTTTTACTTTTCAAAAAATTAATCAAATCCTTAAAGAAATATGGGGCTCTGACCGGACAATTACTCAGACAGCTACCTTATTTCCATTTAAGGATACAAATATCATTAAAAATGAGACAATCATTTCATTTAACCGAATCGTCTATGAAGATCAAATAGACGATATCCTTCTAATGATTGATTACATGATGATTAGCATAGAAAAACTTAGAGGGATCATCTAGGTTGGAAAGAATCTGCCTGCATATTAATGAGGCAGATTTTTTTAATAGGCTTATTTCGAAAAGAGTGTTGTTTTTATAACAATTGGTAGAATGAAGCGTTTACCAACTAGACCATTCGATTGGTACTAAAGCAAAATAAGGGGTTATTAACATAATTTTTGAAAAAAGGTGTACATTTTAGTGATATTTCCCTAAAATTAGAGAAAAAGTAAATGCCGATGAGTATGAATTGAAAGTACATAATAAAGTGAAAAGGGGTCAAAGCTTTGACGAAAATTGCATGGGTTATAGATAGTACAGCATTTATCGATGAGGAATTAAGCAACCACCCGGATCTATACACAATCCCAATCACCATCTTGCTTGATGATAAGGAATATACTGAAGGTGTCGATATCACAGCTGCTGAGCTTTATGAGCGTCTAAAAACGTTGAAATCACCTCCAAAAACATCTCAGCCTTCAATTGGAGCCTTTCAAAAATTATATGAAAGCTTAAAAGGCAAATACGATATGGTGATTGCCGTCTTACTTTCAAGCAAACTAAGTGGAACATTCTCGTCGAGTGAGCAAGCAGCACAACTTGTTGATCTTCCAGTCATAACGATAGATTCGAAAATATTAACCTATCCACTAGCGCGCATATTAAAAAGAGGTATCGAATTAGCGGATGAAGGTTTTGCTCCAGAAGAAATAAAAGGAAAGTTAGAAGAATTAAGCAATACGAGTGAAACCTATGTTTTAATTGGTAGTTTAGAACAGCTTCATCGCAGTGGCAGAATGTCTGGTGTGCAATTCCTGCTAGGGAGCATGCTTAATATTAAGCCTATTATTGCAATAGTTGACGGGAGCTTAGATGTAAAGGAAAAAGCAAGAAGTGAGCGTAAAGCGAAGGATAAAATCATTCAGCTCCTACATAATGCTCATGAAATTAAACCAATAAAGGAAGCATATATTCTATATGGTCTTCATGAAGAGGAAGCGTTGAATTGGAGAGAAGAACTGATCCAGGAGTTCCCAACGATTGAATTTTCCCACTATCCACTTGGTGCAGCAATCGGCCTCCATGCTGGTGAAAATACATTAGGGATTAATTGGTTTAATGGCTTAGATTAATAAAATTAAATAGAGTGATTTTATAAGAGTGCTGTAATAAGCACTTTTTTCTATTTTACTTTTTAAAAATTAAGAGGTTCTTTTCAAAGGATTGTTGCTTTTGAATTAAATGTTTGAATGTATATAGTTTACCAACTAGGTCGGTTGATTGGAGCGGAAGGTGCGAGACTCCTGCGGGATGTGTAGGACAGCTGAGACCCCACAGGAGCGTAGCGACGAGGAGGCTCAGCGCCTACCCCGCGGAAAGGGAGCAACCTGGAGTGGAAATCAACCTTTGCCAAATTATGTCGAAAACAGCCATTAAAAATAAAGCATGCTCTAATATGAATAGTTATTACGGTGACTCATTTGTCGCTTGCACTTTTCTTGCTTATTTTTCTTCCTAACGGGCGCTTCATGGTAGAATAAATTAGGAATGATGAAAGAAGGTGTTTTTAATGAAAGATGAAATCATATTAAAATCAGAAGCATTTGTAAAAGACGTGCTAAGTAAAGATAGCTCTGGACATGACTGGTATCATATTGAGCGCGTTAGAAGAAATGCATTATACATAGCTGAAAAAGAAAACAATGGGAATCGTTTTATCATTGAATTAGCTGCATTATTGCATGATATTCCCGATGAAAAATTAAATTATTCAAAAGAGGCAGGGAAAAGAAAACTAACTGACTTTCTCGGATCGTTAAAGCTTGATTCTAAGGATTATGATCAAATCATTGAAATTATTGATTCAATCTCCTTTAAAGGCGGCAATCATACAAAATTGTTAACGGTTGAAGCTGAGATTGTTCAGGACGCAGATCGGCTGGATGCATTAGGTGCCATTGGAATTGCTCGTACTTTTGCCTATGGGGGTAAAAAGGGGCATGCGATGTATGATCCTGAATTGAATGTAAGAGAAGAAATGACCGAAAGAGAATATCGAACAGGAAAGTCTTCTTCTGTCCATCATTTTTATGAAAAACTATTAAAGCTAAAGGATCTACTGAACACAGCTACAGCAAAAGAAATAGCAGATCAGCGTCATCAATTTATGGAGCAATTTCTTGAGCAATTTTATATTGAATGGAATGGTAAGTTATGAAAATGATTTCAATTGAACATGTAACAAAAACATATGGGGAAAAGGAATTGTTTAATGATATTTCCTTTACTATTTCTGAAAAAGATCGTGTAGGACTAATTGGCGTGAATGGGACTGGAAAATCATCCTTGTTAAAAATTGTTGCAGGCGTAGACCTTCCGGATGTGGGTGAATTAATTTCTCCAAAGGATTATACGATATCCTATTCAGCACAGCAGCCAGATTTAGATCCAAATTTAACGATTTTAGCGCAAGTGTTCAGAGGCGATGCACCCATTTTAGTCTTGCTGCGTGAATATGAGGAGACATTATCCGAATTAAATAAAGCGCCTGATCACGAAGAAATCCAAAAGAAGCTTTTTGAATTACAAAAGAAAATGGATGCCTTAAATGCTTGGGAGGCAAGTACAAATGCGAAGTCGATTTTAACAAAGCTAGGTATCGAAGACTTTAGTAAAAAAATAGGGGAGCTTTCTGGTGGGCAAAAGAAAAGGATTGCTCTTGCTCAAGCGTTAATTCAATCACCTGATTTACTCATTCTTGATGAGCCGACAAACCATCTCGATTATGATTCTGTGAAATGGCTGGAGGAATATTTAGGACGATATCAAGGGGCACTCTTACTTGTCACACATGATCGTTACTTTCTTGATCGTGTGACGAATCGAATGTTTGAGCTTGATGGAGGAAATTTATATAGCTATAAAGGAAACTATGCTGCTTTTCTTGAGGCGAAGGCTATCCGTGAAGAAAATGAGGCAGCGACGAATGAAAAGAAAAAAAACCTATACCGAAGAGAACTGGAATGGATACGTAGAGGGGCAAAAGCTAGAACGACGAAACAAAAGGCAAGAATTCAGCGCTTCGATCAACTGGATGATCAGCTTTCATCAATTAAATCGACTGAAAAGCTAGATATGTCCTTGAATGGGAGTCGGTTAGGGAAGCAAGTGTTTGAGTTAAAGTCTGCTTCGAAGAACTATGGAGATCAGGTCATAATCGATTCTTTTGATCTGCTCGTGAAGCCTGGCGATCGAATCGGTATTATCGGTAAGAATGGAACAGGCAAATCAACCCTTCTCAATATTCTAGCTGGGAAAATCCCGTTAGATTCAGGTGAACATCTCATTGGGCAAACTGTGAAAATGGCCTATTATACGCAAGAAAGTGAAGATATGGATGAAAATAAGCGGATGATTGAGTATTTAAAGGAAACTGCTCAAGTTGTAGAGACTTCTGATGGGAAAACGATTTCGGCTGCACAAATGCTTGAACGCTTTCTATTTCCTTCTTATACACATGGTACACCTATTCGCAAACTTTCTGGTGGAGAAAAGCGCAGGTTATATTTATTAAAAATATTGATGAATGAGCCGAATGTCTTGCTTCTTGATGAACCAACAAATAATTTGGATACGCAAACATTAACAGTGCTCGAGGATTACCTAGAAGAGTTCCAAGGAGTAGTGATTACGGTTTCCCATGATCGCTATTTCTTAGATAAAGTGGCAGATCAACTTCTCATTCTTCAAGGAGAAGGACAAATCGATTCGTTCTTTGGCAATTATACGGAGTTTCTTGAAAAGGAAAAAATGGCAACACAGGTAAAGGCTGATGCCCCAATTCGTGCACAGCAACAACAAGAAAAGCCGAAGAAAAAGAAGCTTAGCTATAATGAGCAAAGAGAATGGGAAGGTATTGAAGAACAGATCGCAAATACGGAAGCGCGTCTCGAGGAAATTACGATTGAGATGAACAATACAGGCAGTGATTTTGAAAAGGCGAGAGCTCTAATGGAAGAAGAAGTAGTTCTAAATGAGAAATTGGAACATTTAATTGAAAGATGGAGCTATCTATCTGAAATGGTAGAGCAATAAGATCATGTTTGTATATTCAAGCCTGAAGGGAATATGTGGAGTAGGATCATCCAAATATGGATTCTATTTTAAACACATGCCTAACAGGCTTTTTTCTTTGGCTCCGAACTTATTCACTGTTGGTTTTCGTGTATGTTATGAGAGAGTTCATTTAAAGAGAAAGGAAAGAAGCAAAAAGATAAGCGGAAAAACTCCGGTTAATGTGAAAAAGGAAGCTAAAAAAGAGAATATAAGCGGAAAAATTCCGGTTAACTTCTCTAAATCAGACAAAATCCATCGATTTGGATGAAATAAGCGGAAAAACTCCGCTTGTTTTTAAGGAAATAGAGGCATTTCCCAATATAGCCGGAATTTTTCTGCTTATTTTCAAACATAGTAAAATCAACATTCAGTATAACAGATCCTTTTCTTTAGATCCGCAACTCCCTTGCATTTTCGTTTAGGTTTTTATGAAATCGATATGTGAGTACAGTTAACCAAAAAGTGGTAGATTGAAGTGGAAGATGTGAGATTCCCTCTTAGTGAGATGGACAGGTGAAACCTAAACCTAGCTGGAGAGATAATCAACCCGCCAATCATTTGTAAAATAACGACTATATTAGAGGAGTACAGCCTTCATTTTAGATCAATTATAAGCGCCACAGTAGGACTCATTCATTCTCTTATGTTAAAATATATTAAATAATAGGTAAGTACAGTGTAAAGGGTGAAAATCTGTGAAAATAAATGCAATTGAACCAACGCCTAGTCCAAATACAATGAAAGTTATTCTTGATGAAGAACTTCCGATGGGTAAGAGTAATAATTATAAGGTGGATAATCAAGAAGGAGCACCGAAAATCATACAAGAGATCCTTTCGATTGAAGGTGTAAAGGGTGTTTACCATGTGGCTGATTTCTTAGCGGTTGAAAGAAATGCAAAATATGATTGGAAAGACTTGCTCCAGCAAGTGAGAAATGCTTTTGGTGAAGAAGCATCAGTAGATAAAGGAAATCAAACATTCACAAATGATCATTTTGGAGAAATAAAAGTGTTTGTTCAGAAATACAAAGAGATCCCCGTGCAGGTAAAGTTAATAGATGGAAATGAAGAGCGACGCTTCGGATTGCCTGAACTTTTTATGAAAGCATTAAAGGAAGCACAGCTTGAAGGCGATAATGTTGTGTTAGTCCGGAAATGGATTGAAACAGGTATTAGATATGGAGATTTTAATCAGATAGGTAATGATGTTGTCGAAGAACTGAACGCAGCATATCCTGAAAGCAGATTGAAAATGCTCGTTGATCAGGCAAATAATCCTGAAAAAGAACAGACAAAACAAGGTAGAAAGCTATTCAAATTAAAACTAACAGATCTAGATGTAGCTGATTGGCGGATCCGTTATCAAAAGCTTGAACAAATGAATGATCCAGAGCTAGCGGATTTGCCTGTTTTGGAAAAAGCATTACAAGATGAAAAAGCGTCCATTAGAAGATTAGCAACAGTATATCTTGGTATGATAGAGGACACACAAGTTTTGCCTTTGCTTTATAAAGCATTGAAGGATAAATCGGTGACAGTACGAAGAACGGCTGGTGACTGCCTTTCCGATCTTGGCTTTATAGAAGCGATGTCTGAAATGATGGAAGCGTTAAAGGATACAAGTAAGCTTGTGCGCTGGCGTGCTGCCATGTTTCTATATGAAATAGGGGATGAACGAGCGATTTCTGCATTAAAGGCGGCAGAAAATGATCCAGAATTTGAAGTAAGCATGCAAATTAAATTAGCATTAGAAAGAATCACGCAAGGGGAAGAAGCGATGGGGTCTGTTTGGAAGCAAATGACAGAGTCTCGTAAGAAGTAACTTTATTTAAGTACAGAATAAATGTAATTTTTGCATACCCTACTTAGAATATAGTATGCTTACATTAAAATATTTTGAAAAGAAACGGGGCGTTTTTAAATGTCAATGGCATACGAAGAATATATGAAGCAAATGGTACAACCGATGAGACAAGAGCTTGTAAATGCTGGATTTAAAGAATTAGTTTCAGCGGAAAAGGTAGAAGAATTCATGGAGAATGCAACAGGAATGTCACTAGTTGTAGTAAACTCTGTCTGTGGCTGTGCAGCAGGTTTAGCTCGTCCTGCTGCAACACAAGCAGTACTAAATTCAGATAAAAAACCTGATCATTTAGTAACTGTATTTGCCGGACAGGATAAAGAAGCGACAGCAAAGATGAGAGAATATTTCACTGGGTATGAACCATCTTCTCCATCGATGGCATTATTAAAGGGGAAAGAGGTTGTTCATTTTATTCACCGCTATGATATTGAAGACCAGCCAATGGAAGCAATTATGGAAAACCTGCTTGCTGCATTTGAGGCCAATATTTAAGTCCCTGTACAATTGGCCTACTGCTCCTGACGATACAGAGAACACCGTGAACATGGGCGGGTGTTGTAGTTGACAACGTCGTTTAGGATTAGACCTGTAGATTGATAGGGGATAAAACCGAATAGATAATTTCATTGATAACGAAAAAGGATGTCTGATGGACATCCTTTTTAAAATAAGGGAGTTTATATTCTTGAACGTAATTGTTACAACAGCTGGAAGAACAAATGATGAAATGATCCGACAGGCAAAGCTGGTTGCTCATAAGTTAAATGGACGTTACATAGAAAGGAAAAAACGATCTGTACAAATGATCCAGACATCTGAAAAGGTCGACTGTCTTGTAGTCGGCAAGGAACGATTGGAGCTATATCCCTTAGGAGAAACTGCGCCCTTCTTTTTCCATCCTAATTCTGCGATGTTTCGAATTAGGCGATTAATGAAAGGGGACCATGATCCTTTTTTGGAGGCAACAAGACTAGAAACGGGTAAATCACTACTTGATTGCACATTAGGGCTTGCTTCAGATTGTATTGTTGCGAGCTTTGCGGTAGGGACTAAAGGTAAAGTAACTGGAATTGAAGGAAATGCATGCTTAGCGTATATCGTGAAAGAAGGACTTAATTCCTGGGAATCTGGCATTCCAGCAATGAATCAAGCGATGAAGCAAATAAAAGTTACTAATCAATTATCACTTGCCTTTTTAAAGAGTATTCCTGATGGGACCTATGACTGCGTTTATTTCGATCCGATGTTCGAGGAGCATATTTTGGATTCGGACGGGATTGAGGCATTAAGTCATTTCGCCATTTATGAGGAAATAACCGATGAATTAATTAATGAGGCTATCAGAGTTGCGAAAGAACGAGTTGTCTTAAAGGATCACTTTCGAAGTACAAGATTTTCTGAATTCGGTTTCGAAGTATTTAAAAGAAAAACGGCAAAATTTCATTTTGGCGTAATAGAAAAATAATGCGCTTGGTAGGAAATTGCTTTACTGGATTTTTCTTTGATTAGAAATCCAATGCTCCTATATAGAAGACAGCTTCCAAAGAAATCCCCACCTTGGTTGGGGGAACGCTATTCCCCCCATGCCATTAGGTATACTTTATTCTGCAATTGCTAAGTACATAAAATAACCGAGTAAGATAATTGAAACAAAAGCAAAAAGTATAGTCCAATCCATTTGTTGTCCTCCTTCCTAATTCTTTTTTAAGTAATATGAGTTTTATTCCTTACTATACCCAAATATGCTGACTTTTAAATGAAGAAAAAATTTTTATGAAATCGGAATTCAAATTTTCCATTTTATCATAAAAGAAAGTATAATAATAGAATAGGAATATGCTATAGTATTCCTTATATAAATATCTTGAATGAATTTTAATTATTAATTACGAAATGAGTTAGTTGAACAGTGAAATGAATCAAGTTGGGAATGAATGAAATATATGAAGTAATATAGGAGAAGGGGGACTCTCACTATGCCAGCATGGCTTCGTAAATCATTCGTCGTCATGGTTACGATATTAACATTTGGACTTGTTACACCTTCGTACGCAATATTTGATGACAATTCGAATTCAGATAAAAACCTTAAAAGGGATATTATAGAGCACTCAAATGAAGACACCCACTCAAGTGGTGGAGTATCTGCTATTTCTGAAGAAATTGGATATAGTAGTAAAGAGGATTTTATTAGTAGAATGCTTTCAGAAGCGGAGATCCAATCATTTACTAAGTTTGGCAACAAAATAAAACCGGTAATTGAAAATGAATTTTCTGAGGTCATTTTACCGAATATTGAAAAGGCTATTCAGTTAGTTGCTGAGCAGTATCCAGAGGAAGATTTAGGCTATTTAGTCGTTTCTGAATGTTCTAGTGGTGGCTATTCAGAAAAAATTTTCAATATCCAAAATGAAAAGACAGATGAAGATGTGATTCGTTTCCATGTTAGAAGGGATCAACCGCCTCAACAAGGATATTGGTTTAATTTCCATTATCACACGCATCATGACAAGTTTCAGGAGCATCATGAGCTTGGAAGTATTTATTGGGATAAGAATACACCGCCAAAATGGATGAGTTAAAATTTGGCAAGGCGTTTTTTATATATTTTTGAAACCTTTTTGAAGTACAAGCGTAAATATACGTATTCTATTTAATGGAGGTATTGTAGCTTATGGCAGTTAGTTTATCTAAAGGACAAAAAGTAGATTTAACAAAATCAAATCCTGGACTATCAAAAGTAGTTGTAGGTGTTGGCTGGGATGTAAATAAATATGATGGAGGCAATGATTTCGACCTTGATTCCTCTGTTTTTTTACTTGGTGAAAATGGAAAGGTAACATCTGATAGTGATTTTGTATTCTATAATAATACAAATGGCGGAAACAATTCTGTCGTACATACTGGTGACAACAGAACAGGTGCAGGCGATGGAGACGACGAACAGGTGAAAGTAGACTTAGCAAATGTACCGGCTACAATTCAACGAATTACGTTTACAATCACGATTCATGATGGCGAAGCACGTAATCAAAACTTTGGTCAAGTATCAAATGCCTATGTTCGAATTATGAGTGAAGACTCTGGTGAAGAGTTGATTCGTTATGATCTTGGTGAAGATTTTTCTATTGAAACAGCTCTAGTTGTAGGAGAATTGTATCGCCATAATAGCGATTGGAAATTCAGTGCAATTGGTAGTGGCTATCAAGGTGGACTTGCTGCATTAGCGAGAGACTTTGGCTTACAAATTGGCTAAGCCCAAATAATTATTAACGATGTAAACTGAAATTAATTTATTGCAACATAACAGGAGGAACAATCAACAATGGAAATTATTGAAGGTATTATTCATACCTATTCCCAGTTTTTTAATTGGGAAATGTGGGTTGAAGCATTATCTACCCCCGAAGCATGGATGCTAATAGGGACACTTGTAGTTTTAGAAGGGCTTTTATCGGCGGATAACGCACTCGTGTTAGCTGTAATGGTGAAACATTTACCAGATAAGCAACGTAAAAAGGCGCTTTTCTATGGATTATTAGGTGCATATTTCTTCCGGTTCCTAGCAATCGGAATTGGTGTATTCTTAATAGAATTTTGGTATATTAAAGTTTTAGGTGCTCTATACTTAGCATGGCTTGCAATTAAATATTTTATTGACAAAAGAAAAGCTCAAGCTGCAGGTGATGAGGAAGAACTTAAAGGAGTTAATCAGAAGGGTTTGCTTATTCGTCTTTTTGGTACTTTCTGGGGAACCGTTATTGCAGTTGAATTAATGGATATTGCCTTCTCGATTGATAGCATCCTGGCTGCTCTTGGAGTGAGTGAAGAAATCTGGGTATTATTAATAGGCGGTATGCTTGGTATTCTTATGATGCGTGGAATTGCTGGTGTATTCTTGAAGTTGATTGACAAAATTCCTGAATTGGAAACAAGTGCCTATGTTTTGATTTTGCTAATTGGAACGAAGATGCTTCTAAGTGCAGCCGGAATTCACATCGAACATGTATATTTCTTCCTATTAATTATTGTTGTATTTGCTGTTACACTTATTGTACACTATCGAAATAAAAAGAAAGAAACAACAAGTCATAGTGGAAACTAATATCAATATTAATTGATTTAAAAAATCTAGAAAGGGATCAGACATTTGTCCGCTCCCTTTCTTTTTACATTTTTATCCTACTTTAACGAGCAAATAGACTCTTAATTGAAAAGAATTATAGATAACGAATGTAGGTTAAGTAGGGAATGTCTAAATAAATATGCATAAATGAAACTATCATATGGCCTCTATTAATATAGTAGAAAAGGGAGTTAATAGATGAGATTATTTTCAGATCTTCATAATGAAGAATATAAAGAGATTTTTTATAAACAGCCGATTTCTTTTAATAAGGATTCCAGAAAAGAATTATTATCCTATGCCCTTGGTGCCACATTGTACATGCCTGCGACAAGGCCAAATATCCATCAGGATTTGCTTTCAAAGAAACATGCGGGACTAACTTCGATGGTTATCGATTTAGAGGATGCAATCGGGGATGAAGAGGTAGAATTCGCAGAGGCATGTCTAATCGATGAGCTCAATCACATGAGTGAAGATATTGAAAAGCAACTCCTTCATGCGGATGATTTGCCATTAATCTTTATTAGAATTAGAAGTCATGAACAACTCGTTCGTCTTAGAAGTCAGATTAGAAAAGGACTTAATTTACTAACAGGCGTTGTCATCCCCAAATTTTCACCAGCAGTAGGCAGACTCATTCTAGAGGAATTGAAAATGATGAATAAACAAGGAAATCGATTGTATGCCCTGCCCATATTAGAAACAAAAAAAGTAATTGAAAGAGAAACTAGATTAGACGAGCTTCTTGCAATTAAACATCTTCTTGATGATTATGCGGAGATGATCTTGAATGTTCGTATTGGCGCTACTGATTTTTGTGGGCTTTATGGCATCCGCAGGAATTCTGATACGACTGTATACGATATTGCAGTTGTAAGGGACTGCATTTCAGATATTATTAACGTATTTTTACGGTCAGATCAACCATATGTCATATCAGGTCCGGTATGGGAGTATTTCTCATCAAAAGAAAGAATGCTCAAGCCGCAGTTAAGACAAACACCTTTCCGAGAACGCTTTGGCCAAGAAGGGGTAAATCTCCGGCATGAATTAATAGATAAACATATGGATGGGTTCATCCGAGAAATTTTAATGGATATTACAAATGGACTAACAGGGAAAACGATCATCCATCCAACGCATATCCGACCAGTTCAGGCGTTAAATACTGTAACCTATGAAGAATATTTAGATGCGAAAAGCATTATAGAACAGGCTAATGGAGAAATAGGTGTAATGAAAAGCGCATTTCATAATAAAATGAATGAAATTAAGCCGCATTATTATTGGGCACAAAAGATTCTCCTGAAATCAGAAATATACGGGGTGCTAAATGAAGAATTCACATACATTGACTTGCTTACCAATGAAATTTACACTGCCAATCCTCAACCAGTTACAAATTGATATTGAGATTACAGATAATCCATATCATTTACAACTGGATCAGTTATTCTATATGGCTGCTAGAATGAACAAAAAGAGGTCCTTTCTATTTGTGAGCCGAATTCTTGGCAAGCATCTGCCGATTAACCCGAAGATTGGTTTGCTTACGGGACAATTACTTGCCAATCGGTATATGGAAATGGTGAATGGGGTTGTGACTGGACGAAAGGATGATCTGCTATCTGCCTTTATGTATGACCCCGAAAAATATAATGATCATCCATTTATTGATGAACATGTTCAGCCTGTTATCATCGGCTTTGCCGAAACTGCAACAGCACTTGGACATGCATTCTATCATTCTTTTCAAAAGGCAGATTTCTTTCATACTACTAGAGAAGAGCTTCGTGGAATGGATCCTGTTATTACATTTGAAGAGGAACATTCACATGCTACTTCCCATCGATGTTATGTTGATGAATCCATCTTAAATAATGATCGAGATATCATTCTTGTTGATGATGAAATGACTACAGGGAAAACAAATATAAATATTATTCGATCCATCCATATGAGGTTTCCAAGGAAATCATATACGGTCGTCTCCATCCTAGATTGGCGTTCGAAAGAAAATCATCAACAATTTCAGGCGCTTGAGAAGGAACTTGGAATTACCATACATTCAGTTAGTTTATTAAAAGGTCGTATTCAGCTATCTGGAGCTCCAATGATTGAAAATTGTGCAGATGATGTTGAAGAAATAGAAAGTAGTTCGACAACGATATCGACCATCTTTCTAAATGAAATCTTTCCAGAACTTCTATCCACTATTGATGCTTCATCGATTACATTAGGCGGGATGGTTAGACATGTTCCTTACTTGAAGGAAACAGGCCGCTTTGGATTAGACTCTTCGATGACAAGGGAAACAAATAGAATCTTGCAGAAAATAGCTGATTATTTAGTGAAAGAAACTGAGGATGATCGAATTCTCTGTCTTGGTACAGGAGAGTTTATGTATATTCCGATGAAAATTGCTTCCTATATGGGAGAAGGAGTTCAGTATCATTCGACAACAAGGAGTCCCATATATGTAGCTAATCATGAAAAGTATGGTGCAAAATATGGACTTGCTTTTCCCAATCCTGAAGACTGGGAAATTGACCAATTTGTTTATAATATCCCGCAGAACGAGTATAATCAGCTTTTTGTATTTTTTGAACGGGCGATTTCAAAGGAAAGGCTACAGCCAATGCTCAATGAGCTAAAGAAAACAAAAATACCGAATATAAAAATTGTTTTCCTTAATGGGAGGTGTTCAGATGAATGAATTAGTTGGCAACCGGACTACGTTTGGTTCATATGATGAGAAAGATGTCCATTTTTTATTAAAGGATCTAAGTGCATATAAGCTAGAAGGTACGATTGAGCATAGAGAGAAAAACATTCAATCAGGTGAGCATTATAGTGAAACATTGCCAATAGAATATCAGCCTCCAGCTCATTATTTACAAGTGTTCAAAGAGACACTTGAGGAATATAAGCAGAAAGTGGCATTATGTACAGGAATTGTGGCTGAGCAAATTCTTCATCAAAAAGGGGAAAATACAGTTCTTGTTTCATTAGCAAGAGCGGGCACGCCGATAGGTATTCTAATAAAAAGATATATCCAACAAAAGTATCATATCGAGCTGCCCCATTACAGTATTTCTATTATTCGTGATCGGGGTATCGACGAAAATGCGATTCGCCATATTTTGAGGGAGCACCCAGGGAAGTCAATTCAATTTATTGATGGCTGGACTGGCAAAGGGGCTATTTCAATTGAACTAACGAAAGCTTGTGAGGCTTTTTGCAATAAATATGGAGTAGAAATCGATGACACGCTTGCTGTGCTTGCAGACCCTGGGCAATGTACAAGTCTTTATGGAACGAGAGAGGATTTCCTTATTCCAAGTGCATGTTTAAATTCAACTGTATCCGGTCTAGTAAGTCGTACCGTTTTGAATAAAGAACTGATTGGAGAAAATGATTTTCATGGGGCAAAATACTATGAACATTTAAGGGGAGAAGATGTATCTAATGAGTATTTGGATGTAGTAACAAATGAATTTTCCAAGGTAACGGAAGATGCATGTTTAATTGCGGAAAATTTATTA
Source organism: Cytobacillus eiseniae (assembly GCF_017874625.1). Taxonomy (GTDB): domain Bacteria; phylum Bacillota; class Bacilli; order Bacillales; family Cytobacillaceae; genus Cytobacillus; species Cytobacillus eiseniae. The sequence goes on along the minus strand of NZ_JAGIKZ010000008.1, from coordinate 45,596 downwards.
AAAAACCATGAAGAAGCGACCTTTAAAGGGATGGAAGAAGTAGTGGAGATGGCTGAGAGATTCGGAATTGAATCCACTCATTTTGTAAAGCCTGGAGTGGGGGAAACAACAAGAGTATTACTTCGGCGAGTACCCTGGAAAATACTGATGAAAGATCCAACTAGTCCATATGTGAGGCATATTATATTGCTAGCTAAAGAAAGAAATGTAGAGATTGTCCACTATCCAAATATGAGCTATACGTGCTGTGGATTAATTAAGAAGGTTGAGAATAACGAATGATGATGTTTGCTTCTGATTTAGACCGTACCTTAATCTATTCAAAAAGAGCCCTTATCGAATTGAATGAGCAAATGGACGAAAAGCTAATCGGTGTAGAAAAAAAAGATGGCCGGGAAGTAGCGTTCATGACAATACATGCCTATACTCTCTTAAAGGAGCTTGCTAATCAATTATTATTCGTTCCTGTTACAACAAGAACTCATGAACAATATTCAAGAATATTCATCTTTACTAAACAAATTCCATTAACATATGCAATTACTTCAAATGGGGCGAATATTGTCCATAATGGGGTATCCCTTAAAGAATGGCGTCACCTTGTTGACTATCGACTAAAACATGAGTGTATGAGTTTTGTAGAGATGATTGACGCTATCGCATCCTTTCAAATAAAGGGAGTACTAAAAAAAGTTGAGAATCTTTTTTTCTATTATATTCTTGATGAGGAGCTTTCAATAGAGACGAAAAAGCTTCTACAATTAATGGCAGAAGCAAATGGCTGGAGAATCTCAATTCAAGGAAGAAAGTTATATTTAATGCCTGTACCTGTTTGTAAAGGGGAAGCAGTGAAATTCATAAAAGAACGGGAAGGCATCCATCATATATTTGGTGCAGGGGATTCTCTGCTTGATGATGACTTTTTGAAAATTTGCGATCAGTCGTATATTCCTTCCCATGGCGAATTAATAAATTCACATATCAATTGTAATCACTATAAACAAACGCAAAATAAAGGAGTCATGGCTGGAGAGGAAATCATTGAAGGTATTGTTAAAGAGTTAAAAGGGAGTCTCATTTAACAAGTGGTTCTCTCAGCCACCTTTTTAAACTATAAAATAAACTAATTCCAAAAACATAAGAACTAATAAAAATTAAAATCGCGCCAATCAATGTGTAGTGAATTGTAAAGGTCATTAAAGTCATCAATAAGGACCAAAAAAATAAGTCTATCAGAATAAATGTCTCTGAACTTAATACTTCTTCAATTAATTGTCTATCTGATTCTTGCATTTGTATGTTTGCTCTTCGATAACGAAACCTCATGTTGCCTCACCTTCTATTCATAGTACTCATCTATATGCACGGACGAGATAAAAGGTGATATAAAAAAGACCATAAACAATTTAACTCAAATCCATTACATATGGCCATCATCTTGAAAAGAATATTGCTATGTTTTGCTGGGGTTGGCTCCACTCACATGTCCCTTTCCGTTTTATTGAAAGGGATTTTTTGATTTGATTTTTAATAATAGATAATAAATATGAATCTTTTTTCTGTTTTTTTCGTATTAATTAGAGGAAACAATTTAGAAATCAATTGTATATATGATATGATGGTAATATATTTACATTAAATAACGCATACGTACGAACCTTGGTTCCTGTATGTTTGCATTTTACTAGTTTTCGTTTTTCTAAATTACAGTCTTTCGCTCATAGAGGGAAGGGATCTATTCATATGAAAACAACATATAGCCAAATGAAAGTAAAACTTTTGCCAGTAACGATTGATAACTGGTTACCCATGTTAAAAAAGGAACCAAAAGAAAGGCCTTACTATTCTTTGGAACAAGGAACAATCCAGCTAGGGCAGGTAATTGCACGTTTTTTAGGTGTTCCACTGGATGAAGATGAATATTACAATAAGCTATTTGATTATATTCATATTGAAAATGCTGGCCTAATGCTGATTAGTGAAGACACACTTGATAAAACGATTGATAACCAGCAATTTCAATCCATTCAAAAGATTTTGAATATTAATCGCGAGCAAAATTTATCTATTAATCGGTTTGTTGCCTTTCTTGATGGTGAACAGCTGCTGCTAAAATCAAAATATCCTTCCTTGCATCGAAAAGTAAGAGAAGCAATGATTGCGATTCTTCAACTATTCTCTGCACAAGAACCAAATGGATTAAAAAGTCAGGAATTAAGGCGTGTGCTCGTCGATGTGATTAAATGGTCATTTAATCACTTGACCGCCAATTGGGATGATTTAGACCCGATCAATGGAATGCCAAAGTTTTTATGGTATGGAAACTCAACAAAAAGCCACCAATACTTTTTATATTATTTAAGCCAGCTTGGTTGTGACATTGTTGTATTTTCACCATCGGGAGAAGACATTCAAATTGGCGAAGGAACAGATATTGAGCAAGCCTTCTTACATCAATATCCAGAGAAAAAACAGCAGGAGCCTTTTCCTACAGAGAAAAGACGTAGAACAGCGACTGTCGCGTACCGGGCATCAAGGGAAATTGAATCCATCCTAAATCATGAAGGATCAGGTCTCTATAAGCCATGGCAACTGAGGGATTACACGCCAATTTCTGTCACTCTTAAAACAACATATGATGAGCTATTTATATTGATAAAAGAAATAGCCATGATTCGGCCAAACTTTGAAGTGAAAAATGGCAAAGTAAAGATCCCAGCTATATTCGCTAAAGTGCAAGGAGTAAGTAAAAATCGTAAAGAGTATTGGGAACGATTGCAGACGATCAGTCAATATGATCATAGTCTATTAATCCAAAGATTTCCGTTTACTAATAATATTAATAATGATTTCCGATTTCATTATCGGAATGCCTTAGGTTCAGATGGATTATTGGATCCTCAAAAAATGGTGAATGCCCATTATTGGAAATATCAGCACTTGCCTACAGGACTTCAATATGGCATTGCGACAGCCATTCGGAATATTTGTGCTCGTCCATATCTTAAAGCTGCTCACTATGAGGATAAAGAAGAAATAAAGACCTATCTATTTACTCAAGGGATGCAAATTCCTCCTAGTATATTGCAGCTCCTGCAAAAGTTCGATTATTCCCAGGAAGTACCGAAACTTATTTTATATAATAATGAACTAAATGGGACAATGACTAGAACAGATGCGGCATTATTATTACTACTTAATCAATTTGGCATTGATATTGTTATCTACAATCCACCAGGGCATAATGACTTAGAAAACTTTGTTGATGATGGCATATACGATGTGCATTGGTTAGAGGATGTCGTTTTTGAACAGGAATTTAAGGAGCCATCCTTATTAAATAGAGTGAAAAATTTCACAAGGAGATTGAAGCGATGAATCAAATGCAGCAGACAAATTTAGATTTAACATTAAATAAAGCACCTGAAGAAAAATTGACTGAAGCGAGTGTATCTGAAATTAAACTAGCTTTGCGTCAAGACCCAGAAGTGATGAATTTAGCAAGAACAATTGATGAAAAGGATCAAATTCAAATTCTTGAGTTTGGGAAAGAACCAGCTACTCAAATTTCTCGTTTCTCCGATCAAATTCTCGGCAATATGAGAGCGACTAAAGTTGAGGATTCAGGAGAATTATTAAAGCAGCTCGGCCGGATAATGGATAAATTTGACAAAAAAGATTTTGAGAAAACATCTGGCGGTTTATTTGGCAAGCTATTTAAAAAAGGCGAAAAGCTAATGGATAAGCTGTTTGGTAAATACCAAACGATGGGCCACGAAATTGATAAAGTATATGTGGAAATTTCAAAGTATCAAAATGAGATGGTTGATTCGACAACAATGCTTGACCAGATGTACGAACAAAACTATCAGTACTATATCACACTTGAGAAGTATGCAGTGGCTGGCCAGATGAAGGTAGATGAATTGAAAGCAAACCAATTGCCGCAGCTTGAGTCACGTGCAGCTGCTGGTGACCAAATGGCATCCATGCAGCTTGATACGCTAAGAAATGCAGTCGATCTACTTGAACAACGAGTGTATGATCTAGAAATGGCTAAGATGGTCTCTCTTCAGACTGCACCACAAATCCGTCTGCTACAAAGAGGGAATACGAAGCTGATTGGAAAAATCAATTCTGCCTTTGTAACGACAATTCCAATTTTTAAAAATGGACTTATTCAAGCTGTAGCAGCAAAAAGACAAAAGCTAGTAGCTGATTCAATGAATGAACTTGATCGAAGAACAAATGAAATGCTTCTTCGCAATGCGCAAAATATTTCAACACAAAGTGCTGATATTGCAAGACTTGCTGGAAGTCCAAGCATCAAGATTGAAACGATTGAGGAATCATGGAATATTATTATAAAAGGCATGCAGGAAACAAAAGCAATTGAAGAAGAAAATAAGCGTATGCGTGAAGAGGGTACAAAAAGACTTGAACAGCTTCAAGATAATTTCAAAAAAATTAAGCAACAAGGTTAATACACAATCGGTGTTTCACCGATTGATTACATAATACTTTTATGAGGTGAAGTAAATGGCTATTAATTTACAAAAAGGACAACGTGTCGATTTAACAAAAGGGAACCCAGGACTTTCAAAAATTATGGTAGGTTTAGGATGGGATCCTGTACAAAAAAGTGGTGGCGGAGGATTATTAGGATCGCTGTTCGGTGGCGGAGGCGGTTCGAATATTGACTGTGACGCATCTGTCATTATGTTAGGGGAAAATGGGAAGATCAGAAATAATAGTGACGTGATCTATTTCGGTAATTTAAAAAGTAAAGATGGCAGTGTACAACATACGGGTGATAATTTGACTGGGGATGGAGACGGAGATGACGAGCAAGTCCTTGTTGATTTAAGTCGTGTACCATCACAAGTTCATAAGCTTGTGTTTGTCGTTAATATTTATGATTGTGTAAAGAGAAAACAGCATTTCGGCATGATTCAAAATGCATTTATTCGAATTGTGAATTCTGCGAATAACCAAGAATTAATTCACTTTAATTTAACGGATAATTATAGTGGACAAACTTGCTTAATCGTTGGTGAATTATATCGTCATGGAAGTGAATGGAAGTTCGCTGCTGTTGGTACAGGTACATCTGCACCAGGCCTTGGCGATGTTGTCCGCACATTCTCTTAATCGTTGAAACCATTCTTATTAATAAAAAGCCTGAAAGAAATCTTCAGGCTTTTTTGCTGTTTCTCCTTTTGGAAATTACCCCCAAATACTGTATATTCTTCTAGATAACTAGCGTTCTATGAAATACTCGCCCATGATATAATTAAACTATTCATTTATGAAGATAGTACTTCCCGAGAATGACCAAAGGGGCATTGCCAATGAAAAAGTTTAGTTTATGTACATTTATGTTAATCATTTCACTTGCATTAATGGGCAATTCGCAAGCAGCGATGGGTGGGATCCTACTGAAAGATTATCCTAGGCATTCACTTCTAAAAGAAACGCTTGTCTTAAATTCCTCTAATTTATTAGGCAGCATAATCATATTACCTACTGAACCATTTGATGAATATGCAGCTTCTCAAATTATTTCAAGATTAGATAACTTGCCATTCTCGCTTTTATCAAAAGTAGGCGAAGAAAATATTAAGCTTAAACTTTTCATTGGACAATTGACAGATAACCCTACTGCTGCACATCTACAAGGAATCATCCCTAGAGGATATACTAATGGAACGACATGGGATGATGTTCCTGGCATCGGCGGTTCCCGAACCGTCCTTGTTAAAATTGGTTCGAGTGATAAGGGAAGTGGGCACAGCTCGATTAATTTAGAACTGCATGAACTTGCCCATTCTATAGATCGATATGTATATAAGGGAATTCGAAATAACCATAAATTTCAAGCAATTTGGAAAAAGGAGAAAGCTAAATTATTTCCATCACAAGATTACTTCTTATCGTTTCCTGAAGAATATTTTGCAGAAGCCTTTGCATTATATTTTCTAGGAGGAGATTCAAGAAATCTTTTAAAAAATAGGGCACCAGAGACATATCGATTTATAAAAGGTTTAAACTAGACTTAACCTAAATAACGCTTGAAAAAAATGCTTACATCTCTCACAATATAAGCATGATACAAAAAAGGTTGGGTGAAAATGAAACAATATCTGGAGCTTTGCAAGCATGTCCTTGAAAATGGTGTTAACAAAGAAGATCGAACAGGAACAGGCACAATTAGCACATTTGGCTATCAAATGCGTTTTAATTTAGCTGAGGGCTTTCCTCTATTAACGACAAAAAAATTGCATGTTCGTTCGATTATCCACGAATTACTATGGTTTTTAAATGGAGATACAAATGTTAAGTACCTGCAAGATAATGGGGTGCGAATTTGGAATGAGTGGGCTGATGAGGATGGAAATCTAGGCCCCGTATATGGCCACCAATGGAGGTCATGGACGAGTGGAGATGGAAACACTATTGATCAGATTACTGAATTAATCGATCAAATAAAAACAAATCCGGATTCACGACGTTTGATCGTGAATGCATGGAATGTTGGAGATATTGAAAAGATGGCCTTGCCGCCATGTCATTGTATGTTCCAATTTTATGTGGCTGATGGGAAGCTTTCTTGTCAATTGTATCAGCGGTCAGCAGATGTATTTCTAGGTGTTCCATTTAATATTGCATCCTATGCACTTCTTACACTAATGATTGCACAAGTTTGTGATTTAGAACCTGGTGAATTTGTCCATACATTTGGGGATACTCATATTTATCATAATCATCTTGATCAAATTCAGCTGCAATTAAACAGAGATGTTCGTTCAATGCCTAAAATGAGAATAAATTCTGAGGTTAAAGATATTTTCGGATTTACATTTGAAGATTTCACTCTTGAAGAATATGATCCACATCCACATATTAAAGGAGTGGTGAGTGTATGATCTCACTTATGTGGGCAATGGACAACAATCGTGTGATTGGTGTAAACAATCAGCTGCCATGGCATTTGCCTGAGGATTTAAAATTTTTCAAGCGGACGACCATGGGGCATCCAATTGCGATGGGCAGAAAAACATGGGATTCAATTGGAAGACCGTTGCCAGGAAGAGAGAATATAGTCATCACTCGTAATCAGGATTTTGCATGTGAGGGCTGTACAATCATGAAATCAATTGACGCACTTCTAGAATATAGCAAACAAACGGACGAAGAAATCTTTGTTATTGGTGGTGCTGAAATCTTTTCACTGATTTTACCTAAAGCAGACAAGCTTTATTTAACTCGGATTCATCATGAGTTTGAAGGGGATACATTTTTCCCGGAGCTCATTTTAGCCGAATGGACTTTGATTTCGAAGGAAAAAGGGATTAGAAACGAAAAAAACCCATATGATTATGATTTTGAAATTTATACGCGAAATACATAATTTACTGCAGCCTAATTCTAGGCTGCTTTATTTTTTATATAGGAAAATACAAATGTAAATGTTGCGGATAACTTTGTGACAAGTTCTGCGTCCAGCTCCACAAGGAATACTTCGGCAGAATAAGCATCGCACGAGTATAAGTGTTTTTCTTATAGGAGGAGCGCCTACCCCCGACGTACAGGACGTACTAGTGTCGACAATGCGACAGGACGTCGCGTTTTTGTCGACCTCGAGGTCACAAGCCAATCCTCTAAAGATCGGTATAGGACGCCTTTTTAGTAAGGCTCGTCTTGTGCTATGCCTGAGGCTGATCAAGGCGCTTGCGCTTTTGTTCTTACTTTAGAATACAAATATGAGCACTATAGTTAAATATACTTATCTATTATATAATAGAAAATGCAGTTGAGAGTTTGGGAGGAACAGCATGATACGATTACTCGCATTTTTAATTTACATGATGAGCTATCTAGTATATAGCTTGCCAACATTATCAAAAATGAAAAAGTTACATCCAGAAATGCCAGTTGATGAACGTGATCGTTTGATTCATCAAACACCTAGTAAATGGTCTAAAACAATTATGAAGATAACAGGTTCTCACGTACAAGTGAAAGGTCAGGAATTGATTCCAGATGGTCCTGTTGTATTTGTATGCAATCATGAAGGTGATTTTGATATTCCTGTATTATTAGCAAATATTGAAAAGCCTTTTGGGTTCATTTCCAAAGTGGAAGTAAAGAAGGCGCCAATTATCTCTTCTTGGATGGAGGTAATGAACTGTGTTTTTATCGATCGGAAGGATCGTAGAAGTGCGGTGAAATCAATCCGTGAAGGTGTTGAAAAATTAAAGAACGGTCATTCCATCGTTATTTTTCCAGAAGGGACAAGAAGCAAGGGCGGGCCAATTGGAGAATTTAAAACAGGAGGCTTACGTCTAGCAAAAGATGCAGGCGTACCGATCGTACCGATTGGGATCAAAGGGACTTCAGATATATTTGAAAAGAATGGACGTCTCGTTCGTCCTGCTAATGTACAAATCAATATTTGTCAGCCTATCGACCCAAGTGTGTTTCAGCAAAGAGATTTAAAGGAAACAGCAGTAGCTGTAAGAAAGATAATTATTGATAGCTTTTCTTTATAAAGATCGATGCAAAAGGCTTCTGTTACGAAACAGAAGCCTTTTGCAATTGTTCAGGAAATTGTAAACTAAACTTGAATGTTGTGTATAACTTTGCGACAAATTTGTCTGCGTCCAGCTCCACAAGGAATACTTCAGCAGAATAAGCATCGCACGAGTATAAGTGTTTTTCTTATAGGAGGAGCGCCTACCCCCGACGTACAGGATGTACTAGTGTCGACAGTCGCGTTTTTGTCGACCTAGAGGTCACAAGCCGATCCTCTAAAGATCGGTAAAGGACACCTTTTCCGTGAGGCTCGTCTTGTGCTATGCCTGAGGATGATCAAAGCGCTTGCGCATTTGTTCTTACATTAATAGCTTGGGTTAACTAAGTATTCTGTTAGTTCCTTCACCATTCCTTGAAACTCAAGAGGATCACAAAAATCTTCAGGTGAAAAGTTACTTTTTACCCATTGAATTAATTCATAAGGTGTATTGAAAAACTCTCCGCTAGAGTCGCTTTTGCGAATCATATACCGTCCATTATCCTCATCCAAAGTAACTTCAACGGGCAACGAGCTATCAAGGCTGCATAATGAATATTCCACAATTCCACCTCCCTAGTAGATAAGATAAAAATCGGATTTTCATAACTTTCGATCAGTATATGTTAAAATCCTTCTTTTTAATCCGCAAAATATCGGAAAAGTTTAAATATTTAAATTATATGATTGAAAACCATTTTTGACATGATATAATTGAAAAATTAAACGTTAGAGAGATGAGGGTGACAAATGGAACAAAAGGTGATGAAGAAAAAATGGGTGCAGTTGGAGGAAATTTTAATTGCCTATCAGCAGTTGAAAGACATTGTTGCCCATACTCCTTTGCAAAAAAATGAGCGTCTATCGGAAAAATATGCCTGTAATGTCTATTTAAAACGAGAGGATTTACAGCATGTCCGCTCTTTTAAGCTTAGAGGAGCATTCTATGCCGTGAAGTCATTAGCTGTAGAGGAACTAAAAAAGGGCATTGTTTGTGCAAGTGCAGGAAATCACGCGCAAGGCGTTGCATATGCTTGCAAACAACTAGGTGTTAAAGGGAAAATCTTTATGCCAGTTACGACCCCAAGTCAGAAAGTAAATCAAGTTGAAATGTTTGGCAGAGATTTTATTGAAATTATTTTAGTAGGCGACACATTTGATGATTCCTATACAAAAGCACTTCAATGTGCTGAGGAGGAGCAAAGATCCTTTATTCATCCATTTGATCATGAGAAGGTAATAGCTGGTCAAGGGACCGTTGCGGTTGAAATCTTAAATGATTGTGAAGAGCCAATTGATTTTGTTTTTACGAGTATTGGCGGTGGTGGTTTAATGGCAGGAATGAGTACATATATAAAAAGTATCTCACCTAAAACAAAAATGATTGGTGTTGAACCAAAAGGTGCTGCTTCTATGAAAACATCCATCAAAAATCAAACTGTTACGACGTTGAATGAAATGGATAAGTTTGTGGATGGTGCCGCAGTTAAATGTGTTGGAAAGAAAACATTTGATGTTTGTCAAGAATTAGTAGATGATATTATCCTTGTTCCTGAGGGGAAGGTTTGTACAATGATTCTTGAATTGTATAATGAACACGCAATTATCGCCGAGCCAGCAGGTGCCATGCCTATTGCTGCGCTTGACTTTTATAAGAGTGAGATTAAAGATAAGAATATAGTATGTGTAATCAGTGGTGGAAATAATGATATTGGAAGAATGCAGGAAATGAAGGAACGTTCATTATTATATGAGGGACTGTTATACTTTTTTATTATCAACTTTCCACAACGTGCGGGAGCATTGCGAGAATTCCTAGATGAAGTACTTGGAAAGACGGATGATATAACCCGTTTTGAATACACGAAGAAAAATAATAAAGAAAATGGGCCTGCTTTCGTAGGAATTGAACTGAAATCTAGAGAGGATTATGCTGGCTTAATTGAAAGAATGGATAGGAAGGGTTTTTCCTATAAAGAGATAAATAAGGACAGTAACCTATTCCATTTGCTTGTTTAAGTTGAAAAGGGTATGATTGTATACGAATATAAAGTTTCAAGGATAGGAATACGGCAGAATTGAGGGCAAATAGAAATGAAAAAAGTCACAAATCAATAATATATATTTTTTTTGTGAACTAAATATGAATTTTTTAATTTCATGCCCACAACTAGCTTGTTAAATACTATAATGAAACTAGATTTAAAGTAAGTACTTGAAGGAGGATGTTTATGTTATCAAACATCGGTATTCCTGGATTAATATTAATTCTTGTATTGGCATTAATTATCTTCGGACCAAAGAAATTGCCTGAAATTGGGCGTGCCTTCGGTCAGACTTTAAGAGAATTTAAGAAGTCCACTCGTGAATTAACAAGTGATGTTATGGAAGAATTTGAAGATGACGATAAGAAAAAAACGGTTAAATAAGGGCGCAAGATTTTATGTCTTGCCCTTTTTTTCGGCTTTTAACGTCAATAATGTAATTACTCACTTGAAAATGGCAGGAGAAAATTATGAGTGATAAAGAACTAAACTTAGTTGATCATTTAGATGAATTAAGAAAAAGACTTATTATTACGGTAGGCGCTTTTCTTGTTTTTTTTATTGTCGGATTTGTATATGTAAAAGATATTTATCATTGGGTTGTTCGCGATCTTGATGTTAAATTAATCGTTCTTGGACCAAGCGATATTATTTGGGTATATTTTATGATTGCCACAGTTATTGCAATAGCTGGGACTATTCCAATTCTAGCATTGCAGATTTGGTTGTTTGTGAAACCTGCATTAAAACCAAATGAAAGACGGCTTTCACTTTCATATATTCCAGCCCTTTTTGTTCTTTTTCTTGTAGGTCTTAGCTTTGGTTATTTTGTGATTTTTCCAACTGTTTTAAATTTCCTAGTTGAGCTGGGCGGACAGATGCTTGAAACAAACTTTACAGCAGACAAGTATTTCCGCTTTATTTTGAATATGACGATTCCATTTGGGATTTTATTTGAATTACCTGTTGTGATTATGTTCTTAACATCACTTGGTATCATTGATCCTTATGCATTACAAAAAATTAGAAAATATGCTTATTTTGTATTGGTTGTCATTTCAATTGTCATCTCACCACCAGACTTTATGTCAGATGTGCTAGTAGCAATCCCTTTGCTTTTCTTATATGAAATCAGTATCAACTTATCTAAGATTGTATATAAACGGAAGTTGAAAAAAGAAAAGGAATGGCAGGAAAGTGAAGAATTTGAACTCATGGAAGAAGAGTAAAAAATAATTTAGCATCGCACCAAGAACAGACACTTTTCGATCATGTTATAGGGTATAATGAATTCAAACGGGTGAAAAAGAGGATTGATATTTTGCTAGTCAAAAGCCTAGAGTTCAAAAATTCAGCTGGACAGAAGGTCATTATCACAGAAATTCCTGTATTGAATAAATCTAGCCCACATTATTTCATGATTCAAGTCCGTTTACATGGCTTTATAAAGAAAATTCAAGCTGTCGAAAGCAATAAAAATAGTTTTTCTTTCAGAGAATATATGAAGTCTGTCTTAAAATGGCCAGTCTATCGTCAAATTTTTAAGACGCCTGATTTAAAAAATAATGCTTAAAGCACTAGCTTAAGTACTTATGTAGTTCAAGAAAATACGATTTTATAAGGCAATATCAAGCTAAATTGCATAATCTTTTGAATATGTAATTACACAGAAAACGCAGAAATTAGCATCTCTGCGTTTTTTATCATTTAATGATTCTTTAGTTGATAAGTTATTTGCTAAAAAACGTTCCTGCTTATAACCTCACCTTATTTCCATCTAAATAAGATGTCTTGTCCTCAATTGCGTAACGAGTATAAGTGAAATAAGCGGAAATTTTCCGGTTAAATACAGAATAAAGCTAGTTTTGGCGGAAATAAGCGGAGTTTTTCCGCTTATTCAATGAAAAAAGCCCCTATTTTTGAATATTTCGAGACAATAGGCGGAATATTTCCGCTTATTTGAGTTGTTTTTATTAATAATTGTGAAATAAGCGGAAATTTTCCGCCTATTCATTCGATTGGATGCTCAACCTGATCCCCCAGCAGACAAGTGTGGACCTTCTCGATCCTAGAAAAGAGAATCAACAACTATCCATCTCTTCCCTAGCTCATTCATATAATCCATTTGCACAGTTTTTAACATATATTTTATTTTTGTGACCAAAAGCTATTACCTAATGGGTAAAACCAATATTAAATTTGTTGCTATTTTCGATAGTAAAACTTAGTCATACTTGTCATAACAATGTAAAGAAGAGGGTGGAATATATGCTAATTCGCTTGCTAGAACACTTATTCTTTTTTACTTTTCTACCCCTGAACCGAACTGCTTATAGATACTAGTGTATTTTTTATAAGAATAGCTGTGAAAAAAGGAGATCAAAGACGATGATTAAAGCTAAAACTGATCTATATTCCCTTTGTCAAGCCACACGAAAATCTATTAACCCACATACCAACAAAAAAGCCTCGAGTACTGCTACTCGGGCTTTTACATAATCAAGGCTATTTACTTATATTCCATTTAGGCTGGGAATGGAGTAGGTGTCGGTTCCGCATATCCTTCTTTGTATTTCTCATCAATGTATTCGCGAATTTCCTTCATTGACTTTCCATCATTATACATATTGATACTATCAACTGCTGTATCTAGACATGTGCCACATCTTGTTCCATGATCATCCCAGACAATTTCACCATTCTCTTTATTTTCAAAAATAAAGCAATCATAATTATCTTTATGTGAAGCAGAATCCCCGCAGCCACAATAACATGGGATGTATTCTAGTAATTCTTGATATTGTCCAACGGCAGCATAAACCGTTTGTATTTGTTCATGTTTATCATCCAAAAAATTAGGTGCTTCAGAGACTGATGGAGTTCGTTCTCGTAAATCTCCATTTTCTGCATGAAATGAATGCTCATTCTCACTGTCAGAATGGGTAGATTCCTCTTGTGATGAAGAACAAGCAGAAAGGACAAATAATATGGCTGTAATGGAGAGGAAATAGGCAAAAATATTTTTCTTCATAAAAATCCCCTTTTTCTAATGTATTTTCCAAACATTATCATACCATAGATTTTCATAGTGAATTTGTAACATACATCACAAAATGTGTAGACATATTTTGATTTTCAAAGATTGTACTAAAATTGTGAAATTCAATGATAGAGCAATTAGCTCATTGGATGGAGAAGATGAAATGTAGTGAGAGCAAATGATAATAATTTTTCAATAAGTTTTTGCCATCTATTTTCCATTTGTGAATATATTATTTAAGAAGGCTCTTTTCCAGAACATTGTTGCTTTTGAATCAAATGTTAGCAGGAATAGTTTACCAAATAGCTCGGTTGATAGGAGCGTTACGTACAAGACTCCTCAAGAATGCTGTCGCATCTCCTTCGTGCGGTGTCAATACATGAAACGTATTTAATGTCACCTTAGATAAGTAGGGACAGCAAGCAGAGACAGAGGCAGAGTGAATGCTATTGCTCTCCGAGATGGCTCAAACGGACTACTCTGCAGAAGGAGAGCAACCTGGAGCTGGAGATTTATCTTTACCAAACTTTATCTTAAGTAGCAACAATATTTGCGAGAACATCCTTTAAGAAAGGTGGTTAATAAGATGAAAAGTACAAATATCCTTTTATTTGGTGATTTTGGAATTGATGATTTTGTTGCTGTTATTTTCTCTTTTTTTTCTGAGAAACTGAATGTTGTTGGCATTGTAGCTGAGTACGGGAATGTTTCTAAAGAGGATGCGTTAAAAAATGCAGCTTTTTTACAATCTTTAACTGGTACGGATATAATTCCGACCTTTGGGGGTGCTGGATTGCCATTAACAGGGGTTAAACCTCCATATTATCCAGAAGTTCATGGTTTTGAAGGTCTTGGGCCATTTGATTCTGGTATGGAAGTAAACCCTAATATATTTGAGAATTTTAATGAAATTGTCCCATTAATTGAGCAGTATAAGAATGATTTAGTCATCGTTAATATCGGAAGATTATCCTCATTAGCAACAGCATTTATTCTGTATCCAAATCTCATGAAAAGTGTAAATGATTTTTACATTATGGGCGGAGCATTTAATGTACCTGGAAATGTGACACCAATTGCGGAAGCGAATTTCTACGGAGATCCTTATGCTGCGAAAATTCTTATAAATGAAGCACCAAAGAAAATCCACATCATTCCATTAGATGTTACAATGTCTGCAATCATTACACCATCGATTATGGATTCCCTTCATGAATATTATCTGAAAACGAATAATCAAGCAGGTCTCGTATTAAGGGATATGGTTGACTATTATTATTCATTCTATAAAACAACGAATCCTGGTATTAGCGGGAGTCCATTGCATGATGTATTTACATTATGGGCAATTCAGGAACCTACTGAAATTATATATAAAGAAGTGCCCGTTCAAGTAGTTGTTGACCAGGGAATTGCTTTCGGACAAAGCATCGGTGATTTCAGAAAGGTACCAGATTTAAAATCTGAGGAGTATAAGGTACATAAAGTTGCGGTTCAGTTTAATTATTCCTCCTTTATTAAAACATTTTACGAGACGATGAAAAATGAAGGTGGCAAGATGGCCTAGCGAACTTCACAAGTTTGTCACTAATTTTTCTTCCTTCTTTCGTATGTGTCTGCTAAAATTAGGACGTATATGAATAGGGGTTGATTAAAGGATGAAAAAACGATTTCTTACTATATTGAGTGTATTTACATTGTTAATTCTTTCTGCATGCAATAATGGTGAGATAAAAGATGCGAGAAATTGGCCAGTGCCGGACTTTACTTATACAGATCAAAATAATGAGTCATTTGGTTTATCTGATCTTGATGGAAAGGTTTGGGTTGCAGATTTTATTTGGACGAATTGTCCGGATATTTGCATGCCAATGACCTTTAATATGGCGAAACTACAGAAAATGGCTAAGGAAGAGAAAATAGATAATATTGAATTTGTCTCTTTTAGCATTGAACCAGATGTGGATACGCCTGAAGTATTAAAGGAGTACAGCAAAGCAAACAACGCAGATTTAACAAATTGGCATTTTCTAACTGGTTATTCTCAAAAAGAGATTGAGGAATTTGCAGTCGAGCATTTCAAGACGCTTGTGCAAAAGGCAGAAGGCAGTGATTATGTCGTTCATCAATCATACTTCTTTTTAGTTAACCAAGAGGGAAAAATCCAGAAAATTTATAGTGGATTTGAAGATGTTCCATATGAAGAAATTATTGATGATATTAAAACATTACAATAGACCGATCGATCGGTCTATTTTTTTTTCGAACAAATGGATTCTCATGATATTTTGATCACGTGTTATAATAAGATAGATAGTGTTAAATGCTGATCGTATTTCTATTTATTTAAAAAAAGGTGGGTGATACATTGAGACTAACACTCCCGATCGCTATAATTTGTATATTTTTGCTTACTTCCTGTAATCAATCAGCTAAGGTAAATGGGTTGCCAGTGGGGGATAAAGAAATTGCGCTTATTGAAAAAACAAAAGTGCCTGAAAGTTTTTTGCCGCAGGATATTTCGGTTGTTGCTGTAGGTGATTCTTTAACTGAAGGGGTTGGAGATAGCACGAATAGCGGGGGCTATGTGCCATATCTTGAGAAACTGCTAGAGGAGAATAAAGGAATCAATGATGCGACTTTTACTAATTTTGGTGTAAAAGGGAATCGGTCAGACCAGCTTCTTAAGAAATTACAGTCTAAAGAAGTGAAGGATACAATAAAAAATGCGGACTATGTCATTGTGACAATTGGCGGAAATGACATTATGAAGGTAGTTCGTGAACATTTTACAAATTTGAATCTGGATGCATTTAAGAATCAAAAAGGCTTGTATGAAAAGAATTTAAAAAAAGTGCTATCTATTATTCAAAATGAAAATCCTAATAGCCAGATTGTATTAGTGGGATTATATAATCCTTTTTATAAATGGTTTGCTGATATTAAAGAAATAAATGAGATTATCGATAATTGGAATCAAGCAAGCATAAATATTATAATGGAACATCAAAATGCTTATTTTACAGAAATTGCAGATATCTTTTTTCAAAATGAAGAAAATCTACTGCATACAGATTACTTCCACCCAAATGATAAAGGCTATGATTTAATGGCGAGACAAATTTTTGAGACAATCAGTAAAGAGGTTTTAGAAAAGCATGAGGAGAATCAATATTGAAGGATAATAAATGGAAGAAATTATTCTTTCTTCTTATAGGGATTTTAGCTGCTTTATTTATTTTGTTACTTATATTAATTAATATTCCAGCTGAGGAAGAAGAGTATGTTCAAGATTATATTAAAACAGAAAATTATGTGCCCTTTAAAATTCAAACAGATAAGCAAGATTTGAATCAATTGATAAATCATTATCTTGAAAAGGAAGGATTAACAGGGGCAATTGATTATAAGGTTCTCTTAAATGAAGAAGTAGAACTATACGGGCTTATTCCTGTGTTCAGTCAAGATATTCAGCTGAAACTGACCTTTGAACCACAAGTATTAGAAAATGGAGATCTTGTCCTTCAGCAAAAATCGATTTCAGTTGGACAGCTTCAATTGCCAGTTTCTTATGTGTTGAATTTTATTGCAAAAAATTATACCCTTCCTAAAGGAGTTTCTATTCATCCAAGCGAGGAACGGATATATGTTTCTTTACAAAACATGAAATTGAAAAGTGAAGTAAAAATAAAGATGGATACATTTGATTTGAAAAAGGATGATATCCAATTTACATTGTTCGTTCCTATTAATCAATAAGAGAGACGCTCGAACTAGATTTTAAGGTAAACGATATTCATTTCCTACTTAAAAAAAGGCGTGACAGATGTCATGCCTTTTTCTTACCCTAAAGTCATTAGTGCTTCAAGTTCTGAGCCATCAGTTAGCGAGCCAATTAAAAGGATCGTATAAATATTATTCATCTCAAGCTGGACTTCTGGCATTGGCAAGGCAATGTTATGAGAACCTGCAATTCTAACTTCCAGATCAATGTTCATTGGAGAGAGTCCGAGATAACTAGTTGCCTTTCGATACGATACATTCGAGAAAATTACATCTCTGTCCTTAACTGCAATATCTACAGTTGGAGTATCATTTGAGAGATGGATAAATCGAAGTTTTGCTTCTCCTCTTGGAACGAATAATTGACCCTCTACTGCTAACCATTTTAGATTTTTTGCCTGTCCGCTGAAAATAAGTGAATATACTTTTCCGTCTTCAATGACAACTTTCCTGCTTAATACCGTCGATACCATATTCCCAGCAGGATAAATGTCTATTTGATATTTACCTGCAGGCAAGGGCAAATACGTACTAACTTCCTTATAAGGAAATGCTTTTAACACCCGAATGCTATTCACATAAATATCAACTTCAGAGGCATCAATGGAAGCATGAATTAAGCGAATTAAAGCAGGTTTATATACTCCATTTTGTTCAGGTAGCCGTGTCTCACTTATGGATTGTTCGGCTAATTGTCTATATTTAAGATGCTTCTTATAATAAGTAATGTATTTATTCGGATCTGTGTACTTATAACAATTGCTTAAATAATCGTACATGTCCGCTTTCTGAAAATAACTTTTATTTTGGGGCATGCCTCTCGCTCCTTATCTTGATGGAATCCTTTAGTAACATATGCATTCGTATATAGGTTGGTGTCATGGATTTTATAAAAAAAGACTTTACTTTTGGTTACTTATTCCATATACTAAATATAAATTAGTAGAAGGTGGGTGAAGTGTAATGACAATATTAGTGAATGCTTATACGTTAATTGAAATGAATACTTACACAGCCCAAATTCAATCTGTTTAATTATTGTAGAATTTTCTCTATTTTCTATGCGTATTAAACCATGGGCTGTGTAGTCTATGGTTTTTTTGTTATTTAAAAAATTAACACGCATGGAGGAAATAACATTGAATTTACAAACATTTGGTTTTAACAGTTATTTTAAAAAAGAATTTGATAAATATAAAGAAGAAGGCTGCATAGTTGGCCGTGTAGCGCTTGAACATAAGAGAATGTATCGGGTTTGGACGGAAGAGGAAGAGTTATTATGTGAAATATCTGGAAAACTGTCTTTTAATGCAGCATCAAGAGAGGACTATCCAGCTGTTGGTGATTGGGTTGTAATAAAAACAAGAGATGGAGAAAACCGGGGAATCATTCGAGCAGTACTGCCTCGGATGAGTAAATTTTCACGAAAGGCTGCAGGAACGAATATCGAAGAGCAAATTGTTGCTGCAAATGTGGATACGATTTTTCTAGTTAACTCACTAAATGATGATCTCAATTTACGCAGGATTGAAAGATATTTGCTGCTTTCATGGGAAAGTGGAGCAAATCCAGTTATCATTTTAACAAAAGCAGATTTATGTAATGATTTAGACGATAAATTAGCAATGGTTGAGGCTATTGCAATGGGGGTTCCCGTCGTTTCTATTAGTGTAGTCGATGAAAGCGGTTTTGATCGTTTACAGCCATTTCTCTTGCCAGGAAAAACGATCGCGCTACTTGGCTCTTCAGGTGTTGGCAAATCAACATTGACTAATTATCTCTTAGGGAATGAGAAACAAAAGGTTCAAACGATACGTGAAGGGGATGACAGAGGTAGGCATACGACGACACATCGAGAATTAATCCTGCTTCCACAAGGTACGGTTTTAATTGATACACCAGGTATGCGAGAACTTCAGTTATGGGAAAGTGAAACAGGATTAGCTGAAAGTTTCACAGATATCGAAGGATTAGCAGAAGAGTGTAAATTTAGGGATTGTACTCATATAAATGAGCCAGGTTGTGCAGTTCATGCCGCAATAGAGGACGGCCAGCTAGACAACCAACGGCTCACTAGCTATAAAAAGCTTCAACGAGAACTTGCCTATTTTGAACGAAAGCAAAATAAACGCGCACAAGTAGAAGAAAAGAAACGCTGGAAAAAGATAAGTACGGATGTAAAGCAAAATAGATAAGAATAAAAGCGCAGGCACCTAAGGTCTCGCCGTACAAAGTGGATAACTGCCCCATTCGATAAAGGAAACACGGTGAGTGTGTGCGATACCGTGCTTGACGCAATCGGTGCGGAGCAGTACTGAAGTTTGATAGGAATAGGCGCCGAAGATGGACGTAGTTTAAACTATTCATAAAGTTATACACAACGTACGATTTTATAGTTTCCTAGTTAAAAATAAATGCCTCTTCAAAAGAAGAGGTTATTTTTTTCGTTCTTTTCTAGTGCAAGTATGGTTGGCGCTCCTTCTAAATGAACTTTTCCATAATAAATAGGCAAACACCCGTACAGGTCAAGCGTTGACTACATAATTTAATATGGAAAATGCCTAAAAAATTTGAGGAGTGAGCTTTTATGCAATATGGTTATGGTTGCGGTTTTGATCCTTGTTATTCTGGTTACTCGTATCCAGTAGCTGGTGCTTATGGTGGTAATTGCGGTGGAGGATTCTCTAATGGTTTTGCTTTAATTGTTGTTTTGTTCATCTTGTTAATCATTATTGGTGCAAGCTGCTACGGCGAATGGTAAATTTTGAATAAAGAAAGTATGGGTATAAAGTAAAATAGGTTCCCTTTCCGGGAGTAAACAATGTAATAAAGCTAAAAGCTAGCATGTGAAAGCAATGAGCTTCACATGCTTTCTTAGTAGTACTTTAAGCATGATCACTATAAGTTTTTAGCAATTTAACTACTAATTGTAAATAAGTATTTTGATTATTCCCTTACTAATCCAACTACATTTATGAAGCCCTTCTTATAACAAAGTGGGCTCTTTTTTTTTATCTAAGAAAGATTCAGAAAACCAACTCATATAATAAAATAGATGACCAACATTGATGGACTTGCTTCTATACAGGGAGGAGGGAGTTTATGACAGATACAAATACAAATTTAATTAAGCCGATGCTGGAGACGATTTATCCCGTTATTGACTATGGAAAAGGAGTTTATTTATATGATAAATCAGGAAAGGAATATTTGGACGCTTCATCAGGTGCGATTACCGCGAATATAGGTCATGGGGTAAAAGAAATAATTGATGCGATGAATGAACAAGCAAAGCGTGTTTCCTTTGTGTACCGTTCCCAATTTACAAGTGAGGCTGCAGAAAATTTAGCCAAAAAGATTGCTGAATTGGCGATTGGCGATTTGAATTGGAGTTTTTTTGTGAACAGCGGGTCAGAAGCAACGGAAACAGCAATGAAAATTGCCATTCAATACTGGCAAGAAAAAGGAATTTTCACAAAAAATAAAGTACTCTCACGCTGGATGAGCTATCATGGCATCACATTAGGAGCCCTTTCGATGTCTGGGCATACGGGGAGAAGAGCTAGATTTATTCCACTTCTCGAAGATTTTCCTGTCATCCATCCACCTTATTGCTACCGCTGTCCATACAATCGAAAAGCACCAGAATGTGGATATGTTTGTGCTCAAGAATTAGATACGGTCATTAAACGCATTGGCGCAGAACAAATAGCAGCATTTATTGCTGAACCAATTATTGGTGCGTCTGGTGGAGCAATTACACCTCCAAAGGATTACTACCGAGTAATTAAGGAAATTTGTGAAAGAAATAATATCCTCTTTATTGCAGATGAAGTAATGACAGGATTCGGTCGGACTGGACCGATGCTTGCATGTGAGCATTGGGATATAGAGCCAGATATTGTTGCCCTTGGTAAAGGAATGGGGGCAGGGTATGCACCAATTGCAGCTGCACTTGTGAGTGATCGAATTATGGAACCAATCTTAACGGGATCGAAAATTGTCATGAGCGGGCATACATTAAGTGCAAACCCACAAAGCTGTGCTGTTTCTCTTGCTGTGCTTGAGTATTTAGATAAAAAGAAAATTATGAAAGAAGTAGCAGGTAAGGGTGCGTACTTGATCAAAGAATTAGAAAGATTGCAAGAGCAATATCCGATTATTGGCGATATTCGTGGCAAAGGATTAATGATCGGTTTAGAATTTGTGCAAAATCAAAAAGATAAAACCCCCTTTCCACGTGCATTTTTACTGACACAGAAGCTAATTCAATATGCAGAAAGATGTGGGATTATCATCTATCCTGCTGGGGCGGGGATTGACGGTGTGAATGGTGATGCTATATTAATCGCACCTCCTTTAACGATAAAGACAGTAGAAATAGATGAATTAGTAAAGCGCTTTCATCAAGCGTTAAAAATGCTAACAGATTATGTATCAAAGATGGAGGTTGGAGAGGGTTAATGGAAAATACCTTTAATAAAATTGTTTCACTTGAACAGGCAATGGACTATTTCCATGATGGAATGACAATTTTATTTGGTGGATTTGGGGGGATCGGCTCACCACCGACAATCATTGATGGAATAATCGAAAAAGGAATCAAGGAATTAACTTTAATCGGAAATGATACTGGATTTCCGCATATAGGGATAGGGAAAGTCGTCAGTAAAGGAAGAGCGAAGAAAGTAATTGCTTCACATATTGGCTCAAATCCAATTGCAGGACAATTAATGACAGATGGCCAGCTTGAAGTGGAGTTTTCACCACAAGGAATTTTGGCAGAAAGAATTCGTGCAGGTGGTGTTGGGCTCGCTGGAATTCTATCAGACATTGGTATGGATAATGAAATTGTTACAGAAAACAAGCAGCGGGTGAAGGTAAATAAGAAGGAATACTTAATTGAAACAGCATTAACGGGTGATATTTCGATCATCTATGCAAAAAAAGCGGATCCATATGGAAACTTAATTTACGATAAAAGTGCAAGAAACACAAATCCACTCGTAGCTATGGCGGGAAACATGACAATTGCAGAGGTAGAAGAAATTGTTCCACTTGGTGAACTAGAGGCTGATGAGATTATTACGCCAGGTGTTTTCGTTGATTTCATCGTTCCATCTAAAGGAGTGAATTGGAAATGGGCTTGGGAATAGATATTCGTAACCAGATTGCCAAAAGGGCAGCGGAAGAAATAAGAAATGGAATGGTTGTTAATCTTGGAATTGGGATTCCTTCTCTCGTTCCCAATCATTTGCCAGATCACATCCGAGTTATGTTTCATGCGGAAAATGGAATAACTGGGATGGGACCAAGTCCAGAATATGGAGAGGAAGATGAAAATCTATGTAATGCAGGGGGGTTCCCTGTTACGGTCGTGAAAGGTGCATCGTATTGCGATAGTGCAATTTCGTTCGGAATGATTAGAAGAGGGAGAGTGGATTTGACCATTCTCGGATCATTAGAGGTTAGTGAACGAGGAGACTTAGCGAATTGGATTGTTCCTGGAAAAAAGGTCCCAGGAATGGGTGGAGCAATGGAACTTGCACAAAAAGCGAAAAAGGTAATTGTATTAATGAATCATGTAGACAAAAATGGAAGAGCAAAAATCGTTAAAGAATGTTCCTTGCCGCTAACATCTGGGCAATGTGTAGACTTAATTATAACGGAAATGGGAGTCTTTGAGGTGAAAAGTACTGGTCTATGGTTGAAGGAACGATTTTCCCCTTATTCAATTGAAGATATACGGGCTAATACAAATTGTGAAGTTCACGAGTAAATTCAATCAAAAAAGGGGCGTAGGTCATATGCAAGAAGAAATCAAAATAAAAAATTGGTTGCAAGAAAATCGTGAAAAAGGCATTCGCTTCCTTCAGCGGCTTGTTCAAGAAGGGAGCACAAGAGGAAATGAAAGCAGTGCTCAAGCGATCATCATTGAAAAGTGCCGAAAGCTTGGACTTACATTAGACATCTGGGAAATAGGAGAGAATAAGCTGTTGGAGCATCCTGTTTATCGTTCTGACCGCAAGGATTTCACAGGAAATCCAAATGTAATTGGTGTTTTAAAGGGTACAGGCGGCGGCCAATCGATGATATTAAATGGGCATATTGATGTAGTCCCAGAGGGGAATCGCAAGGATTGGCATCAGGATCCCTTTAGCGGTCTACTTGAGGATGGGAAGATATATGGCCGTGGTTCTACGGATATGAAGGGGGGGACTGCCTCCCTTTTACTTGCAATGGAGGCAATTATTAGTTTGAATATACAATTAAAGGGGGATGTGATTTTTCAAAGTGTCATTGAAGAGGAAAGTGGTGGTGCAGGGACACTAGCAACTGTGTTAAGGGGCTATCGGGCAGATGGTGCCATTATTCCTGAGCCAACAAATATGAAACTATTTCCTAAGCAGCAAGGCTCCATGTGGTTTAGAATTACGGTGAAAGGTCGCTCGGCACATGGAGGGACGAGATATGAAGGTGTGAATGCCATTGAAAAAGCAATGTTGATAATTAAGGCATTGAATGAGTTAGAAAAAATGCGTAATGCAAAAATAAATGATTCACTTTATCAAAATATCCCAATTCCTGTTCCGATAAATATAGGGAAAATTCAAAGTGGGCAATGGCCGTCTTCTGTTCCAGATATTGCCGTAATTGAGGGTAGAATCGGGGTTGCACCAAGTGAAACAATGGCGAAGGTTGAACAAGAACTTGAAGATTGTCTATCACAATTAGCAAAATCAGATGAATGGCTTAGGAATAATCAGCCGAAAATTGAGTGGTTTGGGGGCAGATGGCTGCCAGGAAATCTAGAAGTAGATCACCCGTTAATGACAACTTTAAAAACGAGTTTTGAAAAGGTCAAAAAAGAAAAACCAATTATTGAGGCATCCCCGTGGGGGACAGATGGAGGTATTCTTTCAACTGTCGGTAATACCCCTGTTGTCATCTTTGGTCCCGGCACAACTGAGGCAGCACATGATGTAAATGAGTACATTTCTGTTGACGCAGTGTTTATTGCAGCTGAAATCATTGCGTTATCATTGCTTGAATGGTGTAAAATAGATTCATAGTCAAACTTTTGATTTTTTGCAATTTTTCTCAACGTAAGGGGGACAGATACGATTGGCGGTGAAAGCCATTAGATATTATTCAATAAATGCTAGTCAATAGCAGCAGGGCAACTTTTATGAGGAGGATGAAAGATTGAATACAATTGCAGATCAGGTACTAATAAAGAATAATAAATTTACTGCGGATATATACATCGATTCTTTTAATAAGCGGATACGGATTGATGATCTGCAAGGAGATATTTCTTTAGTTATAAAAAAAGCAGAAGAAATGATAGGAGAACATAAGGCTGAAAAACTCATTATTAAAGGGAGGAAAGAGCATTACTTACGATTAATTGAGTCTGGATTTCAAATGGAGGCCGTAATTGATCAATACTTTCTTGGTTCAACCCTTTATTTTTTTACTAAATACTATACGAATGAAAGGCATACGAGTACTGAATGGTTAACGGAGGATCAAATCGTTACAAATGTTCTTCAATTGGATCGTAATCGATTTGAAGTCCTGCCTCCGTCTGATTATCAATTAAAGATGTGTACACATGAGGATGCAGAAGCACTAGCAGTTCTCTATGGAAAAGTGTTTCAAATCTACCCAACTCCACTAAATGACCCGCAATATATCAGAAAGACGCTCGATGATGGAACGATCTATTATGGCTTCGAAATGAACGGAGAAATTGTTAGTGCAGCCTCCGCAGAAGTAAATTCCTTTTATAAAAATGCTGAATTAACAGATTGTGCTACATTGCCAGAGCATAGAAAGCATGGCTTAATGAAAATTTTATTAGAAAAGCTTGAAGAAGAGCTTAAGGCGAAAGGGATCTATTGTGCATATTCAATTGCTAGATCACTATCATTTGGAATGAATGCGGCTCTTCACCAGCTAAATTATTCGTATCGAGGAAGACTGGTCAATAATTGTTATATATACAATAAGCTAGAGGATATGAATGTTTGGACAAAAGATCTTTCAGTAACAAAATAATTTATTGGGGGGGATGAGAATTACTGAAATCCAAGTGAATTCAAAAGAGATTTTGACAGCGATCTTACATGGAATCGATGAAGCAATTCATGTCGTCGATGTTCATGG
This sequence comes from Cytobacillus eiseniae, assembly GCF_017874625.1. Taxonomy (GTDB): domain Bacteria; phylum Bacillota; class Bacilli; order Bacillales; family Cytobacillaceae; genus Cytobacillus; species Cytobacillus eiseniae. The sequence goes on along the minus strand of NZ_JAGIKZ010000008.1, from coordinate 19,984 downwards.
AGTAACGATTTATTACAATGAAATAGCTGCGAAACATGATGGGATGACCGTTAAGGAAGTGCTTGGCAGATCATTATTAACTGTTTTCCCCTCTCTTTCGGAGGAGACGAGTACTTTATTGAAAGTAATGAAAACGAGTAAGCCCATTTATAACCAGCCGCAAGTTTTCGTGAATGTTCATGGAGAGCAAATAGAGACGATTAATACAACATTGCCGATCAGGGTAGATGGAAAAATTGCAGGAGCAGTTGAAATTGCGAAGGATTACTCACGATTGAAAAGTTTGTCTGAAAGTTTACTAGATTTGCAGAGTAAAATGAAGCCCATTTCAAAGAAAAATAAAAAAATAGCAAGCAGCACAAATTATACACTTAACAGCATACTAACGATCAATTCAGAGTTTAAAACAATCAAAAAAGAAGCAAAGAAACTAGCAAAATCAGATTCACCAATTATGATATTTGGCGAAAGTGGCAGTGGGAAAGAATTGTTTGTTCAAGGGATTCATCATGCTTCTTTTCGGGCAAATGGTCCATTTATTGCTCAGAACTGTGCCGCAATCCCTGAATCATTGTTAGAAAGCATCTTATTTGGGACATCAAAGGGCAGCTATACTGGAGCAGTGGACCGGCGTGGTTTGTTCGAGCTTGCAGATGGAGGCACGCTTTTTCTCGATGAGTTGCATACGATGCCGATTGAGCTACAAGCGAAGCTATTGCGTGTCTTAGAGGATGGACAAATAAGACGTGTTGGCAGTACGAGTACAAGCATTGTCGATGTACGAATTATTGCCGCAATGAATATTCACCCATTAAAGGCGCTAGAAAAGAAGCTGATTCGAGATGATCTTTTTTACCGTTTGAATGTACTTACCTTCAAGCTTCTGCCATTAAGAGAAAGAAAGGAAGATATTCCTTTTTTGACAGATCATTTTATCCATGTTTTTAACAAATCATTTAAAAAGACAATTAAAGGGGTCGACCAAGAAGTAATAGATTTATTTTTAACATACAAATGGCCAGGGAATGTAAGAGAGTTGAAACACACGATTGAATATATGATGAATGTATGTGAGCAGGAGGTGCTTACAGAAAATGATTTACCCGTTATGCTTAAGCAGCATCTCGAGTCAAAAGCAACGAAAAAATCAAATACAAACTTATCATTAAGAAAAAACTTACAGCAGGTAGAAATAGAATTAATCACTACTGCATTAAAACAAACGGATGGAAACATTAAGCAAGCAGCACAAATTCTTGAAATTCCAAGACAGACTTTGCAATATAAGATTCAAAAGCTGCAGATTGAATAGAATAATAGGATGAGCGTATTCATACAAGCTTTGAAAAGGCTCATCCTATTTATAATCTAAATATCTTATCATCTGAGGTGTAATAAATGCTGTAATTTGCCTCATGCTTATTTTTCGGCATTTAAATGACAATTTTTTGGCAGATGATTAGTAGGTTAAAGTAAATAGCATGGACGTGTTAGTAAGGAAAGAGTGCCAGTAAATGGGCACTCTTTCCTTATTTTTTTCTGAATTTTATTATAATTATTGGGTCGGGAATGTATTTATAACAGTCAAATCACAGTGATGAGGCATAATCTAAAATAAATGAATCAATATTGGCACGGAAATTGCAGGTGTTTAATAAAGAGAATGAGTAGGAGGAATTAAAAATGAAATCATTTGTATATAAACCAAGCCGTCACTGGCAAGAGATTGAATTGTGGAAAGATGTAACTGAAGAGCAGTGGAATGATTGGCTCTGGCAACTAACAAATACTGTAAGAACAGTTGATGACTTAAAGAAAGTGATTAATCTGACACCTGAAGAAGAAGAAGGTGTACGAATATCTACGAAAACGATTCCATTAAATATTACTCCCTATTATGCATCGCTTATGAATCCTGATGATCCACGTTGTCCAATTAGGATGCAATCAGTTCCTATTTCAAAGGAAATTTATAAAACAAAATATGATCTTGAAGATCCCCTTCATGAAGATGAAGATTCTCCTGTACCAGGACTCACCCATCGATACCCAGACCGTGTACTTTTTCTTGTAACAAATCAGTGCTCAATGTATTGCCGTTATTGTACGAGAAGGCGGTTTTCAGGACAAATTGGGATGGGTGTGCCGAAAAAACAGCTAGATGGGGCAATTGAATATATAAGAAATACGCCACAAGTGAGGGATGTGCTTATTTCTGGAGGCGATGGTCTTTTAATTAATGATAATATACTTGAATACATTTTAAAGAACTTAAGAGAAATTGATCATGTGGAAATTATTCGAATTGGCACAAGAGCACCTGTTGTCTTTCCACAAAGGATTACTGAAAATCTGTGCAATATCTTAAAGAAATACCATCCAATTTGGCTGAACACGCATTTCAATACATCGATTGAAATTACGGAGGAATCGAAGAAAGCTTGTGAAATGCTAGCAAATGCAGGTGTTCCTGTAGGAAACCAGTCTGTAATTCTTGCGGGTATTAATGACAGTGTACCAATTATGAAGAGATTGATGCATGATTTAGTGAAAATACGTGTACGTCCATATTATATTTATCAATGTGATTTATCGGAGGGGATTGGACATTTCCGTGCACCAGTTTCAAAAGGGCTCGAAATTATTGAAGGTTTGAGAGGCCATACGTCAGGATATGCTGTCCCGACATTTGTTGTTGATGCACCAGGTGGGGGAGGGAAAATTTCTCTACAGCCCAATTATTTAATTTCCCAAAGTGCAGATAAAATCGTTCTTCGTAATTTTGAAGGGGTGATTACGACTTATCCAGAGCCAGAAAACTATGTGCCAGGTCGTGCTGAAGGATATTTCAAAGAGATTTATCCAAATATGGACGATAAGAAATCAAATGTTGGGATTGCAGCATTGCTGAATGATAAGAAGTTCAATCTTGTCCCTGAAGGATTAGAACGACTTGATCGACGTGAAAAATATGAACATGATCCATCCCATGCTTCATTAAAAAATAAACGTGAAAAACGGGATGAATTAAAGGAGAAAAAGTTCATGGCACAGCAATCAAAGCAACAAGAGAGTGGAAAAGACGATCAAGTTGTTACAAATGAGTAGGAGGCTATTATCGATGACAGAGAAATGCGCATGGTGTGAAAGTGAAAAGATTAAAAAGGGTGCAGACGATGTGTACTGGGAGCTTCCTGACGGCACGAGAGCAATAAAAATTAGTGAAGTACCAACGATTATTTGTGTAAATTGTGAGATGAAGTACCAAACAGATTTATTAGTAAAAGAAATAGAAGATCAGTTATTTCTTATCAATACAAATGAAATTGGACCTGAGACTAGCTTTGAAAACTTAATGGCGCAACCTAGACTGTTAAAGAGAAATTATTTTGATTTTACATCGTAAACAAATAGCTATTAAATAAATATGTAAATGTATATTTGTAACAAAGCAAGGGGAAATGTCACAGATTATACAACTTTCCTTTACGAATTATGCAATTCCTAACATTATAATGAGTCTTGAGGATCTATTCATTTTATATGGGAAAGAAATTGCATTTCCGAAACGGGAGGAAAAGGGGATAATGAAGCTCGTCTTAATGATCATGCTCGCAGTCGCCATGTTTGTTTTATTTTTCTGTGGCTATTTTGTTGGAGTAATCAAGGAAAAGTATGGGAAAAATTGGCTTGGTGCAGTTCCAATTACAATCGCCATTTTAATGTTTAATATTATTTGGGCAATTACTGAGCTAGGAAAAACTGATCGCTGGCAATAGTAAAAGTGTAAAACAATCCGTAAAATAAAAAACGGATTGTTTTTTTGTTTAGCATATCCCTTTATTGGTCCACGTTCCATATACATGTTTTCTTACCAGAGAAGAGGTGGTCCTTTAAATTAAAAGAGATTGATTTGGGGCTTCCACTAATCTTATATAGACGAACCTTCTATTTTTTGATTAGAATAAGAATACAAATGTTGAAGGTTGGTAATTTATATTTAGGTGGGAGATACGTATGGCAAAAACTTTTTATCATCATTTGATGAAATATAGACATCCAAGTCCAAAAGATTCGATTAGTCAGTTTGCTAATAATGCATATGAAGATCACGGTTTTCCAAAGACTTCATACAATTATCATGAAATTAGCTCGTATTTAGAGCTTAACGTCTCTTACTTGGAGAGCATGACCGTATTTGATGAAGCGTGGGAGCAGTACATCACAACAGAAAAAAGAGATGGCTAAAAGGGCAGATTGTTCGTAACAATCTGCCTTCCTTCATTGGCGATTTAGTCATTGCCTGCATATACTATCGTAATAAAGCACTCACTCACGACTGGAGTCTTGAGAGGATGGAGGATATGGACAATCGAAAAAAACCAAAATACAATATTGGCGATACGGTCGTGATTACAATGTATGGGACTGTTGGGAAAATCACGAATGTTAAATGGTTAGATGGAATGTATGTATATGAAGTCAATAAGAGTGATGGCCTTTTCCTAGAATCTAGTCTTCAAATGCTGTCTGAATTTAAAGGAGAAGTACTGGAGAAAGAACATATTGATATAGAATATAACTACTTCTTTGGTGATCTTGTTCAAGTAAAAGGCTATGGTTCAGATTTATTTAAAGTTGTCGGATTTCGAACAGAAATATGGCGTTATAAAGAGGATGCTTGGGAAGATGTCATTTATGAACTGTCAAGAATCAGTGATGCAGAATGGCTAGAAGCGGGGGAGGAAGAATTAACTCTTGTTGCGGATGCAGAAAATGCAGAAGCCTTCATAAAAAAACTTGGTCTCCTCTATTTAGTAAAAAAAGAAAAGCCTCCTGAAAGAAAAGAATTGACAGGAAGCATTTTTCGAAAATCTGAGAGGGAATTACTATCAAATAATCAAGAGAAAAGCGTCGTAATTGATGGATTGCTAGATTTATATAATGATTACCGTATATTATATGAAATGTTTCAGGATGATGAATATAAGCATTTTATGTATGGGGTGTTAAGAAAGCTCAAGCAAATTGTTAATAATGATGGAAAAAGCACGGTTTAAAAAAACTGTCCCCAACGGATAATTAAATAGATCATCATCGGAAAGCCAAATAAAATAGTTAATGAAAATACCCCATTTAAGAATCGGTTAAATATATGAAGAATGTTGCTATCCTCTTTATTTAAATCTTCTTTTACTGTTGTAATTAAGCTGAGTATACTAGTCATTTGCTTTCCTCCAACAAAATTATTATATTTTCATATGTATGCTTGTACATGTAAAAAATGCTAAAAAGATTAGAATTATAGATAAGGATTTAAAGATGACCAATTTCTGAGATAATTGCATGAAATGAAGAAGGAAATCATACATTTTTTACAAAGGGGGCGTTGCTGTGAGGGAAATTGAGGTGTTTATTGATACAGAAGAAATTGCAGAATTTTTCTTTCATGAGCTAACAAAGCGAGGGTATGTACCTGCTGAGGAAGAATTAGATGAACTTGCAGATATTACTTTTGAGTACTTATTGAAGAAATGTATTATTGATGAGGAAACTGAAGAAGAATAATAGAGTAAAATGGCGAGGAGATCTCGTCATTTTTTAGTGGATTTTTTATGAAAAGGTATGGATAATGAAACCTTTAAAAAGAGTTAATCGTAATGAACTTGTAAAGTGAAAATGAAATATGGAGGTATTTACTATGTCGCTATTTAATAAAATGCTGGCAAGTGTAGGAATTGGATCAGCAAAGGTTGACACGAAACTTGAAAGTGAAATTGTTTCACCTGGTGGAGAACTTCGAGGCATTGTTGAAATTCAAGGGGGAAATGTAGAGCAAAGAATAGAGGATATTTATTTATCATTACATACTACTTATGTGAAAGAAACAGATGATAAGAAATATACTGTTAATGGTTTGATTGATCGTTTCCAGCTGGCTGAATCATTAATTCTAAAGGCTAATGAGAAAAAGGTCATTCCTTTCTCCTTCCTTCTTCCAGCAGATGTACCACTTACAATTGGAAAAACGAAAGTATGGATTTCAACAGGATTAGATATTAAAGGAGCAGTTGATCCTACTGATAAAGATTATTTGCGTGTCGTTCCGAATCAATTAATGGATTCAGTATTTCAATCATTAAGCGGCTTAGGCTTTAGACTAAGGGAGGCAGAATGTGAGCAGGCACCACATCGACTGCGCCGAAGATTGCCTTTTATTCAAGAATTTGAATTTGTCCCAATTTCAGGGCCATTCCGTGGACGTCTAGATGAATTAGAAATTACTTTTTTTCCAAATTCTAATGGGGATTTAGAAGTATTAATGCAAGTAGATCGAAAGGTTAGAGGGTTAGGTAGCTTGTTCTCTGAAGCATTGAATATGGATGAAGCAAATATTCGTTTTGTCTTAAATCAGGGGGATATCCCATCTATGCAGGGAAAGCTGCATTCACTTATTCAAAACTACTCATAAACGAATAGAAATTCAAAATAAATAAGCCGAATTTGGGCTTATTTATTTTGGCTTCGAGCAAATAATAACCATGTAGCTTCTGTTAATCGAAAATCTTCATCAGTGATAATGCCTTGCACACCAAGCCGCTTTATTGCATGATACTCTTTTGGTTTTTTGATTGTCCATGTGAAGATTTCAAATCCGTATTTTTGGGCGTAGCCTATAACGGATTTGGAAAGTAATTGATGGTGAATTGAGAGAAAAGAGGCAAAGGATTGGTAAGAGCTTAATTGGAGAAGATCAAGTGGTGTGTTCAATAAAATTCCTGTTGAAATTGTTGGAACTAAACTATGAAATAACTTTACTGCTTGTGAATTAAACGATTGTACTTTTATAGAATGAGCATTAAGTCCATTAGTAGTATGAAATTGTAAAGCATTAGCTAATAGCTCAATCATTTCAGGCTGATCTTCTGGTGCTTTCATTTCAATTAATATACCAATCTGATGACCAAATTGGATGAGTATATCCTCAAGCAATGGGATTCTTTCTTCATGAAATTCAGGAGAAAACCATGAACCAGCATCCAACTCTTTTAACTCACGGATTGTTAAATCCCCAATATAGCCTTTTCCAGTAGTTGTCCTCTCTACATCTGCATCATGAATGACAACTAGCTGCTCATCTTTTGTCACTCGGACATCAAGCTCAATATAATCAAATCCTAATTCTACGGCTTTTTGGAATGCGGCAAACGTGTTTTCAGGTGCATAATAGGATGCACCTCGATGGGCGATTGATTCAAAGGGCTGTGGAGTCTGAATATATTGGTTGAAGCTTGATACAAGGAACCAGCTAATCAAAAGGAAATAAACATAGAATGGCTTTTTGGCTGATCGTAAAACCCTCAATTTACATCCCTCCAAAGAATTGATTTGTATTAGTATATGAGAAAGATTGCAAAATGTAAGCGTTTTCATAAAGAAACTGTTTATTATCGACAAAAAACGTACTTTTTCTATGAAGGGAAATACATAATGAAAATCGAAAAAGGAAATAGGATAAGTTGATTTTCGTTCGATAACTAACTATGAATGAAAAAGTGGATCTTCATTAAGTAAGGCTGTTTTCGCGAACATTGTTGCTTATTAAGATAAAGTTGGTAAAGGTTGATTTCCGCGTACGTGTGCTCCCTTTCCGTGGGGTAGTCTGCTTAAGCCTCCTCGGAGCAGTCGCTCCTGCTTAGGTCTCAGCTGTCCTACGCATCTATGCAGGAGTCTCGCACCTTCCGCTCCAATCAACCGACTTAGTTCGTCAAACATTTAATTAAAAAGCAACAATCTTTCAGAAAAGAGCCTTAAGCAAAGATATTTGAACCTGTTATTTAATAATAAAGGAGGGATTTTGAATTGCTGAAAGAGATGAGCAGGGTTAAGAAAAAAGTGTATGATGTAACTATTTTTCAAACACCAGAATTTAGGCAGAGTAAAGGTTTCCGACAAGTGTATCGACTATCAATTGAAGGGGTTGACCATGAGGAGTGCTTGTATTCCGTTTTTGCTATGTTCAACGTTCATGATCTCATTCCTAACGACTTTTCTGGCCGATTTATTACTACAGGAGATATTTTATTCATTGATGAAGGAAGAAGAGGACAATATTATTATCAGTTAAAACCTGGTGGCTGGAATATGATCAATAGATTGAAAATTAGATAAGGGGGAGCAAAAGCCCCCTTATTCAGTATTGGAACCTGGGTTTCCTTTACGGCCACCTGCAGCAGAGAATTCTTTCCCATGTGCCTCTTGCTCGGCAATAATCGCTTCCTTTGGAATATGATTATTTTTCTTTGGTGAATTGATTCGATTTCGATGTTTTTTACCCATTTTCAACCTCCAACATATTATTGTTTTTTATTTTTTGTTTTTACTGTTTTTGATGTATTTGGGGGATTCCCGTCTGAACTTGCAGATGGATTTGTTTCATTTGCATGCTGGACTGCCTGTCTTAATTTTTTACTCATTTTTTCCTCTGGCATAATATTACCCTCCTTTAGAAAAGCTATTGATAGCATACCCGTATGCAATGAATTCATGCTTATACTTGAACGTTTATAAGGAAATAGTTATGATTGTATAGTGATTGGGCATCGATCCAAACACGGTTTAGAATAAATTGGAGGTTTGATTATGAGTATTCATATTGGAGCGAAAGAAAACGAAATTGCGGAAACAGTTCTCTTACCTGGAGATCCGTTAAGAGCTAAATATATTGCTGAAACTTTTTTAGAAAATGCGACATGCTATAATGAAGTGCGAAATATGTTTGGATATACTGGTACATATAAAGGAAAGCGTGTTTCTGTACAAGGTACAGGAATGGGTGTCCCGTCGATCTCGATTTATATTCATGAATTAATGAATAGCTATAATGTCCAGAATTTAATTCGTGTAGGAACTTGTGGGGCGATACAAAAGGATGTAAAAGTCCGTGATGTAATACTTGCTATGACCGCATCGACCGATTCTCAAACGAATCGATTGACTTTCGGAGGAATTGATTATGCACCAACTGCTAACTTTGATTTATTAAAAAGAGCATATGATTCAGGTGTGAAAAAAGGTCTTAATCTAAAAGTAGGCAATGTCTTCACAGCTGACACTTTCTATAATGATAATGCTGACCATGAGAAATGGGCGAAATATCAAATTTTGGCTATTGAAATGGAAACATCAGCACTTTATACATTAGCTGCGAAATATAATAGAAATGCTTTATCTGTACTAACAGTTAGTGACCACATTCTTACAGGTGAAGAAACAACATCTGAAGAAAGACAAACTACATTTAATGAAATGATTGAAGTAGCTTTAGAAGCGGCTACAAACAAATAAAAACGTTCAAATATTTAGACTGGTCCAACCAAGTTTGGACCAGTTTATTCCTTTTTAATTAGTATTTAACTCTGAAAAAGTGTAAAATCCATGTTAAAATAATATTCTTAGTAGATGGCTCTTTTCTAAAAGATTGTTGTTATTAAATCAATTGTTAGAATGAATGGTTTACCAACTAGGTCGGTTGATTGGAGCGGAAATCAACCTTTACCAAAATTATGTGTAAAATAGCAACAATGTTTGCAAAAATAGCTTAGTAGATTGATAGAAACAGGTGAAATAAATGAAAAAGGCAATTGGATTATCTATATTATTAACCGTATTGCTTTCAGGATGCAGTCAATTAGATTCTATATTAGATCGTATCCCTTTCTTACAAAAGGATAATAGCTCTGAGTCTGCATCTGTAAGTAATGAAAACGATCAGAAGAAAAATGAGGGGACAGTGGAAAAAATAAATGAGGAGACAAAGCAGCCTGAGGAGGGGGTACCAACTCTTGATTCTGCCTTCTTTAATGAAGTAAAAGTAGTAGATGGGAAGAATGTCATCCAAAACCCAACAAATATAATGGTATTAGTAAATAAAGAATTTATGCTTCCAAATGTATATGAGCCAGAAGATTTGGTCCGTCCAAATGTATTGTTTTCATTTGGGGATGAAGAAGTAGAAAAGAGCTATATGCGGAAAGATGCAGCAACTGCACTTGAGACAATGTTTGAAGCAGCTAAAACTGAAGGCATGCATTTGTTCGCTGTCTCTGGTTATCGTTCTTATTCGAGACAAATGACCGTATATAATAATGAGGTAGCTAAATTTGGTGAAGAAATTGCGGCCCTTTCTGTTGCGGTTCCTGGCAGCAGTGAGCATCAGACAGGCTTAACAATGGATCTATCAAGTCAAAGTGCTAAATTTGAGTTATCTGAACAATTTGGAGAGACATCAGAAGGGAAATGGATGGCTGATAATGCACATAAATATGGCTTCATCCTACGTTATCCTAAAGGCAAAGAAGGGATTACAGGGTATCAATATGAACCATGGCATTTCCGGTATGTTGGTATTGAAACAGCAACAATAATGTATAAAAATGATTGGACCCTTGAAGAATATTTTGGAGCTGTGAAGAAAATATAAGAGATCAGAAATTGTCTGAATCTCTTTTTTACATATACATCCGTTTTTTTTTGTTCTTTTTAACATGAAAATGGTATTCTATTCCTTAAGTGAGTGTTCAAAAAGGAGGACAAAAAAAGCCGAGAAGATAAAGGAAGTGTAGCTTAGAGCACCGGAGCGTACGTTTTTTGTACGTGAGGAGCGGATAAGCAAACTGACGCAGAAATTAAGGCAGCTATTTTTCCCGGACTTTTTGAATATCCTCCTTAAGGAATTATTCGGAAAATGAAAGTGGTGAAGATATTGCAAAATGATGATTTAAATCAAGAGGTACCAGAAAAACAATCGGGACTTATCCGGTTAAAAAAATTTCAATTAATCATTATGCTACTCATCGTTGTTATTCTTTCTGTTGGTGTAACAGCGGTTGTATTTCTATTTGGTGGTGAAAAGACTGTCGATAATGGTGGAAGCGGGAGAAGTGAATTTAATAAGCTGTTTGCTGCCTATGATTCACTGAAGAGTTCCTATTTCCAGGAGATCGATCAAGATAAGCTCATTAATGGAGCGATAAATGGGATGGTTGATGCACTTGAAGACCCATATTCTGATTATATGACTGTTGACGAAGCATCAAACTTCCATCAAAGTATTTCTTCGTCATTTGAAGGAATCGGTGCTGAAATTCAAGAGAAAGATGGCTTCATTATGATTGTCTCCCCATTAAAAGGGTCACCAGCTGAAAAGGCAGGCTTACGACCGAACGATAAGGTATTAGAGGTAGATGGGGAAAGTATTCAAGGGATGAGTTCTACCGAGGCCGTGCTTTTAATAAGAGGTGAAAAAGGAACAGAGGTTAAGCTTACCATTGAACGACACGGAATGGACGAAACGATGGTTGTTCCAATTATTCGTGACACGATTCCGATTGAAACAGTATATGGGGAATTGCTTGAGGACGGAATTGCAAAGGTTCAAATTACTTCCTTTTCAGACAATACAACAAATGAGCTTGTCGCTGTATTGAATGAATTACAAGGTCAAGGGATGAAGGGTCTTATCCTTGATTTGCGCCAAAATCCTGGAGGGTTACTTGAACGTGCAGTCGAAATATCTAGCATGTTTGTACCTGAAGGTGAAATTATTTTCCAAATTGAGGATCGTAACGGGAATCGAGTAGAAAAAAAGGCGATTGGTTCAAAGAATCCTGAAGTTCCTTTAGTTGTTGTCATCGATAAAGGCAGTGCAAGTGCTTCAGAAATTCTTGCAGGTGCTGTAAGCGAATCAGCAGATATTCCATTGATTGGTGAGAAGTCGTTTGGAAAAGGTACTGTACAGCGAGCGCAGGATTTTTCGGATGGATCTAATATTAAATTTACAACTGAAAAATGGTTAACTCCTAAAGGAAATTGGATTCATCAAAAAGGAATTGTCCCAGATTATGAAGTTTCCTTACCAGAATATGCGACATTGCCATTCATCAATCCAGATCTAGAAATTAAGCTATCCTCTTCTTCCAATCAAGTAAAAGCAGTACAGCAAATGTTAGTTGCACTTGGCTATGATCCAGGAAGAGAAGATGGATTCTTCGATGAAAAGTCAAAGCAGGCAGTGGAGGCATTCCAATCAGCTGAAAAGCTTGAAGTAACCGGTGTTCTCACTGGAGAATCAACACTTGTTCTTATGGAGAAATTACGGGAAAAGCTTGATAAAGATGATACGCAAATTAAAAAAGCAGTAGAGGTTTTGAAAGGAATTATCAATGAATAAGACTGAAATATATGTATTAGCTGGGTTCTTAGGAAGTGGCAAGACGACATTGCTTAAGCAGCTACTCACAGAGGAAAAAAGGCAAAATCGAAAAGTTGCAGTTATGATGAATGAGCTTGGAAAGGTATCGATTGATTCAAATGCAGTGGATGAGGACATTCCTCTTAAGGAACTGCTTGATGGCTGTATCTGCTGCACGATTCAAGATAAGCTAGAATCCCAGCTCCAAGAGTTATTAGTAATAAGTAAGCCTGAAGTCATTTATATAGAAGCAACAGGCGCAGCTCATCCTGTAGAAGTATTGGATGCCGTGATGTCTCCACTTTTTGTAGATCGTATGGAGATGAAAGGGATTATCTCTGTTGTTGATGGAAAACGATGGCTCGATCGGAAATTATTAAGCCCGCAAGTACAACAATTATTAATAGAACAGGTTCGTCATGCTGATTTAATATTGTTGAATAAAACGGATGATTTATCCGAAAGTGAGCAGTCAAAAGTAACGATGGAAGTTCAAGCAGTAAATTCGCATGCATTCTCAATATTAACGACATATGCAAAAGTGCCAATGTCACAGGTGAGAAAATTATCGTCAAGCGTGAAAGCAGGACAGGCACGTTCTCATGCTGAGCTTGACTTGAAATTAAGCACATTTGTTTATCAATTTACAAAAGCGATTGAGCAAACTGAATTTGAAGCATTTTTAAGAGGCTTGCCAGATACGATTTATCGAATTAAAGGCTATGTGAAGTTTCATTCAACAACCTATCCGATGCTTTTTCAATACTCCTATGGGATGCCCTTGTTTTTACCTGAAAATATGAACATGCCGCAAAATATCGTGTTTATTGGTGAAAATATGAATTGGAACGAGATTGAAGAGCAGCTTCAGGCATTAGAAAAATAAGAATGAGAAAAAACATGTTCCGTGCGGAACATGTTTTTTTTATGAATATAATCCTTGCCACTTTGGGAAACTTTTGAAGAGAATGTAAATGAGCCATTGAAAAATAAATAGGAAATTGAGTGGAGAAAATGAAGTCCCCGATTGTAATTATAGTATCCTTTTTTATGTTCATGCATAGCTCTATCGTGTTTGCAAATGGAGCTGGAGTTGGAATTGTGATTGAAATGCTTCAATGGGAAACTGCAAATAAATTATTGCCGAAATACAGTAAGTTTACTGTGATGGATGTTGAAACGGGCAATAAGTTTCAAGTGCAAAGGCGTGCAGGCAGCAACCATGCAGATGTTCAGCCATTAACGAATATTGATACAAAGATAATGAAAGATATATATGATGGCAAATGGAGCTGGAAAAGGCGTGCAATTATCGTTATTCATGAAGATCGCTGGATTGCTGCTTCCATGCATGGAATGCCTCATGGGGCAGGCGCATTAAAAAATAACTTTCCAGGTCATTTTTGTATTCATTTTTATGGGAGTACGACTCATCGGACAAACTTTATGGATCTATCCCATAAGTTAATGATTTTAAAGGCAGCTGGAAATCTGGAGGCCTATGTAGCGAATGCAGATCCATATGAAATGATCAGTGCGTATATTGCAGGATTAAAGCAGCAGGATTCTTTGATTATTTCAGCAATTTCTTTACAAGACATAAAATGGAACAAGTATTTACAACGAATTGAAAATATTCGGTTGACACGTATGTCAGTGTTGCCTGTCGAAGATCTTGAGGGAGAATTAAGTCTAGAGGTGCCAGTGGAAGTTGAAATGCAAATAAAAAATAGCGGCAAGAAGTATTTTAAAGGGACGATGTCTATTGTTCGTTTTTCAGCTATAGATGCATGGAAAATAGATAGCATTGAATTTCTAAAGGATAGCAAATTATATTTGGATTGAAAAAAGCTTGAGAAGCGTTTCTCAAGCTTTATTCATGGCCAGGAATAATCAACTTATACAGATTACCATAAAGATCAATTATTATTGTAGGATGAATCGCCCTTCCAGTATATACGGGAATGATCAACGCATTTCTATTTTATTCTTTTCACCAAATTTTATAAATGTCCTTTCATCCTCTACTAAGCCGCAGGAGCCACATTGTATTTTATAATCAGGTCCTTGATAGGCAATATGGAAAGGGCTTAAGTTTTCACTCGTATATTCCTCTAGAATCATCCCAGAATGTGGATCCATTTTTACTGATTGTGGTACTTGTTTGATAATATTGAACCGGCTCTTATTTGTTTTACAATTCGGACAGCAATATGGTGAGGTCATCTTTTGTTCTCCCTTCAAACTGTATTTCTACTATTTTTGCACAAATGACTTAATTTATGTAAAAATAGGGTTGAATCAAATTTGTAAACAGAATGTGGGGAATTCGATGAATGCTGAAGTGAATTACAGCCATTTATTAAATAAATATCGTACACTGTGGAATAATCGACTGCTTGCTGGAGAGAAAGAGGCTGAACAAATCCTCAAGGAAGCGATTGCTAGGGAGATTAAAGATGAAAATTCGCATCCAAGAGTGAGGAAATCGCTGCATGAAAAGTTTTATCTTGCAGTGAAAAGAATTATGGAATCCCAATTATCTATCGCTGATAAAAATCATTTAATCCAAATTCATTTAGATGAAATGAATAAAGTACAATTATAAACAAAATACACAATTACATTTCACAGTTTTCTCACAAATCTCGTGTAAAATCGTTGAAATAAAGTGTTAGAGGGAGATGCTGCGGCTAGATGAAGAAATTACGACAATTTATCTTAGTTATCATTGCTGTCATTGTTCTTTCTTCATGTACGAAAGATCGGTATTCACCAATCGATGAGCATGTCTCATTAGCGGCAACCGTGAATATTAAAGATATGACTATTACATTCATTGATTTAGAAAAAAAAACAAGAATGGTCGATTGGGAGATGAAGAAGCCTTATACTGGGGCAGTTATCTTACCTGATGGTGACAGTCTGTTGCTCTATGGCAAACAAGTGGAAACAGTTGACCTTTATTCCTTAAAGTCAGGAAGTCTAATAGATAGCTGGGAAACAGGGAAAGGAATTGTGAATGGAAAGCTGCTTAAAACGAGTTCAACCATTGCACTAGTAGACCAAAACTTAAGTGAAATTCGATTTTTTGATTTTGAAGGAGTAGAGCAATGGGAAGTTAGGACTGAAAGAAATCCATTAACGATTTTGGAATCTGAAGCAAATCAAAAGCTATTCGTTCTAAGTTTTAATAAAGAGATATTAACAGTGATCGACTTGAATAAACAGGAAAAATTAAATGGCTTTCCAATCCATCCATCTGCTGCAGGTGCATGGCTAATCGAAAATAGAAATGAAATTTGGATTGGGGGTCATGGAGCAGGTGCTGAAATAGAAAAGAATATTCATGTTTATGATTCTCAATCAGGAGAATTTAAGAGGAATATTGCTGCCCCATTAATGCCTGTTAATTTTCTTGGGTATGCTGATCATGTGTTTGTGTTAAGCCATGGGACTAGTATGTTATATAAATTAAATGAAAATGGGGAAGTGCTAGAATCAGTCATTGTAGGGGCTAATCCTTTTGAGATGATCGTAAGAACGGATCAACTGCTGATTGCAGGTTATGACAGCAATGACCTTCATATCATTCAACCAGACAGTTTAGAAAGAATGAAAACAATTCCAGTTGGAAATGGGCCCTTTCAAATTGTATTAAGGGAGAGATAAATATGGGGCAATTAACAATTTTAGTAATTGATGATGAAGAGGATATGGGTCATCTTGCGGAAATGTATTTAGAAAATGCAGGGTATCGTGTGTTTCTTGCATCAAGTGGGAAGGAAGGATATGAACTATTAAAGCGCAAGGCGATGGATCTCATTATCCTTGATATTATGATGCCTGATGAAGATGGCTATCAGGTTTGTCAGAAAATCAGAGAAAAATATAATACGCCGATTATCTTTTTATCGGCAAAAGGTGAAGAGTGGGATAAAGTCAAAGGCTTAAAGTTAGGAGGAGATGATTATATTGTTAAACCATTTAGTCCTGGTGAGCTGACAGCTAGAATTGAAGCAGTGCTTCGCAGGTCAAATGTAAAGAGTACGGAAGCAAAAACTCAAATACATATAGGGGAAATATTAATAGACCGGATGTCAAGAACTGTTGCAGTAAATGGGGATCTAATTGCTTTAACAATGAAGGAATTTGATCTTCTATTATTTCTTGCTGAGCATTATGCACAGGCTTTAAGTAGAGAGCAGCTGCTTGAGCATATATGGGGAATCGGTTATTTCGGAAGTTTACGTACAGTAGATACCCATGTTAAAACATTAAGAATGAAGCTTGGAATTGCTGACTATATCCAAACTGTATGGGGCATTGGTTACAAATTAGAGGTGCCTTCAGAATGAAACGCTTAACTAGTAGCCTGACGAGGAAACTGTGGCTGACAATCATTGCAGCAATTGTTGTCACTATTTTGTATTCCTATTTCTTGTCTTACTTTTTTTATGAAAAACTTTATGTTGAGAATGTTGAAACGGCTTTACTTGAAGAAGGTAGAAGGCTTGCGCTTGAGTATGAAGGTGGGCCATTGTCAGATGATCTAAAGGAGCGGATTGATTGGTATAGTTCAAAATCGGAGACTGAAATTTTTATTGTAAATAATCCCCGTGAACTAAGCGCATGTCTGCCGTTTGATATTGATTATGAATCTTTGATAAGTGGAGAAGAGAGAGAGGATTTGCTTGCAGGGAAAGCTGTACAGAAATTAGGATATGAAGAGCGTTTTGATCGCAAAATTATGGCTGTTGTTATTCCACTTTTAGATGAAAATCGATTAGAAGGGATTATTTATCTCTATATCCCATTAACAAAAATTTCAGAAGTGACAACAGACTTTGCTTATTTATGGCTAATTGCAGCTATTTTATTTTTAGTTTTGGCCATTTTCTTAGGAACATTCCTCGTCCGAAAACTAACAAAGCCATTGCTTGAAATGAAACATGCTGCAGGAATGGTTTCAAAAGGTGACTATTCTGTGAGAATTAATAATCACTCAAAGGATGAGGTTGGACAACTCGCTCTTGCATTTAACCATATGGCAACTTCAATCCAAAAAGAAGACGAGCGAAAGAAAGAGTTTCTAGCAAATGTATCACATGAGCTTAGGACGCCTGTAAGTTATGTGAAGGGCTATAGCAATGCATTACTTACAGGAATTGCGAATAGTGAGGATGCTTCAAAGCATCTGATGTTAATATACCGTGAGGCAGGCAGAATGGAAAGATTAGTTGGAGATCTGTTAGATTTATCACGGCTTGATTCTGATGATTACCAAATCATAATGCATCCACTTCCACTTGCTCAATTAATTGAAGATGCGATCCAAAAGTATTTGCCAAAAATTAAAGAAAAGAACTTACAGTTCCGATATGAGCTTGATCCAGATATTATTATTAATGGGGATGAGGGCAGATTAGAGCAAGTGCTCCAAAATATATTAGATAATGCGATTTGTTATACTGAGAAAGGAAGTATCCATCTAAAATTATTTGCAATAGAGAAAGGCTGCTGTATCGAGATTGTCGATTCAGGGATTGGCATTCCTGCTGATCATTTGGACAAAATTAAACAACGATTCTATCGTGTGAATAAGGCAAGGACAAGAAAAGATGGAGGAACTGGCTTAGGACTTGCGATTGCAGAGCAATTAGTTATTCTCCATGGAGGAAGCTTAATAATTAATAGTACGATTGGAAAAGGGACGACGATACAAATTCACTTACCAGTTTTAGAATAGAGAAGGAGAGAAAACAATGAAAAAAAGTATTTTATTTCTATTATTGCTAATGACAGTTCTATTTACTGCTGCATGTACATCAGAAAGCAAGGAAGAAGAGCTTAAAATTATTGAAGTGGATTTAACGATTAATCCTGAGAAAGCAGAGGTAAATGAACCCGTTATTTTTGAAGCGAAAGTCACATATGGCGGGAAAGAGGTTTCAGATGCAGATGATGTGAATTTTGAAATATGGCGTGCACATGATGAAAATCATGAGAAAGTCGATGTTGAACATGCAGAAAATGGCATTTATCGGTTAGAAAAAAGCTTTACTGAAGAAGGAACCTATTATATATATTCACATGTAACTGCTAAGGACATGCATGCGATGCCTAAAAAGGAATTTATTATCGGACAACCGAGTGAACCCGAAGAGGAATCACCACCAATGAAAATGGATGGGGAAGAAGCAGATGGAGAGCATGGTGATCATTAGTTATGAGCAGCCAATTTGGCTGCTTTTCTTTTGATCTATTTTTCTCGCATGAATGACTAAATTTTCCTTTACTGAAGGTGTTTCATTTTATCTAATCTAATCTAATCTAATCTAAACATACGTAATATACACGTAATAAAAGTAAAACAAAAGGGCAGCTAAAAAACCTGTCAATAATGATTTACTAGTTTTATTTTGGTATTTCAAAAGTTCCTGCACCAAAAATGGAAAATCATCCTAATCTATTTTTTGTTCTACTATTTTTAAAGAAAAGTAGTAAAACAAAGGGTTTTGTCCTTTTAAAGTCTATTATATTTCCTGTAATATCCAATTCCTTTTACTTTATACGACCATTTGTCATTTCCTTCCTGAAATATTACTAAAAAGCATGTGTTATGATGATTGAGCAAGTTACACAGCATAAAAATTACTCGAACAACAGGGAGGATTTTCATAATGAATAAAAAAGTATTTTTATCAGTAGCGGCAGCAGCGGCATTACTAGTTTCAAATCCGGTGGTAAATAAGGCAGATGCCGCATCTAATTGCCCAACACCAAATCAAGTGAAGGCTCAACTTGTTCAATCTACGAATCTAAATAATGAACAAATTAATAGCTTAATCCAAAAGGTAATGAAAGATTACAATATTAAATGGAACTTCAATCAGTCTAATATACAAATACCAGACTTATTAAAACAAGTTGAAAAACAACTATCTAAAGAACAAATTCAAAAACCAGTAGTAAATCAACCAGCTAAAGAACAAACACAAAAGCCAGCAGAAAAGCAACCAGTTCAAGTACAAACACAAAAGCCAGCAGAAAAACAGCCAGCTCAAACGCAAACACAAAAGCCGGTAGAAGAGCAACCAGCTCAAACGCAAACACAAAAGCCGGTAGAGAAGCAACCAGCTCAAACACAAACACAAAAGCCAGCTCAAACTGAACAGACGAAAGAAACGACACCTGTATCATCTTCAGTAAGTGCATATGAGCAAAAAGTGTTAGAATTAACGAACCAAGAACGTGCTAAAAATGGCGTGTCTGCACTATCACTTGATGTAGAATTAAGCAAGGTAGCACGTACAAAATCTGCTGATATGAAAGCAAAAGGATATTTTGATCATAACAGCCCAACATACGGATCTCCATTTGATATGATGAAGCAATTTGGAATTTCTTATAAATCTGCTGGGGAAAACATTGCAATGGGTCAACGTTCACCTGAAGAAGTTGTAAATGCTTGGATGAACAGTGAAGGACACCGTAAAAATATCTTAAATGCAAACTATACTCATTTAGGTATTGGTCACGTGGCTGACGGTAATTACTGGACTCAAATGTTCATTGGAAAATAATCGATTCTTTTTACTAAAAAGAACAGTGCCAAATGGTACTGTTCTTTTTTTTATGGGTTCGAAAACCCCTGGCTACGCCGGGGGTTCTAAAGAGCTTCAAGCGTGGTATTAAAAAAACCTCACTTCATATGGTAGGATAAAGTTG
>NZ_JAGIKZ010000007.1 GCF_017874625.1 Cytobacillus eiseniae | reverse complement strand
GCCTCACGGAAAGGTGTCCTTTACCGATCTTTAGAGGATTGGCTTGTGACCTCGAGGGGGTAGGCGCTGGAGCTGGACGCAGAACTTGTCGCAAAGGTATCCACAACATTTATATTTTCCTATATAATAAAAAAACGCACGAAGTAATAGTAACTTCGTGCTGTTTCTTTTATTTTATTAATTTTAGGATGCAGTTACATTATTTTTGGAAGATTTGTTATAATGGTGTATATAAACGAACATAATTCATGTGAAAATTTTATGTAGTTCTATTAAATCTGAATGTTGGAGGTTATTTTATGAAATTAGGTATTGTCATTTTCCCCTCAAAGAATTTACAAGATCAAGCCAATTCATTCCGAAAACGGTATGACCCAAATTATTCTTTAATTCCCCCACATATTACACTCAAAGCAGGTTTTGAAGCAACCGAAGAGCAAATTAAACAATTTACAGATGTCTTGAATGAGATTTCATCTCACTTCGAACCTTTTCAAATAGCAACAAGAAAATTTAGCTCCTTTAAACCAGTAAATAATGTCATTTATTTTAAAATTGAAGAATCGAACATGCTGAATGAACTGCAATTTGAAATTAATAAGAGAATTGAATCAGAGGGTACAGAATATGCATTTGTACCACATATAACAATCGGACAACAATTATCGAACGATGAGCACTCGGATGTATATGGATCTTTACGAATGAATCAATTCAACTATGAGGAAACTATTGATCGATTCCACCTTTTATATCAATTAGAAAATGGTTCATGGACTGTTTACGAAACATTTCGTCTTGGAAAGGAAAAATAAGCCGTGGAAGTAAAAATCGTCTCAAGTAAGAAAGAGTTAGAAGAAGCTTTCTCAATAAGGAAAAAAGTATTTGTCTATGAGCAGAACGTTCCAATAGAAGAGGAAATTGATCAATACGAAGAAAAAGCTGTTCATTTTCTTCTTTATAATGACAATACACCTATTGGTGCAGGGCGTTTCCGTACAGTAGATGGAATTGGGAAAGTTGAAAGAATCTGTGTGTTATCTGATGAACGAAAAAGCGGTTCTGGAAAAGCCATCATGGAGAAAATTGAAGCATACGCAAAAAATGAAGGCTTCTCAGCATTGAAGCTAAATGCCCAAACACATGCGATTCCATTTTATAGTAAACTAGGCTACGAAATAATTTCAGAAGAGTTTTTAGACGCAGGAATTCCACACCGCACAATGAAAAAACTAATCTAAGCAAACTTCTGCCCATCGTGGCAGAAGTTTTTTATATTGGGTAGCGAGTATATGAGCTTCCCTTTTCATTTATTTTAAAAGATAAGGCTAGATTTCGTACACTTATCTAATCTATGCATACTCACTGAAATATCTGCCCTTCCCTGTTATTTCACTATATATCTTGTCAGTTGGCTGCTCCTTATACATCTTTTTTGAAACTTTCGATTCCTGATGAGGATTGGGATCTTTAAACAAGAATGGATGATTAAAGTCTTGCCTATTCGCTAGATGTTTGATTCGGTCAATTGGCACGAAGCGATAAGGGTCATATCTTTTACTTATTACTCTCTCCGCATACTGTGTATATTGATAATTCGTAACCGGTGCGATATAGCCCATTAATACGACCTCCAATCATAAGCTTTTAGATTCTCCTAATATTTGATATGATAAGATGATACTTTAATCAGTGGTGCATAGAAGCCCGTTAATCTGCAATAAATGAGGAATAAAAATGAAAACAGCTATATTACAAAATACAATTATTTATATTCAGCAAGTAAGCCGTGAGAGATTTCAGACCATTTATGAAGCTGGAAAAAAGGGCCAATTGCAATGCCCTGTATGCAAGGAAAAGGTTCGATTCTATTTAGGAATTGATGGAGAGCCTCATTTTTATCATATTCTGAATACTGATCATTCGTGTAAGGATAGCAATGAGGAGACGCCTACTCCCCCTCAAGAACCTTTTGAATATGTTGAACGAGGAGGATTCAGAATTCCTCACTCACGTGCAATAAATGCAGTGAAGGAACGAGAGAATCCTTATAAGAAAGCTCATTCAGTTAAAAATATTCCCCCTTTCACACCGATCAAACAAAATATACTCCCTTTTTCTTCTGAGTATTTATCAAAGCTAGCTCAAGGCAATATCATTCTTGATCATAACCAGACAAAGGCCGTAACACATACAGATGGCCCCTTACTCGTCTTGGCAGGTGCCGGAAGTGGAAAAACAAGAGTATTAACAACACGGACAGCATATATGATCCAGGAAAAAGCCATTGACCCGAAATCAATTATGCTCGTTACATTTACAGCTAAAGCTGCACAGGAAATGAAAGAAAGACTAGTAAACTATCCGCTGATGAACCGTCAGCAAATACAACAAATTGTTTCTGGAACCTTTCATAGTCTTTTTTACAGGATGCTTGTTTTTCATGAACCTAATCGATGGACACAGGATAAATTATTAAGTAGAGGCTGGCAGCGTGAGCAAATTATTAAGCAAGCAGGAAGGACATTAAATTTAGATGAAAAGGAATTTGCCTATGACCTCGCACTGCAGCAAATTGGATTCTGGAAGAATTCTCTTATTTCACCAATAGAAGTAAGGCCTGAATCCGCTTGGGAAGAGAAGGCAGTCCATCTGTATAAACTATATGAACAAGCTAAAGAACATGATGGTTTATTCGATTTTGATGATATGCTCACAGGCTGTTATCATCTTTTAAAAAGGAATGCGACGATTCTAGAATTCTATCAAAATCGTTTTCAATACTTCTTAATTGATGAGTTTCAAGATGTGAACAAAGTGCAATATGAGCTAATCAAAATGCTTTCTGCGCAGTCAAAAAATGTGTGTGCTGTTGGGGATGACGATCAATCTATTTATGCATTTCGCGGGAGTGACCCACAATACCTGCTAGATTTTGAAAAAGATTTTCCAAATGCAAAAATGATCACATTGAACGAAAATTATCGGTCAACACATGAAATTGTTTCAACTGCAAATGACATTATTATCCATAACAAAAAAAGACGCCCAAAGAAAATGAATGCTCAATTTTCTAATGAAAAGCCACCAATTTTCTTCTATCCTTATGATGAAGAAGAGGAAGCTACTTCTATTGTTACTGATATTCAAGAAAAAATAACTGCTGGCTTTGAACCGAAGGATTTTGCCATCCTCTACCGGACAAATACGGGGAGCCGAGCCATTTTCGAACGTCTCGCCCATTCAAGCCTCCCATTCAAAATTGACCAGGATGCTGAATCTTTTTATGACCGGTTTATAATCAGATGTATGCTGTCATTTTTACAATTATCCGTCAATGAAGACGATAAAGAGGCAATGAAAAATATTTTTCCCGCATTGTTTATTAAACCAGGTTTACTAAAGGACATAATGGCAGAGAGCATTTTAAAGGACTGCACATTACTTGAGTGTTTGAAGGAAATAAAAACCGGCTTCCCTTTTCAAGAAAAGAAATTAAAAAAAGTGGCACCTGTCATCCGTTCGATCACTCACCTATCTCCATTGATGGCCATTGAGACGATCGAAAAAGAACTTAGTCTACAAGATTTTATTAAAAAGCGGGGCAATGAAGGAAATAAAATGGAGAAAGGGTCTGATGACCTAAAGGATTTGAAAGTCGCTGCAAGAAATTTCAAATCGATTCATGAATTCATTGAGCACACTGAGCATATGAAGGCAATGAATAAAGAAATTAAGCAACTAAATAAAAAAAATACGAATGCAATCACTTTAAGTACCATTCACCGTGCAAAAGGGCTAGAATATAAGATTGTCTACATCGTTAGCTCGGTTGATGGGAGTCTTCCTCATGATCATGCCCTTGAAGCCTATCGAAATGGTGATTTCTCCCCACTAGAGGAAGAGAGAAGGCTTATATATGTTGCCATAACACGTGCAATGGAGCAGCTATACATTTCCATCCCTGAAAAAAGGCGAGGAAAAAAAGCTTACCCATCAAGATTTTTATCACCATTACAAAAATAAAAGCAATCAGACCAACTCCGTTCACGATTTGGTCTGATTACTTATGGTCTACGATAATGGCATTATTCTTTCACTCAATCGCTATTCACTTTTTATTAATCATTTGAGCAATTGTGCCGAAGTCTAGTTGCTTGCCTTCAGCCACAATTGATTTAACAATTTTATCCTCTGTTTCTTTAGGAACTGGTTTATTCGCAATTTGTGATACACGTCTAATGACATTTCTAACCGTCTTTTCATCTTTAAAATTTGCATTTTGCAACGAACTAGCTAATTCAAATACATCATTCATGTTGACGCCTGTTTTCTTCTCAATGTTTTTAAAGAATTGATTATCCATTTAAACATTCACGCCCTTTCCTAGCCTGCTTTCTATCATATGAAAGGACTGTAGAAATGGTGAAAGGACAATGAATAGATCCAATCAAATAATCAGTTACCCCTTTGGTTTAAAAATTAAGGCACCAATAAAGCCAAATACAATGGCTGCTGAAATTCCTGAGCTCGTCACTTCAAACATTCCAGATAAAACACCGACAAGTCCATGCTTTTCCGCTTCACTCATCGCCCCATGTACAAGTGAATTTCCAAAGCTTGTAATCGGGATCGTTGCACCAGCTCCAGCAAAATCAATGAGCGGTTCATACAATCCAAAACCATCTAACACTGCTCCAATCACAACAAGAAGGCTTAATGTATGTCCAGGTGTTAATTTTGCCACATCAAATAACAGCTGCCCTATTACACAAAAAAGACCACCAACGACAAATGCCCAAAAAAACATGGCTAACATCTTTATCCCTCCATTGTTAATTATTCATTTCAATTGATACTGCATGTGCGATACAAGGTATTGTTTCATTTTGTTGGAATGTTAAAGGCGATAATAGAGCGCCTGTTGCGACAACAAGAATTTTTTTATACTTACCGAGCTTCATTTGATTAAGTAAATGCCCGTATAGTACAGTTGCTGAACAGCCAGCACCACTTCCGCCTGCATTCACTGGCTGATCCTCTTTATAAATTAAGAGTCCACAATCTTGGAACTTTTCTTGATCAATTTTTAAACCAGCATTTGTAAGCAATTCGTATGCTGAACTCTGGCCAATTTCCCCTAAATCACCTGTAACGATTAGGTCATAATAAGAGGGGTCTATCTGTAAATCCTTAAAATGAGCGATGATTGTATCCGCTGCAGCTGGCGCCATTGCACCTCCCATATTAAATGGATCTGTTAATCCCATATCCACAACTTTTCCAATGGTTGCTGAAGTAGTAACTGGTAGATTGGAATGGCCTTCATTTTTAGAGAGGATGGCTACACCGGCACCTGTAATTGTCCACTGGGCGGTTGGCGGCTTTTGTCCTCCATATTCTGTTGGGTATCTGAATTGCTTCTCAATGGCCGCATTATGACTTGCTGCGCCTGTTAAAATATGATTAGCCCCTTGATAATTGATCATAAAGGAAGCCAATGCTAATCCTTCCATTGAGGTTGAACATGCGCCAAAAATCCCAAAGTATGGAATTTGGTTTGTTCGCGCACTCATACTAGTCGGTGTGATTTGATTGACTAGATCACCAGCGATAAAGAAGTGGATATCTTCTTCTAATAAATTGGTTTTATGTAGAACAGCTTGAGTCGCCTCTTCCATTAATACTCGATGCGCTTTCTCATATGAATCCTGCCCCATCCATAAGTCATCATGAAGAATATCAAAATCTGCCGCAAGCTTCCCATTTGCTTCAAAAGGGCCGCCAGATACCCCAGTTGCTGTAATGACAGGGCGATTAGGAAATACCCAGGATTGTTTCCCCTTCAGCATTAGATAACCCCCCACGTAATTAAAATTGTTTTAATTAATGCCACAACAAATGCCGAAAAAACACCAAACAAGATAACTGATCCTGCCAATTTGAACATATTTCCACCCACACCAAGGACAAATCCTTCCGTGCGATGCTCAATTGCTGCAGATATGACAGCATTTCCAAACCCTGTTACTGGAACAGCACTCCCAGCACCCGCAAATTGCCCAAGGTGATCATAAACACCGAACCCTGTAAGCAGCATCGAGAAAAAAACCATTGTTGCAACAGTTGGATTACCAGCTGTTTGTTCAGTAAAATTAAAAAAGTATATATAAAAATAAGTAACCGCTTGTCCGAACATGCAAATCAATCCGCCAACCCAAAACGCCCGAAGGCAATTTTTTAAGATTGGGCGTTTGAATTCATGTTTTTGTTGCAGTCCTTGGTATTTTTGTTGGGCTGGTGTTAAATTTTTCTTTTTATTCCCCATTCCCATTCTTCCTTTCTAAGCCATTTCATTCTTTAATTTAATGATTTCCTTTAATCTTTTACTTGCCTTTTCCTCTGAATAATTAGGATCCTTCATTTTTTCATTCAGCTTTACTGCCTCTAAGAAAATTTTATAATCACTTGAAACAGTAAATTTCTCGTCCGGGTACTTTTCTTCCAGCATCTTTTTCATTTTCTTTTCAATTTTCTTCATATGAAATCGCTGCAGATGTTTAACTTTATAAGCAACAAGTGTGTCATCTTTTCCTTTTACAACTGCTACATCATATAATTCCTTTATCGATTCAATATCCTTTTCAATACTTTTAACTAAATCAAATTCATTTCTTGAATTATTTTTAATGAGCAATGGGCTAGGATTTGTCTTTTTAATTAAAGCGAGTTCACTTTCATTTGATTCATTCTGATTGCAGCCCATTAAAGCAGTCATCAGTAACAAAGCCATGCAAAAGTATTTTATTTTCATTTATGTCCCTTCCTATACTGATCTTTTATTGTTATTGTCCACCTAAAAATGTGAAATTATGAATGTGATCCTATAGGCTTTTATTTCCAACTACTATTTTTAAAAAGGTTAATTTCATAAACTTTATTGCTAATTTAAATTTAGTTGGGTTAAAGGCTACGATTTGCCAAAACCATTTTTTCATAAAAAAAATAAAAGAGCCGGCATATACCGGCTCTTTTCATTTAGTCCATCTTCTTTTTCCCACACCCACAACCTTTTTTCTTTTTCGGCGTTTTCTGAGGTTTAATCTTCACTGGTTGAGCTTGTTTATTTAACATAATTAGCCTCCCCCCAATAGTTAGTATGATAATAAACAAAAATGGCACTTCAAAATAATATGTCTTTGTATATTGTATGAATCCATTCTTTGCTTGTGTAACTCTTTGCCTATTCATCCAGCCATTTTTGCACAACTGTCTCAATAATTGCTGCAAGCCCAGCTACTGCTAGAACAAGTAGAAAAGGGATAGCTATTTCGGGAAAATACAAATAAAAAAGACATAAAAAAAGGGAGCTCCAAATTCCTGTACACCAGTAACAACTCAATAATTGCCCAAAGAAACCACGTAATCCTGTCTTTGGAACATAATATTCCTCACTCACACCTTCTTCAGTTGTTTCTTGTACTTCATCAAAAAATGGCTTCCTCATAAATTCCGTAATCTGATCATAGACAAGCAGCCGAGTAAACCGAAAACTGGCGAAAGCAAGTATGAGCAGTTCCATGAATGAAAAATACATCCCTTTCACCTCTTTTTTTCATGCTTTTCTAAAAGAGTATTGTGAATGAATTAGTTATATGAATGAAATAACCAGTTGATTAGAGAGGAATTACCTTTTACTACTTAATGGTTTATGGACAAGTATTTATGAAAATAGCCATTTATGATGTTTGGCTTTTTGGGAGCTATAAGTACTTCACTTCTTATCGTTAGAGATCATCATCCATCCACTCGATAAAAAAATCGCCTATTTTTATGTAAAACAAGGCGTTTGTCCGTTACCTATTGGGTACTTCGGCAATATGTTAGTAGTGTAGTATCACAAGAATCAAACAAGGAGGAAATAAAATGGGTTGTGGAAAAAAAGACGACTTCAAAGGCAATAGCTGTGTATGTGAAGTAGTTCGTGCAATAAAAGATATT
This sequence comes from Cytobacillus eiseniae, assembly GCF_017874625.1. GTDB lineage: Bacteria > Bacillota > Bacilli > Bacillales > Cytobacillaceae > Cytobacillus > Cytobacillus eiseniae. The sequence goes on along the minus strand of NZ_JAGIKZ010000007.1, from coordinate 170,229 downwards.
CAAGATAATGCTGAAGATGTATGTGAATGCCCTTCCAATTGTTTCTTAGAACCACTAGGACATATCTCACCTGGAAAGAAGAAGCATAGACATCCAGATACTCGTGTATTTGTATTAAAAACAGCGGATGGGTCACCATTCCATGCGTTCTTCACTGGAAATGAGTGTGCATGTGTTTCCATCTTCTTTAGAGTAGAGGATATCTTTGATAATTGCTGCGCAGTACTTCGAGTTCTTGAACCAGTGAACAGAATTCCAGGGCCAGATAATGATCGAACAGTTGACCTAGCAAAGAACTGCTGCATTGACCTTGAAAAGGTTTGTAAAGTTGATTATTTCAGACAAACAGACAGCTGTATTACTGTCGACCTGAGCTGCTTCTGTGCAGTACAATGTATCGATGATGTTTATCTTGGCATCTGCGAAGATTAACAAGCAAAAATCAGCCAGTCGTTCAAGAACGACTGGCTCTTTTTTTATCCTTCACTTTCTTAAGCCGATCATTTTAATATCCTTAATCTCTTGAATAGAAATCTGTTCAATATCCCCAGACAAAGATTTTAGTTCAATCCTTTCATTTTCTTGTTTCAACAGGAATCCCTTATGCGATTTATTCTTAGTTTCAAATATACAAGGAACTGGTGGAAGCTGCTTTGGAAACTCCACTAAATATTGGAGACGCTCTGCTACACTCATTTCTTTAAAGCTCTTCAATTTTCGAAAAGAGGACTTACGTTCTGTTTGGAATGAATAGGAGGAACCCTTCTCCTTCTCACCCAATCCAGTTTCAAACTCCTCAATTGTCTTCTGAATGTGATCTCGTTGATTGGAAGCTGACTCCTGCTTTTTTGATTCATTTCGAGCATCTGATTTTGATAAAGACCCTAATTTATCTTGCTTTTTCTCCTCTCTATCACTTGCTTTCGTCTCTATCGATTGAACCATTTGTGCTTTTCTTTGCATTTCAGCCTTTCTACTTGAGTATGACTCCTGCATATTTGTTTTAGGAAACTGCAATGTAGGCTGTTGAATGTAAAACAACGGTTCTTTTTGCTTTTTATTTGCCAATTTGGCTCACCTCCACATACATATGTGTTCACCCTATATGTATGCAAAATAGAGGATGACGTTGCTTAAGGACAGAAAAAAACCTGCTACATAAAAATATGCGCAGGTTAGACTGATCGTTTTTAAACAATATGGTATCCAGAATCAACGTGAATGTTTTCTCCGGTAATTCCTCTTGATAGATCACTAAATAAAAATGCGGCAGTATCGCCTACTTCTTCAGGTGTTGTCGTTCTGCGAAGTGGTGAACGTTCTTCAATTTCTTTTAAACTTGCATTAAAGTCACTTACCCCTTTTGCAGACAATGTCCGTATCGGTCCCGCAGAAATTGAATTGACTCTTATCCCATTCTTACCAAGGTCATTTGCTAAATATTTTACACTTGCATCAAGTGAAGCTTTAGCAACACCCATGACATTATAATTCTTGATGACACGCTCTCCGCCAAGATAAGTTAACGTCACAATGCTTCCACCTTCTGTCATTAACCCCTTTGCTTCCTTCGCAACAGCAGTTAATGAATAGGCGCTAATATTATGAGCAAGAAGGAATCCATCACGAGTCGTATTCATATAGTCTCCTTGGAGCTCTTCTTTATTAGCAAAAGCAATGCAATGTGCAACCCCATGTATGGTGCCTACCTTTGCTTTTATTTCTGCGAAACACTTCGCAATTTCTTCATCATTTGTTACATCACATGGAAGGACGAGAGAATTCGCATTCTCAAGAGATTCAGCAAGCTCCCGTACGCCTTTCTCCATTCGCTCCCCAGCATAAGTAAAAATTAGACTTGCACCTGCTTTATGAAGGGATCTCGCAATTCCCCAAGCAATACTACGTTTATTAGCAACACCCATAACGACAAATGTTTTTCCAGTTAAAGAAAGAGTCATTCTTATTTCCTCCTGTATTATCACATGTTATTAGTACCTAGTGCTAATTCTACTATACAATAAAAAAAAAGAAAAGCCTTCTTCATGAAAATGGGTGGTAGAAAAGCGTAGGCGACAGTTTTAGTGACATAAGAAAAGCAAGCCAGTTGAAAAGCTGACTTGCTTTTTTCCATAACTAATATGTTTCACAAAACTCCAGTTCTCGCCTTAACTCATCCACATATTCCTTTGTACCTGTAACAATTAAACTGTCATTTTGTTGAAGCTCTGTATCTCCATGCGGGACAATTGAATCATGCCCACGGAGAATTCTTACAAAAATAACATCTCCAGTAAAAGGGAATTTACGTAATGTCATGCCATTAAATTGGCTGTTTAACAGTTTTATTTCGTATAATGCTGTTTCTTGATTCGTTAAGATGTTCATTACGCCAGGAGATTCGATTAAAGCTCTTAGCAATGTTTTCTGTGACAATAGAACAGAGAATACTTCAATCTCTTTCTCCTTAAGCCGTTCTTGAAGATCTGGACTTTCAATCCGGCAAATCACTCGCTCAACTCCGTTTTCCTTATAAGAGACAGCGAGCTCTGCATTTATCATTTCATCCCCAGTAGATATAACAATAATATCTGAATCAAGTGCATCTGTTTGTTCAAGTGATTGGATCGAGTAATCTGCTAGCTCCACAATTTCAAATAAGGAATCCGAAATCGTTTTATCTGCCTTCTCTTGTTCCTTATGATATAGTACCGGCTCATAAAGCTCAGATTTTAACTCCCGATAGACTGGCAATGTTAATTGATTCGCGCCAATAAATGCGACCTTTAATTTTCTTTCTGTATTTTCTTGCTTAGGAAAAAGCTTTTTAAAGACAATTGGTGTGAAAATACTTGTAATAACAGCTACGAGTATTAATGTTCCACTCATTTCTGATGTGATAACACCAATTCTTTCTCCAATTGTCGCAGCAGCAATGACGAGCGATAATGTGGATGTTAATAAAAATCCTGAAGCAATAACTGTATTCTTGTCATACCACCTTTTTAAAAGATAAACAGGAAGCAATTTCGAAATAAGTAAGGCAATTAGTAAAAGCGGGATAAGCATTAATAATTTCTTATCACTAAATAATGACCATACGTTCAAATCAACGCCAACCATTACAAAGAAAATCGGAATTAAAAATCCATAACCAAATGAATCAAGTTTATGAACAAGCTCTTGATTTGGTGCTAATAGCGAAACTAATACCCCTGCAAGGAAGGCACCTAAAATATTTTCTGCTCCAACCGTTTCAGAGAGTGCAACAAGAAAAATTATTAAAGCAAACACAGCTCTTGTTCCGATTTGAACAGTTCCTGTTGCCAGCGTTTCAACAATTTTACGATTTTTGAACTTTCTTCCGATGAAATAAAGAAGAACACCAACCGCAAATAGTACGAGTAATAGCCAAGTATTCCCTTTTCCTCCATCATATAATGAAACAAAAACCGCAAGTAAAATCATTGTTGCTAAATCGGCAATGACAGCAATTAGCAAGATAATTTGCCCAATTGTTGTTTTCATTAAATGGCCTTCCTTCAATGTCGGAACAACAACACCTAATGAAATCGTTGAAATGATTAAGGTCATTAAAAATACATTATCAATAAAGCCCATTAACACAAATAAATAGGATAACCCTAATGACACAATGAAAATACCTGCAAAAACAATTGTTGAAACAATAAATGTATTTGGTTCCAGTTTTCCGTTCGGAAGCTTGTTACGCTTTTTATTCCCCGAAAATGCGGTAAAGTCAATTTCTAAGCCACTAAGAAACATTAGAAAGATAAATCCAAGTGTTGATAAAGTTTCAAGCCACATATCTGGGTGTACAATATTAAAGCCGCTCTTTCCGATGATTAACCCCATTAATATTTCTGCTACAACCACAGGTAAAAAGTTCAGTTTAAAGCGATGCAGCAAAATAGGCGTTAAAAAGGCGACAATAATAACGATAACTAGAGATGCAACCGAGGCTCCGTGTTCTTCCATCGAATCTCCCCTTTACATTTAAATTAAATAACTCATAAATAATGTGGCCAATCCAAAATAGATTAAAATACTAATCAGGTCATTAATTGTTGTAATAAATGGCCCAGACGCTACAGCTGGATCAATTTTAAATTTATGCATAACAAGTGGAATAAGCGCTCCCGCTAATGTCGCTACAATTAATGTGCATAAAATCGATCCCCCAACAAGAATACCGAGGAAGAGATTTCCTTGCCAAAAGAAAATGACGAGCGAAACAAGAATTCCACAAATCGTACCTGTTATAAGTCCTGTTCCAGCTTCCCTTATAATAAGTTTCCATTTATTCTCTTTCTCCAAGTCTCCCGTCGCAATTCCACGTACAGCAACTGCAAGAGCCTGTGTTCCTGTATTACCAGCCATTCCAGCAATTAAGGGGATAAATACAGCTAAGATTGCCACTTTATTTAATGTCTCTTCAAAGCGTCCAATTAAACTTGCCGTCATCATTCCAAGGAACAAGAGGATAATTAACCATGGCAGTCGCTTTCTTGCAGCAGACCATGGACTACGATCAATTGTATCCATATCTGTTACAGCAGCAAGCTTGGAATAATCATCCGATGCCTCTTCTTCCATAACATCCATGACATCATCCACTGTAATAATCCCTAATAAATGATTTTGAAAGTCAACAACAGGTAAAGCAAGAAAATTATAGTCTTTAATTTTCCGAGCAACTTCCTCTTGATCTTCTCCGACAGATACAGAAACGATCCGATCATTCGTAATATCAGCGATCATTGTATCATCATCATTAACAATTAAATCCCTTAATGAGATAACCCCAGCCAATCTCTTTTGCTCATCTAATACATAAATATAGTAAATCGTTTCTGCAACAGGTGCTTCGTTTTTTAATATATACATTGCTGACCGGACTGTTTGATTCGCTGAAATCGAAACAAAATCTGTTGTCATAATACTACCGGCTGTATATTCCTCATAATGAAGAAGTTCCTTAATTTCCTGTGCCGCCTCTTCATCCATAATCGTTAAATAACTAACAACCTGGTTTTTTTCAAGCTCATTAAGAACGTCTACCGCATCATCAACATACATTTTCGAAATCATATCTGCCGCATAAGTAGGATTCATCTCAGCAAGAACATCTTTATATTCTTCATCATCAATTTCAAGATTCTCAAAAAGAGTCGCCATCTCCTCAGGTGAGAGGTACTGATACACTTTATTACGATGCTCCTCAGCCAATTCCTTAAAAAATGAAGCTTGATCATAAGGGTGTAACTGTAAAAATTCATCACGAAACGTTTCCATCTCTTCATTTTGTAAAGAATTGAATAGTAACTCCTTATCAATTCGTTGATCAATTTTCTCTTCTGTCTTTATCTCCATCATCTTGATCCTCCTTCCTCTTTCATTATTACCCAAATAATACTAGCAAATCTTTGCTTTTTTGTCGCATAATAATACCTATAATCGTTATATTTACTTACTTTCCCCTATCAATACTATTTAAATCATAATTAGATACTGGATAAAAGTATGACTTAATTTTTTATCATTTTTTTATACGTACTGCTTTATATAATGGATTCGATTGTCCCTTGCCTTAGATATCAAAAATGATAAGGAGATCAAAATGAAAATTGATATAATCGGCGATATTCATGGCTGCTATGACGAATTTAAGGAACTCACAAAAAAACTCGGATACATTTGGAACCATGAGAACATCCCAACACATCAAAAGGAACGAAAATTAGCATTTGTTGGTGACTTAACCGATCGTGGTCCCCACTCTTTAAAAGTTGCCAAAGTTGTTTCAACACTTGTTAAGAAAAAGCTCGCATTTTACGTACCAGGTAATCACTGCAATAAATTATATCGTTTCTTTAAAGGCAATAAAGTTCAACATACACACGGGCTAGAAACAACAGTTGCCGAATATGAACCCTTAACGAATAAAGAGAAGCAGGAGATACGGAAAAACTTTATTCAGCTTTATGATCACTCCCCTTTACACTTGGTTCTTGATGACAGCAAATTAGTGATTGCACATGCTGGAATTCGAGAAGATTTAATTGGCAAGGATTCAAATAAAGTGAAAACCTTTGTACTATATGGAGATATTACGGGGGAAAAACACCCAGATGGGTCACCTGTTCGTCTCGATTGGGCAAAGCAATATAATGGAAAAGCAATCATCGTATACGGGCATACCCCAGTAAAAGAAGTACGAATTGTGAATAATACATATAATATCGATACTGGAGCCGTCTTTGGCAATAAATTGACTGCTCTAAGATACCCAGAAATGGAGATAGTCTCTGTCGATTCTAAGCAGCCTTACCTAGAAGATAAGTTCAGAGAAATCTAACTAACTTGCCACCATTCATTTCAATGAAACATTCTGCTATTAAAATGCAAAAAGCCGGATAAACCGGCTTTTTTCCGTTTAACAATTGCAATTTCCTTACATCAAACTTCCCATATCCTTAGGTAATTCTGATTTGAATGTCATATTTTCTTCTAAAAATGGATGAAAAAACTTCAATTCATAGCAATGTAGTGCCTGTCTTTTCAAAAGAGTATCATTGCCGTCATATAGTTGATCTCCCACTAACGGATGCCCTATATAAGACATATGAACGCGAATTTGATGGGTACGCCCTGTTCCAAGCTTTAACTTTACATGAGTAAAAGATCGTTTGTAGCAGAGAACTTCATAATGAGTACAAGCATATTGTCCGTTTGGATCCACCATTCTTTCAATAATACTATTAGGGTTTCTAGCAATCGGTTTCTCGATAATGCCAGAATGATTTTCCAAAGCCCCTTCAACAAATGCTTGATAAATCCGTTTTACTCTACCAGCCTTCTGCTCTTCACTTAATAAATGATGGACATGTCGATGCTTGGCGATAAGCACAAGTCCTGATGTATCTCGATCCAATCTTGTTACAATATGGGCTGTGGCCCTAATTGCTTTCTGTTCATAATAGCCAATTAAGGCATTGGCTAAGCTTCCTGATGGATGCTCTCTTGAAGGAATCGTACTCATCCCTGCCTGCTTATTCACAATGAGCACGTATTCGTCCTCATATACGAGGTCTAATGGAATCGCTTCTCCTTTTATCCCCACACTCGGATGTTCTACCGGGAAGCTAACCTTTAATAGATCCCCCTTCTTTAATGAGTAACGAACCGTTTGCTCGACCCCATTCACGAGAATGGAGCCACCTTTATACTTTATATCTGCTAAAGCTGCTCTTGAAATGGCTTTTTCCTTCATAAAATCTTTAATTATTTTATTTGCATCCGACTCAAGTATGTCCCATTGTAATTGAAAACTTGTCATAAATCATACTCCTAAAAACTGTTAGCAAGTTGCACCCTGCTTCTCTTTTGTATTTCCAGCAGCTAGATCTCCCTGAACAAGCCGCTTCCGCTTTTATCTGTCCAGCTGCAGCGGCTAGACCCTCGAGGTCATAAGCCAGGCTGGACTAAAGGTTAAAGAACAACCTTCATTCCAGCCTGTCTTATGCTTGTCGGGTCTGAACAAGCCGCTTCCGCTTTTATCTATCCAGCTGCAGCGGCTAGGGGCTCGTGTCATAAGCCAATACGTCCAGAAGGTTAAAGTACAACCTTCTAGCCGCCTTGTCTTATGCATGTCGCCCCTGAACAAGCCGCTTCCGCTTTTAATTTAATCTGCAACAAATGAGTCGTGGACTCGTTTCCAGAATGGGAATGGACGGAAGCGTGCAAAGCGTATTTTCTCATCTGCCACTCGGAATTGAATCGACTTCACATCTTTGTGAAGCATCGTAATATGGTCAACAGCAACCTGGAAGTCAAGCTTATTCACTGGTTTCAATGTACAAGTATGATGGGCTGGCAAGACGAGAGGCGAGCCAACTGTTCGGAAAACTTTATTGTTTATTGATGCCATTTCAGCTAGCTGGATCGCCGGGATCGATGGATGTAGGATGGCTCCACCTAGTGCTTTATTATAAGCCGTGCTGCCTGATGGAGTTGACACACATAATCCATCCCCTCTGAACCGCTCAAAATGCTGACCACGGATATCAACATCCATTACTAGGGTTGCATCAACCGCTTTCACTGTCGATTCATTTAGGCCTAAATATCTTGTTTCCCTGCCCCCATGCTGATAACGAATAATTACCTCTACTAATGGATACTCAATTACCTGATAAGGAGTTTTTGCGATTGCAATAACAAGCTTTTCTATTTCCTCTGGTACCCAATCCGCATAAAATCCTAGATGTCCTGTATGAACACCTACGAAAGCTGTTTTATCCAAACGACCTGTATAGCGATGAAATGCATACAGCAATGTCCCATCTCCACCAACAGAAATAACAATATCTGGCTGCTCTTCATCATAAATTAGATCGAAATCTAATAAATATGTTTTCATTTTATGCATGAGTGTATTTGATTTTGTATCCCCTTTTGAGGTAATCGCAAATTTCATCGTTTTCATGCTCCTCTATCATATTTATAACAATCGCTATTTGTCCTGCTGCTCTTTTTTCTTTGTGAAAAAAGCTTGGGCTTCCTGAATTTCTCCCCGTATCAGGGACATTTCTTCATCCAGCCTGAATGCCGCCTCCGCTGCACGTTGCAGCCTCATTTGAATATCTTCCGGAAACTGCCCTTTATATTTATAGTTTAATGAATGTTCGATTGTAGCCCAAAAGTTCATTGCTAGTGTACGAATTTGAATTTCAACTAAGATTTTCTTTTCTCCATCTATTGTCTGGACAGGGTAACATATAACCATATGATAAGATCGATACCCACTTACTTTTTTGTGAGAAATATAATCCCTTTCTTCAACAATTTCAAAGTCATTCCGATTTCTTAGTAGTCTGACAACCCTTTTAATGTCATCAACAAATTGACACATCATCCTTAAACCAGCAATATCCTGCATTTCAGTTTCTAATTTGTCTAATGGGATACCCTTTTGGTTCGCTTTATCTAATATACTAGCGATCGGCTTAACCCTTCCCGTAACAAATTCAATCGGGGAGTGAGAAGATGCCTGTTCGAATTGCTTTCTCATTCCTTTTAGCTTCACTTTTAATTCTTCTACTGCTTGCTTATATGGTGCCAAAAATTGATCCCAATGCTTCATTTGTAAAATAACACCACCTCATCCAATTTTACATTACTAAGTTGCCTATTCAGATATGTCAGGCTTGTGGATGTGATTGATTTTATAAAAATATACTTTCCACTTTTGTAACCATTTCTTCTCCATAATTGCTATTCCCTTTTATATTCTCAATTAAGTAACTTAATTCCTCGTGCAAGCCAGGAAGAAGCAGCCGCTCTGTTTGATTGCTAATATAAACAGGAGCGTTCGTTTCATTCGCTTTTTTTAATTCATTCCATATAGATATCGGCATTGCTATGTATGTATAATCCTCTTTGTTATCAACCACATAAATGAATGATAAATTTACTGAATCCACAAGCATTTGCTCCATCGGATTCAGATCTGATATTTTGAAAGAATCCTCCGACTGTAACATTAATTCATTTTCATTATTTATTTTAGCCTGTGTTATTTTTATAGTCTTTTTCAATTTTATCTACCTCCAAACTCTTTTATTATTCTATCATATGACATCAAATAATCTAAAAAAAAATTGCCGCAAAGTGTAAAGTTGCGATAATATATCCATGGATGACAGAAAGGATGAATATTCATGTCACAGAATATTGAAATTGAATTTAAAAATATGATTACAAAACAAGAATTTGAAAAAGTTAAGCAATTTTTCGCTATAAAAGAGATTGATTTTTTCACACAGGAAAATCATTATTTCGATACACCTGATTTTGCATTAAAAGAACAAGGGTCTGCGTTAAGAATAAGAAAAAAAGCTGACCAATATGAGCTCACATTAAAACAGCCTCATCCAGATGGGTTATTAGAAACGAATGAGAATCTCGATGCAGAAACCGCAAACCAAATATTCGCTAATGGACATATTAATAATGAGAAAATATTGTCAATCTTAACCAATATGAGCATCGACCCTAAAAGAATACGATACTTTGGCTCACTGACAACAAAAAGAGCTGAAATTGCCTTTCAAGAGGGCTTGCTCGTATTGGACAATAGTTACTATTTAACTATTGAAGATTTTGAGATAGAATATGAAGTAAGCAATAGAGAAAAGGGCGAGGCTATTTTTCTCGCACTGCTTGAAAAATTATCTATTCCTATTCGACAAACAGAAAATAAAATTAAACGATTTTATTTTGAAAAATATAAACAAGATTATAGTGAATAAAGGAGATCTCCTACATGAAAGTCGAACAATTGAAGGTCATGCTTGAATTACAGGCATTAAAGAATTTCAACAGCACTGAAACAAATACTGAAAGTCAATCTTTCTTTCAGGAAATGCTTACTGAGTTCATTTCAGAGCAAGGTCTCTCCGTTTCAGATAATTTATCTAATCAGTCTGGGACCGTTGCTTCATTAGAGGCTTATTTGAACACACCTGTCACATCCCTGCCGCCTATCAATTTAACAAAGCTTTCAAAATCAAATCAAAGCTTTGATGAAATCATCAAAACTGCAGCAGAACGATACAATATACCAGAAAAGCTTCTTCAATCAGTAATCAAACAAGAATCTAACTTTAATCCAAATGCTGTCAGTCATGCTGGGGCATCTGGACTTATGCAGCTTATGCCCGAGACCGCCAAAGGACTTGGTGTCAAAAATGTCTTTGATCCACAAGATAATATTTTTGGCGGAGCAAAATATTTACGCCAAATGCTTAGTAAATACAACGAAAACATTGAATTAGCTTTAGCGGCTTACAATGCAGGTCCGGGAAATGTTGATAAATATAATGGTATTCCTCCATTTAAAGAGACACAAAATTATGTGCAAAAAATAAAAAATACTTATTTTGCTTAAAAAACATTTAAAAACCGTTGAATTGTGCGCAATTAACGGTTTTTTCTTTGCCTGTAAGCTATTTATTTGAGATATAAAACACTCATTGATAAAATATAAGTAATTCAACAGATATTTCGCTATTATTTTTTCGCATTTCATGAAGAAGGAGCATTAATATGGCCGAGAAAGTGCATACACCGTTCGATGCGGTAGGTGAAGAACGACTTCACCAACTTGTTGAAGCTTTTTACACCCGTGTTGGGCAACATCCAGATCTCGTTCCCATTTTCCCAAATGATCTATCGGAAACTGCAAGAAAGCAAAAACAATTTCTAACACAATATTTAGGAGGACCCCCATTATATACATCTGAACATGGACATCCAATGCTGCGGGCCAGACATTTGCCTTTTGAAATAACAGAAACTAGAGCCAAGGCATGGCTGTCATGCATGAAAGAAGCAATGGATGAAATCGGACTTGACGGAGACATTCGTGAAGATTTTTATGCGAGACTTTTTTTAACTGCTCAGCATATGATTAACACATCTGAAAATGTAGAGATGAAAGGTGAGAACTTGTGAGCAATCAGGAATCATTCGAATTAAAGTCGACATTTCCTCATTGTCATGGCAGTGAGAAAAAGCCACTTGAATTGTACATGTTCATTGACCCTCTTTGCCCAGAATGTTGGGCAATTGAACCAATTATAAAAAAACTTACGATTGAATATGGTCGTTACTTCTCCATCAAACAAGTAATAAGCGGCACGATTGAAACATTAAATATTGCAAGAAAACAAAATTACGAAAGCATTGCTGAACTTTGGGAGAAAACAGGTAGTCGGTCCGGAATGTCCTGTGACGGGGATCTATGGCTAGAAAATCCAATCTCCTCCCCTCATCTAGCATCTATTGCGATTAAAGCAGCAGAGCTTCAAGGAAGAAAATCAGGCATTCGATTTCTACGAAAGTTACAGGAGCTTTTGTTTTTAGAAAAGCAAAATGTTTCAAACATAGAAGTATTAAAAAAATGCGCAAAAAGTGCTGAACTTGACGTGGAAGAGTTTATTTCCGACATTCATTCTGAAAGTACAACTCGCGCTTTACAATGTGATTTAAAAATCACGACAGAAATGGAAGTTCAGGAAATTCCAACTCTCGTCTTTTTTAATGAAAATATTGAAGATGAGGGGATAAAGATTACTGGCAACTATCCTTATGAGGTATATGAACAAATTATTGAGGAAATGTTAATGAAAAAACCCGAGCGATCAGCTCTCCCATCTCTTGAGGTCTTTTTACAATATTTTAAATTTGTTGCCTCACAGGAAATCGCTGTTGTCTATAACTTGACAGTTAATGAAGTAGAAAGAGAAATGAAAAAGCTTCAGCTAAAACAAATTGTTGAACAAATCCCTGTGAAATACGGGATTTTTTGGAAGTATAATAAGAACTAAGCCTGCCTTTATAACTTACATTTATTTAATAATAAAAGAACAATAATGGAAGCGCCTTAATCATAGCTATATGAACTAAATGTCTGCCCTTTCGATAAAGAAAATACGGTTTGCGGGAAACTATCGTGCATGTGGGGAGCAGTCATGGTGTTTGATAATAGATAGGCGCTCCTTCTATAAGAACAGCACCTATCCTCATACGAATGTATAATTTCCAAATAGATGAAAAAGACCATGCATACGGTTCATGGTCTTTTTCTATATACTATCGAACAAAGGGGATGGGAGAAATTTATCACGGCCCAAACAAAGGGGTTAATGTTTGTATGTGATCAACTTCATGACTTTACTTTAACATAGAATTATTTTAGTAACAATCAGTTTGTGTGTTTCTTCACAATATTGTCAAATCCATAGAATAATAATAGGACAACCGCATAAAATGGTATGAATATGATTATTTATTTGGAGGAAAAAAAGGTGAATAAACGATCCGTCACGATTATGCTTCTTTTTATCCTATTCTCTTTTGTCTTAAATATTTTTGGTCTTATGAAATTATTTCCAATTTATATTAGCTCCCCTATTTTATTTTTATCTGTATTAATTTTTATTGCCTGCATGAATGATCGAAAAAAATTTAAAGGTTTCTAGAAAGTTTGTACAAAAAGCCTGTGGAACATTCATTCGAGCGAACCCACAGGCTTTGCTTTCTTTAACGAAGCAGATTTTCCATTTCAGTCAATTTCTCTTCAAATACTTTACATGCATCCTCGATTGGTTTTGAACTTGTCATATCCACTCCAGCTTTCTTCAATACTTCAATTGGGTAATCAGAGCTTCCAGCTTTCAAGAATTCTAAGTAACGGTCAACTGCCGGCTTTCCTTCTTGTAAAATTTGATTGCTTAATGCTGTTGCTGCACTATATCCTGTTGCATATTGATATACATAATAATTGTAATAAAAATGTGGAATTCGTGACCATTCCAAACCAATTTCTTCATCGATCACAAGATCTTCTTCACCAAAGTATTTTTTATTCAATTCATAATAATCCTTTGTTAATGCATCAGCTGTTAAGGCTTCATTATTTTGTACTTTCTGATGAATCAGATGTTCAAATTCCGCAAACATCGTTTGACGGAAAACAGTTCCTCTGAATCCTTCTAAATAATGATTTAATAGGAATAATCGTTTCTTATCATCATCAATTGTATTTAATAAATAATCATTCAATAATGCTTCATTACATGTTGATGCCACCTCAGCAACGAAAATCGAATAGTTTCCGTAAGGATATGGTTGTGTTTTTCGCGTATAGTAGCTGTGAACTGAATGACCGAATTCATGTGCAAGTGTAAAAAGATTATTCACATTATCCTGCCAGTTCATTAAAATATAAGGATTAGTTCCATAGGAGCCAGAAGAATATGCCCCACTGCGCTTGCCCTTATTCTCATGCACATCCACCCAACGATTATCGAAGCCTTCCTTTAATACATTGAGATAATCTTCCCCAAGGGGTGCTAATCCCTTAAGGATTAAATCTTTTGCTTCTTCATATTTCACCTCCATTTTCACATCTTTAACTAACGGTGTATATAAATCATACATATGAAGCTCTTTCACACCGAGTACCTTTTTGCGAAGCTTCACATAACGATGTAATAAATGAAGATTATTATTAATTGTTTGAACTAAGTTTTCGTATACAGATTCAGGAATATTATTTGCTGCTAATGCCGAATGACGAGCAGATTGGTAATTTCGAATCTTCGCATTGAAATGATCGACCTTCACATTTCCACTCAATGTACTTGCAAATGTATTGCGGAACTTTCCATACGTTTCATAAACAGCTTTAAATGCATCATGTCTGACACGCTGATCATCACTTTCTAAAAATCGGATATAGCGGCCATGCGTGATTTCTACTTCTTTGCCGTTTTCATCTTTAATCGATGGGAATTCAAGATCTGCATTATTAAGCATGCCGAATGTATTACTCGAAGCGCCTAATACTTCAGACGCTTGGGCTAATAATGCCTCTGCTTCTGCACTTAATACATGTGGGCGCTGAAGATTAATTTCAGCTAATGCCTGCTTGTATACTCTCAGACCTTCTAATTCATCCAAAAAGCTATTAATCTTCTCCTCATCAATTGCAAGTAGCTCTGGAACGATATAGGCTAAAGCGCTTCCCGCCTGGGAATATAAATTTTTAATTCGATCATCCATCCCTTGATAGAAGGAATTGGTTGTATCTTGGTCATAGCGCATATGAGCATATGTATAAAGCTTCGAAAGCCGCTCTAATAAATGATCCTGGATTTGTAGTGCTTCATACAATGTCTCCGCACGATCACCTAATTCCCCCTGAAACTTGCCAACATTTGGGATTATATCTTGTACTTCTTTGTATTCCTTATCCCAAGCTTCATCATTTGCAAAAATATCTTCTAATTTCCATGTATCCTCTAACGGTATCTCACTTCGATTTGGAAGTTTTGATATTGTTTCATTTGTCATTTTTTCAGCCTCCATTTTTCTATTCAAATGCAAAAAATACCCTACTTCAATACTTCGATCTTACTAATAAAATTCCCTTCTTTTATTGTTTGTCATATAGGCAATCAATAATCCTATTGCCATACTTTCGATAAAAATTCTCCTCCAATCTATCCTGTTGAAGCTGATTTTCAGCGAATGATCTCGTTTTTGTCAGCTTGTATTGCCCCTTGCCAATACGCTCTAAAAATTCAACATGAACGAGTAATTGAATATAATCGCTCAATGCATCATAAACATTGCTATCTGATTCAAGCGGGAGCTTTCTAAGCTTAATATCCCGATTTTTCACCCTTTTATTAAATGAAAGATGAATATGCCGCATTGAAAACTGGTTCATCTTATTGAAGACATCGATGAATAAGTAACTTTGCCATTGAATGATCGGTGTTTCTATATATGGTGCATGAAGGACTGGTATACCTATTTCAACTGGGAGTAAAGACGGAATGAGGGAATGCTTGTATAATTCAAGTAGGAATTTATTTTGTGGTGATTGAAAAAGAGGCTGAATATTTTTTGCCTTTCTAATTTCATCTCGCCAAGCGACGATATTTAATCGATTGGAACCGTGTGGATCAAGCAGATTGGATAATGTAGCTTCCTTTAAATTTATGATGGAGAACTGTGTAAGAATATTCCTTATCGTTAATGGGAGAATATCATGCATCGTAATGAGGGTATTGCCAATTGGACAAAATGCAAGGATTGTCCACTTTTGTCGCGCAGATTTTGAAAGAAATAAAAAGTCGAAGCTAGACAAAGATGCCTTATGATTTCCCTTTCGCTGAATACTTTTGCCTGCCATAAGCCAAATCGGAACAATGCCTGCTTGAATATAGTTATTTGAACGTTTAATAAATAGTTCCTCCGGTATAACTGAGCATTGATATTCAATCGCATACTGTCGATTTCGATACTGAAAGCTAATATCTGGCCGTTGTGCAATTTCTTTAAAGTATGGTTCAAGTATTGGGGATACACCTTGTAACTTCAACCATTCATACAGGCGTATTTTCCCTTTTAAATGATACTCTGATTCCCTTTCATAACTTTCCGTGCAGACGGATCCTTTTTTATGGGCAAAATGAGTGATTTTTTTTGTACCTATTTTTAAAATCACTTGTTCCCCGCATTCTGGACAATAAAAGGACTCTTTTCTTCTTAGCTTTTCTAAAAATTCTCGATCATACATTTTTGCTAAACTTAATATTTCTCCATGCGTTGTTTTTGATACAAGCAAATGATCATCTCCTTTCATTATTAGCATATATTCGACAAAGAAAAAGAAACTCCTGTCGAACGATAAAGACATTTTTACGAAAGGCTGTTTTCGCAAACATTGATAAGTTGGTAAAGGTTGATTTCCGAGTACATGTGCTCCAATCAGCCGACTTAGTTCGTCAAACGGTTTATTCAAAAGCAACAATCTTTTTAGAATAGACCCTTTATAAAAATGCCTATAAAAAACCTAGTCCTGTTATATGGACTAGGTTTTACAAAAATGGTGACAACAGTCTTGATGTTGATTCAATAATTCGGAAACCGATATGTCTTTTCTTAAATTTATTTATTTCTAATCTTCTAGCAGACTTTAAATCATCTAAATAGCCTGTTACAAGCTTCTGAGTGCTTCCCGTCCGGTATAAAAAGGCATTTACCTCAAAGTTCAAATGGAAGCTCCTCATATCCATATTTGATGTACCAATGGATGCGAGTTCCTCATCAACGATAACAATTTTACTATGCATAAAACCTTTTTTATATTCATAAATTTTCACACCGGCTTCAAGCAATTCTGGAAAATAGGATCTTGAGGCATAGAATACAATTTTCTTATCTGGATTTTGAGGCATTAGGAGTCGAACATCAATCCCACTTAGTGCTGCTATTTTTAAGGCAGAAAAGATATCCTCATCTGGAATGAAATAAGGAGAAGCAATCCATACCGATCTCTCAGCTGAATTTATCATTGAGAAAAAGATATTTTTAATCGTGCTCCACTCATTATCAGGACCACCGGCAATCAATTGAACTCCTCCATGAATATTTTCCTCTAAATCTGGAGAAAGATAATCTGCTGAAGATATTTGAACATTAGTCATATAATACCAATCCTGTAAAAAGATTAGCTGCAAACTTCTGACAGCCTCTCCTTTCATCATTAGATGAGTATCACGCCAGAAACCAAAGTTTTCATCTCGGCCTAAATATTCATCCCCAATATTCAGACCACCGACAAATCCAGTGCTTCCATCAACAACAATAATTTTACGATGATTTCGGAAATTTATTTTGCTATTTAGAAAGGGGAGTTTAACTGGCCCAAATGGAATGATTTCAATCCCTGCTAACCTAAGTTCCATTATATACTTTTTTGATAACTGCCAAGAACCAACAGCATCATAGAGGAAGCGGATTTTCACCCCTTCTTTCGCCTTTTCAATAAGAATTTCCTTTATTTCTTGACCGATTTTATCATGGCGGACAATATAATATTCCATATGAATATGGTGAGTCGCACTTCTTAATGTATTCAATATTTCTTGAAAGGTTTCCTCTCCATTAGTTAAAACCTTCGTTTGTGTAGCAAATGAAATAGGGCTATGCCCCAAATTCTGTGCTAAGTAAAAGAGCTTTCTCTGATGATCACCCATTTTATTCATTTTCTGTTCATTGATTGGGTCAATATCGCCCTCAATTCGTAAAAATTGTTGTTTATCTAATATATACTTGCGTCTAAACATCTTCTCTTTCTTATAATTTCGACCAAATAACAGATAAAAAATAAAGCCAACTAAAGGAAAACTTCCTAAAACAACTAACCAAGTTAGTGTCTGTGCAGGATGGCGATTCTCGAGGAAAATAACAAAGGCAATAAAAATAACGGACATTGACATTAAAATACTAACATAGCCTAGGTATCCACCATTCGGATGAATGAAATAATCATATACAAAAATCATGCCAACTAATAGGATGATAAATAAGCTAATTCTAACTGTGTTTTTCATCTTTTGCACCTACCAAAATTCATAAAAAAGCAGCAAGCCTCGTTCATCTCCGACAAGCACAAGACGCTGCCTCACTGCAAGCTGTCCTATACCAACCTTTTAGAGGTGGAGCTTGTGCCCTCGATTGATGAGGCAACATTTATACTCGTGCGATCCATACGCTATCGTAGTGTTCGTTGTGGAGCTAGACAATTTTCAAACGTAAAAGCTTTATTTTCTTATCTCATGAAAAAAGCCAATTTCAAATCGAAATCGGCCTTTCTAACTAAAAGTACTTTCTTAACTGTTCAAACACTTCACCATCAATAATTAAATGGCCATATTCTTCGATACGATGAATGGTTTTCTGTGTTTCTATTCCATATTCCAATAAAATAGATAATAAATTATCAATATCTTCTTCTTCAAATTCATCTTCAGGGAATTCTACGAATAAATAATATTTCCCCTCGAAAGAATAGAGCTTTGTTGGAATAGAATCTAACCCTCCGCGTTTAGCAAGAGAAATGACATCTTCAAAGTCAGCAAAAGTTAAAAGAAAATCAAGATTTTCATCAAGATCCAGCTCATCCACATCTAAATTTGGATTGAAATGCTGATCAAGTAAATCTTCAATTCGTTCATCAACTGGAATGGCATGATTGATCTTGTCCTCTGATACAGGCAGTTCCAGTTTTTGCCCATCTTTAGACAGCTGTGCTTTCGTCACTAGAATCTCTAAACCTTTATCTAAAGCTTGTACTTGAATCCATAGAGGACCCTCAACAGTAAATTCCTCTTCTTCATGAACTTCATCCATCATTTCCCAAAAAAGTTCTTCACTTCGTTCGCGATTATACCAAATCTCGTCACGCTCAAATCCTCTTTCTTCTATATCAACATATGAAATATAAAACTTTACTGTATGATCATTTATACGTTCGATTTCCACTTTGCAACGCTCCCTTCTGGAAATGGTTATGCCTCAAATTCGGAAGAAGCACTTGAAGGGAATATACCCCCATATTTACATTCAGTATTCCTTTTCGAAATACGGTTGATCCCCTTTATAAAGAAGGTAATGGTTATTGCACCTTGTACATTTATTTTATGATAAAAAGAGAATAAAGGGAATGAAAATGTCACAACTTTAAAAAAACCATTAGATGCCCATTTGAGTTTATTGTATTTTATCAAAGTTTATTCTCTTTCACAAATTTAATTACTTCTAATATTAAAAAGACCCTCTGTCCGAAGAAAGAAGGCCTCCATATCAAGTCTATTTTTTTAGTTAACTAAGCGCTGTGCTTCACGAAGCTGATACGTACGAACTTTTCTTGGAAGAAAACGTCTAATCTCATCTTCGTTATAGCCAACTTGTAATCTTTTTTCATCTAGAATAATTGGACGGCGAAGTAATCCTGGATTATCCTTAATTAACTCAAACAATTTTTGCAATGGCATTGCTTCTAAGTTTACATCTAGTTTTTGAAAGATTTTCGAACGTGTAGAAATAATTTCATCCGTTCCATCTTCAGTCATGCGAAGAATTTCTTTGATTTCTTCAATTGATAGCGGCTCTGAAAAAATGTTTCTTTCCTTATAAGCGATATCATTTTCTTCCAGCCATGATTTTGCTTTCCTGCATGATGTACAACTTGGTGAAGTGTATAATGTGACCATTTTACAAATTCACTCCTTTAATATTGACGTATAAACACTATATATTGAATTTGGTTTGTTAATTAATGAACATACGAGCTAATCTTAATTACAATTACTTTAAATTAGTAATTGTACTAATAAGTATACACTAAGAACACTCATTTTGATATAAGAATTTAGGATTAATTGAAATTCTTTCTCAACAATCAATGCCACTGTTCATTTTTTATTCACCTATCATATTAGACGGATGAAACAATAAAAAGTTTCATTTTTTTTCGTTTTTTTTCATGTTACATAATATTCACAAAGTGAAATCACTACTATTCCTGCTATTATCCCTATTCAATAATACAGCAATACATTAGGATTAGTCGCACTCATCCATTAAATTTCATCTAATATATCTTCCTTTTCATTGTCTTTTTCATAAGTTAACACTTCTTCGACAGGCTGATAGGATTCACCATAAAAATGAGTATCACGATACGTATGTATCATTTCATAAGTCTTTTGCATGGAATCAAATACTAATTCTTCACTTTCATTATTAGGAGCCCAATATAAAATTTCCATTTTATTCACTTCATTTGTTGCAAGGGATCTTCTTCTATAACCAATGGAAGTTGCATGCTCAAATCCCTCTCGTTTGTAAAAGTGAAGTCGCTTTTCAGTATCTGTATCTTCATAATCTACAGGTTCAACTTCTAAAATAATTGGCTTACCTTTTTGTTTTAGTTTCTCAATTAATTTATGACCTAATCCTTGCCCTCGAGATTCTTTTGAAACATATAAGTAATCAATAAAGACAAAATTATCAAGTTCAGCATACATGAGTACGTGATATTGTCCTTCATCCTTGTGATACATTTCAGGCCGATCTTTAAGTAAGGTTTCCATATGCTCTTTTGATTTCATTTCTTCTATTGGGAAATACTGATTTAACTTTTCATACCAATTCATTGCATATCTCTCCTTATTTACATTAGCTCCTCTAAAGAGTTGCTTTCTTTGAATCAAATTTTTGAACGAATGCGGTTGACCTGCTAGGTCAGCTGATTAGAACGAAAATCTGCCTTTGCCAATTATGTGCTTAATAGCAACATAGTTTGCGAAAACAGTATTTGCATTACACTAACTTAACATACGAAAAATTCAAAATCAAATGCACGAATTATTAATTTACCCCTTTTAATACGGTCTAACATCTAATACAATAAAGAGAGGGAATCTTACATAATGTAAAATTTTCAAAAGGGGATGTGAGTTAGATGGGTGGATATATTTTAGATTTAGTTATTGTTGCTCTCATTATTATTGGGTTAACTGCAACAATTGGTGTACTTACTAACGGAATTGGCAATCGCTTCTTTGGTGGAAAGAAGAGAACTGAATTTGTAGATTTATCCAACAAAATGCAAGTTGGCTGGAAAACAGTTGGCGGCAATAAGAAAGATTAATTATTATATAAGATAATGTATACGTATATGCCTGCCTCATCATCTTGATGGCAGCTATTCACTATTAAAGTGGCTACAGTTAGTCGAGACAAGCTGTAAACGTCACTCTTTGTACAAAAAAAACGATCTCATTCAAGAGATCGTTTTTTTATTTGATATATTGTGCTTTATATTGCTTTTCTTCCTTCTCTGAACAATAAACGAAGTGACCTGGAGCAATTTCACGCATTTCAAGCTTTTCATTGTCACCATAATTATGGGATTTCGGATCATATGACTTACGTTTACGTGTACGTTCTGTTTCTGGATCTGGCAACGGAATGGCAGATAATAATGACTGTGTATACGGATGCATCGGATTATTGTATAAGTCATCTGCAGTTGCAAGCTCAACTAATTTTCCGAAATACATTACGCCAATACGGTCGCTTATATATTTTACCATTGAAAGATCATGGGCAATAAATAAATAAGTTAAACCTTTTTCACGCTGCAGCTTTTTCATCAAGTTAACAACTTGTGCCTGAATAGATACATCAAGCGCAGAAATTGGCTCATCGGCAATGATGAAATCAGGATCAACAGCTAATGCACGAGCAATTCCAATACGCTGTCTTTGTCCACCAGAGAATTCATGAGGATAACGGTTAGCATGTTCTTTATTCAAACCAACTGTTTCTAACAACGCATAAACCTTTTCCATACGTTCCTTTTTATCCTTTGCTAACCCATGTATATCAATGCCTTCAGCAATAATATCCGATACAGTCATTCTTGGATTAAGTGATGCATATGGATCTTGGAAAATCATTTGCATTTTGCGATTGAATTTTTTTAATTCTTTCGCCGACTTTTTGCCATGTACATCTTCGCCATTGAAGAGAACTTGGCCATCTGTCGCATCATAAAGTCTAATAATCGATCTTCCTGTTGTTGATTTTCCACAACCAGATTCACCAACAAGTCCAAGTGTTTCGCCTCGATAAATATCAAAAGAAACACCATCGACTGCTTTTACCATATTAGGCTTCCCAATATTAAAATGCTGCTTTAAATTTTTGATTTCTAATAATTTATCAGTCATGATTATTTATCCTCCTTCACTAAGACAGGTGTTTTAAAAGTAGAGGATAATTGACGAATCCGTTTCTTCACTGCATCAGGTGGCTCAACCTGAGGAGCATCTGGATGAAGAAGCCATGTTTTCGCAAAATGTGTCTCAGAAATTTGGTACATTGGCGGTTCTTCTTCGAAATCAATAGCTAAAGCATATTTATTTCTTGCTGCGAACGCATCTCCCTTTGGAGGATTTGTTAAGTCTGGTGGTGTACCAGGGATTGCAGCTAAATCTTGGTTGTCATCATTATCAACACTTGGCATGGACGCTAATAATCCCCAAGTATATGGATGTCTTGGATCATAGAAAATTTCATCAACTGTGCCCATTTCAACAATTTGACCAGCATACATAACCGCTACTCGATCAGCTACATTTGCAACTACACCAAGATCATGCGTGATGAAAATAATCGAAGTATCCATTTTGCTTTGTAAGTCTTTCATCAATTCAAGAATTTGTGCTTGAATCGTAACGTCCAGTGCTGTCGTTGGTTCATCCGCAATCAACAGTTTTGGATTTGCTGCTAATGCTATAGCGATCATCGCACGTTGTCTCATTCCACCAGAAAATTCATGTGGATACTGATTCACTCTTTTTTCTGGCATTGGAATACCTACTAGACTAAGCAGTTCGACTGCTCGTTGTTTCGCAGCTTGCTTAGACATATTTTGATGCTTGATTAATCCTTCCATGATTTGATAGCCAATCTTCATCGTTGGATTTAATGAAGTCATTGGATCTTGGAAGATCATACTAATTTCTTTTCCACGGATTTTTTCCATTTCCTTATCTGTCTTAGGAACAATGTCATCTCCATTGAAAAGAATTTTCCCACCAGTAATTTGCCCTGGCGGCATTGGAATTAATTTCATTATAGTCTGAGAGGTAACACTTTTACCTGAACCAGATTCACCAACAATAGCAAGTGTCTCACCTTTATGAAGGTCAAAGCTTACACCACGAACAGCTTTAACAGAGCCTCCATATGTTTGGAATGAGACTTCTAAATCTTTCACTTCAAGTATTTTTTCCATAATCTCACTCCCTTATCTAGCTACATCTAGGGACACTTATGTCTTAAGTCCATGTATTCAATGATGAACATACAATCATCATGTTCATTCTCTTAAGCTTGTCTCCCTTTAGCTAGCGCCTTTAGCATTTCAAAATTATTTGCGAAGTCTTGGGTCTAGAGCATCACGTAAGCCATCACCAACAACATTAAACGCAAAAATCGTTAAACTGATAAATATTGCAGGGAAGAATAGACGCCATGGGTAGTAACGTAAAGCAGGCAATCCATCATTTGCCATTGTTCCCCAGCTGGCAAGCGGCGGTGTTAAACCTAAACCGATAAAACTTAAGAATGCTTCAGTGAAAATTGCACTCGGGATTGTTAATGTCATCGTAACGAGAATTGGTGCCATTGAATTAGGAATTAAGTGTTTTGCCATAATTCGACTCGTGTTTGCACCAAGTGTTTTTGCTGCTAGTACATACTCTTGATTCTTTAATGATAATACTTGTCCACGGACAATCCGCGCCATATTGATCCAGCCGGTAATTGTCATCGCAAGAATCATCGTTCCTAATCCTTGACCAAGTACAACCATTAATAAGATTACTAAAAGTAAATATGGAACACCATAAAGAACGTCCGCGAAACGCATCATAAATTCATCTGTTCGCCCGCCTTTATAGCCTGAAATACCGCCCCATAATACACCAATGAATAAATCAATCAGTGCTGCTGCAGCACCAATAAAGATAGAAATTCGAGCACCTTCCCATGTACGTGTGAAAACATCACGTCCAAGATCATCTGTACCGAACCAGTGCTCAGAAGATGGTGATTGGTTTTTATTCGTTAAATCATTTGTTCGATAGTCATATTCTGTCATGTATGGTCCAAAGATTGCCATAAAGATTAATACGCCTAATAATACTAATCCAAACATAGCAAGCTTATTTTTTCGGAATCGGATAAATACGTCTTTCCAGAACGAAAGACTTGGTTTAGAAATTTTTTCAGCTTCTGAAATTTTAGTACCGACAAGTTGAAATTTATCTTTCGAAATCTGCATAATTTACTCTCCTTTCTTCCCACCAGCAAGTTTAATACGCGGGTCGATGATTCCGTATGCGATGTCAACAAGGAGAATAGATGCAAGCAATATAATACTATAGAATACTGTTACACCCATAATAACCGTATAATCACGGTTGGTAATACTAGTAACAAAGTGAGAACCTAAACCAGGAATACCGAAGATTTTTTCAATAACGAAACTTCCTGTTAGGATACCAGCTGTTAAAGGACCCATATAGGTTACAACAGGTAAAAGTGCATTACGGATAGCGTGCTTTACAGTAATAACCCCTTGGCTAAGACCTTTTGCCTTTGCTGTCTTAATATAATCATTACTCATAACTTCTAACATACTTGATCGTGTTAAACGGGCAATAAATGCCATCGGTGTTGAAGCTAATGCTAAAGCAGGTAGAACGGTATGCATAAATGTTTCAAATCGCGCAACTGGGAATACACCCAATTTAATCGCTAGGAAATATTGTAAAAAGGTTGCCATAATAAAGGATGGAACTGAAATACCTGCAACGGCTATAATCATTGCGGTGTAATCCTGCCATCGATTATGCTTTAATGCAGCTATAATTCCTAAAATGAGACCAAA
This sequence comes from Cytobacillus eiseniae, assembly GCF_017874625.1. Classification (GTDB taxonomy): domain Bacteria; phylum Bacillota; class Bacilli; order Bacillales; family Cytobacillaceae; genus Cytobacillus; species Cytobacillus eiseniae. The sequence continues at coordinate 145,316 of NZ_JAGIKZ010000007.1, read as the reverse complement.
GGCAACTGCGATAAGGATCGCTTCCAAACCTAGAATGAAAGATACAGGAAAACCTTCATTAATTAAGTCATTAACCGATTGGCTTTTATATTTAAATGATGGACCGAAATCCCATTTTGCTACCTTCAATAAATAATCCCCGTATTGTGCGTACCAAGGCTTATCTAAGCCATAGTGGGCATTCAAATTCGCTTCAATTTCGGGAGGTAGCTGTTTCTCAGATGTGAATGGGTTTCCGGGTGCAATGCGCATGAAGAAAAACGTCGCTGTCACGATTAACCATAAAGATAGAATCATGTACAGTAAGCGCTTTCCAATATATTTCGCCATTGTCAAACACCTCCAATTTATTACGATAAGCATTAGCAACCAATTAATGGCAGCATGCATAAATCAATTCCTTATAAAAGGTAACTTCCTTTTGAAAGGAATTGGCTTATGTACTCGAGCCATCAGTGTACAGAGCTAATAGTTTCTAAAAAGCCGAAACGAAGGTATACGGGTGGTAAACTCCCATATACCTTACGTTTATTAGCTATTTTTATTCAAAGTATGCCCACTTGAATTGAGCATCACCAAGACCAGATACAATAACGTCTTTTAAGTTATCATCTTGTACCCAGTTGTTTGTGTAGAAGTAAATTGGAGCAACAGGCATTGCATCCATGAAGATTGCTTCTGCATCTTTTAACATTTGTTGACGAACTTCTGGATCTGCTTCTGTTGCAGAGTTAGTAAGTAACTCTTGGTATGCTGGATCTTCCCAACCAGTATCATTGTTTCCGCCATTAGCATCTTTGTACATATCTAAGAAGTTGATTGCATCGTTATAGTCACCTAACCAACCCATACGTGCAACTTGGTAATCTAGTGAATGTACTTTATCTAAGTACACAGCCCACTCTTGGTTATCAAGTGTTACTTCAATGCCAAGGTTTTGTACCCACATATCTTGGATTGCTTGAGCAATCTTTTGATGTGCTTCAGATGTGTTGTAAGAAAGCGTAATCGCTGGAAGTTCAGAAGGATCGCTATATCCAAGCTCTTCTAAACCTTTTTGTAAAAATTCTTTAGCTGTTTCAACATCATTGTCAGGGAAATAGCCTTCTTCATTCTCAGGGAACATTGATGGTGGGACGATACCCATTGCCGGTTGTTGTTCACCTTGAAGAATGTTGTCAATCAATTCTTGACGGTTCAATGCATGTGTAAGAGCTTTACGAATATTTACATTGCTTGTAGGTTCAACAGTTGTATTGAACTTATAGTTGTAAATACCTGCGATTGATTGTGTAACTAAAGTACCTGCGTCTTTAAGTGCTTGCATTGCATCAGTTGGAAGTGCGCCAGTTGGAGCACCAGCCCAGTCAAGCTCACCATTATCAAACATTGATAACTCAGTATTTGGATCATTGATCATAATCATTTCAATTGAGTCTAATTTTACAGTATCAGCATCCCAATATTTTTCGTTCTTTTCAAGAACAATTTTATCACTGTGTGACCATTCAGTCATAACGAAAGGTCCGTTAGATGTGTAGTCATCACCAGCATCATGTGCCCAATTTGGGTTTGCTTCAGCAATTTTGCTGTTAAATGGTAGGTACGTGTAGAAAGCTGTTAATTCTAAGAAATATGGAGTTGGATTTGCTAATGTTACTTCAAGTGTTTTATCATCTTTTGCAACAACACCAACATCATCAAGTGATCCACCATTTAGATTCGCATCCTCTGCACCTTGAATCACGTGAAGTTGGTATGCGTATTCTGATTGGTTGTTCGGATCTAAAGCCCATTTCCAAGCAGCTTCAAAATCATGTGCTGTTACAGGGTCTCCATTTGACCACTCTGCATCACGGATTGTGAAAGTATAAACCTTTTGGTCTTCTGAAACCTCAATATTTTCTGCTGCCGCCTCTTCAGGCTTGCCATCTTTACCAATACGAGTCAATCCGTCGAAAGTTTGACGAAGTACTGTTCCAGAAGTAGAGTCTTTTGCTAAACCTGGGTGTAGAGATGGTGGTTCAGTGTTAATATTTACACGTAATTCTTGAGCAACATCAGACTTACCTGCATCTGAATCACTGCCTTTTTCTCCGCTGTCTGCGTTGTCATTGCCGCCACAAGCTGCAAGGAACATGCTAAGAACTAGCAACATACTAAAAAAGATCGATAGTCTTTTCTTCACAGATGAAACCCCCTAGTATATTTACCCAAACGGACTTTACAACATCTTATTTACAAAAATACAACTGTACGCTTCGGGTGTATTACTTAAATAGTCTGTAAATTTATAGTGAAAAAATATAGCAGACTATCTGCTAGTTTTGTAAAAGCGGATTATTAGATTTGTACTTAGGATTATTTACCTAATACTATCAGGTACCTACCATATAATAATCTGTACAATTTCTGCAAATTCACTCTTATTCTACAATAATAACTACCCTAAAATTCGCATTGTCATATTCGTGTAAAATTTGTAACAAAATCGTAAAGTATTCGTTTGTTAGGTTTATTATAAATAGTTTAAAAATTTATTGCAAGTGGGTTTTCTCTGTTATATATCAATCTATCAGATCTTTTTTTTTCAAAACACTTGTAAAATAAGAGTTTTGAGGGCCTAAAAAAAAATTAAAATTCGTCAATTTTCGTGTTTTTTTGCATATATTTGAATAATATTTTATAAAAATAACATTAGTAATACACAAAAAAAAGGAAGACGAATTCAATTTACTTACTCTTCTATATCGACTTGATTTTTATACCCAATTACTAATATAATACATATAATATAATAAATGCAATGGCTATGATAAAGAGTAGTACATTTATGCTGGTTTTTCAGAGAGCTTGTGGATGGTGGAAACAAGTAACCATATAAATAGAATGGACTTTTGAGCTTTCTTTCTGTTGGTTTTCCCAACTGAGACGTGTCCTCACGTTATAGAGGATCCATGCATGATTCATGCATGGATGATGAGTGACTCATTATTGAGTAATTAGGGTGGCAACGCGGACCATTCGTCCCTATGTATTTAGGAGACGAATGGTCTTTTTTGTGTTTTTTTATTTGAATGGCTACTCCATTTAGCGTAAAGACTACATCTATTCACTCTTGTTATCCATATATTAAAGGAGGAAAATGAAATGAAGACTATTTTTTCTGGCATTCAGCCAAGCGGTCAAATTACACTAGGGAATTATATTGGTGCTCTAAAGCAATTCGTTGAATTACAAAATGAATACAACTGTTATTTTTGTATCGTCGACCAGCATGCAATAACAGTTCCACAAGAAAGATTAGAATTAAGAAAGAATATTCGCAGTCTCGCAGCTCTTTATTTAGCAGTTGGAATCAACCCTGATAAGGCAACTCTATTTATTCAATCTGAAGTACCTGCTCATGCACAGGCCGGATGGATGATGCAATGTATCTCCTATATTGGTGAACTTGAAAGAATGACACAGTTCAAAGATAAGTCTGCTGGTAAGGATGCCGTTTCAGCAGCACTATTAACATATCCACCATTAATGGTCGCTGATATTTTGTTATATAATACAGATCTTGTGCCAGTAGGTGAGGATCAGAAGCAGCACCTTGAATTAACACGTGATTTAGCTGAACGATTTAATAAAAAATATAATGACATTTTCACCATACCTGAAGTGAGTATTCCAAAGGTCGGTGCACGAATTATGTCTCTACAGGATCCTACGAAGAAAATGAGCAAATCAGATGCAAATAATAAAGCTTCTATACGATTACTTGATGACCTTAAGCAAATTGAGAAGAAAATTAAGAGTGCAGTAACCGATTCTGAAGGAATTGTTAAATATGATCAGGCAAACAAGCCTGGTGTTTCTAACCTCCTTTCCATCTACTCCATTTTCTCTGGTAAAACGATTAGTGAAATTGAAAGTATATATGAAGGTAAAGGATATGGAGACTTTAAATCTGATTTAGCAGAAGTAGTGATTAATGAAATTAAACCAATTCAAGAGCGATATCATGAACTTATGGAGTCAAGTGAGCTTGATGAAATTCTTGATCGAGGTGCTGAAAAAGCCCAAGTAGTTGCCAATAAAATGCTAAAGAAAATGGAAAATGCAATGGGCTTAGGACGGAAAAGAAATTAACTACAATTTATTCAAAAAAGGAGCCGAAATCAGCTCCTTTTTTAATTTACTTTTGGTCCATGTTCCATTTCCCACAGTTTCTCAAAGAATGGCTGACCTTTTATTAGATTTTCGCAGAAATGCTCATGCTTATTTGTCCACCCATATTTGCTTTGTTCAAACAGCTGTACCCATGCTTGTTCAAATTCCATTTGTTGGATTTCAGAATAGTATTCAGGGCTCCATTCAGTGTACCAGTACCGTACTTCAGCCTCATTTTTCGATGAATATAATTGGTCGAGTGCCATAAACATTAATTGCTTTAATTGTCTTTCCTTTCTTGTTAACCCATGCATTAGTTCAGGCGATGGCGAAAGAATATGAAAATCCTTCAATGCACTTTGATCGTTAAACGAGTAAGAAATTACATCATGGTTTTCAAGCATTTCATAGGCCAATTGTTCCTGACGGGGAATCAGCCTGCTTTTACGAATTGGTATATTATATCCAATCGTATCAATAGCTAAAATACCCATCCCATCAGAAATAACAAAGCAATATTCTAGTTGTACACGTTCATGATTTTTCCGTAAATACGCCTTTTGATAAATATCATCTAAAAGTTGTTGAGGCAATTCCGATAAATCATTTTCAATGTAATTAAATAATATGGGATCAATTTTCAGTAATGGTACCTGGTCAAGCAGTTCTACACCATCATCTTTACGCCATTCATGAAAATGGCAAACATTGTAGCCATTTTCTTCACCTTCAAACCAGTTCACCCAAACGTCATGAAGATATAACATCCTTTAACCCCCACTCCAACTACTATTTGTCTCTCAGTATGGGCAGTCAGAAGTAAAATTATTCCTAAATTTGAAGATGAATCATTACATTTATAGAAAAGGCGAAGTCCATAATAAAAGCGCAGGCGCCTAAGCATCGCCGTAAAAAATGGATAACTGCCCCTCTAGATAAGAAAGCAAAGTGAACATGAGCTAACCGAGTTCGACACAATCGTTGCGGAGCAGGACTGAAGTTTGGTAGGCGATAGGAGCCGAAGCTGGACCTAGATTAAATAATTCAAAAAGTTATATCCAACGTGCGAATTTAAAATTTCCTAAACAATAACAATAATAAAAAGCCTCCATCCACTTGGAGACTTTTTTTAGCTACTTAGTTCATTTCCTTTATTCAATCGCTTTAGGATCTAGTGCATCTCTTAGACCATCACCAATAAAGTTAAAGGAAAGTACAGTAAGTAAGATGAGTAATCCTGGGAAAAACGGGTACCATGGTGCTGTTTTCATTACGGTGTAGTTCTGTGCATCCTGTAGCATATTCCCCCAAGTCGCTGTCGGTGGTGAAATTCCAAGTCCAAAATAACTGAGTGCTGCCTCTGCTAGGATAACCGACCCTACTAATAATGTTGCAGATACAATGATTGGCCCCATCGCGTTTGGCAAAATATGACTAAAAATAATTTTGTAAGATTTTGTTCCAATCGTCTTAGAAGCAAGGACAAATTCCCTTGATCGTAATGTTAAAAATTCTCCTCTGACAAGTCGAGCAGTACTTGTCCAACTCGTTAACGCAAAGATAAGGATCAAATTTCCAACACTTGGATCAAAGATTGTCACAATAGTAATTAATAGGAAAAAGCTAGGAATAGAGATAACAATATCAACAAATCGCATAAGGATTGCGTCGATTATTCCACCGTAATATCCTGCAAGAGCACCAACTGATACACCAATTATTAATGCACCAAGAACAGATCCAAATCCAACTAGTAATGAAACTTGTCCACCAAATAATAATCTTGTGAAAATATCGCGCCCGTAACGATCCGTACCGAGCCAATAATCACTGCTAGGCGGCTTAAGCTTATCAATCAAATTCATCTGTTCAAAACTATACGGTGAAATAATTGGTGCAAAGACTGCCGATAGAATGATAATGAATAATACGACTGCGCCGATAACAGCAAGTTTGTTCATCATAAACTTTTGAAAAAATATTCTTGTTAACGTATCAGGCTTATCTTTTAAATTGGGGTTTAGTTGTAAATCCTCTTGTGTGATTTCCACATTGCTTTGTGACATAATAACCCCTCCTTAATATTCAATACGCGGATCAAATATCGCGTACATAATATCTGCTAATAAATTTCCGACAACTACTAGAATGGCTGAAACAACAGTTAATGCCATAATCACTGGATAGTCTCTTTGGAAAGCAGAATCAATAAATAATGAACCAATTCCAGGCCATGCAAATATTTTCTCAGTAATTGCAGCTCCACCAATAAAAGACGGAAGCATTAGCCCGAATAATGTGATAATTGGAATCATCCCATTACGTAATCCATGTTTTAGAACAACTTTCTTTTCCATAAAACCTTTTGACATAGCTGTACGAATATAATCCTGCTTTAACACATCAAGCATAGAGGATCTTGTATATCTCGTTAATGCTGCCATATCTGCTGTCGCCAGAACAAATGCAGGAAGGATTAAATGATGAATACGATCCCATAGACTAAATGGTGCATTCAATGTAGATACCCCACCAGTTGGAAACCAGCCAAGGTTTACTGATAGGACCATGATTAACATTAACCCGAACCAGAAATTAGGAGTAGCAACCCCCAGGAATGAACCTACGGTTACTGTATAATCTATTTTCGTATAAGGCCGCATAGCTGAATATATCCCAAAGGGAATCGCAACAATTGCAGCTAAAATTGTTGAAACAAGCATGAGCAATAATGTATTAGGAAGTCTGTTCATGATCAACTCACTAACAGGAACTCCACGTTTAATTAAAGAGTTTCCGAAGTCACCTTGTGCCATATTACCGAGCCATTTAAAGTACTGGATATGAACGGGTTCGTTCAACCCATACTTCTCTTCAAACTTTTCTCGATCCGAAGGCTTCATACTTGGGTCCATAAGCATCGAAACTGGACCTCCTGGTGCAGCCTTTATGATTGCAAAGGACAGTATGGTAATTCCAAGTAACAAGGGAATAGCCATTAATGTTCGTCTAATAATGTATGAGACCATCGTCTATTCTCCCTCTCATTCTTCTCATTTTATTTAAAATACGTGGCTATTCAAACTAACCAGTAGAATTTTCAGGATTTAGTTTAAATCAAAGAGAAAGTAAGGGAAGGGTCAACATCCCTTACTTTCCTTTCATTCAAAAGCACTTATTATTCAGCTTTTAACCACCATTTGTTGATGTGGTACATTTGGTTTTTCGGATGGAATTCATAGCCTTCTAGATTCTTAGGAACAGCACGGAATTCTTCTGGGTAGTAAAGGAATGTGTATGGTTGATCCTCAGCAAGACCTGCTTGAATTTCACCAATCATTGCTTTACGCTTCTCTTTATCAAGCTCTTGAAGCTGTGCATCCATTAGCTCATCAAGCGCTGGGTTTGAGTAACCAGTAAAGTTAAGACCTGCTTCAATTTCTTTCGTGTGGAAGATTCCACTTGGATCTGGGTCTACACCCAAGCTCCAGCCAAGAACGATACCTTCAAAATTCCATACACCTGGGTCGATATCAGCGATTAATGCACTGAATTCAACGATTTGCGGTTTAATTTCGATTCCAACTTCTTTTAATTGTTGTTGAAGAATAACAACGATATCTTCACGAACCTTATTTCCTTGGTTTGTTTTTACTTCTACTGAGAATCTTTCGCCATCTTTTTCAAGAATGCCGTCAGACCCAGGAGTCCAGCCAGCATCAGCTAACATTTGCTTTGCTTTTTCAACATCATATTCGAACGTTGGTACATCTGGATTATATGCCCAGCTTAATGGACTTTCTGGAACGTGTGCAACTTCACCAAGTCCAGACATTACGTTTTCAACAATTGCTTTACGGTCAATTGCATGTGTAATTGCTTGACGAACATTTTTATCTTGGAATTTCTCGATACGTTGGTTAAATCCTAAGAATGTGTAAGAAAGAGCCAAACCTGATTCTAGACGTAGGTTAGCTGCATCTGCAAAGCTTTCAACTGTTGGAACGTCAGGCTGTGCAATACCAGCATAGTAATCGATATCTCCAGCTTGTAATTGAGCAAGAATTGCGTTTGCATCTGGAACAAGTTTGTAAGTGATAGAATCTAGGTATGGACGACCATCCCAATAATCAGCATTAGCAACAACTTTTACATACTCGCCATCTTTCCACTCTTCAAACTTGAATGGACCAGAACCGATAGGGTTTTTCGTATTAAATTCATGCTCGCCCATATCAGCAACTGGAACTTCACCTAAAATATGTTCAGGTAAAATCCCGAAACCAAGGCTTACAACTGGGAATTGTGCATCTACTTGTTTTAAAGTAAATTTAACAGTGTATTGATCAACTTTTTCAACTGTTTCAATGTTTTCGAAATAAGATTTACGAACTCCATCATAATCAGGGCTTAATGGAATGTTGTATGTAAATACAACATCGTCTGCATCTAATGGTTCTCCATCATGGAATTTTGCATTTTCAACAATTTTAATTGTGAATTCTTTACCATCTTCTGACGCATCAAATGTTTCAGCTAATCCCCCATCAGTAACTGGGTTGAATTCTAAATCAGAACCCATTAAACTATCAAAGATCATTCCTTCAATATCAGAACTTGAAGCATCACTTGAATAAAGCGTGTTGAACATTGTTGGTGCTCCAGTAGAACCAATAATTAGGTCTCCACCTGTTACTGGATCATTGCTTGCAGGCTCTTCTGCTGGCTCTTCAGCCGCTGGCGTTTCCTCTGCTGGTTCTTCTGGTTCTGTCGTTGTTTCGCCGCCACCAGAACATGCTGCAAGGAACATTGATAATACAAGCATTAAACCTACTAAAAACCATGCCGACTTTTTCATTCATTTTCCCCCTTAATAGTTTGTAATTCTAAATCCTCTTGTAGAGAACGTTTGAAAATACCGCCCCCCTTCAAAGAATTTTATATACTAAACGCTTGCCCCCTATGAAAGGTCTCAAGGCATTTAATAACCACCTAAAGTTCCAATATTCTGAAGTTTCTATTCCTAGTTCACCTAATCTATTAATATAGGTGACAGGCAACAAAATGATCTTTTTTCACTTCTTTAAAGCTTGGTATTTGTTCACTACACATTGGTGTAGCTGCTGGGCATCTTGTATGGAATACACAGCCTTGTGGTGGATTTGCCGGACTAGGTAAATCCCCCTTGAGAATAATTCTTTCCCTCGCTTGCGCTCCCTTTCTCTTAGGAACTGGAACAGCGGACATAAGAGCTTGAGTGTATGGATGCAATGGTTCTTCATACAAATCCTTTTTACTAGCAAATTCCATAATCTTTCCTAGATACATCACCCCTACCCGATCACTAATATGTCTAACAACACTAAGATCATGAGAGATGAACACATAGGTTAAATCTAATTCTTCTTGTAAATCTTCCATCAAATTGATAATTTGAGCTTGAATGGATACATCAAGGGCAGACACTGGCTCATCTGCAATAATCATATCTGGATTTAAAGCAAGAGCTCGAGCAATTCCTATACGCTGCCTTTGTCCACCTGAAAATTCATGTGGATATCGATTAATAAATAATGGGTTGAATCCAACCTTATCTAATAAATCTTGGATTTTTTCTTGTCTTTCCTTACTGCCGTATAAGTTATGGGTAATCATTGGCTCACTTAAAATAGATTTTAAAGTTTTTCGAGGATTCAATGATGCATAAGGATCTTGAAAGACCATTTGAATATCTTTTCTGACAGAGCGCCTTAATTCCCCTTCGCCAATATTTGAAATATTCCGACCTTTAAAGATAATCTCTCCGCTAGTAGGCTCATATAAGCGAATAAGCGTTCTTCCAGCAGTTGATTTTCCACAGCCTGATTCACCAACCAAACCGATCGTTTCTCCTTTTTTTACTTTGAAGGAAAGACCATCAACGGCTTTAATTGAACCGACTGTTTTTTGAAGAAATCCTGCTTTTATCGGAAAGTGTTTTTTTAGATCATTCACTTCTAAAATATAATCGGAATCCCTATTGTCTTTTAGTAGACTTTTCTTTTCTATTGTTGTACCGTTCATACCGTTGCCTCCTTATCATCATGTAAAAAGCAGCGAACTGAGCGTGAACCTTTCCTTTGTAATGCAGGTGCCTCATTTCTGCATCGGTCAAATGCATGGGGACATCGAGGTGCAAATCGACACCCAACTGGAAAGTGTTCTGGAGGTGGAACAGTACCTGCAATCGAATAAAGTCGATCTACATCTCCATCAAGTGATGGAATCGATCCCATTAGCCCATTTGTATATGGGTGGAGTGGCTCCTCAAACAAATCATCTACTGAAGCTTCTTCCACTACTTGCCCACAATACATAACGACTACACGATCAGCAATTTCTGATACTACCCCTAAATCATGTGTAATTAAAAGAATAGAAGTGTCGTACTTTTTACTTAATTCTTTCATTAAATCAAGGATTTGTGCCTGTATCGTTACATCAAGTGCTGTCGTTGGTTCATCTGCAATAAGCAGTTTCGGATTACAGCTCATAGCTATAGCTATCATTACCCGCTGTCTCATCCCACCAGATAAACGATGTGGATAATCATCAATTAATGCCTTTGCACGAGAAAAGCCTACTAATTCAAGCATTTCAACTGCCTTTTGTCTCGCAGCATTTTTAGACATCTTTTGATGATACATAAGTACTTCAATAATTTGTTCACCAATTGTCAAAACTGGGTTTAGTGATGTCATTGGCTCCTGAAATATCATAGAGATATCGTTGCCACGGATTTTGCACATTTCATTATCAGAAAGCTTTACTAAATCATTGCCATTAAACAGGATCTCCCCATCCACAATCTTTCCAGGAGGGCTTGGGATTAATCGCATAATTGAAAGGGATGTAATGCTTTTACCTGAACCCGATTCACCTACAAGAGCAACGGTTTCACCTTTATTTATAACAAGATCTACCCCATCAACAGCAGGAATGGTTGTTTTCCTTCTTTGAAAATGCGTTTTTAAATTTTTTAATTCTAATAAAGCTGTCATAGTGACCTCCGTCCATCTAGGAAATCATGCCTCTTCCAAGCATTCTTTTTCTACTCGGAATCGTTAATTAATTTCCACTTTTATTATATGAAAATATATTTGAAAGTAATTTCAATATATTCCACCTATTTAAAATCTTTTATTATTTAATAGTATATTATTACAGAAAGATTACGAATTCAAGAAGTTTTTAAAATATTCATCCTTTTGTTAAAAATCTATGTAATTAAAATTGTTAGATTAAAAGACTTGGAGTTTGTTCTAAAATAAAAAAAGCAGGACAATAAGGATACTCCCTAGGCCTGCTTTATCTACTATTCTGATTTAAGATCTTTAATAAAACGCTTAGATTCCATAAAAAAGGATTCTCTAATTGTTAACTTATTTTTCTTATTGAACATTGAAATAAGTTCGTAGCCAACGGCATATCCCATCAATTTCGGGTAACCATTCATTCCAAATAATATTTCATCATGTAACTTATCCCTTTTTTTTACGTCTAATTTGTTCTGTAATCTTTCTTCCCAAAATTGTTGAGTTTCTTTTCTAGAATAATAATTGCACCATTCCGCAAGATATTTTTCGCCACAATATAATTTAACCGCATGCTCTGCTAGACCTTCTAAAATCAAAGAATCCATCAATGTAAAATCTGCTACTTTCTCTCCTTGTTTATTTAATCTGCATGTATGATGGTATTCATGAACGAGGAGTGCTTCTATTTCCCTTTCATCTTCTATTGGTGAAAGAAACAGAAAGAGTTTATCGATAAATGCTAATCCTGCTTTCTTAAAGCTACTTTTTTGAAAAAGGCCGTTCGTTGCCATAATAGGAAAGATATATACAGGTATATTCGGCCCTTTCCATTTTTTTTGATACTTAGTAAAGATCTCTTCTACACATTCCCACATATTCATTTCCTTTAATTTTTGAAAATCTCGATATGTTTGGTTATTTGGTTTATACATTCCAAATTTCAGCAAATACTGATAGATGTTCTTTCTTTCATCATTCCCAAAAGATTCTTTTAGCTCCTCGCAAATTTTTAACGGATCAGCAAAATTTTTATCCAGCCACTCATCCGTCCTAATTACCCCCATTCCCCCACCGCCTTACAATTCTTTCTATAGATTATGAGATGATGGATTTTTCGTTCGTTCGATCAGAATCGAAAATGGAGTGATGCGTAAACATACTTTATTTATTTAATCAAAGGCTGTTTTCGCCAAGATTGATGATATTTCACACATAATTGGTAAAGGCTGATTTCCGCTCACATGTGCTCCATTCAATCACATTTAATTTAAAAACAAATCTTTTAGAATAGAGCGTAATCAAAAGACCAAATCAAAATTGATTTGGTCTTTTGGCTAACATTATTTATATTGTTTAAAAACAATCGTTGCATTATGGCCGCCAAAGCCTAATGAATTACTCATGACCGCCTTTAAGTCTTTCTTTCTTGCTTGATTCGGAACATAATCTAAATCACATTCTGGATCTGGTGTTTCATAATTAATCGTTGGTGGCAACATACCATCCTTTATGGCAAGTACTGAGAAAATGGCTTCAATTCCACCAGCTGCCCCTAGAAGATGGCCAGTCATTGATTTCGTTGAGCTAATAGCTAATTTATATGCATGTTCACCAAATACTTCCTTGATAGCTAATGTTTCAAACTTATCATTATAATCGGTGCTTGTACCATGTGCATTAATATAATCAATGTCTTCTGGTTTTAATCCACCATCTTCAATGGCCATTTTCATTGCTCTTGCGCCGCCTTCACCAGCCGGTGCAGGTGCTGTAATATGATATGCATCACCTGTTGACCCGTAGCCAACAATTTCAGCATAGATCGTTGCTCCACGAGCTAGCGCATGCTCAAGCTCCTCTAGCACGACGACTCCTGCACCTTCACCAATTACAAATCCATCACGATTTTGGTCGAATGGACGGCTTGCTGTTTTTGGATCAGGATTTGTCGACAATGCGGTATTTGCACAGAATCCGGCTACAGACATTCTCGTAATCGGTGCCTCTGCTCCACCTGTAATCATTGCAACTGCATCCCCGCGTTGAATCACTTTAAAAGCATCGCCAATCGAGTTTGTTCCTGTTGCACAAGCTGTAACTGTACATGAATTAAAACCCTTTGCACCTAAAGTAATAGATACTTGACCAGCGGCCATATCAGGAATCATCATTGGTACAAAGAATGGGCTTACTCTGCGGTATCCACGATTAAGGAACGTTTCAAATTGATTTTCAAAAGTTTCCATGCCACCAATTCCAGAGCCAATCCAAACACCAACACGATGAGCATTCTCATCATTAATTGTTAAATTTGCATCTTTAACTGCCATTAACGATGCAGCTACAGCATAATGTGTAAATCGATCCATCTTTCGAGCATCTTTGCGATCAATATACTCTTCAATATTGAAATCCTTTACCTCTGCAGCAACCTTTGCCGGATATTCATCTGCATTCACTCTTGTTAGCGGTCCTACACCAGATACGCCAGCTAAAATATTTTCCCATGTTGTTTGTGTGTTATTTCCAAGTGGTGTTACAGCTCCAATCCCTGTAACGACAACTCTTTTTTTATTCATTGTCATTATATCTCCTTTACGTAAGAAAGTTATTTATTCTATTTACTTTTATTAACGACCCCAACGGAGAGCGATCGCTCCCCAGGTTAAGCCTCCACCGAAGCCAACCATCACAATTAAATCATCATCTTTAATCTTTCCTGCTTCTAATTCTTCGACTAAAGAAATTGGAATTGAAGCAGATGAAGTATTCCCATACTTATGGACAGTCTTTGACATTTTCTCTTCAGGTAATTCTAAGCGCTGTCTAGAAGCCTCCATAATACGAATATTTGCCTGATGTGGGATAAGAAAATCAACATCATCCTTAGATAGGCCCGCTTTCTCAAGCACTTTCACACTGCTCTCACCCATTTGTCTAACAGCAAATTTGAATACTTCACGCCCATTCATAACAATATAGTCCTCTTGATATAAATGCTTTCCGCCTGAGCCATCAGCCCCAAGATCAAAGGAGAGAATCCCTCTTCCTTCTGATACATGTCCAAGGACAGCCGCTCCAGCTCCATCTCCAAATAAAACAGCTGTATTTCGATCTTCCCAATTTGTAATCTTTGATAACTTCTCAACACCTACTACTAAAATATACTTATAGACACCATTTTCAACAAATTGTTTTGCTGTTATCATACCATACATGAAGCCTGCACATGCAGCACTTACATCCATTGCTGCTGCATTCACAGCTCCTAATTTTTCTTGAAGGATGGTTGCCACTGACGGAAATGGATTGTCTGGAGTAACAGTTGCAACAATAATCATCCCTATTTCCTCTGCAGGAATATTTGCATTGGTTATCGCATTTTTTGCTGCTACGAAGGCTAATTCAGACGTATCTGTTTGATCATCTGCTATTCTTCTCTCTTCAATTCCCGTTCTTGTTCTTATCCATTCATCAGATGTATCCACCATTTTTTCCAAATCAGCATTCGTAAGAATTTTCTCCGGAAGACATCTGCCAATTCCAATAATTCCTGCGTTCATTGATCCCACTCCTTTTTTAAAAACACAGTTTCAGACGAATATTTTTATCTACATTTCAGTTTTTATATATTTTATTATCAATTATTATGACTTGGTACTAATTTTATCAAATTTCCATGTGAAAAAGCAATATTTTTTAATTAGACTATTTTCTTAAATATTAATGCTCACTACATTAAATTAGCAACGAGCCATTCTGCACACCTTCTATGGAGTAGTTAGCTTTGATCAACACACACTCCATAAGACATTGATTAGGCTTTTGAGGTAACATCGGACGAAGGCAACACATAATCTCCTTCAACTTCATTCATTCAAGCTTTTATCTGTCAGTTTTTATTTACGCCTTTAATCGCTGATATTTATTAGCCGCCTTTGCCAATTATTTTCCCCCTTTTTTAAACAACAAAAAACCGGCCGCATCTACATCGCTGGCCGGTACAATTATTTCTATTATTTATTCTGTTTCCTTTAATGCATCTGCTCTTCCGATCTCATATGCTTCATTCATTACTTGTGTAAACAACGACATGAATGGCTGAATCATTTCAATAGAAAGTTGAATTCCTGCTTCATCTAACTGCTGTTTTGCTTCTGGTAAGTATTTCATGGCGATGGCCATAAATTCCATTGTTTTATCTGGTTGCTGCATCAATTAAGTCCCTCCATCTTTCGACTATCTTCATTCATTTGGTAGTTTACCCGTTAATTTATATTTTTCAATCGCTGCTTGAATATATTCGATATATTCCTTGTCAACTTTTGGACTGAATTTCCCAAGTGCAATAACATCGTCTTGAAAATCAAAAGATAAATTTCCAGACTCTAATTTTCCTTCATTAAAACGTTTAGCCACAAGTTCATATAGTATATCGGCATTTTGAATTGTACTTGTTAGGACAACGGATTCACCTAAATCAGATTGATCTGAGATATAACCAATCGCATAATGCCCTTTTTCCTTCACTTTCTCGATAACAGGAACATTATAGCCATCTCCTGCTGGGTAGATTACATCAGCATTCTTAGCCATTACCTTATCGAGGTATTCAATTGCTTTATTGTCATCATCCCAATCACTTACGTATTCGATGACAACATTCACATCTTCATTTTCATAATTGGCCCCTTCAAAGAAGCCTTCTATTTCAGGCTGCCATTCAAATGCAGCAATAATTCCAATTGTATTTGTTTTCGTCATATGCGCTGCAATCATTCCCCCGAAAAAACCCATCGCATATCCTTCAAAATTTAAACTTGTCGTATTTTCATTTTCGGCATCTCCATTAAAACTAACAAAATGAATATGAGGATAATCTTTGGATATTCTATTAAAGAACTCCACGTATTCATTGCCATGTCCGAATATAAGATTTACACCCTTTTGATCAAACTCTTTAATTGTTCGTTCCACGATCATCTGTGTGTTCATGCCCTCTTTATAATATACTTCAACATTATGATGGGATTGTATCTTTAACATTCCTTTATAGCCTTTTGTCCCCCAAACTTGATCATTCACTGTATCAGGGACTAACAAACCAGCTTTCTTAAGATTTCCTGTAGACATTGCCTGTCCACAGGAGGCCAATAAAAGAAGGCTTAAAAGAAGGATCCCAAAACGCAAGAAATTTCTATGCATCTCCCTTTACTCCGCCTCTCTGAAATAGCCACATCACAATATGTCTTGAATGAATTGAGAATTATACTAAACTCTTTTTATTCTACCCCTAACAGACGGGAATTGAAAAGTGTTTTTTCAACTTCTCTAGAATCCTTCTTCAATTATGTGAAGATAATCGCCTTTTTCTAATTTTAACTCTTCCTCAAAATGAAGATATTCATATGGACTCGTTATTCTATTTTTAAAGAGTCTACTAAATAGCTCATCTGTGGCTTGAGGTCTCTGTATGGGAAGAAGAAAAATAACTTTTGAATTTGTTTCATTAATTGCCCTTTCATTTTTATCAAGAAACTTCTCAATTATTTCAGAGCCTTCTAATTTAAGCACACTTTCTCTCAAATGGAAATGATAGAGATCAATAATAATAGAAGTTCGTTCATTAATTGTAGCAGTTGGCAACCATTCCTTAAAAGACTTCTCAATAAAATTGGCGTTTCTTCCAATTGCCATTCGTTTATTCTCAAGAATCTCCTCTTCTATACTGCTCGTGAATTGAATCCCAATTACTTCGTACCCCTCCTCTAAATAGGAAGTACAAAAATGAAACCCAATATTTTCAAATGTCCCTATAATTAAAGCATTTCCCATGCATAGGCCTCCCTGAATATTCTCAGTGTATCCTATGCATGTATTCTCCTCTTTATTTCTATTCCTTTGTCTTTTTATAAGATACGTTCATATTGTTTTAGGAAATTCAATATTTGACCATCAATCTGGTTCCTTTTCTCGGGTAAAATATAACATATAGAAAGCGGCATTTCGTTTTCTTTCCTTGTAACTGTAAGTTTTTTCAATAAATTTGCTTGCTTATATGCCCGTCGATCATATAAAACTTGAATAATTTTCATCGGAATATCATTATTCTCAATGATATCATATTCATTCATTCCTTTTGTGATTGTTTCTAGTTCAGCTGTATCCGTATCAAGAGAGACAGATAACTCTTTTATTAATTTTTTATAATAAAATTTATGTTCTCTTTCTAATTCTAAATGATCGTGCAAGGAAAGGATTGGATTGATTAATACGCAAGCTCTGATTTGTGATGGGCCCATTTCATTCAGTAATTTTAAAGCAACTAACGCCCCCATCCCTTCAGCAATGAGATGCACCCTTTCATTAATAATTTCTGTACGGATTATATGCTCGTATAGTCTTCGTGCCAGATTCACTGCTTTTGCATTTCCCCAGCTCTTTCCATAAAGATTGGAATAAAAGATTGTATATCCTTCATCTTTACATTTGTTTAGTAATAGTGATTTTCCCTCATTCTGTGTCCAAAAGCTGCCATCAGCATGGACAAAGTTTCTTTCATCTCCCAGAATTAGGATACCGAAACCACTTGGTTTTTCGGGATAGTGAATCATATTCCATTCGGCATCCAATTGAAAGTTTCGGCTTTCCATTATAAAAACTCCTTTACTAAAGTTGTTCCTAATAATGTATGAAGCATCACATAAAATGAAAGGGGTTTAGCCTATTTTAGTGGAGACAATAATATATTAAATAAATATCATCCATATTTACTGACAAAATTCAATATATGGATAAAATAGCGTTTAATTATCAGACTGCTTATGATAAGATGAAAAGGGATTTTATAATGTAAGAGGTGAATTCAGTGAGGTACTTTTTGACTTTTTTCTGGACATTTTTACTTGTTCAAATGATTAACTATGTTGTTAGTTCAATGATCGGTGCAGCTTTCAATCTCCAAACAGGTACTATTCTTGCAGTATGTGCAACTATCCTTATTTTCATAGTTGCAGTAATTATTCCTGATGATTCAAACAATAAGCAAACGGTTCACTAATATCAAGTGTTCATTACTTACCGAACTTAACTACTATCGGTTTAATGCCTGCTCGAAAAATGGGTCATCCTGAAACAAATCAGGATGACTCATTTTATTTTACTTGCAATGAAAGCTCATTGTTGCCCATTGAAATACTAACTTCTGCTAATTCGATAATTTCTCCTGCAATTATTTTCCTAGCAAGCATAGTTTCAACATTTCTTTGAATGAAACGCTTTAATGGCCTCGCCCCATAAATAGGATCAAAACCATTTTCAGCTATATATTCTTTTGCCTCTTCGGTTATAAATAGTTTTATTTGCTGATCTGATAGCCTTTCCTGAAGCTCATCAATAAGTTTAGTGACAATTGCTTTGATTTCAGCTAAAGTAAGTGGTTTAAATAAAGTGATTTCATCTACACGATTTAAAAACTCAGGACGGAAATGACCTTGTAATGTTTTCATTACTTTTTTTCGTGTTTCTTCATTAATATATTCCGTTTCTCCTTCAACGCGTTCAAGCAAATATTGAGAGCCGATATTTGACGTCATGATAATGACTGTGTTTTTGAAATCTACTGTTCTGCCTTGTGAATCTGTGATTCGACCGTCATCTAACATTTGAAGTAGAATATTAAATACTTCGGGATGCGCTTTTTCAATTTCATCTAGAAGAATAACTGAATATGGTTTCCTTCTAACCGCTTCTGTCAGTTGTCCGCCTTCTTCATATCCCACATATCCGGGAGGTGCCCCAATGAGCCTTGAAACCGCATGCTTTTCCATGTATTCACTCATATCAATACGTATCATTTGATCTTCGCTATCAAACAATGATTGAGCAAGTGATTTGGCAAGCTCCGTTTTTCCTACTCCAGTAGGACCAAGGAATATAAAGGAACCAATCGGACGATTTGGATCTTTAATTCCAGCTCTTGCTCGAAGAACAGCATCAGCTACGAGCTCTACTGCCTCATCTTGACCGACCACTCTTTTCCGAAGAATACTTTCTAGACGAAGCAATTTACCCCTTTCCCCTTCAACAAGCTTTGCGATTGGAATCCCTGTCCACCTTGCAACAATATCGGCAATTTCTTCATCTGTCACTTTTTCCCTTACAAGTCGATCACTATTATTTAAGTTCACTTCATTTTCAAGCTCTTCTAGTACCTTTTCTAAAGCAGGTATTTTCCCATGCCGGAGTTCAGCCGCCTTATTTAAATCATAATTATTCTCTGCTTCTTCTAATTCCCGTCGTAATTTTTC
This sequence comes from Cytobacillus eiseniae, assembly GCF_017874625.1. Lineage (GTDB taxonomy): Bacteria > Bacillota > Bacilli > Bacillales > Cytobacillaceae > Cytobacillus > Cytobacillus eiseniae. The sequence continues at coordinate 125,770 of NZ_JAGIKZ010000007.1, read as the reverse complement.
TAACGTTTCTCTTTGTTGTTGGACTTTATGAATGCCCTCTTTTTCAAGCTCCCATTTTACCTTCATTTCATGTGTCTGATCCTTCAGTTCAGCCAATTCCTTTTGTAGTGCTAATAGCCTTAACTTACTAGCCTCGTCACTTTCCTTACGTAAGGCAGCCTCCTCTATTTCAAGCTGCATCACCCTTCTAGTCACTTCATCCAATTCGGTCGGCATGGAATCAATTTCAGTACGAATCATTGCACATGCCTCATCAACTAAATCAATCGCCTTATCCGGCAAGAAGCGATCAGAAATATACCGATCAGATAAAGTAACTGCTGCAACAAGTGCCTTGTCATGTATATTTACCCCGTGGTGAATTTCATATCGTTCTTTCAAACCTCGTAAAATGGAAATAGAATCCTCCACATTTGGCTCTTGAACGACTACTTGCTGAAAACGTCGTTCAAGAGCGGGATCCTTTTCAATGTATTTCCGATGCTCGTCAAGTGTAGTTGCCCCAATACAATGCAATTCTCCTCTTGCAAGCATTGGCTTAAGCATATTGCCTGCATCCATTGCCCCTTCTGTTTTTCCAGCACCTACAATCGTATGGATTTCATCGATGAACAGGAGGATGCTGCCCTCACTTTTTTTAATTTCATTTAATACCGCTTTCAGCCTTTCCTCAAATTCTCCCCTAAATTTTGCACCTGCAATTAAAGCACTCATATCAAGCGAAAAAATCGTTTTGTTTTTTAATCCTTCTGGGACATCCTTTCTAACAATTCTTTGAGCTAATCCCTCAACTATGGCTGTTTTTCCAACGCCAGGCTCACCGATTAGAACAGGATTATTTTTCGTCTTTCTAGAGAGGATTCGAATAACATGTCTAATTTCACTATCTCTGCCGATGACTGGATCAAGTTTTCCAGTCTTCACTTCTTCTACTAAATCTCTCCCATATTTTTTTAAGGCATCATAGGTTGCTTCTGGATTTTGTGATGTCACTTTTTGATTCCCCCTTACTTCTTTAATGACCGCCTCAAGCTGTTTTCGATTTATGTTTGCTTTTTTTAGCACAACACCAATCTCAGATTGGAAAGAGGAGACTGTTGCTAACAATAAGTGTTCTACAGAAAGAAAGTCATCCTCAAATTGTTTCATTTCAACTTCTGCATTTGCGAGAAGTTGCTGAAGTTTGCTTGAAATATACAGCTTTCCCTGTTCAATGCCACTACCCGATACTTGAGGAATCTTTGAAAGAAGAAATTGAAGATCATTCTTCACAGTTTCCAACGATATGTGTAATTTGATTAGTAATGAAGCAATTAAGCTATCTTCTTGTTCAAGTAGCGAAAGAAAAAGATGTACTTCATCTACTTCCTGATGCTGTTCACGTATGGCTAAAGACTGTGCATTCATTAGCGCCGATTGCACTCTTTCTGTCATTTGGTTTAAATCCATTTCAAACCTCCCTTTGACCTTTTTTGACCTTTATTACTATTATAGCATATGTAAAGCCATCCACAAGGGATGGCTACTCATTTCATACGATTGAATTGTGAAAATATTATGGCTTTCTTTGGTAGGTCCAAACACGGTTATGATTCGAGTTTTCCGGAAAACGATCACCTGCACGGAGTTTTAATAATTGGGGATTGTTCACATTGCTGCCTGTTTCCCCAATTTCAATATATACCCCATTATTCGGTGCTTTTTGTCCTGCTCTAAATTGCCTGTTTTGTCCCAAGACAAATCGCCTCCTTTCTTATTTTAAAATCTTTTATATTCTTTCCATTAAGGAAAGTTACTATTGAAAAAAAAACTACCAAATGGTTCCTTGATTTTGTTTTTTATTGCTTTACACATTAGAATCCTTTGTAGTTAAATGAGAGAATATCATTTTATTATTGGAGGAACGATTTGTGACTGAAATCACTGAAATACTGAAGTATGTTTTTCTTGGTCTTATACAAGGTCTTACAGAGCCAATTCCTATTTCATCAAGTGGTCATTTAGAAATTGCTGAACATTTTTTCGGCCTGACAATCAAAGGCATGAGCTTTGCTTTACTTGTAAATACAGGATCTCTAATTGCCGTATTAATTATCTATCGTGAAACCATCATGAAGCTCGTTCACAATGGGATAAAATATGTAAAAACAAAAGAAAAACAGGCGGAAGCTGATTTCCGTTTTATTATTTATTTAATTATCGGGACCATTCCAGCAGGTGTGATTGGTGTTTTATTCCAAGATATAATTGAAGAAAACTTAGCAAGTATTAAAACAGTAGCTATTACATTAATGATAACTGGAATTGCGTTATGGTTGATCCGTAATTTTCGTGGCAGAAAAAATGATGCTGATCTTACAGTTAAAGACGCAATCATCATTGGACTTGCACAAGCGATAGCTCTCATTCCAGGAATTAGCCGCTCTGGAGCAACGATTATTGCTGCAATGGGACTTGGGATGAAGCAAGAAACTTCATTAAAATTTTCCTTTCTATTGTATATTCCCATTAGTGTAGGTGGGATGATTTTAGGCATTCGTGATATTATGAAAGATGCAAATCTTGCAACATTAGCGATTCCCTATACACTTGCATTCTTTGCATCCTTAATTGCCTCTTATTTTTCATTAAAATGGTTTATGAATATTATGGCTAAAGGGAATTTAAAATATTTTGCCCTTTACTGCTTTATCGTTGGGCCACTTGTCTTCTTTTTATCTTAAATAGAGGCAGATTCATTTCATGGACCATCCGAATCTGCCCATACTAGTTTTCTAATATGATCAATCTAAAAAAGGCCTTCTTTGTGAATAGAAGGCCTTTCCCTATTATAGAATCTCTGAAAGCAATGCTTTTTGCACATGCAACCGATTTCCTGCTTGTTGAAAGATAGCTGAATGTGGTCCGTCAATGACTGCCCCTTCCACCTCTACTCCTCTATGGGCAGGTAAGCAGTGCAGAAAAACAAAATCACTTTTCCCATATTGGACAAGATGCTCATTCACTTGAAAGCCTGAAAACTCTCTTAGACGCTTTTCATTTTCTTCCTCTTGACCCATACTCGTCCATACATCTGTATAGATAATATCAGCATTTTCCACTGCTTCTATAGGATGATTGGAGATGGCTACTTTTGACCCACTTGCTTTGGAAAATCCTTCGGCCAATTTGATAATTGCTGGATCTGGTTCATAACCTCTTGGACATGCAACCGTAATATCCATTCCTGTCTTTGCGGACGCAATCATTAAAGAATGGGCTACATTATTTCCATCTCCAATATAGCATAACTTTTGTCCAGCCCATCCACCCTTTTTCTCATAAATAGTTAATAAATCTGCTAATGCCTGACATGGGTGATAGAGATTCGTTAAACCATTAATAACAGGTACGGATGCATGAGCACTTAGCTCTTCAAGCGTTTGATGTGAGAACGTTCGAATCATGATTGCATCGACATATTGAGATAGCACTTTTGCAGTATCAGCAATTGATTCACCTCTTCCAAGCTGTAGATCATTGCTGTTTAAATAGAGTGCGTGCCCACCAAGTTGTAGCATCCCTGCTTCAAATGAGGCTCTTGTACGTGTTGAAGGTTTTTCGAAAATCATTCCTAAAATGTTTCCCTTTAATACGTTTGTCTCTTCTCCTAATGTAAAGGACTTTTTCATTTTCAGCGCCTTTGCTAGTAAGCCTTTTATACTTTCTGGAGAAAGGTCTGCCAATGTTAAAAAGTGTTTCCCTTTCAAATTCAAATGTTGTTCAGTCACTTCAAGTGAAATCATCTTATGCTCACTTCCTTTGTTTTTTTCACTCTATCTAGCCAGTCTCCCATCGATCGCACACTCCACTCTTCTACCGCTAACCCTTGTAAAAATACCTCTAGCGTCTCCCGTTCCGTAAATGTAATGATTCTGTTTTTTATTGCTTCTTCCCTCAGCTTGCGATCCACAAAAGACTCGTTAGGACTGAACAGAGCAATCATTTCTTTCATTTGCTGAATTGAATAATGATCCTCGATGTCTATTAGCTTTACCCCAGCAGCCTCAGCTAGTAATTTTAACCTTTTATCATTTCCGTTGCCTTTTATCCCAATCCTCCATTGAACGATTTTTTTTAAACGATCATTCTGAAAGGCTTTTTTCATCGCTTCTTCAAAGGTTGAAGCGATAGCAATCCCTTCTCCAGTTGATTTCATTTCTGGTCCTACTTTTGAATCAAGTCCTTTTAATGCATAGGTTGAAAAAACCGGATATTTCACACAAACAAAATCATTATTTGAATGATGCGCAATTACATCATTCGACAAATGATATTTCCCAAGCAATACTTTTGTCGCAATTTCTACGAGTGGAACATCGGTCACTTTACTAATAATCGGCACGGTTCTACTTGCACGAGGGTTCACTTCCAACACATAGACTTTTTCCTTATTGATAATAAATTGGATATTCATCAAGCCTTTATATTGGAGCTTTTGAACGATCAATCTTGCATAGCCAATCATTTTTTCCTGTACATCAGACGTTAAAGATTGCGGGGGGATCACAGATACACTGTCTCCAGAGTGAACACCAGTCCGTTCAATATGCTCAATAATTGCTGGTACATACATATGCTGTCCATCAGCGGCTAAATCAAATTCAGCTTCCATTCCTTGAAGGAACCTATCTGCAAGAACAGGATATATACGATTCTTTTGAATGTACCGCTCCAGCTCCGTCTTGCAGCTGATGATTTCCATGCCCTTTCCGCCAATAACAAATGATGGACGAATCAAAACCGGAAATCCCATCTTCTTTACTGCTGTAGACAGCTCCTTTTCCGATTGGACAATCTCTCCATCCATATGTGGGATCGTTAAATCATCTAACAGCTGATAAAATTGCTTTCGATCCTCTAGTTGATTAATTTTATTTGAAGTGATTCCTAGTAAAGTTAAACCATATTCCTCAAGCTTCTCTGCCAAATTAAGTGCAGTCTGTCCCCCAAATTGAATGAGAACTTCAGTAATTCCTTCTGCTTCAATTACATTAAGTACATCCTCAAGGATAAGGGGCTCAAAATAGAGGCGATCGGCAATCTTATAATCAGTGCTTACTGTTTCAGGATTATTATTAATCATAATCGTTTCAACCATCGCTTTCTTTAAAGCAAAGACCGCTTGAACAGAGCAATAATCAAATTCGATTCCTTGGCCGATTCGGATTGGCCCGCTGCCAATAATTAATACTTTCCGCTTATCCTTTCTTACATTTAGTTCCGTTTCACCAAAATAACTTGAGTAAAAGTAATTTGAATATGCTTCAAATTCCCCTGCACAAGTATCTACCATTTTATAGATTGGTTTTATACCGAGCATTTTTCGCTTATTACGAATGGCCCTTTCTGTCACATGCCATTCATTTGCCAAATATTGATCACTAATGCCCTTTTCCTTAAACATCTGCAGCTTAGATTTTGTTATTGTTTCAAACGTTTGAGCAGCAACCTGCTGTTCCAGATTGACTAATTTCTTAAAGGATTGTAAAAAAAAGCGATCAATCTTTGTCATTTCAAATAATGTCTCTACTCTTTGTCCACGACGTAATAGTTCCATAATAATGAAAAATCTTTCATCTGTTTGCTCTGTTAGCATTTGTTCTAAATGATCTGTGGCTGCTTCTATTAGATATGTTTTTTTTAGATCCGTTCCTCCATCAAGGGAATGGATTGCCTTTAATAGCGCCCGCTCAAGATTCCGATCCATCCCCATTGCTTCACCTGTCGCCTTCATTTGTGTGCCTAATCGACGATCTGCTGCCGGGAATTTATTAAATGCCCATTTTGGAAATTTTACAACGACATAATCGATAACAGGCTCAAAGCTTGATGATTTATGCTTCGTTAATGGATGATACAGTTCTGATAAGCTGTAACCAACAGCGAGCTTTGCAGCTATTTGTGCTATCGGATAGCCCGTTGCCTTAGAAGCAAGGGCGGAAGATCGGCTAACCCTTGGGTTGACCTCAATTAAATAATAATTTCTACTCGTAGGATCAAGCGCAAATTGAATATTACAGCCCCCAATAATACCAAGTTTTGAAACGATCTTTACGGCCGCCTGACGGAGAAGTTGATATTCATCATTCGTCAGTGTTTGTGAAGGGGCTACAACAATTGAGTCACCAGTATGAATGCCAACTGGATCAATATTTTCCATATTGCAAATAATGATGCAAGTATCAGTTGAATCTCGTACCACCTCAAACTCAATTTCTTTATACCCTGCAATACTTTTTTCAATTAAGCATTGGTTGATTGCACTTTCGTTTAACCCGCCTTTTACTAGTGCTTCTAATTCAGCAAGATGATTAGCAATGCCTCCACCAGTCCCACCGAGTGTGTATGCAGGACGAACGATAATTGGAAAGCCGATCATCTGTCCAAATCGCCTCGCTGTTTCCACATCACGAATAATTTCGCTCTCAGGAACTGGCTCATTCAATTCTTTCATCAATGCCCTAAATATTTCCCTGTCTTCAGCCTTTTTTATCGTTTCAATACTACTTCCAAGAAACTTCACCTGAAACCGTTCTAAAATACCTGCCTCACTTAGTTGATAGGCTAAGTTCAAGCCTGTTTGACCACCTAGTGTAGCAAGAATCCCATCCGGTCGTTCCAATTCAATGATTTTCTCTAAACTATCTACAGTTAATGGCTCAAAATAGACGCGGTCAGCAAATGCTTGATCTGACATAATCGTTGCCGGATTATTATTTACTAGAATGACTTCATAGCCTTCTTCTTTGAGAGCAGAACAGCCTTGTGTCCCAGCATAATCAAACTCTGCCGCTTGCCCAATGACAATTGGGCCTGAACCAATCACAAGAATCGACTGAATGCTTGTATCTTTTGGCATACGTATGAACGCTCCTCTACTCATTCATTTATATGAATGTAAATTGATTCAAATAGGTTCACTTGATGAAAGAATCGCTGACATTGAACTTCTATTCCTTAATTTCTTTACAACTGCTCTCGTATCAACATGACTTAACATCGGGATGTTCCATTTTTCAAGGTATTCAGTAAGCGAAGAAGTGGATTGATAATGTGACGGATCATCGACAGCTTCATAAACTACGACAGCTCCGACAGATGGTTTTTTATGTATATATTCTTCGTAGCTTATCCCATAAGTACCGATTAACGGATACGTAAAAATAACAATCTGATTCGTATATGTAGGATCTATCAGCACGTCTTCATATCCAATCATTCCTGTAAAAAATATAATTTTTCTATTTACATTATGTTCTAGAGGCGCAGTTAGCCATTGCCCTTTAAAACACTGATCACCATCCAAGTACAAGTAACCGTTCATTTATCCACCTCATTATGAATATTTATATATTTTATTTTATATTTATACAATTATAACAAAAATTTAAAGCCTATAAGGCCATCGAATACCATGCTTTAATACAGGGTGGATTATATTTACTGATTCATCTATTTCTATAATTGTTAAAGGAGCAAAGTATTAATACATGCATTACTACTTTAGCAGCTGTAACTAGATTAGGTTCCAAATGAATATCTCTAAATGTAAGTAGTTTTCCTCTCGTGACATGCCTGTTCGAATTTTATTAATTAGGAAGGCCCTCCCTTTTCTATATGTGAGTATTGATTGAATCTGAGCTTTTAAATGCTGATGAACAATATACAGCAACTCCATTCCCCAATATCTAGTTACGTCATTAATTGAGACTTTCATAATTTCCCTCTTCAAACCGACAAGCATTTTTGTATATTTAATTATAAAAATTTATAATTATATATTTTCTGTTGCTCTTATTATAGAAACTTGCAAAAAATAAATCAACTGTTTTTTCTTGATGTTTTTAATCTTTACAATATAATAGTAGTATTAATCAATTTAATTAGAAATGATTCGTGTAATCCCTTCCACACTCATACTACTGAAAGAGGTGGGTTTTATTGGAGAATGAAAAAGAAATATCTACAAAATTAGAAGAACTGCTTCAATCTGCTCACTATACAAAAAAAATCGAAAAAGGAACCTTCTTATATCAAGAAGGAATGTTAGCTAATGAACTTTATATTGTTCAAAGTGGAGTCATTCAAATTAGCAAAATTGTACCTGATGGGCGAGAGTTAACATTAAGGATGTGCCAAAAGGGAGACTTATTTGGAGAGCTTTCACTCTTTTGCCCTTCTTCCAATTATATGTTGAATGCAAAGATCGTTGAAAGCGGAGAAGTTGCAATTATTAATAAAAAAGAGCTAGAGGAAAGGCTAAATCAAGACCATTCACTTGCATTAGAATTAATGAAATGGATTAGCTTACAATACCGTAAAACACAAACAAAATTTAGAGATCTTGTCCTTCATGGAAAAAAAGGAGCCCTTTATTCAACTTTGATTCGGCTAACAAATAGCTATGGAGTGGAAAATGAAGAAGGAATCTTAATTACGATTGCTTTAACAAACCAGGATCTTGCTAATTTTTGCGGCACTTCTAGAGAAGTCGTCAATCGCATGCTAGGGGAGCTCCGTAAAAACAATGTAATTTCTATAGAAAAGAGTATGATTACGATTCACGATTTACCCTATTTAAAAACAACCATCGATTGTGAAAACTGTCCAATTAATATTTGCAATATAGAATAAGAACGAATCTATTTTAGCTCCTTAATCACACGGAGAATCTAAATGGCTCATGACAATAAAGGAGTTTCCCTTTAAGTAAAGCACCACTCGTATAATTTTCTAGAGCAAATAGAACAACAGAAAAGCACAAGCGAAGCAGGGTCTCTCCAGCTTTGCATGTGCTTTTTTTACTTATATGCCATTCAAATATGTTAACCTCTTCTGATTCCATCGCCTTTACAATAATACAAATACCATAATCACAAAAAAGAAAACAGAGTTAACAATTTCTAGGATGCCTAATTTCTTCATTGTCATCCCTTTTCCATAGAAATAAAATGCTCTAAATAAACTTGGAATAAAGGCAATTGCTATGAGCCATTCGCCTAAAACAAACGATACTAATGGCACAGCGATATGGAATCCCCATGAAATCCATTTAAATATTGGATTCTTTTTCTCCCGAATCATTGTTTTTACAAAGAAGGTACATCCTGCAAAAAACAAAATGGAAGTAATAAATACTATAATCGCTAAGTTATTTATTTCACCATTCACTAAATAGCTGCTTGCCAAGCCTGCAATTGCAAACACACATATCGCACTCATATCATTGAGGAATGCCCGTTCACGATTTTTTGATGAAAAATAAGCATTAATAATAAAAAACGGAATCATCACAAGCCCGAATATAATAATCGATGGTCGTACAAAAAGTGGAATCAATAGCAGCAAGATTGCTGGAATAAAATATATGAACGTCCATTTCAAATAATACTGCATTTTTTTCTTTTTGAATAAAAGAAGCATTGGATATGTAGATAAATATAAAAATAACCACCCGATAAAAAAGGCGATATGTGACCACAAAAACTCTGATGCTACAACACCAAGCCAGAATGGGATAATCAACATTGCCCATGCACCATGCTGTTTTGGTAAACAAAGCTTCACTAAAATCCCCCCTAGTAATCACTATAATTACACTATAAACAAATTTTACAATTTTACCTGTGAATATTATCACATAAATAAAAAAAAGCCGTCAAAATATGACGGTTTTTCGACAATGTTTTTACGACTTTTTTATCTGGCAAATCAAAAAATTGCATATCCATTCATAACTTGAAGAATCATTTATATGAAAGGAAACATAAGGTGGAACCTGCTCTTCACATTCGAAAGGTTCATTTCCCCAATAAAATACTGCCTTTATATTAGTTAGCTTAGTCAATAATACATGATCTTCTGTATTTCTTACTAAGACAATCTTTGGATAGTGTGCAGATTTATGGCCTTCTACAAGAATGAAATTAGGATTCAAGGATGAAAGCAGCTGAATTTGTTTATCTAATAACCAGCTATTTTGCTCAGCCTGGAGCAATATCCTTCCATCCCCTTCAACTAATGATGCGAAAGCTCCGGAAGTGATATGCTGGTGAGAGTCCTTGCTTTCAATAATATCTGGTTTTCCCCCATGCCCATGATGCTTAATTGTTGCAACTTTAAATCGCTTTGCAGAAAGAGATTCAATAATTTGTTTAACTACCGTTGTTTTGCCACTATTTTGATAGCCTACAACTTGAAAAACAACTGGTTCAGTTACCACGGCCATTCGCTGCCATCAAAATCCTCTAGCATTAATATATCCACTTCCGATCCCGCTTCAAATCCTCGCGTTCCTCCTGGCAAAATCATTAATGAATTGGCCCCTGCAAGGCTCATAATGATATTCGATTTATCTAGTCCACTAGGTGAAGCTACGAATCGGCCTTCAGAAACCGTTAATGCACTTCTAACAAATCGTGTAAATGGATTGGCCTTCAGAAAATCTACAGATAGGATGGCCTTTTCTTTTCTAAGATGTGGTTTTTCAGAGGCCAGCATCTTTCTGATAATTGGTCGTGCAAAAAGTTCAAATCCTACATAACAAGCGGATGGATTCCCTGATAACCCAAAAAGGAGTTTTCCCTCTAATTGAGCAACTGTTGTTACACTGCCAGGACGCATGGCTACTTTATTAAATAACACCTCAGCGCCTAGTTTTTCATAAATAGCCGGCAAATAATCATAATCTCCAACCGACACTCCACCTGTTGTAATTAGCATATCTACATTAATAAGTGCATTTTTCACTGCTTCATAGCAAGTGTCAAATTCATCTGGCAGCTGGCCAAAATAATGGACCTTAGCACCTGCACGCTCAATTTGAGCAGCAATCATATAAGAGTTGCTATTTCTGATTTTTCCTGGCTCTAGTTGGTCAAACACATCCAATAATTCCGTACCTGTTGCATAAAGTCCAACGATTGGTTTTTTAGCGACTGGAACCTCTGCATAACCAAAAGTTGCGAGGATTGCTTGAATACCAGGATTAATTTTTGTTCCTTTTTTAATTAAAATATCTCCTTCTTTTGCATCTTCTCCTCTATAAGAGACATTATCTCCAGGCTTATATGCCCGTTTAATTGATATGTAATTTTTTCCATCCCTTTCAAAAGCTTTGGCGAGCTCAAGCATGACTACTGCATCACATTCAATTGGCATTTGTGCGCCAGTCATAATCCTCACAGCTTGAAACGCACCCACTTCTTTGTCAGTTACCATTCCTGCACCAATATGATCAATAACCTCAAATTCAACTGGATTTGTTTGTGCAGCATCTATTGTATCAATTGTACGAACAGCAAAACCATCATATGGAGCTCGATCAAAATGAGGCACATCACTTGTCGCAACTAAATCCTCTGATAAATACCTTCCATAGCTTTCGTTGATCGAGACGTGCTCAGTTTGCCCATGAATTTCATGGAACATAATCCGTTTGACAGCCTCTCCAACAGGGATTGGCTTTCTTTTCTCTAACATAAAAAATCAGCTCCTCTTTAGAAAAAACGCTGTCTTTCTTCTATTCTATATTATATATGTCCCCCTAAAGATTCAACATGACAAACATCACAACATTCTTTCCCGTAGATAAATTTACCAAAACGTTCAAAAGTGTGATGACGGTCACCTGCTTAAGGTTGTGAATCAGTTATGCTTTAATTGTAATGAAAAATAAGGAGGATATATCGAATGACTATGCCTTTTACTGAATCAACATTAGTTAAAGATATTGTAAATGCACAACCCAAAACAAGTGATGTTTTTAAACGTTATCGTATAGATTTCTGCTGTGGTGGAAATATCCCATTAAGCAAGGCAGCTGCTGATTTGTCTATTGAAATGGATCCATTAATGGCAGATTTAAATGAAATATATGTGAATGAACAAAATGATACAGATGATATGACTGTTTGGACAAATAGCAGCTCTGATGACATTATTAAGCATATTAGTGAGCACTACCATGCTCCGCTATTAGAAGAGCTTGCCCAATTAAGCCCGTATGTAACAAAAGTAATGAAAGTCCACGGAGACGGTCATCCAGAGCTTCTGAAGGTCTATGAGCTTTGGTATGAATTTAAAAAAGAAATGATCGAGCATACAGAGAAAGAGGAAACAGTTGTATTCCCATTGCTTAAAAAGCTTGATAACCCAGATGTAGAAAATCGCCAAGAAATTGTTGACTACATTACAGAACTTGAAAAAGAACATGATCATGTTGGAGAAATCCTAAGACAACTTAGAGAAGTTACATCTGATTATGAGCTTCCTCTTGATGCATGTGGAACATATACACTTGTATACAGACGAATTGAAGCACTTGAAGGTCAAACCTTTATGCATGTTCATTTAGAAAATAATATCTTATTCCCTCGTTACATCTAATCAAGAATAGTTGAACCCCCTGTTTTAGTACAACAGGGGGTTTTTATATCGTTTAGGAAACTATAAATTTGAAAGTTGTGTATAACTTTACGACAAGTTTGTCTGCGTCCGGCTCTACAAGGAATCCTTCGGTAGCATAAGCATCACACGACTATAAGTGTATTTCTTATAGGAGGAGCGCCTACCCCAGACGTACAGGACGTACTAGTGTCGACAATGCGACAGGACGTCGCGTTTTTGTCGACCTCGAGGTGGGTCACAAGCCAATCCTCTAAAAATCGGTAAAGGACACCTTTTTAGTGAGGCTCGTCTTGTGCTGTGCCTGAGGCTGATCAAGGCGCTTGCACATTTGTTCTTATCCACCGATATAAGACATTTCAATTTTTTTACGGTTTTTAGCGCCTTCTTCTGTTCGCTCATCTGAATAGCGGTCTTTTCTGCCACTCCAAATCCCTGTGATCCGTTCGATAATCTCTTCATCTGTCATATCTTGACGTCTCATAAATTCTTTTATGTCATGTCCTTCTCCATTAAATAGACAGGTAAAGATTTGACCATTTGCAGAAAGTCTAGCACGTGTACAGCTTGAACAGAATGATTCCGAAACAGAAGGTATAAAGCCAACATCCACATCTGTTCCTTCGTATCGATAACGTTTAGCAACCTCTCCAAAATAATCTGGATCTACTGGCTCTAATAAATAATGTTCCTTAAGCAATTCATAAATTTCTCTTTTGGTTACAACTTCATCCATTTTCCAGCCATTCGTACTGCCAACATCCATATATTCAATAAAACGAAGCTGCAATCCTTGTTCCTTACAGAACTTAGCCATCGGTACGATTTCTGTCTCATTTAACCCTTTTTTCACAACCATATTAATTTTTACACCTAGGCCAGCATCCTGCGCTGCTCTAATTCCTTCTAGAATTGTTTCAACACCAACACCTCTGCCGTTGATTTGTCCAAACAATTCACTATTCAGTGTATCTAAACTAATATTTACCCTTAAAAGGCCCGCAGCTTTTAATTCTTTTGCATATTTCGGTAGGAGGACACCATTTGTTGTTAACCCAATATCCTTTAATCCTTCTATATCTGAAAGCTTTTTAACGAGAAGCGGCAAATCTTTGCGCAGTAATGGCTCTCCGCCAGTTAGTCTAATTTTCTCTACACCAAGTCCAACAAATATTTTGCCTAAACGTTCAATTTCCTCATATGTTAGCAATTCACTTTTAGGTAAAAAAGCAAAGTCCGGACCGAATTTCTCAGCAGGCATGCAATACGTACAACGAAAATTGCAGCGATCAATAACTGAAATACGCAAATCTCTTAACGGTCTATTTAATTGATCTCGAATAATTAACTTTTCCACTTTATCAACTCCATATTAAGAGTGATCAAAATCTGATAACAAGATTTTATCAATACTAATTACATCATATTATTACCTATATGTTAATCATAACACGAAAATGTCATGATGTTGTCGATTTTCCTCTTTTACTAAAGCTGTTTCGCAAACATTGTTGCGTAGTATTAAGATAAAGATTGGTAAAGGTTGATTTCCGCTCCAGATGCTCGCTTTCCGTGGGGTTGTCCGCTTGAGCCTCCTTGGAGCAATCGCTCCTCGAAAATGCATTCGCATTTCCTTCGAGCGGTGTGAAATCTGAGAAGCCAATTTAATGTCCTGCAGGATCTCAGCTGTCCAACACATCCCACATGAATCTCGCAACTTCCGCTCCAATCAACCGACTTAGTTGGCATTTATATTCAATCAAAACATTTGATTCATGAAACAACAATTCTTTAGAAAACAGCCTATAAATATACACTTTTTTTCAGAAATAATCCTTTGTGTAAATTTTAAACCGCATGTTTGTGTCCGTTAGCAAGCATTCCTCATTCAACGTTTTTAGTCCTATAAAGAAAGTGCAGTCTTTGAGCAAGACTGCACATTTGATAATGATCTATGCATACTTTAATTTGTTGTTTTCTCTTTTTTTCTTAATGCTTTTGGAATATAAACACAGAACGGTTCGCTTTCCATGTAATCCCCTGTCATTGCATAAGCACGGGAACGTGAGCCTCCACAAACATGTCTAAATTCACATACACCACATTTGCCTTTATATTTATCTGGATTTCTTAAATCTTGAAAGATTGGTGATTCACGATAAATTTCTCCGATTGTTTGCTCTCTTACATTTCCTGCTTTTACAGGAAGTAATCCACTAGGATAAACATCTCCGACATGAGAAATAAAGACGAAGCCATTTCCATCGTTTACTCCCTTTGGTGCTCTTCCAAGTCCATCGATAGATCCTGTTAATCCTTGTTGTGTTAATGCATCTAAATACTGAATTTCATCTTTTTGATTTTTTGCTTCACGCATTTTATTTTGAATAACTACACGACGGTAATGCTGTGCAGCTGTTGTCTTAATGTCAAAGGAAACACGCTTACTTAAATCATAGAGCCATTGGAATACTTTCTCATGCTCAACAGGTGAAATCATATCTGATTCCTGTCCTCTACCTGTAGGAACAAGGAAAAATACACTCCAAAGTACACAATCTAATTTTTCAACTAGTTCTGCCATTTCATCAAGATAATCAATATTATAGCGAGAGATAACCGTATTAATTTGAATTGGGATCTCTAGCTCATGTAAATATTTAATTCGTTCCATCGTTAAATCAAAAGAACCTGCCGTGCCGCGGAAATGGTCATGGATTTCTGCAGTTGGACCATCAAGGCTAAATGCCCAACGAGATAACCCTACATTTTTTGCTTTTTCGATTGCTTCTTTTGTTACATTTGGTGTAGCACTTGGTGTCATTGAAACCCGTACACCTTTTTTAACAGCATATTCTGCGATATCAAAAACATCAGGTCGCATTAGTGGGTCTCCACCTGTGAATACAAGCATCGGATTATTCATTTCATAAATTTGATCAATTAATGTTTTTCCTTCCTCAAAAGATAACTCACGAGGGTCTCTTTTATACTGAGCTTCAGCACGGCAATGCAGGCACTTCAACTGACAAGCTCTAGTTAACTCCCAAATCACAATAAAGGGATCTGAATTAAAATCACGATTAAAAGCCATGTAAATAAATCCTCCTTCAACACCCTCCATTTTCATTTCCTTAAGAAAATTTCGGATTGTCTGATTAAGTACAATGAGATCGATAATTAAATTATAGGGGAGTTTGTTTATTAAATAAGTGAAGAATCTCACATTTAAATATATTGTCCAACAAAAAACAGCAGAAAAAGATCTGCTGTTCTTAAGATATAGTGATTACTTCATATTTTGCTGCTAGGTCAAGGAAAGATGGCATCCCGCTTATTTTGCCAGCGATTAATATATTTTCAACATCATAATAATCAACACATGTTTTACAAGCAAGTACTTCGACACCTTTATCTTCTAGTTCCTTCATGTGAACGGAAACCAATGATTTTTCAGTTAATGTAAATACTCCTTGATTCATACAAAAAATAGCTTTAGGTAAATCATCCCTTTGCTTCAAAAGGGTGAAAAAGGTTTCAAGAACCGTTTCACCGAGCTCCTTTTCCCCTTTTCCAAGCTGATCAGAAGTAACTAAGATTACTTTATTTTTCATCTTAATATTCCTTCCCTTATCGAATGCCTAACGCTATTTTCGCATATCTAGACATTTTATCCTTAGACCATGGCGGATTCCATACAATATTTACTTCTGTTTCTTTTACTTCTGGAATATCTGTTAAAGCACTCTTTACATTTTCAACAATGGTACCTGCAAGCGGGCATCCCATTGAAGTTAATGTCATGTCAATGGTTGTTAATCCTTCTTCATCCATCTTCACATCATAAACTAATCCAAGATTAACAATATCAATTCCAAGTTCTGGGTCGACTACAAGCTCAAGCGCCCCCATAATGCTGTCTTTTAATTCTTGCTCCATATGTATACAGCTCCTTCTTTTTATTTATATGTATCATATCAAAGTTTTATTAAATTATAAATTATTGTTGCTTCATACATATAATTCAAACCATCTGACTGTTTGGCTGATCCCTTCATTGCTAACTTTATGGCCAGCTTTTTCATCAACAATAAATTTTAGCTTTTCTGGCTGCTGTTCATATAAAGGTTTAATTGTTTCATAAAAATGGTATGTATATTCAAATGGAACGACTGGATCTTTCTCACCGTGCCAAAAAAGCAATGGCCGTCCAGCTAATTTTTCCGTTTGCATACTTAAATCAAACGATTTTAGTTTATCCATTAAAAAGGCAATTTTATCTTCTGCAAGAGGAATTTCTAGTCCATTCTTTCTCATTTCATCTAATTGCAGTTGGGCAAACTTTTCATAATAAGGCATCCCCATTAGACAAGTAGCTGCTTTTATCCATGGATATTTAGTTAAAGCTCCTAAAGTGATCATGCCCCCCATCGATGTACCAACTAACCCAATACGTGAGGCATCAATTAGATGTTCCTTTTCTAGAGAATTTTTGATGATCTCAAGCTCAGAAATGGTTTGTAAAATAATATCCCAAAACTGGTACATCATCTGATTCCCGGAGATTCCATCTGATCTTCCACCATGATGCAGTGCCTCGGGAAGAATCACACGATAACCTTTTTCTGCAAGAAAATAGGCATAATGAAGGTTTTTTTCCTTTATACTTTTAAAACCATGTACAAACATAATTAATGGCAGCTTCTCATCTTTTTTATTTGCAGCAACAATATGAAGCAGCGGAATGTCATTTATATTTTTCTTTTCAATTCCGATCACTGTTGTATAAAGCCTCCCTTTGTAAACTACGTTCAAATATATTGTAAAAATACATGAATAAAGTCTATTTAGTAACAAAATATTAATATATTTGTTAACATAGTGTTTATAGAAAATGAAGTTACTTTTCAATAAGTGTATCATGTAGGCTTTTTTTTCCAAAGTGTTAATACTTAGGATTAAACAAATAACTGTAAGTAGGTGTTTATATGCCAGAAAAACATTTAATTGCTCTTGATTTAGATGGAACATTATTAAAGGATAATAAAACGATCTCAGAAAGAAATAAGATGGTTATCCAAAAAGCACGTGAGCAGGGACATATTGTAATGATTGCTACTGGTCGTCCATACCGCTCAAGTGAAATGTACTATCGAGAAATGGATCTTGATACACCGATTGTTAATTTTAACGGGGCATTTGTCCATCATCCAAAAGATGCGAATTGGGGGATGTACCATTCACCGCTAGAGGTCAATGTAGCTAAGGAGATTGTTGAAGCATGTAACACCTTCAAATTCCACAATATTATTGCAGAAGTGATTGATGATGTCTATATACATTATCATGACGAAAAACTTCTTGATATCTTTGGTTTCGGTAATCCTAATATTACGACTGGTGACCTTCGCAACTATTTGAATGCCTCTCCAACAAGCATGTTAATCCACACGGATGAGGAACACGTGAAAACAATCCGAGATCATCTATCTGCCGTTCATGCCGAAGTGATCGATCATCGTAGTTGGGCTGCTCCATGGCATGTGATTGAGATCGTAAAATTAGGTTTAAATAAAGCAGTGGGGCTGCAAAAAGCATCTGACTATTTCCAAATTCCTCCGGAAAGAATTATTGCCTTTGGAGACGAAGATAATGATCTTGAAATGCTTGATTATGCAGGTTATGGAGTTGCCATGGGCAATGCCATTGACCAAGTAAAAACAACAGCAAATAAATCAACATTATCAAATGAAGAAGACGGTGTTGGTGTTTATTTAAATGAATTACTTAACTTGAAATTATTCTAAATTCTATTTGGAACTTTTTTATGAAAAGGACAAATAATTCCCCTTTTTAAATAAGGAACTTTGCACATACTAATAAACGAAGCAACGAATTAGTTGTTTCAACATTCTTCTTTTTGGAGGGGATTCGATTGGGTAAACGTACGAAATCGAAACGCTTTGTGCAACAAGGTGTAGATTCTGTAACAAAACATGCTGAACGCATCCCGTATCACATGACATATGCTGAAGCAGAAGCTGAGAAGCTGAAAAATGTGAAGGAATCTTCTCTCGGAGGAATATAAAATGGACAATCAATTGGTTCAAGAAACAAGGCGCATAGTTGATGAAACAAGAAATGTGGAACCAGTTGAACAACAAATGCGAATAATTGCCGCTCAAAATGTCATTAGCCCTGCATTTGCGAGCACTGCTCAAGCAGAACAAGATCAGCTAAGCAGTGTGGAAAAGGAATTGGATGTAATAAAGCATTCGTAACTATTAAAGCTTCCTACAAAGCTGACACCGTTCGTGTCAGCTTTGTTCTTTAGAAAATTTCTCTAACACGACTGGGTACGTGTGAATCATTCCACCTAATTTATTCTTAGCATACATATATAACGTGATGTTCCCATTCTCAGGGAGTAATTTCTTATGAATATCAAGATGAATCGAAAATTTGGACCATAGCTGATCCTCTGTCTCCACCATTGCTTTTGTCTCCTTAATAAGCTCATTGTGACCATCTTCAACAATATAAAAAAAATCATTCATTTTTGAACGGATTTCACCCGTGATTAAATATTTTCCGTTCTTTCCAGATACGAATACGTTCCTAAAATTCTGTTCCTCTAATGGATTATTTTTATACATGTCGAATGTTTCCGTCCCATATCTTTCATAAAGCTGAATCGGAAAAAGATTTGTAAATAATAAAATTTGGGCAATCAATAGTAACTGGATAGCAAATCTCCCCCCAATATGTTTAGTAAAACTTCCAGAAATACAGATTGATCTTAATAAAAGCTTGTGAAACTATCTTCTTAATTATTCTTATAAGGGCAAATAATTCAGAGCGAAGTAATTTTGATTGTCTTTTTTTACTAATTTATATACACTTATAGAATATATATATGAATAGAAAGTAGGTGAAAAAGAATGTCAGTCAAAATCTTAACAGACAGTGCAAGTGATTTGCCATTAAGTTTTTATAAAGAAAATGATGTCACTCTTTTCCCATTAAAGGTCCATCTAGATGATACGGAATATGAAGATTTATTAACCATTGCTCCAAAAACTGTTTATCAAGCAATCCGTGAAGGCAAGCTTCCAAAGACATCTCAAGTATCTCCACTGCTCTTTGAAAAGACATTTACGAAAATGGCTGAAAATAATGAAGATGGCATTTATATCGCTTTCTCATCTGAATTATCTGGTACATATCAAACAGCGGTAATGATCCTTGAACAGGTGAAAGAAGCGTATCCTAATTTCAATCTTACAATTATTGATACAAAATGTGCTTCGCTAGGATTTGGTTTAATTGTCCAAGCAGCTGCAAAACTTGCAAAGGAAGGCGCTTCGAAAGATGAGATCCTTAAGGACATTGAATTCCGTTGTCAGCATACGAAGCATTTATTTACAGTGGATGACCTTGATCACTTAGCAAAAGGTGGCCGTGTTTCAAAAGCATCTGCGTTTTTAGGTGGGCTGCTGAACATTAAGCCATTATTAAATGTTGAAGATGGAAAGCTAGTTCCAATTGAAAAACATCGTGGAAAGAAGAAGCTTCAACGAAGGATCATCGAAATTATGAAGGAGCAAGGCGATTCTTTAGACAAGCAAGTGATTGGTATTAGTCATGCCGATGATGAGGCTGCAGCAAATGAAATGAAAGAACTTATATCAACTGAATTACAAGTAAAAGACTTTTATATTTCCTCAATCGGTGCCGTTATCGGTTCACATACTGGATCCGGTACGATCGCTGTATTCTTTTTAAATAAAATGCAATCATAATTCTTATTGAGCAATTGGTTCATACCAATTGCTTTTTTTCATCTATCATCGGTTTAAATACATACTCCCCTTCATTTTGACAGACAATAACACTTGAACCAGTCTATTAATACTACGTTGTAGACTGTGACAATTTGGAAGGAGTTATGAACATATGCCCCGAACTTCAGATAATGACAAAAAAGCACAAGATAATAATGCATTCCGTCATGAAAAAAATATGATGAGTGAAAAAAATCGCAAGGCTGGAAAGAACCAGTATTCTAAGAAAACCGATCATTTATAAAAATACAAATGCGCAGACGCCTTGATCATCGCCGTACAAACTGGAAGGACTGGTTCTTTCGATAAAGGAAACACGGTGAGCGTGAGCTAACCGCGTTTGACGCAATCGTTGCGGAGCAGTACTGAAGTTTGATAGGCGATAGGCACCAGAGCTGGACGTACACTAAACTACTCATAAAGTTATACACAATGCGCGATTTTATAGTTTTCTAAATAAGCACAAAAAACGAGCAAGCGGTCATGCCGCATGCTCGTTTTACTTTTCTTCCTTTGTATATGTCCAGCCCTCTTTTTGATAAATATTTCCGTTCTTCATTAGACGTCCAAGCGCCCTTTTAAATGAAGATTTACTCATCTGAAAACGTTCTTGAATATCCTCTGGTGCACTTTTATCCCCGTATGGCATAGCCCCATTTCTTGAAGCTAAATATTCCATAATCGTTTCCGAATCTTGATCTAGCGACTCTTCTTTTCTTGGAGCCAATGAGACATTTATCGTGCCATCCTCTTTGACATCAATTATTCTCCCCTCCACTTTTTCGCCAAGCCTTGGTTCAATCTTACGCTGTGATTCGTGAATAAATCCCTTAAATCCTTCTGCGGAGTAGATCCAGCTGCCTACCTTAGCCGTACGGTAAATATGCCCATGGATATTTTTATTAAAATCCTCTCTAGTTGCTTTCACTGAAATATCATGGATAATCGGATCTGTAGCTAACTTCACATAAATACGATCATTCCGATTGACTCGAAGTGTTATATAGAGCATGTCCCCGATTTCCGGCCATACAGACTCATGTGCTGGCAGGTCTTCCTCCCCAAGCAGCATATCTTTATTTATTCCGATATGAATAAAGATCCCAATTCCTGGCTTTACATCACTCACCTTTGCCCAGCCATACGTTTCAGTTGTAATCTCAGGAAGCTTAGTCGTTGCCGCTATTCTTCCTCTCGAATCCGTATAAAGAAAAACTTCAACTTCTTGTCCTTCTTCTACTTCAATATGTGTATCATTCTTATGCAGAAGTACATCCTCTTCACCATCTGATAAAAAATAGCCATAGTCCGTCTGTCTCTCTGCCTTCAAATGAACAGTCCGTCCGATATATTCTCTCAATGCCATGCTTCATTCTCCTTTTTATTCGCTTCATTTATCTAAATTTCACCTAATATCACGATAGTTGTATGAACTGCTATATTTTACTATAATTAAGAGATAAAGTGAAATCTCTATTTAACAAGGATTGTTTAAGGAGGAAGCTATGTCTAAAGAAAGTTCATTTGATATTGTATCCAAGGTTGATTTTTCTGAAGTAACGAATGCAATTAATATTGCAATGAAGGAAATTCAAACACGCTATGATTTTAAAGGTAGTAAGAGTCAGATTTCGCTTGATAAAGAGGAGCTTGTCTTACTATCAGATGATGAATTCAAGTTAGAGCAGCTGAAGGACGTATTATTTAGCAAAATGATTAAGCGAGGCATCCCAGTTAAAAACTTAGATTATGGAAAGCTTGAAGGTGCCTCAGGTGGAACAGTCAGACAACGCGCAAAAATTGCCCAAGGGATTGACAAAGAAAACGCAAAGAAAATTAATACCCTTATCAAAAACAGCGGCCTTAAAGTAAAAAGCCAAGTACAAGATGATCAAGTTCGAGTAACAGGCAAAAACCGTGATGACCTCCAACAAATTATTGCATCAGTGAAAGAAGCAGACTTAACTGTAGATGTGCAATTTGTGAATTATCGATAGGATCATCCATTCATCACCCGATCTTTTACTAACTTGCATTTATCTGCTCAGGTTGAGCATCTGAGCAGATAAATAGACGGAGAAAATCCGCTTATTTCGTAATTATTAGAAAAATTAGCGCTAATAAACGGAAAATTTCCACCTATTGACTTGAAAAACTCAAAAATGGTGGATTTTTCATTAAACCATTGGATGGTTGATTGATCTACATTGAAATAGTCAATTAAAGACCCTAAAGCAATATTATTGAAGTTTCAAAGTACAACCCAATAAACCCTGCTACTAATAAAGTGACAGTATTGAGAAGCGAATAGCGCGATATCCCCCACTCTACTCCAGAATTGGATTTGCTCATGAATTTGACAAACTTAGTAATGATGAAACCAATCATATCTTGGAGTATAAATGGGAAGAGTTAGGGCTTTCTGTAAAATTTGAATATTTTTCCAACTGCGAAGCAATAACCAGCATACTAAAGATTACTGGCGGAAACTTTAGACTCATACAAAGACTTAAGACTGTTCACTCAGATTGAAAGGATACTTGAAATTAATAAGCTTGAAATGATTACAACAGAAGTTGTTGAAGCCGCAAAGGATAGCTTGATAATTAGAGTCAAGTAAATATAAAAAGACATCTACCGATTGTTCCGTAAATGGGCCAGATTGTTGGATAAACAAAGAGGTGCATTGGGAGGTATTGTAGTGTATAACGTTAAGATAAGAAGACCGCGAATTGAGGACAGTGAAGAGTTAAACCAACTTTTTAGTATAGTAACAAAGAATACGTTTGCTAAGGAAGGTTTATCGGAATTGCATGATGATATGGAAAATGAAATTGAAACCAAAAAGCAATACCTGAAAAATGACCTTGATAGCAACGGTAAAAGTCGTTATTTTTTAATTGCTGTAGATAATGAATGTAATAAGATTATCGGTACAATCGAATACGGTCATGCCAGTGAACTAATTGATACTTGTACAAATGGTGCATTAAAGGGAATGTATGAAATAGGGACTGTATTTGTACTTCCAGATTATCAAAGACGCGGTATAGGGACTTTGCTTTTAAATGCAATGTTTTTAACACTCCTTGGGAATGGGGTTCAAGAATTTTGTCTAGATAGTGGATACATAAATGCACAAAAAATATGGGAAAAGAAATTCGGAAAACCTGATTATTTGCTAAAGGATTATTGGTCACAGGGCACAGACCATATGATTTGGAGGAGAAGTACTAAGGATATGACTATAGTATTTAAGTAACACAATACAATAGTTGAGTCTATGCAACAAAAGGGCACTTTTGTAAAGTAAGCAACTCGTTCAATTTCTTAATTCTATAATTAGGAGATTGGACTTTTTCTATTTATTCACAGTGCAAAATAACTTCCAGAGTGACAATACACAAAAAGCAGAGGATGCCCAACCTCTGCTTTTTACTGTCATTTTATAGTCTAAAAGTATGTGATTTCGCTTAATATTAACATTATGAAATTATCTTTTCTACTTCATAACTGGTGAACTACTTGTTTTGATGCACAAACTGTTTTTTCCTTTTTATGCAAATAACTTAATAATAGCCTTCATTTCAATTTATAGGTATAATTGACTAACAACTGGTTTTGTTGCACACCCAATGGGAGGGGTTTATTCAAATGTTAAAAAAGATTAAATTCAGAAGTATACGGCTTAAAATGATTGGGGTAATTGTTTTTGCTTCATTAATTAGTACACCACTTTCCTCTAATCTAAACAAACATGTGATGAATTTAATAGAGGTACCTGCTAGTTTCGGCATCTATATTAACACATTTATCAATCTCTTAATTGCAACAATTATTGTTGCACTATTTACTCGTTGGATCATTATTACTCCACTTGAGAAATTACTAAAAGCAACAAATATGGTAGCTGAAGGGGACCTAAATGTAAATATAGACTTTTCATCTAGAGTAGACGATGAAATTAGCCAACTTGCAAAAAGCTTTAAACAAATGACAGAGCATCTCCAATTAGTCGTCAAAGAAATCAATCATACATCTGATCGTATTGTTGTTTCAGTTGACCAGCTTTCTACTAATTCTGATTGTACTGCTACCGTTTCCGAGCAAATTTCTACTGCAATCCAAGGCGTGGCTGCTGGTTCAGAGGAACAAATGGCTGGCATGGAAAGAATTGCCGAAGCAATGAATATAGTAAATAGTGAAATTAATGACATTTCTCATAATACAGAGGCGATTAGCAGTCAATCCCAATTAAATACCGCTGTTGCTGAAGAGGGCGAAAAAGCGGTTGATCAAACTGTTAAACAAATGGGACTTATTCAAAGCTCAGTCAGCGAATCCGATCATTCCATTCAAATGCTTCAGGAACAAACAAAGGAAATTGGGCAATTTTTAACAGTAATTACTGATATTGCGAATCAGACAAACTTGCTCGCATTGAATGCTGCGATTGAAGCAGCACGAGCTGGAGAAGCAGGAAAAGGCTTTGCCGTTGTTGCGGAAGAAGTAAGAAAGCTAGCTGAACAATCAAATGAATCTGCACAACAAATTGCCGAACTTGTCAATGTCATTCACAAGCAAACCGGAGATTCAGTTGCAACAATGAAGCATGTCATAGAAGATGTTCAAGAAGGAATTATTATGACAAATGAAACGAAGGATATTTTCCATCGGATCTCTCATTCTATGGTAGATATGAATAGTCAAATGAGTAAAATTCTTGATGGCAGTAAAATGATCGAAGACAGCGCAAATGACGTAACTTCAGCCGTAACTGCAGTCACATCGATTGCTCAATTAAATAATCAAAATTCAATGAGTGTATCAGCAGCATCTCAAGAACAATTAGCCTCTGTTGATGAAGTAGCTAACTCTACAAAGGATTTAGCACAGATTG
This sequence comes from Cytobacillus eiseniae, assembly GCF_017874625.1. GTDB lineage: Bacteria > Bacillota > Bacilli > Bacillales > Cytobacillaceae > Cytobacillus > Cytobacillus eiseniae. The sequence goes on along the minus strand of NZ_JAGIKZ010000007.1, from coordinate 100,579 downwards.
CTGATAATCTGCAAAAATTAACACATAAGTTTAAAACATCATGAGAACAGCATCTGAAAAAGAACAGTAACTAATTTATAAATTCCTATACAATAACAAAAAATGAGTCAAAGGATGAAATTTTCCCTTTGACTCATTTTTTTATTTCTCATTCGCTCGTTTTTTCTTCGCTCGTCTCCATAGGAGGAAAATAAAAGTTATAAATGCACCATAAACAATAATCGTTGCAATTACAAACGGAATATTAATGCCTGATTGATCTGCTAGTACATATACCTCTGCTTCTTCCCGGTCAAGAAACAGCACATACCCTTCGTCACTGCTTTTCACAAGATCATCAGAAATAAGTCCTCTTAGCTCTTTATTTTCTTCTAACAACTCATTCTTAATTGTAATGTTCTTAGATTCAGATGAGTTATTAATGGCGATGACAGATGTTTCTCCTTCATACTCTCGCTTATAAACAACGATCTCCTTATCCTCTCCAAGCAGCTCTAATGTCCCTCTTGTTAAACTTGGATAAGCAGAACGTAATTCTCCTAACTTTGTTATATACTCAATTAATTCTTTATCCGTCCGAAAGTCCATTTGTCCATGGCTTTTTTCTCCACCCGCACCTTCAAGTGCAATTTCAGTGCCATAAAAAACAACAGGAATCCCAGGCGTTGTATACAAATAGGTCAATGCAAGCTTCCATCTTGGCCCTGGATGCTGATTATTTGTAACCGCATCATGTGTAAAGCGCACCATTTGATCATTATCCAACATGCTGGCCATTAAATAGGGATCCTTGTATTTTGTCATTTGTTCTTTTTTATATGTAATGAGCTCACTTAATGAATGATCTACTTTTTTAAAAATAGGTCTTGTACTTTCAGCAAGTGGGTAATCGAGCAGTCCATCCACACCTATCGTTTGATAATGAGCAATGGCTTCCGAATCATTCGTTTCATCACTGCCTAGTAAATAGAAGTTTTCCTTTTGTTCCTTCACTGCCTCAGAAAATTCCTTCATAAAACTTTCTTCTGCAACAGAAATATTATCTAAATAATACCCATCAATGTTTGTTTCATCAATCCACCACTTCGCAGCATCAATTAAATATCCTCTAACCTCTGGATTTTCTTGATTCAATACAGGCAGATCAGCTTGTTGTCCACTAAACCAATCTTGTCTATCAGATTCAGACAACCATTGATGATTAGGACCAACATGATTCAATTCAAAGTCTATTAACACCTTCAAATTTCTATTATGTGCTTGCTTTACAAGCTCCTTGAATTCTTCAATCGTACCGAATTGTTCTTCCGTTTTATAATAGTCTTGAACCCATTTGCCATGATAGCCATTTTCTTCATTATCAAAAATGGCGCCTAGCCAAACGGCTGTAAAGCCCATGTCTTTAATATAATCGAGCTTATCGATTACCCCTTGAAAGTCACCGCCATGATAGGCCATTTGATCTTTAACATCAACTTGAAAGTCATTTTTTAAATCCCCATTATTAAAACGATCCACCATTAAGAAATAAATGGATTCATCCTGCCATTTACGATCTTCTTTTTCAACGGCTCCTGCTGGGATAGCGTAAAAAAGAAGAAACGGGATCATGATGAGCGTCCAAAATCTTTTATTCATCATCGCTCCTCCAATTCAAAATATATAAGCTAAAAATTAACACAATACCTTAAGAGTAGCCTTTTCTCATCCAGTCGTCAAACATAGAGTTCGCATTTCCCTTACTTGCCGTTAAGGTTGAACAAATCGCCTACTCCCCTTTTGTATCAGATAAAATGTGAAAAGAATATCCTACTATAAGGAACAGTATGAATTCTATGAAAAATAGGTATTTGCCTCAAATAGAGTTATAAAAACACCAAAATCTGTCTAAAAAGAATGGTGAAGGATGCAAATGGAGGTTTTTTATGAATAAACAGCAGCGTACAAAACTGATAGAGTTTCAAACCCGGGCATTTACTGAAGGTACAATCGAATACATCAATAATCAGTGGGTGTTCTTTGATAATGAAACAGATGAAGCAGCATTATTGGATGAGTTCCTCCACCAGGAAATCGAAGTATTCCGCATGAAGCGCTGGAAGAAAGGAATTTTGTTTGAAGAAGGCAAGATGGGTTTGTCTAATGAAATGACAACTCTGAAAGACCAAGATACGATCCGAATTCGCAAACATTTAATCTTTTCTTTAGAAAAACTATTGGACGAAATAAATGATGATGCATTTTTCCAATTTATAACTACGCTAAATTCCTTGAAATTTTCTGTATATGACTGCATTTATTGCTACAATCAATTAAGTTTTCTCACTACAACCGAAAGAAAAAGCGGTGTTAATTTTATCGTTTTTGATAATCAAGAGCAAATTTGCAATGTCCAGCATCACTTTAGTTATTTTGAAAAAATGAATGACCGATTTGAGTTTACATTAAATAGCGGGAAAAGAATGGTGATTGAGAAGATTTCTTCTTGACTATACACCCCCCTAATGGGCAGCACGTTTATTCTTCATTGAAAAAAAGGGTCAGCTAAGCTGAGCCCTTTTTCAATGGATTTAATTAAGAAGTGTTGTTGGCTTTTCTAATCCCTTTTCAAAATCAGCTATTTGTAGCGGTCGATGAATATAAAACCCTTGAGCATAATGACATTTCAGTTCTTTAAGTAATTCTATCTGCTCTTTTGTCTCAACACCTTCTGCGAGTACCTTAACCGCTAGGCCGTGTCCCATTGTAATTATTGCTTTTACAATCGCAATATCAGATGTATTAAGACGTAGATTATTTATAAATGAACGATCAATCTTTAATGTATTAATCGGCAAGTTTTTCAAATAACTTAATGAAGAATAGCCTGTGCCAAAATCATCGATTGATACTTTTACTCCAAGTTTTTGCAATAATTCCATCGTTTGAATGCTATACCCAATATTATCTAACATCGTACTTTCCGTTAGTTCTAATGTTAAATAACATGGGTCTAGCTTTGATTCATTTAATGCTTTTTTGACTTCTTTGATAAATCCTGGCTGTTGAAATTGATAGGCAGAAACATTAACAGAAACAGATAAATTTCTATGTCCTTGTAATTGCCATTTTTTATTTTGTATGCAGGCCGTTCGCAGTACCCAGTTGCCTATTTCTTCGATTAGTCCAGTCTCTTCAGCTAATGGGATGAAATCAGCCGGTGATACAAGGCCTAATTTAGGGTGATTCCATCTAATCAGAGCCTCACTCCCAAAAATTCCACCTGTTTCCAAATCAATCAATGGCTGGTACATTAAATAAAATTCCTGCTTTTGCAACGCTTTTCTTAAATAGCTCTCTAATTCAAATCTTGATACTGCATGCTCATTCATTTCATTTGAAAAGAATGTGATACGATTCCCACCATGATTTTTCGAACGGTTCGTGGCAATGTCGGCATTTTTTAGGAGCTCATGCTCATCCATTCCATCCTCTGGATAAAAACTAACACCAATACTTGCCGTAACAAAGAAATCCCGCCCCTTATAATCAATCGGTTTGGAAATTTCTTTCAAAATCAGTTTGCAAATCTTTAAGACTTCCTCCACCATGACTTCCTTCGAAACAATGACTGTAAATTTATCTCCACCAAATCTGCCAAGGTATGCCCCGCTCGGAAGTACTTTTTCAATTCGATAGGCTAATTCCTTCAGTACCATATCACCAGCAAAATGCCCGAGGCTATCATTGATGATTTTAAAGCGGTCAATATCAATCGATAGAACAGCAAGTATTCTTTTCTTCTTCTTTGCTTTAGCAAGCATATTTTCTAGCTGCTCAGTCAGCTTAATCCGATTAGGGAGACCAGTGTCATGATCATAATAGGAAAGCTCTGTAATCTTTTCTTCTATACGCTTCTGCTCACTAATATTCCTGCAAACGACGTACACTCCTAAGCATTCTTCATTCATTAAGATCGGGATTAACTTTATTTGATGTAAATTTGCTTCCCCATGCTTTGGCTGAATCATTACATTTAAAAATTGCTCTTTTCCTTTTAGCGCTTTATTAAAGTACATTCGTACACGAGGAACATCTTCACTTTGAATTAAATTTAGTGCTGATTTTCCTATCATTATATGACTGTTGTAGCCTAGTACTTTTTCAAAGGCAGGATTAGTATTTTTTATTCTGCCCTTAATATCAATCGATAAGATAATATCCGAATTAGTGTTGAATAGAGATTGATGATACTGCTCAGAAACCTTTAAATTTTCATTTAAAAGCTGCAAGTCTAGCTGAGCTGACTGCATCAATTGGATAAATGAAGATAAAGTTTTCATACTTGTTGTTCGTGTATATTTAAACCGCTGTTTTTGGTCCAGCCTTTTTTGACTCGTATTCTCTGATAATCCTAAATAAGTCATTGAATGGTCTAATAAAACGGGCTTTTCTTTAGGGGCACCGATTAATTCTCCATTTGTAAAAAAGCCATTCGTGGCAGTAATATTCTGGAGCATCTCTAATTTGTTCACTGTGAACGCATGTGTGAATTGTTTTCTAGCCATTCCACTGAATATAAAAATCGTTTCTATTTGTTTTTTTTCTATATATTTCAAATTAGACAGAGAGCTTTTCATCTCCCCTTCGATATCTGAAAAAGCTAACGTCATTTCTTGATGCTCTGATATTTTCCGATTGACTTCAATTGCTCCATTTTTCAGTATACTTTTGATAAATACTGGTACTTTCCTTTCTTTTTCATCGATCATAAAAGGAAATTCAAATCCGGATATCGGCAATCTATCAACGAATGCCTTCCCTAAGTATTTCGTTAATATTTGGATTGGTTTTTTATTTTCAATTGAATAAATGATTGTATCTTTTGCTTTTGTAATGTGAAATGGCCGACTAATATCCGTCCATTTGCTATGACTAAATACTTCTGCAACAAGTTGATCACTCTGAAGAGCGACAGCAACGATTCCTGAACTTGTTATTTCTTCACCTGTAAAAACGGATGGCTCATCGTTTATACCATTCGCCAAACCACCAGCAATGACAAAGCCTTGGTTGCTCTGATGAATCCCATCTAAAACAGATTGAGCATCAACCTGTGTACCTGCTGAATAAAGGATAATTGCCTTTGTATCAAATGTCAGAAGGGTTCCAGCAATTGCCTTCCCTAGTTCGAAGCTGTCTTGATAAGTACTTTGGTGAAGCAACAATGATTTTAATTCCGTTTTTTCAAAATGGGTAAACGAAACAATGACTTTATTCTCAGCCATTCGTCCTTCAATTATTTCCCCACTACTTGTACAGCCTATAATTGTTGCATATGGGAGTTCATTTTTGATATCGGATTGCAGTTGAATAAGAAAAGTACGATTCGTACTGCTTGAATAGACTTGAACAAGTAAATTTGGATATTCTCCGAGATCATTTTCATGGATGAAATCATATAGTTGATCTGAATTTTCGTACGAACAAGTTATTGTTTTTGCCATTTAAAGAACCACCATATATGTAATTTGATTGTTTTTAAACTCTCTCATGTTAAAAATACCATAAAAGTCCTAATTATAACATGACAAAAAAACGAAAAAGCCATCTTTTCGACAGCTTTTTCAAAAAATAGTAACTATTATTAACCGTTAAAAACTTAATGGCAAATAGACAAATCCTAAATATAAGACGATGACTAATGAAATAATTAATAATAACCATGAAATGGCTGTTTTTTTCCCTTTTGCTGTACCTGCAAGGACCATTTCGAACATCCCTATTACCCATATCCCTACTAATGACTTAATCACATACATCATGTCGATATTTATGCTAGTTAAAATCCATATTCCTGTACCAATCGTAAGTAGGTAGAAGAGTCTCAAAATCATCTTTACGATCTTAAAGCCCTTTTCTTTCCCGCTTTTATGCAGGCCAAGTGCCACGATAAATAAGATAAGAGCTAGAAGCCAGCTTGTAATGTGTGCATGTATCATTTAATATGATCCTCCTTCAATTAAATCGACTATATCATACCATATTCATACAAATTATTCTAAATTTATGGATTGAAAGTTGCTACTAATTTTCAGCAATCATTATTCGTGATTTTTCCGCTTCCATTGTGGATATTGCAAATAAGTAAAGCTTCTCCATACCCATTCGACTGGGCCATAATAAAAATGTTTCACCCAGTAACGACTAATCAAAAGTTGCATGATATAAATAATTAAGACGATGACCGTTCCAGTAGCTAACGATACCTTCCCATATAAACCTAGCCCATATTGATAAAAAATGAATGTTGCTACAATAGACTGAAGGAGATAATTACTTAATGATAGTTTACCGACGAAGGATAAAGGATAGAGAAGCTTTTTCATCGTTTCATTCTCAATTATCAATGCAATCACTAGGCCATATCCTATTGCAAGAAGCGGTCCGCCAAAAGCATCCTGAACATAATTTGTCGCAAAATTATGAGCAGTAAACATCGGTAGCAGCTTAAGCAATAGACCTATGATTAAGGCCGTACTTGCAATTATTATTAGCTTTCTTTGATGTTTCTTTGGCTCCTCAAGCCATTTAAGCTTAGCCACCCCACCACCAATAAGAAATAAAGGCAAAATGGAAATAATCATGACAAAAAATGTCCCTAGATTGTTCGCAAAATACCAATCTTTGAATCGTTGGACTGTAATTTCTGTAAAACTCCCATTCTGATAAGCCTGAAAGGATGCTTCCACTTGTGCAGGATCTGTAAGACTGAGCGCATCACCAGATACAATAAACAGACTAGCAAATACTAAAAGAACCATCAGCAGATTTGGAATGACATACAAAACAATGCCTATAATGATTAGATTCTTTCCATTCAGCCTCATGAATAGCAAAAATAAAAAGCCCATCAATGCATAAGTAATTAATATATCTCCATGCCAAATTAAAAATGCATGAATCATTCCAATAAAAAGCAATAAAGATAATCTTCTTGTCGCTATTTGGCCGAATGAATATCCTTTTAACAATGAGCGTTCCCTCATTATCATCAATCCATACCCAAATAAAAGCGCAAATAGAGGATAAAAGCTTGCTTGAACAAAAAGATCAAGAAATGTGTAGATGGATTGATCTACAGCTCCACTCCAGTATTCAAGCGGATCGATATACATAAATGGGGAGTGAAATGTCAGCATATTTACAAGGAAAATCCCCAAAATTGCAAACCCTCTCATGATATCTAATGAAATAATCCGTTCCTTCTCCGTAACTGACTTAAGAGATTGACTCATTCCCATTCTCCTTTTCTAAATATTTCAAATTCTAACCACAATCATAAATGACGGATAAATACTTGTCTAGAAACAGCCATTCCACCGATTATTTTGGGCTATATTATCACAATCTCCAAATAGGCACATAAGATAAAGAAATGAGAGGTGCCTATTTGTTATGTATTTGCGTCTATCTCAATTTTCTAATTCGAAAAAGGGTGTCGTCTATGCCGGCAATTGTTGGAGTTGTTCAGGTCATATCCGTTGGAAGCAGTTCAATTTTTAATATTGGAGATGTGTACAAAATGATGCCTGTTTCCACTGCAAAAACCTTTTCTGGTGCTGGCTCTTTCAATACAGGTGATGGCATGAATGTATACAATCATTTAAGCACAACAAACACATATGATTCAGATGGGATTGACCAAGGAATTATATTAAATGTTTAAAAAAGGTGAGGAGCATGAATTATTATATTCAACAATCCATTCATATTAACCTAATAAAAATTGGCGGAATATCAAACTCATCTGTTATGCAAATTGGCAGCGCAGGGATCATCAAACCTTCTTCACATTTATACAATACAGGCGGTTACACCGAGCCTGCACCAGAAGCAGAAACAGATACTGTCCTTTCACCAGAAGTAGCTGCCACTCCATCCGTCCCATTAACTGCGCCTGCATCATGAGTTAGCAGTCTTATTGCCGAAAGCTGTTAGGAAAAAAGGAAAAGTCGTAAATTGACGATAAGTATAAGGTGGTGGTGTATATGAACCAAGATTTTTATTCGTATCTTCAAAAATTACATTCCTTTGTTGAATCACAGGAAAAGAGAATTAGCAGCCTTGAAAAGAAAATTCAACAATTACATGAAGAAACCATTGCTTTAAAGAAACGTCCTCCTATTAATATAGAAAGAATCGACTACAAATTTGATCAATTAAAAGTTGAGACATTGGAAGGAACACTTAATATCGGTTTAAACCCTGCTGATTTGGAAAATATTGAAGATTTCACAGTAGATAATAAGGAAATCAATGCACCAATTCCCCCTAAGCTTCATATGAAGAAGGCCATGGAAATAGAAAACGTCATGTATCATTATTTAGACCATGATTTACCAGATGTGCTTTCTGAAGTTCAAAGAAATTTAAATGTAGCAGAAGATGCTTCTTATCTTTCATTTATTAAAGAAGATATTAAAAAGCAACTTCCAACGAAGATCGATTCCTATCTCAAACAACATCTTGCGACAGATGAACAAAATCGTCATTCAAACGAAGACATCATTAATCTTCTTAAAACGGATATTTTAAATGGGATTCAAATCTTTATTAGCCATTTGCCTGAAAATGTGAAAGGAATGAAGAATGAATGAATTATCAAGTATATAACAGGGATTTATGTGTAGGTGATATTCGTGTGATTGGGGTCTCCAGTTCTTCATTATTAATGATTGGCGACACACAAACCATTCAATTAGCATCGATTTTTGACACACCTCCTGAATCACTAATCATTGGACCATTTGTTCCATTAACTCCTAAGTAATCCATATGCTACAGCGAACTTCAATAGTCAATCATTTAAAAGTTGAAACCATTTCATTCTCTTCCTTTTTAGAAATTGGCGATTCATCTTATATCCAAGGTTTTTCACGGGCGATTGCCGTTCAAAGAGAAGCCGAGATTTTCTTCGGCAATGAAGCGCAATTTCAATCATACTCCATTTTCAAAGAATCCATTCCATTGCCACCCATTACTGAAGTCATAACGATGAATACGATCCAATTGAAACCAGCCATTAAAGTAAATACAATTGATATTCTTGGTGTTTCTTCTTCATCCGTGTTTCATGTTGGAAATAGCAAGCATGTACAATTAGAATCAAGGGTTGAGCATATTCGTCATTTAACACGTGATTCTTTAAATGGAAAAAGGTAGAAATCATATCAACTTAATAAAAGGGTGTTTTGCCATGCCAGCTATAGTTGGACCGGTCCAAATCCTAAATGTCGCTGGAGGCATTGTTCAATTTGGTGATTCCTTAAATATGTCTCCAAAGAGCAGTTCAAAATCTGTTTCCGGCCAGGGAGCCGGAAATACCGGCGGATTCATTATTGCAAATAATGGCCTTAGTGCTAGTAATGTACTTGATTCAAACCTAATTGACCAACCAATGGTTGGGAATAATTAGAAAAGCGGAAGCGGCTTGGTCAGACCCGACAAGCATAAGACGGGCTGGAGTGAAGGGTGTTCTTTAACCTTCAGGCCAGAACGGCTTATGACCTCGAGGGTCTAGCCGCTGGAGCTAGACAGTGAAAAGCGGAAGCGGCTTGGTCAGACCCGACAAGCATAAGACGGACTGGAGTGAAGGGTGTTCTTTGCCCTTCAGGCCAGAACGGCTTATGACCTCGAGGGTCTAGCCGCTGGAGCTAGATAATTAGAAAAGCAGAAACGGCTTTCTAATAAAACTTTTGACTCAACAACATAGAAGACCGGTAAGGCATTTCTCTTACCGGTCTTTTAAAAATTTACATTTTAATTGTATTTGCCCCATCAAAGAAAAATAAATACCGCTCTGTAACATTGCGTTTTAAGATTTGTTCTAATGCGCGTGTGTACATATCTATTTGAATTCGATAACGGTCCTCAAGTACAGGCTTTGCTTCCGCAAATCCACCTTTAAAACGCTCTGTAATTCCATCTGTTTTATAATCAAGAAGTACTAAGCCCTGCTCATCTTCAAAAACACAATCAATTATTCCTTGTATAAGAACAGTCTCTTCTTCACCTTGCCAATCAAGATAAATTTCACTTGCTGGGAATGCTAGACTAAATGGAATTTCTCGATTGATAACAGGTGCCTGAACTAGCCTCTTTCCAATTTCCGTTTCAAAGAAGTGAACAACTAATGCTGGGTCAATTGCTTCTCTCTGCTCTACTGAAAGAAGCTCCTTTCTCACCATCTCATCCATCTTTTCTTCTACCGATACTGCTGTAATATTTGCTCTGAAATTAAGATGCTGTAAAACCATATGCATAGCCGTTCCTCTTTCAGCGGGTGATAATGATTTTTCCTGCATGAATTTTGGACGATTTAGCATCGGCTTCTTCATTTTTTGTATGAGCTCTGTCCCGCTATCTTCAGCATTGAACATTTCCTTTTGCCTTTTTACTTCAGATACTGACTGCTTCGAACGATAAGTAGATGCCTCCATCTGAGGGTATTTCCATAATAGCTGTTCCTCTACTCTTTCTTTAAAGTTTGTTTGAACTGGAATAAGATCACCAGCATACACTTTATCTAGTAAAGACTCTTTTTCAGCTACGTCCTCGTCTTGAATAACAGCCACTTCTTCACTTTTAAGAATGTGTATAGACCAGCATGATGGATGTTCAATAATATCCTTTGAAATAAGCGGGTTTATTGCGGCTGAATCACCCCTTAATTGCTGACAATCTTTATGCCTTATTAGGGAGGGACCAACCCAATCAAGATAACTATTTGCTGTAGCTCGGGCATATTCATTTAATAGCCAATCCCTACACTCACCAGCTTGCTTCCATTGATGCATTTTCTTTTCGACACTTTTGACAGAGGAGACAAGATAAAGCTTTTCCTTTGCCCTAGTTAATGCAACATAGAGAACACGCATCTCTTCTGCAAGCATCTCCATTTTCTTCTTCCGCTTGAAAGCCAACTGCGGCAATGAGGGCAACGAAATTCTTTTTTCAGCATTTACATACTTTGTGGCAAATCCAAATTCCTTATCAAGCATATAAGCTTTCTTCAAGTCCATCGTATTAAACTGACGAGCAAGTCCAGCAATGAAAACAAATGGAAACTCGAGGCCTTTGCTGCTATGAATGGTCATGAGACGAACAACATCTTCCTGTTCGCCAAGCGCACGTGCAGCACCAAGATCATCCCCTCTATCACGCATGCGCTCAATAAATCTTAAGAAACGGAATAATCCCCTGAAGGATGTTTCCTCATACTGTCTTGCCCGATCATATAATGCCCTTAAGTTAGCCTGTCTTTGCTTTCCGCCAGGCATCCCTCCAACAAAATCATAAAATCGTGTTTCTCTATAAAGCTGCCAAATAAGCCCAGAAAGTGAGCCTTTTCTAGCTATTTTCCGCCATTCCTTTAATTGTTCAAAAAATGGGCGAACCTTATCCATTGTCCTTTCCGATTCTACAACAGGTTTATTTTTACAAAATGAAGAAACTGCCTCATAAAAGGAATCTTTTTTATGATGAATTCTTATTTGTGCTAATTCCTTTTCTGTTAAACCAACAATTGGTGACCTTAATACAGAAGCAAGTGGAATATCCTGATACGGATTATCGATCACTTTTAAAAGGGACATCATGATCGCCACTTCTGTTGCTTCAAAATATCCAGTTGAAAGATTGGCATATACAGGAATTCCTTGCTGCTTGAATTCCTCCATAATTTGTGGTGCCCATGTCATTGAACGTAGTAAAATGACAATATCTCGATACATGGCTGGACGTGCTGATTTTGTTTTCGGATTATATATTTCTGTACGGTCCGCAATAATTTCTTTCACTTTGGCTGCCATATATCTTGCTTCAAGCTGTGATTGTGCAAGTTCTGTTGGATCAAACGCTTCCTGCTCCTGTTCGAACGAATCCTCTGCCCCTTTCCCATCCAGATCAATAATCGCTAGTTCAATTGGATGGCTTTGATCCTCTGTATAAGGAGCCCCTTTCACTAATTCTGCGGCTTCATCGTACTCAATTTCTCCTACACTTGTACCCATTATTTGCTTAAAAATATAGTTGGTTCCATGAAGTACTTCTTTACGGCTTCTGAAATTTTTCGCAAGATCAATTCGTAAGCCTGTATTCTCACCTGCTTGTGTAAATCGAGTATACTTTCCTAAAAATAAATTCGGCTCTGCCAGTCGAAAACGGTAAATGGACTGTTTCACATCTCCAACCATAAAAAGATTCCCTGCATGATCGGAATCCTTCGTCACAAGCTGGAGAATTGATTCTTGAACCAAATTTACATCCTGATATTCATCTACGAATACTTCATTGAATTGTTCCCTGCATGCAATGGCTGCATCTGAAGGAATTAATTTGCCGGATTCACTTTTTTCAGAAAGAATGGCTAAGCAATAATGCTCTAAATCAGCAAAATCGACAAGTCCTTTCTCTGCTTTCACTTTTTCAAAGCGAGTAGAAAAAGACTTAACTAAAAAAATAAGTCCCTCAATATGTGGCTTCATCTCCTGCATATCCCGGATAAAACTTTCAGATTTGCGCGTAAATAACTCATCCTTCAACTCTTGTATCATTTTCTTAGCTTGGTCTCTAAACCGTTTCGATTGTTCAATTAAATCCTTGTCATATTCATCCCCTTTACAATTTTTAAGTCTGCCAAATGAAAATGTCTGCAATGCCTCATAAAGGGTTGTCCATGAATCATTTTTCCCATCAATCAATGTTTGGATCACTCGAAGATCATCCAAAAAGTTCTCTGCTCTAGGAGCAGGGCCGCCAGGGAGCTTTGTTAATGCCATTGCCTGTTCAATAAACTGCTTTGCTCCCTGCAGCTGTAAATCAATATCCTGAATGACTGGTTGAATAAATGGCAATTCTTCTACTTTCATGGATTCATTCACATCGTACATTTGCACAATTGAATCTAAGTATTGTTCTGGTAACGGGTTAGACCTTGCAAAATCATATAAATCACGAATAATGCCCTGCAACGCCAAATCATTACGATCATTTGTAAATGTGTCAACGAGGGTAAAGAACGCGTCATTTCCATCCTTTCCATACTCCTCTTCAAAAAGCTCTTCTAACACTTCATCCCGTATTAACTGTGCTTCTGTTTCATCGGCAATTCGGAAGCCTGGATCGATATCAATTAAGTAGTAATGTCTTCGGATCATCTCTAAACAAAAGGAGTGCAGAGTTGATATTGAAGCTTTATTTAATAAACCTATTTGCTTTCGCAAATGCTCTGATTTCGGCTCTTCTTGAATGGCTTTTTCTATTGCCTCGCCAATTCTATGTCTCATCTCAGCTGCAGAAGCATTTGTAAAGGTAACAACAAGAAGCTCATCAACATTTATTGGATTTTCACTCGAAAGGATCTTCTTGATGATCCTTTCAACAAGCACTGCCGTTTTCCCTGAACCTGCTGCTGCTGCAACAAGAATATCCTGTCCACTAGCCATAATTGCTTTCCATTGATCATCTGTCCATGTCGCATCTGCAGGTTTTTTGGGGATTGAACTAGTTGTCATTGGGATTCAACCTCCTTTTTGATCAATTCAAGCATGTCATCCTTTGAATGTGGAACAAGCTGTCTATATTCATTTGATTCAAGTGATTCATCAAATTGACAAACCGATTTATACGAACAAAATGTACAAGGAGTTTGATCCTTCATTTTATAAGGTGAAATTTGAACTTGTCCGCTTGTCATTTGATTACCAGTTTCTACATATTTATGCCGAACAAATTTTCTTAAATAGTCAAATTCCTGTTTACTTGCTACTTTGGAGCGCTTCGAAAGGGACCCATCTTTGTTAAAGCCAGCTGAAACAATCGGTGAATCGCCCTTATCGATTGTTTGATCCATTAAGCGGATGACTTTTTCATCACCTAACAGTAGGCCATTCATTTTAAACTTTTTGAATATCTCCCGTTCAATATCATCAAGTGTGAGCATTTTCGAAGTATTAATCATTGGATTATGAACATGAAAATACAACACACCTGCAGGATCAGCCTTCGTTCCAATTAGATCCTCAGAATGAGCAATAATAATATCTAAATAAGTGAGCATTTGCAGAGCCAGTCCGTAATACACTTCCGTCACATTTAAATCCTTGGCACTTGATTTATAATCGATCACTCGTAAAAATACACCTTGATCATCCTGTGCTTTATCCACTCTGTCAATTCTGCCGACTAGCTCCATCTGGGTGCCATTTTTGAGTGGGAATTTGATCGAAGGAAGCTCTCCTTTAGGGCCAAATCCAAGCTCTAGCCCGATTGGAGAAAAACCGCTTGATTTTGCATGCTCACCAAGTATAAATGAAGCACGACTAATAATTTGCTCTAGCTTTCTCTTTATATAGTAATGTCGATTGGAGCTTAATAAAATCTCATTCTGCAATTTCGGAGCGAGCACCTCCACTGCTTCTTTTGCTAGGATTTCACATTGCTCCCTCGTCAGTTCTGTCCATGAATACGTTCCTTTCATGACAATTTCCGTAATATATTTCAGTGCTGCATGGAATAAATCACCAATATCTGGTGCATCTAATCGGAATACTTGGCGCTCCCTGAGTTTGAGTCCATACTGAGCATAATGTGAGAATGGACAGCTGTGAAACAATTCCATTCTTGAGACACTCGCTTGTATTTCTTCTCCATATAACTCTTTCGTCACCTCTTCTATTTGTTCTGTGCGGTTCTCATAATTTAAACTTGAAAGCACTTTAATCGCTGTTTTACTCCATCCTTCATCCTTCAAGTAAAAATTATAAATATCCCACCAGAAATCATAGATTGGATAATTTCTCTTCTTCAACTGTAATTGAGAGGTTAAGTACGATAAGGCTGTATTAATATTTGCAGCATATGCCAACTGCTCATCTTCAGGAAGTTCAGCAGGGTCTACCATATACGTTGACTTTTCTATCTCTGGGAATAGGTCCATTATTCGTTTAATATAAGTTGATGGCATTAATCCTTTTCCCTCTTCATTTGCAAGTGGATAGCTCATGTATAGCCTCTCAGATGGAGTAACAAATGCTTTATATGCAAGGAACTCTTCATCCAATAAACGAATGCTGCTTCCTGCTGCTAGTTTTAGCCCATTTGCCGATAGCTGTTCTCGGTCTTCATCAGCAAGAATGCCTTCCTCTGAAAACTTAGCTGGCAGGACACCATCATTTAAGCCGATCACAAAGGCAATCTTCACATCGGAAAGACGTGACCTTTCTAGATCAGCTACCATTACTTGATCAATTGCAGGGGGGACAACTGTAAATTGAAGCGATTCTATTCCTGCATCCAGAATTTCAGCAAAACGCTTAATTGAAACCTCTTCTTCTCCTAACATCTCAACATATTGATCGAGAAGTTCAATCATAGCATTCCAAGCTTGCGCATGTTCACGGGATTTTAGTAGATTCCCTTTTTCTTCTTCCGTCTGTTTCCACTCTTCTAATTTGGTTGGCACATCTAATTCTTCAAGATATAAATAAAGTGCTTCACAATATTGCCGTCCACTCACCGCTTTCTTTAGACGATGTGATAATCTAAGAATGGGAGAGGTAATCATCTCACGCAATTCATTTAACTCTTGTTCCATTTGCTGTTCATCATCGGTCTGTCCATAAGCTTCAAATTCTAACCCTCTAATTCTCCGATAAATCCACCTATTTTTCTTCGTCCATTTATCTCCTTGAATGCCATAGGCAAGTACATAATTCTCAAGCCGGTCCATTTTTTCGCGTAACTGATCTGTATTTAATTTTGCTGGAAATAATAACTCCGACTTCACCGCTCGAAAAATCGGCTCATACCGCCAATTCCCATTAATCACTTCTAGACTTGAGCGAATCAGCTCAATTAGTGGGTGATAGAGCATCGTTCGCTTCTGATCTATGAAAAAGGGAATTTGATAATCAGAGAAAATCGTTTCAATATTGTCATAATAATCTTGACTATTCCTTGCAAGAATAGCGATGTCCCGATAACGCAGACCTTTTGTGCGAACAAGCTCGTTCAACTGTCTTGCTACCCCTTCAATTTCAGCTCGTCTATTCATAGCCTGAGCAAGAAAAATTCCTGGTTTCCCTTTATAACTAACCGCTGAACGAGTTGCAAAGTTTTCTTCAAGATGGTTGAAGGATGGATCCTTCCATCTTTTTGGCTCTGTTAGTAAGATCTCCTCGATCTGAAGTCCATTTCTAGTTGCCATTTCATAAATCGTTTGACAGTTCTCCCCTGTCATACGGAATAAGTGCAGCTCGCCAGGAGGAGTCTGCTTAAATGGCTGATCAAGGGTGAGTGAAATCGTCACCTTTCTGCAAACTTTCATCAATTGCTCCACAATCATGTATTCCTGTGGGGTAAAACTATAAAAACCATCAATATACACTTCAGCCTTTTTCAAATAATCAGATTCAGCTGCTTTTTCCGTTAATAGCCGAAAGTAATCCTCTGAATCTACATATTTTTCAAAAAGCGATTCCTCAAAGGACTGATAAATAATTTCTAAGTCATGAAGTTTATCTTCAAGTACTTTATTTGTTTTCTGACCTGAAGATAATTGATTTTTCCGCGCGATCAGCTCTTCGGGCTGAACACAATATCGTTTAAACTCTGTTAACATCTGCTCAACTTGGCCAATAAAACCATTTTTATCAGCTGCTCGCTGAAAAAGCTTGAGCTCTTCTTTTTTATCAGAAATAATTTTTCTAATGAGCATACTAATGCCTACACTATTTAAATGATATCGATTCATTCCTCCCGTTTCTTGCAAAATCCTCCATGCCAAACGGGTAAAAGAATAGACTTGACTGCGAATCATTCCTCCAAGGTTTGGTGTTGAAACTAATTTATATTCAGATTGAAATGTCATCTGTTCAGGTACTAAATAGATGATCGGGTTGCCATCAGGCGCTGTTTGCAATTGTTCCCGAATTTCATTCAGACAGTATTCTGTTTTTCCACTACCAGAACGACCGATTACGATGCGAACGGACATAGAACCCCTCTCTTCCTTCCCTCTCATTTAGGGCTTGATTCTATTCATTATTTTATCATAGAAGCGAGCTTATTATTGATTAGCAAGCTTCTATCATTAGAAAAAGCGTGACAAAATCATCACGCTTTTTTACCTATTATGAATGATTGAAGTTGGTCATTCCATCGTTTCAGAAAGATATATCCATTTCATCGATTGGCCAATATCTTAAGTTTACTTTTCCCACGACTTGATTTGTAGAAATAAAACCAAAATGACGGCCATCCCAGCTTTCAAGACGGTTATCACCAAGAACAAAAAGCTTCCCTTCTGGCACGATTTCTTCACCAGTTTTTTCCATTAATGTAAAATCACCTGTCAACCTTGCCCCTAAAGCTTCTTTCCGGTACTTATCGAGATAGGGCTCTTCCACCTTTTTCCCATTAACATAAAGTTCATCATTGCTATACTCAATCTTATCTCCAGGCAAACCAATAATTCGCTTCACAAAATCCTCTTCCTGATTATGATGAAAAACAATGACATCGAAGCGGTTTAACTCTCCAATTTGATAGCTTATTTTATTCACAATTAATTTATTTCCATCTTCAAGTGTAGGCATCATTGATACACCTTCCACAATATAATTGGAGATGAAAAAAGTACGAAGAAACACTAAAATAATAATGCCAATTCCAAATGCCTTTATCCATTCGATTCCTTCCTTTTTCACTGCCTCTTTCAATTTTCTCACCCAGCTTTCCTACTTCTAATAATCCCGATCCTTTTTCATGCTTCTATTCATTTTTATTTCAATTCTTTTGCCAACATACCAGAGAATGAAAATAATCACACCTACAATTGCTGTTCGTATCGGTTGAGTAATTAAAGATTTAATATCATACCCTACAAAACTAATCGTAAAAATCATTACCATCTTTCCCGTTAAAACAGCTAACATATACTGGGCAATACTAATTTTTGATAAACCAGCTACAATATTGACAACTGCCGATGGTGTAAACGGAAAGCACAAAAGAACAAATAATGGACCAAATCCATGTTTCTCCACCCATGCCATAAGCTTTTGAACCTTCTCACTCTTTTTGAGGAAACGCAGCATCCTCTTTTGTCCATACTTTCGAACGAGCAGAAAGACTAGAAAAGCGCCAACCGTTGCCCCTATCCATGATAATAAAAAACCAAACCAAAGACCAAAGGCGTTTGCATTTGCCATCACAAATAAAAAGAGCGGCAGAAAAGGCAAAAAAGCTTCTAACATCGGCAATACAAGTCCTGGAAGCGGACCAAAAGAACGATATTTTTCAATTAATTCCATAATATTTTCAAGTGAAAATAAGTCTTTAAATAATTCGTAATCCATTTAAAATCTCCTTGAATAGAGCTAGACAACTGTTTACATGCACTTTCTTTGATCCTTATATAGTCTGTCTACTTTCTATGTTTACCTCTTTTTCCTTTATTGTACACCTCTTTTTCTTAAAAGGAATTTTATTTAGTTAAAAATTCATGAATTGCTCGCTGATTTTTTTCAAAATCAATGGCTAAAACAGAACCAACCCCCTTAATTCTTTCATCATCATACGATCCATCCACTGGAATACGTAATGTTTCTATCTCCCGATTTTTTGTCGAGATGAAATCCTTTCCAATATAAAGAATATCTTTCGTATTCATATTTGTATTAATATATGGCGTCATCACCCCAATTAACTTTGGCAGCTTTGTTATTGTTTGAAAGCTCATAAATTGATTGGCTAGCACCTTCATTGTCTTTTGCTGACGCTCAACCCTGCCAAAATCTCCGACTGCATCATGCCGAAACCTTACATAGCCCAGCAAATGCTCTCCATCTAATCTTTGCAATCCTTTCTCTAAGCTCACACCAATTCTAGCAGACATGGCTTTTTCAACTTCAATTTCCACTCCTTTTGGAAATGCCTCATCAATTAAATGAACGAACCCTTCAAAATCAATAATTGAATAATATTGTATATCGATACTAAAATTTTCTTTAATTGTTTGTCTGAGCAGTTCAGGTCCACCAAAAGCAAAAGCCGCATTGATTTTATTCTTCCCATATCCCGGGATATCAACATACGTATCTCTCATTATTGATAGTAATTTATACGTTCCTTTGTCTGGATGATATTGAGCTACCATAATCGTATCTGCCCTTGTTTTCCCCTCACTTGCTGCATCACTGCCAAGCAGCAGGACATTCGTTCCGCCGTAAGAATCTTTATCCCCATTGAATTCATATTCTTCTATCTCTATTTTTTTCTCTTTTTCTATTTTTTCCTCTGATTGTGAAACTCCTTGTTTAAATTGAACATAGGAGTAAGCGAGGGTACCTGCAATTATTAATAAAAAAATGAATACAATTGATTTCCATCTTTTCTTTTTCTTACGTTTTTTCTCAGCTCTCATCTTGTAAAGTCCTTCCTCGTTCTAGTATTTATCTTCAATAATATATGACTACTAAATTAGACAAAAAGTTTCTTTTCACCTACTGGTAATAATTGTCTACCTTATTATCTTCATAAATCACTTATTTTTGCAATAATTAATATAAAAACAACAATCATTTAGAAAAGAGCCTTTGCTGAACAGTAAAAAGCCACAAACCTCTAAAGGCTTGCGGCATTCACTTCTATTTTAAATAGTCTTTAAACCAATTCGTAATATAATTCAAACGGCTGATTCGTAGATTTGGCTTTCCGCTTCTTGAAAGCTCATGGTTTGCCTCAGGGAAACGAATGAACTTTGCTTCCTTTTTACGGTCTTTTAAGGCAATAAATAATTGTTCTGCCTGCTCAATTGGACAACGGAAATCCTTCTCACTATGCAGGATAAGAAGTGGTGTTTCCATCTCATCAACATACGCTAGCGGAGAATGTTTCCAAAGTGTGTGGATATCACTTAAGCTGCTTTTAATTTGCCAATCCGTAAAGTAATAACCGATATCACTCACCCCATAGAAGCTGATCCAATTGGAGATGGAGCGCTGTGTGACGGCAGCCTTAAAACGGTTTGTATGCCCAATAATCCAGTTTGTCATAAAGCCGCCATAGCTTCCACCTGTCACCCCTAAACGATTCTCATCGATAAAGTCATATTTAGCTACAGCATAATCAACTGCATCCATTATATCTTCATAATCTTTGCCACCATAATCACCCCGTACAGCGTCAACAAATTGCTGCCCATATCCATGACTTCCCCTTGGGTTGATATACAATACGGCAAAGCCTTGAGCTGCTAGGCATTGAAATTCATGAAAGTATGAATTTGCATACATCGCATGTGGCCCGCCATGGATTTCAAGTACTAATGGCACTTTGTCCCCTTCTTTAAAGTTAGCAGGTTTCATCATCCATCCATGTAAATCCCAATCGTCAGATGATTTAAATTCAATTGACTCCACATCAGCAAGAACTATTTCTTGTAAAATCTCCTCATTAACATTAGTTAGCTGCTCAAGTTCACCTGACGTAACATTCAACAAGAATAAATCACCCGGATGAGTCGGCTTACTAATCGCTACAACGGCATAATCCACCTTGCCTCCTGTAGTAAGTCCATACACATGCTGCTCATCAAGTAAAGCTGGGTATATCTCGCCATCTAATGTTCCATAATAAACGACTGTGTTGCCATGATCGGTCGCTAAGAAATAAAAGCTATGATTATCCTCCCCCCAAAGAATGCCCGGTGTAACAGCCCCCTGCTGGAAATCACCGATTGCATAATCACCAATTAATAAATCTGAATCACTTGTTAAGCAACGAAGCATTTCTGCTTCCATATCATAGATCCAAATTTTTGCTAGTGTGGCATTTTTATATTCACTTTCATGGCCAAGCATACCGATATATTTTCCGTTCGGTGACCAGGTTACATGGCCAAAATACCCTGTACTTGCCGTCAGCTTTTTCACTTCTTTTGTATTCGCCTGGATAAGATATACATCACTTTGGTAAGAATGGTCCTTC
This sequence comes from Cytobacillus eiseniae, assembly GCF_017874625.1. Classification (GTDB taxonomy): domain Bacteria; phylum Bacillota; class Bacilli; order Bacillales; family Cytobacillaceae; genus Cytobacillus; species Cytobacillus eiseniae. The sequence continues at coordinate 79,546 of NZ_JAGIKZ010000007.1, read as the reverse complement.
TCTTCATTTAAATCAGCTGTAACTGTAATATACGCCCCATCTGGAGACCATGATTGAAGCTGATAATCATGCGTATCTTCAGTTAGCTTCTCCACTTCTCCTGATTGAACGTGAACAACCGCAATCTGGTTATAATTCCCTTCCCAAAACCCAGAGGCATCTGATTTGTATCTCATTTTATCTACTTCAAGCGGAAGCGGTTTTTTCTCCTTTTTTTCATCACTTTTATTCACAAATATAGCTTCCCCATCTTTAAGTGCTGCATTAAAAGCAATTTTTGTTCCATCAGGTGACCAAACAGGATTCGCTGCACCATTCGGGCATTTCGTTAATTGACGGGCCTCCCCACCTTTTATGTCGAGAACAAAAATTTGTCCTTTGCCCTCCCGATCTGATACGAAAGCTACCATTTTTCCATCTGGTGACCATCGAGGGGAATGGTTACGGTTTTCACCGTATGTCCATTGAACCGGCTTCTGTTTCTCATGTATATTTATGTAATATAAATTGGAAGCATATTTATTTTCCTCCTCTAACATCTTCGTCTCGACAAATACACAATCCATTCCATTGGTCGCCATTTGTGGATCAGCTACTGATTTTAGCTTAAATAAATCCTCTGCCTGTATTTTTCTTCTTTCTGTCAATTTTCGTCACCCTCTCTTTGTATTTCTTCTTTATTTCGACAATAGAAATAAATTCCCTTCTCTTCCTCTTAAAAAATACAGAATATTTTCCCGAAAGATTAAGACTTGCAATAGAAATACATCGATTGTAAAATAGGAACAAATGTTCTATTCATTAAGAATGGAGGAATTGGAAATGACAAGAATTCCTGAGGGAGAGCGCATCATCATGGAGCAAGCATTTTATTTGCCAATGTTACTCACAGTTTTGAACCGGGATCTGCTTGTTTTTAATAAAAGCCCCTTTAAACTTACACAACCTTATTTAAATTTAGTTGAAGAAACAATACAAGTCATTCAAAAGGAATTAGAAGAAGTTAAACGTTATATGAAGTCTAATACACTTAAGGTACACCAGGTGAAGCGTGATGAGGCCTTTACTATGTTCCTTTTTCACTATAAAGGACATGAAGAGCATCTTAATTACTTCAATCCTCGCATTCGCAATAAAGTTCAAGAACTAATGGACTATTATTTATTTAAGCGTCATCTAGAAAAAGATTCGAGGACTAAGAAAGCATGATGAAAAAACATGCCCTCTTAGTCCCCCATCTCTCTTGTACGATAATGACTTCCTCGTTCGGATGCATTCATCACCTTTTTATGACTAAAAAAGTATAATGCCTTACGCTCCGAATCTTCAATTCTTCTAATTAAAGTCGTTTTCAATAGCGCTGTTCTTAAAATTTGATTATTGATTGTATTAAATGACACAGGTACGACATATGATCGTTTATTCTTAAATATTATCTCTGTTTTTGCCCGATCAACACGGTTGTAAGAAAAAATATGTTCCGTTGAAATCCATATGCATTGTGAATTGCTCGCTGAAGTTGTTGGAAAAAAATAAATGAAGTTAGTGGGGTCAATAGTAATTGGTGCTTTGTGGGTAATTCCTGTTAACTGTCTAGTTCCCTCTTTGCGACCTTCATAGCTTGATCCGAAAAAGGTGCAGCTCTTCTTAATAATTTCAATGGGTTTAAATGGGGAAACATATTCATCCTCAAGTTCCCAAATTTGCGAATAAATCTTCGCACCATATGACAATGGCATCACAACCATCGTATTCGGATTGATTTCATATTCATCAATTAAAGGGGGAATCGCTTGGCCGTTCATTTGATCATCTCCTCAATTTTTAATATGCCACTTCATCATATCAGCTTTTCGACAATAATTTTCATTTTTTACTAAATGTTACTAATTTGTTCAAAATTCATTTTAAAAAATATTTTCAAAAGATTCAAAATTAAGTTAATATTTCATGATTACCCCATATAATAATAAAAAGCATTGAGGTGATTTTCATGAATGAAAAATCATACACAGAGCTGATGAAAAAAAGTGCTATGAGGAAAAAGAAATTAAAAGAATCCTATGTATTAGATCTTTACATTGACATGCTGCTATCAGAAGTATTGCTGACAAAGGAAAGAGCAAGACTAATGAAAGAAATCAACAAAGCCCTTGACACTGGCAATAAATCAGCGTTCCTTCATCTGTCCAAACAATATAAGGAAATTTCTAAACAATTCGGCACATAATCAACTGGAAATCTCTCGCTCAACTTAGCAGCGAGAGATTTTTTATTCAAAAAAAACCAAGCAACATTACTTGGTTTCCTTCACTTTATTATTTATTTCAAACTCCTCAATCATCGAGATTCGTTCGAGCATCGTTGGGTGTCCATAGCGAAAGATTTTCACTAGCAGCGGTGGATTTACTTGACTTAGTCCCGCTCGGGTCAATTCTTGAAAGGTCTCGATCCCAGCTTGCGTGTCCCTAGTCATTTCAATTGCAAACTGGTCTGCACGCAATTCCTGATAACGAGAGACAAAATTTGATAATGGACTGGAGATAAATAAAAGCATCGAAAGAATCATTAAAAACAATGGCAAGGAACGAATATCATTCACTTGAGGAATCTTAAGTACATTCCCCCATCTGCCAATGACATACTCCATTATTCTAGCTGTTAAATAAAGACCAACGAGAGATAGAAGCAAGTAACCAGCAATGCCAAAATAAATATGTTTTTCTACATAATGAGCCATTTCATGCGCCATTATAAATAAAATTTGCTCATCATTCAATCGATTTAATGTTGTGTCCCAAAGGACAATTCTAGAATTCGACCCGATTCCATTAACATAAGCATTTAATGCATTCGTTTTTTCCGCCATATTGACTTCAAAAACATGTTCAGCTGGAATATCAGCTTTATCTGCAAGTGCTAAAATCTTCGCTTCAAGTTCTTTATCTTTCAAAGGATAAAAATCGTTATAGAGTGGGTCGATAATCACAGGCTGCAAAAACATGAGAAATAATGTAAATGGAATAGACAGCAGCCATGCATAAAGCCACCATCTTTTACTGCTTTTATTAATCAGCCAATAAAGGACCCCAACAATTATAATCATCATCCCAAAATTGACCCAAAAATCAATCAGTTCATCCTTCATCCAACTACTAAAGCTTTGTGTAGAAATATTATAGCTTTTTGATAAGGCATAACTAATGTAACTGATTGGTGTTGTTGCAAGAAATGCAAAAAGCGAAAGCCAGAATAAATAAATCGCAGTCTGTACAAGTTTAAATTTAGTAGATTGTCCCGCCCACTTTTTAAAAGCATTTCCGAAACCAAGCAGAAGAATAAAAAGATAAAATAGCCATTCAAACGGTGTTGAAAGGAAAAACAATAAATTTCTTATTTTCGAGTATTCTTCACTTAACATAAGCTCTCTTCCATTGAGGAATGTAGCAGGATCTGCCTTCGATCCTTCATACTCAAATTGCAAACTTGTATCTGCAAAATGAAACAAGTACCAATAAAAAAACAGCCCATATAACACATAAGCGAGAACACCGTAAAAACCAATTTTCCTTGCCATTTCACTCCCCCCATCTGTACAGCCCTTCTATATTAAGTGTAGTATAAACTTATTTTTTTAGAACTACTTGTCTTATGAAATAAGCAGACTACATTATAGTTTGTACGTTTTCTCCAATTGAAAAACCAATTTTCTTAGAAAACTAGCTGTTTTCAAGACTTGAACGGGCATAAAGACAGTTATAGGAAAAATGAATAAACAGATAAGACGGCAATCGCCCCTAATACAACGACAATTACATTCGCACCTAAGTAGGCAATCACAAAGGCAGCTGCCGCACCAAATAAACCAAACCATATATCTTCTTGAATGAAAAATACACCAGGAAAGATCAGTGCACCTAATGTAGCAGATGGGACATTTTTCAATACACCTTGTAGAAATTGAGGTAATTCCTTCCCTTTAAAAAGAACAAAGGGAAGCATTCTTGGAATAAACGTAACTACGCCCATCCCAACTATCATCCAGACCATTTCGCTAGTCATGCTCATTCCCCCTCTGCTTCTTTTTTAAGCCCTCAATTAGCTCGATGATTATAGCAGAAAGAAGGGTAGCCACCACAATTGCCCATCCTGTTGACAAAGCATTAGTAATAGTAAAAACTGTATTAAAGCAGCCTGCTACTACAGCAAGAAAAACAATCTTGATGCTTTTTTTCATGGAAGGAACTAATAAACCGATAAACATAGCATACAGAGCAATCGACATGCTTTCCTGTAATGTTTGAGGAAGGCTTGCACCAATGACATAGCCGATTCCTGAACAAATCACCCAGCTCATATAGGATAACAGGTTCAGTCCAAACATAAATCCTGTAGTTAAGCGTCCTTCTTTCATTGATGCAACAGAAAAGGTTTCATCTGTAATCCCAAACGAATACATCGCTTTATTAAATAGATGATCCTCCTCACTTTTATCATTAATAACTGTAGACATAAGAAAATGCCTAATATTTACGATGAAGGTTGTTAGAACGATTTCAATCATCCCTGTGCCAAGTGTAAGAAGGCTAAGTGACATATATTGAGATGCACCTGCATATACGACTAAGCTCATTAAAACCGTTTCTCCAATGGAAAGACCCGTCGTTTTAGCCAACAGCCCGAAGGTTAAAGCAACCGGTGCATACCCAATCGCAATACTTATTGCCGCCTGAAACCCTTTTCTAAATTCTGATGCAGACTTATTTACAGTTAGTTCTGCCAAACATTTCACCGCCTTCATTATTTTGCGAACTTTTTTTAAAAAAAGTATACTATAATAGCTATAATAGATAGTATAAAAGACAACATATTAGTTATATTATACATATGTGCGTTATAATAAACAATCATTCTGGAGGAAATAATGGAAAATATTCAAAAGAATATTGGGGTCAACTTAAAGAATATTAGAAAAACAAGGGGGTACAGTCTAGATACGACTGCTGAAATAACTGGGGTCAGTAAGGCGATGCTTGGACAAATTGAACGTGGAGAATCGAATCCTACAGTGACAACATTGTGGAAAATTGCGAGCGGGCTACAAGTTTCTTTTTCATCCTTAATTAGTGAAAAGCCTTCTGATGTTCTTCATGTAGATTTAACAAAGATTTCACCAATTGTCGAATGTAATGGAGATTATCGTGTTTATCCAATATTTCCATTTGACCCACGGAAGAAGTTTGAACTATTCATCGTAGAAATCGAGCCTGACTGTCAGCATACTGCAGATAAGCATAATGATGGAGTAGAAGAATACGTCACCGTCATGAATGGCAAGCTAGATATGTATATTGGTGACCAACAACTCCAAATCCAGCAAGGCAACTCCATTCGCTTTTTAGCAAACAAGACACACACGTATAAAAATAGTGGAGATGAGGTCATTAGACTTCAGTTAGTTATGTACTATCCGTAGAGAAAACGGCAAGGCATATCACCATTTGCGTGATATGCCTTTTTCATTCTAGCTCACTTTATTCCGATCCTCTATTTCAATTAAATAAGAACTGCTTTATCACTGCTCATTTTCTCCCCGCGGATTCGTTGAAATTCTGCTAATAGCTTCTCAACGGTTAAGTTTTCTTTTTGTTCTTCATTTGCTTGGAAAATAAGCTGGCCTTTGTCCATCATAATGAGCCGATTGCCAAGGTCCAATGCTTGCTGCATATTATGAGTAACCATCAAAGTCGTTAACTGATAGGATTGAACAATTTCTTTCGTTAAAGCCGTAATCAGCTCGGCACGGGCTGGATCAAGGGCGGCGGTATGTTCATCAAGCAGGAGAATTTTCGGTTCAGTGAAGGTCGCCATCAATAAGGAGAGTGCCTGCCTTTCTCCGCCTGATAAAAAGCCGACCTTTGCCTGCAGGCGATTTTCCAACCCGAGATGCAGTGATTCAAGCTTCTCTTGAAAGAAACTCCTTCTAGTTTTCGAAACACCTTTTTTAAAACCACGGGAAGTCGTTCGTGAATAAGCAATTGCCAGGTTTTCCTCAATCGTCATGGCTGGTGCTGTTCCAGCCATCGGGTCCTGAAAGACACGGCCAATCAATCTGGAACGTTTATGTTCCTTTGCCATTGTGACATCTTTTCCATCAATAACTACTTCGCCAACATCAGGAATCATTTTTCCAGAGATCAAATTCATGAGGGTTGATTTCCCTGCTCCATTACTGCCGATTACGGTCATAAAGTCACCAGGCTTAAGATGCAAATCCATGCGCTGAAGTGCTATTTTCTCATCTGGCGTTCCTTCATTAAAAATCTTATGAATCTGTTTTAATTGCAGCAAGCTGTTCACCACCCTCGTATGTTGTTTGTTTTGACTGGAGTACCCGACGCTTTTTCCGCTGTCTTTCTTTTTGCTTTTCAAGCACTTTCGGAATGATGAGTGCACAAACAACAATTAAAGCAGTAATAAGCTTCATGTCTCCTGCCTCAAGAAAATCAACGCGAAGAGCAGCTGTAACAATGATTCTGTATAAAATGGCGCCGCCGATGACAGCCAAGGTCGCTCGAACAATCGTTTTCGCCCCAAAAATGGCTTCACCGATAATGACGGAAGCTAGACCGATGACAATCATGCCTATTCCCATGCCAACGTCACTAAACCCGTTGTATTGAGCAATTAACGCTCCAGAAAAGGCAACTAGCGCATTCGAAATTCCAAGGCCCATGATTTTTAATAAATCAGTATCTGCTGAAAAGCTGCGAATCATCGTTTCATTATTACCTGTTGCTCGAATCGCAAGGCCGATATCTGTTTTTAAAAATAGGTCAATGATGACTTTTACGACAAATGCGAGAATAAGCATAAGGAAGAGAATTCCCCATGTTTTCGGTTCAAAGCCTGTTACCGAAGATAATGCTTGCAGCGGCTTATCCAATCCAAGACTTTGCCAAAATGCCGTTAATTTTGTGATCACCGTCTCTTCTGCAAGGAGCGGAACATTCGATTTTCCCATGATTCGCAAATTAATCGAATATAAGGCAATCATCATGAGAATTCCGGATAAAAGCGGATTGATTTTTCCCTTCGTATGGAGAAGCCCTGTTATACATCCAGCGACAAAACCGGCACACACTGCAAGGAGCGTAGCAACATACGGATTAGTTCCGCCGACAATAAGAACTGCTGCAACCGCAGCACCTGTTACAAAGCTTCCATCTACAGTAAGGTCAGGAAAATCGAGTATTCTAAAAGATAGGTAGACGCCTAATGCCATTAATGCATAGATGGCACCTGCTTCAATTGAACCGAAAATGGCTGTTGGCATACTTCTCTTCCTCTCTATCACTTTGCAAAACTAGCAAATTAATTTTATTTACCTTCAAAAAATTCAGCAATATTTCCCCATTCTTGTTTTACTTCAAGCCCTTGCTCTTCAGCAGCTTTTTTATTAATGACAAGCTTTAAGCTTCCAGGCAGCTCGACTGGAATATCAGCGATCTTTTTATTGTCATTCAAAATGTCCGCTGCCATTTTACCTGTTTGGTAGCCTAAATCAAAGTAGCTAAATCCGCTTGCGGCGATTGCACCGCGCTCCATCGAATCTAATTCTCCAACAAATAGCGGGATTTTCTCGCCATTAGCAACAGAAATAACAGATTCTAATGCGGATACGACGGTGTTATCAGTTGGTACATAAATGGCATCGACTCGTCCAACTAATGATTCAGCAGCCTGCTTCACCTCGGCAGAAGTGGATACTGATGCTTTCACAATCGAAGCACCTAGCCCTTTAGCGAGCTCTTCAACTTGATCGACTTGTACTTCAGAGTTTTGCTCCCCCGCATTGTAGATGACACCGATACTTTTTGCCCCTGCCTCTTCAACAATAAACTGAATGGTCTTGGCTGTTCCTTCAGGGTGATTGTCAGTCGTTCCCGTAATATTAGTTCCTGGCTTGTCCAAGGCTTCTACTAATCCTGCTCCTACTGGATCGGTTACAGCTGTGAAGAGAATAGGGATATCCTTTGTTGCATTTAATGCACTGACAGCACTTGGTGTAGCGTTCGCGAAGATTAAATCCACCTTATCGCCGACAAAGTTATTGGCAATTGTCTGAGTGTTGTTCATATCTGCTTGTGCGTTTTGGAAATTGTATTCAACATTCTCTCCCTCTTTAAATCCTTCATCTTCTAATGCCTTTTTAAATCCTTCTGTTGCTGCATCAAGAGATGGGTGTTCAGCAAATTGGGTTAAGCCAATCTTGAACGTTTTTTCCTTTCCGCTATCTGTTTCATTTCCTTCTGTGCTTTCACTTCCACAGCCACTCAATAATGCAATGCCTACTAAACTAGCAGCAGCTAGTACTTTTAATTGTTTTATCATTTTCCGCACCCCTTTTACACTTAAACGCTTTTATGCTTTTATTCACTAAATTATAAATCTAATAAAGCGAAAATATCAAGTACTTTTTATTATTTTCAAAAAATTATTAAAATAAACGACTAAGATGATTGCACTTTCTTTGAGGAACTTGTAGCTAGTAATTTTTGCTTGCTCCTGATTTCGAGCGGTATAAACATCTCTTAACTACCGATTTTCTAGTCACTCCTTTTTTCGGGAGTTTTAAACGCCTCTTAACTACCTATTTTCTAGTCACTCCTTTTTTCGGGAGTTTTAAACACCTCTTTAACTACCTATTTTTCAGTCACTCCTTTTTTCGGGAGTTTTAAACGCCTCTTAACTACCTATTTTTCAGTCACTCCTTTTTTCGGGAGTTTTAAACGCCTCTTAACTACCTATTTTTCAGTCACTCCTTTTTCCGGGAGTTATGATCGCCTCTTAACTACCTATTTTTCAGTCACTCCTTTTTTCGGGAGTTATGATCGCCTCTTAACTACCTATTTTTCAGTCGCTCCTTTTTCCGGGAGTTTTAAACATCTCTTAACTACCGATTTTCCAGCCACTCCTTTTTCCGCCACCATAAATATCTCCTAACCACCAATTCTCCACAAAAAAACACGGCTGCAATGGCCGTGTCTTTATTTCCCCTTAAATTCTGGCTTTCTTTTTTCTGCAAAAGCTTGAAGTGCTTCGACCCGATCTTCTGTCGGAATGATGACCTCATAAGCTTTTCTTTCAATTTGTAGTCCAGTCTGCAAGTCCACATTCATTCCTTGCTTAACAGCAAACTTTGCCTGCTGAAGTGCTAACGGTCCATTGGCTAGCATTTGCTCTGCAAGCTCGAAACATGAATCCAGTAAGTTTTCCCGGTCAGCTACTTTCGTTAATAAACCGTACTCGAATGCTTCCTCTGAGCACAAACGCTTCGCTGTTAAAATTAATTCAAGTGCCTTTGCCTGGCCGATCAATCTAGGCAGCCTTTGCGTTCCACCCGCACCGGGAATGATTGCTAAACTTGTTTCAGTCAGTCCCATTGATGTACCTGCAACAGCCACTCTGAAATCACATGATAAGGCTAATTCCATTCCTCCTCCAAAAGCAAAGCCATTTATCGCAGCAATCGTTGGCTGTGGAAGCTGATCAATAAGTGAAAACACTTCGCCAATCTTATAAATATTTCGGCGCACTTCCACGTCTGATAACGTTTTGCGCTCCTTCAAATCTGCTCCAACACTAAATGCCTTTTCACCTGCTCCTGTAAAAATTACAACTCGAACCTCAAGATCTGTTCGTAATTTCTCAACCAAAGCTTGAAGCTCGGATAACGTTTCATAATTAAATGCATTCAATGCATCTGGACGATTGATCGTTACTAATGCAATATGTTCTTTTAATTCAACAGCAATTGAACTCAAAGTAAATCCGCCCCCTTTTATTAACTACATGTTCCAATTCGCGAAAATTCTCGAAAATCCTTTCAAAATTTCAGAAAAAAAGAAACAAGCCCGTCTGCCTGTTTCTAATGGTTAATTAAAATAGAATACGAATTTTTATTGTAAAACCTGAGTTTTCAAAGCTCTTCGCAAGATTTTTCCTGTCGTATTTTTAGGAAGCTCCTCCAAAAATTCAATTGAAGATGGCAACTTATATTTCGCTAAATGCTGGGCACAATATTCTTGAAGATTTGCTTCAGTTAAACTAGGATTCTTCTTTACGACATAACATTTAACTGCTTCGCCTAGATTAGGATCTGGAACACCAATTGCAGCTGCTTCTACGACATCCGGATGATCATAAAGCACCTCTTCTACTTCCCTTGGATACACATTATAGCCACCGACAATAATTAACTCCTTTTTCCGATCAACGATATAGAAGTAGCCTTCCTCATCCATTCGGGCTAAATCCCCCGTATATAGCCAGCCCTCCTTAATCGTTGCAGCTGATTCTTCAGGCATTTTGTAGTAGCCCTTCATTACATTTGGGCCACGGACAATCAATTCCCCTACTTCACCGACAGGAACCTCTTCACCAAGCTCATTAACAATTTTATTCTCTACATTTACAATCGATTGACCGATAGAGCCTGCTTTTCTTGGTCGATCTAATGGGTTGAAGCATGTGACAGGTGATGCTTCTGAAAGTCCATATCCTTCAGAAATCAGGACATTAAATTTCTGTTCAAAGTTCTTTAAGAGCGCAACTGGCATCGCTGATCCGCCTGAAATACAAAGCCTTAGCGAGCGTAAATCCCCACCATAGCTTTCGGCATATTGAAGGAGGAAATTATACATCGTTGGGACACCAGCAAAAACAGTTGGCTTATACGTCTCAACAAGTCTGAACATTTCCTTTGGACTGAATTTCGGGTCAATTATGATTGTTGCACCATTCATCAGCGGCGCATTCAAGGCAACTGTTAAACAAAAAACATGGAACATCGGTAAGGTTGTTACGACACGATCCTCTTCATTCATATGTAAATAATCGCTAACATCCTTCGCATTGCTATAAAGATTTTTATGTGTCAGCATTGCACCCTTTGGTTTACCTGTTGTACCCGAAGTATAAAGAATAATTGCCACTTCATCGTCTTCTAATTCTGGTCCTGTAAAGCCAAGGTCACCTGATCCCAACACTTGTGAAAACGATTTCAATTTAGGAAATACAGACAGAGCAGTTACATCAACGCCTGATTCCTTTCCTTGAGGTGTTTCACAAATAATATAGTTCTCTACTTTCGGCAAAGCTGGATGCATTTTTTCAACTAATGGAAGTAGTAAATCAAGGGCGACAACTGCTTTAACATCTCCATTATTAACGATGTAACCAATTTCATCAGGTGTATAGATTGGGTTAACTGGTATAATGGTTGCTCCAAGACGGAGCGCTCCGTGTAAAGCGATTACAAAGTGTGGCGAATTCCCTAACAATAAGGCAATATGATCCCCTTTTTCTACCCCTAATTGTTCAAGGCCAGAAGCAAATTTCGTAACCGCCGCATCCAATTCTGCATATGTACTTGATTGATCCATAAAGTAATAAGCTGGTTTGCTCCCCTTTATTTGTGCTGTTTCATGAAGCTGTTTTGTTAAATTCATATCCTTTCCCCCTTTTCTTGAATGAACAATCATTCATTATTATAGAAATAATTTTCTAAATATATTATATTGAAAGAAAGTTATGTATTCAAGTAAAAAAGTTTTTAATGCTAATTTTCAAGGAATTCACAATTATATTAACGAAAATTTTTATACTAATATAAAAACCGAACGGATGCCACCGTTCGGTTTTCATATTAATGAATATACTCATCGCTTACTAATATGTCTAAAATGACTTCAGTCGGAATGATAAACTCAACAACCCCCATATACCCAGGTGCCACTTCGTACTTATCAAAAGATATCACTAATTTTCCTTCATTATTAATATAGAAGTTTTGCTCTTTGTTTATCGTTTCGAAAAGCTCAGTAAGGTCTTCATCTTCAAGTCCAGCTCCAGAAACCCAATAAATTATATTCTCATCCGCCTTCATTTGCTCACGCATTTGTTCTTTGATATTCTCGCTTATTGTATTCACATAGCTTTCATCTGTAAATAGCATTGGTAAGCTTAATAAAATTTGATTTTTCTTATCAATCGTATCATATTTCATAATCGTTGAAGATGATGCAACTGTGTTGACAACATATCTGCCGATTGACAAAATCTGCTCGTTATCCGTTTTAACCTCATACCCGCTGTCAACGCCTAAATGACCGCCACCGTTATCCTCTAATTCCTTTACTTCGAGCATGAACTCGTCATAAAGTTCTTTTCCTTCTTTTAAATATTTATCATTCAGACTTTGAGCTAAATCTCCATTTTCTAAATCTGATACGGCTGGTACTTTAATATCTGCTTGGTATTTTTCTTTATCCACTTTGTATTCTGTAAACGTTAATACCTTTACTATACTCCCAACGACAGGCATTTCTGCTAAACTGCTAGCCATAGCTGGGCTAATATTCAACCCTCCAATAAAAAGAACTGCCGCTGCAGCCGCCCCAGCCAGCCATTTATACCCGTTTTTCTTTTTCTTACTTTTTAATAAAGCTCGTTCGACAACGAGATCCAATTCATCTGGAATTTGAATATTTTTATACTCTGTTTTCAGTTCCTCTAATTTTTTGTCCACTCTAGTTAGCCCCCTTAATCATTTCGTCTTTCAATTCAATCTGTAATAGCTTCAAAGCTTTATACAATCTTGTTTTTATCGTGTTCACATTTTCATTCAGCACATCAGCCACTTCATCGATTTTCATATCCTCAAAAAAACGTAAGACAATAATGCTTTTGTATTCAGGAGCTAAATGATCTAAAGCCCTTTCTAAATCAATATTTTCATACTGATCTTCATTGCCAGAGCTAATAAATTCCATTGTTTCCGCATCAACAATACTGACTCGTTTATGTTTCCTGAGAAAATCTAAGGAAGTATTGACGACAATTCGATAAAACCAGCTTTTTAGTGTTTTTAAATCCTGCAGTGAATCAATAGAGACGATCGCTTTATGAATCGAATCTTGTACGATATCTAATGCATCCTCAGAATTTTTCACATAACTGTAGGCTAGCCGATAAAAATTCTCTTTGTTCTCGCGAATAAAATTTGTAAAAACTTCGTCTTGATTCCATCTACTTTTCTTTCCCATCTCGCAAAAAGGCTCCTTTATTGCTATTAATTTGTATACACTTTAAAGACGCATCATTGATAGTAAAAAGTTTTAGCTTTTTATTAATTGACTTCTATTCATTAAAAAAAGCGTTCCCCGCAAGGAACACTCTCATGAATTTTAGTATATTAGATTTAAAAAGTCTTCTTTAGTAATATTACCGAAATAATGTTTAATATCAATTTCTTCAAGTGCTTTTTCTAATTCAGCTTTTTCATAACGGACACCCATTAGTTTATTTTCAATGTCACTCACATCGCCTACACCGAAAAAGTCACCGTAAATTTTGCAATTTTCCACTTTTCCTTTATCAACATCAAGTCGAATATCTAGGCCGCCAACCGGGAAACGATGGGAATGCTGCAAATTAAATTTTGGCGATTTCCCGTAATTCCAATCCCAGTTCTGATACCGTTCTTCAGATAATTGGTGAATTTTTTCCCAATCAGACTCTGTTAGTACATATTCCTTAATTTGGTCCTTGCCACCGAAAATATTTTCAAGTAAAAGGGCACGGAATTCTTCAATCGAAATTTTTTCATTTAAAAACTCAGAAATATTAGCGACACGGCTACGAATTGACTTGATTCCTTTTGACTCAATTTTATCCTTTTTCACTCGTAATGCGGAAACAACACTGTCTATTTCAGAATCTAGCATAAGTGTACCATGGCTAAACATTCTGCCTTTTGTGGAGAATTGTGCATTTCCAGAAATTTTCCTGCCTTCAACGGTAAGATCATTTCGGCCGCTTAGTTCAGCATTTACGCCAAGCTTACGTAAAGCATCAACAACAGGTTCAGTGAACTTACGAAAATTATGAAAGCTTTCTCCATCGTCTTTAGTAATGAAGCTAAAGTTCAAGTTTCCTAAATCATGATACACAGCTCCACCGCCTGATAATCGGCGAACAACGTGAATGCCATTGCCTTCTACATATTCCGTATTAATTTCTTCAATCGTATTTTGATTTTTCCCAATGATAATCGATGGCTCATTTATGTAAAAAAGTAAATACGTTTCGTTAATATCTAGATTTTTCAGTGCGTACTCTTCAATTGCTAAGTTAATTCTTGGATCAGTTATTCCTTTGTTATCGATAAATAACATGTTGATTCACTCCTTATAATTTAACGGACCATTGATATGAAGCAAGCGCAATTGGCCCACTATACATCTCTGCAGCTTCTTCCTTTAAATCCTCTATATTCCCATAATGCGGCAGATGAGTAAGCAGAAGTTTTTTGACATTTGCTTTCTGTGCTAAAGTTCCTGCATCATAGCTTGTCATATGCCCTGCTCCCAAGGCATTCTGATGCTTATAAAAATTACACTCACATACTAATAAATCCGCCTCATTGCTAAAAGGAACGAATTCTTCTTTATATGATGTATCCGCAGTGTAAACAAGGGATTTTCCATCCGCCTCAATTCTCATCGCAAAGCATGGGACCGGATGATCCGTCTGTAAAAATTGTATCGTAAAAGGACCAATTTTTAAAGTTTGATCTTCTTGATAAGCAATCCCTTTCGTAATCTCTTTATACGTTAATTTCGAAAATTCATGTACATCCTTCTCATGCCCATAAATAGGAAGACACTCTGTCTTTTTGCCTAAAAAACCTTGAATGAGACGAGCATGCTGCAATACACCGATATCAGCAATATGATCAGGATGATAATGAGAAAGGATTAGACCATCAATTTCCTCCGGCTGAAAAAGCTTTTGCATTTTTGCAAGGACACCGCTTCCGAAATCGAGCATTAATTTAAATCCCTCATGTTCTAGTAAATAGCCCGAACTCGCTTCATCTGCCTTTGGATACCCACCCCAGCAGCCAATCACAGTAAACTTCATTCTTTCTCCTCCTTCTATCCATTTCCTCATTATTTTCACCTAATTATAAAAATGAAAAACATAATATCATCACTACTATACATGAATAAGCCTATTTTTTCATATTTCACACTTTGTATCAAAACAGTAATTGACACACCTAATCTGTTATAATACAATAATAGTAATCTTACTATTCAAACATAAACAATGGGAGGCTTTCAAAATGATCCAAAACATTTTAGATTTCTTTAGAAATTTACCAGCAAAGCAGTGTGCTGACTGTGGGAAGCCAATTGAAGAACAGCATGAATGCTATGGAAACAAATGTGATCATTGTATGGGTGTTTCAGATTTATAATTTTTCTACAAATACAAAAACCAGCCGCTTAATTTAAAACGGCTGGTTTCTTTTTTCTAACGGCTAGAGGCTCGAGATTATTAGACATTCTGACCAAAGGTTACAGTACAACCTTCCATCCGCCCCTTCTTATGCTTGTCGGGTCTGAGCAAGCCGCTTACGCTTTTCTTTGTCTAGCTACAGCGGCTAGACCCTCGAGGTCATAAGCTGGATCGGCTTGAAGGTTACAGTACAACCTTCCATCCGCCCCTTCTTATGCTTGTCGGGTCTGAGCAAGCCGCTTACGCTTTTCTTATTCTGTAGCAGTTACAGCTGCAAAGCGTTTTTTGTGCATACCTGTGAAGAATACAATGGTTCCTGCAATAAATGCGACAATGAAAATTGCTAATACTCCTACATTATGCCACATAAAGCTAAAGTCTCCACTTGAAATGACTGCTTTAAAGCCTGAAACCGTGTAAGTCATTGGCAAGAACGTACTAAATGGCTGTAAGAAATTAGGAATTAACTCAAGTGGGAATGTGCCTGCACTTGTTGTTAATTGTAAAATTAAGATGATGATCGCAATGAAACGTCCAGGATCACCAAATGTAGTAACAAAGAATTGAATCAATGTAATGAATGTTAAGCTTGTAATGATCGCAAAGAGAATAAATAATGGTACACTTTGCACTTCAATTTTTAAACCAACAAACATAATCAACACGGCGATTAAGGCTTGAATGACGCCAATCCCCATAAGAATAAGGAATTTACTAGTAAACCAGCTAAAACCATTTTTAGGTACTCCTGCTGGTTCACGTAACGGAAAGACAATGGAAAGCAAGAGTGCACCAACAAATAATCCTAGAGATAAGAAATATGGAGCAAATCCTGTACCATAGTTTGGCACTTGATTGATCTTTTCATTATCTACTTTCACTGGTCCTGCCATCATACTAAATGTATCGTCATTTGCATGAACAGACGATGCCTTTTCAGCTCCATCTCCTAATTTGCTTGCTAGTTCCTCTGAGCCTTCATGTAATGTGACCGTTCCATCTGCGATCTTTTCAGCACCATCTTTAAGCTGTGCTGTTCCATCTTTAATAGCAACAGAACCATCTTGTAATTGCCCAAGTCCTCCAGCTAGCACAGTTGATCCATTAGCTAGTTGATCCGCACCTGCTTTCGCTTCTGCGAATTTTTGACCAAACGTATTCATTCCTGCTTGGAACTCATTTTGCCCTTTCGAAACTGCCTGTGCTCCACTCTCAAGCTTTTCGCTGCCTTTTGCCAGCTCATTTACACCTTGCTGAAGCTGCTTCTGTCCTGCATTCAGCTCGCCAATTTTAACAGCAATGTCATTTCCGCCATTAGCTAGCTGACCAGCAGCACCAGCAAGTTCAGCTGTTCCCGTTTTAAGCTGGTTCAATGCCCCTTCTAATTCTAAACGCTGAGGCGAATTTTCAGGAAGCTGACCAATCAATGCTTGCAATTTTTCCTGAAGCACAGCCATTCCGCCGTTTACTTTTTCTGCTTCTAATTGCCATTGCTCCAAAGAGGCTGATAATGATTTTGCCCCTGCACCAATTTGCTCCGTACCAGCAACAACAGCTGGAAGCTTTTCATTAACAGCTCCTAAACCATCTTTCGTCTGATGAATGCCTACAGCCAATTGCTCATGGCCAGCTTTCAACTGATCAGAAGCTGACTGTAATGTATTCTGTCCTTCTTGCAGCTGACCAAGTCCATCTGCAAGCGTTTTTGAACCAGATACTAACTCTTTAGAACCATCATTGATCTTTCCTACTCCATCATTAAATTCAATGGATTTATTAGCCAATAAAGATAGCTTTTCATAAATAAGAGAAGAACCGTCCTTCAGTTCGGCTGCACCTTCATTTATTTTTGAAGCACCGTCACTTGCTTGCCCCATTCCATCAGCAAGCTCTGTCACTTTATCAAACATCGTTTCTGCATATGTTTCGGTTATTTTCTCTGAAATAGATGATTTAATTTTTTCTATAGCAGTTTCACCTATTTGCGAAGAAAGGAAGTTATAGCTTTCATTCGGAACATAAACAAGCTTTAACTTTTCAGGATGATCATCAAGCAATGTTGTAGCATTGGATGAAAATTCTGATGGAATTTCAATCAGCATATAATACTCTTGATTTTTAAGATCCTTATATCCTTGTTCTTTGTTAACAAATTGGAAATTAAAATCTCCACTTTCCTTTAATTTATCAACAAGATCACTCCCGAGCTGAAGCTCTTTCCCTTCAAAGTCAGCTCCTTGATCCTCATTCACAATTGCCACAGGTAAGTCTGCCAAATGATCATACGGATCCCAAAATGCCCAAAGGAACATCCCGCTGTATAATACCGGAATAAATAGAACGGCAATAATCGGAATAAGAAGCTTTTTATTCCTCAAAACAGACAGCAATTCCTTTTTGAAAAGACTTTCTCTCAATGTTGTTTCCCCCTTGTTGAAATGACTGCTTTGTTCAATTGGTCAATATACTCCAAAAAATGAGGACTATCCATTTGACAATCCTTTAAAGATATACTGTTCAAGCAACCTTGCGATTTCTTCCTTTGCTAATGGTTCATTCTTCTTTTCCCAATCAAATATGAGAGCAATATAGAGCTTTAACAAAATGAAGGCTGTTACCTCTGGATTGCATTCTTGAATTTCTCCCTTTTCAATCGCAATGATGATTTTCTCCTTCAAATAGCCGAGAATTGCATCTTCGAGTTTTACCATCACTTCCATCACTGCAGGCGTTCCCATCTCTTTCTCTTCTTGGAAAAGCTTGATGGTGAGCTGATGCTTAATACGGAATTCCAAGATTCGATAAAGCCCATGATGCACTTTATCATGAAAGGAAAGTGAAGAGTCCATTGCTTCATCAGCCTCTCTCTTCATTTCAATAATCAGAGAGCTAATGATTTCATCGAACAGTTCTTCTTTATTTTTAAAAAAAGTATAAATCGTTCCTTTTCCTACATTTGCAATCTTTGCAACTTGATCCATTGTTGTCGCCTTAAAACCAAATAATGAAAAAGATTTAGTAGCTGCATCAACAATCAGCTGCTTTCGATCGACTGCCATTTTCTCACCTCACGTTTTAAAAAGAGAATAATTGACCGAATTAGTAATTTGGTCAATTTGTATAATAGATAATTTAGCATATCTAATTATTAAATGCAAATATTTTTTTAGAAAAACAAAAAAAGCTGTCACAAATGGACAGCTTTTTGAGTAGACAAAAAGGATACTACTTGTTGGACAGCCTTTTCTCCTTGGTCAATACAATCGGGAATGCCTAATCCATCATAGGAACTACCAGCAAGATAAATACCTGGGAGTTCTTTTTCTAGATGTATAGCCGCATTAGCCATTCGTTCTTTATGCCCAACTGTATACTGAGGCATTGAATCTCTCCACCGAGAGATAACGGCAAAGTCTGGATCCATTGTAATATTCATTGTTTTATTAAGATCATCTAGGACAATTTTAATCATTTCATCATCGGATACATCAACAACTGCTTCATCCCCAGGGCGTCCTACATAACATCGCAGCAGAACTTTCCCTTCAGGAGCTGTATGTGGCCATTTTTTATGTGTCCAAGTACAAGCCGTTATCGTATAATCACAATTTCTTGAAACGACAAAGCCAATCCCGTCAATGTCTTTTTTTATCGCTTCTGCAGGGAATGCAAGCGCCACGGTTGCAACCGTTGTCGAAGGCATCGTACTTGCTTTAAATGGATCAAAAAAGCGATAATCTGAAAATATTGATTGTGTTACATGATGAGGAACAGCCATTATGATGCTATCTGCCTGCAAGCTCTTTCCATCAGACATGATCACTTCATAGTTCCTGTCCTTTTTTTGAACATGACGAACTTGAACGCCTTTCAAAACGGAATCTTTCTCCAATTTAGATTCGATTGCATCGATGAATGATTGAAGCCCCTTTGTAAAGGTTAAAAATCCGCCTGTTTCTTTCTTCTCTACTTTTTTTTCTTTCGGAGGTGCAGACTTTTTCATTCCTAAGATCAAGCTTCGATGCTTTTGTTCGACTTGATAGAATTGAGGAAAAGTAGATAATAGACTTAATCGATCAATATCCCCCGCATAAATTCCAGATAATAGCGGCTCAATTAAGTTTTCAACTACTTCATTTCCTAACCTTCTGCGAAAAAAGGCCCCAAGTGATTGATCCTCATTCGGTTTTGAACGTGGGAGAATAAAGTCAGTCGCAGCTCTCATTTTTCCTGGGAGTGAAAATAATCCAGTTGTAATAAACGGACCTACTTCTGTTGGAATTCCCATAATCGATCCACCTGGCATGGAGTGTAGCCTTTCTCTTGCAACAATAAATGATTTACCCGCTGTATTACTAATGAGTGAATCTTCCATTCCAACCTCTTTTGCCAGGCGACTTGCACTCATTTTTCTAGCAAGAAAGGAATCAGGGCCTCTTTCAATGACAAAGCCATCTCTAATGACTGTTTGCATTTTTCCTCCAAGACGATGTGAGGCCTCGATTAGTTTCACCTCAAGAGGGAGATGATTTTCCCGAGCTTCTTTTTGCAAATAATACGCAGCCGTTAGCCCAGCAATACCGCCACCGATAATGATAACCTTCTGCTTTTCTTCCGACACGGTTCATCGCCTACTTTACATTAGATTCATTTATTTGCTAATTTCTTTTGAATAACTGTTGCAAGGGCATCAATGAATTCTGGTTGTGCATTAGGCATGGCAGGGCGATAATAGCTTGCTCCAACTTCCTCTGTAACAACTTTACATTCATAGTCATTATCATAGAGTACTTCTAAGTGCTCAGAAATAAAGCCAACCGGTGTATAAACAAATGCTTTATATCCTTCTTTTTCGTAAAGCTCTCTCGTTAAATCTTGAACATCAGGTCCTAGCCACGGCTCAGGTGTATTCCCTGCGCTTTGCCAGCCGACTGCGTAATTATTCACACCAGCTTGACGAGCGATTAGATCTGCCGTTTCTTGTAGCTGCTCTGGGTATGGATCGCCTAATTGTAAAATCTTTTCAGGTAAACTATGTGCGGACACAATTAAGACTGCTTTCTCTCTTTCCTCAGCTGTCATGCCATCAAATGTTGTTTTCACACGATCTACCCAATAGTTAATAAATTTTGGCTCATCATACCAGCTTTCAACCGATTGAATCACGGGACCGCCAAGCTTTTCAGCTTCCTCTTTCGCCCGTCCATTATATGATTTCACACTGAATGTGGAGAAATGTGGAGCAAGAACGATGCTGACCGCTTCCTCAATTCCATCCTCATTCATTTGTTTAACAGCATCTTCAATAAATGGTTCGATATGTTTTAATCCAAGATACATCACAAATTCATATTCATCTTGTACTTCATTTAAGTGGGACTCAAGCCCTTTTGCCTGATCCATTGTTATTGTTGCTAAAGGAGAAATGCCGCCAATTGCTTTATATCGGCCTACCAGGTCCTCAAGCATTTCTTCTGTCGGTTTTCTTCCATGTCTAATATGTGTATAGTAACGCTCAATATCCTCTTCTTTATATGGCGTTCCATAAGCCATCACAAGCAAACCCATTTTTTTTCTTGTCATATTCTTCACCTCTTGTTAATCTCTTATGCCGCCTCTAATTATGTCAAAAAACCACGAAACAACCAAATAATCTGATCAAAAATACCTATTTACCTAATTTTGTTGCAGAATATTCATGAACAAATGCCGTTAAACGTTTTAATGTTTCCGGATTCACATCTGGGAATACGCCATGTCCAAGGTTAAAGATATAGCCTGGCTTTGCCATTCCTTGATCAAGAATGTCTTTCGCTTTCGCTTCAATCACTTCCCAAGGTGCTAGAAGAAGTGCAGGATCAAGATTTCCTTGAACAGCCTTTGTAATTCCTCTTTCCCTTGCTTCATTAATTGGCAAACGCCAGTCTAAACCGACAACATCAAGCGGAAGATCATGCCATTCCATAGCAAGATGGCTTGCCCCTACACCAAACATAATAAGTGGTACATTTTCTTCTTTTAAAGCAGTAAAAATTCGTGTCATTGTTGGTTTAATAAAATTGCGATAATCCTCTACATTTAACGCCCCAACCCATGAGTCAAAGATTTGAATCGCCTTTGCTCCTGCACGAATTTGTGCTTTCACATATGTAATTGTCATTTCACTTAACTTGTCCATTAAAGCAAACCATGCTTTTGGTTCTGCATGCATAAATGACTTTGTTTTATTATAATTTTTTGAAGGTCCACCTTCGATCATATAACTTGCAAGTGTAAATGGCGCACCAGCAAAACCAATCAATGGCACTGTCAGCTGCTCTTGTGTTAAAAGCTTAATTGTTTCAAGTACATATGGAACATCTTCTTCTGGATTGATCTCACCAAGCTTCTCCACATCTGCAACAGAACGAATCGGGTTCTCAATCACTGGGCCAATCCCTGATTTAATATCCACTTCAATCCCTAGTGCAGGAAGTGGTGACATAATATCTTTATATAAAATAGCTGCATCATTGTTATATTGATCAACAGGCAATTTAGTTACATATGCACAAAGCTCCGGCTGATGGGTAATCTCAAATAAAGAGTATTTTTCCTTAATCGCTCGATATTCTGGCTGTGAACGCCCAGCTTGGCGCATATACCAAACAGGAACATGTTCAGTCTTTTCTCCTCTCGCTGCTCGTAAAAATGTGTCATTCGTGATTTTATTCATTAAATTATCCACCTTTCAAAACATCTGTTTACTATTATTTTAATATATAAGTAAGGAGATTAAAAATATTGACACCTATTCATCCATGTTTACTGTATCTTTTTCTACCCAATATGTATAGTCAACAATGAAAAATGTCGAAAATTTGACAAAACATGCGATTTTTTTAAAATGAATGTTTTTTTCGGAATAATCGTATAGTATGAAGAAAAGACTTGTATGGAAAGGATGAAACCATGAATATTCATATGACAAGCGGTACGTTTGATTTCCTATATAAAGTGAAAGAAAAATACCCTCATGAATCCATGTATCTTATGCAAGATATGTACAATGCCGTCTTATTGCATGAAACGGAAAAATCCTCTGTGTTCAATACACCTCGGTCCTTTCAGGTCATTGATTCTTTCGGCTCGATTGATAATATAGGGATGGTCGTTATGAATAATATACCCGTTATAGATGAAGACAGACCCCTAATTGAATTTAAGCTAAAAAACACAAAACAAATGGCTAATCAAAAGGATCTCCTAGCCCTACGCGTACTTCGCCCACTTAAAGCCAATACATATATCGTCCTTACTTTATGGAAGAATGAAGCTGCTTTCATGAATTGGGAAGCTTCTTTACATTATAAAGAGTTATTCAGCCTTACCGTCCCAAATAAACAAGCACAATTGTTTATCGGTTCCTCCTATGTGAAGAAATATTGGATCCCTGAAGAGAAATAGAAAAACGAAAGCACCACAATTTTTGATGTTCTCACTAGATTGGCATTGATCGCTTTTACTTCTTCCAAAAGGAAGGAAACAAATCTAAGTTGTTCGGTTGTGAAGTAGAAATATAGGGTTCGTAAGGTCAATATCAAGCGTATACTTTGAGACAATAAAATTACACAGTAAAATGCAGAGGTTTCACATCCTCTGCGTTTTTATAATCTAGTGACTTGTGTTTTTAGTTGATGAGGCATTTTTCTAGAGAACGTCCCTGCTTATAACCTCACTTCCATCTAAATTAGATGTCTTCTCCATAACCGGGAAACGAGCAAAAGCAAAATAAGCGGAAATTTTCCGGTTAAATGTAAAATGAAGCTCTTTTTGGAGAAAATAAGCGGAATTCTTCCGCTTATTCAATAAAGAATCCCCTATTTTTGAGTTTTTCAAAGCAATAGGCGGAATTTCTCCGCTTATTTGAGCTTTTTTTATTAAAAATCATGAAATAAGCGGAAATTTTCCGCCTATTTATCCGCATGGGTACTCAACCGATCAGTGCGGACCTTCTTCGCACCACTTTTAAAATCGATCTCACCGTGTGACCAATAGCCATTGCCCACTGGCTAAAACCTATGCTAAATCTGTTGCTATTTTCAATAAAAAGCTCAGTCATCTTTGACATAACTATAAAAAGAAGGAAGCAGATTTATTCGCTTACTGAAACTTATGCTCCTATCCTTTTTTCAATCAACAATATAAGAAAGAATGTAATTTGCTAACATTTTCGAATCAACTCTTGCTGCTATATACGGAGGCATTGCTTTCAAATTGGCTTCAATTGGAAGCCCAAACCAAAGGATTTGCTCATCGATTATAATGAAAGGAAATGAAAATGACTCAATTGATTGCTCTCCATTCATCATAAGCAAATCAATGCCTTTACTTCGACTAGATAATAGATCAACCCATTCCTTTGTTAATTGCCCACCCTTTGGAAGAGAAATAACGATCTTGCTTGTTGCGGAATGAATATCCTGCTTGACCTTCTCTAGCTTTCTTGCATACATCCATTGAAGGCTTGGATGCTCATTTTTGATCCACGTGCCAATTTCTGAAGGACTAATTGACTTCCCTTCTGCGCGCTGATGCTCAACAAGCTTCCGCCACATCTTATTTCTGTAGACTTTATTTTGGACATAATGATAGTCACATAGCTGAATAAATTTCCCTTTTGTCCTCGTTATCGCTACATTTAGTAATCTCTCGCTTTCCTTCCCTGTCAGTAGCATGCTTGCACGATCCTGTGGGAAGCTATCCACTGTATCAAAAATCATGACATCCCGTTCACTTCCTTGAAAACGGTGAACAGTTGCAGCAATGATATCTGCATCAAAATGCTCTTTCTCATCCCACTCACTAAGTAACTTTTCCATAAGCACAGCTTGTGCACGATAGGGTGTCACATAACCAATTGATTTAGCGCCACCTACATAGGATTCATAGATTAGCTGAAAAGATAAGAGCATTTGCCAGAGGTTGATTCGCGATTTTGAAAAGCGGTCTGTTAGACAGTACTCTCCTGCACCTGATGTATCAATTAGAATCGATGCACTTTCTTTAAATGGCTGTTTCTCTGCAATTCCACTTTTTAGCTTCAGCACACTCTTATGATCCCCCACAAGGGAATGATAAATATATTTATTCGTAAATGACGAAATCTCTGGATGCATCCGCCTTTGCTCTTTAAGGAGAAATAAATGCGGATGCAGAATTCCTTTATCTACCCATTCAGCAACACCTGATTTTCGAAAAACATCCTCCCTTAGCCACTCACTAACTAGTGGATGTCTGGCAGAGGCAATTGGCGGGAGCTGTTTAAAATCACCACAAATAATGGCCCTTTTTGCTAAGGATACAGCAAATGCAGTCTGTGGAACATAGGCCATGCTTGCTTCATCAATAACGACTAGATCATATTCCTTTTCATATATGGCTGGATCACTAGCTGCCTTTGCTAAAGTTGTTCCAATAATCTTCGCTTCCTTCAAAAACTCAAGTTCCTTTTGGCGAATTTTCTCTAACACGGATGTCAGCTTTTTTTCAACTGAAAGGAGATATTCTGAATCCCTTTTACTAAAAGATTGAGATAAGTCCCCCTTAATCAACCTGCGTTCTTCTATTAAACCAACCTTTTCCTTTGCCAAATCAGCATGATGCTTTTCGATTAAATGGGTAGCTGTTAAAAAGGGCCGCTTTTGAATGGCTGCTCCATCCTGTGAACCATACCTTAGGAGGTCACCTTCATGTAAGTGGCTGTTTTTTTCCAGAAATAGCGAAACTTCCGCCATTAACACATCGACTGCCTGATTGCTATGTGAAAGAACAAGCACTTGCTGATTTTTTAAGTATTTATTCGCAGCCGTTCTAGCAAGTGTATATGTTTTTCCTGTTCCAGGAGGGCCCCATACGAATGTAATCGGGTTATATTTCGTTCGCAGGATCAGCTCATGAACTGTTGATTTAATTTTATCAGTCGGGTGTTTGGCTGGCATGGACGGATCCATTAATCTTTTAATTCTTCCCCTTTTCCGTTTGCTTTCCTTCATTTCATCCAAGCGCTGGAAAAGCTGATCAAGCAATTCCCACGGATCATACATCATATACACTTCAGAAAGGGAGGCACCTAAGTTTTCAGCGATTTCAATAATGACACTTTTCCCTTCCGAGGAGAGGATACGGCCATCGGTGATCTTCTTTCCCCATTCAATTTTTACTGCAGAACCGACTGGGACTTTCAATGGAGCAAACGTATCGAAAAAATACGTATTCGTCTCTCCTTGCGTTAAGATGCGACCATTCAATAGCCGATACTTTGTACTTCCCTCTTTCTTTAAATGCTGAATTTCTGCCTTTAAAGCATTTTGCCACATCTTTATATAAGTCATTGTTGCTGTCATTACAAAACTTCCTTTACAAATCAAATGCCGATTCTGATATTTAACTGTTCACGGCTAATGTATAAGACATGTTAACCTATTTTTGTCTTTTTTTCATCTATTAAAAAGGTGTTCAAGTTCGTACTCTTCCTTATATAAATGTTATAATAGTGAAAAAATTTCAAATATAGGGAGTGGAAACAATTGAATCAATTATTTAGTAGATTAGAAGGTTATTATGATGAAATGGTTTCAATTAGAAGATTCCTTCACCAGCACCCAGAGCTATCATTTAAGGAAGAAAAAACAGCTGCATACATTCAAGCCTATTATGAAAATTTAGGGATAGAAGTAAAAGGTAAAGTTGGCGGAAATGGAGTCGTCGCAAAAATCTATGGAGGCAAGCCTGGAAAGACAGTTGCTCTGCGTGCTGATTTCGATGCATTGCCCATTCAAGATGAAAAAGATGTGCCATATAAATCACTTGTACCCGGTGTAATGCATGCATGCGGGCATGATGGCCATACAGCTACTTTATTAGTTCTTGGAAAAGTCCTGCATGAATTAAAAGAGGAGCTAGAAGGAAACTATGTACTCATTCATCAGCATGCCGAAGAATATGCACCAGGTGGGGCCATCTCAATGATCGAGGATGGTTGTTTAGATCAAGTGGATGTAATATTCGGAACGCATCTATGGGCATCAGAACCAGTAGGGAAAATACAGTACCGTGTGGGGCCAGTTATGGCGGCGGCAGACCGCTTTGAAATTACGATCCAAGGAAAAGGCGGACATGGTGCACAGCCACATCGAACAAAGGATGCAATTGTCACTGCCTCACAATTAGTGATGAACCTCCAGCAAGTCGTCAGCAGAAAAGTGAACCCGATTGATTCAGCTGTAGTCACTGTTGGTTCCTTTGTGGCAGATAATGCCTTTAATGTCATTGCTGATCGAGCAAAGCTAATCGGAACAGTTCGTACATTTAATGAAGATGTACGTGAATTCATTGAATCGGAAATTGAACGGATTACAAAGGGGACATGCTACACTGCTGATAGTACTTATGATTATTTATTCGTAAAAGGCTATCCTGCTGTTGTAAACCATAAAGAAGAAACCGATTTTTTAATAAACTGTGCTGAACAAATTGATGGTGTACAGTCAATTGAAGAAACTGAACCACATATGGGTGGAGAAGATTTTGCTTATTATCTCCAGCATGTGAAAGGAACCTTTTTCTTTACTGGCGCGAAACCTACTTACACAGATGAAAATTATCCGCATCATCATCCAAAATTCGATATTGACGAAAAAGCGATGTTAATTGCCGCGAAAACACTTGGTACAGCTGCGATTCAATATCACCATAAAGGCTAATAACTAGTTTTATCCACTCAAAAAACAGCCCCAAAACTCAATCAGGTTTGGGAGCTGTTTTTAATTTACGTATTCGATAGGAATTTTTTGCAACCTCGCCAAGTTGCTCTAATAAATTATTATTAGCAACTGCACCAACAGCAGCACCAATTCCAGGTAAGAGCTGAAGCATTTTCACAAAATCAATGTAGTCACGGTATTCCTGCTGGAACTCCTGCCAATCCATGTCCATTAGTTCTGTTTTTCTCCTATCCCAATTCTCAATAATTTCCATCATTTCCTTTCTCTTTTCATCACTAGAGAATGCAAGCTGAAATACATGTAGAATAAAGAGCCGTTCCTCATATTCATTTGTATCAAAGCCATAAATGGTGGCTGCTTCAAAAAGAAACTTCATTTTTATTGATAATAAGAGCGGAAAATCAGCCAACCCAAGCAGAATCCCTCCTGCCCCTGTACCCGCACCTTCGACGATTGCCGTCTTTCGGTAAGTAGAGAGCTTTTTCATTAATTGTTCATCCATCTCAGCTAATGAAGGGAATGCTAGTTGATTCTTTTTAGTCGTCATATTTGAGCCGACAAGCGTTGCCTTTACCATATTCTTAATGCTTTCAGTCATAACCTGATGTGCTTTCTCTGGAATCCAATTATTCACTTTTGTTTGTGCCTTTTTCGAAAGACGATTAAGAATACCCGACTTCCTTCTCATCCGACGCTTCCAGTCATCAATCTCCTGAACGACGGTTAGATTATATTCATCCATGCGCTACCCATCCCTTTTTCATTTGTACTAAAATATACGATTGCCATAAGAGAAAGGTTTCATTACAAAAGATTACAATGATAGCTTTTTAGGGGCATACATATGAGCAAAGAAATAACTAAAGGTCATTCCAGCTACAAAGGAAATAATCGAAAGCAGCAGCTCTCCATTTAAAAGGACAACAATTGATAATAGAATCGCTTGGACATATAAAAGATTGGCCAATATTTTTTTGAATGCTCTTCCCTTCTCACCCGCCTCAATCGGATAAAGATTCACCCATAGCTTATTCTGGTGATGATTCCAAAGAGGCAATAACTGAAACCCTGTTAAATACATAAACAGGAGCATAAGTAAAACTTGTCCATAGCCAAACGATAATAAATAAATCCCTCCTGCCCCAATGAGCGTTAACCGAACAAAGAGACCAAAATAATCCCCTGCTCGCAGAAACGTCCGGATATATAGGTAATGAAACGAATTTTCCTGTTTAAACGCAAGCTTCCTAAATACCCAATCAAGCCATTGGCGTCTCTTTACCCGATCACGTAAATTCGGGACATCGGTAAACATATTGGCAAAACGATAAAAGGAAGACATTCTTCTTTCTTCTTGCTCAATTAGAAATTCCCATTTTAATCCTTTTTTCGATGTGCTTTTACGATAAAAAAGGAGCAAAAGCACTAATAAGAATACTTCTGGAAGTAGGAATAAGAGCCCTTCATTTGAAAATAAGAAGAATAAAAATACTGTGTTTACAGCAAAGCGAATCAAAGAATCAATTAAGTGAATATTTTTTTCTACATAATATTGCACTTGCCAACGGATTAATAGATTGAACACTTTCATTACGAGTATCGCAAGCAAAAATGGAAGAAATGCTTGGAAATCTCCCTCATTCACTCTTGCATACATCGGCATAAAAACAGCTAAGCCCATAATTAGCAAATAGGCATGCAGAAAAAAGCTGACTACTTTTGCCCGTTGGAAAAATCCATTCAGTCTATTCTCAAGCGGCAAAAGAAAAATGCGATCTGCCTCTGAAAGAAAGGTGAAGATCGGGCTATATGTAAGGATAGAAGCAAGGACGATCGCCATAATCCACGCAGCCGGAAATTGCTCAGGAACAGTCGTTAACCATTGCTGATAATAAAACGCAGCCGTTCCCAGCAGAAAGACAAGAACTATAACAATATGGCCATTAAATATATATCGCAAGTAACTGCTTAGCTCTTTCGTTCTTTTACTTAACCGCTCTTTCCATAATACCTTCTCATCAAACATAATCTTCTTCCTTTGTCAGTTGAATATAAATATCATCTAAAGTCGCATCTGGCATTGAAAATTGCTCTCTCAATTCAGTTAATGTTCCTTTTGCCCGCACTTTACCTTCATGTAAAATTACAAACCTGTCACAATATCTTTCCGCTGTTGCTAAAATATGTGTAGACATTAAAATGCCTGCGCCTTCTTCCTTCATTTTTTTCATCATATCAAGTAAGGATTGAATCCCAAGCGGATCAAGACCGACGAAAGGTTCATCCACAATATATAAAGAAGGCTGAACTAAAAACGCACACATAATCATTACCTTTTGCTTCATCCCTTTTGAGAAATGAGCTGGAAACCATTTCAAACGTTTTTCCATGCGGAATTCCTTCAGCAATTTTTCCATCCGTTCCTTATATTCAGATGGTTTAAGCCCATAAGCCATAGCCGTTAATTCTAAATGTTCCCTCAGAGTAAGCTCATCATATAGTATCGGTGTTTCAGGAACAAAGGTAAATTGCCTGCGATATTCTTCCTTATTCTTTTGAAATAAGCTACCATTAATCTTTATTTCACCGCTATGTGGCTCCATTAGACCGATCACATGCTTAATTGTTGTACTCTTTCCAGCACCATTTAATCCGATTAATCCTACAATTTCTTTTTCATTCACAGTAAATGAAACATCTTTCAACACAGGATTTCTTGTATAGCCACCTGTCACATTCTCAATTTGCAAAAGCGCCATTTTTCAAACGTCCTTCCCTATTTACTACTTCTATTGTAAAAATGCAGCTGGAAATTGTCCAATTTAGAGGGCAAATCTTGTTTAATAAATCGTCATGAAACTTTTTAGAAAAACTTTGTACTTGATGTATATGAAATCCAAAAGCGGGTATTCTAATCTATGAAGGGGAAACAAGTCATTTGATAACGTAAAGAATTATCAAAACTTGAAATGAGGTGTCTGTCGCAGACAGCTAAAATCACTTTCATGAATTGCTTCATACGTTTAAAATCAAGGGGATGGTTACATTGGGCAAAGTATGCACATTAACCGAAAGATCTTCCGTTCTGATCGCCTAACCCGTTGGTGGTCTAACTCACACTTTGAAATGAGGTGTTTGTAAAAGACAGGATCCTGCTTTATACGTTGTAAAAAACATATAAAGATATAGGGGATGGTTCGCTTGAACAAAGATCGAAAGTCTCTAGAAGTAAACACAATCATCTAAAAATGAGGTGTTTATCAAAGGGAATAACCTGTAATTAAAAACGTCTTAAACTGAAGCTTTCCCCTTCACGAGGGCAGGATTCCACGCGGATCCTGCCTTTTCACCTTTTCTCAACTATGTTAATATAAGGGAAAAATAACTAATGCAGGAGGTTGTTTCAAATGAGTAATTGTATTTTTTGTCAAATTATTAATGGGGATATTCCTTCAAAAAAAGTATTTGAAAATGAACATGTACTCGCGTTTCTTGATATAAGCCAAATCACTAAAGGACATACATTAATTATCCCTAAAATACATAATGAAAATATTTATGATTTAAGCCCTGAAGCCGCCCGAAATATTTTTGAGGTTGTCCCACAGCTGGCTAATGCGATTAAAGCTGAATTCAACCCAGTTGGAATGAACATCATCACAAATACAGGAGAAGCGGCAGGACAAACCGTCTTTCATTATCACATGCACCTGATCCCGAGATATGGAAGCGGCGATGGCTTTGGTGCTGTCTGGAAATCACATCAATCAGAATATACCTCCGAAGCATTACAAGAAATTGCTGATGGCATAAAAAGCAAATTGTAATACCCACTAAAAAATTATGGCCTTTTTCTTTACAAAATAGGTCAGTTGATTGGAGCGGAAGGTGCGAGACTCCGCAAAAATGCATTCGCATTTCCTTCGTGCGGTGTGAATTCAAGAAGTCCATTCAATATCCTGCGGGATGCGTAGGACAGCTGAGACTTACGCAGGAGCGGATGCTCCGAGGCTACCCCGCGGAAAGGGAGCACACGTGCGCGGAAATCAACCTTTACCAATTAAGTATTAATTAGCAACTATGTTTGCGATAAAAAATAAATAGTAATTACTGAAAATTTATACTTTTATTCTGTGAACAATATGTTATAATTACTACAAGTTTTTCGCTGCAGGCAATGAGTGCACTGTAGGAGAAACAAATAGCTGAGATGAGAATAGGAGAGTTGAGAAGATGAAAACGAAAAACCTTGTTGCCTTATCCCTTTTGGTGGGAATGGGTGCCGTATTGCATGCTGTAATGCCTGGATTTGGAGCAGGCATGAAGCCTGACATGATGTTGACTATGATGTTTTTAGGGATTATTCTTTTTCCCGATGCTAAGAGTGTACTTCTTTTATCATTATCAACAGGAATTATTTCTGGGCTGACAACTACCTTTCCAGGTGGACTCATTCCAAACATAATCGATAAGCCAGTGACTGCTGCTTTATTTTTTGGATTATTCCTATTGGTACAGAAGTTTAATAAATCAATGATAAGTGCCGCTGTTTTAACTGCAGTTGGTACCCTTATTTCTGGTATTGTATTTTTAACATCTGCCTTTCTTATTGTAGGATTGCCAGGACCTTTCACCGTATTATTTGGATTGGTTGTCTTACCAGCAGTCCTCGTGAATACAATTACAATGATTATTTTATACCCAATTGCACAGTCCATCATGAAAAGAACAAACCTGACAAAGCAATCCGTTGTCATACCAAAATAAATAGTTTAATGTCCCAAAAGAATTTCTTTTGGGACATTTTTGTATAGATTCTATTGAAAGCTATGTATGATAATCCCAAGTAGCAATAAACAAATCCCTCCTGCTCCCAATGCGGTAGCTCTCTTTCTTAAAATATGTTTTGGAGGGTATACCCTAGGCTTTTTTATAGCTAAGTAGAAATGAACACCACCAGCTAATAATAAGATTCCAATTGTATAAATAGCTGTTATGATACCTGACATCGGGGTTCATCCACTCCTTTAGAAGCAATATATGATCAATAATCTTCACTTAACATATAGTCATTAGTTAAATGTATGCTTGTTCCACCGATCATATGAGCCTGAACAATCATCTATTGGACTGATTAGAAAAATTTGCGATAAATCCTTCACAATTTTTGAAGGATTTCTTAACAACATATAGTAAAATCTACTATAGAGAGGTGATCATAATGAAATTGAAATCATTGTTATTAGGATTTTTCATCGGCGGGGCAGCTGCAGGAATCAGTACATTATTATCTGCACCTGCATCAGGGAAAAACACTCGCAAACAATTGCAGGAAAGGAGCAGATCTCTTCAAAATCAATTGGTTGATCTTAAAGATAAATTTATTGACATAAAGAGCACGACAATTACAGCTTCAAAAGAGGGAACGAAGGAAATTATTGCTTTTTCAGCTGATGTCAAACAATCGATTAGCAGTTGGAAGAAAGACATTCTTCCACATCAGCAGGAGCTTCAAAAAGAACTAAAAGAAATTGAAAACGCCATACAGGAACTCGAAAAAAGCTTAAACGTGCAAAAAAATTGATAAAATATTCCAATTTATAAAATAAAAATCCTTTCTTTATAAAAAAAAGAAGGATTTTTTATTTTTAAGCCGAAAACAAATATATTAATAAAGTGAATGCTTGCTCTTTTATATTTGGATCAATCATTTAAATTTGATGATCACTCAAGTGTTTATTTTATTTAATTATTGATTACTTCGTATAAATACATTCGCACATGAAATAATTTCTAAAAATTTTGTATTTTTATATCTTTATTAATTATTGTTTTATTGGCATAATGTTATTAGATAATTTAAAAAGTAGGTGAATGAAACTTTATGAACGATAAATTGTATTCGATGAAAGAAGCAATGATTTTTAGCCAGCGAATTGCTCAATTAAGTAAAGCACTTTGGAAAACTATTGAAAAGGATTGGCAGCAGTGGATCAAACCTTATGATTTAAATATTAATGAACACCATATTTTAATGATTTCCTACCATTTAAAAGGTGCCTCCATTTCAGATGTGGCCAAGTTTGGAGTCATGCATGTTTCAACCGCGTTTAACTTTTCTAAAAAGCTTGAAGAACGAGGCCTGCTTAAGTTTTCTAAAAAGGAAAGTGATAAAAGGAATACGTATATTGAACTGACTGCAGAAGGTGAGGAAGTCTTACTGAAACTGATGGAATCATTTGAGCCTGATAAAAATGCCGTATACTCTGGTGCGAAGCCACTTCGAGAATTGTATGGCAAATTCCCTGATGTCATAGAAATTATGGCCATTGTCAGGAATGTATATGGCGATGATTTCATGGAAATCTTTGAGAAATCCTTTGCTAACTTAGAAAATGATTTTGTCGAAGAGGACGGAAGGCTTTGTAAAAAAGACACCTCCCTACAAGAAAGTGTCTAAATAATCAAAAATATTTTCTTAATTCCTCCATTAATGGAAGATATAACCTCTGTTTTATACAAGCCATGATTACGTCTTCAGCTTTAAAAACTGGGTGTAAAAGAGATTTAAATTCGATATAAAGCGGATGAAAGTAAACCAATCCTTCCGCTTTTTGTTCTTCCATTTTCATGCTCATTTTTTCACAATTTTCTTCAAATTCTTTTACTTCCTTTTCCCCTAGCGACTTTTCAACGATTAATTTATAAAAACAACAATGATTATTTTCGATTACTTTCAATAATAGTTGTTGATGATACTCTAACTTTTGAATTTTTTCTACTATCTTTTGAATATCCACTTACTTCCTCCGATCATGAAGTAAAACCACAAAAATACAATTAAATCTAGCCATTTTCAACGACAAAATCTACGTGTTTTACCTATTGATTTTTTCCTTCGTTCATCGTAAAGTATCTTAGTAAGTTTTGAAGAATACCCGTTCACCTTTTGGAGGTGTGATACTTATGAATTGCTGGAAAACAATTAATATGTACAAACATAATGGCGATCAAAGACTTTTCATTATGTCTGTCCTAACTATGCTTATTACCTTTATTTTGATCTATGTTCCTGCACAATATTTGTTTGCAACGACTTCTTTTTATGATAATTATTTCTTATTGTTTATAATCAGCCTTTGGATCATGTATCCATTGCATAAACTTTTGCATTATTTGCCTATTATTTACCTTAAAAATAAAGTTAGAAAATCACTCACTTTTAAATACTGGATGATCCCAATTGTCAAAATAAAAGTATATGAACCAATTACAAAATGGTCTTTCATTATTGCATTATTTACACCATTTACAGTAATAAATAGCCTTTTGATTGTAGCTTGTCTTAGCTTTCCTCATTATGTACATTATTTTACCATTTTACTAGCTTTTCATGTTGGCCTTTGTTACTCTGATTTTGTGAAAGCTAAAAATGTGCTTACTGCACCGAATCGGTCATATATTGAAGAGAATGAAGATGGCTTAGAAATTTTACTCCATAGCAGCAAATCTTAAATACTATCTTTTTTCGGCGAATTTTGATATTGTAAGTAACATATAAATATGCAGGTCCTATCCTAGTAAAAGACTATTTTAAGGAGGGAATTTTCAATGATCTTCATTTTTATAATTTTCTCTGTATTTATTTTATATAATATTAACAAAATGACAAATTCCCTTTGTCTTCAAAAGGAAATTCCTGAAGAGCGACAACCAAAAGTGTTTCGTACGATCAATATTTTAGTCACCATCCTTCTAATCTCTTCATTTGTTGAAATTCTATATACGTAATGAAAGAGCACTGACTAAAGAATAAGAACAGGCAGCGGAAATGATTCACCGCTGCCTGCTCTCATTCTTTAGCTTTTTATTATAACCACGCTGCGCCAACAATGATTAATAAAATGAAAAGCACTACGATTAGCGCGAAACCTCCGCCGTATCCTGCACCCATGAGAACACCCTCCTTTCATGTTGCTAACATATCCTATTCAGTTAATGCCCCAAACGAATAGGCGTATATCACGTTTTTTTGAAATTTCTTATAAAACATATATCTTTGAAGCAGTTTTCTTATTATCATATGAATGGATTATTAATTAGGAATAGGTAATTACCTAATTTCTGCTAGTAACAATGTGTTATTATTTTTGTTCTTCCACACATTTATGGTATAGTAAGTTTTGTGAAATCAAATCTTATATCGATAAATTCAGGTAGGAGTGTTCAACATGAAGAAATGGATAATTACCCTCTCAATTACAGCTGGCGTATTGGCTTTAAGCGCATGTAATAGCACAAACGGGTCAGAAGATGTAATTGTTGAAACAAAAGCAGGCGATATTTCAAAGGACGAGCTTTATAATTCAATGAAAGATAAGATTGGTGAGCAAGTTTTAAGAGAGCTTGTCTATGAAAAGGTTCTTTCAGAGAAATATAAAATTACGGATGAAGAACTAAATGAAAAAATCGACGAGTTAAAGCAACAGCTTGGCGACAATTTCGAATTAGCCTTACAACAGTACGGTTATAAAGACGAGGAAGAATTGAAAGCTACTTTTAAAACAGGTCTCATGCAAGAAAAAGCAGCAATTAAGGATATAAAAGTAACTGATGAAGAATTAAAGGATTACTATGAAAACTTCAAGCCACAAATTAAGGCTCGTCACATCTTAGTAGAAGATGAAGATACAGCGAAGGAAGTAAAGAAAAAGCTTGATGAAGGGGCTAAATTTGAGGATTTAGCAACTGAGTATTCAAAAGACCCAGGCTCAGCAGCTAAAGGCGGCGATCTTGGTTGGTTTGGTCCTGGACAAATGGTTGCTGAATTTGAAGAAGCAGCCTATGCATTAGATGTGAACGAAATTAGTGCACCTGTTCAATCACAGCATGGATTCCATGTTATTCAAACAACTGAGAAAAAAGAGAAGCAGGCTTTTGAAGACATGAAGGAACAGATTGAATATGATGTGAAAGTTTCAAAGCTTGATGGGGAAATAATTAATAAAGCAATGGAACGTGAACTAAAAGATGCAAATGTGAAAATTAATGATAAAGACTTAAAAGAAATCTTAAGCAGCAGCACTGAGAAAGAGTGATCCACTGCTTTCATACAAATAAAAAGGTTCCCTTTAGAGGAACCTTTTTATTATGCTCAACCTGCCCGCCTTGCCTCTCTTTCCTTCTCAAGCCTCTCCATGTAGACTCTGCCTTCAAGTTCAATGCTTTCATTCTCCATTTCACGTTCTTCCCTGCCTGATTTAACCGCCATATACGCACTAATAAGAATCCCCACTATTACAAAATAAACCCAGAATGGGATCGTCATCATCGGGTTCATCCTCCTTCACATGAAAGTTTATCCGTTCTTACTTTCAATTTATGCTTGTACGATAAAATTATGTTTATTGCTTACCATTATTATCAAAAAAACAGCTACCTCACCCTAATGGGAATGCAGCTGTTTTTCTTTTGTTTATTTATGAAAGGTTGGTTTATAAAAGGAACGGTTGTCTAGTGCAAATACTCTTTCAGTAAATTCTCCTGGTTTCACTCTTTCCAGTGCCCCGTCAAGCATATTCATTTTTGCATCTAAATTATCAATATAATGAAGCATTTCAGCTTCTTTTATAAGTGGCGGTTTTGGACTGCCCCATTCTGCCTTCCCATGATGGGAAAGAACTAAATGCTGAAGAACGAGCACTTCTTCACCTGAAATCGAAAGCTCGTCCGCCGCTTTGCCAATTTCATTAACCATAATCGTAATATGGCCTAGGAGATTGCCTTCCACTGTGTAGACGGTTGAGATTGGTCCAGAAAGCTCAATCACCTTCCCTAAATCATGAAGGATCACACCAGCATATAAAAGGTCTTTATCAAGACTTGGATACAGGCTAGCGATCGCTTTTGCTAAATCAAGCATCGAGACGACATGATAGGCAAGTCCAGACACAAATTCATGATGATTTCTCGTTGCAGCAGGATATTCCAAAAATGCCTTCTGATGCTTTTTAATCAAATGCCTTGTAATCCGCTGAATACTTGGATTTTTCATTTCAAATATATACTGTGTCAATTTTTCTGTCATTTCATCAATACTTAATGGGGCCGTTTCAAGGAAATCTGCAAGCTTAACAGAATCAGTAGGTGAAGCCACTCGAATTTGTCTAATTCTTAGCTGATTACGGCCACGATAGTTTAGAATATCTCCAGTCACTTTAACGATCGTTTCAGGGCTGAAGCTACTTTCATCTCCATCTGATACGTCCCAAAGCTTTGCTTCTATTTCCCCACTCTTATCTTGAAATATTAAAGTCATAAATGGCTTTCCATTGCTGGCAATTCCTTTTGTAGCCGTTTTAATAAGTAAAAAAAGATCTATTTGTTCTCCCACATCGTAATAAATAATTCCCTTCGACATACGTTCACCAACTCTCCCTTCTATGAAAATAGTATACCATATTGTATTTTTACGTTGGCCATCTCTTTAAGATCATATCTCTTTCCTACAAACCAGTCATCTGTGCTGCAGTCGTTTCATGGTTAACATATAAAATTTGCTCTTCCTTAAAGGAAGGGAGTAAATGCTGATGACAAGTGAACAAGAGGATCTGTCTGTTTTTTAGACTCTTCAATAAACTGATTACTTTCTCTGTCCTCTTATAATCAAAGTTAACAAAGCTATCATCAATAATGATCGGAAAAGAGTATTTCTCATAAATTGTCTCTGCTAATGCTAAGCGAAAGGAGATATATACTTGCTCTCTTGTTGCTTGACTAAGCTCATTTGCTTCAAATAATTGCTCGTTTTTGCTTCTAATTAAAAAGCCACTGCTATCCTTTTGGGAATAGATGCGTGAATAACTTCCATCCGTTAAAAAGGAAAGGAACTCTTCGGCTTTTTCAAGCATTTTTGGCATTCGCTCATTTTTAAATGTTTCAATTGTCCTTTCGAGGATCTCCTTTGCCATCGCATACTTTGCCCAGTCCTTCGCCTCATCATTAAGTTCTGCTTTCATTTGCTTATACTTATGTAGCAGATCTGCATACAATCCTCCCTCTTCGATCGACTCAATCTGAATCTTTTTCTGTGCGAGGTCCTGCTGTAACAGAGGCAGCTTTTCCCTTAATTGAGTGAATTGTTCCTTCTTCTCTTGAAGGGTTGCATCTATATTTGAAAGGCTCAAATACGTTTCCTGCTCTTTTTCACTAAAAACGGATTGTTTCATTTGCCTTTTCAGTTGATTAAGCCTATCTTCACATTCCATCTTTCTTCCCGCTAAATGGCCAATTTCTCGAAAATGCTCTGCATTTATTGCTTCAGCAAGCTGGAAGAGGATGCTTTGCTCCTTCTCATAGTACTCCCATTCTGTGATCAGCTTCTTTAACTCCTCTTCTAATTCAACGAGCTTTTCTCTTCTTTCACTAATCATAATCCGCTTTTCTGTTTCTTCCTTTACTCCCTTCTTTAATAAATAAACAGTTTCCTGTGGATTCATTCCTTTTGCTTCTAATAAATCGTCTCCTAGCATTTGGATCGCATTCAATAATAAGTCCAATCGACTGCAAACTTCAAGGTGCTGTTGCTGGACGAGTTTTTTTTCTTTATATAGTTGTTTTTGCTCTTCTATCAGTTGGAAAGCATCTGCTAAATAATGAAGAGCGAGATCCCTAGGAAGCGACAGGGCAGCCCCCATCGCTACCATCTTCCCTTCCTGTTCCATCATTTCTCTTTCCCATGCTTCAAATGCCAATACGGTTCTTTCATATTGCTCATTTCTTTGTTCCCAAAAAATCTTATATTGCTGCCATTTCTGCAAATACTCATTATCAATAGCTATTTCTCTTTCAAATCGAGAATAGTTATCTCCTTCACTCATCATTTGCATGAGCTGCTTCTTTCTTTCTTCCACTTCCTCGATTTCATTGATGAAAAAGTCATTATTCGCTGAAGTCGATTTTTTAAAATACAGCAAGATGGAAAAGGCGATCCCAATGGCTCCAATCATTACAATCATCCATTCAGCAACACTGATTCCCCATCCTAGCAGGAGAAGAAAAAGCATACAAAATAAAACAAATTGAATGCGCTCCTGCCCCTTCTTTCGTGCTCTTTTATCCTTATCCTTTTTTTGTGCCCGAAGAAGAGAGGTATGTCGTTTATCTAGCTGCTTCATTTCCTGCTCGATTCCTATCTTTTGGCTAGCTCTTTTTACTTTCTCCTCAAGCAATGCTCTCTTTTCTTTTGGCAGACAGTTTCTTTTTACTTGTTGTATTTTCTCTTCAATCTCTTCAAGCAGCTGTTTGTCCTCGTTAAAGCGATCATCTAAATCATATTTCCTTGCCTTTAAGCGTTTGTATTCCTCTTCTAATTGAGCTATTTTTTCTTTCATAAACATACTCGTATCAATAGAGAGAATTTCATCTTCCTGAAAAGTCAAATGCAGCTTTTCACTAATCACTGATTCTTTTTGCAATAATAGCTGCAGCCTCGCTTTTAATTCCTCCTCCTCTTGCCTTAGCTTCTCAATGAGGGCGAGGCTTTCTGCTGCGACATGAATGTCGTGTTCTTTTTTTAATATTGATTCATTTGGAGCAGTGTTTTTAATTTCTTCTTCCAAACGATTCACCCTCGAAGCTAAGCTTGCTCTTTTCCCTTCAAGTGGCTTCATCATCTCTTCAAAACGTTCCAATCTAGCTAGTCCATCGACTGGAAATTGGATATGACTAAAAGATTCAAGTTCTTTTTCAATCATTCTTTCCTCTGCCTTTATCGGCTGGACTTGCTTCCATGCTTCTAGACGAGCTATTTCTGCGTATAAATCATGCTGAATCCCCTGGACCTTTTTGATTTCTTCCTCTATATGTACTTTGTCTTTTAGAAGCTTCCAATAGTGATCATTTTGTTGCTCTACCTTTTTTAATTCTTGATGCAGCTGTTTTAACTCTCTTAGCTTTTCATTCACTCTAGGCTTCTTTCCATTCGGTTTAAAGCGTAAATCCATTTCCTTTTGAAGTGTATTTTCTGCTTGTAAAAGCTGATCCGTGCCTAATGCGCCTGCTGAAAATAAAAATCGACCTAAATCATCGCCCTTCATTTGATGAATATTTTGCAGGCCATGGATATTAAATGAAAAAATTGATTGAAAAAGAGTCTTATCTACATGAGACAAAAGATCCTTTAAACATTCGTCCTCTCCCGTTCTCCCATCTTCAAATCGAACACTAACATCTCCTGCCGCCTTCCCTTTCACTCGCTCAATAACAACTTTTCCATGAGCTGGAAATTCAGCAGTAAGCTGCCCTCCGTATTTTGCTCCCTCTTTCGGTTCATATCTAAGCTCAGATTGCTGTTTTGTTGGAAAACCGAATAACATGCTATGTATGAATGACATAATCGTGGACTTTCCTGCTTCATTTTCCCCATATATTATTTGAAATTCATGCAGATTAGCTATTTTCAAATCTGTGAGCTTGCCATAGCCATATATATGAAGTTCCGTTATTTTCACATTGTCACCCCGCTTACTGTTTATAAATTAGATGTAATAGTACTGTTTGTGCTTCATTTGCTAGTTTTCTTTTTTCTTCATCTGTGAATGAATCCACATACCTTCGAGCCAACGGGTGATCAAATAGAGCTGAAATTCGCTGATCTAATTGCTCATAATGTCTAGCTGTTTGTATGAGCTCATAATAGAAGTCCGATTCATTCATCAATTGCTCAAGCGTCCATTCTTCTTTTTCTTTTATGTTGAGAGAAGCTACCCATACAAATGCATCTTCCCCTTTTTCTTCCTCTTGTAAAATGTCCAGTAGCTCACCATTCACTAAGCTTTTATATTCCTCTTGTGGCATATCGATATTTTCAGCTGTTATTGTTAGAATTGTTCCTTGATTATCTGCCCGATATCGTTCCATTTCCTTTCTGCATAAGAGATATAGCTCATGAAATGTTTTGATAGCAGAAGCATTAATCATTACTTCCTCCCATAATACAGACGATGATTCAATAAATTGCAATTGGGCATCCATGTCTGTAAGCTGTACATAATAACAGCCCTTCTTTCCAGTCTCTTTACGATTTCTCCCTTGAATATTGCCAGGATAAATAACAGGAGGCTCCGCATGCAATTGATGCCGTTTATGGATATGCCCGAGCGCCCAGTAATCAAAGTTTTTTTCCAGCAATTCGTTTACTGTAAACGGTGCATAATTCCCATGCTCACGATTTCCTTCGATTTGTCCATGCAAAATCCCGATATGAAAGTCAGCATCTTCCTTTTTTGTATAGTACTGAATCATGCGTTCGTATACATGTCGTTTTGGATAACTGAAGCCATACAGATTGATCGAAATGTCCTTATTTGTCACAAACCGTTTCACATCCATCTCCTGAGGAAAAATATACACATTTTCAGGCATTGGCAAATAGGTCCATTCCCCATCTAAATGATCATGATTTCCATGGACAGCAAAAACGGCGATATTATGCGCTCGTAATCTTTCCATTTCTTTAAGAAACCTAATTTGTGCTCGCACACTTCGGTCCTCTCCATCAAATAAATCCCCTGCCAAAATGACGAAATCAACTTGAAGAACAATTGCTTGATCAACAATTGTGCGTAATGCTTCAAATGTACTTTCCTGTAGCTTTCGAAATATTGATTGTGGCAAATGCTTAAGGCCGATCATCGGACTATCCAAATGCAAATCAGCGGCATGAATAAAAGTCAACTTCTTCATATTAAATTCCTTTCACGCTCTTTTTTACCATTTTAACCGATATCAAAGGCGAATGCACGTTCTTAGGAACAAAAGCGCAAGCGCCTTGATCATCGCCGTACAAACTGGAAGGACTGGTTCTTTCGATAAAGGAAACACGGTAAGCGATAGCGATACCGTGCTTGACGCAATCGTTGCGGAGGAGTACTGAAGTTTGATAGGCGATAGGCGCTCCTCCTATAAGAAGTACACTTATACTCGTGCGATGAATATGCTGCCGAAGTATTCCTTGTGGAGCTGGACGTAGAACAAACTATTCACATTTTATAAAAAATGTGCGATTATAAAATTTCTCATCCCATAGAAAAATATATGTTTGCCCTTTATTCTCCTTAAAAAAATAGCACCAAGCCTCTATTAAAGAGAACTTGGCGCTATTTTTTGCTAACTATTTAACGTGACTCTTTAGGCGGCTGGCACACATCACATTTTCGTTGGTGATTATTTTTAAATTTCGTAAATGTTTTTTCAAACTGGCTGCCACATGCACATTGAAATTGTAATTTTTGAGAAAAACCATGATACTCAGTTGACAGCAATTTACTTTCTGAATTTTTCTCAACAAACTCTTTAATTTTATTAATTGACCATCGCTTATTCATTCACTTATACCTCCATAATTGATTACTAGACGGAGGCTTTCTTAGGCATCCGTTTATTTATACACAAAATCATAGGCTACTCATTATAGCATAGTTTGCTGACTAGTTTCATTGGCAAAAAAAAGCGGAAGCGCCTAAGGTCTCGCCGTACAAACTGGAAGGTCTCCGACTGAGATAAAGGAAACACGGTGAGTGTAAGCGATACCGTGCTTGACGCAATCGTTGCGGAGGAGAACTGAAGTTTGATAGGCGATAGGCGCTCCTCCTATAAGAAGTACACTTATACTCGTGCGATGAATATGCTGCCGAAGTATTCCTTGTGAAGCTGGACGTAGAAAAAACTATTTAAATTTTATACACAACGTGCGATTTTATAATTTCCTAAACAAAAAAAAAATGACGTATGTTCATTCATACGTCATTTTTCACATAGATTGATTACATTCCTTTAAAAAATGATTAATCTTTCTTCGTTAATTGCAGTGCTTTTTTCACATCTTTAAAGGAACTTGATTTTCCGTACATTAACACGCCGCCCTTATACACTCTTGCACCAAAAATAGCTAGAACAACGATGGATAGAATTAGGATGGCGATTCCAAGCAATGGCTCCCATGTCGGCAAAGTTAGCATGCCTACACGCATAAACATGAGCATTGGCGTGAAGAATGGAATGTAGGATGTAATTGTAATAAATGTTGTTTCAGGCTGGTTCAGACCAAACATGGCAATAAGGAAGCCAGCAACAACCATCATCGTCATCGGTGTAATCATCTGCTGCACATCTTCAATTCTACTTACTAATGAACCAAGGAATGCTGCCAATGTCGCATATAGAAAATACCCTAGGATAAAGAATACAACCGCATAAACAATCGTCTGAACTGGTACATCTCCAAAGCCAAAAAACTCAAAAAATCCACCTTCCATTGATTCTAAATTGCGTTTGACAAAATAATAGCCGACAATTAAGAAAAAGCCCATTTGTGTCAAACTCAAGAGCGCAATCCCAATAATTTTCGCAAACATTTGCTGAATCGGTGAAACGCTCGAAATTAGAATTTCCATGACACGGGATGACTTTTCTGTCGCTACCTCCATGGCAATCATATTCGCATACATAATCACTGCAAAATAAATAACAAATAGCAGTACATAGACAAGCCCTCTTGCTTGATTTAACTCCTCTGCCGTTTTCGCATTTTCCTCTAGAGCTACTTTACTAAAGGAAACGGGCTCATATAATTTCCCTAATTGTTCCTGTGTTAAATGAATCTGAGATGCAGAGACTTGAATCTTTATTTGTTGAAGACTTTGCTGTAATTGTCCAGGGAGCGTTGAATTTGCCACACTTCTTGCTTTATATGCGGCGTCCGGCAAACCTTCATTATTAAGAGAGAGAATAAGAAGGCCTTCAAACTCTTCATTCTTCACTGCTGTTTCGCCATCCGTCTCAGATCCTTCAAATAGTTCTAACTGCACTTCCTCATTCAACAACTTAAACTGCTCTTGTAAAGGTTCAAATAGCTCTCCTGATTGATCCATTACAGCGATTCGTTCTTCTTTTGAATCGCTAGTAAACATGTCAATAATTTGTGACATATTTGTAAGCGCAATAATTAAAACTAGCGTAATGAGAGTAGTAATTAGAAATGATTTCGTTTTAACTTTACTAAAATAAGTATGTCCAAGGATAACCCAGAAATTATTCATAGGAAGCACCTACCTTTTCGATGAAAATATCGTTTAATGAAGGCTCCTCAAGCATAAATTTGCGGATAAATCCTTTTCCAACGATGTCTTTCAAAATTCTTTCGGCAATTTCTTCCCCTTC
This sequence comes from Cytobacillus eiseniae, assembly GCF_017874625.1. Lineage (GTDB taxonomy): Bacteria > Bacillota > Bacilli > Bacillales > Cytobacillaceae > Cytobacillus > Cytobacillus eiseniae. The sequence goes on along the minus strand of NZ_JAGIKZ010000007.1, from coordinate 35,192 downwards.
AATTTGCAGATGGATGCCTTCTGTCGTTTGTTTTGAGCGCTTCACCCCAGAAGCATTTTTCAAGAAATCCAAATCAAAATCAGCATGAATAACTAAGTTTTTCCGGTCAAATGATCGTTTGATTTCTTTTAAAGAACCTTGAACAACAGGCTTTCCCTTATGCATGATGCATAGATGCTCACACATTTCCTCCACATGCTCCATTCGGTGAGAAGAAAACACGATCGTTGTTCCATTTTGCTTCAATTCCAATACGGCATCCTTTAATTGCTCCACATTCACAGGGTCTAATCCACTGAACGGCTCATCAAGAATCAATAACTTTGGTTTATGAATGACGGCTGTAATGAATTGAATCTTTTGCTGATTTCCTTTTGAAAGCTCTTCTACCTTTTTATCTGCATATTCAGGAACTTTAAAACGATCAAGCCAATATGTAAGCTCCTTTAATGCATCTTGCTTATGCATGCCACGTAATCGAGCAAGATAGACAATTTGATCCTTTACTTTTAGCTTCGGATACAGCCCTCTCTCTTCTGGTAAATATCCAATAATTGGGCTTGTTGAATAATTAATTGGCTTTCCATCCCAAGTAACGCTCCCTTTACTTGCATCAAGCAAACCGAGAATCATCCGAAATGTTGTCGTTTTTCCTGCGCCATTTGCCCCTAGAAAACCGAACATCTCCTTTTCGGGAATGGTAATCGAGAGATCATCAACTGCTGTAAAACTTCCAAAACGCTTTGTTACTTGCTCTAGCTTTAATCCCATAAAAAAAACACTCCTTTCTTTTGCAATTACATATACGTTTTAAATAACAAAAAGGTTCAAATTTCTATGATATAAATAATTCTTTACATCATTGTTAAAATTATGCGAGAATAATAGTAACTATCTGAATTTTATAATAAGAGGTGAAAGCAAATGAAATCGTATAAATTAACCGTCTTTGAAGCAAATGGAGAAAAACTTCTTGATGAAGCTTTTCAAGCAGGTAATGATGAGGAAGCAAAAGCAATTGGTGAAAAACAACTCGAAGAAAAGGGATTTTCTGAAAAAACACATCGCTGCACATCCCCTGCTGGTAAGCTTATTTTATTTCATCGATAAGGATGCTAGTCTGGATCAATCACGCTTTACAGGAAATGCGAAGAGCAGTCTAAGCACAATGCATAATTAACAGGATACAGGTTCCGCTATTTGCAATATTAATTGTACTTTTGCATTTTCACCGGATATACGTTCCGTTATTTATCTGAAAGATGTTGTTTTCACCTAATTATTAGCAAATAACATACCAAGTGTCCGAAAACTCTCAAAAATAGCCTGATTTATGATAATAACGTACTCATGGTCCGCAAAAAGTGGAAACGACATCAAGTATGGGATTGAGGAAACCAAACAGAACGCATGGATTTTGGCACTGAAATCCATGCGTTCTGTTTGGTTTACACATTTTCTCCATATGATTGGAACTTCTTACATTCTCGTATTCTTTGCTTTTTACATACTATTCTCCTTTAAAAACAGGCTTGCGCTTTTCCAGAAATGCTTGAATGCCTTCCTGATGGTCTTTCGTTTGTCTCATTTTGCGCTGTGCTTCCTTCTCTAACTCTAGCACTCTTAATAGCTGTGGACGATTTTTTTCTGCAAATATCCTTTTTGTTTCGATCATTGCAAGAATCGGACTATTTAGAAGCTGAGCTAGTTTCGCTTCTACTGCCTCCTCCAATGTTGGTTCTGCTACTTCCTGGATGAGTCCTAGCTCATAGGCTGCCTCAGCTGTGATCGGTTTTCCTTCCCAAATCATTCGTTTTGCTTTGTCTTCGCCTAGGCATTTTTCCATGAAATAATGTCCACCGCCATCAGGGATCAATCCAATGCCAATAAAGTTCATAGCTAGTTTACTATTTTTATCAGCCACTACATAATCTGTCGCTAAGGCAATGCTTAATCCAAGCCCTGCCGCTGCTCCAGTAATTGCACTGATTGTCAGCTTTGGCATCGTATAAAGGGTTAATACAACCTCACTTATGTAATCCATGACGATTGGAAAATCTGCTTCAGATGCGTCAAGAAGCATCGTCTTTATATCTCCTCCTGAAGAGAATGCTCGTCCTTTTCCTTTCAGCACGACAATCTCAATTTCCTCCGATTGACTCAATTCTTTTAACATGGAGGCTAAACCCTTCAATAATTCAACATTTAATGCGTTCAATGACTCTGGCCGATTAAATTCAACCGTCGCTACTCGTTTGTTTATCGTTAATTGTAATGTTTCTGTTTCTGCTTTAATTGTCATAATATTCCCACCTCTCTCCCTCATTATAATAAATAATATTATTTTTAAAAAGCTTTATTCGTAAAATTCTAATAATTAATTATGGCAGCTGTTTTCACTAACGATGTTGCCATTTATAATATAGTTGATAAAGATTGATTTCAAAATCAACAATCTATTAAAATTGAGCCTAAAGTAAAATTAAAAATCGACCACAAAAATATTTGCAGTCGATTTTTAAGCAATTATTTATTTGTACTTGCGTATTCCTTATGAACTTGATCTCTTAATGCCATTTTCAAAAACTTTCCAACAGATGTTTTTGGAATTTCGTCAAAGAATAAAATGTCATCTGGAATCCACCATTTGGCAAACTGCGGCTTTAGAAATGCTAAGAGCTCTTCCTTTTCGACCTTTCCTTTATAAGCATCCTTTAAAACAACACATGCAACTGGACGCTCTTGCCATTGTTTATGTGGGACAGCGATCACAGCTGCCTCAAATATGGCTTCATGCGCCATTAACGCATTTTCTAAATCAACCGAGGAGATCCATTCACCGCCGCTCTTAATTAGATCCTTTGTCCGGTCAACAATTTTCATGAAGCCTTCTTCATTGATCGTGACCACATCCCCTGTGTAGAGCCAGCCATCTTTGAAAGCTTCAGCTGTTCTTTCATCCTTATAGTATTCGGAGGCAATCCAAGGGCCTCGAACAGCAAACTCACCCATTTCCTTCCCATCCCAAGCAACATCGCCATCTTTTCCAACGACCTTCATTTCTAGCCCTGGCACGAGAATTCCTTGCATCGCTTTAATATCCAATTGTTCTTCATAAGGCAGCTCTTCCTGATAGCTTTTCAGCGTAGAAATAACGACTAATGGACTTGTTTCCGTCATGCCATATGCATGCATGAACGGAATCTTAAACTTCTCTTCGAAAGCCCTGATCATCCCTTTTGGTGCAGCCGCCCCTCCGCAAAGGACACCTCGTAAAGAAGTCATATCATATGAGTTCTCTTCTAATTCTTTTAATAGTCCTAACCAAATCGTCGGCACTCCTGCTGTAATCGTCACCTTTTCCTTTTGAATGAGTTCAGCCAAAAGCTGTGGTGTAAAATATGGCCCAGGCATGACCAAATTCGTGCCAAACCATACCGCCGCAAACGGCAATCCCCATGCATTAGCATGGAACATTGGCACAACAGGCATCGCAATATCCTTTTCACTCACTGCCGCGCTATCAGCCATTCCCAATGCCATGCTATGAAGAACAATTCCACGATGAGAATAGACCACTCCTTTTGGGTTTCCAGTTGTTGCAGATGTATAGCACATCCCAGCCGCTGAATTCTCGTCTAAATCATCTGGATATTGATAATTTCCTGTTGCTTCTTCTAGCAGCTTTTCATAATGATACACATTTGAAAGCGTAGTAGCAGGAAGCTCAGGTTCATCTGTCATAATAATAAATGCTTCTACTGTAGGGATCTTATCTTTAATTGCTTCTACCAATGGCAATAAATCTGCATCAATTAATAACACCTTATCCTCTGCATGATTAATAATGTAGACAATATGCTGTGGAGATAGGCGAATATTAATCGTATGGAGGACTGCCCCACTGCAAGGAATCGCAAAGTAAGCTTCTAAATGGCGGTGATGATTCCATGCAAGTGTCCCAACCTTCCCTCCTCTTTCAACGCCAAGCTTTTCGAGACTTTCCGCCAATCTTTTTGCACGCGCGGCTATCTCCTTGTATGTAAATCGCTGAATGCCACTTGCTGTTCTTGATACCACTTCTTTCTTTGGAAAAAACTTCTCTGCACGATTGATCATCTGCGTCATTGTCAAAGGTGTTTGCATCATCATATTGATTCCTCCCTTTTAATAAAGCGCTTTCATTCCTCAAAGAAGTCTATGATTATTTGTACCTTTACTATTCTCTTTTTAAGTGAAAAACCCTTTAATTTTATCAGAGTTTTCAGTTATTGTTCTCGATTTTTCATTAGTAACGTTTTTTTATTATCGATTGAGAAACAGGCAGAACACGTAACATGCATTCGTATGAAAAGAACTAGTGTTTCAGTATGTGAATTAGCAGATACTTCCTCTTACTTCTGGTTATATAAGGATTACTACGTTTTACTATCGAAAATAGATACAGATGTAGCATAGTTTTAAACAGCTATTGTTCACTTGTTAAAAGCACTATCAAAATAGGGTAAATTGTAGAATCAATGATCATGATTATCTATGGTAGAAATCGAATATTGCTAATTTGCTTATCTAGGATCTCGAATATATGCACGTATTGATTAGGGGATCTAGTTGAGCAACTTTGCAGATAAATAGACGGAAAAAATCCGCTTATTTCGTAATTTTTAATAAAAAAGACAGAAATAGACGGAAAAATTCCGTCTATTTCTACGAAAAGTTCAATAATGGTCGATTTTTCATTGAATAAGCGGAAAAATTCCGCTTATTTCACCTAAAACAGGCTTCATTCAGCATTTAAGCGGAATTTCTCCGCTTATTTTTCTTTTGCTCAACGCTCTCATACCCGATACTCAATCAACCAACAATCTTGATATTTCCCCTCGTGAAGTTCATGATTGGGAAGGATTTTCACTTTTTTAAACCCACATTTCTCATAGCATTTTATTGCCCTAGTATTTCTTGATTGAGGGTCCATAACTACCCGGTCTGCTTTTTTCTGTTCGATTAAAAAAGTAACGATTGTTGAAACAAGCAATGTACCTATCCCTTTATTCCAATATGCTACTTCGCCAATAAATTGATCTGTTCCGTAAATAATTTCATTCAAATAACCATATTCTTTTTTCGCTTCATTATTTAACAGATAGAATTGGATATAGCCAATTTCATTGCCATCATACTCAACAATGCATTTTACTTCATCATCTTCAGGTGCATAAAAAACTTTATTCACTTGATCTAAATCAAAAGGATGATCCCTGCCTTCATAAAATTCTAGAACTAAGGGGTCTGAAAGCCATTTGGCTAGCAGATATTTGTCCTTTTCTTCCAATTTACGAACGTTTAATTTTCCATTTTGAATGAACATTTATATCCTCTCTCTATAGATGCATCTGCAGCATCAAACCATTCCATCATTAGTTGAAGTATTGATCTAGTTCTTTTTGGTCCTTTACGATAATTGCATTCATCTTATCTTGTTGGAACATTTTTATAATCTCAGCCTTACTTTTCTTTTCAAAAAAATGATTCCATCTAAACATATTCTTAAATATTTTAAATGTTGGAGCATAGTTAGCTGATTCAACTCCAATCAACTGTTTCAAATACCTTTTTGTGATCCTCCATATCCGAGTGTAATACGGTGTATCCAAAAAGATAATTAAATCAGCATTCTTTAAACTGTTGCTAACCCAGTTAAGATTGTGAGCACCCTCGATTATCCATCTCTTCTTACTAATTATTTGGTCCAAATAGTGATCCCTATCTTTATCATTTCTTCTTACGTCACCTGTTCTATGTCTTTCCCATACTACATTATCCAGTTCATAATGCTGTATGTGGTATTTTTTGATAAGTTTCTGGCTAATGTGGTTTTACCGCTGCCCACTGAACCAATAATATGGATTCTATTAGGATTATTTATTTTCAATTTGTTCACCACCAAATAACGGCTGCGTATTTTTCAGATACTTAATCTAGAGCATTTCTAAGAGTTTTTGCTAGCTCCTTTATTAAAATGATCAAAACTCAAAATTATGTACATCGTTCATCATTAATAATTTGTCAAAAAATAACTAGTTTTTTTATATCGAAACCCTCCTCAAGTTTGGTAAAATTTACAAAGGAGGGGACGAACATGGCTGCAACAAGCGCAATAGGCTTACTATCTTTGTTGTTTACAATTGCTATACCAGTATCCATCGTATTTCTTTTACTATGGATTTATCAGATTAAGAGAAATACCGAAATACAAGTTGCACAAAACAAGGAAATCTTTCAGCTATTAACAAAAGAGAAAATACAGTAATTTATGCAAAAAATGAATCTGTACTTTGGGAAGCAGTTTTGAGCTTCCCTTCATTTTATTAATAGCACTACTCGCTGATATTTTAAATATCTATTCTACTTTTGATCGGAATCAGGGCTATGGTTAAATAAAAGTACTCCTATTACTAACTCCTCAATAATTGCTGAGGTGAAGCCCTCCACTCCTCATCTAAAATTGCATAATAGTACTCATCCCACCACTCGTTTCCTTGAGGGATACACTTCTTGAAAAAGCCTTCTCTTCTCATCCCAATCTTCTCCATCACTCGATAGGATGGAATATTCTCAGGCTGACAAGTCGCTATAATTCTATGTAATTTCATTGTCTCAAAACTATATTTCAATATAGAATGTGCAGCTTCAGATGCATACCCTTTATTATAATATGTCGGATTGAACACCCACCCTAACTCATATGTATGCTCACCAAAATACTTATGAAACACAATATGACCAATCAACTTTTGTTCTTTCTTTAACAGAACAGGGAAGTTCTCAGCATTTTCACGACTATTTTTACTGACAAATTCTTTAGTATCTACTTCAGATAATACTCCCTCTGGTATATATTTCATAACATTGCTATCAGATGTATACTCATAGACTTCTTGCCAATCGTCATATGTAAATTTTCGTATTTCTAATCTTTCTGTTGTAATATTCATTTTCTTTACTCCCACAATGTTCATATGCAATTTTTTCGATTTACCTTATAACTATTTAGGTTTCAATTAATAGATTGCATGCGTTTGTTTAAAAAAGATCAATCAATTTCACTTGTATATTTTTCTGGCAACAATTGCATAACTCCATTAAAAATAGTGCGTCTCTACTTATAGTAGAAACGCAAAAATTACTTTTCATCTTTCAATAAAACATTTGTTGCATGGGTCTTAAGAAAGTTTTTTTATTAATTCAACCGTTAAGCTGACTAAAAATATGGTTAGTAAGCACAGTAGAAACAATTTCCACCATTTCATATGGATCTCCTTTAAAATGTTAATTTGTATGTAATCTCTTAACTAAATTAATCACTCTTATTTTATTTAGTCAACAAGTAAGGGAAAAAGACCTTGTTAACTTTTTGTAAAAGTTAAACTCCCTTTATCTATCTTCCTATTACTCCATGTGCTTACCTGATTCTTTACTTGAATAAACAAACTAATTATCCTTGAACTCAAGTTGATCGTTCATTCCTATTTGGTAAAAAACTCATGTAAACTGCAATACTATCTGACATAAAGTTGTTGCTACATCATTTACAATCCTCCAGCATCCTCTCTCTTTTTTCACTCAAAAAAAATCCCCTGCCAAACATTAGGCACGGGATTCCTGTATATTAAAATGTTCATTTAATAGTTGGATTTTATCTTCTGTGTATTTTTCAAAGCTGTCATTATATGTTTTTGGATCTTTTGGATTAGCAAAATGAGTGATTTCCCCGGTTTCTGGATGAATGAATTTACTTGCGGCTCCACAGCCAATGCCGATGATCGTTTGCTGTTCTTCCATAATCAAAATATTATAGATGCTGTCTTGATTTGGCAGCGAGTAGCCTACATTTTCTAGATTCCCTAGAATGTTCTTCTGCCGGTATAAATAATAAGGTGCATAGTTATGCTCCCTCGTCCAAGACTCAGCCATGTTCATCATTTTTTCTGCTTCCATTCGATCCGCTACTTTATACTTATCCTTATTTCTCGTCATTTCTGATGCCCGTTTGAAGGAAAGTGTGTGAACAGTGAGTGATTCTGGCATTAATTTCTCTGTCTCATTTAAACTATAAGAAAACTCTTCTACACCCTCACCAGGCAAGCCAATAATCAAATCCATATTAATATTATTCATGCCCATCTCTCTTGCTAGATGGAACTTATCGATTGTTTCCTCCACGGTATGATGTCTGCCAATTGCTTTCAATGTTTCTTGCGTATAGGACTGAGGGTTGATGCTTATCCGGTCAATATGCCATTTCTTCAGCACCTCTAGCTTTTCCGGTGTGATCGTATCGGGTCTGCCCGCTTCAACCGTAATCTCTCGAATATGCTCCACATCAGGGAAGGAGTCATACATTTCCTCATAAAGCATATCCATTTCTTCTGCCGAAATACTAGTCGGTGTGCCTCCACCATAATAAACAGTCGTGATTTTCACATTGTTTGCCTTCAGCCATTCGCCAATCGTCTTCATTTCATAATGAAGACCACCAAGGAAGGAGTCTACCGAGCCTTGTCTGCCATTAATAGCGTATGCTGGAAATGTACAATACGCACATTTTGTTGGACAGAATGGGATGCCAATATAGATGCTTACTTCTTTTTGAAGATCATATAGATCTGGAATGACAGAAAGCTGCCGATCGACAATTTGCTGCATTAGCTCGATTTTTTCATCAGTAATTAAATATTCTTCTCTTAATTGCTGATGAGCGATTGATTTTGGGACTTGCTTTTGCATTTGACGGTGAAGAAGCTTAGTTGGCCGAATCCCTGTAAGAATTCCCCATTTTTGCGTGATGCCTGTCCACTCTTGAAGAATCGTCAAATACACATGTGCAACCGCATTTTTCACTTGCTTGAAATGTTCTTTATCATTACTAGCAGGCATAAGTGCTTTTTCATATGTTGCCTTTTCTTTCGTGCCTTCTTTATCTATTAAAACACCTTCAACATGAATTGTTTCAGTAAGCTGAACCGTAAAAGCAATCGATAGATCATGCTCTTTTTGAGGAGTTAATGAAACAATGCATTCTTCAAAAAATAAGTTAGCGATTAGCCGAAGTGGACGATGGTACCTCTCATCCGCTAATCCAGTAATAGAGATTCGCAAAATTATCACCTTTTATAAAAAATAGTAAAACTACCATCAGCTTATAAAGGATGGTAGTTCTTATGATCATAATATAATCTATTTTAGTGTACAGAATTGCCTATTCGAGGTCAATTGACAATCTATTTTAATAAATTCATTTTCTTTAAAAATTCGATTGGCTGCTGTTTTCTAAAATGCTCCTTCACCATATAAGTCACGCCTTGCTGATCATTTGGACGTGTAACCCAGTCTGCTGCCTGTTTCACTTCGACCGGAGCATTCCCCATGGCTACGCCTAATCCAGCGGATTCAATCATCTGTAAATCATCGATTCCATCGCCAATAACAACCATTTCATTTCGAGCAATTCCTAAATGATCCGCTAAATATAACAGTCCATTTAGCTTCGAAACACCAGCAGGCATAATATCAAACCGCAGCTCATTTAATTGGACAATATCTACTTCACCAAATGTTCCTTGAATGGCTGCTTTGACATCATTCAAGTCCTCTGCATCTTCAAAATACGCTTCAATTTTCGATGGGGTTACAGGCTCCTCTAAGATCGTCTCACTAATCGACTCAACAAATTGCTGAGAATAAAAAATCGGATCGCCTGAAGTGAACACGGTTTTTGCCATCATATTATGGTTTAGCCTTGATTTATTTGCCAGTGCATATTTCTCATGCACTAATCGGATTTGACATTGAAACCCTTCCAGTAAGCGGACAATTTCATACGTTACATCTTCAACAATCCGTTGTACATAGATTGGTTTTTCATGTGGACCCGCAATATACGCACCACTATGTGCAACGAGAAGTGAATTTATTTTTAATGCTTTCGCTACCTTTTTGGCAGATGGATAGCTTCTTGAAGTAACTAAGGTGACATAAATCCCCTTATCTTGCACATATTCAATTGCTTCTTTCGTCGATTTATGAAGCCTTCCACTTGATTGAAGGAGAGTTCCATCAATATTTATTGCTAAAAGTCGATAGATCATCTGACTGCCCCCTATTCCTGATGTAAATGTCTCTATTACACTTTTATGAAAAAATGAAAAGGAATAGAACAGGACATGGACAATGACAAATGAAAACTTTTGATTATGCTCTTTTCTAAAAGTATGTTGTTATTAAAACAATTGTTAGAATGAATGGTTTACCAACTAGGTCGGTTGATTGGAGCGTAAGGTGCGAGATCCTCGAAAATGCTGTCGCATTTCCTTCGTGCGGTGTGAATTCTAAGAAGCCTACTCAATGTCCTGCGGGATGCGTGGGACAGCTGAGACCTAAGCAGGAGCGGATGCTCTGAGGAGGCTCAGCGCCCACCCCGCGGAAAGGGAGCAACCTGAAGTGGAAATCAACCTTTACCAATTATGTGTGAAATAGCAACAATGTTTCCGAAAACAGCCTTTGTTTATGAAAAAATTACCATTATAAACAACGTATAGATAGTGTTATTGAATTAAATAATAGAAATGTTTCAACTAAAACATCAAAGGAGATGATTTACATGGCAAGTAACAACAGTTCAAATCAGCTTTTAGTACCAGGAGTTTCTCAAGCACTTGATCAAATGAAGGTAGAAATCGCATCAGAATTTGGCGTAAATCTTGGCCCAGAAACATCTTCAAGAGCAAATGGTTCAGTTGGTGGAGAAATTACGAAACGTCTCGTTCAAATGGCTGAGCAACAGCTTGGCGGGCGATTTTAAATTAGAAAAGCAGTAGCGAATTGGTCATCACCGTACAAACTGGAAGGTTCACGACTGAGATAAAGAAACATGGTGAGCTTGAGCGATACCGTGCTTGACTTATCGCAAGAAAAGGAACTAAAGTTTGCTAGGTGATAGGCGCTAAAGCTACACAGTAAGCAATGGCAAAAGTTAATTCATTCACATACTTATTCAAAATGAAAAACAACCACTTCTCCAGTCAAGAAGTGGTTGTTTTTCTGCTACTCATTATTCTACTGAACCGTAAAGTTCTTCAAGTGGCTTCATAATAATTTTGTTCATTTCAGCAATGATCATGCTCATACGCTGTTCAGCATCCATTAAGTTAGAAATCTTTGCATTTTGTTGTACAAGTGCAACCGATTTTTGCGCCTGCATAACTTCTTCTTCTGAAATATCTTCGCCCATCATTTGTTTCTGCTGCAGCTGCATTTGGATATTGCGGAAATTATCGAACATGCCTTTCGCTGAGTCGTCCGCATTCACCTCATCATATGCTTGCTTTAAATTTTTGTATTCTTCGCTTTGTCGTACAGCTTTTTCAAGCTCGTAAGCTGAATCATATAGGTTTACTGACATATTTTACACTCCTTTATTTTCCATAGAATGTTTACACTATAACAAACTATGTGCAGGAATGCGAGAAATGACCGATTTAATTCATTACAATCGCAAGCATCCCTTGAATGAATCCAATTGCCCCTCCAAGTAATGCGCCTAAGAAAGTAATCATTTTTAATTCTCTATTGATAATCGTCAAGACCATTTCCTCGAGCTGTTCGACTGAGAAATTCTCTACTTGCTGACGAACGATTTCTTGCAGACGAAGCCTCTCCATTAAAACATCCATTCGGTCAGCAAGGAAATCAACGAAAAGCCCAACAGCCTTAGGTGCTATTGTATCAACTAATTCAGTGCGGAATGAGGCCGTTAATTGTGATAAAGGTGTTTGGAATAATTGCTCCAAGCCAAGCAATTTAGTTGCACTGCCTTTGATCATCTCTAGTAGTTCCTCTTTTTTAAATTGTTCCTCGATCTTTGCTACTTCCCATTCAAGCACTTTTTCCCATTCCGTTTTAAGTAGCGTCGTAATCATTTCTTCCGTTCCGTCATTGCTTAGAAACTTAATAATTTCCGGTTGAATTTTATCAGCGAGATTGATATTGCCTAAAAACATTTGCATCATATTTCCAAGCACACCGCTTCTTTCATTCAGAAAATCATCTGCCATTCTTTGAATTCGCAGCTTTCCTTCTAGACTAGAGAAATAATCCCTTCCTTTTTGAAGAATAAATTGGCTAACAACAGGAATTTTCGCTTCTAACTTTTCCAATAAATGGGGTGGAAGGATTTCCTCTATTTGTTGATGTCGATATTTTTCAAGCAAGCTTTCATATTTCTTCTCAATTAATGCGTGAATACGCGTTTCTGCTTTCAAATGAGCATCTGTCACCTCAAAAATAGCAAGCAGCTCAGCTGGTGTCTTTTCTGTTGCAAGAAAATTCCCCAGTTCCTTCTGTACAAAACCTGTCATCTCTTTTTGAAAGCCTTCATTAAGGAATTTCTTCTTAATCCCTTCTGACGTTAATAAATGGCGAGTGACAACCTTTCCCATTTGTTCTGCAAGCTCATCCCGCCTTTTTGGGATCAAACCTGGAGTAAAAGGTACTCTCCATTTGCCAATATACAATGTTTTATATGGCCGAAAGAGCATTTTAATTGCTACAAAGTTTGTAAAACCTCCAATAATTGCACCAATGATCATCATCAATATAATCGTTATTGCCGTTTGCATACATTTAACCTCTACCTTCTATGTGGGCTTACCGCACAAATTTATCCTTTTTACATACGATACTATATCAGCTTTCGCCTATTCAATCAAAATGGGGAATGTTCATGACCAATTCATTACTACCAATTACGATTATTCCAGTGCAAATGTTTCAATATCTTGATGAACGGATTCGAATCAGCCATTCCCTCATCAACTATTGGGAGATCGATACGAAGAAGCCCATCCGGATTACCGTTGGTGGCAAACATGTAATTACACATGTGGAAGCTGCTTCCATTACAAAAAATGAAATGTATGTAGATAAAGAACTATTCCAAGACTTATCTCTACCCATTCAAGAAGGCCAATGGATTGTTAGCTATTCCCATCAAGAACATTCACTTCATATCGGACCAATCATTGGATTATTAACTAATGTTAGCATGACAGAAAACGGTCCTAATTTCCATTCTATTCATTCCTTTTGTGAAGAGCTACATGAGCTGATCACTGAAATTGGTGGTCTATTCTATGTTTTTCAATTAAATGATTTCTCTGATAGAAAGATTGAGGGTTACTATTTAAAAGATGAACAGTGGGAGAAGCGAACAGTTCCCTACCCTGATGTCATTTATAATCGTATACATTCTCGCAAGTTCGAAGCAAGTCCTGCTTTCCAGTCTTTTAAAACGACACTTCTATCCAAAAGAATCGCGATGTTTAATGATCAATTTTTATCAAAGGATTATGTACACGACTTGCTATTTAAAGAAGATTATATGCATCCCTATCTTCCTGAAACGAAGATGCTTACAGCACAAACACTTGATGCCATGCTGAAAAAATACAATTCGGTGTTTATTAAACCAATTAACGGCAGTCAAGGGCGAAATATTATGAAGCTTTCAAAAGTGGAAGAACGTGTTCATGTCATTCGGTCGACAGGTGGAGGAAGGGATTATTCACAAAGCTATCATCTTGATCAGCAGCTATACAGCAAATTAACGCCTTCATTAAGAGGAAAAATATATTTAATTCAACAAGCAATCCCTTTGCTGGAATATAAAAACAGGCAGCTTGATTTTCGCGTTCTTTGCCATAAAAACTTAGCGAATATGTGGAAGGCGACTTCAGCAGTCGCAAGAATCTCTGCTGACAAGCAATTTGTTTCCAATATTGCAAGAGGTGGGGAATTAATGAAGCCTATAAAGCTTCTTACTCAAATATCTGATCGAGAGACTGCAATTCAACAACTCATATTAATGAAGGAGCTCGCTATGGAAACAGCGATGTTAGTGAGTAGAAATGTGGATGGCTTTTTTGGAGAGCTTGGCATTGATATTGGTATGGACCATGATGGAAAACTTTGGATTATCGAAGTCAATTCAAAGCCTTCAAAAAGTTTTGAGGAGGACGCAAGAAAAATTCGTCCGTCAGCAAAAGCCTTACTGGAGTATTGTACTTTTTTATCATTTTCATGGAGGAGAGAACAATGAATGCATTCGGAATCATAACCTTAAATATGGAGCATGAGTCAATTTATTTTTATGAGATCGCTAAAAGGGCATATACACTTGATATGACATGCTTCCGTTTTCTCCCCTCCTCCATTTGTCCACTCACGGAAATGGTTACTGGAGATCAGTTCAATCCAACAACAATGAGTTGGGAAGAATGTAAATTTCCATTGCCAGACATTCTTTATGATCGGTGTTTCTATGGTGAAGATTCCGCTTCTAAACGATGTATGGCTATTATGAAATGGCTGAAAACAAGAAAAGATCTCCACTTTCTTGGGATTGGCCTCCCGAATAAATTAGCGTTATATCAAGCATTGGCCACTTCTGAGTTGTCACCCTATTTGCTTCCCTCCAAACCCATTTTATCTGGGGAAAGTTTAATTCAAGAATTAGTTCCACTAAAGCCTGTAATGATTAAACCAGTTAATGGCTCACAAGGCAGAGGGATTTATTATTTGAAGAAACAACAAAATGAAGTCATTGTACAAACGGATAAACAGGAAAAACAGATCATGCGAACATTCAAGAATGAACAATCAGCGGAAAACTGGCTGAATCAACTTCTACAAGATCATACGTATCTCGTTCAAGCATATGAAGAGCTTCGAAATAATGAAGATTGCCCTTTTGATATTCGAATTTTGCTGCAAAAAGATGAAAATGGACAGTGGTCAGAAGTTGTTCGAGGCGTTCGATATGGGCAAAAGGGTGGAATTATTTCTAATTTAAGTGCAGGTGGAGAAATTTCCTCCTTTCAATTATGGATACAAGCGCTCCCATTAGAAAAGCGCCAATTTATTCATAATGAAATCGATGAAATTATCGTTACATTACCGAAAATCTTAGAGCAACATTTTCCTCCTCTCTTTGAGATTGGTCTAGACATTGGCATGAATAAAGACGGCGCATTATGGGTGCTAGATATTAATTCAAAGCCAGGCAGAAAAGTAGCTTTGGCCCTCCATCCAGAAAAGAGTGATCAATTATATGCCGCTCCCCTTCAATATGGAAAAAGATTGCTTCAAATGGAAAGGAGTTATCAGCCGTGAAAAAGCAAATTCAAATAGAAATAAGCGAGGATACAACCCAGAAGGTCCTTATACCAAAGGGATTTCTTTCAAAAACAAAATTAACGAAAATTTCCTTTGGTTCACTTTCACAAGAGGTTGTCATTGACCGTCATGAACGACATTCGCTCATGTTAAGCAAAGATATCGCAGAACAGCTTAAATTCCCTAATTTCTCCATTCCCCTTCATCTTTTTGTGAACAATGATACACTATATATTGGCCCGCTAGTCGGAATATTCACATCTGGATTTACCCCCTTTCAAATGCGGCCAATTGGAGAAAGAAGTCTCTTCTTCTCTAAGCTGCTTTCCGTGAAAAAATCGGTTGGAGCTCTTCCATTTGTCTTTGGAGAACAGCATATCGACTGGGAACGGGGCGTAATTAATGGACTCTTCTATCATCATGATGGATGGGAGACATATGAAGTGCCCTTTCCTAATGTGATTTATGATCGGCTGCCCAATCGAAAAAGCGAGCGACAGAAACAACTAAAGCTTGTCAAAGAACGATTACAGACAGAATATATGATTCCATGGTATAATCCAGGATTTTTCAATAAATTAGATATTAATGAACGATTGCTTCAAAACGAAGAGATTGCTCACTACTTACCAGAAACATATGAATTCAGCTCTTTTTCTGAAATAGAAAAAATGCTAGCTGATTATGGGCATGTTTTTATTAAGCCAATGAATGGCAGCTCTGGACTAGGGATTCACCAAATTCTTTATGATCGTTTCGAGGGGGATTATTACTGCCGCTTCCGTAATCAAACGGGAGACAATAAACTGTTAAAGTTTCCTAGCTTAGAGTCATTAATGAGTCATATCTTTGCCGAAAGAAAATTAAATAAAATGCTTGTCCAGCAAGGCATTCATTTAATTCGCTCGGATAAACGACCGATCGACTTTAGAGTTCATACGAATAAAGATGAAAATGGAGAATGGATTGTCACAGCGATTGCTGCAAAGCTGGCTGGCCCTGGAAGTGTTACGACCCATGTGAATAATGGTGGCGTAATTAAAACATTGGCAGAGCTCTTTCCTATCCCTGAAGAACAAAAAGAGATGGAAGAAAAATTAACTACTGCCGCACTTAAAATTAGTCAAGCATTGGAAGCGAATATGGAAGGGATTATTGGGGAAATTGGCTTTGATCTTGGGCTTGATCGATTGGGAAATGTATGGCTTTTTGAAGCAAATTCAAAACCAGGCCGATCGATTTTCAAGAATCCTCAGCTAAAAGATTTCGACTTCCTCACTCGTAAGCTTTCACTTGCCTTTTCTGTCTATTTAACGGAAAAAGTGATTACACGTCCTGAGGAAATGTTCAAATGAAGGCAATCACTGATTTGCATTCACATAATGGTCCAATCATTGGGATTTTAGCGGGCAAAGGGAAAAACAATTCAATTATTGGCAATGGGCCATTTTTTAAAGAGCTGCAAAAGGAATTGCTGCGAAACGGCGGATTATCCGTCGTTTTCTCACCATTAGATATGAATAATACACAGATTAATGGATTATTCTATTCACCTGAAAAGGATCATTGGATTCCAGTCATCTGCCCCCTCCCTCATCTTGTATTTAATCGTGTACCGTCCCGTAAGCTTGAAGCAACCCATTCATTCCAGCAAGCCTATGCCTTTTTCCAACGTAAGAAGATCCCCTTTTTCAATCCTGGTTTTCTCAATAAATCTACGCTTTCAACGATTTTATCGAAAGACCCTATTTTGCGATCGCTTTTACCTGACACAATGATGATGAATAAGGAAAGGGACTTTTACCAATTTTTCAATAAGCATAAGAAGATTTATTTAAAGCCGGTGCATGGGTCGAAAGGAAAGGGAATTTTTACATTAGACCAACAGGAGGAGCATATCCAACTATCAAGCGCTGACAATAGGCAGCAATTTAACGACATCCAAAGCTTTTGGAATGAATGGAATGAAAAACAATTACAGTTGCAGTATATTGCTCAAGAAGCAATTGACCCTGCCCTTCTCAATGGAAAGCGATATGATTTTCGTGTGCTTGTTCATTTCAGTGAAAAAGGATATCAAGTGATTGGAACGGGCATTCGTCAGTCTAGAGATAATGAAATTACGACCCATATTCCAAATGGCGGCTGTCTTGTTCCCTATTCAGCTGTTCAAACAAAAGAGCATGACCAATTTCTTGCACTTATTGCTGAGCGATCGGGAAAGCTCCTAACGGAAGAAAAGGGTTTTTTTGGTGAGTTTTCCATTGATGCTGGCCTATCATCATCAGGGAAATATGTTCTTTACGAAATAAATGCAAAGCCCATGCGTTTTGACGAGGAACATATTGAACATGCCCGTATCCAATCTCTTTGCAAACTGTTTTTGAAAATGGCTACAGATGATTGAAAATTTGCCCAGAATCCAATAACTGGTCTCTGGGCAAAAAAACTTTATCTTCTTTTAGATGTTTCTCCAAGAGCAAGGAATTGATTTTTTATTTTTTCACGTGATTTATTATTTCTCAATAAATAGGCAGCACCTAAGGCTATCGCCGTCATCGCTATATTTCCTCTTTTCATTCGAATCCCTCCTACATATTAACCGTACTCTTATCTTTTTCCCTTATTAAACGAAAAAAACACTGGATAAATCATGCTAATTATATTTGAATGTGTTGGGTTACTCGACAAAAACAAGTAAAATAAGAGCAAGGGGGTAGAGAGATGCTAACACATTTTCAATACAAAAAATTATATGAAAACACCCAAATACCAGGATGGAATTTTTCCTTTTATTTTAAAAAGCAGAAATTTAATGGAATCTACCATCAAAATGGAAAAATCGAATGGACTTCATCCACTCCAAATGCGGAGGATGAAGTGAAAGTAATTGAACAAATCCATGAGCTCATGCTTTTTCATGTATATGACCATTAATATGTAGCTGTATGTTTTCCTGCCTTCATGCGTAAAGTAACACAAAAGGAGGTAGGATGATGGATAAAGACAAGCATACAGAGGATTCACAATATGAAGGCAGAGACTCCGTCTATCTTGATATTGACCGTATGATAAATGAAGGAATGTCGGGCGGATCTGTCCATATGCGTGAAGAAAAGACAAATATTGAAGAAGCAAGAGATCTTATAGAAGAGGAACCGCCTCATCAGATTGAATAGACCAAAAAAACGTCCCGATACAATTACGTACGGGACTTTTTTTAGGCTATTTTTTAAAAGATTGTTGCTTTTGAATCAAATGTTTTGCCAATTAAGTCGGTTGATTGGAGTGGAAGGTAGCGAGATCCCGAAAATGCTGTCGCATTTCCTTCGTTCGGTGTGAATTCTAAGAAGCCTACTCAATGTCCTGCGGAATGCGTGGGACAGCTGAGACCTAAGCAGGAGCGGATGCTCCGAGGAGACTAAAGCGGACCACCCCGCGGAAAGGGAGCACACGTGCGCGGAAATCAACCTTTACCAATTATGTGTAAAATAGCAACAATGTTTACGAAAACAGCCTTTTTTTATTATTCTTTAATAAATACAATCCTGTCGCTGTTACAATAATTGCATTTTAATAAATGTGGACACTCTTCATTTGAGAAATCAGATGCATATCCATCTTCAAGTTTCATTTGGTCGATCGGCATGTATGCACTATAATCATCGTAGTAATCCATGATCCGACCTTGATCGATTAAATCCCCACTACATGAAGCACAGCGAGCATGTATTTCTTGGAATCCATTGCAAATCGGACAAATTGCCATCCTCTCAGCTCCATTCTCTTAAAATGAAACCCATTCTGATTCATACTTATATCGTTCGTTTCTTTCTCTATCGTTATGTATTCATCATTAGGAAACAATTGCCATGAACAACAATGGAATATTAATTTGGAAATCAAACATAATAGAGAGTACAAACAGCAAAACACAGCTTCAACTTCTTACACACACCGATGGGTTAGACCAATAAGAGGTAGCAAGAAACCTTGCACCGGTGCAAATCCGGATAACCCAACCATATCAAAAAAAATCATGAGGAGATGAAGAAGAAATGGCAAACCAATCAAACAGCAATTCCTCAAATCAACTTTTAGTACCGGGAGTAGCACAAGCACTAGACCAAATGAAGTATGAAATTGCAAACGAATTTGGTGTAAACTTAGGTGCAGATACGACTTCTCGTGCAAACGGATCTGTAGGTGGAGAAATTACTAAGCGCCTTGTACAAATGGCTGAACAGCAATTAGGCGGATATAATCAATAATGACAACTGAATAAATATGGCTTTGGCCCCCTTCATTGGGGGCCATTTTATATTGACTATACCATCTTACTAGGGTTTACCCATTCCTCATACTGTTCATCCGTAATATACCCCGTTGCTAACGCTGCTTCCTTTAAGCTTGAATTGTTCTTAAAGGCAAGCTTCGCAATTTCTGCTGCTTTCTCATAACCGATATATGGGTTCAATGCGGTAACAAGCATGAGCGATTGATCCACATAGTCTTTAATCACCTCTTCATTCGCCTCTAGCCCTTTCATGCAGTGCTCATTAAAGGAATTCATTCCATCTGTTAAAAGCTGCACACTTTGAATAAAATTATAAATAATGACTGGCTTGAACACATTCAGCTCAAAGTTCCCCTGACTAGCTGCAAATCCAATTGTTGCATCATTTCCGAAGACCTGGCAGGCAATCATCGTTAATGCCTCACTCTGTGTTGGATTCACTTTCCCAGGCATAATAGAGCTCCCTGGTTCATTAGCTGGAATCGTAAGCTCACCAATTCCACTTCTTGGTCCACTCGCTAGCCATCTTACATCATTTGCAATCTTCATGAGATCTGCTGCCAATGCCTTCATAGCACCATGAACATGAACGATTTCATCATGGCTTGTTAACGCATGAAATTTATTGCTGGCAGACTGGAAGGCGAAGCCTGTTTGATTCGATAGTTCCTTTGCCACCTCTGTTCCAAAAGCATCATCTGCATTTATTCCCGTTCCTACAGCTGTTCCCCCAATCGCTAAATCAAGCAAATACGCGACTGCGTCCGTAAGCATACGTTCATCTTTTTCAAGCATCGCTCGCCAGCCACTAATCTCTTGGCCTAAAGTAAGTGGAGTTGCATCCTGCAAATGGGTTCTGCCAATTTTAATAATATGTTTGTATGCTTCCTCTTTCTCTTGAATAACGTTTTTTAGCTTTTGGAGAGCAGGAATTAGTTTCTCTGCCACTTCTGTATATGCGGCAATATGCATGGCAGTTGGGAAAGTGTCATTGGAGCTTTGAGACATATTTACATCATCATTCGGGTGAATTTCTAAATCCGATCCATTCAATTGCTCATTTGCTTTTCTAGCAATCACTTCATTTACATTCATATTTGTCTGCGTACCGCTTCCAGTCTGCCAGACAGAAAGTGGAAAATGATGATTAAGCTTCCCTTGCAACACTTCCTCCGCTGCCATTACAATGGCTGCCTTTTTTCGTTCAGTTAATTTGCCTAATTTGTGATTGACGATGGCTGCTGCTCTCTTTACATTGGCTAATCCATAAACGACCTCCAATGGCATTTTCTCGAGACCAATCTTGAAATTCTGTTTGCTTCTTTCCGTTTGTGCACCCCAAAGCATCTCGACAGGCACTTTCACTTCACCAAGTGTATCTTTTTCAATCCGAAAATTATTCATACATGGCCCTCCTAAGAACATATTGACTCACTATATTCTATTCCCTATATGCTCAATAAATATAAAAAAAAACTGCATGCATAATGCAAGCAGTTTTAGTAATTATTTATTGTGTATCCAATAAAGTATCCAAGAACCA
Organism: Cytobacillus eiseniae; assembly: GCF_017874625.1. Taxonomy (GTDB): domain Bacteria; phylum Bacillota; class Bacilli; order Bacillales; family Cytobacillaceae; genus Cytobacillus; species Cytobacillus eiseniae. Next base: position 14,121 of record NZ_JAGIKZ010000007.1, on the reverse strand, counting down.
TAATACTGGCAATGACAAAAGTAACAGAAAGCAATTCCATGATGAAGCCCCCTAACAAATGAGTTTATACTTAAAAAATAACATATAAGTTAGCGGATACTTCTTCAATTTGTGACAAAAGAGTGACTAATTTATGACTTTTCTACGTTAATTATTCTACAACGACCGCCGTTCCATAAGCAATAATTTCTGCTGCATTTTGCATAACAGCAGATGTCTGTAAGCGCATCCCTATAATCGCATTTGCACCTTTTTGTTTTGCATCCTCTGCCATTCGCCCAATTGCCTTTTGTCTTGCCTCATCCATCATTTCGGTGTATTCACCAATCTCACCGCCAACAATTGTCTTTAAACCAGCCAAAATATCCTTTCCGATATGCTTTGTTTGAACTGTACTTCCTCTCACAAATCCTTTCAATTCTTTAATCTCTTTCCCATACACATTCTCAGTAGTTACGATAATCATTCCGATCATCCTCCTCTTTCTCTTTCTTACGTTCCAATAATAATATGACAAAAATTCCAATCATTAGTACAGCATACCCTACGTAAAATACGATCGCGGCCTTTATATTAATAAATAATAATATAATCGCTAGAACCTGCCCAATACTAGCAACTAGCAGAAATATCCGTTTTAATTTATTCATTTCTCCCTTTTCCTTTTTCTTTCGCCATTTCTATTAACCGTTCTTTAGACGCCACTTCATCAAAGCTACTAAAAATACGAAAATGGTCTTCATCAATAATCCTGAAATGCTGACTAATAATATTTTGCTGCAGGAGCAGCCCATTCTTCTTTTCGACTCCCTTCCACCAAATTTTCCCACCCATCGTTTTTTGCTTCCGGTAGTCGATATCCTCAAAGGCGATTGTTTCCAACACCTCTAATGGTTCATTCCCAAATAAAAAGCGAACTGTCTCTGTCTCGCGAAATAGTGCACAAATGGCAACGACTGTAGACCAATTCGCATTTGCACGTCCCTTTTCTATTTGAACAAGTGTTTTCTTGGATATACCGATAATTTCGGCCATTTTATCTTGTGTATATCCTGCTTCAGTTCGAATTAGACGAAGCTTTTCCGATACCTTCGAGATAATTTCATCGCGTGTCAAATCAACTTTCATCCCTTTTGTGTATTTTTACACTTTATTTTCTATTATAAAAGACTTACGGGAAATAGTACAACTGAAAATCATCAGCTAACAGACAAGCCTCCATTTCGACAAAAAACGTATAGGCTCGAAGTCCTGTTTTTTCTATTTCCTTTAAATTAATAAAGGAAATTAGCAAATAAGATCGAAGTTTATCTAAAAAGAATATTCTTATCATAGTGGAGGTTTATATGGTTACAAGTACAACCGAAAATATCGTTGATTTTTTACTCGCAGGAAAAGAACAAATATTAAATGAGTGGAAGGATAATATTCTGATCACAACTGATGATCCATTTAAAGACAGAATGGAGGAAAATGGGGAGGTCTTGTTTTATCTAGTCTTACAAAGTCTTACTGTTAAAACAGATAAACTAGAAGGAATCATTCGAAACTTTTCCATTTCCATTGCTGACCAACGAGTAAAAGCTGGTGGGAATATTGGCGAATTTGTATACAATGTAAATTTAGGGCGAAGAATTATCCAAAACTATATAAAGGGAATGAATACCTCCTTACAGCAACTCCAATTTTACTTGGAACAAATCCATTATTGCTTAGACCAATATCTTTATTATTCTGTCACATGCTATAGTGATGTCAAAAATCAAATCATTGAGGAAAAAACAAAATTTATTGATACAAGTCATAAAGATCGCCTAACATTACTTGGACAAATGACTTCGAGCTTTATCCACGAATTTAGAAATCCGCTGACATCTATTCAAGGATTTATACAGCTACTTAAATCGGAAAATCCGCAAATGAAATATTTAGATATCATTTCCATTGAATTGCAGCAATTAAATTTTCGAATTTCACAATTTCTACTTTTATCAAAAAAGGAATTAATCGGCAAAGAAAAATTAACTTTTTCCTTAAATGAGTTAATTGAAGAAGTATTAGTATTCTTATACCCAAGTATTCTCGACGGACAAGTGAAAATTGTGAAGGATATAGAGGAGACTATTTTTCTGCACGGATATGCTGATGAAATTCGTCAAGTGCTTATCAATATAATTTTTAATGCAATTGATGTATTAAATACAAGTACACGCAATCCATTAATTGAAATAAAGCTAAAATCTTGCACCAATGGCAAAATTACACTTGAAATTGCCAACAATGGTCCAATGATTCCACCCCATCTTATTAACACCATTTTCGAGCCATTCGTAACAACAAAAAAGCTGGGCACTGGGCTAGGCCTATTCGTTTGTCGAGAAATTATCGAAAAACACAAAGGGAATTTAGATTGTACTACAAGGGAAAAGTTAACGGTTTTTAGCATTAGCCTTCCAATCGCTCATACACAATAGTATTTTGCTGACTCATAACAATAGTTGGGTCGGCTTTTTTTAATTATTGGCTTCTTTTTGCGATTTACTGACTCTTCTTCTGATTTATTTATCAGGCAATTCATTCGATTTATCGGCTGCTTCTTACGATTTATCGATCATTTCAGCCAATTTACCGGCTACTTGCCTTAACGACAAGCTTGTTACAGACGTTTAACGCATGCTTCTTTCATTGAATTTCACTATTTGTAGAAAAATTCTGTATACATATTCAGGCTTTCCATTTAACATATAGAAATAATTACATTCAGATAGGAGCTATCATGATGTTTACTTTAAAGGTTGATCAGGAAATCGAACTACAATTATTTCAATTGCATCATTCGGAGGAGCTTTATCAATTAGTTGATGTTAATCGCAATCATTTAAGCCAATGGCTGCCATGGGTTGATAGCATGAGCTCCCCCATCCAATACCATTCCATCATCCCTTCTTGGCTTAAACAATTTGCCGATAATAATGGATTTAATACAGGCATTCGCTACAATGGTGTACTCGTCGGTTCCATTGGCTTCCACCAAATGGACTGGAATAATCGTCAAACGAGTATCGGCTATTATCTTGCAGAAGGCTATGAAGGAAAAGGAATTATGACGAGGAGCGTTCAAGCGCTCATCAACTACGCTTTCTTAGACCTTAACCTTAATCGAATAGAAATTCGCTGTGGAATCGAAAATAAGAAAAGTCGTGCGATTCCAGAAAGATTAGGTTTCACACAAGAAGGCATCATCCGAGAAGGGGAATTTCTATATAATCATTACCATGATTTAGCTGTCTATAGCATACTTGCTAAGGATTGGAAAAATTAACAAAAAGCAGTCTCCTGACTGCTTTTTGCTATTTTCTTCATTAAGAATCTTGCACTTTTCAATGTTGAGCATAAGCGAACTCCCCCCTCTAGTTAGCTCTCCTTATGCAGGTGAATGCGATCTTAGGCGTAACTAATTTTCATATACTAAAAAGTGGGATTTGCGGGAAAAGTATTGGGTAATGGAGGTGACTATGCCTTACAAATATTGTGGGGATTGCTATGATACTCAATTTATTTCTGCTTATTCTGTTAATCGCATGTACCGCATTTTTTGTTGCTTCAGAGTTTGCCATGGTGAAGGTTCGTTTATCCCGGATTGATCAGTTAGTTGCTGAAGGGAATGTTCAAGCCCTTACTGCGAGAAAAGTGGTCACAAATCTCGATGAATATTTATCTGCCTGTCAGCTTGGTATCACAATTACAGCGCTCGGATTAGGCTGGCTTGGGGAACCAACCATTGCACAGCTTTTCCAGCCGATATTTAGAAGATTAGAACTCCAGCCTTCCCTTTCTTCTGTTCTTTCTTTTATCATCGCTTTCTCGGTCGTCACCTTTTTACATGTTGTTATCGGTGAGCTCGCGCCGAAAACATTTGCTATTCATAAAGCCGAGCAGATTACTTTAAATTTTGCGAAACCATTAATTTGGTTTTATAAACTTATGTTCCCTTTTATCTGGATATTGAATAACTCCGCACAATTTATCACTCGATTATTCGGCTTAAAGCCCGTTTCTGAACAAGAACTGGCCCTTTCTGAAGAAGAATTGCGAATTATTCTTTCGGAAAGCTTAAAAAGCGGAGAAATCAATCCGTCTGAATATAAGTATGTGGATCGTATATTTGAGTTTGATAATCGAATTGCGAAGGAAATCATGGTTCCACGTACAGAAATCGTCAGTTTAGATAAGAATGCATCTCTTTCTAAAGTGCTTGAAACCATCCTGAATGAAAGATACACAAGATATCCAGTCATCATTGATGGAGACAAGGACAATGTTCTTGGTTTAATTAATGTAAAGGAAATTCTTACGGATTGTATTCGAAAAAAATGTGCAGAAGAAAAGCCCATTTTAAACTATATTAAACCAATTATTCGCGTCATGGAATCGATTCCAATCGATGATCTCCTCCTAAAAATGCAAAAGGAACGGTCTCATATGGCTATTTTGCTCGATGAATACGGTGGCACCGCGGGACTTGTTACTGCAGAAGATATTCTCGAAGAAATTGTTGGAGAAATTCGTGATGAATTTGATACCGACGAACTCCCACTTGTACAAAAAATAAATAAGGATCATTATATTTTAGATGCAAAACTGCTCATTTCAGAAGTGAATGACTTACTTGGAACTGCATTAAAGCAAGATGATGTTGATACGCTTGGCGGTTGGATTCTTACACAAAAGTTTGATATACAACAAGGCGATTCCATTATCCAGGAAGGTTATGAATTTATTATTCAACAAATTGAAGGCCATCATATTTTTTACATTGAAGTGAAAAAAGAAAAGCCAGAGGAAAAATGACTTTGTAGAAAAATACAAAGTCATTTTTTCTAAAAATTCTGATTCTTAATAAAGGAATGATCTAATAAAATAGAAATGAAGCATTCACTCGAAGTATTACGTTTGACTGTATGGTTTGGATTGACATATAATAATAAATATATAGAATAATTGGGGTGATACCATGGGGCAGTTTATCGAATTGGCGAATTAGCTTCGATTGCTAAATTATCGAAAAGAACGATTGATTATTATACAAATATCGGCCTCATTCAAGCACATCGTACGAAATCAAATTATCGTATGTATTCAGAAGACGTACTTTCTGATCTGCGATTTATTGAAGAATGCAAGCATATGCATCTTCCATTAGATGAGATTAAGAGAAAGCTAGAATTGAAGTCAAAAACGAATATGAACACAGGGGAAGTTGAAAAACAAGTTGATGTAGTGACCATGCATATGAAACAGCTTCACAATGAAATTTCTGTTCTATTGCCGCTCATTCACCATCTTGATCAAAAACAAATGAGCGATCTTTCAAAGAAGCTTAATTATGAAAGCTCCACATTAATTCAATCCCTTGCTAGTTTAAACAGTTAAAATTTTTCACATTATCAGGAGGTGACACCTTACCCGATACTCGGGATAAGGGAACTTATTTGGACATATTAAACTTGGTTATCATAGCCATTTTAATTGCTTTAACGGCATTTTTTGTGACTTCAGAGTTTGCGATCGTAAAGATAAGAAGCTCAAGAATTGACCAGTTAATTGAAGAAGGCAATAAAAGTGCAATCCCGGCAAAAAAAGTAATAAGTCATTTGGATGAGTACTTATCTGCTTGTCAATTAGGGATCACGATTACTGCCCTTGGAATTGGGTGGCTTGGAGAACCGACGATAGCACATATGCTGCGTCCGTTGTTTGAACAACTGAACATTCCAAGCTCAGCCACTCAAATTCTTTCAATTGGTATTGCTTTTGCTTTCATTACATTTTTACACGTAGTTGTCGGGGAATTGGCGCCAAAGACACTTGCCATTCAAAAAGCAGAGTTAGTTACCTTGCTAACAGCTCGCCCATTGATCTTTTTCTACAAAATGATGTATCCATTTATTTGGGCATTAAATGGATCTGCAAGATTTCTAACAGGCTTATTTGGCTTAAAGCCTGCTTCCGAACACGAGCTTGCACACTCTGAAGAAGAATTACGAATTATCCTGTCTGAAAGCTATGAAAGTGGCGAAATCAACCAATCAGAGTTTAAGTATGTAAATAAAATCTTTGAATTTGATAACCGAATTGCAAAAGAAATTATGGTCCCAAGAACAGAGATTGTATCATTCTCAAAGAATGATACACTTGAAAGCTTCTTACAAACTGTCTATGAGGAGAAATTTACACGTTATCCAATTATTGATGGGGATAAAGACCATATCATCGGTTTAGTTAATATTAAAGAAGTAATGACAGATTTAATAAAAAATAGAGACATCACAACTAATACGTTACATTCCTATACAAGACCGATTATTCGTGTCATTGATACAATTCCAGTGCATGATCTCCTTCTAAAAATGCAAAAGGAAAGAATTCATATGGCTATATTAATGGATGAATATGGTGGAACATCTGGACTTGTAACGGTTGAAGATATTCTTGAGGAAATTGTTGGGGAAATCCGTGATGAGTTCGATATGGATGAAGTACCTGAGGTTCGAAAAATAAAAGAAGACCACTATATTTTCGATTCAAAAATGCTCGTAAGTGAGGTAAGTGATCTACTGGGCATATCTATTGATGATGAAGATGTGGATACAATTGGTGGTTGGATTTTAACCGAAAATTATGAAGCAAAGCAAGGAGATATTATTCATTTCGATTCCTTTGCTTTCAAAATAATTGATATGGAAGAACATCATATCAAATATATCGAAGTCACAAAAATACAAGAAATGGATACACCACAACCGCAAATGCCAATGACAGAAACTCAGGTTGTTTAACAAAAAAATGATCCTATGAAAAAGGAGTACCAAATTTGGTACTCCTTTCATTCTCTTCTATCTTCCAACTTATTTAGACAGTTAGTTAATCTCTTCCTCTACACTGTTCGGCAGACGAATAGTAAACTTCGTTCCTTTTCCTTTTTCACTCGTTACCGCAATTTCACCCTCATGCAATTGTACAAGCTGTTTAACAATTGACAGACCAATGCCGAATTCACCATATGGCTGAGTTGTCCTTGATAAATCTGCCTTATAGAAGCGAACCCAAATCGATTCTATTTCCTCTGGATTGATCCCTACACCTGTATCTTCAATTTCGATAATCGTACTCGTTTCATCCCTTTTCCCCTTCAGGAAAATTTGACCATTATCTGTAAACTGAATCGCATTCTTAACAATATTTACGATAATCTGTACGAGTCGGTCATAATCTGCATAAACGATAATTTCCTCATGACAGTCGATTGTAAGATGATTATTTTTTTCTAACGCCTGCAGATGGAGCTGTTCCTCGACTACTTCAAAAATATCAATTAATTCCATATTCATTTTGTTTAATTTGAGCTGATTCGAACGAATTTTTTCATAATCCAGATTTTCATTGACTAGTCGAATGAGCCGCTTCGCTTCACGATCGATTAAGACCATTCCCTTTTCAATATCGTCTTCTGGGATTAAATGATCTTTAATCCCTTCTGCAAGGCCGCTAATCGTTGTTAATGGTGTTCTCATTTCATGAGATACGTCTGCAATGAATTTTCTCCTTCTATTCTCCAAACGCTCAATTTCTTCATTCGAATCCTTTAACTTTTCAGCCATTTTATTAAAATCAGCTGCTAGCTCACCAATTTCATCTTGATATTTATCAGGAACATGGACATCATAATTCCCTGCTGTAATCATCGATGTGGCATTACGAATCGAGCGAATTCTTATCGTAAAGCTTTTTGAGAAAACTAAACTAATTAGAATTGATGCAGTGAGAGCGATCACAATTGTATATAATAAGAAGCGGTTTAATTGCTTAATCATATCCAATGCACCAGTAATCGGTGATAATAATAAAATTCCGCCAGACAGCTTATCCCCTTGCATGAAAGGCATGGCAACAAGCGTCACCTCTTGACCAAATCGTTTAATATCATGTTTCACTGATACGCGCTTCCCCTTGGCGATTTGCTCCCACTCTGATTTCGTCAGCTGGATGAGCGGTGCACTTTGTAATTGGGGATAAATTACCTTCCCTTCATAGTTAAAGAGAATATATTGAATATGCCTTGTCTCAAGAATCTGGCTATACTCATCTAAAAAACTTTCCGTCCCATCCACTCGGATCGTAATATCCGTTAAGATTTGTTCACCATAATCATTCAATTCATCGACTTTATTTTGAAAAATATAGTTTTCAACAAATTGTGCGAAAGAGAGACTTAAAATGAGAAAAGCAAGGATTAGAATACTAATTTGACTAACAAGCAGCTGATAAAAAAATTTAACCTTCATTATTTACTTCCGTTTCATCAAATTTATAGCCTATGCCCCATACCGTTTGAATGTATGGCTGATCCGGTGTCCCTATTTTCCTTCTTAATCGCTTAATATGAACATCCACCGTTCTTTCATCTCCATAAAACTCATAGCCCCATACACGATCTAATAATTGCTCACGTGAAAAAACTTGCTTCGGATTTTTCACAAAATAATAAAGCAAATCAAATTCCTTTGGCGTTAAATTTCCAAGCACCTGACCTTTATAGATCACCTCACGTGAATCCTTGCTTATACTGAAATATTGGCTAGTAATCGTGTTGCTATCTTCTTTTTCAACAGCTTCCATTTGATATCGTCTTGTCACGGCCTTTATTCTTGCCATAAGTGTTAACGGACTAAAAGGCTTTGTCACATAATCATCTGCACCCATTTCAAGTCCAAGCACTTGATCTGATTCACTATCCTTTGCAGTAAGCATAATAATTGGCACCTGGCTTAAATCCCGTATTTTACGACAAAGCGTCACACCATCCATAATGGGAAGCATCCAATCCACAATAATAAGATCCCATTTTTCTCTATTAAATCGGTCAAATCCATCCTGACCGTTATGTACGAACACACCTTCATATCCTTCTTTAATAAAAAACATTTCTAGCATTGAGCAAACACTATCATTATCTTCCACAACTAGAATTTTCATCTTACACCATCCCTACTAAGAACTACTATAACTATTATTTAAACGAACCACACACGATATTTCAATAAAAACCTCTTTTTTTGACTTTTTTCTAAAAGATTATGGTTATTAGCTAAGACTTGCGAATGATCATGTTGCAAAATTGGTCTGATTGAATGGAGTGGAAATCAACCTTTCCAGCAATAGTTTAATGAACAAATATTAGAAAGGCGCTTGATTGGAGCAACCTCATGCAGAAATAATCTTTACCAAAATTATGTGTAATATAGCAACAATGTTTGCGAGAACAGCCTTTTTATAGATTAGCCAAATTTTCCCTCATTTGTTTTTCATTTCTGGGCATGCTAAGCATGTTGCTAAACGATAACATATTGAAGGAGCGTGCAAAAAATGAAGAAACTGTGGATGACTAGTACCCTTATTTTCTTATTAATAGGGTCCATATTCACCTTTACACCTAACCAATCATTTGCCGAGGAAACTTCCTCTGAAAAAGGGGAGAAGGGGCATCCCCATCACTTTATAGACGAGGCAGAATTTCAACGACTAGTAGATGATGGCTACACAAAGAAGGAAATCATCAGAGCAGCTCATATTGCCAAATATGCAGATAAAAAGATCGATGATGTCCTAAAAATATATAAAGAAAATAATTCATCTTGGGAAAAAACAGCCGAGCATTTTGGCATAAATACGGAAGAAATGAAAAAGAAATGCCATGAGCATAAGGAAAAATTCCTTGAAGAGCATAAAGAGGATGTCATCGAAAATGTAGCCGAATATTCAGGAAAGACGGAAGCTGAAATTGAGTCTTGGAATAAAGATGGGGTCTCATTAGGCTTTATTGTCGGAGGAGCAGCCATGGCAAAGGCAAGCAATAATGACTTAGCCGATTTAATTAAACAAAAGAAAGCTGGACAATCATTTAAAGAAATCAAGAAAAGCCTCAATCTTGATAAAGAAGCATTCCATGCAGAAATGAAAGTATTAATGAAACAAATCAAAAAAGATATTAAAGACTAGAATGAAAACCACCTTAATTGGTGGTTTTCTTCATTCTATGAAAGATAAATAAAATAGCCGATAAAGGCAATACAGAGTGCATACATGATCGGATGAATCGCTTTTGGCTTTCCTAAAGCAAGCATCGTTACAGGGTAGAGAATAAAGCCTAAAGCAATACCTGTAGCAACACTATAGGTTAGCGGCATCATCAGAATCGTCACAAAAGCTGGAATGGCAATTTCAATCTTGCTCCAGTCAATTTGTTTTACCTCCATCGCCATTAATGCCCCTACAATAATCAGTGCTGGTGAAGTCACCTCTGCTGTAATCACACCTAATAATGGGGAGAAAAACAACGCAACCGCAAAACAGCCTGAAATAATAACCGAAGTAAATCCAGTTCGTCCTCCAGCAGCAATCCCAGCATTTGATTCAATCATTGAGGCAGTAGTAGACGTTCCTAATACGGCACCAACCACAGTCGCACTCGAATCTGCAAGTAAGGCTCTTCCAGCGTTAGGAATTTCATTATTCTTCATGATTCCTGCTTGGCTAGCAATCGCAATTAAAGCCCCTGCTGTGTCAAAAAATGCAACAAAAAGGAAGGTAAAAATGACGGCAATCATTTCGGGTGTAAAGATTTGATCAAGATGTAAGAACACCTCACCAAATGTAGGTGCCATACTTGGAATGGCCCCTATAATCTGATTGGGCCGATCAATGATTCCGATTACCATTCCGATAATAGTCGAGATGGCCATCCCATAGAAAATAGCCCCATTCACTTTTCGAACCATAAGGATAATCGTCAAAATAAAGCAGAAAATAGCTAATAATGTGGCCGAAGATTTCAAATTCCCAATCGAAACAAATGTTGCTTCATTGCCAACAATTAGTCCAGCATTCTTTAATCCGATAAAGGCGATAAAGAAACCAATCCCAGCACCAATCGCATGCTTTAAATCCTTTGGTATCACATTAATAATTTTTTCTCGAATCTTTAATAGACTCAAAATCACAAAGAGAATACCTGAAACAAAAACACCAGTTAACGCTGTTTGCCAAGGAATACCCATCCCAATACAAACGGAGAAGGTAAAAAAGGAATTTAACCCCATACTTGGTGCAATCCCAATTGGATAATTAGCTAATAGGCCAATTAATAATGAACCGATAATTGCTGACAATGCAGTTGCAGAAAAAACAGCCCCTTTATCCATTCCCGCTTGACTTAATATAATTGGATTAACGACTAATATATAGGCCATCGATAAAAAAGTCGTAATTCCAGCCATTGTCTCTTGTCTATAGTTTGTTCCCCTAAGTTGGAATTGAAAAAATTGTGACATGCTTTGATCCCCTTCTAAAAAATAGTTAATTATATGTTACTATTCCCTATCAAGAGCGTCCTACTTTCGAAAAAAAAGAAAAGCTCAGAAGCGCCTTGATTAGCAATTAGGAACAGGTACTTTCTCGTTGACTTAGTTGGTCAAAGAGATAACATGTTCATACATAGCTAGGCGCTCTGAGCTCTATAAATAGACTTATTGTTATTTTGGTATCAATCACAAAAAGCTTCGCAATAAGCGAAGCCACCAAAAGTTGCACAAGAGAAATGATTATTCACTAGTTTAATAGTAAAAAAATAATTCATTCTTCCCATGTAGTCAAGCTATTTACGGCAGCTCGGTAGAAACGTCCAGTCCATATTACTGAACATATACAGGTAAATATGTTTCCAATATAATTTTCACTATTTTATCAAAGGAAGATCGATAGCGTCAATTTAACAATTAATTCTGTTATTTACTAAAGGCTGTTTTCGCAAACATTGTTGCTATTTTACACATGATTTTGGTAAAGGTTGATTTCCACTCCAGGTTGCTCCCTTTCCGCGGGGTAGGCGCTGAGCCTCCTCGTCGCTCACGCTCCTGCGGGGTCTCAGCTGTCCTACGCATCCCGCAGGACATTGAATTGGCTCCTTAGAATTCACACCGCACGAAGGAAATGCGACAGCATTTTCGAGGATCTCGCACCTTCCGTTCCAATCAACCGACCTACTTGGTAAACAATTCATTCTAACAACTATTTTAAAAACAACAATCTTTTTGAAAAGAGCCTTACTAAAAAATGAATTAGGATGGATCTTCGGTTTTTTAGATTTTTTATCCTACTTGATTTCCTCTCTTTTCATTTGCTGCAGCAACAAGCTCTGGCGAGTATGCAACAAGTAGTTGGAAATTCCCTTTTGAAGTATGGATGGACACACAGAGGCTATTATCCTCAGGTAAAGAAACGGTACGAGCCTTTTCAACTTGCTGTGGCTTCATATTCAGCTCAATCCCTTTATTGGACATATTTACAAGGAAAATGCCATTATGTAAATTTAAAAATTCACTAACAGATGCTTTTGCTAATTCATCCACTTCTGTTAAAGTCTCTTCAGCATAAATGGATGCTAATTGTAGAAATACATTTTCATCCGCAGCAATCGCTGTCCATAGCATCTTTTCCCCAGTAACTTCTTGAGAAACAATCCAATCTGTTTCGCTCCTTTGTGCATATGGAAGTGCCTGAACAAACACTTGATCATCAATAAAACGAATCATATTTTTAACAAATAAGGATAAGTATTGCGTATATACATCTTTGTCAGGATGATTAATTTCAAGAAGACTTTCAATGATTGTATCAATATCTCCATTTTTAATCGCCTCAAATTTCTCATCAGACAGACTATGTAATTGCTTATACTCATTTAAAGCATTCGTAAATGCGTCCATCGTCATATAGCCTTGATCGACAATTGCTTGTGCCAAAATTAAATAATTCTTCTTTTGTGCAGATAGCATGTACGATACTTGCTCTTCTGTTAATAAGCCAAGCTCCACAGCAATCTCGCCAAATCGCTTATCCTGCTGTTTTTGCTTTTCATGAATTTCCTCTACTTGACTCGAAGTAAGAAATCCTTCGTCAACCGCAATAACTCCAAACTTAACATAGGTAGTTTTTTGCAGTTCAAGTGCCTGTTTTAGCTGTTCTGCCGTTAATTTTCCATTGTTCAGTAAATAATGACCAAAATATTGACTAAACATGGGCGTTCTCCTCCACTTCTTTGATCACTTTATCTATGATCGCAGCTACAGCTTCTAGAGTAATCGGCTTTTGAATGAAATCATATGCCCCAAGATCTAACGCCTTTTTCAAATGAGATTGTGTTCCAGCAGAAGAGGCCATGACAACTTTGATCTTTGAATTCTCTTTCATAATTTCTTCTAAAGCCTCAAGTCCATCCTTATTTGGCATAACGATATCCATAAAGATGAGATCCGGCTTCATTTCCTTCGCCTTTTCAATTGCTGCAGCACCGTCTTCAGCCTCATCAATCTGACTAATCTTACAAACTTCTAATGTATTTCTTAGTTTTTTTCTAATTAAAGCAGAATCATCGCAAATTAACACCTTTACTTGCTTCGGCATTTCTCCTCACTCCTCATAAAGTAATCGAGCATAGGTTAAAAGTTCTACATTTTATGACAATATCCCTGCTAATCACTTGAAAAACTTATGAATAATTGACGATGCAGTTACTAATCTATTAGTTCTATTAGACTAGCATTTGCTTTGAGAAAATTATTAAGGGGTTATGAGAAATATTTTGGAGGATTGTTTAAAGAACTGACATAATTGCTTGATGATGGACTTTGCATTTGCTTTCACACTGCGTTTTGTCCGTCATCAACGCTATGATGGACTTTCCCTCTGCTTTCACACCGCGTTTTGTCCATCATCAATGCTATGATGGACTTTGCATTTGCTTTCACACCGCGTTTTGTCCATCATCAACGCTATGATGGACTTTGCATTTGCTTTCACACCGCGTTTTGTCCATCATCAATGCTATGATGGACTTTGCATTTGCTTTCACACCGCGTTTTGTCCGTCATCAACGCTATGATGGACTTTCCCTCTGCTTTCACACCTAGTTTTGTCCATCATCAACGCTATGATGGACTTTGCATTTGCTTTCACACCGCGTTTTGTCCATCATCAATGCTATGATGGACTTTGCATTTGCTT
>NZ_JAGIKZ010000006.1 GCF_017874625.1 Cytobacillus eiseniae | reverse complement strand
ACAATTACGATACGGGAGTTTTCGCTTTTCTTCTATAGTTAGATGTAAAATTATTGAATTTTCATGAGGTCAACCCCAAGTTATGGTGATGAACCAAATTATAACAAATATACCAATTAAAGTGAATTTACTATTATGATAAATATATCATTTAAAATTGTATCTCGACCATAATTTTATAAAGAAAAAATATTGATTAACCTATTATGGTTGCATTTTACAATCTGCATTCAAACCTTTGGTACCTCCTTTGTTGGTTAATAACACTCCTTCTAATCTTATTTGTTGTATAATTTGGTTAAACTTATCTATCTTATACTACATTTATACAGTAAACACAGTGATTATTTAGCTAAAATTAAATAATCACTGTGTTTATAAGACCAAAGGTTATTATCAAACTCACAATAATATAAAACATAAAAAATCGTTGATAAAGATCAGTACACACATGGAGGAATATTCTATAAAATATACTATGAAGAAAACTAACTAGAGTTGGCCAAAGCTTTAAAGTAATTATCAAGGTTCCTGAAAATACTTTTAAATAGACAACGATTAATTGAAAGGAAATTCCAATAATAGGTAGACAGTTTTTCTAATTGCCTCAAAGCTTTTTTACCGATTTCAGTATATTTGAGTTAATTATGATTGATTCTGGCCGATTAAAGAATAATTCTTTACAATTAATAGATTGCTCCATAGAATAAATGACACTTTCAAGTGGATCCTTATAAACAAAGGGATAATCCATTTCATCTAATTGTGTACGGATCGGATAGGCCAGTTTTTCTGGAGAAATACTAAATTCAGAATAAACACCTGGCTTATTGCCGCGCGGGTCTAACCGAAACCATTGATTGATATCATCCAAGTATACAGCGTTTAATCCATGCAAAGCATATCCAGATTCAGGTGTTCCCTTTCTTGTTACACGCTGATAACAAAAGCCAGCTGGTATATCCATTCCCCTTAGAAAAGCTGCGAGCAAATGAGCTTTCGCAAAACAAATTCCCTCTCCATTCTCAAGTGTATCTGAAGCAGAAATCGTAATCACTTCACTTTCTTTATCAAAAGAATGTTGAATCTCATCCCTAACAAATAAAAAAGCCATTTCTGCTAATTCTCTCTTTGTTTGCCCCTTTTTTCTGAACTCATCCAACTTCTTTTGTATCAAAGAATGACGGAAATTGATTATGTCTGTTTTTTCCAAATAGACCTCCAGATTTTTTTCAGATAAAATTAATTGCATGCAATCCCTCTCCTACATTTTTTTGTTTATTATATACGTAGAAAGTAAAATATTCTGTGATTGGCATCAAAAGCAAGAAGAAAGTCCATTCTTTGCTATACAAAAACCGCAAGATCCTCTGACTGATCCTGCGGTTTCGTTGATTTTCAAGCTATTTTTCTTTGTCAAAAGCAAATAAGAAATAGGATATGACTCCAGATAATAATGCGGCACCTAATGCAATCACAAGTCTTATTTGAAAATCAATTTCTGCGTAGTCTTTATTTAGCATCCATATAGCTAGGATCGCTACGACAATCATTATTGGGATAACAAATGATAGTTTTTTCAAACTCTATCTTCCTTTCAGTGTTTAACATCAATACAATGGTCTATATTTGATTAGCTATATTGTACTATTAATCACATAAAAAAGCTTTGGACAACATACGTCCAAAGCCTATACAGATTTATTAAAAATTAGGCAATAACTACTCGTTAGATTTAACATAAATCGCCTGAGAATAACTTATTTTCTTACAATCCTTTAAATCCTCTTCTTTTAAGAGCCCTAAATTCAGTGCCGATTTAATTTTTTCTTCATCCGGTTTCTTTATAATCAATTCTTGTAGATTCAACCCTTCTAGTCGATTAACGGTTGCCTCATCCTCATATTTCTCTGTGATCCTAATTTGTCTTTGTAATTTGAAATCACCTAGAATTTTTTCACCTTTAATATTCTTTCCTACTAATCGATCGAAATAATGATTAAAGTTATTTTTCAGCTCATTTAATTGAGCTTCAATCTCCTTTTTCTTACCGTTTAGTTCATGATATTGAGCAACCATCTCACTTGTCACGACTACATCCACTTTATTTTTCATTATGATCCCCTCATTCCATGATTAATAGTTCATCATATTGTGAAAAGAGAGGAGTTATTCCATTAATTATATTTGACTTAAACAAAAGAAAAACAACCTCAATCTAAGGTTGTTTTTTACTCATTTTATTCATCAAAAAGGTTATTTTCTGTAATAAATGTTCCTTTACTGCTTCTTCTAGTTTTATTTCATTCATGGCATCTTCCATTGTATTCAACCAAATTTCTGCTCTTTCTGGCGTCGTTTGAAATGGATGCCTTTCTTTTACTTGATTCACTTGTCCCTCATGATCATGTGAGGAATCCTCCGCAGCTAGTTTACTAATAAACGTGCGCTGTCTGCTTTTTAAAAGCTCAATGTCAACTTCTCTTTCGGCAAACATTGTACTGTAATAGGAATCTTTTATTAATTTACCGTAAAAACATTCGACTAGTTGATCAATTTTCTTTTGTTCTAATTGCATCGTCACTCTCTCCTTAACAGATTGTATATTAGAACCCATCAATTAAATGAACACACCTACACCTCTTATTGACTAATAGGCAGGATTACATCCATCCTTGTTCCCTTATTGACTTCACTTTCAACGAAGATTCTCCCTAGATGATCTTCAATTATTTTTTTCGAAACGATAAGGCCAAGTCCTGTTCCATCTTCTTTAGTCGTATAGAAAGGAGTGAATAAATTTTCTATAACTGTTTCAGACATGCCACATCCCTGATCAATAAAGCTGATAGAGATTTCATTCCTTGAGTGTTGCTTTACTAGTATCGTATATACGCCCCCATCAACATTCATTGAATCTAGACCATTTTTTATTACATTTATAAACACTTGCTTAATTTGATTTTCAACACACTCCACTTCAGGAAGATGTGGATCCATTTCTAACGAAAAGGAGATCTGTTTATGACTGGCCTGTTGTTTTGTAATGGATAGCACATAGGAAAGAATGTCTTTCATTTGATGCTTCTGAAATTGATTAGACTTTGGTTTTCCTAGTAATAGCAGATCATTTACAATTAAATCAATCCGTTCAATTTCTTGCTCCATTATTGAAAAATACTTTTGATCATGAATATATTTTTCTTTTTGTAACTGTGTAAATCCCTTTAATGATGCTAGTGGGTTTCGTATCTCATGGCCAATCGAGGTTGCCATCTGTCCAATAATTGCCAGCTTTTCTCTATGCTTTAATTCCTCATTAGCAGATGTAAGCGCATGAATATAAGAGAGAAAT
Source organism: Cytobacillus eiseniae (assembly GCF_017874625.1). Classification (GTDB taxonomy): domain Bacteria; phylum Bacillota; class Bacilli; order Bacillales; family Cytobacillaceae; genus Cytobacillus; species Cytobacillus eiseniae. The sequence continues at coordinate 176,161 of NZ_JAGIKZ010000006.1, read as the reverse complement.
CGATTTAATAAAATATAAGAGATCGCTGCGAAAGTAATAATTAACACGATAGGAAAAGCCACTGCTGAAGTATTGATCACTATTCCAATCATTACATATCTTATAATGGATGCAAGTAAGCAAACAAAGAAAAAGCGTTTATTAATAAAAATAGGTGAAAATAAGATTAGGATAATTTCAGCAACATTGCCACTTTTGAACTCGCCAACTGTGTTCATATACTGGAAGATGTCACTCGTTGTTGTTACCGTTAAGTAAATAAAAATGTAGAGATATTTTACTATATATAGCTTTCCTTGCCTTATTAAATAATAGGAAACTGGAAGCAGCCCAAAGATTATTACATAATTCCAAAAGCCAAAAGGACTTTCTAATCCTGCGGGTTTGTCCAATATATACGTTGGATACAAATAGTAGTAAAAAAGATCATATAAAATAAAAGTGATATAAAAGGTTAATAAATACACTTTCAGCGCGCGCTTCTCTTCATTAAGCAGCCGCTCATGGATATTCTGTATGTTCATATCGTTCCTCACAAAAATGGAATAAGTTTTAGAAACTCTATTTAGAATTTCCTCGACTTCATACAGAGTATGTAATTCAATCCATTCATCTGTATTGCATTTATTATACCTCTTATCCCCTAAATTTCGACAAAATTCTTGTATTTTATTTTACATTTGTTCATTTCTTATCAATCCGATGGTTTCTCATTGTGAACATAAGAAAAAGCAGCCCCGATGAGCTGCACTAAAATCCATCCGATCAGGAACGAGCATTACTTTCCTTCACTAATTAATTACATTTGGCTGTTTTCGTAAACATTGTTACTATTTTACACATAATTGGTAAAGGTTGATTTCCGCTCCAATCAACTGACCTATTTGGTAAATTATTCATTCTAACATTTGATTTAAAACAACAACCTTTTAAAAAGAGCCTAATATTATTATAATACTTAATACTTATATTGATTCTTACATCTTATTAACAGCACTAATATATTTTGATTGTGGTCTAAAAATTACATTAGTTTCAGCCTGTTCTATACTATGGGCACACCAGCCTACTATGCGGCTTGCTGTAAAGGTTGGTGTGAATAATTCTGGATTCATTTTGATTGCTTTCATAATAGCCGCAGCATAAAATTCAACATTTGTATAAAGTGATCTGCCAGGCTTCATCTCTTGAAGAATTGCTACTCCAAGCTCTTCCACTCTCATCGAAAGATCAAGCCATTGATCCTCACCAGAAAACTCCATCAGCTTTGCTTTCAATGCCACTGATCTTGGGTCTACCGTTTTATAAATCCGATGGCGAAACCCCATCAATCTTTCACCTAGATTTAATTTGTTTCTGATAACTGTTTCTGCATCCCCATGTTCATGCACCTCATTCAATAATAAAATCACTTCTGATGGTGCTCCCCCATGCAGAGGCCCTTTCATTGTACCAACCGCAGAAGTAACAGCAGATACAAGATCTGATTCAGTAGAAGCTGTTACTCTCGCTGAGAACGTAGACGCATTCATTCCATGCTCCATCGTTAAAATCATATAGGTTTCCAAAGCATGGACATGTGCTTGAACAGGAACCTCGCCACTCAGCATATATAAATAGTTTTCAACATGATTGAATTTAGGATTTGGCGGAATGAAGGTTTTTCCTTCTAGATGTCTTTTGCGATAGGCAATAATGCTTGGGATTAGGGCAGTTAATCGAATGGCTTGTTCAATGGATGGCTTCCATTGATACTCTTTATTTCCTTCTGCTGAAATAACAGTTCTTAAAACACTCATCATATCGATATCCGCTGGCAAACAAGTAATAATATGAACGAGATAACTTGGAAGTTCACGATTTCTAATTAAGGAGTCATGTAGTTCTTTTAACTGCTCAACCGTTGGAAGGTGTCCATACCATTCTCATTCACTAGAACGGTGTTTAGATCATTAATATCTATTTTCTTTTTGAAAAAAACCAGCCACCTAACGCTATGAGCAAAAGAACCAAATAGAAAGTGATTTTCCATACAGGCGACTTAGCAAAAGCTTCTGGCAAAACAGCTAATGCTGGATGGGAGAGCGTATAAACAGATAACTTCACACCAACCCAGCCAACGATAAGAAATGCAGCAATTTCTAATCCTGGTTTTGCCTGTAATAATCTCACAAAGAAATTAGCTGCATAACGCATAATTATTAATCCAATCAAGCCGCCTGCAAAAATAACGAGGAATTTCCCTCCATCTAACCCTCCAATATTCGGTAAGTTCGTATCTGGAAGTACGATCGCAAGTGCAACAGCAGCAAGAATGGAGTCCACTGCAAAAGCAATATCTGCTAGTTCAACCTTTAGAACAGTCACCCAGAAGCCGGCATTTTGCTTCTCTTTTTTACGTCCGGTATCTTTTTCGCCTTTATTGATGATTACTTTTCGATAAATATGATTGAAAGCAATGAACAGGAGATATAGAGCACCAATTGCTTGAACCTGCCATACATCGACAAGAAAGGAAATAATAAATAACGAACCGAAACGGAAGACAAATGCCCCTGCCAACCCATAGAACAAGGCCTTTTTCCTTTCCTTTTCTGGTAGATGCTTAACCATGATGGCTAGCACTAATGCATTATCTGCAGCAAGTAATCCTTCTAGTGCAATAAGCACTAACAATACCCCACCATATTCTAGTAAAATAGCTAATTCCATTTTTTCATCTCTCCCTACTTTGATTATGTCAAGAACAAATGCGTAGGCGCCTTGATCATCGCCGTACAAACTGGAAGGAGTGCGACTGAGATAAAGGAAACACGGTGAGGCACGAACCGATGTTGACTTTTCGCAGGGAGCAGTACTGAAGTTTGATAGGCGATAGGCGCCGAAGCTGGACGTAGACTAAACTACTCATAAACTTATACACAACGTGCGATTTTCTAGTTCTCTAACCAACAAAAAAGAACCCTACCGCACATAGACAGTAAAGGTCCTAAATCCAAAAAGGACCTTTACCAGTTATTCGGTAAAGGTCTTGCTAACAACGGAATTGTTGCCATCAAAGCCGGGAGTTATGTACTCCGAAGTGACGACTTTGGTGTGAAAGCTACTCCCCTTTAGGAGTTCTTATTTAATTGATTATATTTATTGTATTCATTATGAATCAATCAGTCAACCGATAATACCCTAATTTTATTACACTTTGATTTCTTTTTTCTGGATGGAGTGCTTAGCATCAATTCGCTTTTCAATTTTCTCAAGCTGATCACGGTCTCTTAATAGCGCCTCTTTATTTTCTCTAATCAAATTGGATAAAGTAATTCTTTTTCTAGTCATTTCCAGGTTCCTCCTCATGTTGTTATTTTCCTTTTTGTTATGGAATAAAAAAAGGACAAAAAAGTGTAGTATTCTCTACCCTTCCCTGTCCTTTTACCTGAAAGTTTTGTCCCAAATTGCTGTCTTGGGTCCTCTTTGGTGCTATACATTCATGTATATGCTCTCCAGAGATGCGTCCTATTTGTGGTTCTTCTACCTGAGAGATTGGTTCCAAGGGTATTTTTGGAACTTGCCCCTTCGGTGGCTCATTGTTTTGCACTCTCCCACAAAAGTCATCCGCCAATATAATTTTCTATATATTTAAAATAATTCATTTTTACTGATTTGTCAAACTTGAAGCTTTTCTTCCACTAACTGCTTTACTTGTTCAGCTGTTTGCATGTTCAGTGCTTGCTCTGCGAATCTTTCCATTTCATGATGGGACAATTGATTAATCTGGCTTCTCGCTTTTAACATAGATGGAGCACTCATCGAAAACTCATCTAAGCCAAGACCAATTAATAATGGGATGGCAGTAGCATCTCCGGCCATTTCCCCACACATCCCTGCCCATTTTCCTTCTGCATGTGCGGCATCTACAACCATTTTTACTAATCTTAATATCGCTGGGTTATAAGGCTGATAAAGATAGGATACACGTTCATTCATCCGGTCCGCAGCCATTGTATATTGTATGAGGTCATTCGTACCGATACTGAAGAAGTCTACTTCCTTTGCATATTGGTCAGCAAGAACAGCTGTTGAAGGAGTCTCAACCATGATCCCAATCTCAATTTCCTCTGAAACTGAAACACCTTCTAATTTTAATGTTTTCTTTTCTTCAAGAAGAATCTTTTTTGCTTCACGAAATTCCTCAATCGTCGCAATCATCGGGAACATAATTTTTAAATTTCCAAAACAGCTTGCTCGTAATAATGCACGAAGCTGGGTTCTGAATATCTCCTGTTCCTCGAGGCATAGCCTAATCGCACGAACGCCAAGAAACGGGTTCATTTCCTCTGGCATCGATAAGTAAGGAAGCTGTTTATCTCCACCAATATCCAATGTTCTTACAACAACAGGTCTTTCTCCCATTTTCTCTAATACTTGCTTATACGCCTGAAACTGTTCTTCTTCTGTTGGCATCGTTTCTCTTTCCATATAAAGAAATTCTGTCCGGTAAAGACCGATCCCTTCACCGCCATTTGCAAGAACATTTTCTACTTCCTGTGGGGTGCCTATATTGGAAGCGATCTCAACTTGCCTGCCATCCAGCGTTACCGTTTTTTTATCTTTCAACTCGGCTAATTGGCGCTTTTGTGATTCGAGCCCTAGCTGTTTTTGTTCATATGCTTTAATCATATCTTCTGTTGGATTGACAAAGACTTCCCCACTGTCACCATCAATAATAAGAAAATCATTGCTTTTAATGATTGCAGTTGCATTCTGTGTGCCAACTACCGCAGGGATTTCCATTGACCTTGCCATGATGGCGGAATGAGATGTGCGTCCACCCATGTCAGTGATAAATCCCTTTACAAACTGCCTGTTTAATTGGGCAGTATCTGATGGGACTAAATCATTGGAAATGATAATGACTTCTTCCTCAATGGCTGAAATCTTTGATGTTTCTATATTAAGAAGCTTGGATAATACCCTTTTTGTTACATCTTGAATATCTGCAGCTCGTTCACGCATATATTCATTATCCATTTGCTCAAACATTACAACAAATGTTTGTGAAATTTCCTGTAATGCAAATTCTGCATTCACTTCATCACTTCTTACTTTGTCCTCTGTTGCTTGAAGTAACTCAGGATCGCTTAGTACGAGCAAATGAGCATCAAAAATTGCAGCATTCTCCTCACCCATTTGATTGGCCGTTTGCTCACGGATGAGTTGCAACTCTTGTTTAGAAGAGGTGATTGCCTCATGAAATCTTGTTATTTCTTGTTCAATCTCAGCTATCTTTTTCTTTTCAACTGTTAGATTCGGTTCTGCCATTAAAAACGCCTTTCCAATTGCAATCCCGCTTGAAGCAGCAATCCCAGATAAATTGTTCATCATGATTGAACAATTCCTTCCGTTTTCATGAAATTCTCTATAGCAGATAAGGCATCCTCTTCATCTGCCCCATCTGTATAAATTGAAATTTGGGCACCTTGCCCAACGCCAAGTGACATCACTCCGAGAATAGACTTTAAATTCACCTTTTTTTCCTTATACTCAAGGAAAACCTCCGAAGAAAATTTAGATGCTACTTGAACCAAACCTGTTGCTGGTCTTGCATGAATACCCGATTCCGCAATTACTTCAAATGTACTCTTTTTCAAAATCTTCATCTCCCCTGCTGAACTATTTTACTTACTAACTAATTCATAATAGTTATTGCAGACCGCTGTAAATAGATCTGTGTCCGCTTTAAGACCTGTAAATGTTTCGATTGCATTTTCTACGCCCTTTTGTTGAATCTTTTCTTGTATTTCCTTCGCTTCCGGATCATTAAGATAATCATAGCTTAGCGCTGCTGCAATCCCTTTTGCTAAGCAATTTGGCGTCTCATGAAACATTTCAACATATTGTGTTGCTGGGCGAATGAGACGGTCATTCTTATTCAATTTTCGAATCGGTGACCGGCCTACCCTTGTTGTTTCATCTGAAATATATGGATTCGCAAAACGTTGGATTATCTTTTCTACATAATCCATATGTGCTTTTCTATCAAATGAATACTTCGTAATAAGATATTTACTTGTTTCTTGTAAGATGCATGCTGTCATTTCTCTTATTTCTTTATTTTGAAGAGACTCAGCAATATAAGGAATTCCCGCTGAATACCCTAAATAGGCAACAACTGCATGACCAGTATTAACAGTAAATAACTTTCTTTCTATATATGGCTGTAAATCCTCAACAAAGGTGATCCCATGAATGGGCGGGTTTACTCCTTTAATCTCAGATTGATCAACAATCCACTCGTAAAATGGTTCAACAGTCACCATTAATTTATCTTCATTTATTTGATTAGGAACAATGCGATCAACGGCTGCATTCGGAAAGGAATAATATTGATCAAACTGCCCTCTCTCATCATCAGTTAATTGTTCATATATCTTTTCCTTCAGTAGTGCACTGCCACCAATCATATTTTCACAAGCAATAATAGTTAATTCCTTTTTTGTTTGAGTTAATCGCTTTTTTAATCCATTGGCAATGGCTCCAGCGATCATAGGAAGAATCGTCGGACCAACTGCCGCTGTTACTAGATCGCTATGTGCAATCGCCTCTGCTACTTGCTCTGGATTTTCCACACTATTGATCCCATACACATTTTCCACTGAAAATTGTTCTTGTGCCTCATTCGCTAACTGAACAGTATACTGTCTTTTTTCATTAAGTAAATCAACAATTTCTTTATTTACATCGACAAAACATGTTTCAAATCCTGATTGATACAGTAATAGACCAATGAATCCTCTTCCTATATTTCCAGCACCAAAATGAACGGCCTTCATCTTCAGTTCACTCCTTCAAAAAATGAAAGTACCTCTTCCTTCGATGCAGCTTTCGCTATTTTTTCTACATTTTCAACTTCAGAAACGACAATGGCAATTTTCGAAAGGAGCTCAAGGTGTTCGTCCCCTTTGCCTGCGATTCCAAATATTAATTTAACAATATTGCCGTCACCGAAATCAACGCCATTAGGCACTTGAATAATCGAGATCCCTGACTCCTGGACATTTTTCTTTGCATCATCTGTTCCATGTGGAATGGCCACAAAATTCCCCATAAAGGTCGATGTCATTGCTTCACGCTCATGCATTTTCTTTACGTATTCAGCCTGTACATATCCTCTGTCAACAAGTATATTCCCCGCTAACTGGATTGCCTCTTCCTTTGATGCTAGCTCTTGATTTAACACGATGTTTTCTACTGATAAAATTGGCAAACCCATAATAAAACGCCTCCATTAGTTTAATTTTTCTAAAATAAATTGTTCGAACTTTTTTGCAAGATAGGAGTGTACTTGCTTCTCCTCTTCTTTTTCAAATAAATAGATACTCTGCTCATTTTCAATAATGACCGTACTAATGTAACTAAGTACTTCTACCCCTTCCTTGTAGTATGGTTTTGGAGATAAAAGCAGCAATAATGTTCGAACCTCCATATCGTTCCCATCCATCCCTTTCATTACAGCAGGCTGGATGAGTCTGTGCAAAGTAAAGGAAGGTTTGGACACATGTTCATTACTTGTGTGATATAACGCTAATTTTGTACCTGAAATACCGATTCCTCCAATTGCCTCTCTTGCAAATAAAGCTTCGGCTACAAGTTTTGCATCTTGAATAATATGTTCTTTTTCTAGCATTTTACACATACTCTCTAGACACTCCACTGGTGATTGTTCATCTTGGAGAAGAATATATTGAAAATTGGATAATATCTCAGCAATTGTTCCTGTATATAAATGAATTTCCTCCATTTTCTTTATCATGCCATCAATCATTGGTTTTCTTTCTTTTAAAATAGGAATTGGTTTTTTCATCAATATTTGTCTTCTTGCATATAGCTGTACTTGTTTAATTTCATCTTTTGTTAATAATGGACTGACAATCATATACTCTCTATGAAAGTCTTGTAAGTGGATGGTTGAAATAACCAAGTCTCTATCAGAAATAGGCAGTTGATCTAATTCAAATATCGATACATTTATAACTTCAGCAATTTCCTGAATTTCCTTCTGCAATCGGGAGGCAAGTAATTTTGATGTTCCGATCCCACTTGAACAAACAATATACGCTTTTAAATCGCCTTTTTCTCCCATACTAAGCATGGCTGATCCAAAGTGCATAACTAAATAGCCTATTTCTTCGTCTGGAAAATGAATGGCGGGAAATACCTTTACAGTTACTCCTTTTACTTGTTCAAATAATTCCATATAGTTTTCTTTTATTTCATCTAACAAAGGATTTATAATCCCCATATTTTGTTCCAACCGATAAATGGCAGGTTTGAGATGAATCATGAGTCCTTCGATAAGTGAGCGATTGTTTGTCAATCGAAAACCAGTCGCTTCTTCCATTAGTTGAACGAATCTACTTGTTTGCATATATAAATCTAAATGAGTTGCTTCATGTAAAATCCCTTCTTGCTTTCGAAGCTTTGCACCTTGCAAATGCATGGTGATATAGCCTATTTCAGCATCTGGGATAGCTACTTGGAAACGCTCCTTCAGCTTATCGATGATCTTCTTCGCAATGGGGTATTCTGGTTCCTCTTTAAGTTGACTCGCATACTCTTCACTCAGTTCGATGCTTTCACCTACGATAATTCTTTCCAATGCCAGTCCTAGATGCACCATCAAACTGACATAGGAGCTATCTGTCATCGTAAATTGAATATCAAGCTGTAAATCCTTCATAATTTCTTCTATGATAAATAGTTTTTCACGATCAACAAGCTGCATTAAGCGATTGGAAATTAAGTTATCATGATGAGAGGATTGCTGCTGAATTTGCTCTTTTATGAGAGCAAATAATCCCTCATCTTTCATTGTTTTCGCAATCCAATAACTAATCGCTCTGCGCTTTGCCTTTTCTGTGCCAGAAAGCTCTACACCATAGCCTCTTTTTTTAATAACAGAGAGCAATAATGGTTTTAACTGCTGTTCAAGCTTTGTTAAATCCGCGCTTACTGTAGCAATTGACACTCTAAGTTCTTGCGCTAACGTATATAGCTTCACAGGCTCAGTGGACTCATATAAAATACAGAGAATCATCGTTTGTCTTTCATCTACTGTGTACTCTCTAAAGGTGAAAATATTGAGTTGCTTTTTCAGTTCAAGCTTTTTGTCTTCATCCCCAACAATTTGAACCCCAACACCTGATTTTCGTACGAGGGTTAGTTGATAGGATTCGAGGAAATCCTTGATGCTATTCAAATCTCGATGAATGGTTCGAGCACTCACATCAATTATTTTTGATAGTTCTTTTATCGTCATTTCCTCTTTTTCTCTGATTAAAGCTTCAATAATCATTTTTTCTCGAGCTGAAATATACAATTCAATCACCTCATTTCCTAACCATCCTATAACGATGACAAACTCGGGCCCGGTTCAAAGGGAACCAGGCCGAGTTAGCTATTTGGTCATTCTGTTTTCAATTGTTCAACTAGCTCATCGTATTTAGGGCTATTTAAAAAGTTTTCAACTGAAATATGATGAGCGTTTGGCGCTTTTTCTTTTGCTCTGCTTGTTAAATCTTTATGAGTAATAATAACCTCTGCATCAGAAGGGAGATTGCTAATCGCCATATTCGTGACTGAAACATCTATATTTGCTTGTTTTACTTTATTTCTTAAAATGGAGGCACCCATTGCACTTGATCCCATCCCAGCATCACAAGCAAAAATGACATGTTTCACATGTACGAAAGAATCGTCTTGTCCTTTATCAACCGGATTAGGTTGGATAAATGCGGCTGCTCTACTTTCTTTTCCTTTTAATGAAGAAGTTTTTTCTGTTGCCTTCACTAGATCATCTTCGCTTGTTTTCTTAGATGATTTCAAAATAATACTTGAAATAAGGAAGGATACAACAGCTGCTACTACTACCGCTAAAATAACACCCACATAATTTCCTTTTGGTGTTAATGCTAAAATTGCGAAAATGCTACCTGGTGATGGTGCTGCCACCAATCCAGCCCCAAAGATTTGAAGAGTTAATACACCAGATGCTCCTCCAGCAATCGCAGCTAATAATAAAATTGGTTTCATTAATATATATGGGAAGTAGATTTCATGAATCCCCCCAAAGAAGTGAATGATTCCTGCACCTGAAGCTGTCTGCTTTGCTGCTCCTCTGCCAAAAATCATATAGGCAAGTAAAATACCAATCCCTGGCCCAGGATTCGCTTCCAGCAAGAACAGAATTGATTTGCCAGCTTCTGCTGCCTGTTCAATACCAAGTGGCCCTAATATCCCATGATTAATCGCATTATTTAAGAATAGAACCTTTGCTGGCTCAATAAAAATACTAGCAAGCGGCAATAAACTTAAATCAAATATGAACTGAACCCCATCTGCAAGGAAGTTTGTCAAAGTACTTACAAGTGGGCCAATTAATTTATAAGCAACTAATGTTAGGAAACCGCCGAGGATTCCAGCTGAAAAGTTATTGACTAACATTTCAAATCCTGACTTAATCTTTCCTTCAATTAATTGATCAAATTTTTTAATGACCCAGCCGCCCAATGGACCGACAATCATTGCACCAAGGAACATTGGAATTTCTGCACCGACAATAACCCCCATTGTAACGGTTGCTCCAACGACCCCTCCACGAATATCATAAACAAGACGTCCACCAGTAAAACCAATTAGAATCGGTAATAAGTAATTGATCATTGGACCAACTAATTCAGCTAATTCTTTGTGAGGAAACCAACCTGTTGGAATAAATAATGCTGTTATAAGACCCCAAGCGATAAATGCCCCAATATTAGGCATTATCATTCCGCTTAAAAAGCTGCCAAAACGTTGTACTTTAATCTTAAAGCCTGAAGTTTCTTGCTGATCTGTCATCCCACTAAACCCCTTCCTATCTAAATTTTTTGATAATTCCTTTGTTACAATTAATATTAAAGCGTTTACATTTCATTATCAATTGAATGAAAATGTAATTATGTCAACCTTAATGTTGCCAATTGTTGAATTGTTCCATACGCTTTTTACCCCTCCTTACTATTATTTGACAAACACACGCATTTCATTTAAAATATTTTATTTGAGTGATAACTCACGTGGTTCGAGATCCTCCCACGAAAAAAAACTAAGGAGAGAGAAGAGAATATGAACGTAAAAACACTTGTTGGAAATGGGATTTTGGCAGCTTTATATATTGCTGTCTCGATGCTTATCCAGCCAATTGGCTTTTTTGCCGTCCAGTTTCGGTTATCTGAAATGTTTAATCATCTAGTCGTTTTCAATAAAAAGTATATTTATGGAATCATTCTAGGTGTATTTATAACCAATCTATTGTTTTCACCAATGAAAGCATATGATCTCATTTTTGGAGTCGGACATTCCTTGATTTCTTTACTAATTACGATTCTTGTCTGTCGTTATATAAAGAACATTTGGGCCCGTATGATTATAAATACAGTCGTCTTTACATTTATGATGTGGATTATTGCTCTTGAGCTTAATCTTGTATATGGCTGGCCATTTGGTTACACATGGCTAACTGCAGCAATTGGGGAATTTGTTGTTATGGCTGTTGGAATTCCAATTATGTATGCACTCAATAAGCGAGTGAATTTCAATAAATTAATAGAAAAATAGTGGATGCTCAAGTAGCATCCACTATTTTTTATTGTTTGCCTCTATCAACTTCCCGATACAATTCACTCCTTGCAAAATTAAACAATTACTGGAGCAAAGAATTCATTATATAACGCCTGAACCGCTCGTTTTTCATCTACTTCCTTCACTCCAAACATCATACTCACCTCTGATGATCCTTGGTTGATCATCTCAATATTCACATCGGCATTTGCTAATGCTTTAGATGCTCTTGCTGTCGTGCCAATATTATGCCGCATCCCTTCACCTACTACCATAATTAGTGCAAGACCATGCTCAAAAATGACTTCATCCGTATGAAGTTCTGCTTCAATTTGAAGTTTAATTTTCTTTTCAATGACAGAATCAAATTGGTTCTCTCTTAAAATAATAGAGATATCATCAATGCCTGAAGGAATATGTTCATAAGATAACCCGAAATTCTCAAGAATGGCGAGGAGCTTCCTTCCAAATCCTACTTCTCTGTTCATTAAATACTTACTAACGTATAGGCTGCAAAACCCGTTATCACTTGCAATGCCAATAACTGGCCCATTCGTATGAGCACGTTCAGAAACAATCCGCGTTCCTTCTGCTGATGGATTATTCGTATTCTTTATTTGTACGGGAATACCTGCCTTAAATGCTGGAACAAGCGCCTCATCATGTAGAACGGTAAATCCAGCATATGAAAGTTCCCGCATTTCACGATAAGTTAATTCCTTAATTTCCTTTGGATGGCTAACAATAAATGGGTTAACAGAATAGACCGCATCCACATCTGTGAAGTTCTCATATAAATCAACCTTCAAGGCACTGGAAAGAATCGAACCTGTTACATCTGATCCACTGCGAGAGAAAGTATATACTTCCCCCGCTGTACTATACCCAAAAAAGCCAGGAAAGATTAATATTCCAGATTGTTGACGTAAAGAATATAGCTGTTCATAAGATTCAGGCAATACTTGAGCATTCCCAGCATTCGGACTTACTAATAGCCCGGCATCCTTTGGATTAATATAATGAGCTTCCACTCCTTGCTCACGAAAATAGGCTGCTACCAGTTTTGCGTGATTATCCTCTCCACTTGCCTTCATTCGATCGATAAACTGCTCGGGATTTCCCTTGTCCCCATTTAATCTTCCTAATAAATCTAATTCAATTTCAGTCATTAGTTCATTCGGCAGCAGTAATTCTCTTGCAATAGAAGCATATCTTTCGATTACCTGCTCATACAATTTTAAAGGGTCAAACTTTAACAGGCATCGCTCAGCACACCTTATTAATAAATCGGTCACTTTATCATCTGTAGGATATCTTTTTCCAGGAGCAGAAACGACGATTACTTTCCTTTTTGGATCAGATGTCACAATTTGAAATACTTTTTCAATTTGTTCTCCAGATGCTAAAGAGGAACCCCCAAACTTAACAACTTTCATTCATACATCTCCAATCTCAAAAATTAATCTTAATTTTACTCCTATTCTGAAAATAATCAAGGTTTTTCCACTGTATACTTACATTTGTGCTTTTCTAGCGGACAAAAAGTATGGCATAAAAAAATAGTTATGGACATTTAGAATGAGTTACTATAAAAAATAGGTTTATTCTCCTATTTTAAAGACATTTCCCTAACAAATTTAACCACTTTTAAAATATAATAATGGTAACTCTATTAATACTTGTCATTTCCTATTAATGTAGTGAAATGAGAAAGGAAGCTAACTACATGGGAATTCTTATCGTTGATGATAATCAATCAAACTTGTTTGTCATTGAGAATATTCTAAAGCGAGCAGGTTATAATGAATATTTATCTCTCACTTCAGCAAAGGAGTTATTCGCCTTTTTCCAAAGAAAATCACCTACTCAAATGCAAGTAGACACGATCTTAATGGATATTATGATGCCTGAGATGGATGGAATTGAGGCTTGCAAACGTCTACAACAAATTCCACATTTAAAAGACATTCCGGTCATTTTTGTCACTGCACTTGAGGATTCCAATAAAGTTGCCCAAGCACTTGATGCTGGAGGAATTGACTATGTAATGAAGCCAATCAATAAGATTGAGCTCCTTGCTCGAATTCGAGTGGCATTAAGATTGAAATACGAAAAAGATTGGCATTTCGAACAGGATGAAAAGATCAGAAATGAACTTGATCTTTCCATGCAAGTACAAACAAGCTTATTAAGTGAGCCAATTGATAATGAGAATATTTTAATAACAGCCTCCTATTTACCCGCATTTAAGCTCGCAGGCGATATGTACTATTGGCAAAGAATAGATGAACACCGTTATGCTGCCATTCAGCTTGACATGATGGGACACGGAATATCGGCATCATTAGTATGTATGTTCATTTCTTCTGTGTTAAGGGATGCGATTACAAAGGATCCTGATCCTGAATTTGTCATTAAAGAACTTAACCGCTGGATGAGCTCACTTAATTACCGTAACCAACAAATTCCCTATTATTTCACGGCGATTTATTTAGTCCTTGATACAAAAAATAAGCGCATTGAATATGTCAATGCCGGCCATCCAACCGGATTTGCCTTTATTGATCATCATAAAGTTGTCGAACTTAAGAGCAATGCCTGTGCAATTGGATTTTTTGATGAAATGAATAGTAAGAAAGCGGTTATTACCTATTCTGAAAAAATACAAATGCTGCTTTGTACAGATGGGGTGGAAGAAGCGATTGAAAAATATGAGCCGAACGGATTTAAATTTTTAATAGAAAAAGCCTCCACATACTGGGGGGAATGCAAAAAGAAGCGGCCAATTGATTATCTTTTATCAAAAAAACAGCAAGCAAATGCAGAAGATGATATGTGTGTCGTATTCATTCAATCCTATTAAAGGCTCTTTTCTAGAAGATTGTTGCTTTTGAATTAAATGTTTTACCAATTAAGTCGGTTGATTGGAGCGGAAGGTAGTGAGACTCCTCAAAAATACATCCGCATTTCCTTCGTGCGGTGTTAATTTAGGAAGCATATTCAATGTCCTGCGGGATGCGTGGGACAGCTGAGACCTAAGCGGAAAGGGAGCAACGTGAAGCGGAAATCAACCTTTACCAATTATGTGTATAATAGCAACATTGTTTACGAAAACAGCCGATAAAAAAGTAAAATACATATCCAATGATCCTTCCTTTCATAAATAGAAAAAGCAAATAATTCTCATGAATTATTTGCTTTTTCTATTGAATTATGCGTCCTTCTCCTTCAAATACTCCTTTAAGTCATCTTTGATACTTACTTCTGCTAACTCTACTTTCGAACGATAAGCAGCCCGATTCAATAAATGAGCAACAACAGGGGAAGTTAGGAACACAAAGAAAATCCCCAAAATTAGACGAATGCTTATATAACCATCTGTTATTACGAAATAAAGAAATGTGCCAAATAAGATAAAGAGTACACCGAGACTCGTGCTTTTTGATGCTGCATGTGCACGTGTATACACATCCGGCAAACGAATAATCCCAATCGCACTTAGAAAACTAAAGGCCGTACCGATAAAAATGAGTAAACCTACAAGGATCTCACTCTGAGTGCTTATGCTCAATGACAACACCCCTCTCAATATATCTAGCAAAGGCTATGGTACCGACAAATGAAAGGATCCCTAATAATAGAATGATATCTAAAAAAGCATGTGTATGAAGGAGAATCGAAAGAATTGCCACACCAGCAAGGAGGTTAATGCCGATATTGTCCAAAGCCATCACCCTGTCTGACATGGAAGGTCCTTTTATTACTCGATAGAGCGCTGCTAGGATGGAAAGAATAAGGAAAAATAAACATCCCATCAAAAAATGAGTAAACATTATCGAGTTACCTCCTTTATCGCTTTTTCATATTTCAGCTTTGACTGGATAACAGCATGTTCTGATTCTGGTAAATTCAATCCGTGAAGATAGAAAAACTTATTATCATGCGATACTTCCATCACAACGGATCCTGGAGTCAAAGTCAATAGAAGAGCGAGAAGCGTAATTTCCATATCGCCCTCTAATTCCGTTTCTAACTTAAATATGCCTGGTGTAATATCGATTTTCGGTCCGATTACCTGGCGAATAACATAAATGGATGAAGAGATGGCCTCACTTATAAACAAGAGAAATAAATTAATAATGGAAAGTATCCTTTTTAAGTAAAAATTAGTAGGAAAAAAACGTCTCATCATAAATAAAACGATAATTCCAACAAAATAGCCACCGATAAAGGACAAAATACTCCATTCATCTTGAAAAAACATCCATAAAAAGGCAATAAATAGATTAATCAATACTTGGATGGGCAACGGTCCCCCTCCTTTTCTAACTTAATCAAACTGCAATAAGGATTCTAACGTATAGGATTCTTCCCTAATACAGCCTCAAGATACTCATGTGGATTCATCATACTGTCAGTAGCATGCTGTACATATACTTGAATGCCTTCTGCTCCCAATCCAAGCGCAATTGTCATAGCTGTTAGACAACCAATGGCTAGCGTCATGCTTTTAGTCATGCTTCCCTTTTCCATTTCTTTGCTTAAATAGGTTTCACCCCAAAAGCCATTCATAAAGATCTTCATAATCGAATAAAGAACCATTAAACTCGTCATCAATCCTATCGCACCAAGCCAATATAATTCAGCTTCAAATGTACCTCTTGTTATAAATATTTTTCCTAGTAATCCACTAAGTGGCGGAATACCAGACAATGATAATGCAGCAATAAAGAACATCCATCCTAAATATGGATGATTTCGAATGAGTCCACTCATGTCCTTTAATTTGCTCGTGCCCGTAATATGAATAATTGTTCCACCTAAAAGGAAAATTAGCGCTTTAATAATGATATCGTGAATTAAATAGTAGATAGAGCCCATCATGCCCATTGAAGTAAAAGAAGCAAGACCAATAATTATGAACCCAACACCTACAATGACATTATAAGTAAGAATTTTCTTAATATCCCAATAAGCTACTGCACCAATCGCACCAAGAAGCATTGTGATTGCTCCAAGAATCCCAATTAATAAATGAGTAATTTGTGGCTCATGATAAAATACGAGCGTAAATAAGCGAAAGATTGCATAAATTCCTACCTTTGTTAATAACGCAGCAAAAATTGCAGCAACTGCTGTTGGCGGTGCACTATAGGACCCAGGTAACCAAAAGAAAAGAAACAGCGCTGCCTTCATGCCAAATACAATTAAAAATAAAAGGGATACCGTAGTCAGCAAACCATCTTGCCCAACTTCTGCCACACGCAAGGAAAGATGTGCTAAATTCAATGTACCTGTTATCGCATACAAGTACGCAATAGCTAGTAGAAATAAAGAAGAAGAAATAACATTGATCAAAATGTATTTAATTGATTCTCTAAGCTGTAGCTTTGTCCCTCCCAATGAAATGAGCACATAAGAAGAAATAAGCATGACTTCGAAACAAACAAATAAATTGAATAAATCCCCAGTTAGGAATGACCCATTTACACCGGTTATTAGAAATAAAAATAGAGGATAAAAATAATGCGCTTCACGTTCTCTTCCAATCGTAGAGAAGGAATAGATGAAACAAAAGAGCGCAACAATACTCGTCGTCAATAAGAGGATCGCAGAAAACATATCTGCTACGATGCTAATTCCAAACGGGGCTTCCCATCCACCAGCCTGAAGCGATTGAATCCCATTCTCTTTAATTTGATTCATCAGTGAAATAGATACCATTCCCATCACAATAATCGTGAAGATACCTATAATTCGTTGTACAAGGATTTTTTTTCGAATGAGGATCATAATCAACCCAGCAATAAGGGGGATTATAATCGGCAGTATGACTAAATTATTCATCTTCAATTCCCCTTAATTGATCCATATCATCAGTCCCTAATGTTTTATACGTACGATAACTTAGCACTAGAAACAAAGCTGTTACCGCAAAATTAATCACAATTGCTGTTAAAATAAGAGCTTGCGGCAGTGAATCGGTAAATGTTGTACTAGATTCACCTAATAATGGCGGTCCACCCTTTTTCAATCCACCCATTGTAAGGATAAGAAGATTTACACCATGACTAATAATCGATGTCCCTAAGATGATTCGCAGCAAGCTTTTTGTCAAGATTAAATAGGTGCCTATCGTAAATAGAACGCCGATAAGAATAGACATTGATGTTTCCATTTCTATCCATCCTCACTTATACTTAGAATAATTGTTACTGCTGTTCCTATGACCGCTAAGGCTACACCGACATCAAATAGAACAGCTGTTGCAAGCTCGGTTTTTCCGAAAATCGGAAGATCGAAATAACCAAATGCTTGATTTAAAAAAGGTTTACCAATGAAAAGCGAACTTACTCCCGTTAGTACTGCAATTAATACACCAACAGCAGCAACTATTTTGAAATCCACCGGAATATTGTTTCTAACGGTCTCAATATCGAATGCAAGGTAGAGAAGAACTAAGCCTGATGCAACACTCAATCCGCCAATAAATCCCCCACCTGGATTATGATGGCCTCCATAGAAAAGATAAATGGAGAATGTCAATATTATCACAACTGCTACTTTTGTTACTGAATGCAGGATAACATCATTCGGCTTCATTTCTTCTCCCTCCCTGCTAATTGAAGTTTAATCAATGTATACACACCAAGACCAGCTATGCTTAACACTAAAATTTCAAGCATTGTATCTAGACCACGGAAATCAACAAGAATCGCATTCACAATATTTTTGGCACCTGCCAATGTATAGGAATCTTCGTAAAAATATGAAATCGATTCAAACAGTCGATGGTTATTAACGGATAAGGCGATCAATGTGACGATTACCCCTACACCTAATGAAATAAGTAAATTCACTACTTTAAATGGAACTTTACTCTTTTCCTTACGAAGCTCTGGCAAATGATAGAAGCAAAGCAGAAATAAAGCTGCTGTTACTGTTTCAACTACTAGCTGAGTAAGTGCTAAATCTGGTGCCCGGAAAATAACAAAGAATAAGGAAACAAGATATCCAAGCGCACCCACTGCAATAATGGCAGTAATTCTTGATTTCGAAAAAACAACAGTAAGTGCAGCGATCAGCATCGCTACAATCGCTCCGCCTTCAAACAAATTAATCGGTGCATCATTCGTAGCATTAAACGAAAAGCCTTTTGATAACCATAGTGAGCACCCTAGAAGCGCAATCATAAAGGTGAAAATATACACTAAATAATCACGAACAAACCCCGTCATGTATTGCTTTGTAAGTTTTGATGATAGCTTTTCCATGCCTGCTAACAGCTGATTATAAAAGTTGTTTAATGTCAGTACTTGTGGGTAATAGCTATATATCCTTGACCATTTCCTCAAATAATAATACATGAATGCACCAAGGACAATTACACCAATAGTCATAAATAGTTCAGTATTCCACCCATGCCAGGCGGAAATTTCCACATCAATTCCTCCTGCAGCTGCAAATCCAGGGAGCACAGCAATTAAAGCAGGCTGAAGGAAATACTCCGAAACAACATTTGGAAAGAAGAAAATGACAATCACTAAAAATGCTAAGATCATTGGCGGGATAAGCATACCAATTGGCGCCTCATGTGCTACTTTATCCAGTTTCTCAGGACGATGTTTGCCTAAGAATGTTTTAAAAACTAAAATCATGCAATAAATAAAGGTAAATATACTAGCTACCCATGCGATAATTGGAAATAACAATCCAATGCTTTCCATCCCAAACACAGGGGATTCAATGACAGTAATCATACTTGTAAAGAACATTTCTTTACTCAAAAATCCATTAAACGGAGGGAGACCTGCCATCGAAAAACTTCCAATGACTGTAATCGTAAAAGAAATTGGCATTAAACTGATTAAACCGCCTAATCTACGAATATCACGTGTTCCCGTCTCATGGTCAATAATACCAACAACCATAAAAAGGCTGCCCTTAAATGTCGAGTGATTAATTAAATGAAACATAGCAGCTAACACAGCAAATGCATAGACAGAAGATTCATCCCCATATCCAAAATAAATGGAAGCTGAGCCAACACCAAGTAAGCTCATAATAAGCCCTAGCTGACTAATTGTAGAATACGCTAATAATCCCTTTAAATCCTTTTGATTAACCGCATTGATGGAGCCATATATCAATGTAATCAATCCAATGCTTGAAACAATCCAAAACCATTCTGCACTTCCGCCAAAAACAGATGTGAATCGGGCAACTAAGTAAATACCCGCCTTCACCATCGTTGCTGAATGCAAATAAGCACTAATAGGAGTCGGTGCTTCCATTGCATCCGGCAGCCAAATACTAAATGGGAATTGAGCTGATTTTGTAAAAGCTCCTAATAAAATTAAGATCATTGCTGGAATAAATAAAGAATGACTAGTAATCAAATCAACCTTGCTTAAAATTTCACGAATACTGTACGTATCTGTCATCATCGAGAGCATAATCAAACCGGCTAGCATCGCAAGCCCGCCAAAAATAGTGATGAGCATTGACTTTTGCGCACCATTACGTGAGCCTTTCCTTTGATACCAATAAGCAATTAATAAAAAAGAGGATATGCTCGTTAGTTCCCAAAATACATATAGAACTAAAATATTATCAGAAAGGACGAGACCAAGCATTGCCCCCATAAAGAGGAGCATGTATACGTAGAAGTTATGAAGCGCTTCTCTCTCCTTTGACATATAATAGATAGAATAAAGAACGACAAGCGCCCCAACACCCGTAATCAATAAGCCAAAAATTAATGCTAATCCATCAATATTTGTTGTGAAATTGATCCCTAAAGAAGGCATCCACGCAAGCTTTGAATGAACGGATTCTCCTTTTGAAATCATAGGGATATACTTTAGTAAATATAGAAATACTGCTAGTGGAGCGAAGAATACAAACCAACCCGTATGTATTCTTGTACCAAATAATTTATAAATAAATGGAACAAAGATCGCAAATATAAATGGAATGAATATCATGAGGTACAGCCAAGACATTAATTCCCCTCCTTACATCAAAAGAATTTCCTTATCTAAAATTACAAGATTGATATTGACTAAAAAGGGACTCATAAGCTATAGTCATACATAGTTCAAAGGAGTCCGGTGAACCCATCTAATTCTGAGGTGAATAGTACATGAAAAAATTTAAAGGACGCATGGACGAAAGTATCCTCGTCTGCGTCTATTATGGGCCAAATGGTGAACGTCTCATTCAACGTGGGTGTAAAATTGCAAATATGCTTGGTTGTCCACTCTATATCCTGACAATTGATCGGTTGCCATTTGATGATTTGGATGCAGAAAAATCAGATTATATTACGAGATGGCAGCAATTAGCGCAAGAACACAGTACCGCAGAATTTATTCTGCAAGATAATGAAAAACGTCCAATCTCAAAAGTAATTGCTGAAATTGCTCGAGAGAAGAAAATCACACAAATTATTTTAGGTCAGACAGCTCAAAGCCGCTGGGAGCAACTTGCTAAAGGTTCTGTAATTAACTCTTTATTACGAGAAATTCCTTTTGTAGACTTGCATATTGTTTCTGTATCTCGGGCACTAAGAGATCAAGAAGGACAATTTGAAAAAGGAGTCCGCGCATATCTAATTAAGGAAGATGAGGGCTACCGATTAAGCTTTAACTATACGAAAGATGTTGAGTATGAAGGGATTTTCTTCAAAGACCAGGGCACAGATTTCAATAATGGTGTATTCAAATTCATGAAAGATAAAGAAACATTGCAAGTAAATGTCACAGAGGACATTGTGAAGGAATTAAAACATGTTCGAATGATTGAATTACTTGAGAATGATGAAGATAAATAAATACATGCTCTTCCACTTATTTTTATAGTGGAAGAGTTTTTTTATAAATTCACATCTAGCTTAATTAAATGTTCAACATTCTTATCAATTCCAATATAGCGTAATGTCTCTGCAGGTGTTTGATGATGATAGATCCCCATTAAAATCGAGATAGCAATCCCTTTCCTGTATGCATGATAACCAAATGTCTTTCTTAATGTATGCATACCTATCTTTCCACAAATCCCGACTTCTTTTGCAGCATGATTAATAATTCGATAAGCTTGTTGACGTGAAATCGACAGCTCATTTTTTTTCGATTTAAAAAGATAATCAGTTTCTTTTAAATCATATTTAGACAAGTAACTTTCTAATGCCATTTTCACTTGATGATTTAAATAAAAATATCCCTTTTTGCTGCTAGTAGTTTCCTCGTGATTAATAAATAAAAACTCCCTAGCCCCTGTCCCGTCCCAAACATCATTAACCTTCAGTGAGAGTAAATCATTTATTCGAATCCCCGTATTAATTCCAAGGACAAAGAGCAATAAATCCCTTGAAGACTGGTTACGTAAATACTTTTTGATAGCAAGAATTTTGTCTATGTCTCTAATTGGATCGACATATTCCACCTTAATTCCTCCTACAGATCAATGTTACATAATAATAATTTAACAAAAACTATGTAACATTACAATTAGAAAGTCTTATGATCTACATAAAAAATACACCTTCATAATGCATTGAAGGTGTGATTCTTTCCTATTTAATATGAACATTCTTCGATTGATTTATTGATAGGAAATAATTATTTAACGATCATCTTTTTCTAAAAATTTTCTCTTTCACATTGAATTCTTCATAAATATCCGCATCGGAGCGGATTGATTCTTTACTCCCCAATCCAAGGAACCCATTTGAGCTCATGCTTTTATTAAATAGCTCTAACACTCGTACTTGAAGATCAACATTGAAATAGATGAGCACATTTCTACAAATAATGACATGAAACTCATTAAAAGAACAATCTGTCACTAAATTATGCTGGGCAAAAACGACCTTCTCCAAGAGATATCGTTTTAAATAGGCTGACTCACAATCTGCTGTATAATATTCAGAGAATGATCGTTTCCCGCCCGCAAGGATATAATTTTTTGTATATGTTTGCATTTTTTGAAGTGGAATGATTCCTTTTTCTGCTTTTGCAAGCACAAACTCATTCATATCTGTTGCATAGATTTTGGTTCGATCCCATAAGCCCTCTTCCTCCAACAATATGGCCATGGAATAGACTTCCTCACCAGTAGAGCATCCCGCATGCCAAATACGGATTTCAGGTTTGCCCTTAAGTAAGGGCACAACCTCCTTTCGGAATGCTTTGAAGAAAGAAGGATCTCTGAACATTTCTGTTACATTAATAGAAAAATCACTCAATATTTTCCGTAAATATTCTGGATCATGAATAATCCGTTCCGTTAAACTTGTGATCGTCGGCAACCTTTCTTGGTTTAAGCGATTATGAACCCTCCTCATAATGGATGATTTCATATATTGCCTAAAATCATAGCCTGAAAGACGGAAAATCGATAGTAATAAAATTTCTAGTTCTAAATCCTCCTTATTAATCCTAGGCATTTCTCATCATTCACTTCCCATAACTTTTTGTTGGGAGTATCTTCTTGTTTTACGATAGCCACACACGCATAACAGATAAAAGCTGATCTAAATTCAGTGGTTTACTAATATAATCTGACGCACCAGACTCCAAACATTTTCGACGATCACTGTTCATTGCTTTTGCTGTTAAAGCGACAATTGGGACATCTTGATGATTCTCTGACTTCCGAATTCTTTTCATCGTTTCGTAGCCATCCATTATCGGCATCATAATATCCATTAGCACAATATCAATCTGATTGGATTGCTCTATTTTTTCTAAGCAGTCAACCCCATTTTCTGCAGTCAGAACTTCCATCTCTTCTTTTTCAAGTGCATTTTTTATTGCAAAGATATTTCGATGATCATCATCAACAACAAGCACGGTTTTCCCTTTTAAAACGGCAGACTTTTGATTTGTCATATCTTCTATTGGCATTTTTTCAAATGCTTGTTCAGGAAGGTCTGTAACCAATTCAGAAGGAGGGTTATCACTTATTGCCGTTTCGATGTTGGCAGGCATTCCCTTTGGCAAACTCGGGATTAGCAAGGTGAACTTACTTCCTTTTCCTTCACTGCTTATTACTCTACATTCCCCGCCAAGCAGATGTGCAAACTCTTTTGTGATCGATAATCCAAGTCCTGTGCCCCCATACTTTCTCATTGTTGCTCCATCCACCTGCTGGAAGGCTTCAAATATTTCATCAAACTTCATCTTAGGGATCCCAATCCCCGTATCACTTACAATTATTTTTAACCATGAGTCTGATTGGTCAATTAATGGAAGTCCAATCAAATCCTCTCTGTCAGCTCCTTCAATTTCAATAGAAACAGATCCCTCTTCAGTGAATTTGAATGCATTTGATAGTAAATTTTTAATAATTTGCTGCAAGCGCTGCTCATCTGAATAAATATAACTTGGTGCATTTTCTGTCGATGTTACAGTAAATTCAAGACCCTTTTTCTTAGCAAATGGCGTAAATTGACGATTTATATGTTCAGTTAGCTCTAAAATATTTACTTCTTCAAAGTGGATATCCATTTTTCCAACCTCGACCTTGGACAGATCAAGAATATCATTAATTAAATCAAGTAAATCCTTGCCTGATGAATGAATCACTTTTGCAAACTCAACTTGTTCTTCATTCAAGCCTTGATCTGAATCATCCATTAACATTTCCGAGAGTAAAAGGATACTATTTAATGGTGTACGCAGTTCATGAGACATATTAGCCAGAAACTCAGATTTATATTTTGAGCTTTCTAGGAGTTCTTTCGCCTTTTCTTCAAGGTTCTCCTTCGCTGACTGAAGTTCCTCTGATTTCAGTTCTGCATCCTTCGTTCTTTCTTCCAATTGTTCATTAATCATGCGGAGCTCTTCTGCTTGCGTCTGCATTTCCTCTGACTGTGATTGCAATTCTTCCGACTGTGTTTGCAGTTCCTCTGATTGCATTTGCAGTTCTTCAGTCTTTGCCTGTGACTCTTGAAGCAAGTTAGCAATTTCCATTCGACCAATAATATTTGTAATAGCAATACCTAAAGTCCCCAGTACTTCTTCTAATAAATGAATTTGAATGGGCGTAAATTCCTCCAAGCTTGCTAATTCAATGACAGCAACCACTTCATCCTTTAACAGCACAGGGGCAATAAGAATGCTTTGTGGTTTAATTGTTGCCAGTCCTGTTGATATCACATGAGAATGATCAGGAATCTCATTCAATTGAATTATTTTTTTATCTAAAGCACACTGGCCTACCAGCCCTTCCCCTTCAACGAAGAGATCCTTCCCAGCCGCTTGGCCCGAATCTGCAAAAGAAGCAACTTTTCGATAGGTTGTTCTTTCACCTGTCTCTTTTAAGTAAAAGACACCTAACTTTGCTTCGACTGCCTGTGCAAGATTGGTGATTAAGTCTTCTACTAGAGAGGAAATTTTCACATGATGACTATAAAGATGAATAATATTCGTTGAATTCGTTTGAACCCAATTTTTCCCCATTATTTCTTTTGTGTAATTTTGTTCTCTTTCATGGTGTTGTTCTAATGAGCTTGCCATTGAATTAAAAGCAAGCGCAATTTCCCCTATTTCGTCTTTAGAATTTACTTTTAATCTAGGGATATTTGATAATTGTTCGAAGTCTATTTTATTAATTCCTTTCGTAATAGAATGGATATTTCTACTTGTGCTTCGAATCAACCAAAGAGTGACAAGAATAATCAATAACAAGGCAAGCAATACAGATGTAACTAAGACAGTTACGAGCTGGGAATAGGTTGTTGTCGCATTTTCTAAAGAATCTTCCATTAATGATTCCTGATGATCTCTAAATTCATTTAATAAATTTATCAATGTATCACGATTGCTTCGTCCACTATTATATATTTCTTGCAAATTCGTAGGATCTTCATCTTCGAGTTGTTTAAACACCTGGTTCTCCATTTCAAAATAGGCGTCATATGATGTATCAATTTCATTAATAAGTGATTTACCTGTTTTGCTATTAACTGAATCCCGAATATCAACGAGCCTTAACCGTATTTCATTATGATTATCTTTAAGCATATTAACAGTCAATGCAGAATCAGATAAATCATTATCGATAGCTATTCTTAAAAGCTGACGATCCGTTTGATCAAATAATTGCCTCACTTCCGTTGCTTGACTTACCTTAAAATACCTGTCTTGGACAATTTCAATCATATTCGCCCTCATCAAGTTCGCCATAAATAGCAGGACAATCATTAATATAACCATACAAAAAATCGTAAGCCCTAAACCAAGGTACTGCTTTTTCTTAAAACTCAATATCTTCTCCTCCTACTACTAAAAAAATTCATTCAATAAAAGTATTTTAGTAGGAATTCTCCACACGCTCACTCGCATGCGTCATCCATTCATATTGTCGTAGTTTAAGCTGAAAAAGTGTAAGCGGGTCACGATATATTTCTGGATTTATTCTTATTTCTTGCAGGTCTTGCCTGTTCATTTCGTTTTCTCTATTTGCCTCATCCATTTTTTCACTTAAAACGATAAAGGGATTTTTAAAGAATAGCTTCATGTCACGCTCTAACGCTCTATCAAATAGTTCGAATGGCTGAATCAATTGATTGAACACTTCCTCTGAAACATGACTATAATCCTCATTTTCAATAAATTGCTTATACTTTTGATGAATAAACGTTTTATTTTGCGGCAAAGCATTAAATAATTTCCCCGCACTTTTCATTAAAAATTGGGCTGGTGTAAAACGAAGCAGAATATTCATTGATCCTAATTGGATGCTTCCCATTGTCATCCGATTCGCATCCCTTTGCCAATCGTCCAATAACTTAAAATCGCAATCTAGCTTAAGAGCCTCTTCCCCATACAAATCATTGAATCCAGCACTCATTTCATTTAAAAAGCTTTGGCTATATTCTAATTCCTTCCCTGCTTCAGCAATCCAATTGTGAAATTCAAGCTGAAGCCCTGGAAGAACAGTCTCTTCAATATAAAGATGAATTTTATGATTCATTTCATCATTCAGCTTGAGAGATAGTTTCCCAAAGTCGCTCTCTTCTGTAATATGTGATGAACAACTCTTCAAAAGTGTGGGAATTTCTTCCGATAGCTTATTTCTAGTTCCATCCTTCATATTTCTAAAGGATCGTTGAATGACCCGTATCTTTTCCTCCTCAAGATCGCTTAACTGATTGGTTGCCCCTTTCAGCTTTGTCATCATATCCTCATTCCATTTAATCGACTCAATTAAGTTATTTTCCTTTTCTACACGTTTTTCTAGCAAATACTTAATTGTTTTTCGAATCGAATGATGCACTTTTGTTATTTGTTCTATGTCTTGATTAGAAAATGGGTCCTGATCATTTATTCCTATCGTTTCCTTCATGGACTCCCTATGTTGAACTCCTAATTCAACCCCATTTTTCTTTGCCCAATTCATGATCGTATCGAAAAGTTCATACGCTCTTTCCAACCCATCACTAGATTTCGTTGAATGGAATAATGTATTTTCTGCTTTTTTAACTACTTCCAGTTCAATTTCTGTCATAAATAGTTCATTCCATGCAAGTAATGAGGTTGAGGCAAGCAGCGCATATCGATCATCCGTGATTTTACTCCAATTGACTAAATGAGTAGGAATGAGATGGGAAATTTCTCGAATCAAATACTTTCCATTAATTAAATCTATATACGTATCATGAAAAAGCTTGGATAATTCGCGGAATTCATGTGTACTCGTTTTATTTATATTTAATAAAATATAATTCATTTCTTTTAACCACGAGAAATAGTGCTCACTATTTTTATAGCTATTCCAGAAGGATGCCGTTAACGCTTCAAATCTAGCTAAATCAAGCGCAGATAATTGAATCAAAACTTCATTGAAGCAACCCGGTTCCATTTTCTTTGTTTTATCTTTTACGACATATGTATGGAGAATATCAAACCAATGCATCTGTTTCGTACGTACAGATTCATCAATAGCTAGCTGAACAGCATTGTTCCAATCCTGATACTCCTCAAAAAATAGCCGTGCAATCTCAGTTACATCTGCATAATCTGGGTTCAAGCTAACTGCTTGCTTAATAAAGTCTATAGCTAATTCAAGCTTTCCCTGCTGAACACAAATAGAAAATTGCTGCAGAAGTACCTCCGTTCTTAACACTTCGGAATCCGTATGTATCTCCTGATAAATCCCCTCTGCAGTGGAGAGCAAATCTAACTCAAAATAAGCATCCGCCATATTTTTCTTTGCCCACGGCTCAAGCTCATTGCTAATATTCTCCCATTTAAAAATAGCTGCTTCATAATCCCTATTATGAAAATAGATTTCTCCTTGGGAGAAACGAATATAAGCTAAATCAGATAGTTCCTTTTTCTGCTCCTCCATATATAGTTCTCCGAGCAGCTCAATTGGGTGTCGATCTTCCCTTTCATTAATTAGTGTTAAATAATACTGTTTACTATTCAGCTGCTTATCTATTGTCATAAAAGTTCCCTCCACTAACCATATTTTTGAACAATATAGACAAATTTCAACAAAGTTCAATCTCTTTCTTGTATTCTAACAAACTATTGGTACATAGTTGATTACAATATTGTATTCCATTGTAACAATTTAAATAATAGGAAAATATGCTTACGCCTTTTCGTACTTATTAACCGAAAAGTTACAAAAAGAAACCTTTTTTGACATATTCTCACGATGGATATACCGTCCCTAATTGATTTACCATGTGTAAATCAGTAAAATAAGGAATAACTACATATTATAGAAAGGCTGATTCAGGTTTGGAAAATAATTCATCAAACTTTATAAAGAATATTATGATTGAGGATTTAAAAGTAGGAAAGCATAAAGGAATTATTACTCGCTTTCCACCAGAGCCAAATGGGTATCTTCATATCGGTCATGCGAAATCCATAATAATTAATTTTGGACTAGCTGATGAATTTGAAGGAACAACAAACTTGCGCTTCGATGATACGAATCCATTAAAGGAAGATCAAGAATATGTGGACTCGATTAAGGAAGATGTGAAATGGTTAGGTTATGAATGGGATGAACTGCATTTTGCATCGAACTACTTCGAAGAAATGTATAATCGTGCTGTCCTATTAATAAATAAAGGAAAAGCATATGTTGATGAATTATCACAAGAAGAAATCCGTGAATATCGCGGTACATTAACAGAGCCTGGTAAAGACAGCCCTTATCGTAATCGTACGGTTGCGGAGAACCTTGATTTATTCGAACGTATGCGCAACGGAGAATTTGAAAATGGCAGCAAAGTATTACGGGCAAAAATCGATATGGCTTCACCTAATTTAAACTTGCGTGATCCAGTTATTTACCGAGTTTCCCATACTACTCATCACAATACTGGGGATAAGTGGTGCATCTATCCAATGTATGCATTTGCTCACCCACTAGAAGATGCGATTGAAAATGTGACTCATTCCATTTGTACAACAGAATTTGAGGATCAACGTCCATTGTACAATTGGTTTGTTGAAGAATGTGAAATGGAAAGCAAGCCACAACAAATTGAATTTGGCCGCCTTAATATCACAAACACAGTAATGAGCAAACGAAAACTTAAGCAGCTTGTGGATGAAGGATTTGTTGATGGCTGGGATGATCCTCGTATGCCTACTATTTCTGGTTTAAGAAGAAAAGGCTTCACACCCGGTGCGATCCGCGAATTTGTTAAAGCAACAGGTGTGTCAAAAGGCTGGGGAGCAGTAGACGAAGCAATGCTTGAACACTTCGTTAGAGAAGACTTAAAGCTTGAGGTTCCACGTACAATGGGCGTGCTGAATCCATTAAAAGTAGTGATTACAAACTATCCTGAAGATGAAGTGGAAATGCTTGATGCTGAAATTAATCCTGAGAATCCAGAAATGGGCTCGCGTCAAATTCCATTCTCGAGAGAAATCTATATTGAACAGGACGACTTCATGGAAGAACCACCGAAGAAATACTTCCGTCTCTTCCCTGGAAATGAAGTTCGCTTAAAACATGCTTATTTCATTAAATGTAATGACTTCATTAAAGATGAGAATGGAAAAGTCGTAGAAATTCACTGTACGTATGATCCAGAAACAAAAAGCGGTACAGGCTTTACGGGACGTAAAGTAAAAGGAACGATTCACTGGGTAGATGCTAAAAATGCAATTCCTGCTGAATTCCGTTTATACGAGCCACTAATCCTAGATGCCGAAACAGAGGAAGAAATCCCAGAAGGAAAAACATTTCTTGATTACGTCAATCCTAACTCCCTTGAAATTGTTCAAGGATTTATTGAGCCAAACATGAAAGACGTACACCCACAGGATAAATTCCAGTTTTTCCGTCACGGCTATTTTAATGTGGATCCAAAGCATTCTACAGCAGAAAAAGTTGTTTTCAATCGAATCGTTTCTTTAAAAAGTTCATTTAAACTGTAACTATCTGAAAAACACCATATGGAGGAAAATAAATGACTAATCAACAGAAGCATCATGAAGAACTGCCACCAAAAACATGTACAATTGATCGCCTAGTAACTGTTCCCGAAGATATCGAAAAAGTTCTAGCAGGCAAAAAGGTCGCTACTCGCCGAAATGGCCGCTATGCGGATATTGGGGAAATCATGACCCTTCAAGGGAAGGATTTCATTATTGAAAAGGTATATTCTCAAGCACTTGGAGAATTAACAGATGAACACGCGAAACAAGAGGGCTTTGAAAATGTTGAGGAATACAAAGAGTCCATTCTATCCTTTCACCCTGGCATGCCTTGGCTGCCACAAATGAGAGTATGGGTACATGAGTTTCGTCTCGTAACGGAATAACATAGCATTACATGGAATTCCTCTATCGCTTAATTGTATACCTTCATGTTGGCAGTGCTGTTTTTTCCATTGGTCCCTTTATAATTCTAATTCCAATCGTGAAAAAACTGCGTGCTGCTGACGAGAAGGTACAACAAGCATATCTTGATATTATTAAATATACGATAAGACTTATTAAGCATGCTGGGCATGTCCTCGTTGGCAGTGGAGCACTCCTTATAATAATGGGCCCATGGACTTGGAAAACATCTTGGATCATCGCTACATTAATAGTCATGTTCGGGTCCGTCCTTTTCCTTGCGCGTGCATTCACACCAACGATGCGAATCTTCCATGAGTCCACGCAAAATCAACCAGCATTAATCAAAAATCTATTACGGTCTACATGGCTTTATTTAATTCTTTTAATGATCATGTTATGGTTCATGGTTGCAAAGCCTGTACTGTGGTAGGTAATGGCCAGTCTCGCTTAGGGAGACTGGCCATTTTTGTGCATTCTTGGTAATGATGGTAGTTAGTTTATTTGCTTGATTCATCAGACATTCTCTAATTTTATTCTCATTGGGGCTATCCTTTAGGATTTTTGTTGGGGATTCATATAATTTGTTTCATTGAATGCTCCTATGAGACTCTTTACATGTTTTTTTACTTTTTTTATCCCATTGAATGCTCCTATGAGACTCTTTACATGTTTTTTTACTTTTTTTGTCCCATTGAATGCTCCTATGAGACTCTTTACATGTTTTTTTACTTTTTTTGTCCCATTGAATCCTCCTATGAGACTCTTTACATGTTTTTTTACTTTTTTTATCCCATTGAACTCTCCTATGAGACTCTTTACATGTTTTTTTACTTTTTTTGTCCCATTGAACTCTCCTATGAGACTCTTTACATGTTTTTTTACTTTTTTTGTCTCATTGAATGCTCCTATGAGACTCTTTACATGTTTTTTTACTTTTTTTGTCTCATTGAATGCTCCTATGAGGCTCTTTACATGTTTTTTTACTTTTTTTGTCCCATTGAATGCTCCTATGAGACTCTTTACATGTTTTTTTACTTTTTTTGTCTCATTGAACTCTCCAATGAGACTCTTTACATATTTTTTTACTTTTTTTGTCTCATAGCACTCTCCAACTAGCATTCTTCCTTCATATACTTTTAAAAAATATCAAATCCAAACTCGTTGCCATCATTTATATTAAGGGTTATTATTTTCCTTTTAAATGGATCGTGAATTATAATAACTATATGAACGAATCTGATAGACAAGACTTTTAAGGAGTGGAGAGGCATGGGTGTAACTTTACGTAAAGGACAAAAGGTTGATTTAACAAAGACAAATCCTGGTTTGCAAATGGTCGTTGCTGGATTAGGATGGGATGTCAGTGGAAGTCATTCTCAATATGATCTAGATGCATCCGCATTTTTAGTTGGACCAACAGGAAAAGTACAAAGTGACTTGGATTTTGTTTTCTACAATAACCCTAGTGGAGGAAATGGTTCCATACTATATAGTGGGGATAATCGAACAGGAGCAGGGGCTAATGATGATGAACAAATTCAAATTAACCTAAATCAAGTGCCACCTTCTATTCATCGTATTGCCTTCACAATCACCATCCATGATGCTCAAGCGAAGGGCCAGAGTTTCGGACAGATTTCAAACGCTTATGTACGGATTTTTAATGCGCAAACAAATGAGGAATTAATTCGTTTTGATCTTGGCCGTGAATTCACTGTGGAGACAGCGATAGTTGCTGCTGAGCTATACCGTCACAATGGGGAATGGAAATTTAATGCGATTGCTAGCGGTTTCCAAGGGGGATTAGCAGCACTTTGTCGAAATTTCGGTGTGTCTGTTGATGACGATCCAGTACCTACTTCGCCCGCACAGCCACCTTTTCAATCAGGCTATCAACAGCAAAGTAATCCATCATTCGGACAATCACAACAAACACAATCCTATAATTCACAGCCGAACCATTATCAATCATCCTACGGTCAGCCTAGCCAACAGCAACATACATACAGTCAGCCTAGCTTTGGCCATACGAATCAGCCAACTACCAATTATGGACAGCCAGCACACTCGGCACCATACAATCAATCATCATATAGTCAGCCTCCCGTAACTTCCCATTCATATGGAGGAGATAATATTAACTGTACCCGCTGTGGGTCATCAAATGTTCGAACGGGTGAAAAAGGCTTTGGACTTGGGAAAGCGGCAATCGGAGGACTTATTCTTGGCCCTGTCGGCTTATTAGGTGGATTTATCGGGAAAAACCAATTGAAGTTCACTTGCAATAACTGTGGAAATAACTGGTCCCCTAATCAAACAGATTATGCACAATGGGCGAATCAGCAAAAAAGAAAGGCACAAGATTTATTTACTCGCTATAAAAGTCAGGATGTCCTAGAAGCAGTTGTTGCAGCATGTGCACTTGTTGCTTTAGCAGATGGAAGACTTGATCCATCCGAACGTCAAAAAATGATGGAATTCGTCAATCAAAGTGAGGAACTCAGAGTTTTTGATACGAATAAAGTCATTCAGCAGTTTAATATCTTTGTCCAAAAGATTGAAAGAGATTCAGTAATTGGACGTGCAGAGGCATTTAAAGCATTAGGACGCGTTCGTTCAAAGCCTGAAATTGCCCGATTAGTTGCTCGTTACTGTATTGCTCTAGGTTATGCTGATGGGCACTTCGACCCAAGCGAACAGCAAACAGTCCATGATATTTGCCTAGAATTAGGATTGAATCCCCAAGAATTTTTATCATAAATTCTATTTTTGAATTAGCCGGTCAACAAAAAACATAGCCATCCTTTGGAAAGCGCTATGTTTTTTGTTTATCTGTTTGGAAAGGACTCTATACTGTATTTGCATATATCAAACACAAACGGAAGGATGGAACCGAATGCAAAAAAGGAAGTTAGTCATTGCCCAAAATCTTGATGAAGATTATATTATGAGAATAAATGCCATCATTCCAGAGTGGGAAATAATCGTTGGCAAGGACAATACCATATGGCAGAAACACTTGGAAGATGCTGAAATAATTGTTAGCTGGAAAAAAGAAATGGAAAGAATGCTAATACAAAATAACATGAATTTGCGCTGGCTACAATCATGGTCTGCTGGCGTAAATAGCCTGCCACTTCAAGTATTCGAAGAGAAGAAAATACATATTACTTCTGCCAACGGTGTGCATGCCTATCCGATTTCAGAAACCATATTCGCACTAATGCTTGCCTTAACACGAAAGATTCATTCATATATTAAAAACCAGCAAACAAAAACATGGCATCATGCAAACTTAAGCTTGGAATTACATGGAAAAACAATTGCTCTTCTAGGAATAGGAGCGATTGGCATGGAAACAGCAAAGATCGCTAAAGCATTTGGTATGAAAGTCATTGGCTTTCGTAACTCTGAGAAACCCGAAGAAAACGTTGATTCCATGTACGCCCTTAATCAGTTAGACGAGATACTCCCCATTTGTGATTATGTCGTCGTTACACTCCCTTATACAAAAGAAACGCATCATTTATTCAAAAAGCAACAATTCAAATTGATGAAACCATCCTCTTTCTTCATTAATATTGGCAGAGGCAGCATCGTTGTGGAAGAAGATCTCATCCACGCATTACAGAGTAAGGAAATTGCTGGAGCAGGTCTGGATGTATTTGAGAAAGAACCACTGCATGGAGAAAGTCCATTATGGGCACTCGAAAATGTCATCATTACTCCACATACGGCAGGTTCGACTGAGCATTATACTAAGCGAGTCATTGAGGATATTTTCATCCCCAATTTACAAAGCTATATACAGGGAAGTACACCATCCATTAATCTAGTGGATTATCAAAAAGGGTATTAAAAAATGGGGAATAGGACTGGTATCCTATTCCCCATTCAAAATTATTTCATCATGTCATGGTCAACATAACGCTCACCATTTAATTCACTAATAATATTGATCGCTACCTTTGCACCATCACCAGCAGTAATAATTGTGTGCATGCTTACGCCTGCAATTGTTCCTGCTCCCCAGATTCCTTCAATATTTGTCTTTCCATTTGGATCTAAATCTAGGATAGTCTTGATACGCGGTTCTGTACCTGGCTTTGTTTTTAAGCCAATTTTCTCAGCTAAATCTGCTAGCATTCCTGTCGCAAAAATAACATGCTTTGATTCATATGTATGCTCTGCTGTTTGTACAGAGAAACCTGATTCTAGCTTCTCAATGTTCTCAACCGTTGCTTCTACAAGTTCTGCCCCAAATTTTGCTGCCTGCTTTTTGCCAATCTCTACTAGCTCTGGGCCTGTAATTTCCATTACACCATAATGGTTTTCTAGCCATGCTCTTTTAGTTACACTTTTATCATTATCGATCATTAATACTTTTTTTCCAGCTTTTGCAGCAAATAAAGCTGCACTTGCACCTGTTGGACCTGCGCCAATAATTGTAATATCAAACATCTATATTTCCTCCTTATTTTAGTGATTGATTATAGATTATATTAAAAAATAGCAATTGTACAATAATATGTTTAAGTCAATCCTCATCCTTTATATCTCGATCCTCTGGAATCGGTTCATTCAGTATCTCTTCAATCAGCTCCTTATATGTTTCCATTTGCTTAATATGTGTTTTAAATTGCTCTTTATTAATTAAAAACTGTTCTCCATCATGAATCGCACGAATTCGCTTCTGCTGTATTAAGCTCTCAACATACGTTTCAGGATAAGAAAGATACTCTGCTGTTTCCTTTATTGTTAAATACATCGAATAGTCATTTCCTTTCAAAGATCTATAAAGAATTATAACAAAAAACACGGAACAAAAGCGCAAGCGCCTAAGGTCTCGCCGTACAAACTGGAAGGACTGGTTCTTTCGATAAAGGAAACACGGTGAGCGTGAGCGATACCATGCTTGACGCAATCGTTGCGGAGCAGTACTGAAGTTTGATAGGCGATAGGCACTCCTCCTATAAGAAAAACTCTTATACTCGTGCGATGCATACGCTGCCGAAGTGTTCCTTGTGGAGCTGGACGTAGAACAAACTATTCACATTTTATACACAACGTGCGATTAGTGGTTTCCCTTAAACACGAAAAAAAATGATCCATTAACCGAATAACTGATTAATGGATCATTTTACATTTATCCTTTAATTTCAAGCAGCTTTTGCCTTAAATCACTTTCCATTGAGGCTAGCTCATTTTCAGCCACTCTACGCTTGTGGCGGCCTTCTTCTTGAATTTTCAATGTTTCTTCTAATGTTGAAATTAAGCTTTCTTGTGTTTTCTTTAAAGTTTCAATATCAACAATTCCACGCTCATTTTCTCTTGCTGTTTCAATCGTATTTGTTTTAAGCATTTCAGCATTTTTTAATAATAGGTCATTTGTTGTTTTTGATACTTGCTTCTGTGCTTCTACTGCATGCCTCTGTCTAATTAAGGTTAAAGCAATCGCGACTTGGTTCTTCCATAGCGGAATAGCTGTCATAATAGAAGACTGTATTTTTTCAACGAGTGCTTGGTTTGTATTTTGGATTAAACGAATTTGTGGTGCACTCTGAATCGTCACTTCACGGCTAAGCTTCAAATCATACAAACGTTTATCCAACCGATCAGCAAATTGAATCATGTCATTTACTTCCTGGAACTTCATTTGATCATTGGATGCTTCTGCTGCTTTTTTCAGTTCAGGAATCGTTTTCTCATGTAATTCTTCCAGCTTGATTTCCCCAGCTGCAATGTAGACATTCAACGCATTAAAATATTCCTTATTGTTTTCATAAAGTTTATCTAACATCACGATATCTGATAAAAGGATATTTTTACTTCTTTCAAGCTTCACACTAATTCGATCAATTTGTGCTCCTGTTTTTTGGTATTTGGATAATGTTTCTTGAATAGAACTCGAAATTCTCCCAAACATGCGTGCAAAAAAGGACGGAGATTCCGCTCGCAAATCATCAGGATTTACTTCATTAAATCTTCGCATTAAATCACTAATGATTTCTCCAACTTCCCCAATATCTTGTTTTTGCACATGTTCAAGCATCGTATGTGAGAAGGTCAATAGCTTTGACTGAGCTGGTGTACCATATGAAATCATCGCTTGATGATTCTTTGGATCAATTTGTTCAGCCAATTGATATGCTTTGACTTTGTTTTCTGGTGGAATAACATCGATCAGCTTGATTGGTTTCTCTTCCTTTACTTGCAAACTTGGAAGCTCCTGCTTTTCACCAAAAGGATTGGCAAGCAAATCATCCATTAAATTTGCATCGCTTGCATTTTTTAATAAGGATGGGTTCACTTCACTCATTTTAAACGCCTGCTTTCTATAAGGTTTTGCGAATCCTTACGTGTCTGAATCGAATGCTTTGCTACATCAATTTCAAAATTCAGATGGTCAATATCATCAGAAATCACCCGATATAAATCTTCCTCAACCATCTTAGACATTTGCTCTAATGTTTTGCGTGTTTCATAAAGTGATTGATCCAATTCATACGTCTTTTTGGGCTGCGCAGATAAAAACACATATTTCTCGGATAGTTCAACAGCCGAATCTAAATGTGAGAAATAAAATTCCTCCGCCTTATAAAAACGCTTCGGTTCCTTTTTTGTTAAATAATATATTTTTTTCGTCGTCTTTGTAAATTCCACCCGTTGTTTAAGTGTTGGCAAATGTCGAATAGAAAGCATCGATTTATGCAAACGATTTAACTTTCCTTTCGCTTCCTCCAAGTTTTTCTTAATATATTGATACTCTTTTCTTGTTAACTGATGCTTTTTCAAAAAGCGCTGTTTCAAAACGATTCCACTTATCCAGTAAGCAATAATTCCTGCACCAATGGAAATGGCTCCTGAAAGGAAAAATGTTTGATCAAAGGCAAAAAAGCTTAACAGCCATACAAGAAAAGTGGATGGAATTGCAACAAACATTCGACTAAGAAAGACTAAAAACTGATTCATCAGCAATCAACTCCTGACTTAAATCCTTAATATATATACGTATGAACGAATTCCAGGTTTCAGCTTTACAAATTAATTTTATCCTTCTTATTAACAATACATCATAACTATTTGTTCATCCATAGACTGCAACCTTAATTTTCTCTAAGACTTAAGACGTAGATATGGCCACTTAGCTGTTTGGAGTAGGATTGATCGATCTCTAGGAGCGAATATAGATATGGATAAAGAGTAGAGGATGAGTAGGAACCCAATCTCCAGAATTAGACGGTAGATTTAGATAGGATTCCCTTTTGCATTAATTGACTTTCGCCCTTTTCATTAGTTCTTCAGCTGATGAGGAAATATAGGAAAAGAAGCTGCTTAGCTCTTGAATACTAGCGGAGTCCTTTCTATCGTTTCAACGATTTCCTGAATGGAATCATTACTTTGATTCATCGATTTATTTATTTTCTCGAGGAACTAGTCGATGATTATTTACTGATCAGCATTACTGATGATTTCTTAAAGTTTGAGACATCGCTGTACTCCTTCTTTTTTTACATTAATTGTATCATATATTTAAGTTATCTCATTTACCAAATAAAGACATTCCTAATAAATTTCCTTACTCCATTAGCTTATGAATAATTGATAAAAAATACATTTATTTTATAGACTGAAAAAACTCGGCCAAAAAAGACCGAGTCTTGACATTATCTTTTATACCAATCAGCATGCTCATCCATATGTAAAACTGGAATATCCGTATCAATCTCACCTACGATCTGTTTAATGGGTACATTGTCTCCAGCTAGCCATTGAGCAAAGTCAAATGAGGTTGGCACCTGGTCCCCACCTAGA
The DNA here is from genome assembly GCF_017874625.1 of Cytobacillus eiseniae. Taxonomy (GTDB): domain Bacteria; phylum Bacillota; class Bacilli; order Bacillales; family Cytobacillaceae; genus Cytobacillus; species Cytobacillus eiseniae. The sequence continues at coordinate 137,864 of NZ_JAGIKZ010000006.1, read as the reverse complement.
GCAAACCATGCCTTTAATTCTTTAGGGAAATAGACTGAAGTATGAATGGTACCTGCCCAGCTGCTATATAAATCAGAAAAGATTCCTTTATCTGTCTGATTAAACAGTTGAAAAGCTTCATTTGCATTCATGATATTCGAATAATGGTCTTCAATAATTTCTAGTCTTCTTTTTGAATCATCTAGATGGTAACGATTCTCTTGTTTCATTATTTCAAAATGATTGGTACAAGCATTTGAACGTCGAACCTCAATGCCACGTGGCGATGTTTCAATTACGAATGTCTCTCCAGTGCCGTCATATACAACATAACTAAAAGAATGTCTATGTGGAAGTTCCTTAAGCATCATAACGGCTTCAGTCACATTTCCGCAGGATTCCAGGACTAGTCTCCCAATCATACAACAAATAAAACCGTCACCAGGTTTTTTTCGATGCATGAAATTATATCCTATAGCTAACCCTTTTTCATTCATTCCATCCATTCTTCCAGTCACTCTTTGACTCGGTCCAATTATCGCATATCCTTGATCACTTGGTTGAAATATCACAAACCGTCCCTCATATGTTTTTGGGTGATAATCATAGTTTCGAATTAAGTAATGTTCACTTGTCATAATTGAACATCCTGAACGAGCGTAATTAAGACGATAGCCGCCAAACTCTTTCAATACACGTTCCATAGGCCATTCCAATGCAGCTTGCATCCCTTCTAATTCATCCCAAACACGAGGGGCAAATGGAATAATCGCCTCTTTCACTTCATCAACCGATAATTTAAATCGAGGTTTTCGTACCTTCCATTGATTATCACGATTTATTACAGAAAGTGAATCTTTAATTTTTTCTCCTTGCATATAACCAAAATCAAAATGAGTTCCACGAAATTGGATAATATCACTATATATTTGCTTCATAACTCATCCCTCTTTTTATATGAACTAATTACATTAGCATAATTGATCCAACTGGAAAAAGAAAGGGATTCATACTTACTTGCCTACTGGATCTTACGAGACATTCATCTTCAACAAACTTTTGCACACAACGAAGAAAACTATTGCTTTCCCCCTCTTCAACTGTCATGATTAAGAGACTTCAAATACAGAATGAGTAGGTGCAAAATATGATTGAGATTAAAACTTCGACACTCAGTGATGGGGAATTCAATAGAGGAGTATTCGCTACACGTGATATTGCTAAAGGTGAGCTAATACATGAAGCACCAGTCATCGCTTACCCAAATGATGAACATCAGTATATTGATCAAACAATACTTGCTGATTATGCTTTTGAATATGGCAAGAATCATAGTGCGATTCTTTTAGGGTATGGCATGCTTTTTAATCACTCCTACACGCCTAACGCTACTTATGATATTAATTTTGATAATCATACATTCGACTTTTTTGCCTACACAAATATTAAAGCAGGTGAAGAAATCTTAATTAATTATAATGGCGATGTGGATGATACAGACCCTTTATGGTTTAATAAATAAGCAAAAAAGAAGGGATATTCAATAACTGAATGTCCCTTCTTTTCATATCCTATTAATTTTCAGCTAATTTTGTAGCAACTTTTCCATCTGATTCTTTTCCCTTAAGTGGATCTTCAGCTTGCTTTGCCCGCTTAATAAAGAAAGAAAGAATAATAGCAACTGCAGCAATACCTGTTGCAATAAAGAAGGCATCATTTATTCCATGAAGCATTGCTGTCATTTCGATTTGATGCTTCATTTCTGTTAGTACAGCTTCAGTCGGCTGAGCAGTCATATTATTCATCATATCTGCAGCTAATTTAGTTGCATGTGTTTCTGTCCTTGTAGACATAACAGTAACTAGCAATGCTGTACCAATCGCGCCTGCCACTTGGTTCAGCGTATTGTTCATTGCTGTACCATGTGGATAGAATCGTGGAGGCAACTGATTTAATCCATTTGTAGAAACTGGCATCATGACCATCGACATTCCGAACATCCGTATGGAATTTAAAACTACTAAATAAGCATATGTTGTCTCATCTGTTAGCTGACTGAAATAGTATGTCGTTACAGTTAATATAATTAAGCCAGTAACGGCTAGAATTCGTCCACCAAATTTGTCAAATAATTTTCCTGTCACTGGCGACATAACTGCCATAATTAATGCACCAGGCAGCATCATTAAACCAGCATCCATAGGTGAAATTCCACGAATGGTTTGAACATAAATTGGAATTAATAGCATTCCAGAAAACATCGCCATATTGACTACCATCGTAATGGCAGATGATAGAGCAAACATCGGATATTTATATACCTTAAAGTTAAGCATTGGGTTTTCCATTCGTATTTGACGTAAAATAAACCATGTAAGTGTAACGACCCCTATCGCGATGGTTGCATATACATGTGGGCTCCCCCAACCCTTATCACCTGCAGAACTAAACCCGTATAAGATTCCACCAAATCCCAAACTCGATAAAAGAAGCGATTTGATATCTAAGTGAATATCTTTCTTTTCTTTTTTATCCTTAAGCAAGAAAAAGCCAATTAATAAAACGATGAAAGCAATTGGTGTGACAAAATGGAAAAGCATTCTCCAGTCGTATCGTTCAATGATCCACCCAGATAATGTTGGTCCAATTGCGGGTGCAGCCATTAATATTAAACCGAAAAAGCCCATCGCTACTCCTCTTTTTTCAATCGGAAAGCTTACTAGCATGACATTCATAAGAAGAGGCATCATAATTGCGGAACCAGAAGCTTGAAGCATCCGTCCTGCCAATAAAACTGGGAATACATGGGCAACACCCGCTACTAATGTCCCAATTGTAAACAACAGCATGGCGGCCAAAAATAAGCGGCGAACTGAATATTTTTCAATTAAAAAAGCTGTTGCTGGAATTAAAATTCCATTCACTAACATATATCCAGTAGTTAACCATTGAACAGTTGATGCCCCAACTTGTAAATCTTCCATCATTGAAGGCAATGCAACATTCAATAAAGTATTATTTAAAAATGCAATAAAAGCACCAATCATCAGGACAGCTATTATCCCATATGGTGGACGATCAGTCTTTTTTATGGAATGGTCCATATAAATTTCCCCCTATATACGTATGGTTCATTATTTTGTACTGCTATTTCACATAAGGTATATCATATACTATGAGTCCAAACAATGCAATTATAAAATTTCGGGTTCTGTAATATGTATCTGTTTGAATAAACCTCAAAAGTAATATACTATTAGTTTTATACAAGTAGTTCAACTATTACTAAAGGTGATTATAATGAATGCACGGAAAAAGCATGTGATTAAAATGGCTCATCAATTATTTATTGATAAAGGTTTTCAAGCAACTTCCATTCAAGACATATTAGATTATAGTGGCATTTCTAAAGGAACATTTTATAATTATTTTTCATCAAAAAATGAATTATTACTCGCACTTTTCTCGACAATTTACAAAGAATTAGAAATGGCGCGAAATGAATTATTAATTGGACAGGACCCTGCCGATATTGAAGTTTTTAAAAAACAAATTGAATTACAACTAAAAATAAATCGGTCGAATAAATTAATATCGCTTTTCGAAGAGGTTCTTGTTTCAAATGATGAAGACTTGAAGCAGTTCATGAAACGCAGCCATTTTCGAATTCTTCGCTGGCTGTATTATCGATTCATTGATATTTTCGGAGAAGAAAAAAAACCCTATTTATTAGACTGTTCGATTATGTTCATGGGGATTCTACAGCATAATCTTAAATACCATAAATTAGCACACCAATCTACTGCAGGTATTTATAAAGTGATCCACTATAGTGTCGAGCGAATGATAAAGATAGTTAATGAGGTTTCAGAAGCGGATGAACAATTAGTGCAGCCAGAATTAATAGAGAGTTTGGTTCCTATTCGCGATCATCTAGACCAATCATTCCAGCAAAAACTATATCAAACTATTTTATCGCTTAAAAAGGCGCTTACCCATAAGGATGAGCATTCTCAGTGTATTCAGCTATTAGATTTCATCCAAGAGGAACTACTCCACTCTAAAAGTCCACGTCAATTTCTAGTTGATAGTACTTTATTATCGTTGAAAACAAATCAGTCTACTTTAGGGCATATGGAACTACAAAAGCTTGAACAATTAGTTTCCGACTTTTTTGCTTAAAACAGAAGGAAAGTATACTATAAAATTTAGAGCCAGTCTACTCACAATCATGAGTGAAACTGGCCCTTTTTTTTGCTATCTTTACCGTATCTAACCATTTCTCCTAATAGATCTTTGTTCAAATCCTGGAATAAAGAGGAGAAGTAAAAATCGAATGAATCCTCAGACTCTCACTGCAATTTCTTTTATTTTTGTTATTTATTAAATGGAAGAAGGATTAGGCATTCATTTATCATTAATTTAAAGGCTGTTTTCGCAAATATTATTGCTATTTTACACATAATTTTGGTAAAGGTTGATTTCCGCTCCAGGTTGCTCCCTTTCCGCGGGGTAGGCGCTGAGCCTCCTCGGAGCAATCGCTCCTGTGGGGTCTCAGCTGTCCTACACATCCCGCAGGAGTCTCGCACCTTCCGCTCCAATCAACCGACCTAGTTGGTAAAGCATTCATTCTAACAATTGATTTAAAAACAACAATCTTTTAGAAAAGAGCCAATTTAAAAAATAGCATGTTAAGCTTTAAAGCTTAACATGCTATTTTTATTTATGCTCTATTTGCTTTTCTTCTTCGTTAATCTACCTAATATAAATGCACCAGCAGCTACACCAATTACCGTGTTTGTCTTCTTATTAAAAACTTGTTTTGCAACAAGATTTAGATTTTGCGGTCTTTCAGCAAGACGTCTCATAAAATAGCCATACCAATCTTTACCAAAAGGTACGTATGTGCAGAAGTTATAGCCTTCACTTGCTAATTGAAGCTGCATCTCTTTTCTGAAACCATAAAGCATTTGGAATTCAAATTTATCATTTGGAATGTCATTTCTCTTCACGAATTCCTTAACATGATTAATGATATTATGATCATGTGTCGCAATAGAAGTGAACTTTCCATTTAATAAATGCCATTCAATTAAATTAATCATGTTAGCATCGATTGCTTTTTTGTCTTGATAAGCTACTTCTTCTGACTCTTTGTAAGCACCCTTTACAATGCGCAGACGGAAATTTTTATATTTCTGAATATCATCTTCCGCACGTAAGAAGTAAGCTTGAATAACCGTTCCAACATTATCATACTCTCTAGATAGCTCATCTAAAAGATCAAATGACGGATTTAAATGCCCATAGTCTTCCATATCTAAGTTAACAAAAATACCGTAATTATTTGCTCTATGGACAATTTCTCTTACATTATTTAGACAGAAATGATAATCAATATCCAACCCTAATTGAGTAGGCTTTAAAGAAATATGCGCATCCACTTGATTTTCATGAATTGCCTCAATAACATTTAAAATTTGTTCTTTTGCTTCAGTAGCCTCTTCTTTTTTGAAAACAAATTCTCCTAAATTATCAACCGTACACGAGATACCGTGAGCATTAAGTTCCTTTATGCTTCTGATCGTCTCTTCTATATTCGTTCCCGCTACGACACTTTGTGCACCCATTTTTAACCCGTACTTTTTCGCCGCACTATTGAGAAATTGGTTTTGGGATAAGCTTATAAAAAGATCCTTTAACATAGCGATTACTCCTAACTATTAAATGTTTTTATATTATTATATCATACGAATTCGACAAAAAATATTTTGAGAATTTTCTTTATTCAACTTTCACTATCCATTCAATAATCTTGCTAATATTTATTTCGTTTTTTATAACTTAAATTGTCGAACAAGCTCGTTCAATTCTTCAGCTATTGATGCAAGCTGCTCAGAATTACTAGCTACATGATCGATAGAGGTACTTAATTGTTGAGCAGAAGCGGCTGTTTGTTCCACGCCGGCTGCCGCTTCCTCAGAAACAGAGGCAATTTCATCAATAGACCCATTCATTTCCTGCCCATTCGCTGCAATCTCAGCTAAGTTTTCTGACACACTCATAATATTTCTAACCATTTCTGTTACGGATTCACTAATTTTGCTAAAGGTATCCCCTGTTATTTTCATTTGTGATGTTCTTTTTCAACTTCTTCATACCCATTTTTCAGTGATTCTGCAACAATACCTGATTCACTTTGAATCTTCGAAACAATTCCAGTAATATCACTAACTGAAATCGAAACCTGTTCTGCAAGGGTCCTTACTTCATCTGCAACAACGGCAAATCCTTTTCCATGCTCTCCCGCTCTAGCAGCTTCTATAGCCGCATTCAATGCTAGCAGATTTGTTTGTGCTGCAATATCTTTAATAACTAAGACTAATTTGGATATCTCTTGAGATTGTTGATCCAAACCATCCATCTTTCCAGCTGCCTCAAAGACAATTTGGTTGATTTTATCCATTTGGTTCATGGATGATTCCATTAATTGAGTGCCTTCAGTAGTCATCTGCAGCACATCTTTTGAATAAACTTGTACTTGTTCCCCATTATCATTTGTTTCTTCAATTTTAATGGAAAACTCGCCCATATTAGAAGCCAAAATACTTACACTATTTGCCTGACTTTCAGATCCATGTGCTAATTCATCCATAGTTATTGAAACTTGTTCTGCTCCGGTCTTTACCTCATTTGCTGTTTGTGTTAACTCTTCACTTTGTCTTGATACCGTTTCAGAAACTTGATTTATTTTAGTTAATAACCCTTTAGTGTTTTTATTCATTTCATTCGTAGCATCTACAAGCTGACCAATTTCATCGTTAGTCTTTATATCCAATAATGGTTGACTAAGATCACCGCTTGCAAGCATTTTCATCCTCTTTGCTACAGACATAATGGGCTTTGAGATGATTGTAGCCGTTACGTGTGAAACAGTAATCCCTAGGGCAATAACAATCAAAGTAATTACAATATCAACGATTAAAGTTGTTTTCCCTTTAGCGATCATTTCTTCTCCGTTGTTGGAAAGAAATGTTTCTCTTTCTAAAGCCATCGTTTTAAATCCATTTGTTATTTCGCGTTCTAGTGGCATAACCTCTGTAGACATAATTTCGACTGCTCTTTCCTTCTCCCCAAGGTCATATTGCTCAAACACTCTATTAATAGCTTCTCCCCAAATCATCTTTTTTTCAATTAACTTTTGCGCTTCCTCAGATGGGTTGAACCCAACAAGTTTATTCTCTAGTGCAATGCTTTCATCTATAGTGGCAGCAAATTCCTCTCTTAATTCATGATCGCCATATAATAAGTATCCACGTACTAAAGAGGTTCTTTCTGACATATTCAACGAGATATTTTCTTCAACAATCAATAATGATTGTTCTTTTACGATCATGTTTGTATTATTATTTAAATCATTGATTGAAATGGTGTTAAATACTCCTAATAAAAGCACTAATAACAGCACAGAACTAAAGCTGAATAGAATTTTCCTTTTTAAACTATTTAAACGAAACAATCCTTTCAAAACAAATCCCTCACACTTCTCTTAAATATTTAATGTCCACGTGAAAACTATTTCATTGGTTATTGCGTATATTTTTCTAGTAAATTGCACCTAGTTAATTTTCACTGCAAGACTAACTTTAGGCTTTCTTAGAGTACAATGCACCTGCAAACCAATGCGTCCTTCTGGAATCTCACATCTTTCGCTTCCATCAACCTTTTGGCTAACCTATCTAACCTTTTAGCAAAAATCTTTTAGATTAAATCCTTCAAAAAAGAGAGTTTTCAAATAACATAGTAATAGTCATAATCGTAATTATAAGATTTCACATCTATTATATCGGATATTATTTTACGATATTAATTAATTGTTATTTTCGGAAAGCTCCATAAAGTTGTATCATTATTCCTGTTTTTCTAGCTTTTCTACAATAGTAAAATTAGATGATACATAAAAAGCACAATCTCCTGTTTCATGGAGATTGTGCTTCCGTTATATTTGATCAAACAGTAAACTTTTTAATCAATCCTTTTAATTCCTCAGCCATTTTTGCTAATGAAGATGCGGACGAGGTGACTTCTTCCATTGATGCCAACTGTTCTTCAGATGCAGCAGCAATTTCCCCATTACGCTCAACCGCATCATTTGTGATTCGTGAAACCTCAGCAATCGAGGAATTGACCTGTTCAACACTTGCTGACATTTCTTCTGAAATCGCGGATAGCTCTTGAACTTCAGCACTTACATTCTCGACTGATCTCGAGATGGAATCAAAAGTTTTGCCTGTTTCCTGTACTAAATTCATTCCTACATTTACTTCAATTGAGCTTTGATCCATCATATCAGAAATTCGTAACGTGTCATTTTGAATGACATTTACTAGATTAGCTACTTGGCTTGCTGATGCTCTTGACTGCTCAGCTAGCTTTTTTACTTCATTTGCAACAACTGCAAATCCTTTTCCATGCTCGCCAGCTCGAGCCGATTCAATGGCCGCATTTAATGCTAGTAAATTTGTTTCTTCTGCTATTGCTGTGATCATATCAATAATCTGACCAATTTCTGCAGATTTACTATTCAATTCTTTCATTACTTTATTCGTTTCAATCGTTGAATGATTGATTGATCTCATTTGATCAATCACCTTTAGAATCGATTCATTCCCGTCAACCGCCTGTTTTGTTGTATCTGATGCCGTTACAGCGACTGCTGAAGTTTTTTCTGCCACTCGTTGAATCCCGGTAGCCATTTCATTCACTGCTAATGCACTATCTTCTGTATTCTTCCCTTGTATTTCTGTGCCGCGAGCGACTTCCTGCATAGCAGTTACAATTTGCTCAGTTGCTGCATTCGTTTGCTGTGCACTAGCCGTCAATTCCTCAGCTGAAGATGCTACCTGTCCAGATGTGCTCTCTACCTGTACAATTAATTCCCTTAAATTTTTAGTCATTTGATTGAATGAATCTGCTAATTGGCCAATTTCATCTCTATTCTTGACCTTTACATCCTCTATTGCTAAATTCCCTTTAGCAATTTGTTCAGCTGAATATGAAATTTGCTTAACAGGATTGGAAATGATTCTGCTTAAATAAAATGCGACAAATACGCCAACTAAATAGGCTAAAGTAGAAATAACAATTAATAAGGTTTTCATCCCTTTAATTATTTCTGTTTGTTCCTTGCTCGTATTTTTAAAGATTGTTTCCTGATGGTCCAGTACTTTTTCTACATTTTCCGAAACTTGACTAGCAATCGCATTTCCTTTTTCTTTCATTAATCTTGTAATTTCATGTAATTGATCTAGTTTTTATACTCAATCGCTTCAAATGCGACTTCTCTATATTGCGCTTCTACTTCAATTAAATCTTTTATTATTTTTTCTGCCTTCTCATCAATCTTAAGATTTAAGAATTCCTTTGTGCTTTTAGCAAAATCATCATGCGACTCATTAAAGCGCGTTATATTGCTTTCATCTGCACCGATAATAAACCCACGCAAAGCAATTTGCTCTGATAAAACAGCTTCCTGCATCGCAGAAACAAGCTTATTCTTTTGAAGGCTTTCATCGATTGCTTCAGTAAAGTTCTTGTTAAGACTATCGTATTGAAAATAGGAAGTTGATGAAATGATCGCTAGTAGCATAATTACTGAGATAAAACCGATCATTAATTTTTTTCGTACATTCATTCTCATGCTTATTTTCCTCTCCTAGATAACACTGTAGTGTTCACTGTTAATATATTAAAATAACTTAGCAGATAATCATTTCAAACAATCACTCCTGATTCCGACAAAAATAGCCCTTCTAAATAGAAGGGCCTAAAAATAAAAATAGCTTTTTTAGCAACTGGCTGGCATAGTATACAATACTTTAGCCCCTATAGCTTTGCGTCTCTACCTTTCAATAGATTTGCCCCTTATGAAGTATTAATTACTTTATTGCTATAGTTTATCATATTAAATGGGGAAAGGTAGGATATTTTTCACGTTTTTGAGATAGAAAGAGTCTAGTAAGAAAGTCTTTATAGGAAAAACTTCAAAGCCCTATACTACTCCATTGCTTTTTAAGAAATACAATCATCCGACAATGCGCAAACTCAAAATTTTCCTTTTTCGAAAAATTTTATTTGCCTACTAATAATTTAAGATTTTTACTAAAGTTGATGCCCTATACAAAAAACGTTCATATAAGTTTATTTTGTTAATGAACTTCTCTACTAATTTTTTATATGGCCTCACTATTTGGAATATAGTTTTGAACATTTTATTCTTTATCGGAATTTAATTCAAACAACTGAGAAAAATGCAAAGACTAAAACATCTACATTTAGCTTTGTATCCAAAATATTAATAAATTGATATGGATAAGGAATAGAGAGTGCCTCGATATCTAATTCGAAGGTGTTGAGCCAGCATAGTTTTTTCAATCTACGCACTCATGAAGAGTGCGACATTCCTAAGGCAAGAGTATTTCGAATTCCTTCCAATTTCAATCCACCCACTAATGAAGAGTGCGACGATTGCACTGTGCATTTTTGGACTTTCATGGTGAATTTCAATCCATGCACTCATGAAGAGTGCGACTTGGGCAATTCCTGCATTGGATTCAAGACGAATAATTTCAATCCACGCACTCATGAAGAGTGCGACACTATCCGAAATGTGGGGCATTGGCAGACGTGTTATTTCAATCCACGCACTCATGAAGAGTGCGACAATACATTTGCTAAATCAACTAACATCTCGTTTATTTCAATCCACGCACTCATGAAGAGTGCGACCATATTCATGAATTATTAAATGGTTTTCCGAGACAATTTCAATCCACGCACTCATGAAGAGTGCGACCACAATACTTACAATGATGCTTCAGCAAACAATATTTCAATCCACGCACTCATGAAGAGTGCGACTAAATATCAATATTCTGTTGAGGTAAGAAAAGTAATTTCAATCCACGCACTCATGAAGAGTGCGACGTATTGTAAAAGATTTGAATGAGTTACATGGTTCAATTTCAATCCACGCACTCATGAAGAGTGCGACCCGAGATCGTCTCTGAAACTTCAATATTTTCCGATTTCAATCCACGCACTCATGAAGAGTGCGACTTCTTTTGGAGGGTCAAACCAGAGTTTAAGCATATTTCAATCCACGCACTCATGAAGAGTGCGACAGATGGCAAACTATTAGCTGCTTATATTAAGAATATTTCAATCCACGCACTCATGAAGAGTGCGACTCTCGCTTCATTGACTTTGGCTCAAGCGATATTAATTTCAATCCACGCACTCATGAAGAGTGCGACATTCCCAGCTCGACTAAAGTCGATTAGATCACGAATTTCAATCCACGCACTCATGAAGAGTGCGACTGATATGTCTCCGACGGGTAAAAACAACTTTTAGATTTCAATCCACGCACTCATGAAGAGTGCGACAATCCACGATGCGACAACAAGGCAAGCAACTTTATTTCAATCCACGCACTCATGAAGAGTGCGACATGATTTGTTCATCCTGCTCAGCATCCACCCCCTATTTCAATCCACGCACTCATGAAGAGTGCGACTATTTTTTATTTTTGATTGAGGAAGACTTTAAAAAATTTCAATCCACGCACTCATGAAGAGTGCGACTGCCGCACCCTTGAATCTACAAAATTGATTGATGGGATTTCAATCCACGCACTCATGAAGAGTGCGACAATTACTGCAGGTGGTTTTTCTGGAGTTTCAACAATTTCAATCCACGCACTCATGAAGAGTGCGACACACATAATGCGAAATTAACAGAGGATGATGTAAATTTCAATCCACGCACTCATGAAGAGTGCGACATCTCCACAGCAGCAGGAGTACCTTTAATCTGGTATTTCAATCCACGCACTCATGAAGAGTGCGACGCAGGTCCACGAGAATCACCGCAAATACATTATTATTTCAATCCACGCACTCATGAAGAGTGCGACGCGTCTTGCTCGTCAGCCGAAACCTCGCCGTCATATACATTTCAATCCACGCACTCATGAAGAGTGCGACATGAATACGATCCTGTCCACGCCTAGATTGAAAAAATTTCAATCCACGCACTCATGAAGAGTGCGACATTAGTAATTTCATCAAAAGAAACCTCTTCGTCAATTTCAATCCACGCACTCATGAAGAGTGCGACATGCAAAGGTAAAAGATTTCATGCAACCCTAAAAAATTTCAATCCACGCACTCATGAAGAGTGCGACTCGACGTAAAAATCGTCCATTAAGTGTAGGAGTCTATTTCAATCCACGCACTCATGAAGAGTGCGACTAACTCTTCAAACACAATTGATATTAAAGCTGGTATTTCAATCCACGCACTCATGAAGAGTGCGACACTGGTATACAGGTTGTCTGTAACAATAATGACTATTTCAATCCACGCACTCATGAAGAGTGCGACAATGAACCAAGTAACTGGGCGAAATCAGCCTGGGAATTTCAATCCACGCACTCATGAAGAGTGCGACTTGATCCTCTATGCTCCACTCTAAAATTTATAGTAATTTCAATCCACGCACTCATGAAGAGTGCGACCGATATGGAAGAACTAAAAAAATGCAGACTAATATTTCAATCCACGCACTCATGAAGAGTGCGACCAAAGTTGTATGTGGATTTACTGTTGTCCAGTGATTTCAATCCACGCACTCATGAAGAGTGCGACATTCGGGTGTCTTTTCTTTTTAAATTATCTCGGAATTTCAATCCACGCACTCATGAAGAGTGCGACATTATTGAGGTGATAAAAATGGGAATCCAAAAAATTTCAATCCACGCACTCATGAAGAGTGCGACAATCCAGTCCGATGATTTACCGTTTAGTTCTTTGAATTTCAATCCACGCACTCATGAAGAGTGCGACCCACACTGTCATTCCTATAGCTGCTAACTTTGGAATTTCAATCCACGCACTCATGAAGAGTGCGACGGAAAACCTCGACGATGTTGAACGGGCATTGCGCATTTCAATCCACGCACTCATGAAGAGTGCGACTTTATCGATGTGGCGAATGTTTTCCGTCCCAAAACATTTCAATCCACGCACTCATGAAGAGTGCGACAATTAATAGATTAGTACTAAAATTAATATATGAAGATTTCAATCCACGCACTCATGAAGAGTGCGACAATTAATAGATTAGTACTAAAATTAATATATGAAGATTTCAATCCACGCACTCATGAAGAGTGCGACTATGGTGTATTAGCTCCACCACAAAAGAGGTTGAATTTCAATCCACGCACTCATGAAGAGTGCGACTTACAGAGTTCACAAGGACACCGACTGGTTGGAAATTTCAATCCACGCACTCATGAAGAGTGCGACCCGTGCGATATCCGTTACCACATCCATACAGTCTATTTCAATCCACGCACTCATGAAGAGTGCGACTATCACTTAGGTGAAATGCTCGGTTTCACATGGATTTCAATCCACGCACTCATGAAGAGTGCGACTTAGAGAAAATTGCTATAGATATGGTTGTGGGTATTTCAATCCACGCACTCATGAAGAGTGCGACGAAAAGTTAGAAAACCATCAAGGACCTAGTAATATTTCAATCCACGCACTCATGAAGAGTGCGACAATGCTTCACCTGCTCCGATCCATTCGGGAATGATATTTCAATCCACGCACTCATGAAGAGTGCGACCAAATACGAGTTGGACGTGTGGCTAGGTTTGTGGAATTTCAATCCACGCACTCATGAAGAGTGCGACAAAATGAGACCATTTAAAAATTTTTCGTGTGATATTTCAATCCACGCACTCATGAAGAGTGCGACAGGATTAGTAGGGAAAGCAGAAGATATAAAATGGATTTCAATCCACGCACTCATGAAGAGTGCGACTGTCGATCGTTCTTATCTGTTCCATTAGAATTACTATTTCAATCCACGCACTCATGAAGAGTGCGACTGGTTTTCCATGCGTATAATAGAGCTTCTGTGATATTTCAATCCACGCACTCATGAAGAGTGCGACGATGTATTCTGAGTCTACTAAGAGTAGTTAGGAATTTCAATCCACGCACTCATGAAGAGTGCGACGGCGCATAGCGCAAGGATAGAAAATGTTAGGATTATTTCAATCCACGCACTCATGAAGAGTGCGACGAGATTAACTATATCAACGCAATATCTAAAGAAATTTCAATCCACGCACTCATGAAGAGTGCGACTAATAACGTTAATAAACGAAATATACGACGTGTTATTTCAATCCACGCACTCATGAAGAGTGCGACAATAGCGGTGCTGCAACCGAAACTCGTACCATTATTTCAATCCACGCACTCATGAAGAGTGCGACATTTGGTGATCAAATTCCCCTTTTATTTAGATTATTTCAATCCACGCACTCATGAAGAGTGCGACGCGATATTTAGAGTTGACTGTTATGCGAGTTTTATTTCAATCCACGCACTCATGAAGAGTGCGACCATCTTCTTTTTCGTTATTCATTAAGGCGAAAAATTTCAATCCACGCACTCATGAAGAGTGCGACGTTGTTAAATTTAAAGCTATCGGTGTATTTATAAATTTCAATCCACGCACTCATGAAGAGTGCGACAGAAGAAAGGGATTGACCACGTAAAGCTTTGAAATTTCAATCCACGCACTCATGAAGAGTGCGACGGTGCTATTTTAGCAGCATTTCTTTTCGCCTTAATATTTCAATCCACGCACTCATGAAGAGTGCGACGTGGAGTGGACTTAACCACACTTAGTAAGATTTTGATTTCAATCCACGCACTCATGAAGAGTGCGACAATATTGGGTTTCATTTATTTATTCCTTTTAAAATTTCAATCCACGCACTCATGAAGAGTGCGACGTTTTTTCGCATCTTCATTCAGATCACCAACATACTATTTCAATCCACGCACTCATGAAGAGTGCGACTTAAATATGGCATCCAATTGACCATAACAGACGATTTCAATCCACGCACTCATGAAGAGTGCGACCTTGACCGTGATTATCAAATCATATATTTCGCGCAATTTCAATCCACGCACTCATGAAGAGTGCGACATGGACCTCACGGAAATAGTCGCGAAATTAGGTACATTTCAATCCACGCACTCATGAAGAGTGCGACGCAGACGCTATGATGTACTGGCGACAAAAGGAGATTTCAATCCACGCACTCATGAAGAGTGCGACAAATATGTGGATAATGAACCGAGTCGAGGAAGAATTTCAATCCACGCACTCATGAAGAGTGCGACTGCAGGACTATAACCTAACCCAATATGACGGTGAATTTCAATCCACGCACTCATGAAGAGTGCGACACGTGAACAATTAGTCCCATTAATTTAATAGGAGATTTCAATCCACGCACTCATGAAGAGTGCGACTGTGACATTTGCAGTTGAAGCAAACGGTACACCTATTTCAATCCACGCACTCATGAAGAGTGCGACAATGGCGATAAAGTTGTTATGCATACTTGTGGAATTTCAATCCACGCACTCATGAAGAGTGCGACAGCTAACAAACATCATTGAGAATTACAAACTGCATATTTCAATCCACGCACTCATGAAGAGTGCGACCGTCGGAGACATATCAATTGGAAATAACTCGAAAATTTCAATCCACGCACTCATGAAGAGTGCGACTAGTGACGTATAAAAAAATGGAGGGTGACAAAATATTTCAATCCACGCACTCATGAAGAGTGCGACATAGTCGCTTACAAGATTTTAAAGTAGCCGAGGGAATTTCAATCCACGCACTCATGAAGAGTGCGACCTACCTTTCCTTCCTGCGCGTAAAACGGGGAAATACATTTCAATCCACGCACTCATGAAGAGTGCGACGTGTCACCGAGTAAATAAGGCATCACCCATGGCAATTTCAATCCACGCACTCATGAAGAGTGCGACAGCCGTGGGTAGCGCAATTCTTCGAAAGTAAATAAGATTTCAATCCACGCACTCATGAAGAGTGCGACCGCAGGTAAACAGTTAGGCTTCGAGGACACACGCGATTTCAATCCACGCACTCATGAAGAGTGCGACCTAGCAAGTTCGACTGCCATTTTTTCCTCTATTATTTCAATCCACGCACTCATGAAGAGTGCGACGTGATCCGAGATGGCGAAAAGGCTGCTCCTTATATATTTCAATCCACGCACTCATGAAGAGTGCGACGGATTCGGTTTTTATTCCAAGCAGGTCTATGGATATTTCAATCCACGCACTCATGAAGAGTGCGACGTGACACCGCCACCGCTTGACGTCATGAACTTTATATTTCAATCCACGCACTCATGAAGAGTGCGACACAAATGTACCTGCTTCGGCATTCCAAGTTAAAATTTCAATCCACGCACTCATGAAGAGTGCGACAAAAGATTCTTCCTTTTGCCAAGGAAGTAGAAAAATTTCAATCCACGCACTCATGAAGAGTGCGACCGATTTCAGCCATAACCGCCGACGGTCTATGGCTATTTCAATCCACGCACTCATGAAGAGTGCGACGTCATTGAAGCACTTGCAACAGGAAACAATTATATTTCAATCCACGCACTCATGAAGAGTGCGACAAAGAATTTACTGTACATCATAATAATATTGGTATTTCAATCCACGCACTCATGAAGAGTGCGACAAAGAAATCTCATGAAATGGGATGGTACGGAAAAATTTCAATCCACGCACTCATGAAGAGTGCGACGTTCTTTAAAATGGTCCAAAGGCAGAGCTAAAAGTTATTTCAATCCACGCACTCATGAAGAGTGCGACTGCAGTAACCTCAGTTAATGCAGAT
This sequence comes from Cytobacillus eiseniae, assembly GCF_017874625.1. Taxonomy (GTDB): domain Bacteria; phylum Bacillota; class Bacilli; order Bacillales; family Cytobacillaceae; genus Cytobacillus; species Cytobacillus eiseniae. Next base: position 121,055 of record NZ_JAGIKZ010000006.1, on the reverse strand, counting down.
TTAACAGCACTTATTTCAATCCACGCACTCATGAAGAGTGCGACGTTACTCCTCATGTTCCGATCGTGGAAGGGGAAGAAGATTTCAATCCACGCACTCATGAAGAGTGCGACTTTTCATTAGCTAATAGTGGTACTTTAAATAGGGATTTCAATCCACGCACTCATGAAGAGTGCGACTACAGACTCCCAGCTATTCGGGAGCCTATGAAGATTTCAATCCACGCACTCATGAAGAGTGCGACAAGAGTACTGCATTAACGATCGAGAAGTCGTAAATTTCAATCCACGCACTCATGAAGAGTGCGACAATTTCGCGAGCAACGTACGCAGGAATTATGTAAAATTTCAATCCACGCACTCATGAAGAGTGCGACTATTTTCGCGAAAAGTAGTACAAGCGTAGCGATATTTCAATCCACGCACTCATGAAGAGTGCGACTTTCAAGTATAAATGTCTGACCGACGGAGGAGGATTTCAATCCACGCACTCATGAAGAGTGCGACCAAAACGTGGTGTTACTATTGCGGATGCACCAAAAGATTTCAATCCACGCACTCATGAAGAGTGCGACTTTTCGTCCCATTCCTTCTGTAAACTGCTTCCAATTTCAATCCACGCACTCATGAAGAGTGCGACGCCAATTACAGTTTTTGCATGCGTTAGTTTCTGATTTCAATCCACGCACTCATGAAGAGTGCGACAGATGAGCATTTAAAGGCCTTGCGTGATTCTCGATTTCAATCCACGCACTCATGAAGAGTGCGACTTTTACTGGGTAAACCGATTCCGAATACTTTGGGCAAATTTCAATCCACGCACTCATGAAGAGTGCGACATAATGTAGCGGTGGATGAGCAAATTGCTGTAGCATTTCAATCCACGCACTCATGAAGAGTGCGACACGGATCTTATGCAGATACCGCGGATTTAGTAGGATTTCAATCCACGCACTCATGAAGAGTGCGACCGGGGTTCCCTCGTTTAAGATTCCCTGTTAAGGGAGATTTCAATCCACGCACTCATGAAGAGTGCGACTTTCAAGTATAAATGTCTGACCGACGGAGGAGGATTTCAATCCACGCACTCATGAAGAGTGCGACAGCTTATTCGACAGTTAAAAGCAAAGACTTAAGAATTTCAATCCACGCACTCATGAAGAGTGCGACGAAGTATGGGGGGTTCCTAAATGAGTGAATGGATTATTTCAATCCACGCACTCATGAAGAGTGCGACTCGTGTAAAACTTTTTAACTGACGCTTGTCCTGTATTTCAATCCACGCACTCATGAAGAGTGCGACCCCAACGTTGCTCACTCTGCTCCGCCGGCTGCTTAAATTTCAATCCACGCACTCATGAAGAGTGCGACTCTGTCACCTCAAGGGTCAGAAGTGTGGAAGGGAATTTCAATCCACGCACTCATGAAGAGTGCGACGGATGCTTTTCTGCTGCTTTATCGTGTTTTTTTATATTTCAATCCACGCACTCATGAAGAGTGCGACGCTGGAATAGAGGTCATTTTCCGCTTTTTCACGATTTCAATCCACGCACTCATGAAGAGTGCGACTATTATGTTTGTTTACCTACTGGTGATAACAATATTTCAATCCACGCACTCATGAAGAGTGCGACAGCGATTTTTAAACAAAAAGGGTAACTTTACACCCCTTTTGTTTAAAATCCACTATTTCCCTTGTAAAACAAGGAACATAATAAACAATTGTAACATAATTGGAATATTAATCCTTATTTTTTGGTGCGAATCCCCCTGGGATTTCATGTGAGCTTCACATTCGCACTAAAGAATTAACGGTCCTTCTAAATCTAATGATTCTTTTATTCCTACGTGCTCTACTTTATTTTTATAATTATTGCCTAATTGGTAGAATCTTAGGCTATCTTGCCCCTCATCGATAATTCCTGCTAATTCAAATTTCAATGAAGTAAATTGAGTTGCATCAACTACGCATTCGAACACTGAATTTTGTACTCTTTGTCCGTAGTTTTGACAAACTTTAGAAACCTTTCTCAGCCTTTTTCTTCCTGCACTTGTCATGGTACTAACATCGTAGGTAATTAATACAAGCACAAATCACACCTACTTCCAAAGAAATGGAGGGTACTCATCTAAATCCCCTCGTAAATATCTTGCTAATAACAGAGCTTGAGCATGGGGAACTAGTCCCCATTGAATTTTTTCACCAAGATATGGATGAGTAATTTTATCCTGTTTTTTATTTTGCCAAGCAGTTAGAAATTTCCTTCTTGCTTCATCTGTCATTAGTACTGAGCCGTTTTCCTTTTTCACAAAATCATCTTTGCTAACTACCTTTTTATTTATCAATGACAAGACAAACTTATCTGCATAAATTCCTCTTAGTTCTTCCATTACATCTAAAGCTAGTGAGACTCTTCCTGGACGGTCACGATGCAAAAAACCAACATATGCATCCAATCCAACCCCTTCTAAAGCTGACGCCATATCATTAGCCAATAATGTATAAGAAAACGAAAGTAAGGCATTCACATTATCCAAGGGTGGTCTACGCGAACGTGAATGGAAATAAAAATCCTCTTTCTGCTGCAATATCATCTGATCAAATAATCGATTATAACTGATTGCAGCTTGTCCCTCTAACCCTCTTAATCTTTCTAAATCATCACATGATCTCACTTCTTGAATGATCGCTGACAAATGTCTTGAAATTCCTTTAAATTGTGCTACGTCTATCCTTAAAGGATAGTCTCTCGTCATTCTTTCAATCATCCATTTATTATTAAAAATCTTACCAATGATAAAATTACGAGCTATCTCAGCTGACATCTTTTCATTATCAGAAATACGATATTGTTTTTTCCTTAAAGTAACATTTCCTCTACTTTGACCAATTACCCGTGCAAGAAAACGACCACTTCCTGTTAAAAACAAAAGTGAGATATTCCTCTCTGCACAATAGCCCATCAATGCAGGGCTTGCTCCTGTATAACCAAACGAGACAATTGATTCTAAATTATGTAGTGGAAGTCGTCCCAGTTTTTCTTGATCCTTTAATAAAACAATATTATCTCCATCCAATGATAAATAAACATCCGATTGAGTGATGAATAATGTGTTAAGCAGCTTCTTCATTCGGCAATCTTCCCTTCAATATAGCTTTTTACAGACCGTTTATTCATAATATTCGGTAAGCAAATATGCTGAAGGGAACAACTTTTGCAGAAGGCACCCGTCTTTACCTTTGGTGTATAACGGCGCTGATAATAATCATACATCTCCGATACAATCGATTTTACCTTTCTCTTCTGCTCAATTGTAATAGGAATTTCCACTCGATGTTTAATTTCATTATAAAACATATATCCCGTATTAACCTCACAAAGCAACATTTCCTCTAAGCATATGGCTTGTGCCGTCAGCTGCGATATATCCGAATCATCCCTTTTCGGCTTGCCCCTCTTATATTCAACTGGATAAGCACGGAATTTCCCCTCTGTACCAGATAACTCAACTCCATTTTCAGAACGAATAAATTCCACTACATCACATACACCAGTTATCTTTAACTGCTTCGATTTTACTGACATGCCGCGCACGACAATTTTGTCGCCCCGCTTTTCTCTAATAAACGGCTGATCCGCTTTCGTATGAAGGTGTTGTCCCTCAATCGTTCTTACGTTCTCTTCCCACTGCTGCTCAATATGAATAAGCGCCCATTGCCGTTTGCAAAAGAGGAAATGTTGAATGCCTGATAACATTAAATAGTTATCTTCTTCATTAAAGGCCATCAATAATCTCTACTTTTAGACCATCTAATTCATTGACAGTGATCATATAATCACTAATTGATTTTGGTTCCTCAACCTCAGCCTTCACTTCTAACAAACGATGTACCTTAGCAGAGGAGTATTGTCCAAGCTTTGAATTATGCTCCCACCAGCAGACTTTCAGCACTTCCATGCTACCATCAGGACGTGCGGATGATGCATCATTTTCAAACAGCGTAATTAGTGCATTTTTCAACTTAAGTGCATCCTCATTAGAAAATCCCGTCTTTTCCGCCAACTGTGTATTGATGCTGCCAAAAAATTTATAAACACCAAAATCCACACGATGCTTCATCCCCATCGTGTCTGAACCCTTCTCCTTTCCAGGCTCCGAGTTGACACTTTTGGTAATTTGCATGCTTGTAATATCAATTGGATTAACACTTGTTGCTGTGTGAATAGAAACGGGTCCTCTTACACCAACAGACACCCCTTTGCCAGATCCGCCTTTAAATGCAAATACTTGACCAAAGCTTCTGACATCAAACCAGGCTTTACATGCTGCCGCTGCAAATAATTCACTCGCATTTTCTTTTGATTTTAATGCTTGACCCAATTCTGGATTCGCATCTGCCCTTTCTCTTAAGCTATTAAAGTCATCTGATTTTTTATCATTTGATTGTACAAAAATAGATTCTTCCATATCTAGAAGGCGATTTCTAATTTTTCGTTTAATTGCCACATCTGAGATTTCGCCATGTCCATCATAATTTTGTCTCGGACGATTCCCATTCAATGGATCTCCATTCGGGTTTGCCTTTGATACAGATAAAACAACTGCAAAATCAATTTTATGATCTAGTGTCGTCATTCTTTATTCCCCTCTCCATTATCTTTATCTTTTTTCTGGTACAGATCATGGCGCTGGCTGTAAAAGCCTAATAAGTACTTTCCTGAAAGCGGCTTATTATTGAATTCTTCTGGTTTTATTTTTGTGCCTACATCATCGATTAACTTGTTATAATACCAAACCTTCTCTCCTAAACGAGCTTGATATGACTGTAGTGCTCCTTGAATTGTTCTCCACGTTCGTTCTGGGTGCTGAGAAAAAGAATTCATATATCTTCTAGCGTTGGTTGCCCGTTGATCACTTGAATCTAAAGCATTTCTTTCGAGAACATCAGCAATTGCCAGCAATCGTCCGAACAAATAATCGCGGTCATTATTTTCTTTATCTAACGACACAGTATATCCCTCCTTTTTATTAATTAATGCACAGGTGATGCTCAACGTCTTTTCCCATTCCCATCTTTCCATAGATACAGGATTGGATGCTCGGCGGATAGCACTCCTGACAATGTCCAAAGGAATTTTCTTTTCGTCAATAACACAGGGTAGCATTCTCTCCATTAATCCTTTGACAACTTTTTCATTAGCCTTCGGACCATAGGCTGCAAAGGCAATATCTTTTGTTGCAGGAGCTCCATAAAATTGTACAAACTCTTGATCATCATTTTTCCGATATCGGTGTTCCCAAGCACAAGTAGCATGCCAATTTTTTAATCTATTAAAATACATTTCTTTATCCAGATTACGATAATATAAAACAGCAAGCCTACCTGTTGTAGCAGAATCAAGAACCAAAATATTAATATTGGCACCAGTTGAAAGATCATTTTTATAGCCTTCAATTGCCTTTGCTAATTGATTCGCAAATTCCTCATGTGTATAGGATTTGATTTCTTTTTTTGCTGACGAAGTCTCATCCATTGAAAAAACTGAGAAGCTATCATCTGCAAAACTAGGGACATCCAATGCATCGTTTCCCCAAACAAGAAACACCCTTCCATCTATAATTTTCGCCTGTTTATTTATTAGCCATTTCAGCGCATTATGTGCTTTTTGCGAAACCTCATAGCTGATACTAGCAACCTCATTAGCTTTATTGAATCTTCCTCTAAAAGTAAAACCACTCGTATCATTAGCTGATATTAGCTTCGCTTTATCACCTGCATTTCTAATTTTATTTGCATGCTTATCTGTTCCAGCCAACAGTTCCCCTGTCACATAGCAAAAATCATCATTACCTAATTGTTCTTTATAAAAATTGATAAAGGACTTATACATTTCGAGATCTTTCCAAACTTTCGGCAAGATGTTTTTTGAGGAATGCACGGTAAACCTTACGAAAGCACTCTCTTGTCCTCCGGTTACGGTTGAAAAAATTGGTGGTTTCTCTCCAAGAAATGCTTCAGCCTTTTTGTCCCATGAATCAATTAAGTTGCCATCAGCGCCAACATGTAATATTCCTTCATTTACGAGATCTTTAATTAATGTGCGTTTACTTAAATAGGTGTATATGCTTTTTACTTGCGGGATAGCATATTTCGATTCAACCCATTCCTTCAATTGGGCAATGTAATACGAAAAGGGCTCTTCCTTCTTGATTTTGCCACCATATGCAACAAAATCTCCCGCTACATAGCTGAGTTTGTCATGAAGTGGGTAAGGCGCTATTTTGGAACCTGCACGGCTGGAAGAATCCTCTGTACAAGGAATTAACGTACTCCCCTCATTCTTATCAATTAGAGATGCAGTATGAAATTCACCATCTTCCGTAATAGTAACTTCAATATGGGCTGTCTGAGTCGTATGGGAAATTGGCAGCAAAGTATACTCCTGACCATTATATTTATTTGCAATTTTCCCAACTTCATCAAGATTTGATTCATAAGTCTCATACAAATTCAATAACCAACTCATTCATTCACCTCCCATCTTCTAATTGCTTTAATAGTTCATCAGATGATTCGACATTTGAGTGGTCAAAGGCTTTTGGTTCCATATCTGCTAATTTGCGGACTTGTGTGCATTCATCTGGTCTACGAAATTTAATAACGCCATCCTTCATAACAGGACTCCAAAGACGGACTTCCATTTCACTTCTGCCTGTTTCATCCGGATAATTGATGCCATGCACCATTGTGCCAAGATGAATCTCCCCATAGCCATCATAGAAACCTTCTCCTGAACCAAATTCACAAGGCTCTACATAGCCTTGGCATTCCCGAGCACCGAGGAAGATATCCCTGCGCCCACCAACATTAAGAGAGCGCCTCATTATATTGTGATGCTTATTCTCGTTGCGATCAAAGGCCATATCTGGTCGATGTGGATTAAAGATAAAGTGAGCTTTCACTTGGTACCTAACATCCCTTAAATAAGTATAATTTGCCAAAGTATTACCACCGCCATATTCAATTGGACGAATACCTTTTGATTCCATTTTGATCGCATTCATGATTCTGATCTCATCTACTACCATTAACAATGTCGGCTTCCAATAGATACTCTCAACTATTCCTTTTAACGCTTGATAAGTTGGCACATTGTACGTCATCTTTTCTCCACCCATTTTGGTCAATGGATCGGTAAAAAGAGCATATGGTCCGTATAATTCAAACTCAATTGAATTTCGCATTGAATCACCTCCTGCACTTTTTGATTATTCTAATAATTATATAGTAACTTTTTCCTATTTAAATTTCAATAGATTTCCAAATTAAATTAACTATATATTATACGAATGTTGCGAATTTTATTTGAACATGTTAAAATTAGTTGTCGCTACAGAAGCGTGGATTGAAAAGTATATTATATTGTTAAAAAACCTATCTCCTAAAGATAGGTTTTTTATTACCCTAAAATATTGCATCTCCGAAACCACTCTCATTCTGCAAATCCACACCATATTCATCACTATAAGCCCCTTCCTTAAGCGCAATGATTTTCCCATCCAGTAATGAAACAAGTCCACTATTTTCTGTAAGCAACTGCTTTTCATGACTAAATAAATTCACGGTATATTGCTGGGCTTTTCTCAGCAGCCTACTTAAATCTTCTATTGAATTATTACCATTTAAATCTGATATAATATCAATTCCTTCACCGTAGGGCACAATAACAGATGTCGTCAAATTTTTAATAACACTAAAATGCTCAGCTGCTGTTCCATATCCGTTTAATATAAATAATTGGACATCCTTAGTCTTATTATGCTTATGAATATAAGCCTGACGATAACTATTTTCATTTCTCGGCTCCATAAGCAGCTTCGTCATTTCTTTCTTCAACTTTGGAATGAAATAGTTCAAATCAGATGCAAACTCCGAATAAAACTCTTGAAAATAGCGATCCATTGCATCTTTTGAAAGAATATGGCCGCCGTGACTGTATTTATCACGCTTTAAATCAATAAAAGTTCGCTTTGCTACTTGCTTTCCTTTTTGAATTTCCTTTAATTTATTTAAATTTTCTTCTTCATGATCAATAACATAAACAGAGCGAATGCCCATTTCTCCATGCCGATTACAGCGACCTGCTGCCTGGGCAATTGAATCAAGTCCAGCAAGTGAACGGATCACACATTCAAAACTGACGTCTACACCAGCCTCAATCAGCTGTGTACTGACACAAATGATCTTATTTCCTTGCTTCAACTGATTCCTTATTTTTTCTAAAATATCATTTCTATGTGCAGCACACATTGATGTACTCAAATGGTACACTGGCACACCCATAACTTGTTCTTTTAATTTCTCATATAAATCTTTAACAACTGACTTTGTATTTAAAATGATTAACATACTTTGGAGCTCGTCCATCTTTTCGACTATAAAATCTGTCAATTTTTCATTGTTAAATGTTCGGTCTGTTGCCAAGTCGACTATTTCAACTCGTTTAAATGCATCGATAACATGATCAAGTCGATCAATCATCTCCGCATCTGCATCAATAGCAAGCTTATGCTCTACAAAGTCAAGAGCCGGCTGTGTTGCCGTGCATAATACAATACTTGACCGACCGTACGCCTTTAAAAAGTTCAGTGCATCATTAAATAGTGAGACACATGGAATTGGAACCTTTTGCACTTCATCAAAGATAATGACTGATTCGCTCAAATTATGGAGCCTGCGAATATTCCTACTCCCTTTCTCATAAAAAGTATTCAAAAATTGAACCATTGTAGTAAAAATAATTGGCGAATCCCAATTATCCTTTGCAAGCTTCAACTTCTGAATCTTACTCATGAAGCCATCCTGATTTTCATCATTATCATCTGCATCTTCTATCACATTTGAATGATGCTCTAATATATTTTCTTCATCCTGCAAGATCTTTCTAACTTCTTCTGCATTCTGTTCAATAATTGTTGTAAAAGGTACGACATAGATAATGTGTTTTTTATTATATTTTTTTGCATGCTTTAAAGCATATCTCAAACTAGCTAACGTTTTTCCACCGCCAGTTGGGATCGATAATGTGTAAATGCCGGATGGCTTTTCTGCAAAATGATCACATTGCTGCGACATTTCACTTCTTAATAGATTAATAGGAGTATTTGCATTCTCATGTTGCTGGAAGGATTTCACTTTTGACATTAGCCTATTGTAATATGTATCAAAAAGGAGAGTATGATTTTCTTGAGGTTCGTAAGGTTTATTCTCTTCGAATAGTCTTGTATTCGTTCGATCAGCATCGATGAGGGCACTAAAAATAAATTTCGTTAAAAACATATATTTTTGTTCACTTGTTTTGGAAGGGTCCTTCAGTAAAAACTCCTTCAATTCAACTGCTGCCTGTTCTACATAAGACAAAAAGTCCGCTTCACACATTACATGCTTGAAAAAGTTCTCTTTCGAGGTTTCAAACTCTATTAGTTCCTTCTCACAAACTCTTTTTAAATAATCTGATTCCAAATCAGCATTAAAGAAGTCCTTAAGATAAGAATGATGCGATATAATTGCATTACCGACAATTTCTGCTAACTTACCCTTGAATTCTGTAATGTTTTTTTCATGAAATAAACGATACAAGAGCTTGCCACCAGCAGTAGAATGATCGACACTTCCTCGTCTCGGTGGAGCATCTGGATTATTTACAGCCTCCAATATATAATCCTTGAATTCATCCGTATATTTTCCGAAATCATGCAGTACCCCTGCTAATCCTGCAATATACTTCACACCTATTTTTCCCCCAAAAGCTTCCGCTAATGCTTGTACTTCGAGCAAATGCTCTTCAACCGTCTGAAATTCCCCATCACTTTCACGAATGTGGGCAATATAGCTCATACAACCACTCCTCACTTACTAAAAGTCTATCTAATTACAAATTATAACATTTATTACTTACTTTTGATCTATTTCGGATTTTTAATAATTAATAATTAACTAACCAACAATTTACTTAAAACATCAAAAAGCACCTACACATAGTATAGATGCCTTAATTCTATAAATTGTTTAATCTTGATACCCAGACAATTGTTCCTGTGCAGAGTTAAGTGCATTGATTGCCTCTTGAATTTTGTCTTTATTGTCTTGTTTTTCTGCGGAATGAAGTGCTTGCTGTAATGTGTTTACAGTTGATTGTACAGATGTTATTCCTTGATCAACATATTGTTTGGCTTTCGGCATATGTATCCTCCCTTTAATAAATATTCGTAGATAGTATCTACATAAATACCGTTAAATATTTATCAAAGGATGAGATGAAATAGAGTAAAGATTTACCTTAACAATTATGTTCTGTATGCAATGTAGCAATCATTCCATAAAATGCGTAATAAAAAGACTCTGGGGCAATTAATCGGAAGTGTCCAACCTCATCTGTATTGAAATTCAATGAGTTTTCTAATAAACGATATGTTGAATACGCATAAAAACAAAAATACGTATAATCAAATTTTGGCATTTTTTCATAGATAACAGCAATTTCTTCTTTATATAAATGAATATTTTTTGTTGCTTCATCAATAATAGTTTTTAAATCGTCTAAATCCGCTTCTAAAATAAGGTCGTTTTTCTCTATTCTGATCTTTGCCATTCCATTCCCTCCAATTTTTATCCTTTAGCATCATTAAAACAGAATTTTTCATCTGCCGTCATGATGGTCATCACACATAAAAGAATAAAAGCGAGGGCTGGAATCATGATTTATTTACACCAACTAAAATCTCTAAATCAATCGTAATCTCACCAGAATCTCGATTTATAAAACCTTCAATGTCCTCACTTTTTGCTGACCAAGCAAGAGGGGACATCTGCACTAAATCTAGTAATTCTGCACGGGTAAGTACTTTTGTATAACTAACGTTGTACATATTCAACATCTCGAAATGCTCTTTAAAAAGCGAAGTAATCTGGTCATTTTTATAGGATTCTTTTTCAGTATCTTTAAAAAGTGCTTCTCTTAGCTCGATTAAATAGTTCGAACGAGGAATGACTTTAATGACTAATCCATCATTTGCTAACATCCGCTTAAATTCCTTGTAATTTGAAGGTGAAAGGATATTTAAAATTACATGAAAGGATTGACCCGCTAACGGGGAGTTTGCTAAATCTCCAACAAGCCAAATCGGATCCTCATATTGTTTAGCTGCCATAAGGATCCCTTCCTTTGATATATCTAATCCAACACCTGTTATTCTCGGATCATGACACTCTTCAAGAATTCTTTGCATATGAGAGCCTTCTCCACATCCTAAATCAGTGATCATTATAGATGGAAGCAATGCATCGAAATGATCCTTCAACACGTTTGAAATGATCGTATACATATCCGAATAAAGATTGCTTTCCATAATAACGCGATGCCTTGCCTCAAACAGTTCTTTATTGTATTGGCTATTTATAGGGTGAGTCATTAAGTTCAGGTAGCCTTGTTTTGCAAAATCATACGTATGGTTTCGCGAACAAATTAAGCTTGTATGATCAACCACTCTCATTGAACTTGCACATAGAGGGCATCTAAATGCAGACACAACATTATGAACTCGTGCTGCACTTCTTATCTTTTTACTCATATTTTCTCCTCTTTCTTTTCTACCGATTCCGATTCACAATATAATTCAATAATGATTTTAGAAAAGCAGTATTACGAGGGATCTTCTGCAATGTTTCCATTGCGTAGCAATAATGATCCCACATTACTTTTTTCGCTTCACTTACTCCTAGGATAGTAACAAAAGTGGAATGGTTATTTTCAGCGTCTTTGCCAATCGGCTTGCCAAGAACTTGACCATCTCCTTCAACATCTAGAAGATCATCTTTTATTTGGAACGCTATCCCTGCATGGCGGGCATATTGCTTTAATGCATCCTTTTCTATTTCATCTGCATGGGCAAGAATGGCAGGCATAATGAGTGCGGCTTCAAAGGCGATGCCTGTTTTGTAAAAACATAACGAATTTAATTGCTCCAATGTTAATGCTTTCCCTTTTGAGCCTATATCCATTGCCTGACCTTTACACATATCCTCTGTCATTTTAGCTGAATAACGGATCAGATCCAGCACTATACTTGAATCAAACTGTTCAAGTGATGCTTGTTCATGGATCGCCTTCTGAGTTAAATAAAGTCCCGTTAATTCTGAAACCGCAATATTATATACTTTATGAAGGGTCGGACGCCCCCTCCGAATAGGCGCATTATCCTGGGACGGCAAATCATCAAAAATTAAAGATGCCGTATGCATATACTCTAATGATTTTAAGAGCGGCATAATGTCAGATGGATTTAATCCGTATTCTCGCACACCCATGAACCAAGTCATAATTGGCCTCAAGCGCTTCCCATCCCCCATTAGACTATAATTTGCAGCTTCAATTATCGGCGCCTTTAATAATGGATCTCTTTCTGCTTTTGAAATGAGTAAATGATCATTAATTTGCTTACGAACCTCTTCGATTGTATGTAAGAACTCTGTTTGCTCCTGCTGTTCCTTTTTTAAATTGATAATCATTTGATCTCGAAGCAGCTTATCAAAAAAATCAACATCATCTGCTTTTCGGACCATTTTTTGTATGAGATGAGTAAATGATTCATTGCTAGAAGCAAATAATTCCATCACTTCTTGATATTGTTGTGATCCCATCCGCTCTCTATAGCGCTTCAGCCCATTTATTGCTCGATTCAGTATAATTTCACACGCCTTTTTATCTGATTGATACACTTGATGAATCAAATGACTAATAACAGTCCAGTATAGTTCAAAAGGATTGATAAGATCGGCGCGTTCTTTATGATAGGTTAAATAATAAGTATAAGGGGTAACTGCACCATCTTTCAAATCATCATACATATCTGCAAAATCATCTGCCAATTGATTGTATATGCCATAAAAAAATGTCCGTTCATCAAAACCATCATCTTCTGGTGCATTGATTAAGGAGCGAATAATTAATCGCGAAGATGAGGATTTTAAAATAACTGGAATATAAAGCTCCTCATTTGTATAATTACCATTGGAAAGGTCCTTTACACGGTCCACTTCCTGTGAATGAAAGAACACATATGCTTGATTAAAAAATTGTTGTCTAGTTTCTAGTCGCTGTTGACTCTTAATAAATTGAAACGCCTCATTCAGCTCCATATGTATATACGAAATTAGCTCACGATTCTTCCCACTCCATTTGCCTAATGCAGGTACAGTTCCTGTAATTAGTGCTGTGCGTATCAAATCAGCATACTGCTTCTCCTCTGTTTCAGATAAAATCTTAGCATCTAGCAAATCATCAATGAAAGGATAGGTCAGCCCATAGGAAAAGCCTAGTCGAATCGCATGGTCTAGCCTTTTCGTACGTTCTTCTTGAGATATAACCCCATTCATTTCTTCAATTTCATGCATCAATACACCTGCAATAATTTTAATAATCTTCCGCTGGGCTTGTGCTACATCCATCTCTTTTGGAATCATTGAAGAAACTGATTTCAGCTTATTTATCGCCCATATCATCGTGGATTCAATGCCTTCCCGCTGGGCTTTTCGATATAATCCTGCCATATTAAAAAACTCATCATTCATCCCTGTTGGACTGGTTAACTGACTTTTTAAATTCTCAACCACATGATTTATTCTATTCCTTGTATCAAATGAGTGAAGGGATTTGCCCAAATCACGCATATAAATATAAGAAATGCTGCGATCTAAATAATGATCTAACTTACCAGTATGATCAAGCCATTGGATATATTTCTGGTAGTTTCTTGGATCAGGCTTTCCCTTCTTTCGCGAAAAGTAAGAAAGAAGGGAATGTTGGATATGATTATGTTTCCACGATTGGAAGTCTTTTGTTAGGGTATCTGCATATGCCTGTACGTTCACCTGCTCATGCAATACTTTGAAGTAGTGTGAAGCCCTTTGTTCAGCTTTTCGATAGCTTGCATTCACCTTTTTCAGCAAATCTTTATTCATACAATCCATTCCCTCTATTTAATGATCTCTTAATATATGTAAACAATATCATTCAAATAACTATTAATAATCCAAAAGATTTCCTTTTTTTCACGTTCCTATCACAAGTTGAGTACGTAGTTATTCGTCTATCCAATTTAATTATACACAGAAAACTAGATAAAATGATTCCATTTGCATCCACAGGAAAACCAGCATTTTCAACATATACAACGTTTAGCAATTAAAAAGATCCGAGTCAATAAATAGACTCGGATTTCATTTATTATTAAACGTTTTACTAATAAAGCACAGCTGTTTTATATTAAGTAGTTCCGAAAATGTATAATAGCCTTCGCATTAGCAAGCAAAAACACATGGATTCCGTATGGAAATCCATGTGTTTTTACTTATTTTATTCAATCCCACCTTACTAAATTTCGTTTTATCTATTATGAGGACATTGAGTACGTTATTATCATAAATTATCCTATTTTGGAGAGTTATCGGACACTGAGTACGTTATTTGCTATTAATTAGGTGAAAACAACACCCTTTCGGATAAATAACGGAACGTATGTCCATTAAGAATGCAAAAATACAATTATTTTCGCATTTAACGGAACATGTGTCCTATTAACTACAAATAATATTACAATTTTGCTTACAACCTAATCATAATAGTAAAAACATTCCTTTTACATGCAATAATTATTTCCTTTATATGTCTTCTGCTAAGATTTGTTTCTCTGTAAAAAAATGAAAATACTTAGTTTTATACACAGTCGTTTTTTTTGGTAAGCTTCCGCCTATTAATGTTGTTCGATGCCCCAGTCCAGCTTTAATAAGTCTTTAAGAATGGCTACTTGCTTGACACCAATTTTATCTGCAATTTTGCTCTCAAGCTGAGCTTTAAGTGCCTCATTTTTTTCGTAGCTTTCTTCACCTAATGCTGTTAACTGAATACATTTTTCTTTCTTGTTATTTTCTACATTATTGATTTCTACTAATCCTTTTGCGGCAAGGTTTTTAATAAATTTATGTATAGCCTGGCGAGAAATTTCTACATTTTTTGTGATATACGAAATCGTTGGACGCTTTTTATAAATCCGAGCCATAATATACCATTCAGAATTAGAGATATAAATATCACTTTGATCGTTCCATGCTTTCTCCGAAATTCTTCGGACTAAACTATGACGCTCACTTAATAAATCAATTAGATCTAGGTTTTGCAATTCAGCGTTTGAAGTCAAAGGGTTCACTCCATTCTTAGTCTTCGCCACTAACCATAACATATCAACTGACCAAAAGCGTGAGATCCAGCGAGTTGATTAGCACTTTTTATTATTTATATCCTATGTATAGCGCGTATTTAATCATCCTAAATTTTTTTGACATTTTATCACTTTTAGACAAATAAAAGTACAATGGCTCATTTTCAACCACTGTACTCCCTACTTCTATTTACTTTTCCGTACTCTAATATACCCATCAATAATATCCCATATTAGTGTAAATAAAAAGATAATAAGCAGCCACTTTGTTGCTTGTTCCCATATCACACTAAGTGTTTGAAATGATTCACTATCTACAGCCAGTAACCCGCTTTCTACCAATTGAGTTATGAAGTTTGGGTTCCAAATCAACGGTTCAGCAATAACGATCATTAATCCAATTATGGAAAAGATATTGACAACAGCTGTAAATAAAACAAGCTGCATCGTCCACCTTCCATGAACCAATTTCAAACATTCCTTTATAATACCAAAACCGAAGATTAGAAAAATGAACAGCATACAGTACCCAATATATTGTTCATTAAAGAAGTGGACAACCTCTTTAAACTTTCCATCATCAAAAACCCATATACCAAAATAATCACTAGAGAAGACAAAAAACGTAATACAGATAATGTAGAAAACAATTCCTGTGATCGCTTCTCCTTTTTTCACTTGGCCTTTAGGATGAGGAATCGGTGGTAAATCAGAGGGCTTCCAATCACTATTTAGCTGTAAATCCACCACCTTAAGCTGTTTATTTCCCCAAAATTGAAGGCTCGCAAAGGCAAACGTCGTCCAAGCAAAAGCCATAGGTAACCCTGTGACTACAGAAACAATAAACGAGATAAATGCTTGTAATATTGAAGGCGGATCCATAATTATCTCAATTATAAATGACACGCCAATGACCGCACTTGTTGCAATTAAAACTATTTTTAACACCATAATATAATGGTCAAATAATTCTGGGCCAATTAAATAACGGTTCGTACCCCGATATTTATTTGCTAATTTTCGAGGTTCACCTAACTCCAATAGCACTTCTTCCACATCTTTTTTTGTTGCGTTGCCATCTTGTACCCGTTCATCGAGCATATCTTCAATGAGGCCGCGTAGTTCCTTAGCGATATCCTCTCTCTGTGATTGCGGCAATAAATGAGTAACTGCGTGTACATACCGTTCAATGCTCTCCATTTTATGATCCTCCTTTGTTAATAAGCAAATTGTCTAAACGATTAACCATATCCTTCCACTCAACAACAAGCTGTTCAAAAACTTCTTTTCCACTTTCACTCAAAAGATAATACTTCCGTGGCCTTGTTTCATTTGTATCCCACTCACTCACTAAAAGACCCTGTTTTTCTAGCCTGCGGAGCAAAGGGTAAAGCGTACCTGCTTCCACTTGAAAATCTTTTTCTTCAAGCGAGGCTACGAGTGAATATCCGTACTGTGGTTCATAAAGCTGACTAAGAACACCAATCGTAAGTGTGCCACGTCTCAATTCCTGCATTAGTTTATCTAAATGTTCATTTGTTTCACTCATGTCATCAACTCCTGTTTTTATTATACTGTACGACGTACACTATTGTGAAGTATTTATTATTATTTTTTTCTTATTATTATTCCATTACTTTAATTAGGAATATATAAAGGAGACTGGTATTCGCCAAGTAGTTCGGTTATAAAGTAGTAAACACGATTTCATAAAGCAATATGAAGTTAAATCACATACTTTTAGACTATAAAATTACACATTAAAATGCAGAGGTTTGCGTCTCCTCTGCTAACTTGTTCTTCAACTAATGCATCTTTAGCTAATAAGGTAGATAAATGAATTTTGCTAAAGAACAACCTTGCTTATGACCTCACTTCTATTTAAATAAGGAATCTCGTCCTTACTCGAGTAACCAGCAAAAAAAATAAGCGGAAAAATTCCGCTTAAATGTAGAATGAAGTTCGTTTTGGGTGAAATAAGCGGAAATTTTCCGCTTATTCAATGAAAAATCCCTCATTTTTGAATTTTTCAAGGCATTAGACGGAAATTTTCCGCTTATTTGGGCCATTTTTATTAATAATTACGAAATAGGCGGAAATTTTCCGTCTATTCATAAACTCGGGTGATCAACCTGATTCCCCAACCGATACTTTCTTAGTTCTAGAGAATTAATAAAGTCATCTTACATCGTTATTAACGCAAATTTTATAGTATGACCAATAACTACTGCCCAATGGTTAAAACGTATGCTAAATCGATTGCTATTTTCGATAATAATCCTTGTGAAATAATATAAAGAATACAGTGGAAGTATATGTTAATTCTCTTGCTAAAATGCTTTTCTTCCTCGGAACGGAACTACTTAGGAATTCTCCATTCTCCTTTTGTCTATACTCCTTTACAACTAACGATAAAAAACACGAGAGAAGCTGGAGAATCTCTCCAGCTTCTCTCGTGTTTCTTTGAGCGATATGTTTTTAGCTGCTTATTTTTGTTTTAACAATTGCCACAGTTAACACAAATAATGGCAGCAAAAAGAATACGGTCAACGCATATGGGGTCCACATCAAATAGATAATTTCCTTATAATAAACGATATTAGGATAAGAGACCATTGAATAAACCAATAATAGAAAACCTAATGGAAAGACTAATACTTTCATATCGTTTAATTTCAAAATCTGCGTCATGCCTAAAAGAAGGGCATAGCAGCTCACTAAAAATTTAAAAAAGGTACTTAATATCCAACTAATTGCAACCAATACTTCTACTCTTTCAATAAATCCACCAATGTTAACCATTTTCCCTAGCACATAAGTAGGATACATATTTCTGCTTGTAAAGTCATCGCCCAGAACCCCAAGGCACATAATCGTTATAAGTGTAATCCCTAAACTAGCAATAATAACACCAAAGAAAAAAAACTTTCTCGCCTTTGGAGCATTGTTTACATTAGGAAAAATCATTAAAAATACAATTAATTGACAGTATGGAATACTTATATATGGATAAGCTGCTCCCAAAATCGGGCCAAAACCTTTAGCAAAATTGGGCTGTAGATTTTCTATTTTCATTTCAGGTAGCAGAAAAATGACAAGAACAATTAAGAATAAGACTGTCCATGGGAAAAAAATCTCGCATGTCCTCGAAATGACCTCAAGCCCTGCTCGAATACAATAAATAGCAACAATTAAAGTCAAGATGTGAATCGCATGGATCGGCGTCTCAATCATAACCTGAGTTGTAAAAAATTCACCAATTTCTCTAAGAATACCTGCTGATAATAAGAAAATGGGAAACAAAAATAGGATGGAAATAATTGTACCAATCCATCTTCCAAAAACAATTCTGTTTAATTCAACAAATGTTTTTTCAGGATAAATAGCAGCAATTTTCATATAAAGTAAAACTAATACTAATCCAAATAATAAACCTACTAGCGAAGAGATCCATGCGTTCGATTTAGCAATGGAAGCGAGCCCTGCTGGAATTAGGAGGACTGCACTTCCCCATGTATACATGATGACTAGGATTGTAAATTGCCTTACACTTATATTTACCGTTTCCACTGCTTATCCCCCTCCCCGATGCAGTTACATGGAAAGTGCACATAACTTTAATTTGAACTATTTGAATTGATTCATATAGGATATAAAAGGCTCTGATATCGGCCGATACCACTCGGTAATGACTTCCATTGGATTGATTAAATCAACTTGTAAAACCCAAGCAATAGCTAAGCCAATTCCAAGCAACAAGGAGACAAAAAAAATAATTTTCTCTTTTTTATTCCATCGTTTTGAAATATTAGGTTTCTCCAATAAAATAACAAATGCAGTTACTAGTAAAATCCATAAGATACTCACGATCCTACTGATCCTCTTCTTCTTGGAATGATTCAGCGATTGTGCCTACTCTACGAATTTTCAAATCCACTTTCACCACAACTTCCGTATTCTTAAATTCCTCATCCCATTTTTTCTTCAAGTCTTCCCACTTTTTAGGCTCAGATCTATTAATGGCCTCCCCAAAGCCGTAAATATCCGTTCCTAGCTCTTTAGCCTTTTCTACACTACTCATAATGATATCTTTTGTTTTTTCATTGAATTTCTTTTCAATATCTTTAATTGTTTTCGACTTAGATAAATCAATTGGACATTCAACATCTCCAATATTTGACTCAGCTGTCACATAAATCTTTATCTTTGGTTTCTCATTTTCAATTGCTCCTTCTAATTTTGTTTTACTTCGAATCGTCTCAATCGTCAGCGTTCCTCCACCCTCACACTCAATAAAACCAACTGTGCTCGTAATATTATCCGTTATGTAATTAAAGCCTTTACTTTCCGATTCATCCAACCAGTCAATCAATTTATCTCCTTTAAAGACAGCTAAATAATCCGATTTTATTTTAGTAGGTGTATTTACTTGTTGGATATTCTTAATATTCCCTCCGAGTTCTGAATTCCCTGTCAAATAAACACCAGTTATGACAGGCTCCTTCCCATCACTAACCAATGATTCGATCAATTCATCTAATAAAACAATCTTGGTTGGCGCCCAATTTTTCTCTGATGTTTCAATAGAGGTGAAAATTTTATTTGCCGATACTTTTTCCATAGGCGCAATGACTTTTATTACGTCTTCCGCTTTCAAGCCTTTCGCAATTGCGATAACAAAGTCAGCTCTCATTTCATGATCCCTTGATAAAAAGTCTAATGGCTTTCTTAAACCTTCTTTTGCTAATTCTTCACCAAATATAATCACACGCACATGTGCTAAGTACACCCTTCTTGGAGCCGTAGTCGTTAACTTTCGAACAGCTTCCAGCATACTCCTTCCTTCTGCCGTATGAACGGAAATGGGGACACCAGATGATGCTTTTTTGGCCGCTATTTCTCCTGGATTGACAAATTGCACCGAAATTCTATATCCATCCTCTGTCTTATCTATTCCAAGACCAGTAGCAATAGCCAACTCAGATAATTCATGGGCGCTCCAACAACCTGTCAAACCTATTAAAATGAAAAAGGCAATAGAAAGCAAAGCTGTTTTTTTATTTATTTTCACCTTGAGATCCACCTTCATTCGTAGATTTATTGGGCGGCTTAGGACTAGGAGTTGCCTGTCTTCGACTATCGGACTGACTAATAAAACTAGGTCTTGTGATCATTTTCCAAATCGGGACACGAACAAAAACATCTTTCTGGTCAGCAGCGACCATTGGAGCCATCGGTGATAAATATGGAACCCCAAATGACCGAAGGCTAGCTAAATGTGCGACCATCATGATTAGTCCCATAATGATCCCAAACAAGCCAAATGTTGCAGCTAAGATCATAAAGACAAACCGTAATATTCTGATTGAGATGGCCATATTAAAGGATGGACAGACAAAGCTGGCAATTGCTGTCAAGGAAACAATAATGACCATTGTTGCTGAAACAATGCCAGCCTCCACTGCAGCTTGTCCTAGAACCAAGGCACCTACAATCGAGATAGCTGAACCTACAGCCCTTGGCATTCTCACTCCTGCTTCCCTTAATATTTCGAAGGTGACTTCCATCATTACTGCTTCTATAAGAGCTGGAAAAGGTACACCTTCACGCTGTGCAGCTAAACTAATTAATAAAAGTGTTGGCAGCATCTCTTGATGAAAAGTAGTAACTGCTATGTAGGCTGATGGTGTAATTAATGCAAGAAACAAACAAAAGTACCGTAACATTCTCAGTAATGAGCTAATATCTGCCCTTTGATAATAATCCTCACTCGATTGAAAAAACTCAACAAAGACAGCTGGTGCAATTAAAACAAATGGTGTACCATCAACCATAATAATAATTTTTCCTTCTAAGATTGCTGCACAAGCTGCATCTGGACGTTCAGTATTATGAATGGTAGGAAAAACTGTAAATGTTTTATCCTGGATCATTTCTTCAATATAACCACTTTCCAATATCGCATCAATTTCAATTTTATTAATTCTCATTCTTACTTCATTTACGATCTTCGGGTTTGCAACATCCTTCAAATATAGGAGTGCTACATCTGTTTGTGTTTTATTTCCAACAGGAATGGTTTCAATCCAAAGGTCCGTATTTTTAATGCGCCTTCTTATTAGCGATGTATTTGTTCTCAGCGTTTCCGTAAAACCATCTTTTGGGCCTCTGACGACAGTCTGTGAAGTAGGCTCTTGAATTCCACGATCCTGCCATCCTTGTGAACTAACTGCAAAACCCTTCTTATATCCCTCTATCAATACGATTGTGTCGCCGGAAAGTAAATGAGTATAAAGAGTCTTTAAATCGATAATTTCTTTCAAATCCCCACTAACTAAATTAAAGTTCTTGATGACTTCAAATACGTTTGGATCTTTTTCAATTTCTATATCCAGCCCTGTCATTCTTAAATCGGTCATTAACGGTTGAATGATATAGTCTTGGACAAATACTTTATCAGCTAATCCATCCACATAAGCAATTCCAATATCTATGGAACCATCTTTCCCTGTTTTAAAATCCCTTGTGACAAGATCAGTACTATTGCCCATTGTTATTTTTATATTATTTAAAACCTCAGAAATCTTAGCAGGAATAAGTTCTGCATCTACTTTAACTGTTACATTATCCCAATCATCTTTCTTAATTTTAGTATTTTTGAAGAACATGTTTCGTCTCATTTGCAAAACTCCCAATCGATTCTAAGCTGCTATTTTAAACAAAGAGTTCTAGATTAAATCGCAAATGCATTAATTCTCATCCATGTCTTTCTGTTTTGATTTGTTCTGATTGTTATTCCCTCTCGTCCAAGTAACAATAGATAAAAAAAACGAAGCGATTCCCATAAATACCGGCATCGCCAATGGATGATTGATCATAATATGTGATTCCCATGGAAACAACCAATCTTTGATCATCCTCATCACTCCTTTGCTTGTGCCATTTCCTTTTTTCTGTTCTTTATTGCTCTTTTAATTAACGTGACGATTAATAAAGCAAAAGGCAAAATCCATAAAAGCATAATCCATAAATTATATGGAAATACTTCAATCGCAACCTTTATATGCTCCTCATAATTGGAAGAAACACTATAGCCAAGATAGATCGAAATGATCGTGATTGGGATAATTAACTTCCGGCTACTCTCTACCTTAGTCAGTATCTGGAACCCTCTTATAGCAAAGAATAAATGAAGAGAGAGTTTAAAAAAGGCGGAAATAATAAAAAGGAGTACAGCAAAGGCATCTAAGTTTTTAATAATTCCTCCAATATTCACTTTTGACACTAAGGCAAACATAGGAAAGCTTTCTATTTTATAAAAAAATTCCCCTATTCCAGTGATAATCATCAATACCGTGATCAAGATCAGAAGTCCTGAGAAAACTGTTGCAAACAACGTAGTTTTTACTATTTCTTTATGGCTAGTGCTTACGAGCAGCCAAATCATCGCTAATTCAAGAGATTGGGCAAACCCTTGACTTGCTCCTAAAGGAAAAGTTGACGCCAAAATGGGCTTCCAGCCATTTTTTAAGACAGGCAGTAGATTATCCACCCGTAATATATCGGATACTAAAATTAGAACGACACTACCTAAGATCATTACAAGAAAATAAGGAAAAAAGATTTCGCCAATTCTCGCGATCACCTCTATCCCACAATATTGAAGATAGGCAACTACAAGTAGAAAAAAAAGAATAATCGCCAAGAAAGGGGTGTCCACTAATATAATCGTAGTTGTTAAATACTTAATGTCATTTAATATCCTTCCCCCCTCATATAAAAATAATAAAGGGTAGAGCCAGGCAATTGGGGTACCAATCCATTTTCCAAATTGAGCTGGAAACCATTCAACTAATGTTAATCCTGGATTTAGATAGGAAAGAAATAGATAAATGCTAATAACAAATATACCTACTAGTAATGAGATAATCGTAACAATCCATGCATCTCTGCCAGCTGCGGCACCAAAACCAAAAATAATCGTAGTTCCAACTTGAAAAAAAACAGTTAATACAAATAATTGATATTGTGATATTCGTTCCATGTAAAACACCTAATTCACTTGAATTCATTCAATTTCCATTAATCTCTAGTTTATTATCAACAGACAAGGTAATTTTAAACATCATTCGACAGTTGAATTTTGAACAAAGAAAAGGAACACAGCACTAAACTAAGCTCATTAAAAATGATCCGTTTACTTTGATTGAATTTTGTTACTATTTAAAAGAAAACTTGGTAATATAAATTTAGAATGAGTGATTTTATATTGAGAGGATGAAAAATGAGATGGAAGCAGGTAAGCAAGTGAAAATAATGGTCGAAGCAACCATTCATGTTCCGGTTAAAAAGGTGTGGGAATATTGGACTGAGCCTATACATATTACTAAATGGAATCACGCTTCAGAAGATTGGCATACCCCGTTAGCTGAAAATGATTTAAGAGCTGGTGGAAAGTTCCTTTCAAGAATGGAAGCGAAGGATGGAAGTTTTGGATTTGACTTTAGCGGGATTTATGATGAAATACGAATAAATGAATATATTGCTTATACGCTTGACGACGGAAGGAAAGTGACTATCACATTTACCTCTCATGGAAATGATACCATTGTAAGTGAAATATTTGATGCGGAAAGTGAAAATCCGATCGAAATGCAAAAAAGTGGATGGGAAGCGATCGTAGATAATTTCAAAAGGTATGCAGAATCATTAAATTAACGAATCAACAAAGATTATTTTTACTAAAAGGGATTGTGAATATCCTATATTCGCCGTCACTGCGCATATATTCGCCATACTTTCGTAAATATTGGCCGTCAACTTGGATATATTCGCCATCTCCCCTATTATATCCGCCGTCATCATTGCTATATTGGACAAACGGCAGATCTGCTCCCTGCTTACATATATAAGTAAAGCCGAAACTGGTTTCAGTATCGGCTTTAGTTTATTCTCTATCAATATCAGACACCACTTTTAAACATCTTGCACTGTTCTACCCAGCGCTGTGGAAGTTCTGGAGCGGAACCAAAATGGATATGTGTATAACCTGCAACCAGATTGTTAGATAGATAGCCTTCGTGCTTTGTCCCTCGCGATCCAGAGACAAAATAGGATGAAAGAATTTCACGAGCAGGCTCGAAGGTTGAGTAATGAAACTCATGCCCCCTGGCCCGATCATTCGGCCCAATTAAGAAATTTCCATCCATTCCCGTGACTTCCCGATAGCCAAGTGCCGCAAGCTTTGTGTGCATCTTCACTTTTCCAGGAATCACTCCAACCATCGGATACACTTCTCCGCCGATCGTTTCAATCGATTCAGTCAAAAACATGAATCCACCACATTCAGCCACAGAAGGCATCTCACTTTCGATTGCCTCACGAACGGACAAAAGGACATCATCCTGCTTTGATAATTCAACCGCAAATTCTTCGGGAAACCCACCACCTAGATATAAACCATGCACATTAGAGGGCACCCGTTCCCCCCTAAGAGGAGAGAAAAAGACAAGCTCCGCTCCATAATGCTCTAAGAGCTCCAAATTTTCGGGATAGTAGAAATGAAATGCTTGATCCTTTGCAACGGCAATTCTTACTTGACTCTCTTTCTTTTGCGTACCAAATAGAGCCTTTGAGGATTCAATAGTTTGTGAGCCCATTATTTGATAAAGATGAGCCAAGTCAAAGTTCTGTTGAATGGTTTCTGAGAGCAAGTCGAAGAAAGGCTTCAGCTCTCCTCGTTCAATAGAAGGAACAAGTCCAAGATGTCTCTCAGGCATGCGAAGCCTTTCATCTTTAGTTAAGTAGCCTACAACAGGAATCCCACATTCTTTTTCAACCGCCTGCTGAATTAACTCATAATGCCCAACACTTCCTACACGGTTCGCAACCACCCCACATAGACGAACGTTCGGGGATAATAATTGAAAGCCCTTCACGATTGCAGCAGCGCTACGGGCCATTCCACCACAATCAACGACAAGCAGCACTGGACTATTTGTAATCATAGCAATTTCCGCAGCACTTCCCGTGTCAGATAGCGGATCCTTCCCATCAAATAAGCCCATTACCCCTTCGATGATGGCCACATCAGCATCTACGCTTCCTCGTAAAAAAATTTCCTTCACAGCTAACTCACTGCACATCCAGCTGTCTAAGTTTCGGGCATTCCTGCCAGTTACTGCGGTTTGGTATGTCGGATCGATATAATCGGGGCCGCATTTAAATCCTTGTACCGTATAGCCAAGTGCTTTATAAGCGGCCATTAGTCCAATTGCTACCGTTGTTTTCCCCACACCACTTCCTGTTCCTGCTACTACAATTCGATTGATGGACATACCCATTCCTCTGCTTTCTGTTCATCATAGGCAGGAAAAAGATGTGGATGGAGCAGGATACCTAATTTTTGGATACCAAGAAGTAGGCGTGGGGAAGGCCTGCAATAAAGGGATTCCTCCATCACCATTACTCGATTATCCTTAATTGCCTTCATTTCTGGCCAGTCAGGTCGTTGTTTGAGCAATTGCGGCTTCATTTGTTTTTCCTTTACACCAACCCATGCCATCAATATATAATCAGGATCACGCTTTCTTACGTCCTCCCAATCTGTTTTCACACTGGCCCGCTCGTCATCTGCGAAAACATTATGACCACCTGCCATATTGCTGATTTCGGTTAACCAATTCGTGCCACCCGGAGTAAACACTGGCTTCGGCCACCATTCCCAATACAATCGTGGGCGTTCCTCTACCTTTCGTCCAAACTCCGCAAATTGCTCAAGTAAGCCAACATATTTACTATAGACTGCTTGTGCAATCTCTTCTTGACCTGTTGCTTTTCCTACCTCAAGCATATTATCCGCAATATCAGACAAGCTCTTTGGATTCAGTGTAATAAAGGGCAAGCCTCTCTCCTTTAAACCTTCAATATTCTTCTCCATTCCTGGTACTGTCAATGAGGCAAGAACTAAATCCGGCTGTAGAGCTTCAACTGCAGCGATGTCGATATCCAGATCAGACCCTAGTCTAGGCAAATCATTCACTTGTGCTGGCCAATCTGAATAGTTATCAACACCTACGATAAAGGATGTCAATCCCATAAATCCAAGAAGCTCGGTATTACTTGGACATAACGATACAATTCTCATTATTACGTTTCTCCCCTTTCACATCTAATAGGATAGTTGTTTAACAGTTAGACTTGATCCTATAATTCAATCCCCATAACAGCAGGAATTCCTTCATCATAATAATGCTTTAACACTGTCACATCTGAAACGAGGTCAGCTGCCTCAATGACTTTTGTGTTTGCGTTTCTTCCTGTTAGAACAAGATGCATTCCTTGTGGACGATTGGAAATGAGTTCAAGAACTTCATGAAGCGGCAAAACATCTTCAATTGGAAATCCATTAATTGCGAGTGCATTATTAATTTCATCTAAAATAACAAGATCATGCTCACCTGCCATCACTCGCTCCTTCGTATATGTCCATGCTTCTTTAAGTGCAGCACGGTGCTCTTCAGGCGTTTTTGTCCAAGTAAAACCAATCCCTTTTTGAACTATTTCAATGCCAAGCCTATCAAATACAAGCTTCTCTCCATATGTACGCTCGGGTGATTTAATGAATTGAATCATGAGCACTTTTTTCCCTCGGCCATATGCTCTTATAGCTAGTCCTACTGCTGCAGTCGTTTTCCCTTTGCCATCTCCTGTATAAACAAGTGTTAATCCTCGTTCTTTACTTGGTTTACTCATTACGAATCCCTCCATTTATTAATTGGATGCATATTCCCTTAGTTTTCATGAATTTGTATTACTTACTGGGAGATTCCCACCTTATCTTTTTTCTTCTTTGTTGACAGCTCCTGAGAATCAATACTTTCTCCCTGAAGGATAATTTGCGGCAGTCCATAAACAGGGTGCTCCATCACAATCGGGGCGGTACCATACACTGCCTCAATCAGTTCAGGTCGAATAATATCGGCAGGGGATCCAACTGCTACGACTTGTCCATTATGTAAAAGCAACAATCGATCACAATAAAGTGCAGCGAGATTTAGATCATGCAGAACCGAAATAACAGTCAACTCATCCTCCTGCTGCCATTCTCGAATTCGATCCATTAGAAGGATTTGATGCCCAATATCTAGATAAGTTGTTGGTTCATCAAGCATCAAAAGCTTAGGCTGCTGAGCCATCGTCTTGCCTAGAGCTACACGCTGCCGCTCTCCACCGCTTAAGTTTTCTAGATAACGATCACTTAAAACGTTTAGCTCCATTTTGTCGAGAATGGAATGGATAAGCTGATCCATTTCAGTTGCCTCTTCTCCAAGCCAATTTTGAAAGGGAAACCGTCCCATCTCAATCACTTCTCTAACTGTGAAACCAATTGGAGGCAAAGATTCCTGCTGCAGGACTGCCAACCATTTGGCTAGCTCTTTTCGTGTATATTTTTCAATTCGTTTTCCATTTATTTCAATCCAGCCAGACGTCAGCCTTTCTACACCTGACAAAAGCTTAAGTAATGTGGACTTGCCGCTTCCATTCGGGCCAATAATCCCTAAGCATTCTCCTCGTTTAACTGAAAAGCTAACTTCTTCAAGCACAGGCTGATTATCAAAACTTATACTCAAGCCCTCGACTTCAATAAACATCCATCAATTCCCCCCTGACATTTGCTTATTTCTACGAAGCAAGTACGCAAAGAATGGAGCTCCAAGAACCGCAGTCACAACCCCGAGCGGAATCTCTGTCGGACTAAGTAATGTACGGGCGATTGTATCCGCCCAAAGCACATATATTGCACCGAAGATAACTGTTAAAGGCAGTAATAATCGGTAGTCAGGCCCTACCATCAATCTCACTAGGTGTGGAACAACAAGGCCGACAAAACCAATGGTTCCAACAATAGACACTGCCGCTGCAGTAATCAGGGTGGAAACGATTAACACGACTAGCCTTGTACGTTTTATATTGACACCTAAATGTGCAGCCTGGCGTTCTCCTAAAGCAAATAAATTCAATGTTCGGCCATATGACAGCAAGATAACAAGTCCAATGGCCAAATATGGCATGAGTACAAAGGTAAAAGACCAGCCTCTAAGAGCTAAGCTTCCCATCAGCCAAAAGACAATCTCATTCACCACTTGATCGGACATTGACACCATAAAGGAAACAATTGCACCTAGAAATGCCGAGACAACGACACCGGATAAAATGATCGTTTCTAATTTATACTTTCCCTGTACATTTGCTAAGCGGAGAACAACGAGCAAACTGATTAACCCTGTCACAAATGCAACTAATGGAATCGTCCAAATACCAAATAAAATCGTATGATACCCAAATAATATTAAGAACGCCGCACCAACCGCTGAACCAGATGCTACCCCAAGTGTATACGGATCGGCTAATGGGTTTCGTAATACACCTTGAAAACCAGCCCCAGCAAGGGACAAACATGCCCCAACAAGGATGGCAAGAAAAACTCGAGGCAATCGAACTTTTAAAATAATTTGTTCGGAAGATGTCGCCCAATTTGTATCTATAACACCATCTAGAAATGGAAGCTGATGTAGAATAATTCCCCAAACATGTGAGATTGGCAGATTGGCTGATCCAAGGGATAAACTAATAATGACTGAAAGAAGAAGGAGAACGAATCCCGCTCCCCCCCATAGTGCTAATCTTCTTTTCATTTTTTAAACAATTCCGGATAAATCGCTTCTGCCATTTGTGTAAGTGCATCTGTTATTCTTGGACCAGGTCTAGACATTATATTTCCTTCAATACCAGTCAAATTGCCATCTTGAATCGCTGAAATCTTTTCCCAGCCATTTCTTGAAGTAATTAGCTCTTCCAGCGGTTTACCAGACTTATCATCCACTACTTCAGCAGTATACAGAATAACTTCTGGATTATCCTGAATAACCTTCTCTTCGTTGATTGCATTCCAGCCTTCCATATCTGAAGCGATATTAATTCCTCCAGCGAGTGTAATCAGCTCATCCATAAATTCCCCCTTGCCAACCGTCCAGCCTGGAGAAAATTCAATATATACTTTTTTCTTATCTTCTTCTTTAATCGTAGCTGCCACATCTGTTACTGTCTTAATCGTTTCTTTCATTTGTGCCACAAGTTCTTCTGCTTTTTCCTGCGTATCTGTAATGATGCCAATTTGAATAATATTATTTAAAATATCATCTAGCTTTTTTGGCTCTGTTTTATACAATGTAAGACCGAGCCCGCGAAATTTCTCCACAATATCATCTTTCATTGATATGCCGCCAATCACTAAATCTGGATCAGCAGCAATAATTGTTTCTTCATTTGGCTTTGTAACCCCACCAACCTTCTGTTTCGTTAAAGCTTCTTTAGGGTAATCATCAAAATCTGAAACACCATAAATTTTATCACCTAAGCCTAGTGCAAATAGAATTTCTGTCTCTGATGGGGATGTAGATACAATACGCTCTGGTGCCTTATCAAAAGTTAATTCTAAGCCTGTTGCATCCTTTACTGTAAGCGGGTAAACCGTTGCTTTCTCACTTATTTCAACTTCAGAACTTCCGTTATTTTCAGCTTCTGAAGATTCGCTTTGAGTGGAGATGTCTTTTTCTGCCTCATCATTTCCTGCCCCACATGCACTAATTGTCATCGCTACTAGCACAGTCAATAGTAATGCCAAAAACTTTTTCATACTCAATCCTCTGCCCTTCATATATGGTTCGAGATGAGCTTGATATCATGAAGTCTTGAACAAGAAAAGCACAGACACCTTGATCATTACCGTACAAACGCATTAGGATTCCTTTTTTCAATACACGGTTTACAATTCAGACCGGTATTGATTTATCGTAGGGAGGAACCCTGAAGTTTGATAGGAGTAAGGTACTGGAGATCGATCATTTTCTAACTCCAAAGCTATCCTTTCTTGTTCTTCAACGAAAAAAAGCCTTATTTCCATTCGGAAACAAGGCATGCAAAAACCAGACAAATAAAATAAATTTATACTGATTAAGCCTATCCTTTTCCACGGAGGATTTCGTTGGCAAGCTATGTAGGCAGGTTTCCTGGCTCTCGGGTATAGTGACTTCCTCTCCTTCCCATTCCTTATCTGGAACAGTGGTACTGCGAGGTTATCCCCGAATTACAGTGGCGGGACCGCGCCGGACTCACACCGGCTTCCCTTTTAACCTTATCTAAAGACAAGGCACCTACTAGCTATGTTAGATTCAATTGGTCAAGCAATATTCTCATCTAGTATTATAGCAATCATTTTAAGTTATGCAAAGATTAGATATTATTGAATGATTCTACTATTAATTAACTACAATCCTTTACCCATAAATAATAAAAAAAAGGCTTCTATTTCAACATTTAAATTGACAAAATAGAAGCCTATATCTTTCAATTCTACAGCTTATTAAAAATCATTTCTAGTTTCCATATAATTCTTTATACGCAATCACCTTTAATGCTAATATTTCTTCTTCTGTTAATTTCCCTTCAATATCCTGAAGGAGTTCTTCCTTCGAAATCGATCCTTCCTGTACCTTCACTCGAATATCATTTAACTCGGAAATGCCCATTTTACTAATTAGTGCTCTCGTTGCTTCTTCTTTTGTCGTAAATGGAAGAGTTTCTGGATTAGCTGTTTGCGCTTCTTCTACATATGATTGTAATTCAGGATCACTTTCTATTGTTCGCTTTATTTCTTCCAACCCGCCATTATTTTCTAATTCTGTCGTTACTGTTTCCATGATTTTTTCTGATGCCATATTCGTTCCGAAATAATAAACGCCATAACTAATTGCAACTAATAATACAATCGTTATTATCAAGAATTTAAGAAATTTCATCTGACTGAACACTTCCTTTCATAAAATAAAGTGAATCAAACTTGCTGCATATGAATGATGCTCATTGTATTGTCATCGCGTTATCTATTAACTCCGATGCTTCAACGTTAATCCTTTTAAGAAATTCCTTGTGAAGTTATCTCCACATTCTTTGTAATTGCGATGATCAGCTTTCCGTAAGATTCCGCCTATTTCACCTTTAGAAACATTTAAGCCAGCATCATAGAAGATTCCGATCATATCATCGGTTGTTAAGCTTAAAGCTACTTTAATTTTCTTTAAGAATAAATTATTCGCACTATCTTGCTTACCGGAAACTTGTATAGGAGGATTCGCATTCCCTTGTTTCGGCTCCTGCTTTCCACGCTTAAATGTTACAAAGCCATTTAAGAAGGCATCTAACATTCGGTAATCACATGGTGTAAACTCCTCCGTTGGGGTCAAGTCAACCTCCCCTTCTTCATTTACCGTTGGCTTTGTTAAAATCTTGCGAAGTTCATCTTTCGTTATATGAATACCACCTAGCTCAAAAATCTCAATCATATCTGTATTTTTAATATCAAGTGCGTAGCGTAAGCGAATTAATAAATCATTGTTTGTCACGTTCTTTTCTCCTTTTGTTTACAAGATAAAAAATCCGAGAATCACTCTTAGACACCCGGAGTTATTTTCGTATAAATTTCTTTAAAATCACTAGCATGAGTCCCATCATTTCGGTTTCCATTCAATCATTCTACCTTATTATAATTTCTATTCCAAATTAAATCAAAATACATATGTCGTAGGGGAATCTTGATTATTCTATTGACTACCTCAAAAATGGACTCTATAATAAGCACTGTACTTTCAAAATTAAGGAGGATTATTAAAAAATGACACACTCGATGAAATTGCGTTTTTCAACTTTGAACTAGTAATTAAATATGTTCAAAGGCTCTGTTTGTGTATACAGAGTAAACGGGATTAGTCTGTCCTTTTTTAATAATCTTCATTTCAAATAGGATCATTTAAGTGGAGAACGGCGGAATTGTCTGCCATTCTTTCCTTTTATGTCATTTTTCTTCTCATTATGTGAAGAAAAATGGATTTGATTACGGCTGTCTTCAATCATGTTAATTGATCCCTTTACTCTCAATCACAGACAATTTGTCTGTGATTTTTTTATTGGATTTTATTCATTTTTATTTACCTGTGAACTTGAATCATCATTATATTTACAAAGAATAATTTTGTATGAGGGATAAGCATGCAATTCCTATTGTTTTTCTGATAACTGAGCTAATTTCTTAAGCTCGTTATCGATCCTGGCTATCGATACGAAATCATAACATTTCAGGAGGTAGCAAAATGGAACAAATTTGTTTTGAATTAGATAATATTGAAGTGAATTTTTTAGATAAAGAAGTATTAAAAATTGATAGATTAGCGGTACATCAATTTGACCGTATCGGTATTGTTGGAAAAAACGGGGCAGGAAAAAGTACTTTATTAAAGTTACTCGCAAATAGAATTCAACCGACTACAGGAACATCACATTGCCACACTGGATTCGGCTATTTTGAACAATTGGGAGCTCCGACATCTGTAGAAGCAGATCCAGCCATCCTTAGGAGGCTAGATGTACCAAAAGAAG
Organism: Cytobacillus eiseniae; assembly: GCF_017874625.1. Taxonomy (GTDB): domain Bacteria; phylum Bacillota; class Bacilli; order Bacillales; family Cytobacillaceae; genus Cytobacillus; species Cytobacillus eiseniae. The sequence continues at coordinate 88,284 of NZ_JAGIKZ010000006.1, read as the reverse complement.
CGAATCAATTAAGTGGTGGAGAACAAACAAGATTGAAGCTTGCCCAGTTATTCACACATTATAACGAAGCATTGCTCATTGATGAACCAACCACACATCTTGATCAAGATGGCATTGCCTTTTTCCTAGATGAATTGCGCTATTATTATGGTGCACTTATATTAATCAGTCATGATCGAGCTGTCCTAGATGAACTTGTTACAACGATATGGGAAGTTCAGGATAGCAAGGTGCGCGTCTATTCTGGGAATTACAGTGAATATCTTGCACAGAAGCAAGCTGAACAAGAAAGACAGAATCATGCACATGAGCAATTCCTAAAGGAAAAAGGCCGACTCGAAAAGGCAGCACAGGAAAAAATGAAAAAGGCAGAAAAAGTAGCACAAGCAGGGCGTATGTCAAAAAAAGAAGCGAACGCTATGCCTAACAAATCATTCATGACAAAATCAAAAGGCACGAGCCAAAAAGCAGTTCAACGTGCGGCAAAAGCAATTGAAAGTCGAATTGACCAACTGCATGAAGTAGAAGCTGTAAAAGTAGATAGACCGATCATTTTCCATCAATCCAAATCATTAGAATTGCATAATAAATTTCCAATAATGGCTGATCGCTTTACACTCCAAATTGAGAACAACCAATTACTAGATGCAGTAAGTTTTCAACTGCCTCTCGGAAAAAAGATTGCAATTACAGGCAGCAATGGGAGTGGCAAAAGCACATTGCTCCATTCTATTGCCAATAATAGTTCTGGATTAACGATTTCTCCAAAAGCAAAAATTGGCTATTTCCGTCAGATGAGTTATCAATTCTCAAGTGATGAAACGGTATTGCAATTTTTGAAGAACCGCTCTGAATATGATGAGGGATTTTTGCGAAGTGTTTTGCATTCCATGCAATTTATCGGTACTGATATTTTAAAAAGAGTGAAATCGCTAAGTGGCGGAGAAGCCATTCGTCTCCAGCTATGTCACCTTTTTTTAGGCGAATACAATATTTTATTATTAGATGAGCCAACCAATTTTTTAGATATTAATGCGATTGAAGCATTGGAACAGTTTATTAAGGCATATAAAGGGACAATTATTTTTGTCTCTCATGATCAACAATTTATTAAAAATGTAGGAGATGTCCGATTCCATATTTCCGATAAACAGTTGATTCAGCAATAACTAGTTAATAACAATAAGTCCCAGACTATGTCAGGGGCTTATTGTGGTTTTAAAAGGCTTTTTCTAAAAGGATGTTGTTTTTAAAACAATGTTTGCAGCAACATGCTTTCTACTAATTGTATCTAATATAGCTAAAAACATTACATATAAAAAGACCGAATCACTACTAGATCCCGTCTTTTTAATTTAATATTGGTATAACGTTTTTTCAAACATCCCCTTATTTCGTTTCACCTTTCTTCTTTACAGCAAACCAAATCTCACTATAAACATTGTTTCTGTCAGATAAATCCCCAGTAAATGAAATATTAGGTGCTTCTACTAATTCATAATCTGATGAAGGAAGCCAATCAGAGGCGATTCTTCCCCAAGTCTCTTGCATCACTTTTGGAAATTCCCCTTTAGATGAAAAGATCGCCCAAGTTAGGGCTGGGACTTCAACCACATCAAACTCATCAAAGCCGGAGTCTTTTGTCGTTAAGAAGCCAATCATATGATCAAGACTGCCTTTTTCCTCCAACCATCCATCTTCAAAATGATAGGATGCATTCACGACATTATTTGGCTCCATGTTTGCATAGCTATGCAGTTTTTTTCTCTGTTCTGGGGTAATGCTTTTAGCTAAATTTATAATTTCTTGATTTTCTCCTTCAAATTGAATGGGCACTCTTTTTTTCACACCAACTATCTTAAATGTTTCTTTGTTCTCAATTCTGTAATCCATCTTTATTCCTCCTTGAATTGTTAATTGGAAGGAGAGCTTTGGAAATGCTTTAAGCATTTTTTTCCTTTTGACCTCTGAAGGACTAATTCCCGACCAATCCCGAAAGGCACGTGAAAACCCATCAACAGACTCATACCCATATTGGAAAGCTGTTTCTGTTACACTTATCCCTCTATGCAGCAAGTCAAAAGTAGCGTTAGATAATTTCCGATTACGAATATACTCTCCTAATGACATGCCAGAAAGAAAGGAAAACATTCTCCGAAAGTGATAAATAGAAGTACCTGTAATCTTCTCTATTTCGTTATAATCAATTTTGTCCTGCAGATGCAGTTCAATATAATCTAACGCCTCGTTCATACTTTTTAGCACAACCTCTTCCTCCTTCTTGTATTAATTATAATTACGAATACACCACAGCACCCAATGAAAAAGAAACGCTTATTGTCGGATGTCGATTTAATCCTAAGGCTCTGTTATTATTCACTGTTGATTTTCGTATTTGTATGAGAATACATACATACACAGACGATTTCTGTCTAGAAAGTTGCAGAAGCAAAATATAAGCGGAATAATTCCGGTTAATGTAAAAAAGAAAGCATAAAAAGTGAATATAAGCGGAGAAATTCCGGTTAACTGCTTTAAAAAGGACAAAATCCATCCATTTAAATGATATAAGCGGAAAAACTCCCCTTATTTTTAAGGAAATAGAGGTATTTCCCAATATAGCCGGAATTTCTCCGCTTATTTTTTAAACTTTATAAAATCAACATCCAGTTTTAACAGAGCCAATCCTAAAAAAATAAGCCGTTCTATACATTTTAACGAGATGATTACCAGATCAAAGAAAGAATCAAGAAAAAAATCATTTAAGAATTATTTAATAACTGGTTAATATTTTTATAAGAGATTGAATTTATTGTATGAGTTGTAAGTATTAAAACTATGGAAAGAGGTCATTCATAATGTCAAATAAAAGCACCACTTTAAAAATAAATTGGTCACTTATTATTGCACTATCTATCATCTCACTTATACGACCACTTATGAGTATGTTAGGCATATCTGAAGCCATCGGGAAACCCATTACTAGTATAATAGCAACCATAATTATTTCAATTATTTGGATTGTTACGGTTGTCATAAAACGTGATTCTCAACCTATTCTTACTTTACTTTTTACAGGAATTGGCTATGGGGTATTGGCTATTATTATGAGCGGAATCTTCTCACCTATTCTAACAGGAAACTTACAAGGGCCATTAACCCATTCATTCTGATATGAACGAGTTAATAGATGAATTATTTCTTTACTCTAAATTGGATTTGCAAAGTGTCCCCTTCCATTTTGAAAAAGTAGATTTATATTCTTTTTTTGCTGATTTTATTGATGAATTGTCTTTTCATTTGGAAAAAGAAGATGGAATTGCCACTCTTCTGGCAAATAAAGAAAAGACCTACTTAGTGGAAGCAGACAGAGAAAAATTAAAACGTGTGGTCACTAATATAGTCCAAAACAGTTTAAAATATATTGATCATAACGAAACAGAAATCAAAGTCTTTCTAACATCCGATCCTACTCATGTAACAGTGGAAATTAGAGATAATGGAATTGGCATAAGCAAAGAGGATGTTCCATATATATTTGAAAGTTTTTACCGTACAGATACTTCAAGAAATTCATCCACAGGAGGAAGTGGGCTTGGGTTATCAATTGTGAAAAAAATGATTGAAGGACATGATGGAATTGTTTGGGCTACCAGCGAAGTAGGAAAAGGCACAAGTATATCTTTCAAATTAAAGAAGGTGAGATAAATGCAAAAAATACTATTCATTGAAGATGAGCGAAATATCGCAGAACTGGAACGGGACTATTTAGAGGTGAATGGATTTGAAAGTGATATTGCCATAACTAGTGATGAAGGATTAAAACTTGCCCGGACTAATTCTTACAACCTAATTCTATTAGATTTAATGCTTCCAGGCATGGATGGCTTCGAATTATGTAAAAAGCTACGACAATCATTAGATATTCCCATCTTAATGGTTACGGCTAGAAAAGAAGATATAGACAAGATTCGCGGTTTTGATCGAGGAGCAGATGATTATATCGTAAAGCCATTTAATCCAAATGAGTTAGTTGCGAGAGTAAAAGCACATATTTCAAGATACGAACGTCTAATCAATCATGTACATCATCCGAGTGAAATTCAAATCAATCGACTGCTTATACAAATTGACTCAAGACGGGTGTTTGTAAGTAGAGAAGAGAAAATCTTCACTGCCAAGGAATTTGATTTATTGTATTTTTTAGCAACAAATCCTAATATCGTTTTTAGTAAAGAACATTTATTCGAACGCATTTGGGGTTATGATTCGATTGGAGACAACACAACAGTAACTGTACACATCAGAAAGATTAGGGAAAAAATCGAGGAGGAACCTTCTAACCCACAATTTATCGAAACCATTTGGGGTGTAGGTTATCGTTTTAAAAAGTAAGACTCATACTGGACCCAAAGCGGATCCAGTATGAGTCTTTATTTTATACCCAAATTGCTCCATAATACTTTTAATCCAATTTTCCATTTCATAATTCCCTTCAACTAATTAGAATGAGTAATTAAGCTGTTTATTATTGAAGGCTATACTGTCATTTCCCTATTAGATAATGCCAACCACTTTTCCTTGTCTTTATAATCAGGCATTATGCTGCCAACAAGGCGCCAAAAAGAGCGGTCATGATTCAGATGGACGAAATGGCACATTTCATGAACGACTACATAGTCAATTACTTCACGAGGGGCCATCGCTAAGCGCCAGTTAAATGTTAACTGCCTCCTTGAATCACAGGTTCCCCATGTAGTTTTGCTGTCTGATATGCGGATAGAACGTGGTTTTATTTTAAATTTGCTTTGATAGGAGGCGATACTCCTCTCCACTAAAGACTTACACTGCTGATAATAGAATCGTTTTAAAGCTTGTTTTACTTTTTCATCCTCATGCATCTTCACATATATATGCAATGTTTCTCCTTCAAACTCAACATGATCTTGCGTTATATTTGTATCCTGGAAAATTATTATTGGGTAGGCGTTTCCTAAATAAAGAAATTTCTCTCCATGCTCATAAATCTTTTCCTGTTTCCCATGCAGCCTTTCCTTTAATTCCTTTATCTTTTGCTGAATGAGATCCCATTTTTCTTCTATTAATTGAAGTACTCTTTCATCAGGTGTTCCTTTAGGAGCCTGGACTTCAATATTTCCATAGCTATCTATTGAAATCCCTATCGTAGTTCGGTTTTTATACTTCACTTCAAAGCGTACTGTCTCACCTTTATAAGTATGTATCTTCATGTAATCCTCTCATTTTCACTGTCAGTCTAGTATCCTCACTTGAACAATATCATTAACTGCCTTCACATTTTCCGCAGTTGTTCTAAAACCTCTTGCGCTTTATAACCCACTTCAAAAGTGTAAAGATCTGCTTCATGACCATTCACTGCTTTTACAAGTTCCTCAATCAAGTTTGTAGATGATATATTTTCACATGAAATCTCTTTAATTTCCTCACTACATTTGCCACCTTTTAATTGACCCCAATTTTCAAGAGATAACACCCCTTCTGAGCCATATGCAGTAAAACCGATAAACTCCTTGCCCGCTAGTTTGCTTAATCCCTCGATTAAAATAGGCGTTCCATCTGTAAGCTCCGCGGTTGCGATAATGCCCGTCTCACACTCCTCAGGATTATCAGGCAATTCCAAGCGTGTTCGGATATTTTTAATGTCCCCAAAAAGCTTTAATATTTGCTGAATAAAATGAACGCCTACTTCTAAAACAAACCCACCTTGTTCTCTTCCGCCTACCCAATTATTCTTTTGCCAAGTACGCGGCCATTCTGGAAAATTCATCGTCAAATGGATTCGACGCAACTTACCAATATATTGTTGATTAATCAACTCTGCAAATTTAGCTGCCGCCTGTCCATAATTGAGTGGAAAGTTCATCGCATGAACCACGCCCACATCTTTGGCAGTTTGAGCCATCTCATTTGCCTCCTCAAGGGAGTTAGCCAATGGCTTCTCACATAGGACATGCTTCTTGGCATATAACACTTCCATTACAATCGGATGATGATACTTAGGTGGAATTGCAACATAAACAAGGTCTACTAACGGATGATCAATTAAACTTGTAGGTTCTGTATAAAATGGAATACCACCTAACGCATTAGCAGATTCTTTGGCAAGTGTCTCCAACTGATCACATACCGCCACAATTTCAACCTCAGAATGATTCTTGAATTGACTAATCAAGCGTTGACCAATGGCTCCTAAGCCAATAATCCCAATATGTAACATGTAATTCCCCCCCTAATTTTATCTATTACTATCCTACATTAGAAAATAGAAGAATGTCATTTATTCACTTTAAAAAATTAATTAATACAGTATTTCATTTATACCCTCGTGCACGATCAATGAGCAGTAATCCTAATCTATTCATTTTGTAAATATAGGTGAGTACCTATCACATTAGGAATGAAGAAGGATAAGGATGATTAAGCAATCCTATTCTGTTTTGGATTTCTAATAGAATAATAAAGAAGAGTCAGCATTGAAAATGCTGACTCTTCTTTATTTATTTCAAATGATTTTACCAAGACCTAAGTACAACTTATGGTAATGGTCTAACCGGTCTTTCCCCATCGGGTTGTGCAATAGCAATATGAATCGTAACTGTATTTCCACCGTAAGTGACAGTCATTTCTGTAATCCCAACAGACTTTCCTGAGATGACGCCTTCCTTAACGGTTGCAATTTTTTCATTGGCCATTTTATATGTTGCTTTAGCTGTTACATCTTCTTCTGTTACTTTATCACCAATTGTTGTTACTTCAGTGATCTTCACCTTGTCTGTTGCACCTACATTAATTAAGAATAGGCTCTTGTCTGCCTTCAAGCTAACCGTTTTTTCTGGGTCTGGCTCTCCGTCAACTACAGTTACAGCTACTTTCACTTCGTTATCGCCATAGGAAATGGTAACAGTTGTTTTGCCAGTAGCTTTTGCAGTAATGACACCAGCTTCTGCTGTTGCGATTGCTTCATCAGCCACTGTGTATGTTGCTTTAGCTGTTACATCTTCATCCGTTGATTCGTCGCCATCTTTCGTCGTTTGAGTAACTACAACTGATGCCGTTTTGCCTTTTTCAATTTTTACTTCTGATGGATTGACGGATAAGCTGATTTCTGGCTCTGGGCCTGGCTCTCCATCAACTACAGTTACAGCTACTTTCACTTCGTTATCGCCATATGAAATAGTAACAGTTGTTTTGCCAGCAGCTTTTGCAGTAATGACACCAGCTTCTGCTGTTGCAATCGATTCATCTGCCACTGTGTATGTTGCTTTAGCTGTTACATCTTCATCTGTTGATTCGTCGCCATCTTTCGTCGTTTGAGTAACTATGACTGATGCCGTTTTGCCTTTTTCAATTGTAAGATCTGACTGGTCTACAGATAGGCTGATTTCTGCTGTATTTTCATAAACAAATTCAGCTTCCCCTTTATTTCCAGCAGCATCTTCTACATAAACAGTCACTTTTTCTGCATCTTGAGTAAGATCAATTTCAAATGAACCATCTTGATTAAGTGTCAATGGTACTGCAGTGCCTGCCTTTCCATCACTTGTGATGACATAGGAAGCCTTCAGTTTTGTATTGAGTTCGTAGTTAAGCCCATAATCTTTTAGAACATCATTATAATCAATGTACTTATCTGTTACTTGACCTGTTAATTTGTTCTCTGCCACTTCACCCTCGATTTCAGGTACTGTAGATTTTACAACAATTGGACCAACATAGTCACCGATTATACCTGCTGCTGCCTGAGCAGTATAGTCAATTGTATATAGGCCATCAGGAATTTTTGTTAATGTTGATGAATTTTCCCATGGTCTATATTCCCCATTAATTGCTAACTGGTATGAACCAGCCCCCAATGAAGTTCCTGCATGTAGGTAACCAATATAGCCATCACCATATGCCCCTCCTTCAGGATCCTCAATATTCCAAATTTCAATATAGTTCGTTCCGACATCTCCAGTAATGGTGAAATAAAGCATCGCAGAGTCTTTCACTCCGTCTCCATTAAAGGAAAGATCTGTTTCAGTAATTCTCATATCCATAATTTGAGTAGCTGGCACTCCGCCAAAGTCAGCAGCAAATGGCAAGGAAACATGGTTTTGTCCACCGTTAATATGGATATAGCCTAAAATTTCATCCCCAGCTTTAGCTGCAGTATTTTTCGATGCTGTTAATGTAACGTTTAATAACTGTTCTCCATTTGGTGCTAATGTAAAGGACGGATTGTCAATTGTGATATTTGCATCAGCAAATGACTTCGTTACGTCCACGGTTACATTAAAGCTTCCACCCGCTCCATTAAGATCATTCACGCGAATTTGCTTCGTGACTGTAATATCTTTGTCCAGTTTTTGCGGACCAAATGTGACTGTTCCTTTAATATTCGGTACAATTTCACCGGATCCATCAAGTACTGCTTCATCCTCAGCATAAGCAAGCACGCTTGGGAATGCGGCAGCATATGCATCTACACGGCCCGCTCCTTGAACGAAGACGTCATATTTACTAGTATTAAGAAGTTTCGCTGTATTTGAAATCGCAACCTTTACATCAAAAGCATTCCAATCTGGATTTGCTTGTTTGACTAGTGCTGCAACTCCAGCAATATGAGGTGCTGCCATAGATGTTCCTGTAAAACGATCATAGGATTCTTCGTAGCTAGCTTCAGGGAAGTCCCATTTATAAGCTGGCACAGAGGACATGATGTTTGTTCCTGGAGCTGTTACATCCGGTTTTATATCGAAGTTCGGTGTGGATGGGCCTCGGGAACTAGAGTCATTCACATCATCACCTAGGGACTTTTCCGAACTATAGTTTCCAAATATAACCGTTCCTTTGCCACTTTTCAATGCATCACGGATTGCTGTTCCGTCCGTTACTGACATATCTATCGTGGGAATGAAGGCAAATGAATCACCTAAGAACACGTTTGATACATCTGGTGCATTTGTTCCTCCTGAGAAGTTGTGGATAATTGCTGCAATGGCTCCGTTTGCCTTTGCATTGGCAATTTTATCAACGAATGCAAGTTCTCCTCGTGCGATAAGGGCAACTTTTCCATCTACATCAATTCCATCATAGTCAGATACAGCACCAACATTTGGTACAGAAACAAGCTCATACTCGCCATCCAATTGTTCAGCAAGATCCTGCCCAAACGTTGTTCCCATAAATTTCAATGGTTTCGAGTAATTGTAATCTTCACCAACATTGATTGTTACTAATCCGTTATGTTGTGTTTCTGGATTAGTCGTGTTACCGACTACAATTCCAAGACGTGCTGTTCCAGGAGTTGTTACTGTTCCCCGATTTGGTCCTGAGTTACCAGATGAAACAACCGAAATTACTCCTGCCATCATAGCATTGTTAATCGCATAGGATAAACTGTCATTTTCTGAGTTGCTGCCTCCACCAAGAGAAAGGTTAATCACATCCATTTTTTCATTAACCGCATGTTCAACCGCTGAGATAATTCCTGATGTAGATCCACTTCCGTATGCACCAAGAACACGGTATGCATAAAGATCAACTTCAGGTGCGATGCCTTCAATTCCGTATTCATTCGCACCAATAGCCGCAATGGTTCCTGCAACATGCGTACCGTGATCCGTGTAGAAGGATCTTCCATCTGCATTGAATTCTGGCTGGCTAGCTGGACGATCTTTCGGCGAAGTTTCCCGTGCATCGTCATCTGAGCGTTCACGAGCATAAGTTGAGCTGTTTGGAATAAAGTTTTTTCCACCTTTGTATATTCCTTGGAATTCTGGGTGGTCTGGATCAATACCTGTATCAAGTACAGCTACCTTGACGCCCTTTCCTTTGTATCCCTCATCCCAGACCTTCTCGATCCCTAGAAAAGAGATGCTTGTGTTCATCTTCGCCTCGAAATCTCCTACTTTTTCAAGGTCTGACGTTGAATCTGCAGGCTTCTCATTAGTTGCATGAACTTCTGTATCAGGTTCTACTAATGTGATGCCAGTAATGTCTAGAAGTTTTTGAAGATCATCTGCTTTTACTTTGGCAGCAAAACCGTTAAGAACGGTATCATAAGTAAAACCTTTTTCAAATAGAATTCCTTTTACTCTCATTGCTTTATCAACATCCGCTTGCTGTCTTTTTACTTTGCTGCGGATTTCTGAAAGCTTAGAATTTGAAAGTGCTTTTCCTTTTAGGTCACCAATTCCTTTTTCTAATGCTACTGGATTTTCCGATAAATGAACAATGATTGGGACCAATTCATTCCCTGATTTACCCTCTAATTCTTTATGAAGCTTTGGTAAACCTTCAGCTGCTTCTAATTGCTCCGCAATTGCTGCCTTTAATAGCATGTTTCTTTCGTTTTGTTGTTGCTGCTTGAATGGCTTTTGATCAGTCGTTCCTAGTTCTGTTGCAGAAACAGGCAATACGATCGAAATGACCATTAGAAAAGCTAGGAAACTACTAAATAGTTTTGTAAACTTTCTTTTCCCCAATAAACTCTCCTCCTACTTCTCTTTTCTCTATCAAGTACTGATTGGATTCTATTCACTCACCTATGTATAAAAATCTATTTCATTCCTTTTTAGTAAGGTATGAATGAACTTACGGTTCGTTGCTGTTCTTGTGGATTTAGTGAATAGATTAATTGTCTAACTTTTTATCCCCCCTTCATAAGTTCTTTAAAAAGAACGTTTTAGGTAAAAAAAATGAAATAAACTTTTCCATTTCATTTAATAGAATTATACTATAGTATGTTGGAAAATAATACTACAAAAAGAACTATTTTTACTTTATTAAGAACGATAAGAACTGACCTACAGCTTCTAAAGTATCTTTTGATCAAATCCTATTATAATTATGGAGAAAGTACCTATCTTGCTTCAGCGTAATAATTTACTTTCCAATTTTCATAGAAATATGATCCTCCCCTCAATCTATAAGTAATTGCATAAAAAAGACACCGATTTGTTATTTCGGCGCCTTTTATACATGAATAATCAAAAAAAAATATATTGTCTCTTTATAGAATGAAGTTTTTGATTTAACTTTGATTTTCTCCTATCTTAAGCATAAACGGAGCCAACAAATCTCCTTCATTTTTTCACCCGTTCAACCATATTAATTCCTAGCCCCATACATACAACACCAATAAGTAGCATGAGGGAAATCGGCAGGGCTATATCATTCCAACTGCTATCATATAATGCAACCCCCATCATTGCTTCTGTTGCATGGGATAAAGGAAACAAATCTCCTATAAATTGAAGGACTGGATTACTAATGGTACCCGGCGGCATATAAATCCCACTAATGATTGGAATGATCGGAATGATTGATGGAAAGATCATATTAAATTTTTCTGGTGTTTTAGCTACTCCTGCAATCAACATTGAGAGGCTTACCATGCTCAGTGTATACACTGCTGAAATCACAAGTATCATTGGAAGATTTCCAATATCATAGCCCATCACATATTTGAAGATAAGAAAAACAAGCAATATTTGAACGTATCCAATGAGGAAGCTATAAATAAGATGACCTACATACATGCTTGTTTTACTCACTGGAGAGAGAATCAACCGGTTCCATATTCCGCTCACCTTATCTTCATTAATTCCATTAACTTTAAAACCAATCGTAAACATCGCAAAAAACAAGGTAAAGCCAAACAATAGCTGCATGCCCATATTATATTGTGGAATTTCTTCGCCAGCTAACGATTCAGATTGAACCTTAATCGGCGGATTTTCCAGGTAATCCTTCACTTCATTTCGTAATTTAGACGAATTCACGACGTCAGTCATTGCTTCAAGTCTTGCTTCCTTTGTAAATACTTTTTGAACTTCCTGCTCAACTAGTTGTAAATTGGGTGTTTCAGATGCAGTAATCAAGCGATAATCCTTTTCCATTAGTCGAACAGCAACATCGCTTTTTCCTTCAGAAACATTCTTAAGCGCTTCCTCTTCAACTGTAATAACAAATTCTATATCACTTGCCTCATTTAACAATCTCTCCCATTTTTTTTCGATTTCCTCAGCGTTTTCTTCGGTGCTATATACCTCAACAGATGTTTGCGTATACAGTGATGCATCGCCAAATATGACTGTTGCCAAAATACTTATGACAATAAATAAAAGAATGAGTAGTGGCTTCCGTTTTTCTTTCATCCATTGCGCCATCATTACTGAGTACATTATATCCTCCCCCTTTTCGGAAAGAATGCTATTCCAATAGTCAAACAAACAATAAACATTCCAATTAAAAAGATGATCGGAATCATTAAATCTTGCAAGTCATTAAATTGAATCAACTTTATTAAAGTAGTCTGTACGAGGCCATTCGGTGTCCATTCTCCAATTTTTCGTAGAAGTTCCGGAAAACCTTGTATTGGAAAAAAACTGCCGCCAAGAAACCCAAACATCATAACTATTAGTGAAGTCAGCCCACTCACTGCGTTTGAGTCATGTAAATACAGAGTAAGAATAGTAAATAAGGCAGATAATCCAGCGACTGTGAGTGCAAATGCAGTAATAACTGCTAATAACCCAATCCAAAACACCAATGGTTTTTCAGTGAAAACATCTAAAATGAATTGCATTGACGTAAAGATAATGACCAACTGCAACCATGTTAAACAAAAAGTAGCAAGCATTTTTCCTGTTAGATAATGAATAGGGTTACTATTCGTTAATAAAATCCGATTAAAAACACGTTCTCTCTTTTCTGTCACCGTTTTAATCGCAATCGTCTGTGAAATAAATAATGCAAAAAGGGTACTCATCCCAATTGTAAAATATTGTGTCATACTAAAGGTTTCAACACCTTCTACTACTTCTGTTCCTCCTTGCGGCAGTTCCAGTTCTTTTGCTTCAGCGTCAGATGCGCCTCCGAGTGCGAATTGTAAATTAATCGTATCAATGAAATTCTGTGTGACGTCTCGAAGAACACTCACCTCTGTAGATTGCTCTTCAGCTTGGATCGTTAATGCAACTTCTGATTGCTCATCAAGCATTAAATGAGATAGAACCTCATACGTAAACCCTTCTGGAATCTTAATAATCGCATCTAATTCCCCTGTTTCCACTAACTCTGTTGCTTCCTCTTCCTTTAATTCCTTTATATTGATCCATTTCTTTAATTCTGGATTACTAAAAAAATCATCAATAAGGCGCACTGGTGTAATTTGTGCAGCTTGTTCGAGCAATGTTTCCTTCTCGATTGAGGACATTTCCAAACCGTTTACAGCATCTGCAAATCGCTCTAGCCCCAATGCTTCATTATCTTCCTGAACAAGGGCTACATCAATGTTTACGGACTCTGAGTCACTATTAAATAGGCCAGAATAAGCTGTATTTAAAACAAGAATGATTATGATAGGAAGGAATAGAGCTAGCAGAATCTCTTTACGGTCTCTCCAAAACACTAATAGGTCTTTTCTAAAAAATGAGCCCACTTTTTTTCCTCCCTTCTAATCTCGCAAAGTCTTGCCAGTTAAATGTAAGAATACATCTTCAAGACTTGGAACCTCTACTTGATAATGAACAATCTGACTTTTTTCCTTTTCTGCCGCATGTACTAAATCACTCAAAATGCTGCTGCCCTTTTTTGTAATAATGCGAATGCCATCACTTGTTTCATCCACCTGACGTACATGCTCCATATTCTTAATCTTTTCAATTAATGCATCAGTTGTTTTGCTTAGATGTACTTGTATCGTGTCCTCACTGGATAAAATACTTAATAATTCAGCTTTGCTTCCTGAAGCAACAACTTTTCCATGGTCCATAATGTAGACACGATTACATAATTGTTCAACTTCCTCCATATAATGACTTGTATATAAAATGGTTGTTCCATGTTCTTCATTTAATTTCTTAACCGTCTCTAAAATATGGTTTCTTGATTGTGGATCAATCCCGACTGTTGGTTCATCAAGAATCAGAATTTCTGGCTGATGCAAGAGTGCTGCTGCAATATTCACCCTTCTTTTCATGCCACCAGAGAACGTTTTAACGAGCTCTTTTTGCCGATCCTTTAGCCCAACCATCCCTAGTACTTCTTGAATACGATCCTCCAATTGATCTTTTCTCACTTTATAGATTCTGCCGAAAAACTTAAGATTTTCATATGCAGACAGTTCCTCATACAAGGCGATTTCTTGCGGGACAACACCAAGCACCTTTCTAATTTCAGATGGATCTTTAATCGTACTTTTTCCGTTAAGTCTGACATCACCGGAGGTAGGTTTTAATAGGGAGGAAATTATTGAAATAGTCGTTGATTTTCCTGCACCATTAGGTCCAAGTAATCCAACCGATTCCCCTTTATCTAAATATATTTCAATTTCATCTACTGCTTTTTTATCTTTATACGTTTTACTTAGATTGACCGTTTCTAGCATCTATTTAACACTCCTTTAATTTAATTTTCCTAACCCATTTCTATTGTGACTTATTCCTTTTTAATGTATAAAAAAAGAAACAGTGTCACCACTGTCTCTAGTCATGAAATATTTATTTAGGCGTTACTTCTGTCATTTTATTATACAAGATTATGACGAATGGCATAAATCGCTAACTGTGTCCGATCCCTTAATGCCAATTTATTCAGAATCTGACTCGTATTATTTTTTACTGTTCCAACAGATATAGCTAATCTTTCTGCTATTTCTCCATTGTTGAGCCCTTCACCAATGCATGTCAAAATTTCTCTTTCACGGGGAGTTAAAGATGGATCAGCCACGTGCTTTTCCCCACGATTAAGTAGAAGCGGCATGACTTTAGCTGCCACTCGGTCTTCTATGGACAACCCACCGGTTAAAGCACTTCGAATGGAGCGAAGTAAGGAATCTGTATCTCCAGTCTTCAAAATGTACCCACTCACTCCAATTTTTAATGATTCCAACACATAGTCATCATCATCAAACGTCGTTAGTATTAAGATTTTCGTATTGGGCCAGCGGGATTGAATCACTTTTGCTGCTTCGATTCCATCTAAGACTGGCATCCGAATATCAAGAATGACAATGTCAAACATTTGTTTTTCACAAAGAAGAACCGCTTCTTTGCCATTGTCAGCTTCCCCTGTCACTCTCATTTCTTCATCCGACTCAATCATCATTTTTAATCCTTGTCTAACCATTATTTGGTCTTCTGCCAATAATATTCGAATCATTCTAATCCCTCATATCCAATTCTTATAAATCCAGTAACAACGAATTGCTCCTCTGTTTTAAAAACCTCAAGATTGCCGCCAAACTTTACTAACCGCTCTCGCATGGATGTGAGTCCAAATCCTTCCTGATATCTATGATTATCTATAACTGGATTACTGATTTCAAAGCGAAAAATACTGCCGCCTGGTGCTTCGAATGTAATCTCAGCCTCTCTTGCCTGACTATGTTTCATAATATTCGTTAATGCCTCTTGCACAGAACGGTAAATAACAAAAGATTGCTCTCCTGTTAACGGCGCAGTAAAAGCGCCATGCTTTACGGAAAAATGAATGCGGATAAAGCTTTCCATTTCCAGTTTTCGAACTAATCTTAAAATCCCAGGAAGACCGCCAGATTCTCTAGCCTTTAAAGATTTTACCGCATTTCTCGTCTTCTCTAAGCTAGAATTAGCTAGTTCTTTCAAGGTTTGTACTTGTTCTTTATATTCGCCCGATATATTTAACCGAAACATTTCGAGCTGCATTAGCAATGCTGTCAATGTATGTCCTACTGAATCATGAATCTCATGTGCGATTAGAACTCGCTCTTCCTGTCTTGCTAAATCTTCTTCTGAAATCACTCTTCGCTTTAAATCACGATACTCACTTAGAAGCGCTTGATATCTCGCCTCCAGATCATCTGAGCGATTCTTTGTTTTCTTATAAAATATCATAGCGATAATTAATAAAATAATATAAATTCCTATAAAAAGTTGAACAAATGGATCTAGATTGGAATATAGAACATTTGCAATTAACCCAAATGTTCCAATTACTCCTACAATCATGCTACGACCAATTGACAAACGATAAAACCCTTCTGCAATTAGGAGCGATATGATCAGAATGAGAAATGGGTTAAAACCACCATTATCGTAAGGAAGTAAAGATATACTTGCAAGAAGTGCATTTATGCTCAAAATGATTACTAACAAATTGGTCTTACGTATTGTAATCGGAATAATAAAGAATTGAATAAAATAGAAGGTAACTCCAAACAAGCGTATCGTTAAATTATCTAAATCTTCGTTAAAATAAACGACTGCCAGCAGCCAAACTATTATATTAAGAAAAAGCCATAACCAATATGATTTCATCGAATAGTCCCTTCCTTATGGGAGTACAACTCATTTGTATCGTATCACTTAATCAATTCCATCACCAGACATACTCGTCCCAACTTTTTCATCCAAGTTTTTCCCATAATAAAAGCACGGAAACTTTCTATCCCGTGCTCTTGCTTAACAATATTATCTAGGCAGATCTAATTGCCAAGAAACCCCGAACTTATCATTTACCCAGCCAAATTTCTTACTAAATCCATAATCACCTAGTGGCATAAGTTCTTGTCCACCTTCACTTAGCTTTTGATAAAGTGTATCAAGTTCATTTTCAGTATGACAAGTAACATAAATGGAGAAAGAAGGGGTAAAGGCAAACTGATGTGTCACATGACTATCAATGCACATAAATTCTTGCCCCTTTAAAGTAAATGTAGCCTGCATCACCGTTCCTTCGTCCCCAGATTCATTCGCTCCGTATCGAATAATGTTGGTAATTTCCGAATCCTCTATAAGCGAGGTGTAAAAATTCATCGCCTCTTCTGCCTTGCCATTTTGGAACATTAAGAAAGGGATAACCTTTTCCATTATAAACCGACTCCTTTTCTACTAAGTTTTTTAATTTCTTTTGATTATTAAATAGAACGTATAACTTAAAGCAACTCGTTTCCTATCAGAAAGCAAGTGAAGCTCAACTTTCTTGATTATGCATGTTCACCATATACTATTAATGTTGAAAATGGACATTCATAAGTGAATTTGCTGTAGAATGGATTCTTCTTCACTTGCCTATATCCCTTTTCATAAATTGATTTTTTGATGGAATTCATTGAAAAATATCCTTAGAACGAATTACACAATTTACAAGTTATCTGCCCTATTGGCCCACTTTCTCACCTTGATAGATCCGAAACGCAGGAATAATCGTGTCAGAAACAATTTCTTTTCCATTTTCACGAATGAAATCGAGTTTGTAGTAGGCATCAAACCTTTGGCTAATCTCCGTTTTCACCAGTTCTGGTGGAGTAACGACAATGAATTGGAATTTCAGCTTCTCCGCAACAGCAAAAATAGGGTCTAGGACATGTGCCGAAGCCGCTTGTCCAAATGGATTATCACATACTAATGGTACCCAGCTCTGATCCGTTTCACTCTTCACTGATAATAGCATCATCATCATAACCATTCGAGCTGATAATTTTTGTCCGCCACTGCCATCTGATTTTGTCTTTGAGCCCTGATTGATCGTTTGCCATGTTGAGTAATGCTCCTTTTGCGGTTTCCCATACATAAAGGCATTATCTGTTCTCATGTTATAGACAAGTAATTCTGGGTATCGATTCCTTAGTGAAACAAATAAAATTTGCTCATCACTAATGAGCTCCTTTATTTCTTGATCTAATGCACGATTCTGGTCATCGATCAAATCAAATTGCTTTGTAATTTTGTTAATAGACGAGACGAAATGCTGCTTCAAAAGTGGTTCAACATCCTCAGGCTTTTTCGGTAATATATCCTCTTTTAAATGAACAAGAGGGAATGAACCACGCTCATTTTTCAGCTTCATTTTTGCAATCATCGAACGGATTGCCTCTGAAATACTCATAACCTTCATGCTGGCACGGCTTGCCCAGAAGCTTTGCGCCCTCTCTGCCCTTTCCTTATCACGTTCTAGCTGCTCCAAGCCGCTTTGTGAGAAGAGCTTCATATTCTTTACAACACTTTGAATATGGGTATAATGCCTCGTATCCAAATGGTCTAGAGTCGTTAATACTTCATTTTTGAAGCGAATCTCCCAATTCTTCCCTTCAATTGTGAGTTTTAGGTTTCTTAAGGACTGCTCAATTTTCGCATGCTTCTCCTGGCCTTCCTCTTGAATCGCTTGATGCTCTTCACACCAGGTTAGGATACAAGCTTTTCCCTGACTCTTGATTTTTTTGATGTCATCATTTGTGAATACGGCTGCTTCCTTCTTGAGAATCACCGATAAAGTTAACAAATCCCCTTCATAGCCAGCCATTTTTGTTTCGGCTTCTTTCTGGAGGCTCTCTGTTTGCTTGATTTGCTCTTTTGTCTTCTTTGTGAGGTCAATGATTTCAACTTCTTTTATCTTTAAGTCAAGCTCTTCCCATTCTTGTGGCTGCTGTTCATGTTTTGCTGCTTTTTTACCTGCTTTATCACGCTGTACCTTCGCATGATCCAAGGTCGTTTCCGCTTTCGTTACCGCCGTTCCCTGTTCACGTTCTTCCTTTTCTGCCTGTTTCGCTTCCTTTTGTGCAGTCTGCAGCATCGTTTCTACTATACTAATCGGTTCATTCGGCTCTGGCGCTTCATTCCAGTCCTCCCGATGAGCATTCAGCTTTTTCTCTAATTTCTTTTGCTGCTTCTGTTCCGTTTCTTTCTTAGCTTGAATAATGAGTAATTCTCGCGCTTGCTCTTCCTTTGATTTTTGAAGCTGCTTTAGCTCGTCCATGCTCCCATTGATTTCTTCTAAATGATGCAGAGAAAGGTTTGGAATCTCCTCACTTCGGTCTGCTTTTTCATCAGAAGGAAACGCCGCTTCCTCAATGAAAAGCGCAATCTCTTTTATATTTTGTTCTGTTTTCAGCTTCCATTCCAAATACGTTTGGTTCCACTGAACTGTTAAGTTAACAATCGTTTGATGCTCATTGCTGATTTCCTCTTGCTTGCCGACAAATACTTCCTTTTGTTTTTCCTTCTCCAGCTTCACCCGTTGGTTTTCTTTATGAATAACTCTTTTATGCTCAAAATCTTCTAATACTTCTACATCCTTTGAAAGCTTATCTATCTTTTTTAATGCCTTCTCTATCTGCTCTTTTAGCTGAAGCTGTAGCTCTTTTTCTTTTTCTGCTTGATTTGTAATGTCCTGTAATTTTACTTTCTTTACTTGAAGAGCATTCTGTTCTTGACTGATTGCCTTTTCAATATCAATAGAAAGGTTTTTGGATAGAAAGCGATCGATTTCTGTCAAAATACGTCTCAATGCATTTTCTGTTTTTTCGATTTCATTAAGCGTATCCATCTTCTCTTCTATTTGTTTAGAAATCTTGATTTTCCAGTTGGTGAATGATTGTTTATCTGTTAATAGTTCTCGTTCCGTACCATATAGCAACACAAATCCTTCTTCCGCATTTGTATTGCTTTTGTTCATTTCCTCTCGCAAAAAAATAGGAACAGGACTATTAAACTTTCTTACAGAAAGAATCTGATGATTTATTTTTTGCCATTGATGCTGATTAACGACTAATCCATATGGAAGCAGTGGATATGCAATCAAGTAATTGGCTATTTCCTCAGCACTTAAAGACTGTAGAAATTGGGAACCATAAAAAACATCAATGCCTGTTTTCTCATCAATCCATTCCTTTAACTCCTTCACATCTTTATTGGCAATCCAAAAAGGCTCATCATTTAACGTATGATCCAACTGGGATTCCCAAAGCTCTTTTTTGACTTGCTCCGCTTCTTGTCGATTTTGCATGAGCATTTCTTCAATCTGCAAGGAGTAATTCGATAATAAAGAGTTTGTAAATGGGACTGAGACATCCGTTAACAATCCTTGAAGGTTCTCATAAAGCTTTGCTTCCTTTTGCTTCTGTCTTTCATTTTCAGCCTTTAATTCTCCCCACTTTTCCTCTGTATGCTGAATGGATTGAACAAGTGTTCCATTTGCTTCTGCTAGTTGATTTTGTTTTTCATTCGATGCTTTCTCCTCATCTTGCAGTTCTTGGAGTCTTGTCTTTTTTGTTTCTATTTGTTTCGTTAAATTTTCAATAAATCCCTGCATATCATAGGTAATACGATCACCAAATTCTTGAATGAGCGCTTCTTCATTCGTGGCAAAGTCATGAATTTGAGTATAAAGGAAATCAATTTCTGTAGTAACTTGAGCAATTTCCTTTGTCTTTTGTTTATCTTGCTGAGAAAGCTCTGCTTCTTTTTTCTTTAGGAATTTTTGATAGCCTACATGTTGCTTCACAGCTTCTTGTAATTTTTGAAGCGCTTGCTCCCATTCAGCTGCTACTTTCCTTTTAACCTCGTCCATTCTCTGGTTCACTTGCTCTAATCCACTATTTTGCTCCAGTGTGGCAATCTGCTGTGAAAGAGTGCGAATGGTTTGTTCGTATTCATGCCACTCCTTCAAAAGAAGTTGAAAAGAGAGCTCTTCTTTTCTCTCCTGCTTTGCTGTAACAGCCGTTTCCAAGTCTTCATGCTTCTTCTTTTCTTCTTTAACCTTTTGCTCCCAATCAAGAACCTCTCGATGGGCTTTAGCATATTCCAAATTATCTTTTTGAAAGCGTAGATCCACTTGCATTATCGTTAACTTTTCTAATTCTTTCTCTAAAGACAGCTGTGTTTCTTCCTCCGTTTGCTTCAGATGCTCCAAAGCTCCAAGAAATTGTCTGCCCACTTTAATGCTTTCATCAACAATTTCCTTATGTTCGATTCCTTTAACTAAGTACTCCTCGAATGGGACGATATCCTCTAAAAATTCTTTATGGGCTTGTTCTCTTTTTAATAGAATTGGCAGATCCTTTGCAATGCTTGCCTGACTCTTGAAGATTTCTACAAGGTCGTTCTTTTGATGCTCCGTTCGATGCAATACTTGGCTTACCGTCGGAATAATTCTTTTTTGGAATAAGGAATGATCATCCTCCGCTCCCTCAAAATATTTTCCAACTCCACCTTCATCTTTATTGATATCCTTCATAATATCCCAGTCTTTACGGTTAATTCCGTAAGTATCTAGGATACGATAATGCTTCTTCGTATCACGGTATACATCATAGCCATTCCATTTCAGGTAATCCTTCAAGCCTTCTGTTTCTGCAACTTCATCATTTTCAAATAGTGGAATATGCTCAAGGGTAGCTACTTCATTCCGTTCAAATTCTCTTGTGTAAAAAGTTATATTTGGAACTATTTTCGCTTCTTGCTCCAAGGACTTCCTTTCATTGTCACCTTCATCATTCATGGAAATCCGCTGTTCTGCTGAGAACATTCCTCCAGTGATCAGATGTCTTCTGTCAGCACCATCCAATTCCCATTCAATCACAACATGAAACGTATATGGAATAAATTGTTCTTTATTATTAAAAAAGAACTGCTGATAATAACGGTTGTTTTGTTTTCCCCAAGATGTTCCTGGCTTAATGACTTGGAAGATTGTTTGCAGGAACACGCCTTTTCCACCACCGTTCATCATGGCAATGAGGCCATTTGATGATGTACTCTCATTATGGAAGTGGAATGTGGTGTCCTTATATTGCTTTTGCATGCCATCATACTTGAGGCCTACAATTCTAATTTGGTTAATTTTCGGCATGCTCATCCTCCTCTGTTGTCATCAATTTTTTAAACATCTCGTATCGATCATAATCATGGTATAAATATTCTATTCGCTCAAATAACTCATTTCGGGGAATCACCTTAGGTATATCGTCCCTGTCTAGAATGACAATCAAACCTTCTGTCTCTAACAGCCGCATGCTACCCGCAATTAAACCGATTCTCGTCCGACGATTGCCTTTCTTTATTCCATAATCGTCTGTGTCGACCTCCATGTTCTTCCAGACTGTAACAGCTTCCTTCATATCAATCCGTTCTTCTTCCCCTAAGCGAGGATTTCCATTCAGCATACTAGCCCAATTCATAATAAGATCATTCACTTGTCTTTCTAGAGCATAATAGCTTATTCCTTCCCGCTTCGTACGTACTTTAGCAGCCTGGTTTCGGTCAATACTTGCCAAAAAGCACATGATAATGATACTCATAAGTTGGAAGTGTTTTTTCGTTTCGACTTGCCGATGCTTATTCTTCATATGGGTGAAATTTGTAGCAAAGACTGACCCTGTAGGCTGGACTACCAAATGAATACGCTTTGGAGCTTCAATAATATATGTACCGGATTCATCTGCTAATAAAAGCACTGTCTGCCTTACATCTGGTTCAAAATACACTTGAAAATGCTCACTATTTTCATCAATCACTTTCTCTTTTAAAAGGGTAAAATAAACTTGTGATGCTTTTTTTATCGTTTCTGCATTCATCGTTTCTCCTCCTGTACACAAATTTTAAAAGGGGATATTTTCATTCGGTGCCATAGGAGTGGTTCTGCTCGGTAATCAAATTCTGTATATATCTTCAAGCCCTCAAACATTTGAAATTGGGGATATTCCTGCATTAATTTATAAAGAAGAATCTCTCTCTCATCACTCAATGTTTCTAGTTTTCGGTGCATCACTTGAACTTTCAATGGCTTTTTATCAAACATCATCCATAAATCAATCGTTTCCGATTCCTCTACCCACAAATCCTGCACTTCTAATGGCAAATCTGCTAAATCAGCTATAGAAAATTCACGATAGGTTTGTAAGTATTGAAAGACATAGCTCCAAGCCTTAATAACTGAATCCCAATTTGTCACGCGTTGAGTTGTGATGTTTTCCTGTGGTGCCTCTTCTTCCACTTCATCTGCTTGGTTCTTTTCATCGAATTCTTGCTCACCCCAAATCCAATCAAGTGGCAAAATAAATTCATTTTTTGTTGAAAATAAAGGTGCTAATACGTTTTCGATTTCTTCAAAACGAGAAAAACCTTCTTTCATGAACCAATTTTCATAAAAATGCTCCCGGAAAGAGACGAGACTGTTTTCCCAAAACAGCGAAGGATTTTCCACCTTTAGCTTCATCTCATAGGAAATATTTTGGATGACGAGCTTGGCAAACCGATCATGCAATTGCCTTGTATGACCAATTTTCTCCTGCAGAAGAATCAGTTCCTTCTGAATATAATCATCTTCCTCATTTCTTCGCTTTGTTTTTTCGATCATGCTCGTGATCGTACGGAAATGACTTTTTTCTTCTTCAAACTGTTTTTCAATCTCTTCTCGGTTATCAGCCCTTTGCCACTCCTCTTCCATTAAGAGGATTTTTGGATTATTAATCATTTCCTTCTGAAAGGAAAACTCCCTAGACATTAGGCGGTTCACTCTTGAAATAAGATGATCAAGGTTTCGGGTAGCTTTTCTGAAATTCCCATTTTTAATAAGCTGCATACTATAAAGCTGCTCAATGGTAATCGAGAATTCCTCTGCCATTTCCCGACTCATAAATATCAGTTCCTGTGCAACCTCTGTAAGCTTATAAACGATAGAGCCGCCTATCTCTAAATTTGTATACAGTTCATCCATCGTGACATAGCGGAAAGTCTGAGTTTCCCATGAACCTCTGATTTCATCATAATACAAGGCTTCAAAAGGCTTACTAAACTCTTCCTTTCCTGAATAAAGAAGACCACCCGTAATCCGATCAATTTGCTTTTCATCTGCTAAAAGCTTCATTTCCTTAATGGCATCTTCAACCATGTATTTAATATCTATCTTACGTCGATTGTCATCATCATTTAATTCTCGGTAAAAAATGGTGAGGAGCACTTGCATCAGAATCGTCTGGATATGGGGCTTTAGCTCTCCAACATCCATTCCTCTCCCAAGTTCAAACAGAGGATTCAATCGCTGCATCCTCTGAGCAAACCCTTCCCATGACTCGTTCACATCCATCTCCCCCATGTTTCAACTGTTAGTACTTCCTGCGGAATCCGCTTTTTTTCCTCCCATAATTGGATTAAAACCGCTTGTTCCTCCTCAGTAAACCATTGAATAAATTCATCTCGGTATCTGGGATTTTGATTCTGTCCTTGTTTTTGGTTGTTTTTTTGTTCTAGACAATCAAGCATTTTGCGATAAATTTTCAACGCCGGCTGTATCGAGCAATCGGGATACTTTTGAATCAGTCGAATGAGGATGCCGCATCCTGCCGCATCCAAATCCCCTGCATAATAGAATAAATACGGCTTAGCGGGGAACATCTGATTGAAAAAGGAGAAACTCCGTTCGATCTTTGTTCCTTCGCCATATATAATCAGTTCAGGCTCATAGTCTAATCTATTGGCTTCTAAAAGCTGAATGGACGTATGAAAGAAAGATAGATTCTCAACAATAAGAACCCTTCGAATGTCTTTTATTTCTTTTCCCTGCTTCATCCAAAAGACAAAAGGCTCCCCATAATTCACCATTTTCAACTGATTTTCCGTTACTCCAATTCGCGTTAAAAATCCTTTGCCATCAGGGAAGTTATCCGAATCCACTAAAAACTTTTCATGTCCAAACAGTTCGAGACTTCTTTCCTCCACAGATACCATTTCCCTATCCGTACTAGATTTTAGAAATGTATATACATTTTCAATTCGAAGCCATTCCTCTTTTGTTTGCCATTCAGGATGACGTTCGTAAAAGGAAAAATCAAATCTATCACTTACTTTCATCATTTCAAGCCGATCCCATTTATCTTCCTGAACCTTTACATTCACCCAATAGTATAGATGAAGTGCTGGTGTTCTTCCGTTATATTGTTTATTTTGAATGGGCGTCAATATTCCTTCGACATGCATTGCCTCAATCGATTGATAGAACAACGAATACCCGTCCATTTCAAAATAATCATCCAAGAGCTTTCGAAGCTGAAGCTCTAAATCATTTATATTAATCTTCTTTTTTTGCTTAGGGTGCTGAATATCTTCCACAAAACTTCTCACCCGCGTTTCAATGATGTTGATTGTAATCACCTACTTGCCTCTACTTTTTTCCATAAGAAAAGTACCCTATTATAAAAGGGATATCTATTTATTATAAACTAGTTACTTATGAGGCGGTAAATGGATTTTCCTCTAGGGAACAACCCATTCATTGTTTGTGGAGCGCTGTGTGCGGATAGAGCATGGACTTGTAAAAAATCACTCTACTACTTACTCTAAAAAGAGTTGTTGAGGCAAATATATGACTTCTGCTAAAGAATGTCCCCTTATAGCCTTACTTTCATCTAAAGAAAACCTCTTGTCCTAAATCGAGTAACGGGCAATCTTAAGATAAGCGGAAATTTTCCGGCTAAATGCAGAATGAACCCGTTTTTCGTGGGAATAAGCGGAATTTTTCCGCTTATTTAATGTAAAATTGTCCTTTTTTGCATTTTTTGAATCAATAGGCGGAGTTTCTCCGCTTATTTAAGCCTTTTTTGTTAAAAATTACGAAATAAGCGGAATTTCTCCGTCTATTTTTCTGCTCGGTACTCAACCTGATCCCCTCTATCCGATATCTAAATATGAAAAGCCGTAACATTCTATCTTTTCCCTTGATATGATTACACAATTTACACTGTTTTTTACGATGCCTCCTACCACCTATTTTATATTGCCTACTAGTTAAACCCTTTACTACATCTATAGCTATTTTCGAATTTAGTAATCCTTATAGAATAATAAAAAGAAGCAAGCGGAAATATATGCTCATCCGCTTGCTGAAATCTTGTTCTTTTTTTACGCTAATTTTAAGCAAAACTCATTAGAGAAGATGCACTTCATCCCCTACATGAATTTCACCAGTTTTAATTACAGAGGCATAAACGCCCATATTATTGTTTCTTTCACTTATAACCGTTTTATGCAAACTCGGATCTCTTTCTGCATTTTCTGGATTAACTGTAATAATCATACATCTTTTACAATGTCTTTTTAATTGAATTTCTACGTCTCTTCCTATTTTGATTCGTCTGCCAAACCATGTTTCTTCTATAAATGGTACCTTATCTTTTAATGCAATGAGTAGATTCGGACGAAAGCGTCTAGAGTCTACCTGACCCTTCCAAATTTCCTCCAATCCCTCTAAGGAAGCATCCGTTACAAGCTGAATCGGCTCTTCTGCTATTGGACAAATAGGCACATGCGAAGGGAGATATTTTTTTGTAGATATTTTTCGGTTCGATTTTTTTTCCAATTCATGAATTAATTCTTCATCATCCCAATCAACAATTTCGCCCCCAGGTGTCATTACTTCAACTTTTGGATATTTTTCTATGGATTCCTCCCCTATGAACCTTGCTTTATAGCGAACCATTTCCGGGAATTGAGTGATTGTAAAGAAATTACCTTTACTTGTTTCATCTAAATAGGCGTGACTCCGATCTCCATATAAACCATATTCCATTATTTTTGTTTTTTGTACACTTTCTCCGTAAAAGGACTTTACTGGATGACGAACAATTTCCTTCATACTTCCGATTAACATTTCATTCACTCCTTTACTTATTTTTTTCTTATATGTATGAGATTTTCTTTGATTAGACATGACTTATAGCTCTGATAAAGAAAAGATAGCAAACGATGAATATTGCTATCTTTTCTCTAAAATTATATTATTCTTTTAAATCTTCTATGGAGTCGATATCCATGTATGCAGGTACGACTAGTCCTTGCATTGTACCTTGAAGATTTGGTCCTAAGTCTTCAAACTTTCCTTCGTATTCCTTATAATATACAGCATGTGTTGTTGGTAACCATGCGCCTACTATAGCATCTCCGCTTCCGTCTGCCACACCAGCCCACATTGGACCTGCATCCACCTGCACCAATTTCACCTCATACCCAACACTTTCAAGAGCATTTGCTGCAACATGTGAGCTAGCAATTACATCGTCCCACGCTACATAAAGCAGCGTAAGTTCTTCTCCGTTCACATTATTGACGCCCTTTGTCCATTCACTCAGTAAGTCCTCATTTTCACTTATCCACCGTGAAGCAGCATCAACTGGATCTGTTCCATCTTGAATGAAGCCCATGACTTCTTCCATATCAGCTGGTTCCCAGTTAAACTGATCTAATAATAAATGTGCATCAGGATGGTCTTCCTTTAACCCTAGACGTGCGATTGTATTAATATCTTCCGCTCCACCAAAAACTCCTTTTGGATCTTCTAAGTATTTTAAGTCAAAGCTATTAAACTTCCAATGCGGATTCCAGCCTGTCACAATGATTGGCTCTTCCTTGTCATAAGCCTTTTTCAATGCGGCTGTCATTGCAGCACCTGAACCTTCAATAACATTCCACTTATCAAGACCGTACTCAGGCAGTGCATCTTCAATTGTTAGTTTCATTAATCCCGCCCCTGGGTCAATCCCAACAATTTTATAATCTAACTGTTCTCCTATCGATTTTGTTGCAGAGTCTTCTGTTTCAGTTCCTCCACAAGCTGCTAGTCCAAGTGTTACTATTAATGCTGATGTAATGCCTAAAACCCTTTTAAATATCATGCTTTTCCTCCTTGTTTTTTCTTGCCTATATTTCGAATGATGTGATCTAGTAAAAATAGAGATAACAACTGTTGCTAAATTCACCTCAAATTCAAAACTTTATTAATATTTCAATTAATACCTATTTAATTGTAACGTGATTAATTTATCCAATTCAAACCGTATATTCTGTTATTATCGTTCATTTAATACGGACAGAAATTACCATATGTACTGGGTATCAACTTTCCTTACAAATGTTCTACTTTCCTCCACTTTTCAATATGAAAGGGCACTTTTTAAACTCATTCATGAAATATACAGGTAAATCCAACTTAGCATACTACTATGGTAACTCCCGCAGTTTGGAATGGCCTCGTCACTTCAACGTCATCTTTAACAATCGGGAAATATCTACGAACAAAAAAAGACCTATGAGCTGTTGTGCAATTGAATAGAGGATTCAATAACCACAGCACTCAAAGGTCTATATATTTATTTATAAATAATCGTACAAAACACTGCTATTTAAGTTATTCACATTCTAAAGAATTCCTTCCTTCATAAAAAACTTAATCACTTTCCAAAGTTATCAAGCATGGCACGTACTTCATCTGTTGATTTCGTGTTCATCAATTGATTTCTTAATTCAGCAGCGCCCGGGAATCCTTTGACATAAATTTTGAAGAAGCGATGAAGTCCTGTCATTGAACGTGGCAGTTCGTCTTCATACTGATCTTGTAGATCAAGCTGCAATCTTAAAAGATCAAGATATTCCTCACTGCTATGCTCTTTAGGCTCTTTTTCAAAAGCAAATGGATTTTTAAAAATCCCTCGCCCGATCATTACCCCATCAATCCCATATGCTTCCGCAAGCTCCAACCCCTTTTGACGGTCAGGAATGTCTCCATTGATTGTTAGCAGTGTATTAGGTGCGATACGGTCACGTAATTTCTTGATTTCTGGAATGAGCTCCCAATGCGCATCAACTTGGCTCATTTCCTCTCTCGTACGTAAATGAATAGAAAGGTTTGCAATATCCTGTTTAAAAATATGCGTTAGCCACTCTTCCCACTCATTAATCTCCTTATAGCCAAGTCGTGTTTTCACACTGACAGGAAGACCGCCTGCTTTTGCTGCTTGAATAAGTTCTGCTGCAACATCTGGACGAAGAATAAGGCCACTCCCCTTCCCTCTCGATGCCACATTCGGTACCGGGCAGCCCATATTAATATCGATGCCTTTAAATCCAAGCTCTGCCATGCCAATACTCATTTGTCGGAAATATTCGGGATTATCCCCCCAAATATGCGCCACCATTGGCTGTTCATCTTCCGTAAATGTCAAACGGCCACGCACACTTTTTATGCCTTCTGGATGACAATAGCTATCAGAGTTTGTAAACTCTGTGAAAAACACATCTGGTCGCCCAGCCTCACTGACTACGTGACGAAAAACAACATCTGTCACATCTTCCATTGGTGCAAGCACAAAAAACGGCCGCGGCAAATCACGCCAAAAATTATCGATCATTTCAAACTCAAATCCTCTCACTATCGATACAACTTTATTTTTCAATGAAAAATATAAAGCCACATGTTCACTTCTTTTATACTTATATCATGCGTCATATCTGATTATCAAACACATTTGGATATTTATCATTTGTAAAATCAACATTCTTTATTGTAACGAAAATCGGCGTTGAATGGAATTTTTATAAACAAAAAAGCAGATGGTATAGATGGGCTCTATATCAACTGCTTTTCTATTATACCGAATTCAACCATAAGAGGGCTTAGGATCGTGCTTTAGAAAAATCCATTTAGGTTTATCGCTATTTATTCTCACCTGGAAACAAAATTGCGATAATAACAATATCATTATTAACTTGTTTGAAATAAATTTGAAATTTCTTAATAACTAATCTTGAAATCCCTTTATATTTTCCAAATTTCTCAGTATAGGCTTTACCTATAATGGGGTTTTTTAGTAAATCCTCTATTTCTAACACGAGATGAGAAATAAAATCAAAAGTCTCCTCAGCTGTAAATCTGGAACTTCTAAATTCAATAAGTTTCTCTCTCACAGCTGGAGTCCATATAACATTACGGGCTCCCATTACCTGAAATCCTTTTCTGAAAGTGACTTTAATAGATCTGAAGTCGTATCCCCTAGTCCACTCTTATATTGTTCTTCACTTTCTTTAAACATCAATTCAAGTTGCGGATTTTTCTTTACATCAGCTTTTATTGATTGATCGTCTTCCTCTTGAAGAACAAGTGTAAATCTGCCTTTACCCGGGATAGAAAATTGAACGACAGAATTTTCACTATCCATTTTACTAATGTAATTCATAAGTTCCTCTGAAGATAATACATTAACCATTTGATCACCGCCGATTAAGATGGATTTGATTACATATTATCACATATCAGTAACTTTAATATTAAACAATGACATTTAATACGTACTTTCCTTATTATCTTTATTATGAAAAATATAAATACAATTGTAAAATAATGCGATCTGTTAATAAGCCCTTTTTATATTGTGAATCTCAATATGTTTTTACTCGGCTTTATCAATGAGCAGCCAGTACAGCTCGCATGGCTAATCTAACGCAAGAACTGGGAGAGGCGATTTGCGGTACATCACCAACAAGAAATAGATCCTTTTCTGGACAATAGAAGGCAAAAGAACCTGTTGAACCCGAGTGACCAACTAATGTGTATTTTTTCCTAAATGGGGATGACACACTGATTTTCATATACCCACTCATATAGTGAATAGGATAGAAAGACATCTGAAGCGGATTACACTGTGTTTGCTTGGAGAAGAAGGTTGTATCAAATAGTTCTCCATTCCAAAATGCCTTGATAAAAATCATTAGTTCTCGTGCAGTTGTGATTCCGCCGCCGCTAGCATAACTGCTACGAACAAACAAAGGTCTATCTAAACGTTGGTTCTTATAATAAGTATGTGGTATGAAATCACTTTCATTGCAAGCAATATAGGTGTTTTTGAGGTTTAATAGGGAAAATATGTATTTTTCATATGCCTCCTGCAGCGTAGAAACATTTGCCACCTCAATGATTTTACCAAGCAAATCAAAGTTGACATCTGAATAATAGGCTTTTCTTTTTGTGCCGGGTATAAATCGAGCTTTCTTAGAATTAATCCATTTGAGTTCATCCTCAAAGGAGTAAGAAAAATCCTGCTCTTTTACCTTTGAAAAAATAGATTTTGCACCCTCCAGGTAAAAGTCAGGCAAACCGCTTGTTTGTAATAATAGATGTTCTATAGTAAGCTCCGAGGTATACTCTTTACCTTTGTAGACATGTAATCCAGCAATAATTTCCTTTTGCAAATAATGAGATATTTTATCTTTTAAATCTATCTTCCCCTCCTGCGCTAAGGCATAGATACAGGTAGTAGTAAAAAGCTTTGTTGTACTAGCCATAAGCATAGGGGAATCTATATCCCGCTCATACTCTCTAGTAAAATTGAAATCTCCAGATGATGTTTCAATTAGTAATACGCTTTCATGAATTTTATCAGATGATGTTAATTTCTTAAAAAGAATATCAATTTTGGTAGTATCCACAGAGATATCATCCTTTCATCCCTTATTAATATTGATACAATTCCCCCTGCTTTTAAACATTCATTCCTGTTCAATTTACTCATTAATTCATTCAATCATATGCTTGAAACTTACATATATAACTGTCTCAATGGTAAACAACTGGAACTCTTGATTAAAAAGCTTTTACTAGAAGACAACGAAAATACCGACGTACTTCAAACCATCTCAATTAAATCCCCACTGATTCATTTCAATTTATATTCTATTATAATATGTTTAACAATTTATGTATTAACGAAAATCAGTCTTGAATGGTATTTTTAAAACTGTTTATTATGGACCACTTTTGTAATTATCGAGTGAATGTCTGGATGTAATAATAATTGGAGTTCCGTCCCACTTTATGGAATAATAGGGGGAATTAGGGAGAGGGGTCTGATATATAGTGAACAATCAAAATAATAAACGATTTAACATATTCATTTGTTTATTTCTTATTTATATTTTGTTTGGATATGCTACTAAACCTGTCTTTTCTGCAACGGAACAACAAAGATTAGAAAATAAATTAATAGATTTTATGACAAAACATGAAAATACTGCTGCTGGTGTCGCAACGATTGCAGTAAGCGAGGATGAAATAATTTATAAAATGAAAGGGTATGCAGATATAGAAAAACAAACACGCGTCGATGAGGAAACAGTTTTTGAATGGGGATCTGTTTCTAAAATCCTCATTTGGATTAGTGTTTTACAATTAGTAGAGGATGAAAAACTTGCTTTAGAAATGGATATCAAAACTTATTTGCCTCATGATTTCCGCTTAAAAACATCGTTTGACACTCCAGTCACTTTGCAACATTTAATGAATCATACAGCGGGATTTGATGATAGTTATACAGACTTAATGATCTATCATCCTACTAAAATTCCTTCATTAAGAGAAGCACTGGAAGCAGCTGATATTAAGCAAGTATTTCCCCCTGGGCAATTTGTTGCTTATTCAAACTATGGGGCAAGTCTCGCAGCTTACATTGTTGAAGAAGTGAGTGGTTTAGATTATCGAGAATACATTCAAAAGCATATTTTCGATCCCCTTCACATGACAAAAACAGCAATAGATCCCGAACAGAACGATAATCAGTGGGTGAAAGAGCAGAGGCAAAAAGTGCAAGGGTATACAGAGGACCTTCAATTAATAGAACCGAATCATTATGTGATTCCTATGTATCCTTCCGGAGGTGTAATGGGAGTAGCCTCAGATCTTCAAAAACTATTACAAGCGCTATTAGCTGAGGATGGAACGCCTTTATTTAAACACCACAATACCATTGATTTCCTGTTTAAACCTTCTTTATATTACCCGGAATCCAGTATACCAAGAATTGCAAATGGTTTATTTTTCTTGCCATCCGCTAGTGAGCAGGTTTTTGGTCATGGAGGAAATACGATTTCTTTCAGCTCCTCCATTTATTTAGACAGAGTAGAGCGTATAGGCGTTTTAGTGTTGACTAACATGGCAAACGAAAGTACGTTCACACTACGCATTCCTGAAATTATTTTTGGTAACTATACGCATATAGGAAATCATACAAATTTGGAGAACTCTTCAGAATGGAATGGCATTTATGAGCCAGCTCGCGTGCCTCGCCATGGATTTAGTAAAGTATACGGACTATTTTTAAGGAGCAAAGCGAAACAGACGGGTTCACATGATTTAATGATGAACGACTTTTATTATTCACAGGCAGAGCCGAATATTTACATAACAGAAGATGACTTTAGTGGATATGCTCTTGATGTTTATTCCAAACATCCTGAAACTAAAAAAATCTTATCATCTGTACATACAGATTTACTTTACGTTCCATTTTATAAACATTTCCTTGAATGGGGATTAATGATTCTAGGGGTATTTTCCGCCCTGTTTTCTTTTGGATTTATGATTGTCACGGTTTTTAAAAAGTTACGAAAAAAACAACAATCTAAATTACATGTAATTCAACATTTGTTAAATGTATTCATGTTCATTAACGTAATTTGGATTGGTTACAAAACATTATCGATGACAACCTATTCATCACTTACACCTTTTTTAACTGCAAATATATTCTATATGGCTATTTCATTTGTCATAAGTGGCTATTTACTTTTTCTATTAAAAAATAAAAAAACATATAAATATCAAACGTCAATTAGAATCATGACGCTTATTTCCACTATTATTTTATGTGTGAATATCTTGTATTGGGATTTTTATTTTTAAGACTTTTTGCTGAAATCCTTTATTGTATAAAAGTTGAGAAAATGTTGGGACGCATTACATTTTAACTATTACTGTAAAAATGCTTTTCAGCAATCGCCAGCCTCCGTGCAACTTCATCATCAATCAGAGTTCCGAGGCAGGCATTTTTTTCGTTTTTTATATAGGTGCAGCGTTGCCACACTATTTTTCTGTAGGAATGTTCGCTGTTCCATGTTTCAATTACTCCTTAATTCCACGTAAAAGTTAAATCTTAGGGGGAAAAAAATCCCCCCGAATGATTAGTCCGAGGGAACATAAAACATACTTGAATTTTCAGCTGGAGGCAAGAAAACCTATTGTCAATAAACTATTTCAACTCTATTAACGCCATGCAATCAACGAGGCTTGAGCGGTAATAGCAGATCTATTGATATAGTCGTGTTTACCTACCGAAATTATAATCGCTTGTTATAAATTAAGTAATTCATTAACGGCATTTTCGACTTTCCCACATATATGATATGATCTGAGGAATCTTTCATCAAATAAACACCTGGGGAAGATGGGAGTTTTTTTGCCTTCTCTTTGAGATTCAATGTGATTTCCACTCCCAACCTTTTTTCGTCGTATACTTAACTTGTCTATGCTTATTTTAATATGATTATATCAAATATTAGAATTACCCTAGTTAATTTTGAGTTTATTAATTTGATTGTTTAGAGTGATCGCTAATTCATCAAGTTCTTTAGCCGAATTTGCAATAATCTCAGTAGAAACTAACTGTTCTTGCCCAATTGCAGATATTTCTTCTGTGCTTGCCGCAAAGTCTTCTACTTGTGAAGTTAAATCTTGAATCTGAATAGATACCATTTTCGAATTTTCATTAACAGTTCTCATGGCCACTGCAGTTTGTTTAAATCCCCCCACAATATCTTCATACATATACTTTATCTTATCAAAAGCTTCTTCTGTAATCTTTAAGGCATCTCTTTGTTCATCCACTAATTTATTTGATTGTTCAATATTTGTTACGGCTAAATCTGTCCTATCTGAAGTCTTTTCGATAATAGATGTTATTTCACTTGCTGAATTAGAGGCCTTTTCTGCTAGTTTTCGAATCTCATCTGCTACCACCGAAAATCCTTTACCAGCCTCACCAGCTCTAGCTGCTTCAATTGAGGCATTTAAGGCTAATAAATTTGTTTGTTCTGCGATGGATGTAATAATCCCTACAAATCCTGTTACTTGGTAAATCATTTCTTTTAGTTCATTAATAGAACGATTAACTTCATTAGATACACGAAGGGTTTCATCCATTTTCTTCGTCTGCATATCGACACTTGTTTGACCTTCATTTATTGATTCGATCGATTGGGATGCTTGCTCTGCGCCTTCAGATGTTTTTCTTGCTATCTCATCTATTAAAAGCACCACATCTGATAATGTCTTGCTAATTCCACTCATGGTCTCAGCTTGTGCAGAGTTACCTGCTGCAAGCTGGTCTATAGTTGTTACAACTTGTGTAATCGAATTCACGTTTTCATTTGTATTTTTGGTCAATTTATCTGAGTGATTAGTCACTGTTGAAGATACCTCTTGTAACTCAGAAGCCATAACCCGGAGAGCTTTTCTTGTGTCATGTAAAGCTCTTGCCATATCTCCAGTCTGATCTTTTATGTTTAATAGTTTTTCAAATTCACCATCTGTCTCAACTAGATTGAGATTCGCCGTTTCTTCCGCAATCTCAGTTATTTTGACAATGGGTTTTTCAATCGCTTTTCCTAAAATATACGACAATACAACACCGATGATCAGAGAAATAATTAACCCCCACAATACCGTTGTAGGAATGATAAAACCTTGCTGCATTTGCTGTGCAGATTCTGTATTAGTGGGAAGTGTATTACTATCACCATTGCGCATAACTAATGATGCGCCTACATTTGTAATTGCAATCATTATTGAATTTAATAATGATATAAGGATAATCTTTGTAGATATTTTTTTCATTTAACTATTCCACCTACTATTTATTTTGTTCCTCCATGCCCCTTGTACGAATATTTCTGCGGCTGCTCAACCAACTTCATATTTGCAGGAAAATAGAGACTAGATGCTCCAATTTGATGTAACCGATATTACAGATTTAACCTTTTACTGATTAATTATTACTAGAAATATGTATCTCAATCTAGATTATCAACGATGTATCTTAAAAAAACCTTAAAAATCATAATCAGAGTGTCTTTTTATGGTTACGTTCCAAGTGAATGTCTCAGAAGAACAGCCGCAGCAATAATTAACAGACTTACGACCAACGACAAACAAAGCCTCCTGTTCACGAATGGACAGGAGGCTTTGTTATGCAAATGTACTCGAGGCAACTGTAGGCTCCTATAAGTGATTTCAAACTCTACCAGAATTTGTTGATTAGTGAGTATGCAATTTATAGGCTTCTAATATGTAGGTACATCATATGTTTTTGAATGACCATTTGAATCGAATTGCCTTTTTGCAGGAAATGCAAAAGAGAGAAAATAAATTGATGAAAACTAATATTAGTGGAGGAAACACAATGTCAACTCAAGCTTCATAATGCTCTTCATTAAGTCTCACTACTTCAAGTTCTTTTATATTCTCATTCAATTTCAATGCTAAACTTTCAACTCCAAAGAATTCTGTGAAAGTATGACTTCCAATGATGAGGTTTATTCCTTTAAAACTCGCATATTGAATCGTATATAAATTACATTCACCTGTAATGTATACATCACACTTGTTTTCAACCGCTTCCTTAAGACAAGTTGTCGGTGCTCCATTGCCACAGACTAAGCCCACTCGCTTTACCTTTCTGTCATTAAACTGCCAAAATTTAACTGGTTCTTCAAGTAGATTTTCAATACTTTTTACTAATTCATTAAGCTCAATTTCTTCCTCATATTCTGCGACTCTACCAAAATATAACCCTTCCCATTCGTGGGTTCTTTTAACAATTTCTAAATTCAATTTTTTTAATAAACTATCATTTGTTCCAAAGTTACAATCATCAAGCGGTAAGTGATTATAGTAGTGACTTATCCCGTATTCTGTTAGTTTTTCTATGCATGCCTCTTTTAATCCAAATATTTCATCCCATGCATCGTGGTGAGTCACCATCATATCAACTCCATAAATTCTTGCTTCCTCTATTGTTTCAAGCGTTAGGTTAACACAGTAGCCTATTCTTTTTACTTTTTTACCTGCATCGTATGTAATCCCAGATTCACTTGAATAGATTTCCTTACTTGTTATATTAAAAAGATCATCAATTCTTTCTACAATTTGTGTAACATCCATATACTTACCTCCTCTATTTCATCATGCTTGCCTTCAATTTTCATTATTACCTTAGTGTATAATATAAAATAAAGAATTTTCTAAACATTAATCTTTACCCATTGTAACACAAACATATTTCCCCAACGAAAAACTTCTTATCCTGCGTAAAAGTTAGAACAACTAAAACAAAATTCCCCCAAACAATTAGTCTGAGGGAACCTAAAATACACTTCGATATTCAACTAAAAATTGCTAAATTAATAAATAGTTAAGCAAGGTGAGCTCATTTCAGCTAAGAAACAAGCTCACTTAATTTATTTTAAAATTAGTTTTACCACACACTCCACATGTGTTGACTGCGGAAACATATCCACCGGCTGCACTTCAACCGTCCTATAACCACCATCTTCCAATACCCGCAAATCCCTCGCCAATGTCCCAGGATTACAGCTAACATAGACAACTTTTTTCGGTTTCATATCAATAATGGTTTGCAAAAGAGCCTCATCACAGCCTTTCCTTGGAGGATCAACAACAAGTACGTCTGCTGAATTGCCTTCGTTATACCATTTTGGGATAACAATTTCCGCCTCTCCAACAGCAAATTCCGCATTATTAATCCCGTTGAGTGCGGCATTTCTTTTCGCATCTTCAATCGCTTCTGGTACAATTTCGACACCAAAAACCTTCTTCGCCTTTTGTGCTAAAAATAATGAAATGGTTCCGATTCCGCAATAGGCATCGATGACATTTTCTTCGCCGCTTAAATCGGCGAATTCTAATGCTTTTTCGTATAGGACTTTTGTTTGCTCAGGGTTGACCTGATAGAAAGAACGGGCAGAGATGGCAAATTTGATTTCTCCAATATAATCATATATGACATCTTCTCCCCACAGAACTTTCGTTTGATCGCCAAAAATAACATTTGTTTTTTTGGAATTGATATTATGGCAGATCGATTTGACTCCTTGAATGCGAGAAACAATGTCTTCAACAATCTTATTTTTATGGGGCAAATCATTCGTTCTTGTTATGAGAACGATCATTACTTCTCCAGTAATAAGTCCATAACGAACCATGACGTGACGAAGATCTCCTTTATGCCTGCCTTCATCATAAGCACGAACGCCATAGTGGCTGCAGATTTCCTTCACGACTTGGACAACTTCATCGTTTTTTTCTTGTTGAATGATGCATTCTTTCATATCAATAATCTGATGGGTGCGCTGTTGATAAAAGCCGCCAATAAGCCCACCCTCTTGTTCACCGATAGGGACTTGGGCTTTATTTCGGTACCGCCAAGGGTCTTGCATGCCAAGAACAGGGTGTACCTTCACATTCTGGAGTTTTCCAATTCGCGTCAATGCATCCCGCACTTGTTTCTCTTTTGCTAGCAGTTGGCCCTCATAGCTTAAATGCTGGAGCTGACAGCCGCCACACTCTTTATAGATGGTGCAAGCAGGTTCTACTCGGTATGGGCTTTCTTCGTATAATTCAATTAATCGGCCAAAGCCGTACCCTTTGTTCACCTTAATTACTTTCACCTTTGCCTTCTCACCTGGGAGACCATTCGGTACAAATAATGGGTAGCCGTCAATCTTTGCTACTCCTGCACCATCATGCGTTAAATCTTCGAATTCTACATCTATATATTCATTCTTATTTACTGGGATTGTTTTATTCATTTTTTTCTTCCTTTGCTATAGATAACTAGAGAAAGTGTATCATAATTTGGAGCAGAATACGAAAGGGGCTTAAATTTATTCACAAAAAAGCCCGCTCCTATTCGGAACGAGCATCCTCTTGTTCTTTTTCCCATTCTACAGGGATATCTTGTTCGCGAATTTTGTCAATCGGTACGAAAACATCGAGATGTCGGTATAGATTCACAAATTCAGCTGGAAGCAAGCCACCAAATTCACCGTCTAAATTAAGCTGGACTTTTTCATTTGACTGTACTTTGATCCGGTTTGCTTGCGTGTAGATTACATGTGAATCATTCACATGCTCCCCTCTGATGGCCAAAGTGGCGATACGAATAAAATCGGCTAAATTGGTCTTTTTTAATATTAATAGCGAGAACAACCCATCATTAATAGATGAGTCAGGTGCTAGTTTCTCAAATCCACCGACAGAGTTCGTTAAGCCAACAAGGAAAAGCATGGCCTCACCTTCAAACAGTTTCCCATCATATTCAATGCTCACTTCTGTTGAACGAAAGGATGGAAGCATTTCGATTCCTTTTAAATAATAGGCTAACTGGCCAAGCATTGTTTTCAACTTGCTCGGCACCTCATATGTCAGTTCAGTGATTCTTCCCCCACCAGCGATATTAATAAAATATTTATCATTAATTCGACCGATATCAACAGGAATCGTATCACCTTGTACGATAATATCTGTTGCCGCCTCTACGTCTCTTGGAATATGAAGAGCCCTTGCAAAATCATTCGTCGTTCCCGTCGGAATGATTCCAAGCTTTGGCCGGTACGCTTGCTCAGCTAATCCATTAACCACTTCATTTATTGTTCCATCTCCGCCAGCTGCAATAACGAGATCATAGCGGCGCTCCACAGCCACGCGTGCGGCTTCTGTCGCGTCCCCTTCACCCGTTGTTGCATGACATGATGTCTCGTAGCCAGCCATCTCAAGCTTTTGCAGTACCTCTGCCAAGCTCTTTTTAAATAATTCCCGTCCTGAAGTCGGATTATATATAATTCTTGCTCGTTTCATGTTCATCATCCTAATAATAAACTTAATGGCTCATGATCTGTCCAATTCTTCCCATCATTTAACATCATATCGGAACAGTAGAAACATATCAATTTTTTTGCCAGCCGAATAGCCCTTAAAATGATTGATAGAGAACATTCGTCCAAAGCAAATGAAAAGACTCCCCTCCACAAAAACAAATCGACTAATCACAGAAATAGAATCCCTTCCAAAACAGCTTGTGATTCATCAATTAACCTTTTCTATTCGTCAAAGAAGACTTTTCAGCTAACAATTTCTCCGCTATTATATGCGACTCATTAATCAACTGTACTTACATTCAATTGATAGCTATTCATAATTTGAAGATGGTGCTTGCCTTGTCCAGTCTTAAAAATTGCTTGCTTGATTTCTGGCCGATCCCCATACATTTCTTGACTACTTGCTTCTGTTTCTTCTGTTATCGCCCAATCATTCCGATTTCCATCAATGTTTCGAATGTCTGTTGCAGTAATCTTTACATCACTTGTATTTTGTAGCTGAACAGCTACATCAGAAGCCTGGTCAATCGTCCAATCACTCATGAGCGAACGCGGCTTAAGTATGATTGAATTATCATTGCCATTTACTTCGAGTTTTATATCATTTGGGATGAGAATTGTTGCAGAAAGACTTGAATAGCGATCAAATGGCCCTACCGTTTCACTTGGCAGCCCCTTCACTTGAATATAGAGTGTATCCCCTTTTTCCTGTATCAATACATACTCTTCTGCCTTAGTGACTAACTGTTCCTTTGGACCAACCAATGCTCTATATGTGCCGAATAAGGATATTTCCTTACTTGTTGTTCCTTCAATCGTTAGTGGATTGCGATCTGTATTGATCACCACTCGCTTTATGTCATTATTTATTTGATGCTCGAAAGAGGGAAGATCGATTGTTCTTTCCTCACGATTCAAGACATCATCGACCTTATCAAATATTCCTGTTGAGCTAAGCACAGCAAACCCAATCCCAATTGTGCCAAGAACACCGACAAAGAAGATGCTCAGAAAATCATATTTTAAAAAGGGCTTTTCTTGCTTGGATAAAAATAAAAACAACAAGATTTCAATCCCAAGAACAATCAATAAGATTGGCCACCAAGAAATCATGATTTGCATGAGGTTCATTCCGAAAAATTGTGATAGCAATAAAAAAATACCAAGAAACAGGAGCGAAGCCCCCATTGAAAACGTACCAACACGCCAGGTTCTCATCTTATACCTACTTTCTATATTTTCCTTATTCCGTGATTTCTTCTTTTTCTAATTCAACCTTATTGACTCGCTTGCCAAGAAGAAGTTTTATTCCTCCGCCAATCAGTAAAATACAGACGATCCCTGTTTGGAAATAACGGTCAAACCAATACCTAATGTCAATATCAATCATGTTATAAATCATCGGCGATATGACTGGAAGCACGATTGTTGTTGTTAAATAATACAAGCCTAGCAAGATCATTCCGATCCCGATCCATTTCTGCTGATTCATTAAATATGAGATAATTGGCGTATCCTCCATTGGCTCATCCTCATATTTCGATGCTTTCTGTAAGCCATCAAAAAAGCTATAAAACCAGATGATTGGAATTAGAAACAGAAAAATACCGAGTCGTAAAATATCTAATATATAAATCGAGAAAAGGAAAGCGGCCATTAATTGAATGCCACGACGCTGCATCCCGAGATAAAGATGACCCGCTCCTGGAAAAATCGATAAGAAGGTGGCAATTGCTTTGCTCTTCTTTCCATCCTCTCTTCTCGTTTCAAAATCTTCAAGCAATGTACGATCAATTAATTCTTCCCCGCGTTGCTTACGATTTAACTGCTGCATCGCATCAAAAAAACCATACACCCAAATCACAGGCAGAATAGCAAGGAAGACTAAAAACTCTTCGCGATGTGTAAGCACGGTAATAAATAAGACCATCACACCTAAACCAAGAAATGCAGCTAATAAGGTGATGCCACGATTCATTAATCCAAGCTGAAAATGACCAATACCTGGCATGAATGACAGCAGAATCGTCCGGAATCTTTCATATTCCAACTCATCTGCAGGCGCTGCATTTGTTTCTGAAAGACTTTGTTTTTTGTAAAATAGTTTGGATGCTGTAATCGCTGTATCCACTAAGTTGACAATGTATAGGAACACACCTAATAGAACAACAAACCCTGCCACATTGCCATAGTAACCTGAAACAATGAGAAAAAAGAGTGAAATCAGCAGGAATTCGCCGAGCATATAGACTAATCCTCGAAACACTTTCCCTAAGTAGATCAGCCCTCCACCTGGAAAAAATGCCAAGAGAAAAGCGATAATTGGATTTTTCATTATTTATCCTCCTTCATATTCATTGAAAATGTATCCATCCAAGCAAATGTTTTATTTACTAACCCTTCAGTCATAGAAGGATTCTTCCCCTGAAAGGATGGGCTTTGCACATTTTCTGCATATTGCGTAATCGATTGGAAAACTCCTGTCGTCATTAATAGAATAGTCATGGCCGCTGCTATGGAATAATGGAAAATCGATGAATGATAGAATCGTTTCTTCTTTTCTTCAGCTTTGTGTTTTTCCACTTTTGTCTTTGTAATTTGTGTCATGACAAGGTCCGTGAAGTCAACTTCATTTGAGATCTTTGGCAACAAAGCTTCCTCCGCTTCTACCGCCAATAAATACGTATCTAAGCATTGGTCACAGCTATACAGATGATGTTCAAACTCCTCTCGGACATCTTTAGCTAACTCATTTTTCACGTAT
Organism: Cytobacillus eiseniae; assembly: GCF_017874625.1. Lineage (GTDB taxonomy): Bacteria > Bacillota > Bacilli > Bacillales > Cytobacillaceae > Cytobacillus > Cytobacillus eiseniae. The sequence goes on along the minus strand of NZ_JAGIKZ010000006.1, from coordinate 46,185 downwards.
TTCATCCACTCTTGCTCTGAATAATGCATCACGAAAAATCGTCCTCCTTCCAATGCTTTTTCATCCATACACGGGCACGGTAAAGCTTCGTCTCAATCGTTTTGACCCCGACATTCTGTTCCTCTGCTATTTGCTGATAGCTTTTTTCAGCTATGTAAAAATCATAAATGACATTTCGATAATTGGGAGGCAGCTCATTGAGCTTTTGGCGTACAAGCACTCGTTTTTCTTTCTCAATCAGCTCAGCTTCCACACTCTCACTTTCGCTTCCCTGAAAATCATATTTGTCGATTTCTGCTATATCTTCTTTCCTTCGATCACGTTTCCTTTTCACATCAATTGCATGATTGACAGCAATTCTTGTTATCCATGTTTTAAAGCCTTGATTCTCATATTGGGGGAGAGAAGTATAGATCTTTAAAAACACTTCTTGTGCAGCATCTTCCGCTTCTTTCTGGTCTCTTAGTACAGCATAAATTGTCCGGAACAAATCGTTGCGATACTTTTCAACGAGTAAGCGAAAGGCATGATCATTGCCGCTTTTTACTTTTTGGATAAGAACTTGGTCGCTAATCTCTCTCCCCCCCTTTCTAACAGCTTCCACCCTAATAGACGTAAGTGACCATACATACCCCTACACAAAAAGATAAATTTCTTTCTACTTTTTTCAAACAGTAAAAAACGCTAAGGAATTTTCGTATTCCAAAGCGTTTTATCTATGCAACAGCTAGAATGAGAATGACAAAGACTTCCTATTACGTTAACCAAATATAAATAGCTAAAGCAATAATTGAAATTAGAATAGCTACTACATATATTAATGAAAGATTTGTCGTATTTCTTTTTGATGCATCTCCGTAATTTTGATCACCTTTGCTCATAAATATAAGTGTAAGAACTACAGCAAGAAGAGTCAGAAGGATAACAAAAAATATCGCTGTCTTCATAACACACCTCTTTAACTTTTATTTAGTAATAATTGGTTAGTCTTCCTTACTATTATATACATCATACCCCAATTAACGAATCCATGGTAAGATGAAATTATTGTAGGGATGAATACTAGAAGAACTCTAGGTATGCTGATCAGCCTCAAGCCTGGATAAGATGGGCTGGATAATTCTCTAATAAAAGGATGATAGGATGACAATATTACTTTTTTTCATTGCTTATTTAGTGGGATCAATCCCTACTGCTCTTCTCGTTGGCAAATATGCTTTTAATATTGATATTCGAGAGCATGGAAGCAATAATCCAGGAGCAACGAATACGTTAAGAGTACTCGGGAAAAAGGCAGCCATTTTTGTGTTGCTTGTCGATGTAGGCAAAGGTGTTGTTGCCGCATCCCTTCCTGCACTATTCAGTGTGGAAATCGATCCACTATTGCCAGGGCTTATCGCAGTCGTTGGACATTGTTTTCCTATTTTCGCAGGGTTTCGTGGAGGAAAGGCCATTGCTACGACAGCAGGCGTTCTCCTAATAACGAATATTTGGATGTTTCTAGCTGCCTATGTTGCATTTGTATTTGTGATTTTTGTGACGAAGTATGTTTTTTACGGTTCTCTCACGGTTGGACTTACTTTGCTATTTTATTCCCTTTTTACCCCAGGACTTACTTATGAACTCATATTTTCTATTTTTCTTTTACTTCTTATTTTTCTGCATCGCTCAAATATTAATAATTTCATTCATAATAATGAGCCAAAAATTAATGATAAGCGGATTAAGGATGATCGAATTCCTCCGAAGAGTCACGCAAAACGGGCTTAGACAACACCCGAATAGTGGACAATCCATTATTCGGGTGTTTTATTGTTATAAGTTTTTTCTCGATCTGTATCTATGGTAAAATAACTACAGGCTTTTTTTGCCCAATTCTATTTATTCAAGGAGAAGGATTATGTCAAAAGTATTCGTATTCGGCCATAAAAACCCAGACACAGACACTATTTGTTCTGCGATTGCGTATGCAGAATTAAAGACTAAATTAGGAGTAGATGCCGAGCCTGTCCGCCTTGGACAAGTAAACGGGGAAACTCAATTTGCATTAGACTATTTTAAAACAGAAGCTCCACGTTTAGTAGAAGCTGTATCAAAGGAAGTAAGCGAGGTCATCCTCGTCGATCATAACGAATTCCAACAAAGTGCAAATGATATCCGCGACGTAAAGATTCTAGAAGTCATCGATCACCACCGTATCGCTAACTTTGAAACAAGTGATCCTTTATATTACCGCGCTGAGCCTGTTGGCTGTACAGCAACGATCTTAAAGAAAATCTATCAAGAAAAGAATATTGAAATTAGTAAAGAAACAGCGGGATTAATGCTATCTGCCATCATTTCTGATTCCTTGCTGTTCAAATCACCAACTTGCACAGAGGAAGATATAGCTGCTGCTCGCGAGCTTGCCGAAATCGCTGGTGTCAATGCAGAAGAGTACGGATTAGCGATGCTAAAAGCAGGAGCTGACCTTAGCGATAAGACACTTGAAGAGCTCATTTCTCTTGACGCAAAAGAATTCCAAATGGGCAGCTACAAAACAGAAATCGCACAAGTAAATGCGATTGATTTAAATGATGTATTGTCCCGTAAAGAGGAACTTGAATCCATACTTTCTGAAGTCGTGACAAAGAAAGAATTAGATCTATTCCTATTTGTTTTAACAGATATTTTAAATAGTGATTCTGTTGTCATTGCAATCGGCAATGAAACAAAAGCAGTCGAAGAAGCCTATCAAGTGACACTTGAAAACAACAGCGCTACCTTAAATGGAGTTGTTTCACGTAAGAAGCAAATTGTTCCGCCATTAACAAAAGCATTGACAGAAAGATAAAATACGAACTCGTTTCGAAAATAATTAGGTGAAGAAAAACGACTCGTTTATCTTCACCTTTTTCTATCATTTGATTATTTGTTTACTCCTTAGGATTGGTTAACTATTTTAATTGAGTATATCGTTTATCTTAATACAAGGCTTCAATATCAACATTGTCTGGCAGCTTGAATGGATTTTCTTTATTTATTCTGTCATAGAACATGATTCCGTTTAAATGATCTATTTCATGTTGGATAACAATGGATCCATATCCTTTAAATTTGTATATCAATTCCTTACCAGTTAGATCATAAGCTTTTATCTTTATTCTCTCATATCTCGGAACAAGGCCATTTACTTCTCTATCAACTGAAAGACAGCCTTCCCCTTGAGGCAAATAAATCATATTAAGAGAATGACTTATAATTTTTGGATTAATTAACATATACTCGCCGTCTTTTTGTTTATCTTCAAATAGTGCTGCAAACATACATTTATCTAAACCAATTTGATTGGCTGATAATCCTGATCCAGGACGGAGTTGATATTTTTTTGCTATATTTGGGTCTTGGCTGTTTTTCAAATATTGAAGCATACATAATAATGCAGCTTTATCTTCATTTGAAACTGGCATTTTAACCTCTTCGGTTTTCCTTCGTAAAATAGCCGAACCTTCTTTTACAATATCTTTCATTGTAATTAAATATTCTGGGGAGAACTTATTCATAAATAAACACCTCGTCTACTTTCCTATTTAACACTTTCGCAATTTTAAAAGCTAATTCCAGCGTAGGATCATACTTATCATTTTCTACACAATTAATTGTTTGCCTAACAACTCCACATTCTTTAGCAAGAAACTCCTGTGTAATTCCTAGTTTTTTTCGTAGTTCCTTTATGATATTTTTCATTTTCATCTCCTGATTTGTCCAATACTTTAGGCATAATTTTATATTAGATCATTACAAATGTCTAATATATTGGACATTTATTCTGTTAATTTTCTTTAAAAATGCTTTCTAGTATCTCGATGAATTTAAAAGGCATTAACCAGGAAAAGGAAATAAGATTCTTATATTCGCCTTAAATAAACAAGGTTCACACAATGTTCAAAGTATTAAACAAATTACAGCTTTTATTAGGGTATCATTGAAGTATACAAATATTCTAAAAATTGTAGTTGAAAGGGGTAAATTTCATATGCGTAAAGAATTTAAAACGATGAAAGAGTTAATTGAAGAAAATAAACAAGATTTATTAAATGACAAAAAAGCGATAGAAAAGATAGAAAAACGCATTGATGCACGTCATGAATTAAAAAAGGAAGAACTTGCTGCTGCAAGCTCTTTTCAATAGAGCATTCGACACTTTCTCTCCCGTAACCCTTTATTAGTTACATTGGAACTAACGCAGAAAAAGGAAGAAACAAATGTTCCTTCCTTGTATTATTGGTCCCACCGAAATTATTCCGTTTTCCAGTGATGTCTCCATTATACTAGCTTATTAGAAGAGTTATTCACTCTTCGTCATTCTAGCGATTATACTTTTTGCAACTGCGTGCCATAATTTTTCATCCGCTTGATACATTTCTACTAGACCTTTATACATCGCCTTTTGTTTGTCTGCGAAGTCTGGATCCTCCTGAGCTGGAAGCTTACTGCGCTCCTGCATGACAAGTTCTTGGAGATGTTCTGCACGAGGTCCCCAAACTGCCTGTTCCTCCCCTTGCTCATTGATGAAAATATATATCGGAATCGCTCGTGATGTCCCATTCGTTAAATATTGATCCATTAATTCTAGATTCTGATCCCTTAATACAAAGCGAACTTCCATTTCTATTTCTTCTGCAATTTTTAACAGAATAGGATTATTTAATAGTGCATCTCCGCACCAATCTTCTGATAACGCAATGACCTTTAATCCTTTTCCTTTAAGTGAAGCCATTTGATCCTTTTCTTCACTTGATAAGGAGAAGCCCTCAATAATTTTATTCATTCTTTCCTGATTGACATTCATACCTGCAATATACTGCTCAGCAGTTAATCCTTGCTCAAACCATTGATTTAAGTTCATTCGTAGCCCTCCATTTCCTATGTATCTATTCCTTATTATGACATATCCCTTCTATTAAAGCGAAGCATCGAATCTTGATTCAAAAAAGCTATTAATAGGCATAAACGATGTCGAAAAACACTGTTCTTTCCTAGGAAATAAACAGATATTATGGAGAATTAAGGAAAAGGGCTGAAGGAAGCCCTTCAGCCCTTTCTTGCCTAATCCATCATCCGCTTGCGATACACAATAACAACAAGGATATAAATGACAGCTACCCACGCGAGTATTACTAATAAATTAAACCATATATCTGCTAAACTAGCCCCTATTTGAACCTCACTTGCTAGAATAATCAATTGTGAATTCGGCATATATTCTGCCACCTTTAGAATCGGATACTTCTCTGCAAATACCGTTAGAAATGAACCAAAAGAGAAGATCGCCATGAAGGGCAAAATAACGACAGACGCCTCCATTACCGATTTCGTCACTAAGCCTAGCACGGTGCCTAATCCAATATAAAAAACAGTGGACAAAATAAGAGCAATTGAAATGACAAGAATATTTTCTGGCTTATATTCAATGAGAAAAGCAGCAAAAGCAATAACAAGGACTGTAGCAATAAAGCTTAATAAACTTTTTCCAGCAAGGATTTCAACCGTACTTGCAGGCGATAGCATCAGCCCACGCAGCGTATTCTTCTCTTTCTCTTCAGCAATTAACGAACACTGGACGTATGCTGCCACTAAACAAAAGGTCATATTAAAAATCATATAAAACTCATTGATTGATTCCACACCTAATCTACCGTATAGCGCAGCTAAAACGAGTGGCATAAAGATAGATGAGCCCACAAATAAATTCTTCGATACATCTTTATAGTCCTTCTGAAGTATTGCAATAGAACGTTTGATTGAAAATGTCATGATAATTTCCTCCCTGTTACCTCAACAAAAATATCACCAAGTGTCGGTTCATTCGAATAAATCGAAACCACTTTACTTTCTTTCATGTAATTGTACATCGCTTCTGCGCCTTCTGGACCGCGATCAATTATTTCCTTGCTTCCATCTGCTAGCTCAACAGTTAATGTATGATCAGCGAATTTTTGTCTTAAAGCCTTTGGGGTATCAAGCAACTGGATGACACCATCATTCAAAAAAGCAACACGATCACAAAGTATCTCTGCCTCATTCATATCATGTGTTGTTAAGAAGATCGTCGTTCCTTGCTCCTTCAAACTTTCTAATCCCTTATATATATGTTTTGAATTTACTGGGTCAAGTGCTGATGTTGGTTCATCCAAGAATAGCAGCTCTGGTTTGTGTAAGAATGCACGTGCCAAAGTAATTCGCTGCAGCATTCCTTTTGAAAGTTTGGAAATAGCCTTCTTCTTTGCATCCTTCAAATTGACCATATCGAGCACTTCATCAATACGAGTATGCGGGACATCATAGAGGTCACAGTAAAGTTTTAAATTATCATGAACAGTAAGTCGTGCATAGAGCCCGCTATTATCTGTCAGAACACCAATTTTTTTACGGTAACCTGCTTCTTTTAACTTGGAAGCAGGAACACCAAATACAAGAGCCGTTCCATCTGTTTGAGCTAATTGTGCCGTTAAAATTTTAATCGTCGTTGTTTTTCCAGATCCACTCGGACCTAAAAATCCGAAGGTCTCCCCTTTTTTCACTTGAAATGAAACATCCTTTAATGCGGATTGATTTGCAAACAATTTTGCTAATCCAGATACTTCAATAATATTCTCCATTTTCATCCTCCTGGTAGATGCGATTTGTCATTCAATTCGTATGACCTCATCATAGAAAACAAATCTGATCTGTGCATTATGGATTGGATGAAAAGAGCATATATTAGGGTGAGGGGAGCGTTTCTTTGGTCGAATGGATCACTATTTAAGCCCTAACATTCCCTTTAGTTCCGCCATTTTTGTCTTTGATAACGGAATCGATGATTTTTTTGTATCTCCTAATACTAATGTAAAGCTATTTCTTGTCCACGTCACAACCTCACGAACCTTTTGCAGGTTAACGATATAAGATCGATGACATCTGAAAAAGCCATATGGATGCAGGCGTTTCTCTAGTTCCGTCATAGTAAATACACTTGGATACATTTCACCCTTAATATATATATTTGACTGGCCTTCATGACTTTCAATGTAATCAATTTCTGGCGGATCAAATAAGACAATTTTGTCATTCACTTTTGTCGGGATCTTTTCAAAACGAACTGGCTGAACGATTATTTCTTCTTCCTTCTGTTTCTCTTCAAGATTTTGCACATCTCTATGTAATTCTTCTGTCGATTCTTCCTCTGATAAAATATCAAGCATATGCAATCCAGCCTCGTCTAAACGGTAAACCTTGTTCGTGATTGCTAGCGCACTTTCCATATTCCCTGTCAATACAAATACTCCTTTGCCTTTCTCAATAAGCATTCTTACCATTTTTACAAATACACGCTTTGTTTCCAAATCTGCATTCTGGTCTGGCTCTTCAAAAATAAGCAAAGCTGGATTCTGAAAAAGCAAACGTCCAAAATGAACTCTTCTTTTCTCTGAAACTGATAATTTACTTATTTTACTATTTCGTTTGACCTCGAGCTGAATGATTCTTAATCCTTCCTCAATTGGAAGCTTAGAATGATATAGTTTTTTATAGAAATCAAAATGATCCTTCACAGTTAATCTTTCATACAAACCATCATCTAAAAAATACATGCCAACTTGTTCAAAATAATCTTTCTTCGACTCGGAATATGATTTCCCGTTAATTGTCCATTCCCCATTAGATGCTGGCATCTCACCTACTAATATTTTCAATAATATCAATCGTACGTTTGTGCTGGCATGAATAGCAATCGCTTCATGTGCTGAGACTTCTAAACTAAATGGAGGGAAGATTAAAGCATGACCATCATGTTTTTCAAGGTTGTTGATTTTCAATATACTCATTGCTATCACCTTTGTGCCGATAATTTCGGAATCCTCTTCATCTATTTTCCTATAATTTTCATATTATATCTTATTAAATGAAATTTTCGCAATTAACCTTACTTTCCAACCAACTAATGTCCATGTCTGTCTAATAATGTCATCTTATATCTTTTCCTGGGAAATAGATAAAAATATGTCGAAAAAAGAACTGATGGATCCTTCCACCAGTTCTTTTCAACTATTATCTTTTCTTTATTTCATCCATTAATATTTTATTCACTAATGGCGGATTTGCTTGTCCCTTAGTTGCCTTCATTACTTGGCCGACTAAGGAGAGTGCTGCTTTTTGTTTGCCATTTTTATAATCCTCAATTACTTTCGGATTATTATCTAATACTTCCGTAACGATTTTCAAAAGAGCACCTTCATCTGAAATTTGCACGAGGCCTTTTTCTTTAACAATCTTTTCAGCCTCTCCGCCATTTTCAAGAAGTTCCTTGAATACTTTCTTCGCGATATTAGAAGAAATCGTTCCGTTTTCGATCAGCTTAATCATTCCAGCAAGCTCTTTTGGGGTCAACTTCGTTTCTTCTAGCTCTTTTTGTACAGTCTTTAGATAAGCTGATAACTCACCCATAATCCAATTGGATGCCTGCTTTGCATCTGCTCCTTCATGAACGGCTGCTTCAAAGAAATCAGCTGTTTCCTTCGTCATTGTAAGGACTGCTGCATCATAAGCAGGTAAGCCAAGTTCATCTACATAACGCTTCTTCCGATCATCCGGCAGCTCAGGGATCTCTGCTTGTACACGCGCTTTCCATTCTTCATCAATATGAACAGCTAATAGATCGGGCTCAGGGAAATAGCGATAATCATCTGAACCTTCCTTCACCCGCATAAGAATCGTTGTGTTTGTTGCTTCATCATATCTTAATGTTTCTTGACCAATGACGCCACCAGAAAGTAAGATTTCTTCCTGACGTTTTTCTTCATATTCTAATCCTTTACGTACGAAGTTAAAGGAGTTTAGATTCTTGAGTTCTGTTTTTGTGCCAAATTCCTCTTGGCCCACTGGACGAAGGGAGATATTCGCATCACAGCGTAAAGAGCCTTCCTCCATTTTACAATCAGAAACACCTGTGTATTGAATGATTGACTTTAGTTTCTCAAGATAGGCATAAGCTTCGTTTGGCGTACGAATGTCTGGCTCCGAAACAATTTCAATTAGCGGAGTTCCTTGACGGTTATAGTCTACTAATGAATAACCATTTCCATGTGTTAGCTTTCCCGCATCCTCTTCTAAATGGATACGCGTAATGCCAATTCTTTTCTTATAGCCATCTACTTCAATTTCAATCCAGCCATGTTCGCCAATTGGTTTATCGAACTGAGAGATTTGATAGGCCTTTGGGTTGTCTGGATAAAAATAGTTTTTCCGATCAAATTTTGTAATCGGTGCAATCTCACAGTTAAGAGCCATTGCAGCTTTCATTCCATATTCAACAACCTTTTTATTTAACACTGGAAGAACACCTGGATAGCCTAGATCAATGACTGTTGTATTTGTGTTAGGTTCTGCCCCAAAATGGTTCGGACTTGCCGAGAAAATTTTCGATTCTGTTTTTAATTCAACATGTACTTCAAGTCCAATCACTGTTTCAAACTTCATTTTTTATCCCCCCTTACAATGCTGGTTTTTGTTTATGATAGTCTGTTGCTTGTTCGAAGGCATGTGCGACTCGATAAATAGTACTCTCATCAAAATGCTTGCCTATAATTTGCAATCCTAGTGGCAGTCCATTGTCAAACCCACATGGGATCGATATGCCTGGTACGCCTGCAAGGTTCACTGGAATAGTCAAAATATCATTGGCATACATTGTAAGTGGATCATGTGTATTTTCATCGATTTTAAAAGCTGGTGTTGGCGTAGTTGGGCCAATAATCACATCATATTGTTTAAAAACTTCTTCAAAGTCATTTTTAATTAATGTACGCACTTTTTGTGCCTTTTTATAATAAGCATCATAATAGCCTGAGCTTAAGGCAAATGTCCCAAGCATGATCCGGCGTTTTACCTCTTCGCCAAACCCTTCTGCACGTGTCTTCTTATAAAGATCCATTAAGCTTTCCGGGTTTTCCGTCCGATAACCATAACGAACACCATCAAATCTTGATAGATTTGCTGAAGCCTCTGAAGAAGACAATAAATAATAGGTTGCTAATGCGTACTTAGAATGTGGCAGTGAAACCTCTTCCCAGCTAGCCCCTAGTTTCTCAAGTATCTTTAAGGCATCAAAAATAGATTGTCGTACTTCCTCTTTGACACCTTCTCCAAGGTATTCTTTCGGTACAGCAATTTTCAAGCCTTTAATATTGCCAGTTAATGACTCGACAAAGCTTGGTACAGCCATATTTGCTGAAGTTGAGTCCATTGGATCAAGGCCAGCAATTGCCTGTAATAAATAAGCATTATCTTCAACTGTTCGGGTAATCGGCCCAATTTGATCAAGTGAAGAAGCAAATGCAACAAGTCCGAAACGCGAAACGCGACCATAGGTAGGCTTCATGCCAACAACTCCACAAAAGGAAGCAGGCTGCCTAATCGAACCGCCTGTATCTGATCCTAAGGAAAAGAGGACTTCGCCTGATGCAACAGCTGCTGCTGAACCACCTGATGATCCACCAGGCACCCTTTCTAAATCCCATGGATTGCGTGTCTTTTTATAAGCAGAATTCTCATTTGAGGACCCCATTGCAAATTCATCCATATTTAATTTTCCAATTGTAATTGTTTCTGCATTATGTAATTTGTTCATCACTGTTGCATCATAGATTGGGTCGAAGTTCGATAAGATTTTACTTGCGCATGTCGTACGTAATCCCTTTGTTACAATATTATCTTTTACCCCAATCGGCATCCCGAATAGAAGCCCTTTCGATTCATCTAGATGCAGCTTCTCATCCAATTTCTTAGCTGTTTCACGCGCCTTTTCTTCATCTAGTGATAAAAAAGCTTGTACTTTCTCTTCAACCTCACTGATCCGCTTATACGATTCATCAACAAGATCAGTGACAGTAATTTCTTTTTTATGTAGACGTTCATGCAGTTCTGATACTTTATGATCAAATAAACTCACTCTATTTCCCTCCTCACTCCATGATTGATGGTACTTTAATTTGTCCGTCCTGATGATCAGGGACATTTTTCAGGACCTCTGCTTGGGACAATCCTGCCTTCGACTCGTCCTCTCTCATAACATTTATCATATTCAATACATGAGTAGTTGGTTCGACACCTTCCGTATCTAATTCATCCAGCTGCTCAGCAAAAGTAATAATCGCATCCAGCTGTTTTGTGAACTTTTCTGACTCTTCCTCTGAAATTGCTAGCCTCGCTAAGTTTGCTACATGCTTCACTTGTTCGGCAGAAATTCTAGACATACAAGACACCTCCATATATGTACTTTCCTTCACACAATAAGATTAATCATATCAGACTTTCGCGCGTTAAACTACTACGTGATTTGATAGATTAGTCAATCCTTTTGCCTATTTTAACATGATTTGCAGTCGTTTCGCAGTTCATACTTAATATATTGAGAAAACAATTCTGTTTTCGCAAACATTATTGCTATTAAAAGGTTGGTTTCTGCTACAGGATGCTCCCATCAATCCAACTAGTTGATCAAACGGTAAGCCTTAGTAAAAATGACGTTTCAATCGTCTAGTTCAGAAAAAGCGGTACCCTATTGGATTAGTTCGATTGTGAAGTAGAAAAATTTCATTTATAAGGTAAATATCGGGCTAAATCGCATATGTTCAGACTAAAAAACACAGTGATTTGCATCCTCTGCGTTTCTAATAATTTTTTGACTAGAGCTTCTTTAGTTGATGAGGCAAATCAATGATTTTGCTAACGAACATCCCTTCTTAAAACTCACTTTAAATATGTAATCGAGTAACCAACAAAAGCAAAATAAGCGGAAATTTTCCGCCTAAATGTAGAATGAAGCTCATTTTGGATGAATTAAGCGGATTTATTCCGCTTATTCAATGCAAAATCCTCCATTTTTGAATTTTTCGAGCAAATAGGCGGAATTTCTCCGCTTATTAAGGCCTTTTTTATTAATAATTACAATATAAGCGGAGTTTCTCCGTCTATTTATCCGCCCTGGGGCTCAACCTAACCGATACCTAGATATGAAATTCAGTACCTTTCCATCTCTGCCCGAGATAATTAATTGATGGTATCATTTGCCCCAACAATACTTTTAATAAGTAACCAATAGCGGGTTAAAAAATATGCTTAGCTTAGGGCTTATAGTAACTGAATTCATAACATATCACCGTCATCAGCGTTATTTCACCTTAACATTAACACGGTTTTCAGAAGTATATTAGAGAATCTTTTATTTACGAAGCGAAGAGGCCTTATTGACTTCCCCGCTTAAATACATTTGAAAAAATTGTAAAAGCGCCCTTTTTATCCTTACTTTTTATTTGCTTTGGTTTTACAGTTTCTTTGTGCACATAAATATCCTCTTTGTCTATTGCATGATCGTATGCAAGGACTAAGCCAATTTCCGAATTATATTCTTTATTTGTCACTATTGTATATTCAATACTATAATCTCCAGCAGCCTTCGTATATTTAGAAAGCTCTGAATAGCTCATATTGCCATTCAAGTAAAGATGAGCCTTTCTGTTCTCTTTATATGCGTCGATTACCTGCTTATAAATACCAGCTTCCCTAACTTGTGATTGTGTAAGAACAATCACAATTCTCTCTCTCAATGTCCCAAGATACTTTCGGCGTTCATCCGGCTTCGTTTGCTTATCACCATAAATTCCCTGCTGAATATAATCATCAATCTCTTTAGACAATGCGATACCTCCCTATTTAGTCAATCAATGAATTTCCTTTCATCATACCTAGATACTCTTATTCCCTCAATTATTCAAGCCATTATAGGGCTATTACTTTGTATGTATATATAATATAAGATGTGCTAGTATAATCATTTCCATTATAAACAAAATAAACCTCCCTTCAAAAAGAAGAGAGGAGTCATTCAATTATTTTGATCGAGTAAATTGTTCTTCCTCAGTCGATCCTTTAAGGGCAGTTGTTGAAGAAGTTCCACTTGAAATCGTCATTGACACTTGATCGAAATAGCCCGTACCTACTTCTCTTTGGTGTCTAGTCGCCGTATATCCATATTCTTCACTAGCAAATTCAGCCTCCTGTAATTCAGAATAAGCGGCCATGCCATACTCTTTATAGCCACGAGCCAATTCAAACATGCTGTGATTCAGTGCATGGAAGCCTGCAAGTGTTACAAATTGGAATTTATAACCCATTTTCCCAAGTTCAACCTGAAACTCGGCAATCGTCTCATCATCAAGCTTCTTCTTCCAGTTAAATGATGGGGAACAATTATATGCTAACAGCTTTCCAGGATATTTCTCATGGATTGCCTCTGCAAATTGTCGTGCTTCCTCTAAATTTGGTTCTGACGTCTCACACCAGACTAAATCTGCATAAGGAGCATAGGCGAGCCCTCTTGCTATTGCTTGATCCAAACCAGCATTTGTACGGAAGAAGCCTTCTGGTGTACGATCGCCAGAAATAAATCGGGCATCATATGGGTCCACATCACTTGTAATTAAATCGGCCGCATTCGCATCTGTACGCGCCACAATGAGTGTAGGGACACCCATTACATCCGCTGCTAGTCTGGCTGCAATTAAATTTTTTACCGCTGTTTGCGTTGGCAGCAGCACTTTCCCACCAAGATGCCCACATTTCTTCTCTGATGAAAGCTGATCTTCAAAATGGACACCTCCCGCTCCCGCCTCAATCATCCCTTTCATTAATTCAAATACATTGAGCTGTCCGCCAAATCCTGCTTCTGCATCCGCCACAATGGGAGCGAACCAGTCAATTGATTGATCCCCTTCTAAATAGTGAATTTGATCTGCTCTCTGCAATGCCTGATTGATCCTTTTCACCACACTCGGTACGCTGTTAGCAGGATATAAGCTCTGATCAGGATACATATGGCCAGATAGATTCGCATCTGCAGCCACTTGCCAGCCGCTTAAATAAATCGCCTTTAAGCCTGCCTTCACTTGCTGTACAGCCTGATTGCCAGTTAACGCACCTAATGCATGCACGAAATCCTCTTCATGTATAAGCTTCCATAGCTTTTCTGCTCCTCTTTTTGCCAATGTATATTCCATATCAATTGATCCTCTTAATTTAATCACTTCTTCAGCTGAATAAGGTCTTTCAACTCCATTCCAGCGCTCATCCATTTCCCAACTTTCCTGCAATTGTTTTACTCTAGTTTCTAACATCATCAATCTCCTCCTTCAATTGTAAATCTACACAGTTTTTTAAAACCTCTTTATTGTTATAATACAGATATTAATACGTTACCTATTATATAACACAGATAATTATTTCGGAACATTAATTTTAAAATTTTCAAAATAATTGTTCGACATATTTCTGCATCGTTCTTTAGCGGTTTTTAATTTGGTTTTTATTAATGAAGGGATCTGTTAGAGACGGCTACTATATTTACTTACACTTGCTAATCATTTTTAAAAAAGCAATAAAAAAAGGACTTTCCGATAAGCCCCTTAAATAAACAGATTGATTTCAATATAGTTATGTTGAATGATTGTAATGTGGATCCTTTTAGGCTAGTTTTCTATTAATCAGTATAGGATTTTCCATCCTATAAACCTAAAAGTATCGTTTCAATTTCCGCCTATCACATAAAAACTTGCTGCAGATTAAGCCTCTTTACTTATCAATTATTTTTATCTTTCCAATTGGATAAAAAACAAATTTCGTTGTTCCCACTACTTTTTCCATAGGAACAGCCCCTATATGGCGACTGTCTGTACTGTATCTTCTATTATCACCCATAACAAATAGATGTCCTTCTGGAACGACCTCACTTTTTATCGGAGTTTCTCGTAATGTAAATGAATGAGTTAATGGCCCATCGATTACTTCTTGTTTAAACTCATCTAAATACGGTTCATCAAATAGCTTTCCATTTATATATAATCGATCATCCTTGTATTCAATACGGTCTCCAGGCAGTCCGATTACGCGTTTTATATAATCTGTTTCCTCTGTTACATGAAAAACAATAATATCAAATCTTTTCGGTTCCCCCACTTTCGTTAAAATCATACGATCTTGGTCTTGCAAAGTAGGCTCCATTGAAGCTCCGTCAACTAAAACGGGCGTAAAGAAAAAAGTATGTATTACAAAAGCGAATGCTATGGCAATAAAGAGGGCCTTCAACCATTCAAAGACCTCACTTTTATCATTAATCATTCTTTTCATCCTCTCTCATATGCAATAAATCACCAAACCCCTTCTTAGAATCATACTTCAACATTAAAATAAAAATCCCTTCTTTCAACATTTTGTCACACTTTTGAAATAGTAAAAAGGGGCATCCATAAAACCGGATACACCGGCTTTTGGATTGCCCCATTTCTATTAATACATTTCAGATGTAGTTTTTGCTTGCATGTGAAGCAGAATATAGTCAGGGCCACCTGCTTTTGAATCTGTTCCTGACATATTGAATCCGCCAAATGGTTGGTAACCAACGATTGCACCTGTACATCCACGGTTGAAGTATAGGTTTCCAACATGGAAATCTTCGCGTGCTTTTTCCATGTTTGCACGGTTTGTTGTAATTACAGCACCTGTTAAGCCGTATTCTGTATCATTTGCAATTTCAATTGCATGGTCGAAATCCTTCGCTTTTGTAAAACCAACAACTGGTCCGAAGATTTCTTCCTTCATTATACGAGAATCTGGTGTCAAATCAGCAAATACAGTAGGTTTAATGAAGTAGCCTTTAGAATCGTCTCCTTCTCCACCTGTCATTAGCTTGCCCTCTTGCTTGCCAATTTCAATATAGCTCATCACTTTATCATAAGCACTTTGGTCAATAACAGTAGCCATGTAATTGCTTTGATCTGTTGGATCACCTTGTGTTAATTCATTTGTTAATTCAACGACACGATTTAACACTTGATCATATACATCTTCAACGATCACTGCACGTGAACAAGCTGAACATTTTTGTCCTGAGAAACCAAATGCTGAAGTTACGATTGCTGTTGCAGCTAGTTCAAGATCTGCTTCCTTATCAACAACGATTGTGTCTTTTCCGCCCATTTCAGCGATCAAACGCTTCATCCAAATTTGTCCTTCATTCACTTTTGATGCACGATCAAAAATACGAAGACCTACATCACGTGAACCAGTGAAGCTGATGAAACGAGTATCTTTATGGTCAACTAAATAGTCGCCCACTTCTGCACCACTACCAGGTACGAAGTTTAATACGCCCTTCGGAAGACCCGCTTCTTCCATTACTTCTACAAATTTCGCAGCTACTACAGGTGTAGTTGAAGCTGGTTTTAATAGAACAGTGTTACCTGCTACGATGGCAGCAACTGTTGTACCAGCCATGATTGCAAGAGGGAAGTTCCATGGTGAAATAATGATGCCAACACCTAATGGAATGTAGTTGTAACGATTATATTCATTCGGACGGCTGTTCACTTCTACACCGTCTTTAATTCGTAGCATTTGACGAGCATAATATTCTAGGAAGTCGATTGCTTCTGCTGTATCAGCATCTGCCTCATTCCATGGCTTTCCAGCTTCTTTCGTTAAAAGAGCAGAAAACTCATGCTTGCGGCGACGGATAATTGCAGCTGCCTTGAATAATACATCTGCACGTACTTCTGGCTTTACTTTTTTCCATGATTTGAATGCTTCAACTGCAGCTTGCATTGCTTTTTCAGCAAGATCTTGGCTTGCTTTTGAAACCGTTCCAATCACTTCTGTTTTATTTGCTGGGTTATATGATACAATTTTGTCCTCTGTAGAAATACGCTCTCCATCGATGACTAAATCATAATTTTGTCCTAAATAGCTTTCAACTGTCTTTAAACCAGTTAAATATGCTTGACGATTTTCTTCTACCTTAAAATCTGTAAATGGTTCATGCTTGTATGGTTGTACCAAATTTTCCGCCTCCTATGTATTAAACTTTCACCCTTTTTAAAATGATACTAGCCTATAAAGGGCAATTACCCATTTATAGGTCGTATCGCAACATATATATCTTAACATGTTTCAATTCACTTCATCAAATATCCTGTTAGAAAGGAATAATATTCTACAATAATGAAAAGAAAAATCATTTTACTGATAAATATGAACAAATGGCTCATTTTGATCTGCTTTTCGGACGATAAGCGCTTCAGGCCCATATACGGATGAAACACTTACTTGAACAGAAATATAGTTTGGAAAATGCTTAATAACGAGCCCTGCAACATATTGCGCAAAGCCTACCCCTTCAGCTTTTCCGTAAAATTGAATAGGAATATTTATATTTAATTCCTGTAATTGTCCACGTGCATAAAAAGCTTTCCCAATAACCCCATTGAAGTTCGGAAAGAACGTTTCTACATCTTGTTTAAAATTAAGAAAAGAAGTGGCATCATCTCGATTGTTCTCCATGGCTTCTGAAGATGGGAATTGTATATACTTTTCATCAACCTTCTCCCAACCACCTAGATTTGCACTTCCCTTTGCTGCATTCGCATAAGCAAAAAAGGTTCCAGGAACAACAGACGTTTTGCTTTGCTGTTCAAATAGAGCAATTGTAATCGGAACATCCTTTAATTCGTCGATTTTGCGCAATCGATTTAAGACTTCCTCTGCAAGCTTCTTTCCTTCCTTTTCTAGTTCTGCATGTCCTATTTTCGTCTCATACCATGCACCAAATTCAACCTTTTGATAATAGTAAACAGAGTTTAATGCGAGACCAACGACAACCCCGCTTAATTTAGCTTGCCCATCCTCATTTTTCACAAGATAATTATGTTCCAGAATATGTGCAAGATATTTTGGTGTCTCTTCTTTCCCACTATCAAGTGGATTCAGTCCAAGATTGTCCTCTTCCTTTACTCCCTGTTCTTCCATTTGCTGGGGGCTAAGCTTACGATTCAGCCAAGATCGAACTTGATCACTTTTAACATATTGACCATCCTGAAACAAATATTTATCTGTTGAAAAAGTATTTTGGGCTACTCTCATTAACCCCGTTTCAAATTCGGTCAAATTATAATTTGAATTAATATTATTAACAACAAGCCCTCTCGATTCACTCGGCTTAAAGGGGAGGAGCGTTTGATAATATTGATCAGATATTTTGTAGTTAGGAATGATCGCTTTCTCATCCGCGTCCTCATTATCCTGAATAATTTCCTCCTGCTTATTAAAATTAGGTGCACAACCTGCAAGCAGAAGGATAAGAGCTAGAGATAGCATCCTCATTTTTTTCATCTTGTTTCCACCTTTTACAGATTTAATTCTTCAACCAGTCTCTCTTCATCCCAAATTTCAATCCCTAGTTCTTGTGCTTTTGTTAGCTTGGATCCTGCTTCTTCCCCAGCAATAACAATATCTGTCTTTTTACTTACACTTCCGGCTACATTGCCACCTAACGATTCAATCTTTTCTTTTGCATCATTTCGTTTGATTCTTTCTAACTTCCCTGTAAGAACGACTGTCTTTCCAGCAAAAATGGACGCTGAGTTTTCTATCAAAACGAGCTTTGGACCTGTATAGATCAGATTGACTCCAACAGCTTTTAATTCATTCATTAAGGCGATCGCTTCTTCTTGTCCAAAATAACTAACAATGGAATCCGCCATTTTTTCTCCAATTTCATTAATTGCTGTTAATTGTTCATAGTCTGCATCCATTAAATGATCGATATGTTCAAATTGCTGTGCCAATGTTTTAGCTGCCTTTGCTCCAACATGACGGATGCCAAGACCAAATAAAAGTCTTTCAAGTGAATTCACCTTAGAAGCTTCGATTGCTTGAAGAAGATTGGTCGCAGATTTCTCCCCCATTCGTTCAAGCTGAATCAACTGTTCATAAGTTAACTTATAAATATCAGCAACATCTTGAATAAGATTTTCTTTAAATAATTGACTAATTACTTTCTCACCAAGTCCATCAATATTCATTGCCGTTCTTGAAACAAAATGGATTAGTCCTTCACGTATTTGTGCTGGACATTTCGGATTAATACAGCGTAAAGCAACCTCCCCATCAAGACGAACGAGTTCACTGTTACATTCTAGGCAATGTGTTGGCATGTGGAAATCTACTTCTTCGCCTGTTCTACGATCTACAAGAACATTGACAACTTCTGGTATAATATCTCCGGCTTTCTTCACAACTACTTGATCACCGATTTTGATATCCTTTTCACGAATTAAATCTTCATTATGAAGAGATGCACGCTGAACCGTTGTGCCAGCTACCCGAACAGGCTCAAGAATGGCCGTTGGTGTAATCACGCCCGTCCTGCCTACACTTAGTTCAATACCGGTTAATGTTGTCACTACTTCTTCAGCAGGAAATTTATAAGCGATCGCCCATCTCGGACTTTTTGCTGTTGTCCCTAATTCCTGCTGCTGCTTAAGCGAATCTACTTTTATGACGATGCCGTCAATCTCATAAGGGAGATTGGGTCTCTCTTCTGTCCATTTTTGTATATATGCAAGGACTTCCTCTATATTTTCGCATTTTTTTCGTTCCTTATTCGTTTTGAAGCCAAGTGTATCTAATAAATTAAGTGCATCACTATGTGAAGCGACACCTGTTTCTCCTATATCTGCTACACTGTATAAAAAAACATCCAGATTACGAGAAGCAGCAATGCGAGGATCAAGCTGTCTCAATGAACCGGCTGCTGCATTTCGAGGGTTGGCAAATGCCTCTTCCCCCTTTTCAGCTTTCTGGAGGTTCAAAGCCTCAAACGATCGTTTTGGCATAAATGCTTCGCCACGCACTTCCATGCTTACTTCCCTATTTAACCGGATCGGAATGGATCGGATTGTCCGTAAATTTGCTGTAATGTTTTCACCAGTTGTCCCGTCTCCACGAGTAGCTCCCAGATTAAATAATCCATTTTCATAACGTAAAGAAACAGCTAATCCGTCAATTTTCAGTTCACATACATAAGATACATTCTCTCCAGCTAATTGTCGGACACGGCGGTCAAAATCAAGTACATCCTGTTCATTAAAAGCGTTCCCTAAACTGAGCATTTGGGATTGATGTTGAACCTTCTCAAACATGTCTAGGATTTCACTGCCTACGCGCTGTGTCGGAGAATCTGCTGTAGTTAACTCAGGAAACTGTTCTTCGATCTCTAGCAATTGCTTTAATAGCCGATCATAATCTGAATCGGGAATAGACGGCTGATCAAGTACATGGTACTCATAATTATATTGGTTAAGTAGTTTGTGCAACTCCTTTACCCTTTTTTCAGCAAGCTGAAGGTCCATACAGTCAACTCCTAACTAAAAAATAATGTGAAACATGCAATCAGTAAAGGACTTTCCATTTATTCCACACTGACCGTTTATTATAGGCAAGAGAGGCGTTTTCCATCTCTTGCCGCTTTTTTAAAGAAATCCAACAGTCTATTTTTATCCTTTTGTAATCGGTGCAAATTTAGCTAATAGTCGCTTAATGCCGACTGGCTTCGGGAAAGCAATATCTAATTCAATGCTTTCTCCTGCCCCTTTTACACTTACAACTGTTCCTGTTCCCCATTTGCCATGAACAGCTTTATCTCCCACATTCCAGCCTAGCTCATCTCCGCCAGTTGCATTCATCGCTGGTCGGATAACAGGCTTTCTTTGTGGTTGTCTTGTCGGTGAGGAACTAAATGGTGAACCAAAAGGTGTAGCAGCTTTTTTAGCAGGCTCTAGTCCCTCTAATAAATCGAATGAAATTTCTTTGATAAATCGTGAGGCAGGATTCATATTGGTGCGTCCAAATAATGTTCTCATTTGTGCATTCGTTAGGAACAGTTCTTCTTCTGCTCTCGTAATGCCGACATACATGAGCCTCCGCTCTTCCTCCATCTCCGCTTCTTCCATTAAAGAACGAGAATGCGGAAATACCCCTTCTTCTAATCCGATGAGAAACACAATCGGAAATTCAAGGCCCTTTGCTGAGTGGAGCGTCATTAGAACGACTGAATCTGCCTGTTCTCCATCTTCATCTAATTTATCAATATCAGCTACAAGTGCTAGGTCTGTTAAAAAGGCGATCAGACTTTTATCTTCACTGCCTTCTTCAAAGTTTTTTGTTACTGATAAAAATTCCTCTAAGTTTTCAAGCCGGCTCTCTGCTTCGATGGATTTTTCTGCAATAAGCATCTCTTTATATCCGGACTTTTCTAGTATTTCTTCAACAAGTTCTGTAACAGAAAGAAATTCCTGCATTTGCGTATAGTTCTTGATTAAATCTCTGAATTCAGCTGCTTGCTTTGTGATTTTTGGGCTAACCCCAACGAGTTCAATAGAATCCAAAGCATCAAACATGGTCATTTCATGCAGCAAAGCAAAATTGGCAATTTTATCAATCGATCCTGATCCAATTCCCCTCTTTGGTACATTAATAATCCGTTGTAGACTAATATCATCATCTGGATTAGCGATTAATCGTAAATAAGCAAGAATGTCCTTGATCTCTTTACGATCATAGAATTTGATTCCGCCAACAATGGCGTATTCAATATTTGATTTAAGAAGCACTTCCTCCATTACACGGGATTGGGCATTTGTACGATAAAGAATCGCAATATCTGATAGATTTCGCTTCTCTTCCTTCATTAATTCTTTTATCTTCCCGACAACGAATTGTGCCTCTCCTTGTTCACTATCTGCTCGATGATAGTAAATCTTATTGCCTTCATTATTTTCTGTCCACAAATTCTTCGGCTTTCGATTCATATTTCGACCAATTACTTCATTTGCTGCTTGAAGAATTCTTTTCGTTGAACGATAATTTTGCTCAAGCAAAATAACTTGTGCATTCGGATAATCCTTCTCAAAGGATAAAATATTCGTAATATCTGCCCCACGCCAACGATATATTGATTGATCTGAATCGCCGACAACACAAAGATTCTTAAAGCGTGCAGCAAGTAATTTTACAAGCATGTATTGTGCTCTGTTCGTATCCTGATACTCATCGACATGAATGTATTGAAATTTCCGCTGATAGTATTCAAGTACTTCGGGTACACGTTGAAATAACTGAATGGTTTTCATAATGAGATCATCGAAGTCTAGTGCATGGTTTCTTTGTAATCTTTTTTGATATTCCTCATACACATCACTGGCAACCTTTTGAAAATAGTCACCAGCCGTTTTGGCGAATTCATCAGGAGTAACTAATTCATTTTTTGCTGAACTGATTGAACCAAGCAATCCACGTGGATCAAACTTTTTTGGATCAATATTTTTTGCCTTTAAAATCTGTTTAATGACGGATTGCTGATCAGTTGTATCCAATATTGTGAAATTACGATTATAGCCAATCCGATCTATGTCTCTTCTTAAAATTCTTACACACATGGAGTGAAAGGTTGAAATCCATATTTCATCTGCGGCTCCGCCCATCATTCGCTGAATCCGGTCTCTCATCTCTCTCGACGCTTTATTCGTGAACGTAATGGCTAAAATATTATAAGGATTTACTCCTTTTTCAACCATCAAATAAGCAATCCGATGTGTTAGCACTTTTGTTTTCCCACTACCTGCCCCTGCCATTATCAAGAGGGGATTGTCTGTTGACTTCACAGCCTCTCTTTGCTGTGGATTAAGTCCAGTTAATAATTTATCTGTTAAATAATTCATTTCTTTTCATCACCGCCATACAAACATATGTTCTATTATATTTTATAATCTTATTAAAGATGAATCAAGTATTAGCATAGGGAAACTTCTAGTAAAAAGGGATTCCCTCATCCCGATTTTTAGCTGAAAGAACCATATTAGTATTACACAAATTCCCTTTACTCTTTCTGTTTCGTCTATGCCTTATCTTTTTTAGTTCTTGACAGCATTAACTGTTTTCAATGCAGCTCCAAGGTCTTTGTAAATGATGTTTCCTACAACAATGACGTCTGCAGCTTTGGCCATTTCCTTTGCTTGCTCGACCGTTTCGATCCCGCCGCCATAAAATAAGCTTGTCTTCTCAAGTACCTTTTTCACTTCTTGCACAGTATCATAATTGCCAAAAGTTCCACTGTATTCAAGATAAAAAATCGGGAGATGGAACATTTTCTCAGCCATCATCGCATAGGCTCTTATTTCATCGATTGTTAATTCAGTTTTTGCCTTTGTCAGCTTGGCTGCTTTGCAGTCTTCATTTAATATACAATAGCCTTGAACGAAGATCTCGTCCCAGTTCATCACGTCACCATATTCTTTAACAGCCTCATGATGAAGACCTGTAATCCATTTAGTTTCCTTGCTATTCAACACAGTCGGAATAAAATAGAAATCAAATCCTGGAGTAATTGAATCAATAGAAGATACTTCAAGCACACAAGGAACGGTATATCTTCGCACGCGAGCCATTAAATCAAGCACCTTTTCTAAAGTAATTCCATCTGTTCCTCCAACAATAATAGCGTCTGTGCCTGATTCGCAAATTCTTTCTAATTGAGCATCTGAAATGCTCTTATCAGGATCTAACTTAAACACATGACGCCATTTGCTAATATCATACATCCGTACTTCTCCCCCATTCTATCATTCCATTCCACCATTATATCATTAGTGGATTGTTTCAAAAAGCAATGCATGCAGTCGAAAAATTCAGCAAAAACAATGAATAAATAAGGCTGTTTCCACAAACATTGGTGCTATTTTACACATAATTGGAAAAGGTTGACTTCCGCTCCAATCAACCGACCTATTTAGTAAACCATTCATTCTAACCACTTTTTTAAAACAACAATCTTTTCAAAAGAGCCTTTAAAAAGAGGCATAAATAAAGAAACCGCAGGAAGATCCTCCTACGGTTTCTTTATTTATTCAGAAAAATATTACCAAGTAAATGATTATTTTATTCAGCTGTGTCCGTTTCCTCATCCTTAATACGCTCTAATGCCATTTCATAGGCATCATTGCCGTAGTTTAGACAACGTTTTACACGTGAGATTGTTGCAGTGCTTGCTCCTGTTTCTGTTTCAATTTTATGATAGGTTTTCCCTTCACGAAGCATTCGAGCCACCTCTAAGCGTTGAGCAAGTGATTGAATTTCATTTACCGTACAAAGATCATCAAAAAATCGATAGCATTCCTCTAAATCCTTTAATGATAAGATCGAATTAAATAATTGATCAAGTTCTTTTCCTCTTAGTTTATCAATTTGCATATATGCATACTCCTTTGTTTTAATTTACATCGAAAGAAACCGATTGTGTTAAGCCTGGGCTTGTAGGAATGATATTGATCCATGTTCGTCCTGGAACAAGGCCTATTTGATCCCCATTATTACGGACAGGTAAAATTTTCCCTTTTATATTTTCCCACTTTACTTCCTTCCATTTGCCTTTTTGCAGCAAATATCCATTACCACCAGAAGTTAAATCAATCGAGCGCCGTCCAGCATCATCAATGACTTTATGATTTGTTTCAACGATAAAAATATTGTCCAGCAATACAGGCTCTCCAGAATCATAATCAGCAGTTAATTCGCCATTCGTATATCTCTTATACTTTTCAAGTGCTTCATCATACTCATAAATGGAATTATAAAGATCACTGTTGAAATAAGAAACCATTGCTGATTCGGCCGTTTCACCCTCTATCTCTTCCATTTCACTTTCATTTAAGAAAAAGAGGGATGATGGAGCTTCATCCATATCATAGTTCTTTTTTTCAGCACCCTTTAAAATATTCTCATATGAAATATATGAATTATGTGGTGCCTTTCTGAAACTTGCACGCTTAAAAAGTGTTCCATCGTATGTAATTCCATTTAACTCATCAATATAGCCCTGATCTAACATTGCTTTGGCATCTGGACTATACCCATGGGCGATGTACAGGCTGTCATAGCCTTTCGCTAGTTCAATAAAATAGTCTCTTGCACTTCGTACAGGACCAATATTTTCTGGTTGTCCACTCTGGTAGATGGCAAGAAATCGGGTAATATTTCCTTCTGCAAGCAGCTCATATACAATATCCGCTTTCTCAAGTCCTGATTGTGGGCGTGCTTTCGGATCATTATTAATCATAACCGCAACTGCTCGATCTTCCGCTTTCTTTTCTGTCCCTACCCCCGTTAATGGAAATTGAAATGGAAGATCCTCTACCTCTGGCACGTCAATTGTTTCTTCAGGCTTTTCAACGACTTCTTCTTCATTATCAATTGATGCCTCATTATTATTGCTGCAGCCTGCTAGTAAGAGTAAAGCAATAACAGAAGCAGCCAACCATTTGTTCCCCATATCACACCTCTTTCATTTAGGCTGTTTTGCAAACATTGTTGCTTATTAAGATAAAGTTGGTAAAGGTTGATTTCCGCTCCAGGTTGCTCCCTTTCCGCGGGGTTGGCGCTGAGCCTCCTCGTCGCTTTCGCTCCTGCGGGGTCTCACCTGTCCAACGCATCCCGCAGGACATTGAATAGGCTTCTTAGAATTCGCACCGCACGAAGGAAATGCGACAGCATTTTCGAGGAGTCTCGCTACCTTCCGCTCCAATCAACTGACCTAATAAGTGAAAAATAGATGTCTTAACTAGGTGAAGGCCACAGTAGTGGCCTTTCTACTATTTATAAGCACGTTAGTTTCAATAAAGCTACTGAATGAACGTTTTGCTCTCAATTATACGAAACGATCTTTCCCTAATCTTATGAACCCTTTTGCTTTTATATTTTAACGCATTATCGTTGGGAAGAGTACTGTTTTATTCATGACATCATACATTCCTTGCTGTGTAATTCGAATATAGGGCAAATGGGTAGATGAGAAAAATAAAAGTGAATAGATAGGGTCAGCAAATTGATAGCCTTTTGCCCTTAAATACGTAAGCAGTTGTTTTTCTGCTTCAATAAGTGCTTCTACTTTTTGATCAGACATGACGCCTTTAATTTTCAATGGAATTTCTTGAACAACTTCTCCATTTTCAGAAACAACAATCCCTCCACCTAATTGTTTCATCCGATTAAATGCGATAAGGATATCTTTCTTGCTTTTCCCAATTAAAATAATATCGCCTGTATTAGAAAAAGAGCTCACTAAGCCGTCCAACTTATTAGCAAATCCTTTTAAAATAGTATTGATTCTCCATTTTCCGTCTTTGTCAATTAAGACGAAAAAGCACTCATCATGTGTCTTGCTTAATTGATCACCTGTCACATCTATCGTAATGGAATAAGGCTTTGTAATAACCGCATTCTCCATTTTAATGCCAAATGGCATTGAGAATTGTAAATCAGTTAAACCTAGATCCCACTGAATATGTAATGGGCCAAGTCCTTTTCCATTCCATGAAAACAATGGAGATTCATTCAAATTTTCATTATCTTTTTTCACCCATTTTCCTTTTGCAAGCACAGAAACTGGAGTAGGGTTTAATTCGTCAGTTAAGAAATTTATATTTGCTATTCTTCCTGTTGCAATCGATCCATGTAGATGCTCAATATTATAATAACGCGCGATATTTCTCGATCCCATATTATAAGCATCAATGACAGGAACATTCTTTTCAATTGCCATTCGAATCATATGATCAATGATCCCCTGTTCATAAAAGGAAGAGGAGGATCCATCTGTCGTAAAGATAAAGGAGTCGTATTGATTGATCCCAAGCGCATGCATTTCGTCTAATAACTTTGGTAAGTCAGGACGAATCGATGAATATCTTAATGAAACCGTATAGCCCTGCATTAAACGGTTATAAACTTCCTTCCCAGTCATTGCTTCATGATCACAATCTGTCCCAAGGAGCATGAGCTTCGCTAACGTTTTTTCTGAAGCACCAGGAAAATGGCCTTCTATTTTCTTTCTCATCCGTTTAGCTTCTTGCATCCAGTGAAGCATTAAATCATCACCAGCTAATAACTTGGGCCATCCAGTCAATTCGCCACCTTGTAATACCGCATCATGCTCAAGCCATGCTTTTACATTACTATGTGAAAAAATCTTTTCTTCATTATGTATTTCAGTTTGTGCATCAAATCTGCACCACCAATACATCGTTGTGGGAAGATTATTTAAGTCAGCTAATAAAGAAAACGCTTTCTTTTTATCCAACTGCAAAGCAAGTACCATATTATCATTTATCAAGGTTGTCGTTCCAAACTGCGATGCATAACTCGCAAACGAATGGGGATTATATAATTGAAACGGATGGGCATGGGGCTCAATATAGCCAGGAACAAGCACTAAGCCTTCGCAATCCATTACTTCACATTGTCCGATATCATCAGGCAGCTTATCTCCAACATAGATGATACGATCTTCAAAGATCCAAATATTTGCAGTCATCCATTGGCGAAATGCCTGATTAAGAATTCGTGCATTTTTTAATAATAATGTTGGAGATAGTTTCCCATCTAATACAGAAACATGATCACGAAGCTGCTTGTTCTTCCAACGATACCGTTGTTCCAGCATATGTATCCCTCCCTCTGTTTTTATTTACGAAATAAAGAAAGCCCTTTCATATTTGTTTTATCTTACCATATTTCATTATTTAACGCATTAAAGAATGGGACAAGTTTGAAAATATTGATGAAGAAGGTGAGCAAGTGAATATGAAGCCAAACATCGGTACAATCAATGCCTTGATTCGAATTACTTGTGGGCTAACCATTCTAGCTTGCAGTACAGCAAAGCTAGCAAAAAAACCTTGGCGTGAATCTTATATCATCTTAGCAATTCTCGGTGCAATGAAGGTTGCAGAAGGAATCGTCCGCTTTTGTCCAATCGTAGCCCTCTTTGAAAATAGCCCAGAAAACCTATTACCAAAAAAACAGGAGAATAAGGAAGAGGAAATCAATATTAATGAAATCCTTCCATATAATCCGACATAAACAAAAGCGCAAGTATGTGAATTTATCATTTCGTAAGCATAAATAATAGCCCCCAATTACGGGGGCTATCACAAAGGGGGTAATCCTACATGTTTTGGGAATATCTAACTGATATGTCTTTCGTATTAATTGCATTAATTGGCAGTATCGTTGCATTGCTTTTTGTTTTTATTCGAAAATCGAGTAAACGGCGTGCTGAATAGCTTTATACCCAATATCTTTACGATAGTAAATTCCGGTACAATTCACTTTACTTAGTTCGGCATACACTTTATTTTGAGCTTCTAGCAAAGTGTTTGCTTTCGCGCCTGCTAAGAATACCCGTCCGCCATTTGTTATATAATCTCCTGATGCATTTTTCTCTGTCCCCGCATGAAACATATATATCGTGGGAGGAATCCTTTGCAGTCCATCTAAGACTGCTCCTTTTTTATATTCTTCAGGATAGCCAATTGAAGCAGCAACTACACCAATCATTGCTTTTTCATCCCAAATAATCGTTGGGCTCTCTCCTTTTATAACCGCTAATAAAGTTTCTCCTAGATCTGATTTCATTCGAGGGAGAACTACTTGCGTTTCCGGATCTCCAAACCTTGCATTAAACTCAATCACTTTCGGTCCTGTCTCTGTAATAATAAGCCCTGCATATAAAACTCCGCAAAAATGTCTGCCTTCCTTGACAAGTGCTTTAGCTGTTGGCTTTAATATAGAGTCTACCGCCTGTCTAATGATTTCCTCACTAATATGGGGAACAGGGGAATAAGCCCCCATCCCTCCTGTATTCGGTCCGCTGTCCCCATCATAAGCACGTTTATGATCCTGAGCTATTTCAAGCGGCGTAACAGCTTCTCCATTAACGAAGGCCATTAGAGAAATTTCCTCACCAATCAGGAATTCCTCCATGACGACTGTAGATGAAGCTGAACCAAATCGCTCATTTAAAAGCATTTCCTTAAGGCTGCTTCTTGCTTCATCCATCGTCATTGCAACAGTAACGCCTTTTCCAGCAGCTAAGCCATCCGCCTTAATGACAATGGGTGCCCCTTTTACTTCCAGATAGGCAAGGGCTTCCTCATAGTTTGAAAACACCGCATACTCAGCTGTTGGAATGCCATAGTTTTGCATTAATTCTTTCGCAAAAGATTTACTTCCTTCAATGATCGCAGCCTCTTTTTTAGGGCCAAAAATTGTCAATCCCTCTTTCTGAAAATGATCGACAATCCCTTCTAATAAAGGAACCTCTGGCCCGACGATTGTTAATCCTATATCATTTTCCTTCGCAAAATGGATAAGCCTTTCTTGGTCATTCTCCTGGATGTCTACTAGGTCGGAAACATCCTCCATTCCACAATTCCCCGGTGCAACAAACACTTTCCCAACGGAAGGACTTTCTGCTAATTTTCTGCAGATCGCATGCTCACGTCCACCCCTGCCAATTACTAATACTTTCATTTCTGAGGCACCCCCTTAGATTCGTTTAATGCTTAAAATGTCTAATTCCTGTAAAAACCATTGCAATGCCGTACTCATCGGCCTTTTGGATCGAATCCTCATCTCTTACCGAACCGCCCGGCTGAATAATTGCCGTAATTCCTGCCTTTGCTGCTGCCTCAACAGTATCATTCATTGGGAAAAATGCGTCAGATGCCATAACAGCTCCGGCAGCTTTTTTTCCAGCCTGTTCCAAGGCAATGTTGGCAGCACCTACACGGTTCATTTGTCCAGCACCTATTCCAAGTGTCATATGCTCATTATTCACAACAATCGCATTCGATTTCACATGTTTGACGATCTTCCAACCAAGCTGTAGTGCCTTCCATTCCTCTTCTGATGGCTCTCTTTTAGTTGGCACAGATACATTCGCATGATCAAATGTGAATGTATCATAATCCTGAACTAACAAGCCGCCTTCCATTGAAGTCAGTCTTATTTCTTCCTTTCCACTTGTATGAAACGGAATCGTTAATAAGCGCAGATTTTTTTTCCCAGTTAAAATGGCCAATGCTTCTTTCGTAAAAGCAGGAGCAATAATGATTTCAAGAAAGATTTCATGTAGCTTACAGGCAGTTTCTTCATCTACCTCTCGATTGAAAGCAATGATTCCGCCAAAAATTGAAACTGGATCTGCTGCAAAAGCCTTTGAAAATGCGTCATAAATTGTTGATCCACTGCCTACTCCACAAGGATTCATATGCTTTACAGCTACAGCTGCAGGCTCCGTAAACTCTTTCACCATTTGCAAGGCAGCATCTGCATCATTGATATTATTATAGGAAAGCTCTTTTCCATGCAGCTGTTCTGCGTTCGCAATTGAACATTCAGAACCAAGCGGCTTACGATAGAATGCCGCCTTTTGATGTGGGTTTTCTCCATATCTAAGTGATTGTTTCAGTTCATATGTAACGGTCAGCTTTTCAGGTGCCTCCTCATTCGCTAGCTTTGTCATATAGTCTGCTATCATCGCATCATAGGCAGCCGTATGACGAAAAACCTTTGCGGCTAGCTTTCGGCGGGTTTCTTTGTCCACTTCTCCCATATCCTTTACTTGTGACAAAACAGTCTTATAGTCAGCTGGATCAACAACGACGGTGACATGCTCATGATTTTTAGCGGATGCACGCAGCATCGCAGGTCCGCCAATATCAATATTTTCAATCGCATCTTCTACCGTCACATCTCGTTTCGCGATTGTTTGCTGGAAAGGGTATAAGTTAACACAGACAATTTGGATAGGCTCAATATGATGTTCTTCAAGCTGTGCTTGATGAGAAGGCTCATCAAACTTAGCAAGAAGCCCTCCGTGAATCATCGGATTTAACGTTTTCACACGCCCTTCAAGGATCTCTGGGAATCCTGTTACATCACTCACTCCAATTACAGGGATGCCGCTTTCCTCTAACGACTTTTTCGTCCCACCTGTTGAAATAATTTCAAAGCCTAATTCACTTAATTGCTTGGCAAAAGCTGTCACATCTTTTTTATCGGACACACTAATTAGCGCTCGTTTCTTCATCTGTCATCCTCCTGACTCGTTGTAAATAAACGCTGCAATACTTGCGGGTATAATTGATGTTCTATTTGATGGATTTTGGTTTGAATACTTTCAATTGTTTCTACTTCACTAAGAGGAACAGACTGCTGTGCTATGATTGGACCTGTATCCATCCCTTCATCAACGAAATGTATAGTGACACCGCTCTCTTTCACATTTGCATTCAATGCTTGACCGATGGCATCTTTTCCTGGAAAGGCAGGCAAAAGTGAAGGGTGAATATTAATAATCCTGCCCTCATAGCTTTTAAGAAGCGTTGGACCGATTAACCGCATATAGCCGGCTAGAACGATGTAATCAATCTCTAATTCTTTTAATTTCTGTAAAATTTCTATCTCGTACTCTTCTTTACTCGCATACTCTTTTGCCGAAAAAACAAATGTTGGGATGCATTGTTTGATTGCTCTCTCAATACTGTATGCACCTGGACGATCACAAACGAGCAGCTTAATGACTGCAGATAGCTTTTCTTCCCTTATCGCATCGGCAATCGCTTGAAAGTTTGTGCCGCTGCCCGAAGCAAATATGGCGATATTTTTCATTCGTGCCCCCTATATATTTCAATGCCAGGTCTCGCTGTTACCTTACCGATAACATAAGCTTTTTCACCTAGGCGATTAAAATGAGCGATCACTTCATTTGCTGCTTCCTCATCAACTGCTACAACCATACCGGTTCCCATATTAAAAATATTGTACATTTCCAACCGATCTAGTCCACCGATCTCTTCCATCAATTGGAATATAGCAGGCACCTCCCAGTTGCTTTCCATCAGTTCAGCACCTAATCCTTCAGGTAGCATACGGGGAATATTTTCAATAAACCCGCCGCCAGTAATATGGGCCATTCCTTTAATCGAAAACTTTTCCAAGGCCGATAAGATCGATTTCACATAAATCTTTGTCGGGCGCAGTAATTCTTCTCCTAATGTACATCCTAAGGCATCTATATGCTCCGTTAACTCCATCTTCGCATTCTCAAAAAATAGCTTTCTTACAAGTGAGTAACCATTGCTATGAATGCCACTTGAAGCCAACCCGATTAAAACATCCCCTGATTGAATCGTTGTGCCATCAATCAGTTGTGATTTCTCGCAAGCACCAACAGAAAAACCTGCAAGATCATATTCTTCCTCGCTGTACATCCCTGGCATTTCTGCTGTTTCCCCGCCAACAAGTACACAGCCAGCCTGTTCGCATCCTTCAGCTATCCCTTTTACAATTGCTTCAATTCTCTCGGGTTCTGCTTTTCCACATGCAATATAATCTAAGAAATACAAAGGCTCTGCACCTTGTACGACAATATCATTTACGCACATAGCTACAGCATCAATCCCGATTGTATCGTGCTTATCCATCTGAAAAGCGAGCATCAATTTCGTTCCGACGCCGTCCGTGCCTGAAACGAGTACAGGCTCCTTTAATTGCAGGACAGATAAGTCAAACATTCCGCCAAAACCGCCAAGTCCTCCAAGCACCCCTGGTCGGATTGTCTTTTGCACATGCTTTTTCATACGGGATACCGCTTCGTAACCAGCTTCAATGTCCACGCCAGCCTGTTTATATGCATTCGCCATTATATTTTTCCTCCTATTAGAGAAGCGCAACGCTATACAATCTAGAGGGGCCCCTTCTTGATTAAGAAAATAACGGGAGCCTTAGCAAACCGTTGCGAAGGAACCCTAAAGTTTGATCAATCATAGTCCGAATGCGCCAGATAATTCTCCAACTCAAAAGTTTTACTTTCTTTTTTAAGGCTCTTCTGAAAATAAGTCTTCTTGTAAAAATGAATATGCATTATAGACAAATTCGCTTTTTTCACACCCCATGGTGCTAATCTTCTTGCATGGAAATCTATGTTAACTATGTTTGAAAAATAAGCGGAGAAATTCCGGCTAAATTGGGAAATACCGCTATTTCCATAAAAATAAGGGGAGTTTTTCCGCCTATTTGATCAAAATTGATGGATTTTGTGTAATTTAGGGCAGTTAAGCGGAATTTCTCCGCTTATTTCTGCTACTACGACATGTTCTTTATGTAATAGGCGGAATTTCTCCGCCTATTACATAAACGAAAATCAACAATGAATTATAACAGAGCTTTTAAAAAAACAGGATGTTTATGCAACTGCACTTTCTGAAAAGAAAAACGACATCTTGCAATGCCGCTTTCCTTTATATGTCATTAAACAGTAGGAACCTTTTCCTCTGAAGAGATAGGATAGATTTCTGTTGGGTATTTACCAGTAAAGCATGCAAGGCATGAACCACGGGTTTCCCCGTCTTCCTTTCGCCCAATTGCTTCTACCATGCCCTCCACACTAAGGAAAGTAAGTGAATCTGCCCCGATTATCTCTCTAATTTCTTCCACTGAATGATTAGCCGCAATTAACTCTTCTTTTGTAGAAGTATCAATCCCATAGAAACATGGATTTTTAATAGGCGGTGAACTGATTAGCACATGTACCTCTGTCGCACCCGCTTCCTTCAGCATCGAAACGATTCTTCTGCTTGTCGTTCCGCGAACAATGGAATCATCGACCATGACGACTCTTTTTCCTTCTACCACACCTCGAACAGGAGAAAGCTTCATTTTTACGCCCTGCTCTCTTAACGACTGTGAAGGCTGAATGAACGTACGCCCAACATACTTGTTCTTGATTAGTCCCATTTCGTACGGAATGCCCGAGCTTTCCGCATAGCCAATTGCAACCGAAATACTAGAATCGGGCACACCAGTGACTACATCTGCATCAACTGGCACTTCAATAGCTAATTGCTTGCCAAGGTTTTTTCTAGCTGTATGAACATTAATGCCATTAATGCTGCTGTCCGGGCGGGAAAAATACACATATTCCATCGTACACATCGCAAGATTCGAAGCGAAAGCAAACATTTCTGAACGAAATCCTTTATCATCAATAATAAGCAGTTCACCAGGCAGTACATCACGAACAAACTCTGCCCCGACAATGTCAAAAGCACAGGTTTCCGATGCGACAACATATGCGTCACCAATTTTCCCTAAAGATAGTGGCCGCATTCCATTTGGATCAAGCGCTACCATCAATTCCGTTTCCGTCATTATTAGGAAGGCATAGGCACCTTTCACCATGGATAGTGCATTTTTCACCCGATCTTTAAAGGAGGTGAATCCTCCACGTTTAATTAAATGAGCCAGCACTTCTGTATCCGAGCTTGTTTGAAAAATACTCCCTTGAGCCTCGAGCTGGCTTCGTAAAGCATTTGCATTAATTAGGTTCCCATTGTGGCAAAGAGATAGACTTCCACTTTGCGAGTTAAATAGAAGGGGTTGAACATTCTCATAACCGCCTCCGCCTGCTGTCGCATACCTAACATGCCCAATCGCCGCTTTTCCTTCAAGCTCCTGGATTACTTCAGAAGTGAAAATTTCCGTAACAAGTCCTTCGCCTTTTTTTCCCTTAAGCTTCTTCCCATCTGTAACAACGATCCCTGTGCCTTCTTGGCCACGATGCTGCAAGCTATGCAGCCCGTAATAAGTAATTTGCGAAGCTTCAGAATGTCCCCAAACACCAAAAATCCCACATTCCTCGTTCAATCCTTTTATTTCAGCAAGCATGGGATGGCTCCTTTCCAAGCCTCTTTCAATACATCAACCTGCTCTGCAAGTTCAAACCCTTCCTCTGAAGACATTTGCAGGACAGGTAAATCTGTTACTTCTCCAATTAACCTAGCATCTACTAAACTTTCAAACATTTGTTGATGCTCTTTTTTCACTGAAAGCAAGAAACGCGATTGGGATTCACTGAATAAAGCAGAAACTGTGTTTCCAGCAATTTTTATGTTTGCACCAAGACCTTTTGAACCAATGAGGCTTTCAGCAACAGCAACAGCCAATCCTCCCTCTGCCACATCATGAGCGGAAGCAACTAGTCCCTCACGAATAGCTTTTAATACTTGGCTTTGGTACGTCACTTCTTTATCTAAATCAAGCACAGGTGCTTTGCCAAAAATCTTGCCGTATGTCAGCTTTTGCAGCTCACTGCCACCAAATTCAGCCTGCGTTTCGCCTAAAAGATAAATAAGATCCCCTGCTTCTTTAAAGTGTTGCGTTGTAGCATGCTCAATATCTGCAACTAAGCCGACCATCCCAATAACTGGTGTAGGATAGATAGCCGCTCCATTCGTTTCATTATATAATGATACATTTCCGCCAATGACTGGCGTATTCAATGTCCGGCAAGCTTCACTTATTCCATCAGCCGACTTTTCAATCTGCCAGAAAATTTCAGGCTTTTCAGGATTGCCGAAGTTTAAGTTATCTGTAATCGCTAAAGGCTCACCGCCAGAACAAACGATATTTCTTGCTGCTTCAGCAACAGCAATCTTCCCGCCTGTTTCCGGATCTAAATACATATAGCGAGAATTACAATCCGTTGTCATCGCAAGCCCTTTTCGTGTGCCGCGGATTCGAATAACAGCCGCATCAGAACCAGGTGCTACAACCGTGTTCGTACGAACCATATAATCGTACTGATCATAGACCCATTCTTTGCTTGCAATTGTCGGCTGTTGAAGCAATTTCATTAATGTTTCCTTATAATCATCTACTTGAGGAATATCATTTTCCATCATCTGAAACTCACGGTAATATTCAGGTTCCTGAGATGGCTTATGATAGACAGGCGCCTCTTCTGCAAGCGCATCTGCTGGAACATTTGCGACAACTTCTCCATTGTGGATAAGGCGCAGCATTTTATCATCTGTAACTGTGCCAAT
Organism: Cytobacillus eiseniae; assembly: GCF_017874625.1. Classification (GTDB taxonomy): domain Bacteria; phylum Bacillota; class Bacilli; order Bacillales; family Cytobacillaceae; genus Cytobacillus; species Cytobacillus eiseniae. Next base: position 10,555 of record NZ_JAGIKZ010000006.1, on the reverse strand, counting down.
TGCAACAGCTTCCAAATCATATTTAGAGAAAAGATCAACAATCTCTTGCTCTCTGCCCTTTGTCACAACAATAAGCATCCGCTCCTGAGATTCAGAAAGCATCATTTCATAGGCAGTCATGCCTGTTTCCCTTTGTGGCACAAGGTCAAGATTCATTTCAATGCCTGAGCCTGCTTTACTCGCCATTTCTGCGGATGAGCTTGTTAAGCCTGCTGCACCCATATCCTGAATGCCAACAAGGGCATCTGACTTTACTAGCTCTAGACAAGCTTCAAGTAAAAGCTTCTCCATGAAAGGGTCTCCTACTTGAACCGCTGGGCGCTTCTCTTCTGATTGATCTGTAAGTTCCTCAGAAGCAAAAGTTGCCCCGTGGATTCCGTCACGCCCTGTTTTGGCACCGACATACATGACTGTATTGCCAATACCATGAGCCTGCCCTTTTTGAATATCCTTATGGTCAATTAATCCAACACACATTGCATTGACTAATGGATTTCCTTCATAGGCTGATTCAAATTGAATTTCCCCGCCGACTGTCGGAATTCCAATACAGTTGCCATAACCAGCAATCCCAGCAACCACTTCTTTAAAAAGGTACTTCGTACGCGCATTGTCCAGCTCGCCAAAGCGTAAGGAATTTAGCATGGCAACAGGACGTGCACCCATTGAAAAGACATCACGAATAATTCCGCCGACCCCTGTCGCTGCGCCTTGATATGGCTCAATTGCTGAGGGATGATTATGGCTTTCAATTTTGAAAACAACGGCCTGCTCGTCACCAATATCAACAATCCCTGCACCTTCACCAGGTCCTTGAAGTACCTTCTCACCTGTTGTTGGGAACTTTTTCAAGACAGGCTTCGAGTTTTTGTAGCTGCAGTGCTCTGACCACATGACAGAGAACAGGCCAATTTCTGTATAATTCGGCAGACGCCCGAGAATCTTTTCAATCATCGCAAATTCTTCATCCGACAATCCCATTTCTTTGTAAACCTTCTGTGCCTTTAATTGTTCTGGATTTGGTTCAAGCATTAACGACATGTGCTTCCCTCCATTGTTTTACGATCGATTGAAAAAGTTTCAAGCCATCTGCGCCGCCCAAAAGCTCATCTACTGCTCGCTCAGGATGGGGCATCATTCCAAGGACATTTCCTTTTTCATTAATTATTCCAGCGATATCTGCTAAACTGCCATTTGGGTTGGATCCACTGTATGTGAAAACAATTTGATTATTCGCTTTCAGCTTTGCTAGCGTCTCTTCATCACAATAATAGTTCCCTTCACCATGAGCGATAGGAATCGTAATCACTTCATTGCTTTCATAAGCGGATGAAAACATCGTCTTGTTATTTTCCACTTGTAATTCAACAGAGCGGCAAATAAACTTTAAGCTTTCATTTCGTTTCATTGCTCCAGGCAAAAGACCTGCTTCTAATAAAATTTGGAATCCATTGCATACGCCTAATACCGGCTTTCCAGCCTCTGCCGCCTTCACAACTTCCTTCATGACATTACTAAAGCGTGCGATTGCTCCCGAACGCAGATAATCACCATATGAAAATCCGCCCGGAAGAAGAATTCCATCAAACTTGTCTAAGCTTTTTCTGTCATGCCAAACATATTCCACCTCAGCACCCAGCTCATCCTTCACAGCATGATACATGTCTACGTCACAATTCGATCCTGGAAAAACAATGACCGCAAATTTCACTGAGCAACAGCCTCCTCAATTTCATAACGGTAATCCTCAATCACAACATTAGCCAGCAGGCGTTCACACATATCCTTCACTACTTCATCAACCGGGCGATCTGACTTATCAATTGTAAGTTCCATATATTTGCCGATGCGAACATCTGACACTTCACTATAATTAAGCGAATGAAGTGAGTTTTTCACTACTGTTCCTTGAGGATCTAAAACACTTTCTCTTAAAGTGACGAATACTTTTACTTTGTACATACTGATTGGCCTCCTTAGTCTCGCTAAAATAGTTTCATATGCATCTGTTAAATTTCCAAGGTCTCTGCGGAATACATCTTTATCTAGCTTTTCATTTGTTTTGTCATCCCAAAGCCTGCATGTATCAGGTGAGATTTCATCTGCAAGCAGGATGTTTCCATTTTCGTCTTTTCCAAACTCTAGCTTAAAGTCAACAAGGCGGATGCCAAGCTCTTTAAATAATTCTGATAACACAGTGTTTACTTGAAGTGCTTTTTCTTTTAAAATTGCCACTTCGTCGCTATTCGCGAGCTGAAGAATTTCAATATGATCCTCTATTAGCAGCGGGTCTCCAAGCGCATCGTCCTTATAATAAAACTCAACAATCGGTCGTGCTAATTTGGCGCCTTCCTCTACCCCCAACCTCTTGGCAAAGCTTCCCGCAGAAAAATTGCGAACAACGGTTTCAAGCGGAATGATTTCTACCTTTTTGACAAGCTGCTCTGTTGCTGAAAGCTTTTTAATGAAGTGAGAATCGATTCCAAGCGCTTGAAGCTTAGAAAATAGTAAGCTAGTAATCTCGTTATTTAAGCGGCCTTTTCCAGCAATACTGGCTTTCTTCTCTCCGTTAAAAGCTGTTGCTGAATCCTTATATTCAATCCAAACGATGTCATCATTATTTGTTTGATATACTTTTTTCGCCTTGCCTTCGTATAACAATGTTCCTTTTTCCACTTGGAAAGCCACCTTTTCAAGAAAATTGGGAATATTTTTACTATTTTTAGTGCTTTTTGGTTATTTTATAAGAGGTAAAGGCACACCTTTACCTCTTATTTAATTTTTATAAACCTAAACGATTAAAGATTGTATCTACATGTTTAATATGGTAGTTGTAGTCAAAGCAATCATCGATTTCTGCTTCAGTAAGCTTAGCTGTAATTATTTCATCCTGCTCAATTAGGCTGCGGAAATGAACTTGCTTTTCCCATGCTTCCATTGCTCTTGGTTGAACGGTATCATATGCTTCTTCACGTGTTAATCCTTTATCAATTAGGGCAAGAAGGACACGCTGAGAGTAAATCAAACCCAGTGTACGATCCATATTGCGCTTCATATTTTCTGGGAAGACCGTTAAGTTCTTCACGATATTTCCGAAACGGTTTAGCATATAATTTAACGCAATCGTTGCATCTGGAATGATGATTCTTTCAGCAGATGAGTGGGAAATATCACGCTCATGCCATAATGAAACATTTTCATATGCTGTCATCATGTAGCCACGGATGACGCGTGCCAGCCCTGTCATATTTTCTGAGCCAATTGGATTGCGTTTATGTGGCATAGCAGATGAGCCTTTTTGACCCTTTGCAAAAAACTCTTCCACTTCACGTGTTTCACTTTTTTGCAGGCCACGAACCTCAGTAGCAAATTTTTCAATGGAAGTGGCAACTAGTGCAAGTGCCCCCATATAGTGCGCATGACGGTCACGCTGTAATGTTTGCGTTGAAATTGGTGCTGGCTGCAGGCCAAGCTTTTCACATACGTATTGTTCAACGAATGGATCGATGTTTGCATACGTTCCAACTGCTCCAGAAATTTTACCGAATTCCACACCTACTGCCGCTTCTTTAAAGCGGTCAAGGTTTCGCTTCATTTCTTCATACCAGAGGGCAAGCTTTAATCCGAAAGTTGTCGGCTCTGCATGAACCCCATGTGTACGGCCCATCATAACAGTATGCTTATGTTCTTTTGCTTTATTTTTCAAAATCTCAACAAAGCGTTCTAAGTCTTTAAGAAGAATATCATTCGCTTGCTTAATTAAGTAGGAAAGTGCTGTGTCAACTACGTCAGTTGATGTTAAGCCGTAATGAACCCATTTTCGCTCTTCGCCAAGTGTTTCTGATACTGCACGTGTGAAAGCAACGACATCATGTCTTGTTTCTTCTTCAATTTCTTTAATGCGGTTAATATCAAATGAAGCTTTTTCACGGATTTTTTGAACATCCTCTTTAGGGATATCCCCCAACTCCGCCCATGCCTCACATGCTAGAATTTCAACCTCCAGCCAAGCTTGGAAACGATTTTCCTCCGTCCAAATGGCCCCCATCTCCGGTCTTGTATAACGTTCAATCATGTTTTATCCTCCGATCTTTTCTGTCACATCAGACCATATCTCACTTTTCTCAGTTTCAGCTAGTGCTTCTTCAACTGAATCACGTAAAAGCGTGACATGGCCCATCTTGCGTTTATATTTGGCATCCTTTTTCCCGTATAAATGAATTTTCCAGTCGGTTAGTGAAGGAATTTTTTCTAGTATTCCCTGTTGATGTTCTCCTAATATATTAACCATTACTGCTGGTTTTAATAGCGTAGTCTGACCGAGCGGCCAGTTACAGATCGAGCGAATATGCTGTTCAAATTGAGAGGTTTCACATGCTTCAATGGAATAGTGTCCTGAATTATGAGGCCGTGGAGCCAGCTCATTTATGTAAATTTGATCATCTTTTGTGAGAAATATTTCTACAGCTAATGTTCCGACGAGCTCAAGCTCACAAGCGAGTTGCTGTGCTGCTTGAATTGCCTTATCTTTTGCATTCTTCGTTATTCTTGCCGGCACAATCGACTGGTGAAGAATATTCTCTTTATGAATATTTTCTCCGACTGGAAATACAGCCGTTTCCCCATTGCTGTTTCGACAGATAACAACAGAAATTTCTTTTTCAAATGGAATCCATTGTTCAAGCACACATACGCCTTTTTCGAGAAGCTGAGCTGCCTCATTTATTTCTTGCTCACTTTTAATAACATATTGCCCTTTTCCGTCATAGCCGCCTCTGGAAGTCTTTAATACAGCTGGAAGCCCGAACTTTTCTATATTATCATAAATTTCCTGTTGCGTTTTGATTACGCCATAAGGTGCAACTTCTAAGCCTGCATTTTGGATAGCAGCCTTCTCTCGTATCCGATCCTGTGTAATTTCCAATAAAGAGGTTCCTTGAGGAACATAGGCATGACTACATAACCAATTCAGCGCTTCTGCATGAATATTTTCAAATTCATAAGTTATTACATCACTAACCTCAGCAAGTTTTTGAATGGATTGAAGGCTGTGATACTCACCTATAATCTTATAGTCGGCCACCTGCCCGCATGGAGAATCTTCAGTTGGATCTAGCACAGCAATTCTGAAGCCCATTGCCTTAGCCGCAATCGCCATCATCCGCCCTAATTGCCCTCCGCCAATGATGCCAATTGTTTGGCCTGGTAAAATAACCTGTTTAGACAAGTTCATCACTACTTTCTAACACTTCCTGTGTTATTCTTGCCCTTTTCTGCTCTAAACGATCTGCTACGGCAGCATCATATACACCTAAAATTTGCGCAGCAAGCAGTCCTGCATTCGTTGCTCCCGCTTTTCCAATTGCAACCGTTGCAACTGGGATTCCTCCGGGCATTTGCACAATAGATAATAAAGAGTCAAGACCATTTAATGCTTTCGATTGAACAGGAACCCCTATTACTGGAAGGGTTGTTTTTGCAGCGACCATTCCAGGTAGATGTGCAGCCCCACCTGCTCCAGCAATAATGACCTTTATTCCTCTTCCTCTTGCTACTTCCGCATATTCAAACATTAAATCTGGAGTACGATGAGCGGAAACAACCTTTTTCTCGTATCCAACTTCGAGCTCATCAAGTACCTCGCAAGCATGCCTCATTGTTTCCCAGTCTGACTTGCTCCCCATGATTACAGCTACACTTGTCTCCATGATTCTCCTCCAGTTCATCTACTAAACTATTTAAATAAAATATAAAAAACCCGAACAGACCTTTCTACATAGAGAGAAAGCAATCTGTCCGGGCACAAATAAGCATAATGAAATGAGTTTCCTTTATAGAAAAGGATACTTACCTACATTCGCCGGGCTTATCGACTTTCCCTCATAGTCCAATAATTTACGGTTATCGGGTAGAAACTTATGGGCCATATTCCCATTATTATACGAGGGCTATTCAGTTCATTTGCAACTTATATCGTTATCTTACCAACTTTATATCAATCATGTCAACCTATAATCGAACAATAAAACATGTAATATACAGATTGTTCGTGTTTTATAATTGGATGGCTCTCGCTTCAAAAGTAATTTGGCGACCCGCTGGTTCATATGTAATGGTAGGGCCATTTTTAACTTCTTTGAAAATGGGCTTTTCTGTTCTCCTTACAGGAAAATAGCCTGCTTTTTTTATTCTATCAAGACACATATCGATTGTTTCATTTTCCTGTACCTCAAAAGTCATTTTCTGTTTTTCTTTACTCACGAAACAACTTTCCCTTCTTTACCGATTTCACCCAGAAACCGCCATGAATCGTTTTAGGCTCATATGCAATAATAAACGCCTTCGGATCTAACTCTTTAATTGTATGATAAAGCTTTAATTCATACTTTCTTGGTGTTAAAATTTGCAGAGACATTCGATCTCCTTCTAAACCATTTGCAGCCCAGCTCGTTACCCCATACCCTTTTTCCCTTAATATCTTTGGAAGATCTTTATCATATTCTTTTGTAATTACATTCACTGTAATATAACCTAGCGCAAGTTTTTCTTCAATTTTCATTCCTACAACGACACCAATTCCATAACCGACCGCATAAGCGATCAAGTTCTGTATCTCATTCAAATTATCAAGAACAAGCCCAAGACCAATCACATAAATAACTACTTCAATTGTGCTAATGAATGCGGCAAGATATCTCTGTCCTTTAAGAGTCAAGATCATCCGAATAGTAAAAAAAGAAACATACACAATATTAATGACAAGAATAATTAGGACCATTATAAAACTATTTTCGAGCAATGCAAATCCTCCTTTGAGGGTAATAAGACTATTCATAAATAGCCAAGGACTATTGAGTACTTATTTTACAGAAAAATTGATCATTTGCGAACCATTATTTACTAATAACTTAGGATTTTTCTAATTACATGTTATATTAACCTAAATATCCATGCATTAATCTTTTTTTATCAGCACCACATTCACTTGAAAGCTTCTCAATTAAAACAGGTAGCAGCAGATTTATAGTTATGAACATGCTAGAATAAATGTTAAAGCGAAATACATATATTTACAGAGTCGCATAAATTTATGAATTGAAGGTGTTGTTTATGCCTGACTGGTCTTATCATCCATTAAAAAAACTGCTACTTGATAAAATAAGTCCAAAAGCAAGCCGAGAGTTCATTCATAAATCCATGAGTACGATTGCATCCATTCCTGGTGGCCGGAATCTGATTGGATTTTTAGGGCATATGAAAGCTCCTCATGAATTTCAGAAGGACATTCATCATATTCATTATCCTTCTCCGATTGGATTAAATGGCCATATCGACCCTCATTTATCTGGCATGAATGTCTTTCAAGAGTTAGGCTTCGGATTTGTTGAAATTGGACCGATTGTATTAACTGAACCTGAAGAGCAGCTCGAGCCAAGGAGAAAGGGTAATCATATTCAGTTTTCCGAACAACTAGAGAAGGTTCCACTGAGATCTGCATTAAAAAAGTTAATAAAACATACGATCCGTATTCCAGTATTTGCAAGGATTGATGAGCAAGTAAATAAAGAGGAATGGGCAATAATTGTCCAACATTTATCCCCTTTTGTCGATGCATTCATTGGTACAAGTGAACAACTTACTTCTTGCATCGACCAAAAGGCATTCGCTTTTGATCGATTTTTTTATGTATCATTTTCTACTGATGAATTCGACAATAACACTATCGATCTTGGGAAATTACTGAAGAACCAGTACGTAGCTGGTGTTGTTTTAAATGCGCCTCATCAATCAAATGGGAGCTATTGGCATGAAATCGTAAATGCAAATGAATCTTTAATTAAAATGGTTACACAGTTTAAAGAACAATATCCTGAACTAATCATCCTTACTTCTGGTGGGGTGGAGACGCCAAATGAGGCATATGCTTTAGTACATGCTGGCGCCGATTTAGTCATGCTTACAGATGGCTATGTAAATGCCGGACCAGGGTTGCCAAAACGCATTCATGAACGAATATTGTATGAAGAAGTCCATCCTATGAAAGAACATTCTTGGCACTGGTCATTTCTGTTTGGCCTCTCCATTCTATTTGGAGGGATCATAGCATTATATTTTGCATTTACGGATGTGATCCTTCCTTATGATGAATCATTTATCGGTTTATCGAGAGCGGATATCTTACAAATCAATCCACTCATCTTATCCTTTATGTCGCATGATCGAATGGCACTTGCTGGAACGATGATATCTGGAGGGATATTGTATACTCAGCTTGCACGCCATGGAATTAAATATGGCTTGCATTGGACAAAGATTGCTTTTCATAGTGCAGCAATCATAGGATTTTTGGGGATTTTTCTTTTTATCGGCTTTGGTTATTTCGATTGGCTACATGGTATATTTTGGGTGATATTATTACCAATCTATTATTTTAGTTTTCAAGAAGGTAAAAACGCCATAACCCCTCCATATTCTGTGCATGGGGAAAATGACCATCTATGGAAATATGGCCTTTATGGGCAGCTTTGTTTTATTCTCCTTGGATTTTTACTATTATTAGGTGGTTTAGTTATTTCCACGATCGGTGTATCCAAAGTGTTTGTCTCAACTGACTTAAACTTCTTATGCATGTCACCTGAAATATTAGAAACAGTTAGTGCGAATTTAATTCCTGTTATTGCACATGACCGGGCTGGATTTGGAAGTGCTCTAATAAGTGTTGGGTTACTCGTTCTAACGCTTTCCTTGTGGGGATTTAGAAAAGGGGAACGCTGGGTTTGGAATACATTATGCTTAGGTGCATTGCCAGCTTTTATAGCAGGAATTGGAACACATCTATATATTGGATATACGACTTTCATTCATTTACTGCCTGTATACTTTTTAGTTCTTATCTATTTGCTCGGATTAATATTGTCTTACCCTTACCTTAAGAAGAAATAATGAAAGTCTTTCAGTAGATGGACAAGACTATTATTAAGGGGAAACTACTTACATTCAAAAAGCGCTGGCAATTGAAAAGACTCCTAAAATTTATTGGCACTTGCTTTTACCTTTTACTGATTTAAAATTAGACGGAGGACTTTCGCCCAATATATAAAGAGAAAAACCAAAGAAGCAGATATATAAGCGGAAAAACTCCGCTTAATATGAATTTGGAAGCTAAAAAAGAGATTATAAGCGGAGAAATTCCGGTTATAATCTCTAAATAAGACAAAATCCATTGATTTTGATCAAATAAGCGGAAAAACTCCGCTTATTTTTAAGAAAATAGAGGTATTTCCTAAAATAGCCGGAGTTTCTCCGCTTATTTTTCGAACATCGTAAAATCAACATACAGTTATAAGTTATAACAAAATCTAAGTCAAAACCACCCGTGATAACGGGTGGTTTGCTCTACGGCTGAAAGCCTTTGTTACTGACCAAACCCTAAAGGGCTACTGAACGGTTCGCCTTGCGTACTACTTTTACTGGCCAGACCTCAAAGGCCTCCTACTTACTTTCGTTTCTTTTTCTTTACCTCTTCACCTGTGAATGGATCAAGATATTCCATCATGCTTAATTGCTCCGCGACTATGTCATCTTGTATTTGATTACGTATATATTGCTCTATCACTTTTTTATTTCTACCCACCGTATCTACATAATATCCAGTGCACCAAAACTTTCGGTTCCCATATCTATATTTCAGATTTGCATGACGATCGAATATCATTAAACTACTTTTTCCTTTTAAATATCCTACAAATGCAGATACACTTAACTTAGGGGGAATACTTACTAACATATGTACGTGGTCTTTACACGCAGTTGCATCGATGATCTCTACTCCTTTTCTTTCACAAAGAGTGCGAAGTATTTCTCCAATATCTTTTTTGATTTTCCCATAAATTACTTGTCTTCTGTACTTCGGTGCGAACACGATGTGATACTTACAATTCCAAGTTGTGTGTGCTAAACTATTAGTGTCTTTTGACATTAAAACTCCTCCGTATGCTGATATTTTGGTTGGCGAACCAAAAATATTTTAGCACCAAAGGGGAGTTTTTTTAATACCACGCTGGAAGCTTTTTAGAACCCTAGGCCTAGCCTAGGGTTTTCATTTTACAAATAAAAAAAGAGCACCGATTCGGTACTCTTTTCATTTGCCTAGCGACGTCCTACTCTCACAAGGGGACAGCCCCTAACTACCATCGGCGCTGAAGAGCTTAACTTCCGTGTTCGGGATGGGAACGGGTGTGACCTCTTCGCTATCGCCACTAGACCTATTTAAGTTGAGGTTTGTTCCCTCAAAACTAGATAATGTGAAAGAAGAATGTTTGAGTAATCATTTTCTGTCCAGCTACGGCTCCTAACTTCTCGGTCGTTTCGATCCGTCCCTACAAATCCAAATGCGGGATTTGCAGTACCGGCTCTCCAACGCCTCTCGAAGTTGAACAGTCGCCTTCGCTTTTCTAATTTGGTTAAGTCCTCGACCGATTAGTATTTGTCAGCTCCACGTGTCACCACGCTTCCACCCCAAACCTATCAACCTGATCATCTTTCAGGGGTCTTA
>NZ_JAGIKZ010000005.1 GCF_017874625.1 Cytobacillus eiseniae | reverse complement strand
GTCATAAGCCGTTCTGGCCTGAAGGTTAAAGGACAACCTTCACTCCAGCCCGTCTTATGCTTGTCGGGTCTGAACAAGCCACTTGCGCTTTTCTTATAACACTTGAGGTGCTTTAACATATCCCTTATAATTTGAAAAGAAAAGATTGAAGATTTGAGGGCATATAATGAAAACAATTTATGATATTCAGCAATTACTTAAGCGGTTTGGTACGATGATTTATATTGGGAACAGGGTGGCAGATTTAGAGCTGATGGAAGAAGAAGTAAAGGAACTTTATGATGCACAATTTATTGATACGAAGGTGTATCAGTCAGCTATTTTACTTTTAAGACAAGAAGCACAGATTTTGAAGGAAAAGAATGAAACTACATAAGAAAAGTTTCGACAGGAGTTCCTATTTTTCACGGGAACTCTTTTTTTAGAGCAAGCGTAAATTGGAGAAGAGAAATTAATACGATTAATAAATTGAAATGGGTGAAATTTTGTTTTTGTTCCTTGATATATAAGTATAGAAAAGTCCATCGTTTGATTATCACAATTTTCCAAAAATGGACAAACCTGAAACTTTTTTACGTTTCAATCGTCTAATACTGTGGGTAATTAGTTAATTAGACATTCTATAATTCTACAAAAATAAGGTAAAGGGACAATTGCTTTTTTGTAAAAAAAGTATTAAGATTATGTTTGATTTCGTTTCAACATCCTTAAAATGGTAAAAAGATCATAGAAATTTCCATATCTGTTCGAAAAAAACAGGGAGGGTATTAACTGATATGAAAAAAATTAACGGGTCAAAGTTCTCGCTAATTATTATCGCGACCGTATTGCTTTGGCTAAAGACGTATATTGTCTATAAAACTAGCTTTGATATTAAAATTGAAAACTGGAAACAGGAGTTTATCTTATTTATTAACCCACTGAGCTTCCTGCTTTTCATTTTTGGGATTAGTTTATTATTGAAGGAAAAAAATAGAAATCGCTATATTTTGATTACAAGTTTCTTTATTTCATTCGTACTATTTGCAAATGTTGTGTTTTATCGTTTCTTTAACGATTTCATCACATTGCCTGTCTTGTTTCAAACGAGTAATATGAGTGATTTAGGGAGCAGTGTGAATGAACTATTAAGCTTAACGGATTTCCTCTATTTTGCTGATTTTATTATTTTAGTGTTATTAATCGCATTCAAACCAAGTTTTATCTCGTATCGTCAATTCTCAAAAGTGGATCGAAGAGCTTATTTTTTGATTGCGATCGCGTTTGCCTTTTTTAATCTTGGGTTAGCTGAAACAGAGAGACCACAATTGCTTACACGTACATTTGACCGAGAAATGCTTGTAAAGAATATTGGGACGTATAATTATCATATTTATGATGCATTTCTTCAATCGAAGTCTTCGGCTCAGAGGGCTCTAGCAGACGGAAGTGAGTTAGTGGATATTGATAACTATATCCATGCAAATTATAAAAAGCCGAATGATGAAATGTTCGGGGTTGCTAAAGGGAAAAATGTCATTTTAATATCGATGGAGTCAACTCAAGGCTTTGTTATAAATGAAAAGGTAAATGGCCAGGAAATTACACCGTTTCTAAATGATTTTATCAAGGAAAGTTATTATTTTGATCAATTTTATCACCAGACAGGACAAGGAAAGACATCTGATTCCGAATTTCTAATTGATAATTCACTCTATCCATTAAGTCGTGGCGCTGTTTTCTTTACTCATTCAGGAAATGAATATACAGCAACACCAAATATATTGAAAGAATTTGGCTATTACTCGGCTACCTTGCATGCCAATAGCAAAAGCTTCTGGAATCGTGATATTATGTATGATTCCTTCGGTTATGACCATTTTTATTCATTAACTGATTATGATGTAAATGATGAGAATTCAGTTGGCTGGGGATTGAAGGATGTAGATTTCTTTGAACAATCCATTGCACATTTGAAGGAAATGCCACAGCCTTTCTATACTAAATTTATTACGTTAACGAATCATCATCCGTTTGAATTAGGTGAAGAAGATTCATTGATTGATCCGTATACTTCTGGCAACAAAACGGTTGATAATTATTTTCCAACTGTACGTTATATGGACGAAGCTATTAAACAATTTATTGAACGATTGAAAGTGGAAGGCTTGTATGAGGATTCGATCATTATCTTATACGGGGATCACTATGGCATTTCTCAAAATCATAACAAAGCAATGAGTGAATTTTTAGGGGAAGAAGTGACTCCTTTTGTTACTACACAGTTACAAAGAGTACCGTTAATTATTCATATTCCGGGGCAAGAAGGGAAAACAATTTCAACCGTATCCGGTCAAATTGATGTGAAGCCAACACTTCTACATTTATTAGGAATCCAAACAAAGGACAATATTGATTTTGGCTCGGATCTGTTTTCTGATGATAAAATGGAATTTACGGTTTTACGAGATGGCAGCTTTATAACGAAAGATTATATTTATACTAGTGAAACATGCTACGATAAACAGTCAGGTGAACTTACCGATATGGATGCATGTGCTCCATTTATTGAAAAGGCAGCAAATGAACTGGAATACTCTGACAAAATTATTTATGGGGATTTACTAAGATTTTATGAGAATGATGGACTAAGGAATTCAAAGCTGCTGGAAAATGAGCCGGCAATTGATGCGAACTAATAAAAGGAAAACCTGTGAATTTCATAGGTTTTCCTTTTTCGATTCACTCCTTAATAAAAGAGAGGCAGTCATTATTTATTACTTTTTTTCATATGAATGAATGGATGAAAGGAGGTAAGAATAATGAAAGTCCAAGTTCGATCTGGGGATTCACTCTGGCATTATAGCCGACTATTTATGATTCCTTTAAACTTACTTATTGATTCAAATCAAACGATCGATCCATCCGCTCTCCAGATAGGCCAGGAGGTGCAAATTCCAGGGTTCGTAGCTTTGGAATACAGAATACAAAAAGGGGATACATTTTGGAAGTTAAGTGAGTCTCGTCATCTTTCTGTTGACGCATTGCTTCTACTCAATCAAAAGGTAAATCCCAATCAATTAGCAGTTGGTGATCCTATACTGATTCCTCAAAGGGTCATTTCCCCTTTAGTTAATGGCAAAAGGCAATATAATTTTGAAGCCTTAACAAATGATATCGCTAAATTGAAATCTACCTATCCGTTTATCCAGATAAACAATATAGGTAAAAGTGTACTTGGAAAGCCAATTCAGGAAATTCGTCTTGGGAAGGGAACAAAAAAGATAAATATGAATGCTTCCTTCCATGCAAATGAATGGATTACCTCAGGCATATTAATGTCATTATTGAATCACTTTTTGTTATCATTAACAAATGCAAGGCCCATTAGAGGACTATCGACGATGCCTCTATACAATGAGATTGATCTTTCAATTGTGCCTATGGTGAATCCAGATGGTGTAAATTTAGTCATAAACGGTCCACCAGCAGAGGTGAGAGAGCAAGTCGTCCGGATAAATCAGGGAAGTACAGATTTTACTGGCTGGAAAGCCAATATAAGAGGGGTTGATTTAAACAATCAATTTCCTGCTAAATGGGAAGTGGAAAAAGAAAGAAAAGAAGAGAAGGCACCTGCTCCAAGGGATTATCCTGGTGATGCACCGCTAACAGAACCAGAATCGATTGCAATGGCAAATCTAGCTCGTACGAGACAATTTGATCGCATGCTTGCCTTCCATACACAAGGAGAGGAGTTCTATTGGGGATATGAAGGGCTAGAACCACCTGAATCGAGTAGAATAGCAGCAGAGTTTGCCAGGGTGAGTGGTTATGAGTCTGTACAATATATCGATAGTTTTGCTGGTTATAAGGATTGGTTTATTCAGGATTTTCGTAGACCAGGTTTTACAATTGAATTAGGATCTGGAATTAATCCTTTGCCGCTATCTCAATTTGATGAAATCTTTGAAGAGGTGCTTGGTATTTACCTTGCTGCATTATATATGTGATTGATGGATGAAAAGAAATCGGCAAATGCTGATTTCTTTTTATTGTCCATCTTTGGCGTTTAGTCCTATGAGGACGTAATCTAAGTTTGTTATATGTTATGCTAGATGCACTTGCAATTTTTTTGAAATCATTTTGAAATAATTGAAACATTTTCAGCATATTTTCGTACTAATAGTTGTGAACCGAAAGGAGGGGTGGAATTGTGGTGAACGTTAGAATTCAAGGTCGGGCTGTTCTTTTTTTATGTTCTTTTCTAGTTGGACTATTCATTTTAACTGGATGTATGTCTGAAAGAGAGTTAGGGAGGCATTCTGTGCTGCTGCATAATAAAGAAATAATAAAAGAAGCTATTCCACCTTCCTTTACAGGTCAAGATTTAATTCTACCTATCCAGATAGAAGAAGGGCAATTTAATTCAGTCAGTGGCTGGTTAAATAATGACAAGATCATCTATACGACTAACGTCGGGTTAGGGTCAAATATTTATACATATAATATATTTAATGGGGAGAATCAATTAATTTTTGAAAGTGATGCACCTGTGTCTTCGATAACGGTGAGCCCTTCAGGAAATCAATTATTGATTCATTCGGTTCCTACAACATATGGAGGCATCATCACGATCATTGACGATAATGGAAATGAAATAATGTCTGAAAGAATAGAAGCATTCGACTTTGTTATCGAGTGGAATCCTTATGATGAGAATATCCTCCTTCTATCCTTGTTTTCAGAGGACTGGGACTTTTCCACACAACGATTAAATCTTGCGGATAAAAGCATGGTTTCGATTGAACTTGAGGAGCCATTTATTCAATGGAAGAGTGCGGATGAAGTCATTTATTTAGATTGGGATCAACAGCAGCCATCCTTATTGGCCCCTTTAATGAAGAAGCCATTAACAAAAGGAGGGGAGCAAGTAGTATTTGATGAAATTTACTATATGAAGGCGATCAAAAATTATATTATGACGATTACAATTCCTTCTGATAAAATAAATGAATCAGTATATACGTTTCTTTCAAATGATTTCAATGAAGTTGCATCCTTTACTTTTCCACATTTAACAAGATACTCTGACTGGCTTATTCCTTATTTTGATTTTACTGAAAATCATCAAATATTTACATTAGCCCCATTGTATTATTCAGAATTTGATACATATGGAGAGGGTTTTCAGCTCTTGTCCCTTAATATTGATAAAGGGGAAGAGACAGTCATACTTGACGATTTGGGAAATGAACCAATAAGCTGTTCGCCTAATGGTGCTAATTGCTTATATGGCTTTTATTTGGAAAAACTAATTAATATAAATACGAAAGAAATGACTGAAATTGTGAAAGAATAATAATTATAAAAAAGGATGAAGAAACTATGGCAATTGTAGATGTAACTGTTATTCCAATTGGAACGGACACACCGAGTGTAAGTAGCTATGTTGCTGATATTCAGCGTGTGTTAATAGCGTATGAAGAAAAGGGGCAAATTCGATATCAGTTAACCCCAATGAATACGATTATTGAAGGAGAGCTTCCTGTTTTATTTGAAGTCATTCAGGCGATGCATGAAGTGCCATTTGAAAAAGGTCTTGTGCGCGTAGCAACGAATATTCGAATTGATGATCGACGTGATGTGAAAAGAAAAATGGAAGAAAAGGTTTCGAGAGTAGAGAATCAGTTAAACAAATAAAACAGATATATGTGTTTGTGAATCGAGTCAATAAAAAAAGGAAGGATCCCAATATGCAGGGACCTTCCTTTTTTTAAAAAAGTATGAAAGAACAAATAACTGACTAACGTACTTGTCCTCTTCTAGTGTGTTGCAGGGTAGCCGCTATTAATTAGTGTCAATAATGCGAATCCACCGAAAACGATGAATGATCCAGCAGCAAATACTAAACCAAGGATATTCTTGTTTTTAAATGCACTCCATGCACCATAAGCTGCTAGAATGGCAACTAAAAAGAAAATGATAACTGTTCCCATAATATTTTGCCCCCTTTTGTTATGATAAGCAGGCTTTCGCCAAGTGAAGAATCAATTTCAGGCATTGAACCTGTATGTAAAGCTACATATACATTCGTATTATATTCTATATTTTTTTTGATCATTTGTCGAGGTCAAAAAATGACACTTCTATGTCATTAATCGTATCTTATCCTTATTTCCGGAAATTTATTTGTGTTTTCATTCACTTTAGCTTGTATTCCTTTAATTTCTATTATGAAATAGTGTAAAATGGGTCATATCCAACATTTGGAGGTGTTGAAAATGGAATGGCATCAGCTTCCATTAGGTCCATTACAAACAAATTGTTACATCGTATCGAAGGAAAATCGTACGTGTTTAATTTTCGATCCAGGTGAAGAAAGCGAAAAATTAATCAAATGGATGAATGAGAAACAATTAAAGCCAATAGCGATTATTTTAACACATGCCCATTTCGATCATATTGGTGCAGTGGATGATATTAGAGATACATATCAAATTCCTGTATATGTACATGAGAATGAAGCAGACTGGTTGAGTGACCCGGCATTAAATGGATCACACTTATTTAAAGTGGGGAAATTAATTCAAGGCAAGCCAGCAGATCATGTTCTTACAGATGAAACAAATCTGACTATTGGTGATTTTGCTTTTAACATTTTAAAGACGCCTGGACATTCCCCTGGCAGCTTGTCCTTTTACTTTGCAGAAGGTAATCTAGTCATCTCTGGAGATGCCTTATTTAATGGCAGCATTGGACGTACGGATCTGCCTGGTGGAAATCATCATCAGCTTCTTAGCAGCATTCATGAACAATTATTGATTTTGCCTGAAGAAACAATTGCTTTACCGGGTCATGGCCCAGTGACAACAATCGGACGGGAAATGGATACAAACCCGTTTTTAAATGGATTTTAAATAAACGAAAACAATAGAAGCTCCCTTCTCAAAGGAGAAGGGAGCTTCTGGGGGATGTTCTATTCATATAATGGGAGGGGATATAGTTAAGCTACTAAAAATATAATATAATAAAGTTAACACTGTGTCAACAGTGTTAACTAGTAAAATAAAAAAAAAGCTTCAAATGTTTTACCAATTAAGTCGGTTGATTGGAGCGGTAGGTGCGACACTCCTCGAAAATGCTGTCGCATTTCCTTCGTGCGGTGTCAATTCTAAGAAGTCTATTCAAAGTTCTGCGGGATGTGTGGGACAGATGAGACCTAAGTAGGCGCAAGCGGACCACCCCGCGGAAAGGGAGCACACATGAGCGGAAATCAACCTTTACCAATTATGTATATAATAGCAACGAAGTTTACGGAAACAGACTAAAATAAAAATAATTTTAACGAAAAAAGATTTATAATGATTGACTATGCGTAAATCAAGTCTAAGTAACAGGACAAAAAGTGAAGCCTTAAGATATTTATCTAGTCTATTAATCTCTAATAAATGGATCACTATATTAAAGGAGTTATTATGTTCTATTTTTTAAAAGAATACATTGCTGCTCATTCGCAAAAAAAAATCTCATACGCAGAATATATGCAAGTAGTGCTGTATCATCCAATCTATGGATATTACATGAAGGAAAAAAGTAAGATTGGCCGAAATGGAGATTTCATTACGACGAGTAATGTTTCTGATATGTATGGACGATCACTTGCTAAATGGTTTTTTCAACAAGCAAAGGAATTAAAACTTCCTTTCTCAGTTTGTGAGATCGGAGCAGGAACAGGCCGATTTGCTAAGGCGTTTATTGATGAGTGGAAAGCGATCACGACTGAGAATCTCCAATACTTAATAGTCGAAGAAAGTCCTTATCATAGGAAACTACAACAGGAAATAATCACTTTTAATGAGGGGATAAGGCAAATAGAAAGCCTTGATGATGTTCGCCCTTTCGAGGGTCTTATTTTTTCAAATGAGTTATTTGATGCGCTTCCTGTCCACGTGATTGAAAATAAAAATGGGCAATTAATGGAAGTGTTCATAACAATAGAGAATGAAGAGCTTGTTGAAGAATTAACGCCTCTAAACAATGAAGAAATAATTCATTATCTTGAATATAGTAAATTACAACTAAAAAATCGGCAAAGAATCGAAATTCCTTTGATCATGACTACAGTCGTGAAAGAAATGGCTAAAGTCTTGCAGAGAGGATTAATTCTCACGGTGGACTATGGTTATACAAATGAGGAATGGATGGAGCCTGCTAGGAGAAACGGAAGCTTAAGAGGGTATTATAAACATCAACAATTAAATGATATTCTCAAGAATCCAGGAGAAATGGATCTTACTAGTCATGTTCATTTTGATTCCTTTATTAAAATAGGGGAGCTTAATGATTTAATATTTGTTCAGAAGTGGAGACAGGATGAATTTTTGCTGGAGATTGGCATATTAGAGGAATTGCAAGCGACTTTTGATCCGAATCCTTTTTCCGCAATAAGTAAAAGAAATAGAGCGATACGCAGCCTCATTATACCTGGGGGAATAAGCTCTTCCTTTCATGTGATCTTGCAGCAGAAGGGCATATAAAGGAAAAATAAAAAAGCGATGGATGCCATCGCTTTTTTATTTTGTAGCTTACTTATGTTTTTAGTGACCTGCACCTGGAACCATCATAAATGTGCTCCAATATGTAAAGCCTACGAAAAACACAGTTAAATATCCTGCAAAAACATATAAATACATACGTTCTGAAAGCTTTAAGTAGCTTAAAAGCAGGAAGAATCCTGTTTGGGCAAAGAAGATTAAAGACGTGGTATACATATCGCCTAAAAAGAACATAACGGCAAATATTCCAGTCCAGAATCCACAAACCTTGTACATACGATCCATATGTATCCCTCCTTTTCCCCTAGCAATTCACATCATTACATATTATAAGTTAAATGATAGCTAAAAGTAAATAACTCTTTGTTGCTACTTTGTGACGATCGCGTGATATGAACAAGAATCACAGCCACCGAGCATGTTTTCTTTCTCAATTAACTGAATTGAATCAAACAATGATTCAAACATTCCTTTTAAGAATTCAAAATGCATATTACATACGGAATCTGAGTGTTCAACAGCCACTTCTTTAAAAGGACAATTATAGATTTGGAAGTAGATTTTGCTTTGATCCTCATTTACTTCAAATTCTGGATGAAATCCTGACAAGGTTGATGCATTTTTTAAGATATTTAGCTTTTGATCAAAAGAAAGTGCTTCATGATTATTAAATGTATGGCCCAGTTCTTGATCAATCAATTCCTTTCCGAATGCTTTACCAGTTAGGTATAATGCTTTCTTGCCCTCTTCACCAAGTGAAATCATCGTTTGCATCGCAATTTTTGACAGCAGCTGATAATCACGATAAGGAAAATGCAATTGAATAACATCATCAGATAGTCGATAAAGTCTGCTTGGTCTGCCACCTTTACCTGTTTTCTGTGTGTCTGATACAAGCATGTTCACATCTTCAAGTTTTGAAAGATGTAATCTTGCGACGTTTGGATGGATATCAAAATTATCTGCTATTTCTTGGACGGTTACATCCTGATGCCTCTTCGTAATGTATTGATAAATATAGTAGCGCGTTGGATCAGATAATACATTTGTAATTTTTAATGTTTGTTCCACAAAATTCACCCCAGACCGGATTTGATTCCATTATAATACAGCTATGAAGGGTTAACACTGTATTCACTATAAGTTTATAAAAAGTTCACAATTAAACCTATAACATAAGTCACAATTAAGGAGACTAAATGATAAATTTAAACAAAATATGATAACTTTCACACTGTGTCTGTTGTGTTTACCCATATATTGCGGTTATTTCGTAAAATTAATACATATTAATTGTCAAAATAGAAAGTAGATTATATAATAAAGTCGAAAAAAGAAAAGGTGGTGCTATTTATAAATTGAATACAATTGAAAAGCTTGCAGAAAGAATCATTATTGACGCAGTAAGAAATCATGCCTCAGATATCCACATTGTCCCCCGTAGAGACGACACCCTCATTCAACTACGTCTTGCAAACAAACTCATACCTAGACTATATTTACCAAAAGAAGAATGTGAACGACTTATTTCTCATTTCAAATTCACTGCATCAATGGATATTGGAGAGAAGAGACGTCCGCAAAGTGGTGCCTACTCTTATCAAATTGATGGACAAACATTCGGTTTTCGCTTTTCAACCTTGCCCTCTACCTACAATGAAAGCCTTGTCATTCGGATCCTCCCTCAACAAGAACAAATTCCCTTCTACCAAATTTCCTTATTTCCAGCAATGACTCGTAAAATGCTTGCCTTATTGAAACATGCACACGGCTTAATCGTGTTCACCGGTCCAACTGGATCTGGAAAAACTACGACCTTATACTCCCTATTGAATGAAACCTCCCATTTATTTAACCGTAATGTGATTACACTAGAAGATCCTATTGAAAAAGTAAATGACATGGTGCTTCAAGTACAAGTGAATGAAAAAGCAGGTGTCTCCTATGCGGCAGGGTTGAAAGCTATTTTAAGGCATGATCCCGATATTATTATGGTTGGAGAAATTAGGGATGCGGAGACAGCAAAGATTGCAGTAAGGGCAGCGCTGACAGGGCATTTAGTACTTTCAACAATGCATACGAGGGATGCGAAGGGAGCCATTTTTCGACTGGCTGAATTTGGCGTGAATCCGATCGAAATTGAACAGACACTTGTTGCGGTTACTGCCCAGAGGCTTGTTGAATTAACCTGTCCATTTTGTCAGAATGAATGCTCTCCTTACTGTCATTGCTATGGAAGATTGAAAAGAGCTAGTGTGTTTGAACTACTAGCAGGCAAGGCCTTATATGCCACAATGAAACAGGCAAGGGGCGAGGACGCCGTCATTAAGTACCGTACATTGAAGGATATTATTAAAAAAGGAATTGCTCTTGGATTTATTAAAGAAAAGGAATATGAGCGGTGGGTGCTAGATAATGACAGCATATAAATGGAGTTTACAGGAGCAATGTCATTTCCTCAAACGAACGGGAGAGCTTCTTGATAGAGGCTATCCATTGTCAGAAGCAGTAGAATCACTCCTATTTCAGCTTTCTAAAAGAAAAAGGGATGAGCTTAGTCAATGTTTAGCTGATTTAAAGGAAGGGTATCCTTTTCATCAGGTTTTGGCAAAATTAAAATTCAATCAACATTTGGTCGGTTATGTTTTTTTTGCAGAACAACATGGTGGACTTGCTGATGCGTTTCAGAGCAGCAGTGAAATGATGCTGAAGCGAGATCTGGATTTTGAAAAAGTAAAAAAACTACTCGCCTATCCAATATTTTTAATTCTCATTACAGCTGTCTTATTTGTTTTTGTGGAGACAAGTATTTTGCCAAGATTTTCTTCACTCTTCCAATCCATGCAGCTTCAAGCAAATTTCTTCACGAAAGTAGTTTCCTCATTTGGAGAGCTTCTCCCATTTATTTCATTAGGATTTCTTTTTATTTGTCTCCTTTTCGCAGCCTACTATTTCTTCATATTTCAAAAGCTTCCACAGATTAAACAGAAAACAATGCTTGCTTCTATGCCAGTTCTTGGTGTGTTCTTTCGCTTATTTTATACCCACTATTTTTCTGTACAATTAAGTTATTTATTAGCAAGTGGCTTATCAATACACGAAGCACTCCATCTATTTGAGAAGAATGAAAAACAACCACTTTATAAAGATCTCGGAAAAGAAATGATAAAAGATTTACGAAAAGGTGAAGGACTTGAAGAAATCCTGCTTAAATATCGATTTTTTGAGCGGGAGGTTACACATATTATTCAACATGGACAAAAGAATGGAAAATTAGATCAAGAGCTGTTCTTTTTTAGTAAATATTGTTTGAGCTTATTGGAGACAAAAATTGAAAGATTAATGAAAACGGTTCAGCCTTGTTTATATATGCTGATTGGTTTTTTAATAATTTCCATGTATTTAGCAGTGCTGCTGCCAATGTTTCATTTAATGGAGGGATTTTGATTATGAAAATATTAAAAAGTGAAAAAGCATTTACTTTGCTAGAAATGATGATTGTCTTGCTTGTAATTTCCGTGCTTTTAATCATTACGATACCTAATATAACGAAGCATAATGGAACAATAAATAAAAAAGGCTGTGAGGCTTTTGTGAAGATGGTTCAAGCCCAAGTTCAAGCGTATGAAATTGAGAATAAGGAAACACCTAAAGATGTTGAAACATTAGTTAAGGCCATGTATTTAAATGAAAATGAGACAACATGTCCAAATGGAGAAGATATCATCATTACTGAAGGAAAAGTATCAACAATTAATAATGGTTCTTCATCTGATGAGGACTAAATCAAAGAATGGCTTCACTTTATTAGAAACTTTATTCGTTCTAACGGTCTTTCTTGTCATCACCTCTGTATCTGCTATTCTATTAAAATCTCCGTTCTCCTCACTTGAAAAACAACAATTTGTCACTCAATTAAAAGCAGACTTATTATTTGCCCAGCAACATGCAATGTCACAGCAAGCTACAGTAAGTGTTCATATTCTTCCAGAGGAAAATTATTATTATTTGCGAGGGAGCTATGATTCAGGCTACTTATTAGTAAGGGAAATTCCAAAAACGGTCACAATTAAAGAAGGAACGATGAAGCTGTTCTTTTATTTCAAGCCTGATGGAAACATTAATCGGTTTGGAACTTTTAATATTGTCATTGATAATCAATGGTACCGAATGACCTTTTTACTTGGAAAGGGGAGATTTTATGTATCGAAGGAATGAGGGCTTCTTTTTAGCCGAGTTATTGCTATCTTTGGCAGCATGGCTCATTATTGCCAGCATACTTTTTCCTTTGATCATTTTTAGTATGAATCAATCTGTCCAATTAAAGGAAGAATTTAATGCAACACAAGTGTTATATGAAATATTGATGGATGCGAAGAAGAAAAAAACGAATCCAATGATTGGCCCACGGGAAAAGGACGAAACCATCTATGAGGTGACTTTAGAAATAACAGACGAAAATCCTTTAATGGAGGTTTGTGTAAGGTATGAAGATTTTCTTCGTCGGTCTTATAAAAAATGCGAAGTATATCGATAATAAGGGTTTTACTATGGTAGAAATGTTGTTGGCATTTTCCCTTTTCCTTATTATTGCTTCCTTGTTTTCGATCAGTCTTACTTCTCTTCTCCCAAATGATCAATTTGATCTAAGATATAAAGAGCTGGAATGGCATGTTTTTGTCGCGCAATTAAAGAAGGAGATTCATTCTGCTGAAGAAATGGATGTCGAAAATAACCGACTAGTTATTCGGGTAAATGGACAAAACGTTCAATTTGATAAACATGGAACGAATATAAGAAGAAGGGTTAATGATACGGGTCATGAAATTGTTTTTCAGCAAGTGAATTCTATCCTATTTGAACGATTAAAGGATGGGATGAATTTGACGGTCGTTGATTTACAACAACAAAAATATACAGCTGTTTTTTATTCGTTTCTTGAGATGGAGGAAAATTATGCTCCGTAATGAAAAAGGGTTTACCTATCCGATGACTTTTTGTATTTTATTACTTGCTGCTCTTTTTCTATCGTTTCAACTTGATTTATATATTTCAGAAAAAAGGATTATTAGTGATACGGAAGCTTTCTTGAAACAAGAATATTATTTTTTAAGTGCGATAAGGTTAGTGGAGGACTTATTTGCAGAAGAAAGTAATAATGATCATTTTTCAGGGGATATTTCCTATTTAGATGGAGAAATTCAATATGAAACGGTGAAAATAACGGATAGCCTTTATCGTGTGATGTTTATTTTGAAGATGAATCAGATGAATAAGGTGTCAGCCAATGGTTATTATGACAAAGAGCTGGGGAAAATGATACAATGGAATGAATGAATTCCTTTTTGTGAGGCTAATATATATGAAATCAATCTATTTAACGGGTTTTATGGGTGCTGGAAAGACAACCGTCGGCAAAGCGTTAGGGGAATATTTAGAAATCCCTATTTTTGACTTAGATGCAGAAATTGAAAAAAAAGAATGTTGTACCATTCAATCAATTTTTGAACGTTACGGTGAATCATACTTTCGAGAAATTGAATCAGCAGTATTACAAGAAATGCCAACAGAAAATACAATCATTACAACGGGTGGAGGAATCATCTGTCGTAATGAAAATAGGCAATTTCTAAAAGTTAAGGGATTCGTAATCTTCCTATATGCTTCAGAAGAGGAAATTTACAGAAGACTGATAGAAGATAAAACCCGTCCATTATTATCTGGGGACAAACGAGCGAATATAGCAAATTTATATAATGAAAGACTGCCGATTTACCGTGAGTCAGCAGACATGATAATTGATACAACCGGTAAGAGTATTCGTATGATTGTGCAGGAAATTCACACATGTTTAGATTCATCTGAAAATGGACAAAATGATTGTGATAAAAACATATAGTAAATGACTAAATGTAGGTGTGTCCATGAAATCAAATGACTATGTGAAATATATTACTCAAACCGTTGTGAAATACATTGACCAGCCCAAAGATGAAAGACGAAAACAGCGTTTAAATAAAAAAGACATCAAGGAACCCTTTTTATTCAAATGGTTTGGTGTGATTCCATATGCACTTCATGCAATTGTAAAAAGAAAAAACAAAGAGAAACGAACCTTATAAGGTTTGCTTCTCTTTATTTGTTTAAATCGATTTATGCAGGGAATGAAATTGCTTGATCTGTTAAATAGAATAACCCACCATTAATAATTGAAATGTTCACTTTTGGTTCGTACTGTTCCTTTAAAGCTTGTTTTTCAATTTCATAACTTTCTTCTTTCTCCTCGACATCCTGATAAAAATGTTCAAGTAAGTTCAAATCTTTTTGCCAGCGGGCAGTTGCCTCCTCCGCCCATTGGTGATCTTCTGTTGCAATTTCTTGCTGAATGAAATGCTGAATGCGTATAATCCCACTTTTCGGCATAACTAAAGGAGATAAAGTAAATGAATAATCCGGGATTTTTGGTGTAAGTGACACTGTCATTAGCTTTTCATGAAAATGATCAACCATTTGCCCATTAATTAATTGTAATCCAATGGATCGAAACACATCTCTCTTCCGATCGCATTGATAGGAAATGCGCAAATTAATGCCAAGCCATGGCCGTAGAGGGGTTTGCTGCCTATCTGAGTGATGATTCTTTTCATATAATCGAATATAACCAGCTAAATTTTTCGTTGATTCGAAAATTTGATGTAATCGCGGTGAGCCAAAATGGATCGTTTCTCCTTTAATTGTTTTTGGTGCAATATTCGGATCTGTAATCAAAGTTAACTGCATTGGATTAGGGATGCCCCCTGTTTTTTCTAAATAATGCCAGTAAAAGGGACGATTCATTAGTACCTTATCCAGCTCAATCGATAATTGAACAGTAAGATAGCCAGGGCCTTTATCAGTAATGCTGCAATTATTCGCCTGAAAGTATCTCTCAAGAAAATGCTGAATTTCCTGCTGTTGCATGTGCTTCACCTTCTCTCATTTCTTCAGCAAATTGAATCATTGAGGTTAAATTATCCATTTTAATTTTCATTTCACCCTCTGAAGCAGATTTTCCAAAGATATCGATTAAATGATCATCGATATTTCCAAAATCAAGTTTTGTAAGAATATCATCTAAATCCCCAATTACTTTTTCAAATAGATGGATTTTTTCATATAGAAGTTTCAAAACATGCTCTTCAACAGTATCTTTAATAGCGAAATTATAAATAACGACATCCTTTTCCTGGCCGAGACGATGGATGCGCCCAATTCTTTGTTCGAGTCTCATCGGATTCCATGGCAAGTCAAAATTGATAATATGATTGCAAAATTGAAGATTTATTCCTTCTCCGCCAGCCTCGGTCGCAATAAGGACTTGGGCGTTTTTTTGAAATAGCTCCCTCATCCAATCCTTTTTCCCTCTTTTGAATCCGCCTCTAAATGGAACTGAAGTAATTCCATGCTGCTTGAGAAACCATTGTAAATACATTTGGGTTGCCCGATATTCGGTAAATATGATTACTTTATCGTTAATCTCCTGTATTAGCTCAAGGGCTTTATCAGCTTTTGCATTTGTTTGAACAGCCTCTACTTTGGAAATTAAAGATTGGATTTGTTCCTTAAATGCTTCTGAAGGATCTTCTTTCTTTTGGAGCATATTCCTTAATGTGAAAAAAACAGCCTCCCTGCTGCTGCAAGCCTCACGTTGCAAAGTCATAACGGAAAATTTGCTTGAGTTCATCCAATTGTTTTCTTTGCGAAGAGTTGAAACTGCTTCATAGAGCTCTCTTTCTTCTTTGGAAAACTCGATTGGCAATGTTTCAACCTTTCTTTTTGTCCATTCAATTCCAGTATCTGCTCTTCGATTACGGATCATTACTTTATTGACAAGTTCTTTTAAGTATTCATCATCTTCAATAGAACGAGAATCCTTTTGATACTTTTGATAAAAGTCTGTTTCATTTCCTAAATGACCAGGTTTCAATAAAGAAACAAGATTGAAAATCTCACTAATGCGATTTTGTATCGGTGTTGCTGTAAGCAGTAAGCAAAACTTCTTTTTTAAGTTTTGGACGAATTCATAGTTTTTTGTTTTATTATTTTTCAGCTTATGTGCTTCATCAATGATAACTAAATCATAATCTTGTTGATAAATAATATCCTTATGCGGATTGCGCTTGGCAGTATCTATCGAGGAGACAACGACATCACATTGCTCCCAAACGTAGCTTTTTCTTTGCGTAATGGCTGGGATATAAAATTTTGTGTTTAGTTCAATAGCCCATTGGGTGACAAGTGATGCTGGCACAAGGATAAGCACCTTTTTTACGAGACCTCTGATCATATATTCCTTTAAGATAAGTCCAGCTTCAATTGTTTTCCCTAATCCAACTTCATCGGCGAGGATGGCTTTTCCATTCATATTTTCAACCACTTGCTTAGCAACCTCTAATTGATGCGGCAAAGGAGTAAGGCTTGATAGGTGCTTTGGTGCTTTTAGCCCTTCAAATTCAGGGATGATTGTATGATTTTCAACTTCTAGGGCTAATTTATAAAGCTCCCAGCTTCCCCATGGCCCATCCTCTTCAATTCGATGTAAAAATTCATTTTGCCATGTGGAATCAAAATTTATTTGCACAGACATCTACTACCGCTCCTTTAAATCGATAAAAATTTTTTCCCCATTGCTCAAATTTACTTCTAATGGTAGGATGAAATTAGCTTTGAAATTTTTGAAATTTGCCACTTTAATTAAGACAATTAAAATATTTTTTCATTTTTTGTTGGCATATGCGTTTAGTATGGCCAACTTGGAAAAATTTATAAATACGGATGATAGCAAGGGGAGAGACTACATTTTGTAGCGCCGAAGGAGCAAGCAATCTTTATTGTGAATCTCTCAGGCAAAAGAACTCTTGTTGGACGTAGCTCTGGAGAGTGCTCCTACATGACTAGCTTTTATTGCTTCTTTTCATAGAAACATATGAGTTATTTCCTTTAGAAGTAGTGAAGATACCGAGGGATGACTTGCCATGTATATGAATGGGAAGTGAAATGCTTTTCACTTTTTATTATGGGGCCACCAAAGGGGAAAGCCGAAATTCGGTAAACTTTCAGGTGCAAGGACAGAGATCTTCTCATTAAACGAGGGGATACTCTGTCCTTTTTTGTGCGCATTTCAAACTTTTCAAAAGGATGATAAGGAGGACGAGTGAATGTCACAGTTAAAACGAACACCATTATTTGAAGTCTACAAAGATTATGGTGCGAAGACAATTGACTTTGGGGGCTGGGATTTGCCTGTTCAGTTTTCAAGCATCAAGGAAGAGCATGAAGTCGTAAGAACGAAAGCTGGCTTATTTGATGTCTCTCATATGGGGGAAATTGAAGTAAAAGGGGCAGATAGCCTTCCATATCTTCAGAAAATGATGACAAACGATCTCTCAAAATTAAAAATTTCAGCAGCTCAGTATACAGCGATGTGCTATGAAAATGGCGGAACTGTTGACGATTTACTCGTTTATAAATTAGCAGACAATCATTATTTACTTGTTGTAAACGCATCAAATATTGAAAAAGATTATAAATGGCTTGCTGATCATCTTGAAGGGGACGTTGAGTTGAAAGATCTATCAGAAGAAACAGCTCAAGTTGCTATTCAAGGACCATTAGCAGAAACTGTACTGCAAAAGCTTGCTGCTGATACAAATTTATCAGATATTGGTTTTTTTAAATTTCAAGAAAATGTCGATCTTAATGGAAAAAAAGCACTTGTTTCACGAACAGGCTATACAGGTGAAGATGGATTTGAAGTGTACTGTAATACAAAGGATGTTATTTCCATCTGGAAGGACATATTAGAAGCTGGGAAAGAAGAAGGAGTACTGCCATGCGGCCTAGGTGCACGTGATACGCTGCGTTTTGAAGCAAATCTTGTTCTTTACGGTCAGGAATTATCTCCAGAAATTTCCCCGCTTGAGGCTGGAATTGGGTTTGCAGTGAAGGTGAAAAAAGAAGATGATTTTATCGGAAAAGATACGCTGACTGCGCAAAAGGAAAATGGCTTAACTAGAAAGCTAGCAGGGATTGAAATGATTGATCGTGGAATCCCTCGTCACGGCTATCCAGTATATTTTGGAGAAGAGCTAATTGGTGAAGTGACAACAGGAACACAATCACCTACATTAAAGAAAAATATTGGCCTTGCTTTGCTAAAAACAGAACACACTGAAATAGGCACGGAAGTGGAAGTTGAAATACGAGGAAAGCGCTTAAAAGCAATCGTAGCGGCTACACCCTTTTATAAAAGAGACAAAAAATAGAGAGGAGACATAAAAATGAAACATCGCTATTTACCGATGACAGAGACCGATAAGAAAGAAATGCTCGATACAATCGGTGTCAACTCAATTGATGAATTATTTAGTGATATTCCTGAAAGTGTAAGGTTTAATGGTGAATATCAGATTAAACCTGCAAAAACAGAGACCGCACTTATGAAAGAGCTTACACTTATGGCTCAAAAAAATGCAGATCTTAGAAGCCATACATCTTTTTTAGGTGCAGGTGTATATGATCATTATATGCCGATTATCGTTGATCACGTCTTGTCACGTTCAGAATTTTATACAGCGTACACTCCATATCAGCCTGAAATTTCACAAGGGGAACTTCAAGCCATTTTTGAATTCCAGTCAATGATTTGTGAATTAACAGGAATGGATGTTGCAAACTCATCTATGTACGATGGTGGAACGGCTCTAGCAGAAGCAGCGATGCTAAGTGCTGGCCAAACGAAACGTAAGAAAGTACTTATTTCTAGCGCTGTACACCCTGAATCCAAGGAAGTCGTGAAAACATATGCTAAAGGTCAATACATTGATGTAATTGAAGTGCCGCATAAAGATGGTGTGACAGATGTGGATGCATTAAAAGAGATGATAGATGATGAAATCGCAGCTGTTATCATTCAATATCCAAACTTTTTCGGAAGAATTGAACCGCTGAAAGAATTAGAAGAAATCATTCATGCAGAGAAAGCGATGTTTGTCGTTTCAAGTAATCCACTTGCACTTGGTGCTTTAACACCTCCAGGGAAATTCGGTGCAGATATTGTTGCAGGTGATGCACAAGTATTTGGAATTCCAACTGGATTTGGCGGCCCGCACTGTGGTTATTTTGCTGTAACAAATAAATTGATGAGAAAAGTTCCTGGTCGTCTTGTTGGACAAACAGTCGATGAGGAAGGTCGCCGTGGGTTTGTGTTAACACTTCAAGCACGTGAACAGCATATCCGTCGTGACAAGGCAACATCTAATATTTGTTCAAACCAAGCGTTAAATGCTCTTGCAGCATCTGTTGCAATGACTGCACTTGGTAAAAAAGGCGTAAAAGAAATGGCTCTTTCCAATATTCAAAAAGCGCATTATGCGAAACAATTATTTAAAGCAAAAGGTTTTGAAATTGCGTTCGAAGGTCCATCCTTCAATGAATTTGTTATTAAATTAAATACGCCAGTTAAAGAAGTGAATATGAAGCTTCTCGAAAAAAATATGATTGGCGGCTATGATTTAGGCCGAGATTATTCAGATTTGAAGAATCATATGCTCGTTGCTGTAACTGAATTAAGAACGAAGGAAGAAATTGATACATTTGTAAACGAAATGGGGGATTACCATGCATAAGGATGATCAAGCACTCATTTTTGAATTAACAAAACCTGGCCGCATCGGTTATAGCCTCCCGGAAATGGATATTCCGGAATTGGATATAAATGAACTGATTCCTGCAGGATATGTAAGGGAAGAAGAAGCTGAGCTTCCAGAAGTATCTGAGCTTGATATTATGCGTCATTATACAGCCCTTTCTAACCGCAATCACGGGGTTGACTCAGGCTTCTACCCACTTGGATCATGTACGATGAAATATAATCCGAAAATCAATGAAAATGTTGCCAGAATTCCTGGATTTGCTCATCTGCACCCATTGCAGGATGAAAGCTCTGTCCAAGGGGCATTGGAGCTAATGTATGATTTACAGGAGCATTTAATTGAAATTACGGGGATGGACCAAGTAACCCTTCAGCCTGCTGCTGGTGCACATGGAGAATGGACAGCCTTGATGATGGTTCGTGCTTTCCACGAGGCAAATGGCGATCATAAACGTACAAAAGTCCTAATCCCTGACTCAGCACATGGCACGAACCCTGCCTCAGCAACAGTTGCTGGTTTTGAAACCATCACTGTTAAATCAGATGAAAACGGCCTAGTTGATTTAGAGGATTTGAAACGTGTGGTTGGTGAAGACACAGCTGCGCTTATGCTGACGAATCCTAACACTTTAGGTCTATTTGAAGAGAATATCCTTGAAATGGCCGAGATTGTTCATGCTGCTGGAGGAAAGCTTTATTATGATGGGGCGAATTTAAATGCAGTCATGTCAAAAGCTCGTCCAGGAGATATGGGGTTTGACCTTGTTCACTTAAATCTTCATAAAACATTTACTGGACCACATGGCGGAGGTGGCCCTGGTTCTGGCCCTGTAGGTGTAAAGGCTGATTTAATCCCTTACCTACCAAAGCCAATTTTAGTGAAGCGTGATGATCAGTACGTATTAGATTATGATCGACCACAATCAATCGGACGTGTAAAGCCTTATTATGGAAACTTTGGCATTAATGTTCGAGCATATACGTATATTCGCTCCATGGGTCCTGATGGCCTTAAGGCAGTTACAGAATATGCAGTATTGAATGCAAATTATATGATGAGAAGATTGCAGGATAGCTATGATTTGCCATTTGATAGACATTGTAAGCATGAATTTGTATTAAGTGGAAAGCGTCAGAAAAAGCTTGGTGTTCGTACACTTGATATTGCCAAACGTCTGCTTGATTTTGGCTATCATCCGCCAACAATCTACTTCCCAATCAATGTGGAAGAATGTATTATGATTGAACCGACGGAAACAGAGTCGAAAGAAACATTAGATGCATTTTGTGATGCAATGATTCAAATTGCGAAAGAGGCAGAGGAAAACCCAGAAATTGTCCAAGAAGCACCGCATAGTACGGTAATTGGTCGTCTTGATGAAACGCTGGCAGCTCGTAAGCCTGTTCTTCGCTACAAAAAACAATAAGTTGTTAAATAAAACTGGCTCTTTAATGGGCCAGTTTTTTATTTTTAAAAAAATCTAGTAAATGAAAAATCCCCTGCATGAGAATGCAAGAGGATTAAAAATTAATTTTTCGTTTTTATTTTTCCGCCCCATTTTTTAAAACCGCCTTGAAGATGGGAAAGCTCTTTATAGCCTTTACGGTGAAGAAGCTGTGCAGCTCTGCCACTTCTTAGCCCACTTTGACAATATAAATAGACGGGCTTGTCCGGGCGAAGCTCTTTCAATCGTGTCTTCATCTGTGATATCGGAATATTTCGCGCACCGAGAATATGACCTGCATCAAATTCATTTTGTTCACGAACATCAATTAACTGAGCTTTGCGGTATCCTTCCCGGAATTGTTCTTCAGTCAATGTTTTGACGATCCTCTTCTGATATAACCATGTAATAACTGAATAGACAATAATTGCCCCAATAATAATAAGAAGGAAATAAAGGGTATTCAATGTGTCTTTCTCCTTTCAATCTTAGCTAAACCACTTATATTATAATGGTCTTTAATGATTGGAGTAAAGGTATTCGATTAAAATTTTTCTATTTCTTCTAGGAATTTAGGTCCCCTTTATTTTCCCAATCGCTTTTGTTAGACTGAAAATTATATTCATGTTAATAATTTGTAAATGAGGTATTTTAAAATGACAAAAGAAGTTTGGCGTTATATTGATTCTGGTGCTGGATCCCCTTCCTTTAATATGGCTTTGGATGAAGCCCTTCTAGATTGGAATAGTGAGGGGAAATTTCCGCCAGTTATCCGTTTTTACGGCTGGGATCCAGCTACTCTATCAATCGGTTATTTTCAGAAAGTAGATAAAGAGATTGAAATGGCTGCTGTGAAAGAACATGGACTTGGTTTTGTGCGCAGACCAACAGGCGGCAGAGGGGTTCTTCATGAGCACGAGCTTACATATAGTGTTATTGTTTCTGAAGAGCATCCGAAAATGCCTAAGACTGTAACAGAGGCGTACCGAGTGATTTCTGAAGGGATTCTAAAGGGCTTTCATCATCTAGGAATGGAGGCTTACTTTGCTGTTCCCAAAACAGCTGAAGAGCGTGATTCATTGAAAAACCCAAGATCTGCTGTGTGCTTTGATGCGCCAAGCTGGTATGAGCTTGTTGTTGAAGGACGTAAAGTAGCTGGCAGTGCACAAACAAGACAGAAGGGAGTTATTCTCCAACACGGTTCTATTCTTTTAGATTTAGATGAGGATAAATTATTTAGCTTATTTAAATATCCAAATGATAGAGTGAAAGAGCGAATGCAGAAAGCTTTTAAAAATAAAGCAGTAGCTATTAATGAGATAAGCAGAGATGAAATTTCGATTGAACAGGCGAAGGTAGCATTTAAGAAAGGCTTTGCTGAGGGGTTGAATATTGAACTTGAACGATATGAGCTTACAACGGAAGAACTTGCGTATGTAAATAAAATTGCCATCGAGCGGTATGAACAGGATGATTGGAATTTCAGAAGATAAAAGCGGCCAACGCCGCTTTTTTTCTTTCTCCTTTTAAATGACAAATGTCATCTAAATGTTATGACAAAATCCACTAATCCTCTTTCATTGAAAATCATATGATTAGATTAGTAAAACGGGAGGTGGATGAATTGAATGCAATTGTGTTACTTGAGGATGTGACAAAAGCATTTAAAAATAAGAAAGCAGTAGATGATGTTTCTTTTTCAATCAATAAGGGAGAAGTGGTTGCCATTCTAGGTCCGAATGGTGCTGGAAAAACAACAACAATTATGATGATGTTAGGTCTCCTTAAACCGACAAGCGGGGAAATAAAATTATTTAACATGGATCCTAAAGAGAAAAGGGTGCGTGAAAGAATTGGAGCGATGCTTCAGGAAGTTAGTGTGATTGATGCACTAAAGGTGATTGAGATTATCCAATTATTTAGGAGTTACTATCCAAATCCAATGTCTGTAGAAGAGCTTATCGTATGTACCGGTTTAAGTGATGCTGATTTAAAAAAACGGGCAGAAAAACTGTCTGGTGGACAAAAACGTCGACTCGGATTTGCATTAGCATTAGCTGGTGATCCAGAGTTGGTCTTTTTAGATGAACCGACTGTGGGCATGGATATTACTGCTAGAAAGCAATTTTGGCAAACAATTAGTCACTTAAAGGAACAAGGAAAAACAATCATTTTTACGACCCATTATTTACAGGAAGCAGATGATGTTGCTGATCGAATCCTTTTATTTCATCGTGGAACAATTGTCGAGGAAGGGGCACCTAAAGAAATTAAAATGAAGCTGTCAAAACAATCTGTTTCGTTTGTTTCAGAGGAGGAACTTACGATAGCTGAATTAGCATTACTCCCTAATGCTTCAAATGTATATCAAAAGGATGGACGAATATATATTGTTACAGATAATACAGATAAAATCCTTGCAGAAGTATTTGAGAAAAAATATAAGATTAGTAGTATACAAATTGAACAAGGTCGATTGGATGAAGCATTTGAGCAATTAACGAACAATAGGGAGGCAATTTAAATGAATGCTTTTATCATGCAGTGCAAGGTTGAAATGATCCGAATCTTGCGAAATCCATATTTTGTTTTTTGGTCTCTCTTTATGCCAATTGCTTTTTATATGGTGTTTACGAAAATCTTCAATTCAGATATTCAAGATAAAGAAATGTGGCAAGCGCATTATTTAATGTCAATGACAACCTTTAGTGTGATGGGTTCAGCCATTATGACGTTAGGAATTAGGCTCGTCGAAGAAAGAACGCAAGGATGGTCAATGTTTATGAGGATTACGCCTTTATCTGATCACGCTTATTTTGCAGCAAAGATGATTGGGCAAACAGTTATTCATATATTTTCGATTATGATTATCTTTTCTGCTGGGGCGATCGTTAATGGCGTTTCTCTTTCTGCATCTGAATGGATGTTAAGTGGTCTATGGATATTAATCGGTTCTCTTCCATTTCTTGCATTAGGGACGCTCGTTGGAACAATGAAGAAGGTAGATACAGCTTCAGGTGTATCGAATGTGATTTACATGCTATTGGCGATTTCTGGTGGCATGTGGATGCCAATCGAAACGTTTCCAACATTTATACAAAAGATTGCGGCATGGTTGCCCTCTTATAATTTTGGCAATGGCGCCTGGGAAATTATTCGTGGAAATAGCCCAGAGTGGATGAATTTTATCATTTTATTCGGATATCTTGTTGTTTTCATGCTATTATCTAGCTATATTAGGAAAAAGCAGGAAGCGACGGTGTAATTGATGGCAAAAGCAAAAATAGAAATATTCCCATCAAGATTTGGCCTATTTCCCTATATGTTTCTTATCTATCTGTTTATGCCTGGTTATTATATTTTCTTACAATCAGGATGGAAGGTTTATGTTGGGTATATTTTGCTAGCTGTATTCTTGATCACATACAGGCAGCTTTATTTTATGACAAAGGCATTTACTAAATGGCTCATCCTTCAGATAGGAATTGTCTTATTTCTATCTGTCTTTATTAATATTAATATCTTATTTTTAGGTTTTTTTCCAGCGCATTTCATCGGTTATTATGAGGAGAAGAAACAATTCCTTTGGGCTTTAGTCCTTTTTGCTCTCTCTCTTTTCACACCGTTAATCATTCATTTTAACTATCTAAATCCAGGTTCGCTTCTTTATTTTCTCCCATTTATTCTTCTTATGTTATTTTCACCATTCGGCATACGTTCCATGAATAGTCGGATGGAGCTAGAAAGACAACTTGATGAAGCAAATGCAAGAATCGAAGAGCTTGTTAAGCGAGAGGAACGATTGCGTATTGCTCGAGATCTTCATGATACACTCGGCCATACCCTTTCTTTAATTACCTTAAAAAGTCAACTTGCTGGAAAGCTGCTCTTGAGGGATGTAGATCGGGCAAAGTCTGAGGTGGAGGAAATCGAAAGAACGTCCCGTACAGCATTATCACAAGTAAGAGAGCTTGTTTCAGATTTGCGCGCGATTACAATTTCAGAGGAATTGCTTTCAAGCTCTGCCATACTTGAGGCTGCTAGTATTGCTTTCCATTATCAGTATGATTTAAAGCTAGACAAGATCCCAGGATTAACTCAAAACATTCTTAGTATGTGTCTTCGTGAAGCGGTAACAAATGTTGTAAAGCATAGTCAAGCGGAAAATTGTTATATTGCCATCGTTGAAAAATCAGGAGAAATAATGATTAGTATTGCTGATGATGGAAAAGGGCTTGATAAAAAAGAGCAATCGGGTAATGGACTAAAAGGAATTGCTGAAAGATTAGAACTGATAGACGGTCATTTACAATTAATGACTGACAAAGGGGCAAAGCTAGTCATTACAGTCCCAGTAATTGTGAAAGAGAGAGAGGCTGGTGTTGTTTCTTGATAAGAATTGTCATAGCTGAGGATCAAGGGATGCTCAGAGGGGCACTAGGGTCTCTTCTTGATTTTGAAGAGGATATTGAAGTAATTGCACAAGCCAAAAATGGAGAGGAAGCATTACATTTCATTCAAATGCTTCACCCGGACGTATGTTTGATGGATATTGAGATGCCTATTAAAAGTGGGTTAGAAGTAGCAGAAGAATTAAAAACTCACCTTTCCACCTGTAAAATCATTATTTTGACAACATTTGCTCGCCCAGGATATTTTGAACGTGCATTGAAAGCTGAGGTTCACGGATATTTATTAAAAGACGGGTCTAGTGATGAACTGGCACAATCGATCCGAAATGTAATGAAAGGAAAACGTGAATTTGCACCTGAATTGATTTTCGGCAGTATGAAGGAAGATAACCCATTAACTGAACGTGAACGTGAAGTGTTAAGACTTGTTGCTGATGGAAAAACTGCAAAAGAGATTTCTTCCGCCTTATTTTTATCGACAGGAACGATTCGAAACTATATGTCAGAAATCATAGGGAAGCTCAATGTGAAAAATAGGATAGAGGCGATTAGTAAAGCAGAAGAGAAGGGATGGATATGAGAAAGCGGTGAGCCCTGATAATCGCTACAAACGAAAGAAAGAGACATCGTCATTATTGACAATGTCTCCACTACTACTATTCTTTTAAATCCTCGATTGAATCAATATCCATATATGAAGGAACAACTAATCCAATTTTTGTGCCTTCTAAATTCGCACCTAAATCTTCAAATTGGCCTTCAAACTTTGAGTAGTAATCCGCGTGTGTTAATGGCAACCAGCCAGCAATATGTGCATCAAGGCTTCCTTCAGCAACGCCTGCCCACATTGGCCCAGCTTCAACTTGTCGTAGGGTAACATCGTAACCAAGATCTGTTAATACTTGTGCAATGACATTTGTGCTTGCAATTTCAGTATCCCATGCAACATACCCGATTGTGATTTTATCACCGTCTACTTCTTCAGCGCCCTCTGTCCAAGCAGCGACCTTATCTGTATTTTCATCAACCCAGCTTCGTGCAGCTTTCTCTGGATCTTCTCCATCTGTAATTTGAACCATTACATCGTTCATGTCTTCTTCTGGCCAATTGAACTGATCAAGTACTTTGTATGCAGAAGGATGGTCTGTGCTAAGCCCGTTACGTGCAATTGAATGAATATTTTCTGCATCCCCATAAGTTCCTTTAGGATCTTCTAAATATTTCAAGTCCATTTTGGAGAATTTCCAGTGTGGGCTCCAGCCAGTGACAATAACAGGTTCTTCTTTGTCATATGCTTTCTTTAATGATGCAGTCATTGCTGCACCAGAACCTTCTACTAATGTCCATTCATCAAGTTCGTAGTCCTCTAATACATTTGCTGTTGCTTTCATAATTCCTGCACCAGGATCTATCCCAATAATTTTGTAATCTACACTTTCACCAATTGAAGCCGCGGAATTTCCGCTATCCTTATCATTGCTTGTTTCGCCTGACCCGCAGGCAGCTAATCCTAATGTCAATGCGGGTACCATTAAAATAGATAACCATTTTTTCTTCATTTTTATTTTCCCCCTTGTTTTTTAATTCCTATATTTTGGGTAATCCGGTCTAAAATAATGGCAATAACCACAATTGCAAGACCAGCCTCAAAACCTTTACCTATCTGGATCTGTGTGACAGCACGATATACATCTGCACCTAGACCGGGTGAACCGACCATGGATGCAATGACAACCATGGATAATGCGAGCATAATACTCTGATTAATCCCTGCCATTATTGTTGGCATAGCAAGCGGCAATTGAACTTTAAGTAGACGTTGGCTTGTTGTTGAACCAAATGCCTCTGTTGCCTCGATAATATCAGCAGGTACTTGCTGGATTCCTAAAATGGTCAACCTTATTGTAGGTGGGACAGCAAAAATAACAGATGCAACAACTCCTGGTACAACACCAATACTAAAGAAGAATATTGCTGGAATTAAATAGACAAATGCAGGCATTGTTTGCATAAAGTCTAATATAGGTGTAATCACTTGTTTTACTGCTGCTTTCTGAGATGCCCAAATGCCTAATGGGATTCCAATAACGATAGTAATGAAGACAGCCGTTAGAACTAATGAAACAGTCTCAAGCATTCCCTCCCAATAACCTAAGTTATCAATTAGGAACAAACCGATTAATGCAAAAAGAGCAATTCCCTTGGATGAAATCTTCCATGCTAATAAAACTATTAATAAAATAAGAATATAGGAAGGGATAAATTCCAATACAGCAAATAATCCTTCGACAATTCCTTCTAAACTGACAGTTATTACATCAAAAATGAATGCAAATGTTACGGTTAGCCAATCTACAAATGTATCAATCCAACTTGCAAGCGGGAGTTTTGGTAATAAGCCTTCCATTATTCATTTCCCCCTTTATTCGACTGATCTGCAGCGACTTCTTCTTTTGCTTTTTCCCAATCATTAATCACATCATTATTTCCAGCGAGTGCACCGATCACAGCCCCTCTAACAAGAATGCCATGGAGACGGTTATTTTCATCGACAACTGCAACTGGAATGGTTGCGACAGATACTTTATCAAAAAGATCAGTTAGCAACGTATCTCCAGTCACTGTTTGAACATTTGAATTGATAATTGTTTTTAAGTCTTGCCCATCTTCAACAGCGTTCTTTGCATCGTCAGCTGTAATAGCCCCAAGAAGAATTTGCTTTTTATCAACAACATAAATACTTGAAATTCCAAGCTTCTTCATCATTTGTAAGGCAACTCTTGGTCCTTTATCAATTTGAACCGTTTCAGCGCGCTTCATAACATGGCTTGCTGTTAAAACCTTGGATAAATCAACATCCTCTACGAATCTCTCAACATATTGATTTGAAGGATTCATTAATATTTCCTCTGGTGTGCCGATTTGGACAATTTCTCCGTCTTTCATTAAGGCAATCTTATCGCCGATGCGCAAAGCTTCATCTAAATCATGTGTAATAAATACAATTGTTTTTTCCATCGTCGATTGAAGCTCTACTAATTCATCCTGCATATCTTTACGAATTAATGGATCCAGTGCGCTAAATGCCTCATCCATTAATAAAATATCAGTATCATTCGCGAGTGCTCTCGCTAATCCAACACGCTGCTGCATTCCGCCACTCAGTTGTTTTGGGTATTGGTTTTCATACCCTTCAAGTCCTACTAGCTTCAAGGCGTTAAGTGCTAACTGCTTTCGACCTTCTTTTTCCATTCCTTGAATTTCCAATCCATACTCCGTATTTTCTAGAATGGTTCGGTGGGGTAATAAAGCGAAGTTCTGAAAAACCATACTAATTTTTTTTCTGCGAACTTCCCTTAATTCTTCTTTTTTCATCTTTGTTATATCTTTTCCATCGATCCATATTTCACCAAAAGTAGGATCAATGAGTCTATTCAATGTACGGACTAATGTTGATTTTCCACTTCCTGAAAGCCCCATAATAACGAAGATTTCACCAGAATAAACATCAAATGTTGCTTGATTGACCCCAACAGTAGAGCCAGTCTTTTTTAGAATGTCTGTTTTAGAATACCCTTCATTTAAAAGCTGTAATGCTTTCTTTGGGTTTTTTCCAAATACCTTTGATACGTTTTTAACCTTTAATTTCACTTGTTGTTCGCCCAAACTTTTCACCTCATTCGATTAAAACTTCTATTTTCTTGGATTGTTAACACCTTTTGAAGGGAAGATAAAAACTAAATACCCGATCAACTAGGACTATATAATTGTATTTCTTTTCAAAAATTTGGGCAAAGCTTGTAATCAGTCATATTCGTTCAAACAGTACGTACAGAAAAAACTGAACGTATTGTATATACGTTATCCTTACAATTCCTTTCCTTTCCTTCCAAATGCTATGACGGGTCCAACTTTACTTTCTGAAATAAAGTGGTAGTCTAATAAATGATTATTTTATTTTTTCGGGTAGTCTAAGGGATAAAGATAATTTTACATTTATGGATGTGAATTTTTAATGGATGGACAAGAACAGCTTGAGCGAGTGCGGGAGCGGGTCATCGAAACGATTGCAAAGAATATGAATTTGTATGGAATCACTGATTCGATCGGACGGTTGTATGGAATGTTATATTTTCATAATCATCCGATGACTCTCGACGAAATGAAGGAAGAGCTTGGGATGAGCAAGACAAGTATGAGCACTTCGGTTCGCAACTTAATGGATTTAAAAATGGTTGAAAAGGTGTGGAAAAAAGGAAGCAGAAAGGATTTATATCAAGCAGAGGAAGATTGGTATCAAACCTTTATTGATTTCTTCTCCATAAAATGGCGTTCTGGAATTTCCATGAATATAGTCGTTATGACAAAATCAATTGGAGAGCTTGAGAAATTAATAAGTATGGATGAAGTTGATGACGAGATTCGTTCTGCAGCCATAGTTGATATTGAAAAAATGAAAGCTGCCCTTAGCTATTATGATTGGTTGAATCGTTTAGTTGATAGCTTTGAATCAGAAGAAATATTTAAATATATTCCAAAAACTAAGGATGAATAACTAGAGAAAAGAGCACACAACGCTGTGCTTTTTTTCTTTTACTTTAAATTCCAATTAAATCTATGCAAGTCGCAAATAATATTGAAATTTATCATATTCTAATATAAATCTATTAATCTCTTTCATTTTCTCTTGATTATAGTAATTTTTAATTTTGACAAATTTAATATCACATGAATTAAACACAATATGTAGTGGTGTTGAAAATATTCACAGCACTATATATTGATTTTGTTAGACTGGTATGGTAACTTTAGGTTATTGTTTCATTCAACTAGAGTTACGAGAATAGCATGATAATTGAATATTCTTATTGAAGGAGTTGTGAAAATGTCTGTTGCATTAGGACAAAAAATGAGTTTGAACATTGAGCGCTTGAATGAGGACATCCGTCTATTCCCTCAAGTACACCCCATTTCCTCAGAAATGAAAATGACCCACAAAGGGGTTTCCCGATTAGTCATGTTGGACAGGTATACGTTCAAAGACACGGAGAAGATCACATTGACTAATGGAGATTTCGTCGTTCTTACCATCAAAGAAGATCCAAAATTCCCTGCCAGAGGGCTGGGCTATATTCTAGATATTGATTGGGAAAAGAAAGCAGCGTCTGTTCTAGTGGAAGAAGATTACCGAGGGGTTCTTGATGACCCAGAAGAAGCAAAAACTGGCATCATCAAGCGATCACTGGATGTAATTGAAAAACCACTGGAGCTTTTTTATGAGCAAATTGCTAAGCGTAATGCAACAGGCCTTGCATCCGTTGAGAAAACAGAAGAGAAAAGACAATTTTGGTTTGAGAAATTCTACCAGGAGCTT
This sequence comes from Cytobacillus eiseniae, assembly GCF_017874625.1. Classification (GTDB taxonomy): domain Bacteria; phylum Bacillota; class Bacilli; order Bacillales; family Cytobacillaceae; genus Cytobacillus; species Cytobacillus eiseniae. Next base: position 152,244 of record NZ_JAGIKZ010000005.1, on the reverse strand, counting down.
TCGAGCTTAAACTTTATCCCTGCAGGTCGTGTGTTATACGGTGCAGGCGCAGGTACAGAAGTAACATTTTTTAATTGTTATGTAATGCCTTTTGTTCAAGATTCCCGTGAAGGTATTTCTGAACACCGCAAGCAAGTCATGGAAATCATGAGTCGTGGCGGCGGAGTTGGAACAAATGGTTCAACCTTAAGACCTCGCAACACATTAGCGAAAGGCGTTAATGGAAAATCATCAGGATCTGTTTCATGGCTAGATGATATTGCGAAGTTGACGCATCTTGTGGAGCAAGGTGGATCCCGTTAAATAGCCCATCGGCGGGAGTAAAATCTCGTGAATTGCTGGAACACCCTAAAGCCTTTTAAGCTACAACAGAGCCAGTAATGGCAAATGTGAATGCTTGAAAATTAGAAGGATGCAACAATGGGCAATCAGCAGCGAAGCTTCTTTGGAAACGGAGAAGAACGTTCAACGACTATTGAAATTTCCTACGGTTTTCAAAAGTGACTAATCAGAGGAGGTTGAGCTTTTGGAAAGTAAGGAAAGAGTAAACCATAGAAAATCTTATGGGGCGCGAGACATAGAAGCATGAAAAATTTTCTTCTTTGATGATATAGTCTGAACTCATGTGAGAGCATGAGAGCTAGGCAGAAATGACCTGGCCCACTTGAATTATATTGAGTGAGTAACAATAAGCGGGGCGCACAAATGATCATGCTGTCGGATTGGCATCCTGATATTATTGAATTCATTATTTCTAAAATGCAAAACCCTAGAATTCTACGATTCTTACTTGAGACTACAAATGATGAAACCATCAAAAAATATGCAAAAGAAAAATTAAAGTTTACCCCTTTTACAGAGCAAGAAATAGCAATGTATCAAGGAATTGTAAATTATAAGCAGATTCCAGGGTATGGAGGCTTTAGTGAGAACATTATTCATGATGCAGAAGAAAAGCTAGCATCTGGAGGAAATTACTCTGTTCATCATTCTGAATTCCTTACAGGAGCAAATATCTCTGTTTGTCTAACGACAGAATTCATGAATGCGGTTGAGGATGATGCTGAATATGAGTTGAGATTCCCGGATGTTGAGAGCTATGATCAAGATGAAATGCACAACTATAACGAGGAATGGCATAAAGTTGGGGATGTCCGCGAATGGGAAAAACTCGGTCATAAAGTACGAGTATATCGAAAAATCAAAGCGAAAGAGCTTTGGAATCTTATCAATATATGTGCGACGTACTCAGCTGAACCTGGAATTTTCTTTATTGATAATGCGAATGACAAGACAAATGCGAAAGCCTATGGACAGAAGGTTGTAGCAACGAATCCGTGCGGCGAACAACCTCTCGCACCATACAGTGTCTGCAATTTAGCTGCTGTTAACTTAGCAGAAATGGCAGATAAAGAAAACAAGACAGTGAACTTTGAGAAATTAAAGCGTACAGTTGAAGTTGGTGTACGGATGCAGGATAACGTAATTGATGCAACACCATATTTCCTTGCAGAGAATAAAAAACAAGCTCTAGGTGAACGCCGTGTAGGTTTAGGTGTCATGGGGCTTCATGATTTATTAATCTATTGTGAAACAGAATACGGATCGGAAAAAGGCAATGAGCTTGTTGATAAAGTATTTGAAATGATTGCGACAACTGCTTACCGTGCATCAGTAGAACTTGCTAAAGAAAAAGGAAGCTTCCCATTTTTAACTGGGGAAACGGAAGAAGAAACGAATCGTTTAAGAAAAGCCTTTACAGAAACAGGCTTTATGCAAAAAATGCCTGAAGATATTCAACAATCGATAGTAGAAAATGGAATTCGTAACTCTCATCTATTAACGGTTGCTCCCACTGGATCCACTGGGACGATGGTTGGGGTTTCAACTGGCCTTGAACCTTACTTCTCCTTCTCCTACTACAGAAGTGGCCGTCTAGGTAAATTTATTGAAGTGAAAGCAGATATTGTTCAAGAGTATTTAGATAGAAATCCAGACGCAGATCCGAATAACTTGCCTGAATGGTTTATTGCGGCAATGGACTTAGCACCTGAAGCGCATGCGGATGTGCAATGTATCATTCAGCGCTGGATTGACAGTTCGATTAGTAAAACGGTGAATGCACCGAAAGGGTATAGTGTAGAGCAAGTAGAGAAGGTTTACGAGCGACTATACCAAGGTGGTGCAAAAGGTGGAACTGTATATGTAGATGGTTCAAGAGACTCACAGGTTCTAACCTTGAAAGCAGAAGAAAACAGCTTTGAAGAAACAAGCTATAATAAAAAAGAAAAAACGAAACAGCATGTCGTACTTGTTGATACAATCAATGACTTACGTTCTACAAACGTAACGATTGGATCAGAGGTTGGGAACACTTGTCCAGTTTGCCGTAAGGGCAGTGTGGAAGAAATTGGTGGATGTAATACATGTACCAATTGTAATGCTCAGCTAAAATGTGGATTGTAAAATAAATGCAAAGAAAGAAGATGGAGCTTGGTTCATCTTCTTTTTTTGTACTTTAAATAAAAAACTCCTTGTCCACCGTACTATTTTTCCATTTCTGTGATTAAAAATGTATCAAGTGAGTACATTGACAGGAGTGGCTTGCATGTATATTGACGGTGTTTTTTCTGGAGGAGGAATTAAAGGGTTTGCTCTAATTGGTGCCTATAGTGAGATTGAAAAAAGAGGATTTCGATTCAAACGAGTAGCAGGAACAAGTGCTGGATCAATCATTGCTGCCTTAATTGCTGCAAAATATACAAGTGAAGAAATTTATCAATTAATGGACGAACTAGATTTGGAGGTGTTTCTAGATTCTAGAAAAACATTTGTTCCATTTGCTGTGACAAAGTGGATTATGCTTTATTGGCGACTTGGATTATATAAAGGAGATGAACTCGAGAATTGGATTGAGGAGAAGCTTGCTATTAGAGGAATTAGAACATTTTCTGATCTTCCATCACAAGCATTAAGAATTGTTGCCTCTGATTTAACGAATAGCCGTCTCGTTGTCCTTCCAGATGACTTAGTGAATTATGGGATTGATCCAGGGGCATTCCCTATTGCAAAGGCAGTACGAATGAGCTGTAGTCTTCCGTATTTTTTTGAACCCGTTAAGCTTCATGTGAGGCGTGATGTAAGCATTATTGTTGATGGGGGAGTATTAAGTAATTTTCCAATGTGGTTATTTGATAAGGATAATGTGAAAAAAGCACGTCCAGTTCTAGGTGTTCAATTAAGTCAGAATATTATTGACCGGCCAAAGAACAAGATTAAAAATGCAATCCAGATGTATGAGGCATTGTTTGAGACGATGAAGAATGCACATGATGCTCGATATATTTCTAGAAAGCATGCAAAAAATATTATTTTTATCCCTGTTGAAGGATCGTTAACAACTGAATTTGAATTAACACAAGAAGGGAAGGAGACATTAGTTGAATTTGGAAAAAAGTGTACGAATCAATTTTTTTCACAATGGAGTTACTAATAAAAAAGATCGAGCCATTTAAAGAGAAGCTCGATCTTTCTTTTTGCCCTTTTTACCTTGGATAACAGTTAAATGTGTAGATGTTTTCTTTGGTTTTTTAATTGAAGTAAGGGAATGTCCAGAGCCCGCTTTACGCTGATTGCCTTTGCTAGTTTCTTTTACTTGATGTCGTTTTTTTGATCTTTTTGCAGCACGAATAAATGCCCGTTGTTCACGTTTTTTAGGGCTTGATTTATAAAAACGTTGAAAAATAAAATAGATTACCGCACCTACTAATAAAATGACAGCTATTCTCTGCAAAAAACCGGCAGGATTTGAGACTAAGCTAGTGACTACCCCCAGAATTGCAAGAAGAATAAGTCCAAGGATTATAATTGTTGAAGCCCGACTTTTCAAGAAAGCCACCTCCCTATGAGCATGATGAGCATTTTCTTTATGTTTTAAACACAATTATACATAAAGAAACTATTTTTATTTCATTAATGAAAGATGTATCTATATCTTATTCTACAAAAAAGAGAAGAAAACCTCTAGCAGGATTAGCAGGAAACTAATTTCTAATGTGATGCAAGGGAATAAAAACATCAGGACATAATAGAAAATGGAGGTGGTAAAAATGACAGAAGAAAATCAACTCGAACAAAATCAGCGTGAAAAACCAATGTCCTTTATTACCATGGTTATTTTGACAGGTTTATTTGGCGGTATATTTTGGAGTGGACTAGCGTATTTCGCATATGTATTTAACTTAACAGAAATTAGACCTACCGTCATACTTGAGCCGTGGACTATTGGCGATTGGAAAGTAGGCTGGCTTGGTACGGTAGTTAGCATTGTCTTGATTGGGGTCATATCAATCGTTGTTGCATTAATATACTATGTAGCCTTACGGAAATTTCCAAGTATTTTCGTTGGAATTGGGTACGGGATTGTATTATTTTTATTAGTTTTCTTTGTGTTAAATCCAATTTTTCCTGGTATTAGCCCTTTTAATGAATTAGAGCGAAACACGATTATTACTTCAGTATGTTTCTATATTTTATATGGTGTTTTTATCGGATATTCCATTTCCTATGAGGAAAGTGAATTGAAATATAAAGCGATGAAGGAGAGGAAGGGGCAACAGGATGTGAACAATGCATGAGCATTGTTAGGCGTTAAATCAAATAGTAGTGGAAAATTATTCATTTATGATAAAATATTCATGTTAGTCAATAATTTTCACCTGGAGTGTGAACATGAATACCTTTTTATTATTGAATGGACCAAATTTAAATGTATTAGGGGAACGTGAACCGAGTGTCTATGGAAATACAACTTTGGCACAATTGGAAGAAGAAATAGTGGCATTAGGTAAATTAAATGAGTCTGAGGTCATTACCTTTCAATCGAATCATGAGGGTGAGTTGATCGATAAGCTCCATGAAGCGAATAAATTAGGGATAGATGGAATTATATTCAATCCAGGTGCCTTTACTCATTACAGCTATGCGATAAGAGATGCAATTGCAGGGATAAAAATTCCTGTAATTGAAGTGCATATATCAAATGTACACGCCCGCGAATCCTTTCGGCATACTTCAGTAATTGCTCCAGTAGCAGCGGGTCAAATTATTGGTTTAGGTTTAATCGGATATACATTGGCTTTTCATGCATTACGAGATATGAAAAAAGGGAGAGATTAAAAAGATGGAGAAATTACAAAAGTTGCGTTCGCGTTTTGAGAAATTAGGCATTGATGGCATGCTTATCACTAGTACATATAATCGTCGTTATATGTCGAATTTCACAGGATCTGCTGGAGTTGTTCTTATTAGTGGAGAGCATGCTCAATTCATTACTGATTTTCGCTATATTGAGCAAGCGACTGCTCAATGTGAAGGCTATGAAATTGTTAAACATGAAGGATCAATCCCGGCAGAGGTTGCTGAACAGGTAAAGAAATTGGGCATTAAAAAACTTGGCTTTGAACAAGATTATTTAACATTCTCTGCATTTAAAACATATGAAAAGGCAGTTCAATCAGAATTAGTGCCTATCTCTGGCGAAATTGAAAAATTACGCTTGATAAAGACGGAGTCAGAGATTAAGATATTAAAGGTAGCAGCGGACATTGCGGATGCAGCGTTCAAGCATATGGTTGAATTTATCCGTCCTGGTTTAACTGAGATGGAAGTTTCAAATGAGCTAGAATTCTTTATGAGAAAAGCTGGTGCAATATCATCATCCTTTGATACAATCGTTGCTTCAGGCCATCGGGGTGCTTTGCCGCATGGTGTTGCTAGTGAAAAAGTGATTGAAAAAGGCGACATGGTCACGTTAGATTATGGTGCTTATTATAAAGGCTATATTTCTGATATAACTCGTACACTAGCTGTAGGGGAACCAGATGCTAAGATGAAGGAAATATATGATATTGTTTTGAATGCACAAATGCGTGGAATGGATGGCATTAAGCCAGGGATGAGTGGAAAAGAGGCAGATGCTCTAACTCGTGATTATATTACAGAACATGGGTATGGCGAATATTTTGGCCACTCAACAGGGCATGGCATTGGTCTTGAGGTTCATGAAGGGCCATCACTGGCTTCTAAATCAGAAATCATTCTTGAGCCAGGTATGGTTGTAACAGTTGAGCCGGGCATATACATACCAGGGCTTGGTGGAGTCCGAATAGAGGATGATACGTTAATCACGAATGACCATAATGAAACGCTGACACATTCAACAAAAGATTTAATCATTCTTTAAGTAGCGAAAGCAACTTGTTCTATTTTACAATCTATTCATCCATGTTATTTAGTGGATTAGTATGATCGTACGAATACTAGGTGCTGGAAGTGATACTTTAGAAAAGCTTAATTAGGAGGATTTACATGATTTCAGTAAATGATTTTCGTACCGGTTTAACGATTGAAGTAGATAATTCAATTTGGCGTGTAATGGATTTCCAACATGTTAAACCAGGTAAAGGAGCGGCATTTGTTCGTTCAAAACTGCGTAACCTACGTAATGGTGCGATTCAAGAAAAGACTTTCCGTGCTGGTGAAAAAGTAGCAAAAGCGCAAATTGATAATCGCAGAATGCAATACCTTTATGCGAATGGGGATCAGCATGTATTCATGGATAATGAATCATATGAGCAAATCGAATTGGCAGCTACTGCAATTGAATATGAATTAAAGTTCCTAAAAGAAAATATGGAAGTTCATATTATGATGTATCAAGGAGAAACACTAGGAGTGGAGCTTCCAAACACGGTTGAATTAGAAGTAACAGAAACAGAGCCAGGAATTAAGGGTGACACAGCTTCAGGCGGTACGAAGCCTGCAACACTTGAAACTGGTTTAACTGTTCAAGTTCCTTTCTTCATTAACCAAGGCGATGTATTAATTATTAATACTTCAGAATCATCCTATGTATCACGTGCATAATTAAATTGAAAAGAAAATTTCACATACGGTATAGCGATTATGAGCATTACTAGTTATTTCCACTTGTGAAATGAGCTGTAATTCGGTATGATACAAATATAGAAGCTGCGTTGTTCGCTTGGATATGAAGTTTCAACCTTTATTTAGAACAAGGGAATTCAATACCATTACTGGAACATCATGCCTCCATTGCTTGAGGACGTATGTGAAGGTAATTGCGAATACCCACCTGGAGGAGCAGGTATGAAACTCCATATAAATCGGCGGCAAAGGCGGCTATACATATGATTTGTCTAGGTGATAACCATTTGGTTATCACCTTTTTTATTGTCTAGGAAATCATAAATTTAAATGGTGTGAATCACTTAGCGGCAAGTTTGTCTGCGTCCAACTCCACAAGGAATCCTTCGGCAGCATAAGCTTCGCACGAGTATAAGTGCTTTTCTTATAGGAGGAGCGCCTACCCCAGACGTACAGGACGTACTAGTGTCGACAATGCGACAGGACGTCGCGTTTTTGTCGACCTCGAGGTCACAAGCCAATCCTTTAAAGATCGGTAAAGGACATCTTTCCGATAGGCTCGTCTTGTGCTATGCCTGAGGCTGATCAAGGCGCTTACGCTTTTGTTCTGTGCGCCTATAAATAAGTTTCATGTTTTCATAAGAAAAAAACAAATGAAATGGTTCACTGTCGAAGTTTTCTTGGAAAACTCACTTCCTTTAAGTAGGATCACTTGTCCTTAATCGAGTAACTAGCAAAAGTAAAATAAGCGGAATTTTTCCGCTTATTTCATACAAAATCCCCCGTTTTTGAATTTTTCGAGTCAATAGGCGGAGTTTCTCCGCTTATTCAAGCTTTTTTTATTCATAATTACGAATTAAGCGGAATTTTTCCGTCTATTTATCAGCTCGAGTGCTCAACCTAATCCCCAAACCGATCAGTACGGACTTTCTTAATCTAAAATAAGGGAATCAGTAATTTTTGTGATAACAATACTAAGAAAGCATATTTAATATACTAATTCGCTTGCTGAAACGCTTGTTCTTTTTATTTTCCACCTCTGAACTTAATTTTTAAATATTTTCACATACTATTATTTTAATGAAATATGAATTTAGCTGTAATATTGCTAGCGATGTCTATAGATCCGGGTTGGATTGTTGTTGCTGCTTCGCTTTTGGCAAATGTGGTTGCTTGGAATGGGAGAGGTCTACTATCCTGTTGATTATTTTCAATGACCAAAACTGGTTCTTTCTGCAATTGGACCCCTATCGTCTGTGCAATCGTTTCTGCCTTATGGTAGGCATTAATAACTGCCATGGAAAGTGCCTGGTGCATATATTGCTCATTATTACTTGATGTAAAATGAATGCCTGTAATTAGATTTGCTCCATTACTTACCGCCTTATCAATCGACTCACCAGTTTCTTCAATATTATTAATGGTTACTTGAAGCAAATGCTGAACAGTATACCCTCTAAAAATTTGTTTTCCATCTACATAGTCATATGTAGGGGTAATAGAGTAATCAGCAGTTTGGATGTATTCATCAGAAATGCCCATTTCATTTAATCCAGCTTTAATTTTAATCATACTACTTGAAACATTGCTTTGTGCTATTTTTAATTGCTGATCCTCATCAGATACCCCTAGTGTCACTTCAGCCTTATTCGGCCTTACAGAAACCTTCCCATTGCCAGTGACTTGAATGCTATTTTTTCTGTTGTTCCTACTTTGATCACCATAAAATTGTTGATACATAATTTACTCCCTCACTTTCGGAAAACTCTTATACTACAATGTACGTCCAAACGCTTGTAAGCATTCGATTGTTTTAATAGAAAATCAATAATCGAACATTTACAAGTCATATTGTGATAAAGCAGGCATACATTTTAAGTAGTGCTAGTCCAAGCTCTACTCTTTTAAGTGAAAAACAAAGACATAGCAAAGGGTGTTTATATTTCCCTAATTGCTAGCCGTAAACAAGATGAAGGAAAACCTTGTTTAGACATTTTAATAAATAGGAGGATGTGTGCATTGGAAACAATTCTAGCCTTTTTGCCGAAAAATATAGCCGAACAGTTACAGCATATTCCCCCTCCGCAATTGCTGGAATTAGAAGAAATTCGTGTACGGATTAATAGACCTGTGGAATTAACGATTAAAGGAAAGCCAAAGTATTTATCTTATATTGTTAAGCCTGAGGATTCTCTCCATTTGCTTAATAAAATTAGTCATTTTTCTATTTATACGATGGAAGAAGAATTGCGTAGAGGCTATATCACCATTGAAGGAGGACATCGTGTTGGTCTTGCTGGGAAAGTCATTCTTGAAGGTGGAAGTGTCAAAGCCATCAGGGATGTCTCTTCCTTCAATATCCGGATTGCAAGAGAAAAAATTGGGATTGCGGATAAGCTTGTCCCACAGCTATTTAATAATAGCTGGCTGCACACGATGATTATCGGCCCACCACAAACAGGGAAAACAACACTCTTGCGTGATATTGCAAGAATTATTTCAAGTGGCGATCATTATGGATTATTTCCTGCTTCTAAAGTAGGAATCGTTGATGAACGATCAGAAATAGCAGGAAGTGTGAATGGCATCCCGCAAATGACTTTTGGACCACGACTCGATGTGTTAGATGCCTGTCCGAAGGTAGAAGGCATGATGATGATGATTCGATCGATGAGCCCAGATGTGTTAATTGTGGATGAAATCGGTAGAAAAGAAGATGCAGATGCCATTATGGAGGCAGTGAATGCGGGGATTAAATTAATCATGACCACACATGGGAATTCGTTTGAAGAAATCGGGAAGCGGCCGACAATTAAACCAATTCTAGAAATGGGAATCTTCCAGCGATTTATTGAATTAAGCAGGAAACAGGGACCAGGCAGTGTGAAAAGCATTAAGGATGGATCAGGTAGAGAGATTATGAATAAAGCGAGAGTGATATAAATGATGAAAATCATTGGTGCTGCCTTTATTATCATTTCAACTACTTGGGCAGGCTATGAAGCTTCAAGACATCTAAATGATCGCCCTCGGCAGCTTCGACAATTGAAATCTGCCTTGCAATCATTAGAAGCAGAAATCATGTATGGGCATACCCCTTTGCATGAGGCAGCCAGAAGACTTTCTGAACAGCTATCAAAGCCATTATCCGCTTTCTTTGATACCTTTGCGAAAAAACTGACATTTTCAGAAACAACGGTAAAGGATGCCTGGGAACAAAGTTTAAAGGAAATTTGGAAGCAGACTGCATTGAAACAAGGGGAATTTGAAATTATGAAGCAATTTGGTGAAACATTGGGCAGACATGACCGCTTGTCACAGCAAAAGCAAATTATGCTGACACTTGCACATCTAGAAAGAGAAGAAATGGACGCATATGATAAACAAGCCAAATACGAAAAAATGGTCAAAAGCTTAGGCTTTTTGTCGGGGCTTTTACTAATTATTTTATTAATGTAAATACTTAGCGGTTGTTGTTCTCTAGCCCTTTGAGGTCATAAGTCAATCCTCCTGAAAAGTCCTTTTTAAGAGTCTTGTCTTATGCATGTCGGGGCTGACCAAGGCACCTACGCATTTCTTATTGTCCAGCTCCGGTGCCTAGCCCCTCGAGGTCATAAGCCAATCCTCCTAAAAAGGGAAGAACACCTTTTTAAGAGTCTTGTCTTATGCATGTCGGGGCTAACCAAGGCACCTACGCATTTCTTTATTAGGAGGAGAGAGTTTATGGGCTTAGAGGTTGATATTATTTTCAAAATAGCTGGTGTGGGGATTGTTGTTGCATTTTTGCATACAATTCTTGATCAAGTCGGAAAAAAGGAGTATGCCCAGTGGGTGACATTGTTTGGTTTTATTTACATCTTATTTATGGTCGCCTCGATCGTTGATGATTTGTTCCAAAAAATTAAATCAGTCTTCTTATTCCAAGGCTAAAGGAGGGCTTTGCTATTGAGATTCTCCAAATAGTTGGTGTTGCTCTCGTTGCTACTTTCCTTGCATTAATCGTAAAAGAACAAAAGCCCAATTTTGCTTTCTTGCTCATCGTATTTGTAGGTTGTGCAATTTTCCTTTATTTAGTTGATCAAATCAATGCCATTATCCACATGATTGAACAAATTGCTGTCAATGCAAAAATAAATATGATGTATATCGAAACGATCTTAAAGGTAATTGGCATTGCATATATTGCTGAATTTGCTTCACAAATCACAAAGGATGCAGGGCAAGGAGCGATTGCATCCAAAATAGAATTAGCAGGAAAGATTTTAATCTTAGCGATGGCGATACCGATACTGACCGTTATGATTGAAACGATTATTCAAATGATTCCAAGCTAGTAGAACCCAGTGAGGTGTTTCAATTGAAGCAATTATTGCCGAAAATATTCTTACTCCATCTTTTTCTATTTTTCTTACTAATCCAAGATGTACAAGCCTCACCACAAACAACTAACGTGAATGAAGAAATAGAAGAGTTTAATCCACAATCGATCGTTGAGTCCCAGCTAGATTCTCTTAATATTGATGAGTTAAAAGGATTTTGGGAGAAAATTAGCAGTGAATATGGCGGCTTTTTGCCTGAAAGTCAAAAGGGGAGCCTCTATGAATTTTTAAAGGGAGAGAAGAAATTTTCTTTTCAAGAATGGGTATCAGGATTTATCAAATTTATTTTCCATGAATTTATTGCCAATGGAAAGCTGCTCGGTTCTTTAATTCTCTTGACCGTGTTTAGTATGTTTTTGCAATCACTTCAAAATTCTTTTGAAAAAAGTACAGTCAGTAAAGCGGCCTATGCGATTGTGTTTATGGTGTTAATTATTATCGCGTTAAATAGCTTTCATATCGCGATTAGCTATACACAGGAAACGATCGATACGATGATTTCCTTTATTATGGCGATCATTCCGCTGTTATTAGCATTAATTGCATCATCTGGTGGAATTGCTTCAGCTGCTTTCTTTCATCCAGTGATCCTGTTTTTGATGAATATGAGTGGATTATTTATCCAATATGTTGTACTCCCATTGTTATTCTTATCCGTTTTATTAAGCATTGTGAGCACATTGTCTGAAAACTATAAGGTAACTCAGCTCGCCAATTTATTAAAGAATTGGAGCATTGGTCTTCTAGGCACTTTTTTAACCGTATTCCTAGGAGTCATTTCCGTTCAAGGGGCTTCAGCAGCAGTGACAGATGGAATCGCTATACGAACAGCAAAGTTCATAACTGGAAATTTTATTCCTGTAATTGGACGAATGTTTACAGATGCAACAGATACAGTTATCAATGCATCTGTATTATTAAAAAACACTGTAGGGATTGCTGGTGTAGTCATTTTAATTGTTATCGCTGCTTTTCCAGCAATCAAAATACTAATGATTGCGTTTATATATAAGTTTGCGGCTGCAATCTTGCAGCCATTAGGTGGAGGGCCGATCATTAAATGTCTCGACATTATTTCTAAAAGTGTGATTTATGTTTTTGCGGCACTAGCGATTGTTTCGCTCATGTTCTTCTTAAGTATTACTGTCGTCATCGCTGCTGGCAATTTAACATTGATGGTCAGGTAGGAGGTGTAGCCAGTTGGAATTTATTAAAGAATGGATTACGAATATCATTTTATTTGTTCTATTGGCAACAGTCATTGATATGCTCCTTCCCAATTCAAATTTACAAAAATATATCAAAATGGTGACAGGGCTTCTACTTATTGCCATTATTTTAACGCCGATTTTGAAATTAGTTACAAATGATTTTGAAGAAGTACTTGCTACAATCCCTTCTATTGAAGCATCAGGAGGAGAAAGTTTAGAAAATTCCATCGAAATGCAGAAAAAAGAAATACAAGCATTCCAACATGCATATATTTTAGAAGAAATGGCTGTCCAATTGAAAAAGGATGTAGAAGAGGAGTTGATGGAACAGTACGATTTGGAAGTTATGAAAATAAAATTTCAGGTAGATGAACAGGATCAGCGTGATTTCCCTGAAAACCTACAAAAGGTAATGATTTATGTAAAGAATAAGGATGAAGAAGCTGAAGCTGTAGAAGTCATCAAAAAAGTAGAAATTAATACTGAAGAAACTCTTCCTTCAATTCAAGTAAGCAATGAAGCAGAGAAAGTAGCTTCACTATTCGCACAAAAGTTGAATGTAGATGTAAACATGATTGAAGTACTAGTAGAAGGGGGGAAGATGAATAAGAATGGATAAGGAAAAAGGACCGCTATCATTTTTGAAAAAATTACTTTCAAAGGATGAACAGTCGGATAAAAAGCCAGGGAAATATCAATATTTGTTGTTAGTTCTATTATTTGGTGCCGCGATCATGCTCATTAGCAATCTTCTCTTTCAAGATCGCTCTTCTGATACTAGTTTGCCAGTTTTTAATAATCAGGAGGAGTCAAAGAATGAAGAGGATGTTGCTGCTTTTGGAAAGGAACAGCCAAAAGGAAATAATGAAATTGCTGATTATGAACGAGCTTATGAGACACAAATAAAAGAGATTCTTGATGATATTGTTGGAGTAGAGGATGCCACCGTACTTGTGAATGTGGATGCGACTGAGCAAAAAGTGTTAGAGAAGAACACAACGAGTAAAATCCAAACAACGGATGAAACCGACCGAGAAGGTGGAAAGCGGAAGGTAGAAGATCAATCCAAGGAAGAGCAATTAGTGATTATTAGAAAAAATGAACAAGAAGTGCCGATCATTTTAGAAACGAAGAAACCGAAAATTAGAGGTGTCGCCATTGTTGCAAAAGGTGCTGACAATATTCAGGTGAAAAGCTGGATTATTGAAGCCGTATCAAGAGGGCTTGATGTCCCAACTCACCGAATTTCAGTAATGCCTAAAAAAACGAAAACTAAGGGGGATTAATAAATGTTATTAAAAAAGCAAACAGTATGGTTGTTAACGATGTTAAGTTTAGTTGTCGTCTTATCTGTGTATTATATCACTTCACCTGAACAAAGAGGAAATGACTTAGCTACTCCAGAACAGGAGGAACAAATGCAAAATGAAGAAGAAGCCTCACAAACAGATGTGGAGGATGAAGATACGGCGATCATTACAAATGCAGCAGGTGATGAGAAGTTTACAGCTTTACGTATGCAATCAGAAGATGATCGCAGCATGAAGAAGGAAGAATTACAAACAGTTATGGGCAGCACAGATCTTCCAGCAGAGGAAATTAATGAAGCGAAGGAAGAATTTGATAAGTTGAATGAACTTGCTGATAAAGAGGCTGTTTTAGAATCACTTATTCGATCAATGAACTATGAAGATGTGTTAGTTCGTGCAGATGAGTCAAATGTGCTTGTTACAGTGAAAGCAGAAGAACTTTCTCGTACAGCTGCAAATGATATCATTCGCCAAGTGAAAAATGAAATTGGTGATTTGCAATTAGTCACAGTTGAATTCCAACCGAAATAAGGAAAGTGAAGGGGAATTTCACTTTTATAAGAAATAGCGAGGAGGCTTCCTCGCTATTTCTGTTGTAATTCCATTAAATTCTCCATCGAATCAGAAGCATTAGTAACTGATTGGAATAAATGTTCATGATGCTCTGTTTGCAAACTAACGGTGGATGCGATCTCTTGTAATGATGCACTTGCTTCTTCAATAACAGAACTGAATTCATCAATAGATTCTCCGATATTTTTCGAGGAATGATAGATTTGTTTTGTCCAAGAATCAGATAATGTAATATCTTCCTTGAGCTGGGTAAATGTTTGAAAAATCTTTTGAAAGACTTCCTTCGTCTCAGCTGCAAGCATTAGATTATTTGTCAGTTTTTCACCAGTCAGATGAATGGTGTTTTTTGTTCTATCGGTATCATTGATGACAAGATGCAAGTTCTCTGTTATTTGCGAAGCTGTTTTTCTTGAAATATCTGCAAGTTTCCGGACTTCTTCAGCAACAACAGCAAACCCTTTTCCACTATCTCCAGCTCTTGCGGCTTCTATGGATGCATTTAAAGCAAGGAGATTTGTCTGATTAGCAATATCTTGTATGGCAGCGGCGGATTGGGCTGTTTGTTCGATTAGACTTGATAAAGAAATGATATGATTATTCACTTGCTCCATTTCGGTGAACGAAAGTGAGATATCATCTTTCAGTTTTGTTATGAGTAAATCCCCTTCATTTGTGACTTTTTCTGCCATTTTTGCATCTTCATGAAGTTTATCTGCTAGTTTGCTCGTATTCTCTGCAAGCTGGTTTGTTTTTTCAATTGAATGAGTAATGTCAATTATTACATCTGTTTGTGTTTGAATGCCGGCTGAAATTTCGGCAACAGAGTCCTTCATTTCAAGTGCGGACTGAAGATTTTCCTCACTTCTGTGTTTGACATTCTCCATAAGGGACGAAATGCTAGCCGTGCTTTGAGTCACCGTGTTTTTCATATTCAAATTATGTTCCAATAATAATTTAGATTCGTTTTGTGCAGAAACGATATTTTCTGAAAGCTTATTTGCTAAAGCAAGCTGAAAGTTTAGTAAAATGGTGACGAGGATAAAGAGCAAATAGATCGTTACATAATTTTTCAGTTCTAATGATAATTGGGTTTGATGAATAAAAGTAAATACTGTAATAATAATCAATCCAAGGGCAGACGAGAGCCATAAGAGTTTTCGTTGCATATAGATGACGGCCAATCCTAGAATGAAGAATAATAGAAAATAGGCTGTTGGAGAAACACTATTTTCCATAATGATATACATAACGCTTGATACTAGAATAATAGCTACATATGGAATCAATGTAGTCGCTTTCTTAAAATAATGCATGGCTGCGACAATGGCTACCCCAATGCCGCCTGCGATGATGATGGATAAAATAACGGCTACATCCTTTTTCATTGCTATGTCAACAAGTGCAGCAAGGATAACACATAAAAGGGTCGCCTTCACTACTAAGGAATTCTTCCTATTTAAATCCTCTTTTTTAATTTCTTCAATCGTTTTCATTTCCTATTCTTCCTCTCAGCACTAGTTCTTTTGAATGAGTAATTCGCTCTTTTTATTTAATATTCCTCTATAACTTATCGAAAAAATTATAAAATTAGGAAAATGGGCTTTTAAAAGGGAAAAGAAAATATTATAGTCAGTTGATAATCCTATATTGAATTCATATTAGCTTTTATCGTATGATATTAGTAGCTAGTCATAATTTAGTCATCAAGTTAATTTGACTGAAATACCAGTTGAAATTAGCGTAACTTGAAAACAAGGGGTGCCAAAATGTTAAAAATACAGGAAATTCGTGAATTGATTAAGCTTGTTGATCAATCAACTATTGATGAGTTTGTATATGAGCAAGACGGATCTAAGATTAAAATGAAAAAGAAAACAGCGGAAGCAGTAGTGGTACAGCCTGCAAAAAATGTACTTCAAGAGGTACAAGCACCAGTATCTGTACAGCCTGCGCCAGTTAAACAAGAAGTGGCTGCTGAGCCAGTAGCTAAAGAAACGGTTACAGAAGCAGAAAATCTACATAAAATTACTTCACCGATGGTGGGGACCTTCTATCAAGCATCTTCACCAGATGTAGATGCCTATGTGAATGTAGGATCAAGAGTGTCAAAGGATTCAATTGTATGTATTGTTGAAGCAATGAAGCTATTTAATGAAATTGAAGCTGAGATTAATGGGGAAATTGTAGAAGTATTAGTTCGTGACGGACAATTAGTTGAATACGGGCAGCCATTATTTTTAGTGAGACCTGAATAAGGGAGCGATAACAGGATGATAAAAAAACTGTTAATTGCAAATAGAGGAGAAATCGCTGTTCGCATTATTCGTGCTTGTCGAGAAATGGACATTGAATCGGTTGCTGTTTATTCTGAAGCAGATAAAGAATCACTTCACGTCCAGATTGCTGATGAAGCTTATTGTATTGGCCCAACCTCATCAAAAGATAGTTATTTAAATTTCACGAATATTATTAGTGTTGCTAAATTAACTGGCTGTGACGCCATTCATCCTGGATATGGGTTTTTAGCGGAAAATGCAGATTTTGCTGAGCTATGTCGTGAATGCAATATTATCTTTGTTGGACCGACACCAGAAGCAATTACGAAGATGGGAACAAAGGATATTGCTAGAGAAACAATGAAAGAGGCGAATGTTCCCATTGTACCTGGTTCTAATGGTATTATTAAAAATGCGGAAGAAGCAATTGAGCTAGCGAATAAGATCAGCTACCCCGTAATCATTAAAGCAACTGCTGGAGGCGGCGGTAAAGGAATTCGTGTCGCACGCAATGAAGCGGAGCTTGTTAAAGGAATTAATATTACCCAACAGGAAGCATTAACTGCATTTGGAAACCCTGGTGTATACATTGAAAAATATATCGAGGATTTCCGTCATGTTGAAATTCAAGTGCTTGCTGATACATTTGGAAATGTGGTTCATCTCGGTGAAAGAGATTGTTCCATTCAGAGACGATTGCAAAAACTACTTGAGGAAACTCCATCTCCTGCATTAGATAGTGAAACTAGAGAACAAATGGGAAAAGCGGCAGTTAAAGCAGCGAAAGCAGTTGATTATTCGGGAGCAGGCACAATCGAATTTATTTATGACTACAATGAACGTAAATTCTATTTCATGGAAATGAATACTCGTATACAAGTGGAGCATCCCGTTACAGAAATGGTTACGGGGATCGATTTAATTAAAGAACAAATTAAAGTCGCGTCTGGGGAGAAACTGAATATTTCCCAAGATGACATAAGCTTTAGCGGCTGGTCGATTGAATGCCGGATCAATGCAGAAAATCCAGAGAAAAACTTTATGCCATCTGCAGGAAAGATTACAATGTATCTCCCACCAGGTGGTTATGGTGTTCGTGTAGATTCTGCTGCATACCCAGGTTATACAATTCCTCCATACTATGATTCCATGATTGCCAAAGTAATCACACATGGTCATACGAGAGAAGAGGCAATTTCTAGAATGAAACGGGCATTGAGTGAATTTGTGATTGAAGGGATCCATACGACCATTCCATTCCATTTAAAACTATTAAGTCATGAGAAGTTTGTAGATGGACAGTTTAATACAAAATTTTTGGAAATGTATGAGGTTATTTAATACAATAGAGATGAAGGAATAGGTAGCTATTACTTGAGTAAATTTGGAGGTGCAAAATGAGCGAAAATAATATTTTAGAAATGAATAAAGAAAATTCTGGCCTTGGGAAGGTTGAAATCGCACCTGAAGTAATTGAAGTGATTGCGGGTATCGCTGCATCAGAAGTTGAGGGAGTTGCCCAAATGCGGGGGAACTTTGCTTCAGGTGTTGTTGAACGTCTAGGAAAGAAAAATCACGGCAAAGGTGTAAAGGTTGACTTAACTGAGGAAGGCATTAAAGTGGATGTGTACTGCTTAATGACATTTGGTGTATCCATTCCAACTGTAGCACAGAAAATTCAAGATAATATTCGCCAGGCTTTATTGAATATGACTGCACTTGAAGCACAGGAAATCAATATTCATATTGTCGGCATTACATTTGAAAACCAAAAGCAAGAAATTGAACATGAGCAAGAGATGTAATGAGCTAAAAGCCAAAGACATGTTAATAGTCTTTGGCTTTTTTTAAGTATGTAAGTATAGCGTGCTGAGCTTTTGTTTATAACGAACTAAGTCGGTTGATTGGAGCGGAAGGTGCGAGACTCCTCGAAAATGCTATCGCATTTCCTTTGTGTGGTGTCTATTCAGGATGTTTATTCAATGTCCTGCTTAGATGCGTAGGACAGCTGAGACTTACGCTGGAGCGAATGCTCCGAGGAGGCTCAAGCGGACTACCCCGCGGAAAGGAAGCACACGTGCGCGGAAATCAACCTTTACCATCTTTATCCTAATAACCAACAATGTTTGCGAAAACAGTCTTATAAAAGTCACAAAACTGTGATTTATGCTGTTGATTCACGTTGTTGCTTCCTGCTAAAGTTAACTTTGAGACTTGTAATTGTCTTTACAAGGGGATTTATTATGGTTTAAGATACGAATACGGTATACTTATGCTATTATTTAATATATGTTTTTTAACGAATAGACCAGAAATTTTCCCTGTAAAAGGAGTTATGGAATAGATGAAAAGAAGAACAGCAAGAGAAAAGGCATTACAAGCTTTGTTTCAAATTGATGTAAGTCAGGTAGAACCAGAATCAGCGATTGAACATGTGTTAGATGGTGCTCCAAATGATTCATATTTAAGCATGCTAGTAAATGGAGTGCTAGAAAATATAGAAAGCATTGATGTTTCTATCAAGCAACATCTTTCAAATTGGACTATTGATAGATTGGCAACCGTGGATCGAAATCTGCTTAGATTAGCCGTTTATGAGCTGCAGTTCTGTCATGACGATGTCCCTGCGAATGCGGCAATTGATGAGGCAATTGAAATTGCCAAATTGTATGGGGATGATCAATCAAGTAAATTTATAAACGGGGTACTTTCAAAGGTTAAACAACAATTGTAAATTTCAGACAATCGGTTCCTTTCAATATTATTTAGGAGGAAGTTAATATGGGGGAAAAATTGATTGATGGGAAAGAAATAGCTAGACAAAAGAAAGCCTTGATTTATGAAGAAGTTGCTAAGCTAAAAGAAATAGGCATTATTCCTGGACTTGCTGTTATCTTAGTCGGCAATAACCCAGCTTCAAAAACATATGTTTCGAATAAAGAAAGAACTTGTAAAGAGCTAGGGATGCACTCTGTCTTAATTGAGCTTCCTGATACGGTTAGTGAACAAGATTTATTAAATCAAGTAAACAAGTTAAATATTGATCCTGCCATTCATGGAATCCTTGTTCAGATGCCATTGCCCGATCATATTAATGAGATTAAGGTCATTGAGACGATTTCACCAGAAAAAGATGTCGATGGCTTCCATCCTGTAAATATTGGCCGGATGATGACTGGACAGGATTCATTCCTTCCGTGTACACCATATGGAGTAATGGAGATGCTTGACTATATTGGTGCAGATATTACAGGGAAGCATGTTGTAATTGTTGGACGTAGCAATATTGTCGGTAAGCCAGCAGGTCAATTATTCCTTAATAAGAATGCAACGGTTACATACTGCCATTCCAAAACAAATGATTTAAAAGCTTTCACTAGACAAGCAGATATCCTTGTAGCAGCTGTTGGTAAAGTGAATATTATTACAAAGGATCATGTGAAGGATGGAGCAATTGTCATTGATGTTGGAATGAATCGAAATAGTGAAGGCAAACTTTGCGGGGATGTAGATTTTAAGAATGTCAAGGAAGTAGCAGGCTATATTACCCCGGTTCCAGGTGGGGTTGGTCCGATGACAATTATAATGCTAATGTTTAATACATTGAAAGCGGCAAAAAAAATTCAGAATCTAGCAACAACAGTGCAAAAATAATAAAATGAATCCACTGCCTTTTCATTATTTTACGAGAGATTGTTTGCTCCTGAATCATTCCACATGACGAAAGGAAGGACAATCTTTATAATGAAAGGGCAGTTTTATTTGACAAATGATTATGTTGTAAGAATATACCAAAGGAAGTTTAAATAGGTTGAACACAAAATAAAATGTAACAGCATATAAATCACGATTGGTTCGAACATTCAGTGAAATAAAGGAACACCCACTGATTGTAGTTTCACTTTATTAAAGGGGAGACTGTTTATGAATGAACAGCGCTATTTAACAGTTCATGCACTTACAAAATACATAAAAAGAAAATTTGATGCAGATCCCCATTTACAGGATGTCATGGTAAAGGGTGAAATATCGAATTTTAAGCAGCATTCAAGTGGGCATATGTATTTCACTTTAAAAGATGAAAAGGCGCGTATCCTTGCAGTTATGTTCTCTCGTTATAATCAGTCAATGAAGTTTATTCCTGAAAATGGAATGAAGATATTGATTAGAGGTGACCTTACTGTATATGAACCAAGTGGTCAATATCAAATTTATATTAAAGAAATGCAGCCAGATGGGATCGGTGATTTATACTTAGCATTTGAACAACTGAAGGAAAAGCTAGAAAAGAATGGCTTGTTTTCAAGTGAACACAAGAAGCCCATTCCAAAATTTCCGCGAACAGTGGGTGTGATTACGTCACCAACCGGTGCTGCAATTAGAGATATTTTATCAACGATAAAAAGGCGTTTTCCAGTTGCTAATATTCTAATTTATCCTGCAGTTGTTCAAGGGGATCAAGCTAAATTATCGATTGTGAAGGCAATTCAAATGGCCAATGATTCTAGTGAAGCAGATGTACTCATTATTGGACGTGGCGGTGGCTCAATCGAAGAACTTTGGGCATTTAATGAGGAAATTGTTGCGAATTCAATCTTTCAATCACACATCCCGATTATTTCTGCGGTCGGACATGAAACAGACTTTACAATTGCTGACTTTGTTGCTGACTTAAGAGCGCCAACGCCTACGGGAGCAGCTGAGCTGGCAGTACCACATATTGAAGATTTATCAGAAAGAATCTATAATCGGCAATCCCGATTGGTTCGAGCTGTAAAAGAACAAATAAATATACAAAATAATCGACTTTCACGTATCCAACGTTCTTATGCCTTTCGATACCCACAAAAATTGTATGAACAAAGATTAGAGCAGGCTGATAAATGGACAGAGCAGCTTCATCGTGGGGCAAGTAAGCTTATTGACAGAAAGACTGACCAACTAGAAGCAATACAAAAGAGGATGAAAAGAAATCATCCAGATGAACAGCTTATGGTTGCAAAAGCTGGGCAAATAAAAATGGAACAAAGGTTGAATCGAGTAATTACTTCAATCCTCTCTTCTAAGGAGAAGGACTTTTCTCACTTGTTACTAACTTTAGAAGCATTAAGTCCTTTGAAAATTATGGATAGGGGATACAGCATTGTCTATTCAGATGATGGAAAATTAATTAAAACAGTAAGCCAAATTAAACAAAATGACAATATAAAAGTAAAAGTATCAGACGGAATGATCAATTGCGTTGTAAAAGAAATTGGGGAGTGATTAAGATGTCTTCGGAACAAAAGCTAACATTTGAAGCAGCGATGGAACAATTGGAAGAGATTGTAGAAAAACTTGAAGAAGGGGACGTCCCTCTTGAAGAAGCAATTTCGATTTATAAAGAAGGCATGGAGTTATCAAAGCTTTGCCATGATAAATTAAAAAATGTTGAAAGTCAATTAACACAAATTTTGACTGAAGATGGACGAAAAGAAAATTTTATCGTTGCTGAGGAGGAGTAATTTTGCAGCCAAAAATTTTTGCATCATTTGCTAGTACACATAAACAATTACTTGAAGAGGAATTAAGAGAGCGTGTGAATAAATTAGTGGCTCCCTCAGTAGTGAAGGAAGCAATGCTTTATTCATTAGAGGCTGGTGGGAAACGGATTAGACCATTACTGCTCTTTGCTACGTTAGATGCTTTTGGCTTAGATACAAAAAAGGGGTTATTGCCAGCCGCGGCGATTGAAATGATCCATACCTATTCCCTTATTCACGACGATTTGCCAAGTATGGATAATGATGACTTAAGAAGAGGAAAGCCAACGAACCATAAAGTATTTGGTGATGCATTTGCTATATTAGCTGGAGATGCGCTATTGACATATAGCTTCCAGTTAATTGCAGAAATACGTGATGAAGATGCTCATGCTACAACTAAATTAGCTCTCATACAGGCATTATCACAAGCATCTGGAGCTGAAGGGATGGTCGGTGGACAGGTTGCGGATATTGCGGGAGAAGATAAAGATTTAACATTAAGTGATCTTGAATATATACATGTTCATAAAACTGGAAAGTTACTAGAATGCAGTGTTGTAGCTGGAGCCATTCTTGCAGAAGCAACAGAGGAAAAAATCCAGCGTCTGTCTAAATTTGCTTATCATTTAGGTCTTGCCTTTCAAATTAGAGACGATATCCTCGATCTAGAAGGGGAAGAAGAAAGAATTGGGAAACGTGTAGGCAGTGATGCAGTCAATAAAAAAGGCACATATCCTTCTATCTTAACATTAGATGGAGCAAAAGCTGCATTAAGTGAGCATATAGAGCTGGCAAAGGCTCAATTAAAAGAAACAGGGTTATCTACTCATATGCTTGAAGCGATTACAAATCTTATTGAAACAAGGGATCATTAAGGCTCAAAAACAACCGAACCTTGAGGATTTTTTTCTTACTGCTATAATTAACACTATATTATCCAAAAAAACTGATGAATTAGATATGAAAGTGAGTGATCCGCTAAATGGATCTTATGTCAATTAAGGACCCTTCCTTTTTGAAAGGTCTTTCAACGAGTGAGCTTGAAATGCTAAGTGGGGATATACGCAACTTCTTGATTGAAAGATTATCAAGTACAGGTGGCCATATTGGTCCAAACTTAGGTGTTGTTGAGTTAACGATTGCATTACATAAATGCTTTGACAGCCCGAAGGATAAAATTCTTTGGGATGTTGGCCATCAATCATACGTTCACAAGATTTTAACTGGACGCGCAAGCCAATTCGATACATTAAGACAATATAAGGGGCTTTGCGGATTTCCGAAGATGGCTGAAAGTGAGCATGATGTGTGGGAAACTGGTCATAGCTCTACATCATTATCTGCAGCAATGGGAATGGCGATTGCAAGAGATCTGAAGAAAGAAAACTCCTATGTTATACCAGTTATTGGGGATGGTGCCTTAACAGGTGGGATGGCATTAGAAGCGTTGAATCATATTGGTCATGAAAAGAAAAATATGATCGTCATTCTGAATGATAATGAAATGTCTATTGCACCGAACGTTGGTGCTCTGCATAATGTGCTAGGACGACTCCGGACAGCAGGGAAATATCAGTGGGCAAAAGATGAATTAGAATATTTGTTGAAGAAAATTCCTGCAGTTGGTGGGAAGCTTGCGGCAACAGCCGAACGGGTAAAGGATAGTCTTAAGTATCTCTTTGTTTCTGGTGTGTTCTTTGAAGAATTAGGGTTTACGTATTTAGGCCCAGTTGATGGCCATGATTATGAGAATTTATTTGAAAATCTGAGCTATGCAAAGAAAACAGAAGGACCTGTTCTTCTGCATGTTATAACGAAAAAAGGGAAGGGCTATCAGCCAGCTGAAAATGATACAGTTGGTACATGGCATGGCACTGGTCCATATAAAATGGAAACAGGAGATTTTGTGAAACCTGTTAACCCTCCACCTGCTTGGAGCAAGCTTGTGAGTGAGACGGTAAGAAAATTAGCAAGAAAAGATGAGCGAATTGTGGCAATCACTCCAGCGATGCCAGTTGGATCGAAGCTAGAAGGTTTTGCAAGTGAATTCCCCGAACGAATGTATGATGTTGGGATTGCAGAACAGCATGCAGCGACAGTTGCTGCTGGGCTTGCTACGCAAAAAATGAAGCCGTTTTTAGCGATTTATTCCACATTCTTACAACGAGCGTATGACCAAGTGTTGCATGATATTTGCCGTCAAAATTTAAATGTATTTATCGGAATTGATCGTGCAGGTCTGGTTGGTTCAGATGGCGAAACACATCAAGGTGTATTTGATATTGCGTTTTTAAGGCATATGCCAAATTTAGTATTAATGATGCCGAAGGATGAAAATGAAGGACAGCATATGGTCTATACTGCTACACAATATGATGCGGGGCCAATTGCGATGAGATTCCCACGTGGAAATGGATTAGGTGTTACTATGGATGAGAACCTGAAGACAATCCCGATTGGAACGTGGGAAGTGTTGAAAAAAGGTCATGATGCAGCTATTTTAACATTTGGCACGACGATCCCAATGGCAATGGAAGCTGCAAATGTATTAGAGAAGCAAGGTTATTCAATCAAAGTAATTAATGCAAGATTTATTAAGCCGTTAGACGAGAAAATGCTTTTAGAGCTATTCAAAGAAAATATCCCTATTTTCACGATTGAAGAAGCTGTTTTACAAGGGGGCTTCGGGAGCTCTGTTCTTGAATTTGCTCAAGAAAAAGGCTTTCATCATCTTGAAATTGATCGCATGGGCATTCCTGATCAATTTATTGAGCATGGAAGTGTTGATGAGCTTCTTGAAGAAATTGGGATGACAACGAATGATGTTGTAATAAGGATCAATAAACTAGCAAGAAAAAAACAAAAAAGGGCTTAAATATGAAAATAAAGAAAGAACGCCTAGATATATTATTAGTTGAAAGAGGGCTAGCTGAAACAAGAGAAAAAGCCAAACGAACAATTATGGCCGGACTTGTATTCAGTAATGAAAATCGCCTTGACAAACCCGGAGAAAAAGTAAACGTGGATATTCCGCTTCGAATAAAGGGGAAGGTCCTCCCTTATGTTAGTAGAGGCGGCCTTAAGCTTGAGAAGGCATTAAAAGAGTTTGATTTGAATGTAAAGGATAAAATCCTATTGGATATTGGTGCATCGACGGGAGGCTTTACCGATTGTGCTCTTCAAAATGGGGCGAAAATGTCTTATGCTTTAGATGTTGGCTATAATCAGCTTGCATGGAAATTAAGGCAGGATGAGCGAGTTAATGTTATGGAACGGACAAATTTCCGCTATGTAACACCTGCAGATTTATCTGAAGGCATGCCAAACTTTGCGTCAATTGATGTTTCGTTTATTTCCTTAAAATTAATATTGCCTGTATTAAAAACATTGCTTGTTTCCAATAGTGATGTTGTTGCTCTAGTGAAACCTCAGTTTGAAGCAGGAAGAGAGCAAGTAGGCAAAAAAGGGATTGTGCGGGATCCAAAAGTACATGAGCAAGTGCTTAAAGTGATTATAGATTTTGCTTTAAGCCTAGGTTATGATGTGAAAGATATTTCTTATTCGCCAATTACAGGTGGGGACGGAAATATTGAATTTTTGCTCCATCTATTTTGGTTAGGAGAGAAGGAAGCTGGAAATATCTTCGTGCAATTGGATCCAAGTGAAGTGGTCAAGCTAGCCCATTCAGAATTGAAAATCAAACAAAAAAATCAAGAGGAATAAGCGAATGCTTATTCCTCTTTTGCGGTCAAGAAAATGATGCAATCTCGTGTTAAGCGCAGCCTGTACTTATACTGATCGTGTTTCCTAAATGAGAGGGAAGCATCCAATTTATTCGGTGATAATCGAGGTGCTCCCGAAGTTTTTCTTCATGTCGAAATATAGGTGAATATTCCCTCGGAAATGAATGAAATATTGTACTTTATGGGAAAAATCAGCTAACATATAGGTGAGATTTAATCGTATACATTTAATTCTAATTTACTATTCGTATTCATTGCGAAATATTGGGGTGTAGGTATGAATAAAGGTCAGAGACACATAAAAATACGTGATATTATTGCGAATAATGACATTGAAACGCAGGATGATCTTGTTGATGAATTAAAAAATGCTGGTTATAATGTGACACAGGCAACAGTTTCAAGAGATATTAAAGAGCTTCATCTTGTAAAGGTCCCGCTAATTGATGGCAGATACAAATATAGTCTTCCAGCAGATCAACGCTTCAATCCACTTCAAAAGCTAAGAAGAAATCTGATGGATGCATTTGTTCGTGTCGACACAGCAGGGCATCTGCTTGTAATGAAGACACTTCCAGGAAATGCGATGGCTATTGGGGCATTGATTGATAATTTAGACTGGGATGAAATCTTAGGAACCATTTGTGGTGATGATACTTGTTTGATTATATGTAAAACACCAATGGACACAGAAGCTATTTCAAAACGTTTTCTAGAAATGCTATAACATTTTGCAATTACATAAGAGAGAGGATTAGGCCGTTGGAGGACTAATGGGGACGCTGGTACATACCGTAATTTCGCTTGATGGAAAAGAGGTTTATTCAATATTTTATGAAATTACGGCATAAGACGATAAGTCGGATTAGATACGAGGTGAGCATTTGTGATTAATGAATTATCAATTAGAAACTTTGCGATTATTGAAGCCCTATCAATTTCATTTGATAAGGGCCTAACTGTTTTAAGTGGGGAAACTGGAGCGGGTAAATCTATTATTATTGATGCTATTCACTTGCTTGTAGGCGGAAGAGGATCTGCTGAATTTGTCCGCCATGGTTCAGAAAAAGCAGAAATAGAAGGGCTTTTTCATTTAGAAGATCCAAATCATCCATGCTATTCAAAAGCAAATGAATTTGGTATTGAACTTGAAGATGGAATGATTATTTTACGAAGAGATATTTCTAAATCTGGAAAAAGTGTATGCCGAATAAACGGAAAGCTTGTTACAATTGCAACGTTAAGAGAACTTGGCAGTACACTAATTGATATCCATGGTCAGCATGAGCATCAGGAGCTAATGGATGAGACGATGCATATTACTCTTCTGGATCAATTTGGCGGTGAACAGATAGCTGCAAGCCATTGGGAATATTTGCAATTATATCATTCCTACGAACAAAAAATGAAACAGTTAAAAAGCCTTAGTGAAAATGATCAGCAAATGGTGCATCGTCTTGATTTAATAAAATTTCAGCTTGATGAAATCCAAAAGGCAAATTTAAAGCTTAATGAGGATGAAGCATTATTAGTTGAGAGACAGAAATTAAGTAATTTCGAACGTGTCTATGATTCATTACAGTCAGGTTACTCGGGACTACAAGGTGAACAGAAAGGGATCGATTGGATCGCTCTTGTTATGGGGCATATTGAAGATGTAGCTGAACTTGACTCTGCCTACAAAGGACTGGCTGAATCTATTTCAAATGCATTTTACCAGCTTGAGGATGCATCACGTACGATTCGCAATGAACTGGACGTGCTTGAATATGATCCATCTAGATTGGCTGAGATTGACGACCGCTTAAATGAAATAAGCCAGCTAAAGCGTAAATACGGGAAAAATATAGAAGAAATCCTCGAATATGCATCCAAAATTGAAGAAGAAATTGAAACCTTACAAAATAAGGAAACACATATCGAACATTTAGAAAAAGAAATAGCCTCACTTCGTAAGGATTTATACATTGAAGCAGAGAATTTAAGTGCATTGCGCAAAAAATTTGCCGAAAAGCTAACTAAATTGATTCTTAAGGAATTAAAAGAGCTATATATGGAGAAAACTGTATTTGAGGTCCAATTTGAAAAAGTGGTTGACGGATTTTTAAAAAGTGGAATAGATAAAGCTGAATTTTACATATCAACAAATCCTGGAGAACCATTAAAACCCCTTTCGAAGATTGCTTCAGGTGGAGAATTATCAAGAATTATGTTGGCGTTAAAAAGTATTTTTTCCAAGCATCAAGGAGTCACGTCGATTATCTTTGATGAGGTGGATACAGGTGTGAGTGGGAGAGTTGCCCAAGCAATTGCTGAGAAAATTCATAATGTAGCGATTAACTCACAAGTATTATGTATTTCTCACTTGCCACAGGTTGCCGCAATGGCAGATACTCATTTATTTATCGCGAAAAATATTAAAGATGCTCGAACGATCACTACGGTTCAATCATTGGGCGAAGAAGAGAAAATAAAAGAAATTGGTCGGATGATTTCAGGTGTAGAAATTACTGAATTGACGAAGGAGCATGCAAGAGAACTCCTACAATTAGCAGAGAAAATAAAGATACATTGAAAAGCTATCCAAAGGAGGATAGCTTTTTTTATCACTAATTAGGTTATAAATGCACGACTTGCAGGCAAAATTATAGATGTAGCCATTTAACGAAGTGGATTAGAAGCGAGGAGAGTGAAGATTTTGACAGTAGATATATTACGAAAAATAATTGGTGGAATTCTCCTTGTTTCATTAGTTACAATTGGTTTCTCAAAATCTTTTCAGGAATATTTGCATATTCCAACATCGCTAACCTTATTTGAAGGGCAGGATATCGCGTTTGCGAAGGCAAAAATGGTGAGCGCGGAATTGTCTTCTGATGATTCAAATATTGCACTAAAACAAGAGGATCATGCAATTACCCTTCAAGGGAATCACCATGGAGAAAATGAAATGTTTTTAGAATTAGCAGGTTTTCCGATAAAAAAGGTTGATGTGAATGTTTTAAAAGACTTTAAAGTCATTCCAGGTGGACAATCTATTGGAGTTAAACTAAATACGATTGGCGTACTTGTTGTCGGTCATCATCAAATTGACACATCAGAAGGAAAAGCATCCCCAGGGGAATTAGCTAATGTGAAAATTGGTGACATTATCACTGAAATTAATGGGGAACAAATTGAAAACATGACAGATGTTGCCCCTTTTGTACAAGAAGCAGGGAAAACAGGAAAACCTTTAAAGATGTTGCTTAACCGAGAAAATGAAAAAATTCAAACAGAATTAATGCCTCTAAAGGATAAGGCTGAAGGCTCCTATAAGCTAGGACTGTATATTCGAGATTCGGCAGCTGGAATTGGGACAATGACATTTTATCATCCAGAATCCAGGAAATACGGTGCATTAGGTCATGTGATTTCAGATATGGATACAAAAAAGGCAATTGTTGTTGATAATGGACAAATCGTTCGATCAACCGTTACATCCATCGAAAAAGGAAGCAATGGAAATCCCGGAGAAAAATTGGCGCGTTTTTCACCTGATAAAGAAGTCATCGGAAATATCGTTAAAAACAGTCCATTCGGTATTTTCGGAAAGTTAAATCAAAATATTAAGAATGGTGTTCTTGATAAGCCAATGCCTATTGCATTATCTCATCAAGTAAAAGAGGGACCAGCACAAATATTGACAGTTGTTGATGATGATGAGGTCAATCTTTTTGATATCGAGATTGTGAGCACCATTCCACAAAAGTTTCCAGCTACTAAGGGAATGGTTATTAAAGTAACAGATCCAAAGCTCCTTAATAAGACAGGCGGAATTGTACAAGGTATGAGTGGCAGTCCAATTATTCAAAATGATAAAGTGATCGGAGCCGTCACTCACGTTTTTGTGAATGATCCGACATCTGGCTATGGAGTTCATATTGAATGGATGCTAAGTGAGGCTGAGATTAATATTTACGAGCACCCAAGAGAAAAAGCTTCCTAATGGGATAAGAATACGTGTAGAGACAGAGGGAAAATCCCCCTCTGTCTTTTCTAATGGCTCTTTTCTGAAAGATTCTTGCTTTTGAATTAAATGTTAGAAAGATAAGTTTATCAAATAAGTCGGTTGATTGGAGCGGAAGGTGTGAGACTCCTCGAAAATGCATTCGCATTTCCTTCGTGCGGTGTGAATTCTAAGAAGTCTACTCAATGTCCTACGGGATGCGTGGGACAGCTGTGACCTAAGCAGGAGCGATGAGGAGGCTCAAGCGGACTACCCCGCGGAAAGGGAGCACGCGTGCGCGGAAATCAACCTTTACCAAAATTAAATAGCAACAATATTTACGAAAACAGTCTTTCTAATTAAAGACTTAATAGAAGCCTGATTGTTCCTACTAAAAGGTGTGCAGCAAGGTCAATTCAATAAACAATACAAGCTATACGGCTTTCTTATGTTATAATAAAGATTATTCGACAAAGATAATGAAAACAGTCGAATTAGGGAGAAAACGAAAGAAAACTACTGATTTTTTCCTATTTTTGAGAAAATTTAAAAAAACTAGAGGAATTTCTGTTGCATTGTCGAATTTCTCAATTAGAATAAAAATAGATGGAAAGAGACCAACGATGGTTCGAGGAGGAAAATTAGTGAATAAAATTAAAGTTTGTGTGGTTGATGATAATCGAGAGCTTGTTGGACTTTTAGATGAATACATTTCAACTCAGGATGATATGGAAGTTGTAGGTGTTGCTCATAATGGTCAGGATTGTTTAGAGATACTTGAGCATGAAGATCTCGATGTTCTTATTTTGGATATTATTATGCCACATTTAGATGGACTTGCAGTTCTCGAAAAGCTTCGTGATATGAAGAAAACGAATCTTCCAAATGTAATTATGCTAACAGCATTCGGTCAAGAGGATGTAACAAAGAAGGCTGTAGATTTAGGGGCATCTTATTTTATTTTGAAACCTTTTGATATGGACAATTTGGCTAGACATATAAGACAAGTAAGCGGCAAATCAAACCCCATCATGCGAAAGTCCTCTTCAAGCTATCGCCAGCAAACAGAAGCAAAGCCTAAAAATCTAGATGCAAGCATTACAAGTATTATTCATGAAATTGGTGTACCAGCTCATATTAAAGGATATATGTATCTTCGTGAAGCAATCTCAATGGTTTATAATGATATTGAATTGCTCGGCTCGATTACAAAAGTTTTATATCCAGATATTGCGAAGAAATTTAATACAACAGCAAGCCGTGTTGAACGGGCAATTCGGCATGCAATTGAAGTAGCTTGGAGCCGCGGGAATATTGATTCAATTTCGTCATTATTCGGTTATACGGTTTCGATGTCAAAGGCTAAGCCAACAAATAGCGAGTTCATCGCAATGGTTGCTGATAAATTACGACTTGAGCATAAAGCATCGTAATGCAGCAAGCAATGAATAACTTTTCAAAATGTGAGCGTTCTCTGTCAGGAGGCGCTTTTCTTTTTGTTTTATACTCTTTTTAAAAGATATTTTTAAAACAATTGTTAGAATGACTGGTTTATCAAATTGGTTGGTTGATTGGAGCGGAAGGTGCAAGATCCTCGAAAATGCTGTCGCATTTCCTTCGTGCGGTGTGAATTCTAAGTAGCATACTCAAATGTCCTGCGGGATGCGTAGGACAGCTGAGACCTAAGAAGGAGCGTGAGAAGCGAGGAAGCTCAAGCGGACTACCCCGCGGAAATGGAGCACATGTACGCGGAAATCAGCCTTTCCCAAAATTATGTGTAATAGCAACAATGGTTGCGAAAACAGCCTTGTTTTAACATATAATTTATAGATGTTAGCAGTATGCTTATTTTAGATCAAAATTTTTAGGAAGTGAAAGGGGGCATGATTTATGACACTTATTTTTGCTCATAGAGGATATTCGCAGCTTTATCCTGAAAATACGATGAAAGCATTTAAGCAAGCAGAACTTGCTGGTGCTGACGGGATTGAACTTGATATTCAGTTAACGAAAGATGGAGAAATTGTTGTTATCCATGATGAAAAGGTGGATCGAACAACAAATGGGAAGGGCTATGTGAAGGATTTAACTTATAAGGAATTAAGAAGACTAGATGCAAGCTATAAGAACAAGACGTTTCTCCATAAGGAGCCGATTCCATCATTAATTGAAGTATTCGAATGGTTAACAACGAATGAAATGATCTGTAATATCGAACTGAAGAATGGTGTGTTTCCTTATAAGGGAATGGAGGCAAAGGTAATCGAATTAATACACTCCTATCAATTAACTAATCGGATTGTTCTTTCATCCTTTAATCATTATAGTATTGTTTATTGCTATCGATTGGATCAAGAGATTGAGACTGCTCCATTATTTTCAGAAGGCCTGTATATGCCTTGGGTATATGCTCAATCGATTGGAGCTAGAAGTATACATCCGAAATATACAGCTGCACCTAATGAATTAATAAAAGCTTCTTTAGACTATGGAATTGAAGTCAGGCCGTATACAGTAAATAAGGAGAAGGAGATGTTCAGATTATTTGCAGTAGGATGTACAGCAATTATAACGGATGATCCTGTTAAGGCATTGCGCTTGAAAAACCAATATGAAAAAGAAAAAAAGCAATCACCGTGAAGGTAGATTGCTTTAATTTTTAAATCGGGTTTGAACTTTGTTTCTTTTACGATCTCGATAAAGGACGAAGCCGGCAATAAAGCCTAGTCCAATTAATAGAAAAAGAAGTCCCGCAATAAATTGCACCCATAAAAGAGGAAAAGGACTTTGCAAAATACCAAAAACCATATCTCTCATCAATTTAATCCCATAAACAGCTAATACACCTGGTATGACCAAAATGATTAAAGCAATAATTCTTATCATAGGAAGATCCCTTCATTTCTTTACGCTTCTAAAAAAAATATTAAATGAATATAGAAATTTGTCAAGCAACTAAATCATGATAAAATAGAATATGTGAAGAAACTTGCGTGTTTTACAGAAAAGAGAGAATATTCGTGAAGTATTTTTCAAGGTAAAAAGGTGGGGATTACATGCAGACTGTCATGATTGTAGGGGCTGGCAAAGGTGGTTCAGCAATCTTAAGAATAATGAAAGAAACAGAAATGCTTAGAGTGATTGCTGTCGTGGATAGTAACCCTGATGCGAATGGATTAAAAATGGCGATGCAAGAAGGAATTCCAACAGATACGAATTGGCATGCCTTTATTGATCAGGATATTGATATCATTGTAGAAGTAACGGGTAGGAATGATGTTTTTCTTGAGCTTCGAGAGGCGAAAAAGAAGCATTCTGTATTAATTCCTGGCAGTGTGGCTTTTTTAATAGCAGGACTTATAGAGGAAAAAGATCGATTAATTTCAAGTATCGAGAGCGAAACATATAAACGTGATCTGATTTTTAATACAACTGGTGACGGGATGATCGGTGTTAATCAAAACGCAGAAATCATTCTATTTAACCGAAGTGCGGAGAAGATGACGGGCGTTAAAAAGAATGATGCAATGGGGCGTTCGATTGAACACATTATTTCAAAAAGCCGATTGAAAATTGTCATGGAAACAAGACGAATTGAAGCTAATCAAGAGTTGGAACTGAATAATGGGTTAAAGGTTATTACAACGAGAATTCCGATGATTGATGAAAACAATCAATTAATTGGCGCCTTTTCCGTTTTTAAAGACATTACAGAAGTGATGGATTTAGCTGAAGAGATAACGAATTTAAAGGAAATTCAAACGATGCTTCAGGCCATTATTCAGTCAAGTGATGAAGCAATCTCAGTAGTAGATGAAAATGGAAAAGGGCTATTGATAAATCCTGCATATTCCCGAATTACAGGGCTTTCGGAAGAAGAAGTGATTGGAAAACCAGCAACGACTGATATTTCTGAGGGCGAGAGCGTACATATGAAAGTGCTCCAAACAAGAAGGGCTGTTAGAGGAGTGGCAATGAGAGTAGGGCCGAACAAAAAAGAAGTAGTTGTGAATGTGGCACCTGTCATTGTGGATGGAATTATTAAGGGAAGTGTTGGTGTCATTCATGATGTTTCTGAAATTGAATCATTAAATAGAGAATTACATCGAGCCCGGCAAATAATTCGAACACTTGAAGCGAAATATTCGTTTGATGATATTATTGGACGTTCTGAAGAAATGACGATCGCAATTGAACAGGCGCGCTTAGGAGCAAAAACACCAGCAACGGTATTACTAAGAGGGGAATCAGGTACTGGAAAAGAACTATTTGCCCATGCCATTCATAATGGAAGTGATCGTAAATACAATAAGTTTATTCGAGTGAACTGTGCAGCGTTATCGGAGTCTTTATTAGAAAGTGAACTTTTTGGGTATGAAGAAGGAGCATTTTCAGGAGCGAAAAGAGGCGGGAAAAGAGGGCTGTTTGAAGAAGCGAATAACGGAAGTATTTTTCTTGATGAAATTGGCGAGTTATCAGCAAGTACACAGGCAAAGCTGCTAAGAGTACTACAAGAAAAAGAAATTACCCGTGTTGGTGGAACGAAGTCAATTCCAATTAATGTACGTGTGATTGCGGCGACAAATGTAAATTTAGAAAAAGGAATTGCGAGCGGTACTTTTAGGGAAGACTTGTATTATAGGCTGAACCGAATGCCTATTCATATCCCTTCATTACGAAAAAGGAAAGAAGATATCCAAGTTTTAAGTGAAAGACTAATCCAAAAAATTAATCAAGAATATGGACGTAATGTTGAAAGCCTAAGTCCTGCTGCGCTGAGAAAGCTATTGGAATATGATTGGCCGGGTAATGTAAGGGAACTAGAAAATATTCTTGGCAGAGCAATTATTTTTATGAATTACAATGAAATCAAACTTGAAGAGCACCATGTACCAGAATTGATCAAAAAGGAAACTAAAGACTATTTACCAATGGATAACCAAGTAATTAGTGAGAAGAAGACGTTAGCGGTATTAATTGATGAATATGAGGAAAACTTGATTAGAAAAACTCTTCAGCAAATGGAAGGGAATAAAACGGCTACTGCTAAGACTCTTGGATTATCTGTAAGAAATTTGTACTATAAGCTTGATAAATACGAGATTGCAAATAGTGACATGCAATAAATTTCACACTATGAAAATTATTGCATGAATTATTTTTGTGAAAAAGCGTTTTCATCAGCTTTTAGATTTGGCACAGTTCTTGCATAAATACTAAGTGAGTGTAGCAACATGATAATTGAAGCAAAAGTTAAGTGCTTTAGGAGTCTAGGAGTTGTCTAACTCCAGCATCTATGGAATGAAGGTAAAGCCGAACTTTCAAGAGGATGAAATGAAATCTTCGAAAGGGCTCGACTTATGCTTGACGTCCTTGAATAAGATCCTTGCGCTTCTCGAGTAAAGGGGTTGAGACAATGAAATTGGATTCGCTTATAAAGAGAGCCACCCAATATGAAGAAAAAACTGTAGCAGTTGCTGCCGCAGAAGATCATGAAGTGATCGAAGCTGTTGCTGAAGCACTCAATCACAATTTAGCCAAATTCATATTGTTTGGGGATAAAGAAAAAATTCTTCAAATTATGGATGAGCATCATGGTGATTTAGCTAAAAATGAAAAACTTCAAATTATTCACACACCTTCAAGTGCTGCTGCGGCAGAACATGCTGTAAAAGCAGTGAAGCTGAATGAAGCAAATGTGTTGATGAAAGGGAATGTCCCTACTGCAACTATTTTGAAAGCTGTGTTGAATAAAGAATATGGATTACGTACAGGAAGTGTATTGTCCCATGTTGCTGTTTTTGAAGTAGAAGGATTTGATCGTTTTACAATTCTTACAGATGCAGCGATGAATATTGCGCCTGATTTAACTCAAAAGGCTCAAATAATCAACAATGCTGTTGGAATTGCAAAAAGCATTGGTGTTGAAACACCACTAGTTGCGCCAATTGCAGCAGTGGAAGTTGTGAACCCTGCGATGCAGGCAACATTAGATGCTGCCGCATTAACTGCAATGAATAAGCGTGGTCAAATCAAAGACTGTATTGTAGATGGGCCACTCGCATTAGATAATGCAATTTCCTTAGCTGCAGCTGAGCATAAGGGAATAAAGAGTGAAGTCGCTGGACAAGCAGACATCTTGCTAGTTCCTACGATAGAAGTTGGCAATGCCCTATATAAATCATTAGTATATTTCGCAAAAGCGAAGGTAGGGGCAGTAATTGCTGGCGCCAAAGCACCAATTGTTTTAACATCCAGAGCCGATTCCGCTGAAAGTAAAGTATACTCACTTGCTTTAGCCATTTGCTCTGCATCTAAATAAATTACACGCATATTTTGGGAGGAATTTTATAATGGAAATTTTCAAATATCTAGAAAAGTATGATTACGAACAAGTGGTATTATGCCAAGATAAAACTTCAGGTTTAAAAGCAATTATTGCAATTCATGATACAACATTAGGACCAGCACTTGGTGGTACTCGTATGTGGACATATGCTTCTGAAGAAGCTGCAATTGAAGATGCATTGCGTCTTGCTAAAGGTATGACTTACAAAAATGCTGCTGCTGGACTTAATCTTGGTGGCGGTAAAACAGTTATTATCGGCGACCCTCGTAAAGATAAGAACGAAGAAATGTTCCGCGCATTTGGCCGATTTGTTCAAGGCTTAAATGGTCGTTACATCACAGCTGAAGATGTTGGTACAACTGTTGCTGATATGGACCTTATTTACGAAGAAACTAAATTTGTAACAGGTATCTCTCCTGCATTCGGTTCATCAGGTAACCCATCTCCAGTAACAGCTTACGGTGTGTATGTAGGGATGAAAGCTGCAGCTAAAGAAGCATTTGGAACAGATTCTTTAGAAGGTAAAGTAGTTGCAGTACAAGGTGTAGGTAACGTTGCATACCACTTATGTAAACATTTACATGAGGAAGGCGCTCAATTAATCGTTACTGATATCAACAAAGAAGCTGTTCAACGTGCTGTTAATGACTTCGGTGCTAAAGCGGTTGACCCAGATGAAATCTACGGCGTTGAATGTGATATCTACGCACCATGTGCACTTGGCGCAACTGTAAATGATGATACAATTCCACAATTCAAAGCAAAAGTAATTGCTGGATCTGCTAACAACCAATTAAAAGAAGAACGTCACGGTGACATCATCCATGAAATGGGTATCGTTTATGCACCTGACTATGTAATTAATGCTGGTGGCGTTATTAACGTTGCTGACGAATTATACGGCTACAATGCTGAGCGTGCAATGAAGAAAGTAGAAGGACTTTACGATACAATTGCAAAAGTTATGGAAATCTCAAAACGCGATGGTATTCCTTCTTACAAAGCAGCTGACCGTATGGCTGAAGAAAGAATTGCAAGAGTTCAACAATCTCGCAGCCAATTCCTACAAAATGGCCGCAACATCCTAAGCCACCGTTAATTAGAAAAGTGGAAGCGGCTTGGTCACCTCCGACAAGCATAAGACGAGCTGGAATGAAGGTTGTACTTTAACCTTCAATCCAGATTGACTTATGACCTCGAGGAGGTAGCCGCTGGAGCTGGACAGAGAAAAGTGGAAGCGGCTTGATCAGATTTAACAAGTTTTTACGAAATATCCTTATAAGAAGCAAGTAAAACAATGATAGCAAGAGCAAAGCGCTGAATAAAAGTTCAGCGCCCTCACTTTTTAGAAATAATGAAGCAGCCGTCTATTCCAGCAGATATCAGCTTAGAAATCTGCTGGGAGGATCTGTTTCTATTGGAGGTTTAACAGTGCAAGAACAAGGACATCGAATTCTCGTCATCAATCCAGGTTCTACATCAACGAAAATTGGCGTTTTCGATAATGACATTTCTATTCTAGAAAAAACATTACGTCATGATACGGATGTCATTAATACATTTGAAAATATTATTGATCAATATGAATTCCGAAAAAACGCTATTCTTGAGACGTTGGATCAAGAAGGCTTTAATATATCGAAACTAAGTGCTGTATGTGGTCGTGGCGGATTGTTAAGACCAATTGAAGGTGGAACTTACAATGTAAACGATGCGATGCTAAGTGACTTACGTGAAGGTTTTGCGGGTCAGCATGCTTCTAATCTTGGTGGTATCTTAGCGTATGAAATTGCAACAGCTTTAAATATCCCTTCCTATATCGTTGATCCAGTTGTTGTTGACGAAATGGAGCCAATTGCTCGTGTTTCTGGATTATCACTCGTTGAACGTGTGAGTATCTTCCATGCATTGAACCAAAAGGCAGTTGCGCGTAGAGTTGCTAAGCAACTTGGAAAGAAATATGAAGAGCTTAATTTAATCATTACCCATATGGGTGGTGGAATTACAGTCGGTGCTCATAAACAAGGAAGAGTAATCGACGTAAACAATGGTTTACATGGTGAAGGTCCATTCAGTCCAGAACGTGCTGGAACCGTGCCAGTAGGAGAATTAGTATCATTATGCTATTCAGGTCAATTCTACCGTGAAGAAATCATGAAGAAGCTAGTTGGTCAAGGTGGTCTTGTTGGCTATCTAGGTACGAATGATGCAGTCAAAGTAGAAAAAATGATTGAAAATGGCGATGAAAATGCGAAGTTGGTATACTCAGCAATGGCTTACCAAGTTGCAAAAGAGATCGGTTCTGCAAGTGCAGTTCTTAACGGAAAAGTAGATGCGATTATCATTACTGGTGGACTTGCTTACGGGAAAGGCTTCGTAAAAGAAATCAGCGATCGCATTAGCTGGATTGCTGACGTTATCGTACAGCCAGGTGAAGATGAATTACAAGCACTTGCTGAAGGCGCTCTTCGTGTTCTTCGTGGAGAAGAAACAGAAAAGACTTACCCAGGTAAAGTAGCAGCTACTGTTCAATAAGGGATGTTCGTAAAAGCCGGATCCTGTTGTCCAAATGGGCAACATTCCGGCCGTCTAATTGGGCATATGATAGGAGGAAGTAAAAATGGCAGAAGAATATGATTTAGTCATACTTGGTGGAGGAACTGGCGGATATGTAGCAGCGATCCGTGCTTCTCAATTAGGGTTAAAAACAGCTTTAGTTGAAAAAGGAAAACTTGGAGGTACTTGCCTACATAAAGGATGTATTCCAAGTAAAGCGTTACTAAGAAGTGCTGAAGTATATGCACAAACAAAAAATAGTGAAGAATTTGGTGTTCTATCTAGTGATGTTTCTGTAAACTTCGGTAAGGTACAAGAAAGAAAAACGAAAATTGTTGATCAGCTTCACAAAGGCGTTCAACACCTTATGAAACAAGGGAAAATTGATATTTATGAAGGACTTGGCCGTATTTTAGGTCCATCTATTTTCTCTCCAATGCCTGGAACAATTTCTGTAGAAATGAACAACGGTGAAGATAATGCAATGCTAGTACCTAAAAAT
This sequence comes from Cytobacillus eiseniae, assembly GCF_017874625.1. Taxonomy (GTDB): domain Bacteria; phylum Bacillota; class Bacilli; order Bacillales; family Cytobacillaceae; genus Cytobacillus; species Cytobacillus eiseniae. Next base: position 112,884 of record NZ_JAGIKZ010000005.1, on the reverse strand, counting down.
GTGATCGTTGCAACAGGTTCACGCCCTCGTACATTGCCAGGACTAGAAATTGGCGGAAATGTAATGACTTCTGATGAAGCATTAGCAATGGAAGAAATTCCAAAGTCAATTATCATCGTTGGTGGTGGCGTAATTGGTATCGAGTGGGCTTCTATGCTTTCAGATTTCGGTTCAGATGTTACTGTAATTGAATATGCAGATCGCATTATTCCTACAGAAGACAAAGAGATTTCGAAAGAAATGCAACGTCTGATGAAGAAAAAAGGCGTGAAAATCGTAACAAGTGCAAAAGTTCTTCCTGAAACACTTAAGCAAGGGGATGTTGTATCAATTTCTGCAGAGGTTAAAGGAGAGCAGAAAGAATTTACAGCTGCAAAAGTTCTTGTTTCTGTTGGACGTCAAGCTAACGTTGAAGGAATTGGCCTTGAAAATACAGATATTCAAGTTGAAAAAGGCTACATCGCTACAAATGAGTTCTTCCAAACGAAAGAATCTCATATTTACGCAATTGGTGATGTAATCGGTGGACTACAATTAGCACATGTTGCTTCACATGAAGGAATCGTTGCTGTTGAACATATTGCTGGAGAAAATCCACATCCAATCGATTATGATCTTGTTTCAAAATGTATCTATAGTGCTCCTGAGGCTGCAAGTGTTGGGATTACAGAAGATCAAGCAAAAGAAAAAGGCTTTAAAGTAAAAACAGGCAAATTTTCATTCAAAGCAATCGGTAAAGCACTTGTATTTGGTGAATCTGATGGCTTTGTGAAAATTGTTGCTGATGAAGAAACAAATGATATTCTAGGTGTGCACATGATTGGACCGCACGTAACAGACATGATTTCTGAAGCGGGTCTTGCAAAAGTTCTTGACGCAACACCATGGGAAGTGGCACACACAATCCACCCTCACCCATCATTATCAGAAGCAATGGGCGAAGCAGCATTAGCTGTGGATGGGAAAGCAATTCACGGATAATAATAATTTGAGAGCTACATGTTAGCTCTCATACATACTTAACTTAGGAGGTTATAAAATGGCTAAAAAAAATCGTCATAAAGAGCTTGGTTTAAGCGATGAGAAAGTATTAGAAATGTATGAAACAATGCTTTTAGCACGTCGTATTGATGAGCGTATGTGGCTTCTAAACCGTGCTGGTAAAATTCCATTTGTTATTTCATGTCAAGGTCAAGAAGCGGCTCAAGTTGGTGCAGCATACGCACTTGATAAAGATAAGGATTATGTACTGCCATACTACCGTGATATGGGTGTAGTATTACACTTTGGTATGACTGCTAGAGAATTAATGCTTTCTGCATTTGCAAAAGCTGAAGATCCAAACTCAGGCGGACGTCAAATGCCAGGTCACTTCGGTCAAAAGAAAAATCGTATCGTAACAGGTTCTTCACCGGTTACAACACAAGTTCCACATGCTGTTGGTGTGGCATTAGGCGGAAAATTAGAAGGAAAAGACCTAGTTACATTTGTAACATTTGGTGAAGGTTCTTCTAACCAAGGAGATTTCCATGAAGGTGCAAACTTTGCGGGCGTACATAAGCTTCCAGTTATCTTCATGTGTGAAAATAATAAATACGCAATCTCTACTCCGATTGAAAGACAATTAGCATGTGAAAAAGTATCTGACCGTGCAATTGGTTATGGAATGCCTGGTGTAACAGTTGATGGAAATGATCCACTTGCTGTTTATGAAGCTGTTAAAGCTGCTGCAGACAGAGGACGTAAAGGCGAAGGCCCAACATTAGTTGAAACTGTTTCATACCGCTTAACTCCACACTCTTCCGATGATGATGATCGTCCATATCGTTCACGTGAAGAAGTAGAAGAAGCTAAGAAAATTGATTCTATGATCACTTTCGCAGCATACTTGAAAGAAAACAAAATCATGGATGATGCAAAAGAAAAAGAATTCGAAGATCGTATTATGGCAATTGTTAATGATGCGACAGATTACGCTGAAAATGCACCATATGCAGATCCAGAACATGCAATGAAATACGTATACGCTGAATAGTAAGGAGGAATAAACATGGCTGTAATTTCTTATATTGATGCGGTAACCATGGCAATCCGCGAAGAAATGGAAAGAGATCCAAAAGTTTTTGTTTTAGGTGAAGACGTAGGATTAAAGGGTGGCGTATTTAAAGCTACTAATGGTTTATATGAAAAATTTGGTGAAGATCGAGTAATGGATACACCACTTTCAGAATCTGCAATAGCTGGTGTTGGTGTTGGAGCGGCAATGTACGGCATGCGTCCAATCGCAGAAATGCAATTTGCTGATTTCATTATGCCTGCAGTGAACCAAATTATTTCTGAAGCGACAAGAGTTCGTTACCGTACGAACAACGATTGGACTTGTCCAATGGTTATCCGTGCACCATATGGTGGCGGAGTACACGGTGCGTTATACCACTCACAATCGGTTGAAGCAATATTTGCTAACCAACCAGGTCTGAAAATTGTTATGCCTTCTACTCCTTATGATGTAAAAGGTTTATTAAAAGCAGCAATTCGAGACGAAGATCCAGTACTTTTCTTTGAACATAAACGTGCATACCGTTTAATCAAAGGTGAAGTGCCTGATGATGATTATGTATTGCCAATTGGTAAAGCAGATGTAAAACGCGAAGGTGAAGATTTAACAATCATCACTTACGGACTATGTGTGCATTTCGCATTACAAGCGGCAGAAAAATTAGCTAAAGATGGCATCTCTGTACATGTTCTTGACTTAAGAACTGTATATCCATTAGATAAAGAAGCAATTATCGAAGCTGCTTCTAAAACAGGTAAAGTACTTCTTCTAACAGAAGACAATAAAGAGGGTAGCATTATTGGTGAGGTAGCTGCAATTATTGCTGAAAACTGCCTATTTGATCTTGATGCGCCAATCATGCGTCTTGCTGGTCCTGATGTACCTGCAATGCCGTATGCGCCAACTATGGAGAAATTCTTCATGGTTAACCCTGAAAAAGTAGAAAAAGCAGCAAGAGAACTTGCTGAATACTAATTCATAATAAAAGGTTCATATGCCTCACTAGGATATCTAGAGGGGCTATGAGCTACAGCTTGATGATGACAGCTAGAAATATAATTGCTTGAAGGAGGTCAATCCCATTGGCTATCGAACAAATTAAAATGCCCAAACTTGGGGAAAGTGTAACAGAAGGTACTATCAATCAATGGTTCGTTTCTGTTGGAGATAAAGTAAAAAAATATGATCCACTTGCAGAAGTAACAACAGATAAAGTAAACTCAGAAGTTCCATCTTCTTTTGATGGTGTGATTAAAGAGTTGATTGCTGTAGAAGGAGAAACTTACGAAGTTGGTGAAGTAATCCTTACTATTGAAACTGAAGGCGGAGCATCGGCAGCTCCTGAAGCGCCAGCAGCACCAGCGGCTGAAGCATCAGCAGCACCGGCAGCTAGCACTCCAGCTCCTGCAGCAGCAGCTCCAGTTGCAAAAACTGATAATAGCGGCGCACGTTTCTCACCAGCAGTTCTTAAGCTTTCTCAAGAGCATGGCATTGATTTAAGTCAAGTTGCTGGTACAGGTGCTGGCGGCCGTATTACTCGTAAAGACTTAAATGCACTTATTGAGTCTGGAAATATTCCAAAAGCAGGCACTGCACCAGCAGCACCTGTACAAGAGGCAGCACCACAAGCAGCAGCTCCTGCTCCAAAGGCAGCAGCGGCACCTGCTAAATCAGCTGCTCCAACAAATGTACCAGTTGTACCTGGTGATATCGAAATCCCAGTATCTGGCGTACGTAAAGCAATCGCTGCAAACATGCTTAAATCTAAGCATGAAGCTCCACACGCTTGGACGATGATTGAAGTTGACGTTACAAACCTAATGAATTTCCGTAATTCATTAAAAGCTGACTTCAAAAAGAAAGAAGGCTTCAACCTTACACCATTTGCTTTCTTCGTAAAAGCTGTTGCTCAAGCTCTTAAGGATTATCCAATGATCAACTCTATGTGGGCTGGAGATAAAATCGTTCAGAAGAAAGATATCAACCTTTCAATCGCAGTTGCAACTGAAGATGCATTATTCGTTCCAGTTATTAAAAATGCGGATGAAAAGACGATCAAAGGCATTGCTCGTGAAATTGGTGAGCTAGCAGGAAAAGTACGTGCAGGTAAATTAACTGGCGCAGAAATGTCTGGTGGTACATTCACAGTGAATAACACTGGTTCATTTGGTTCAATCCAATCAAACGGAATCATCAACCACCCACAAGCAGCGATTCTTCAAGTAGAATCAATTGTTAAACGTCCAGTTGTTATGGATAATGGCATGATTGCTGTACGTGACATGGTTAACCTATGTATGTCACTTGACCACCGTGTGTTAGACGGACTAGTATGCGGAAACTTCTTAAAACGCGTAAAAGAAATTCTTGAAAACACGTCTAAAGAAAATACTTCTGTATATTAATATAGATGCAAAAAACCGCTGCAATTGCAGCGGTTTTTTTGTTATACTACTCCTTCCCGATATTAAATTGCTTGTTTTTATTATGTATATTAAAATAATAAAGAGAAAATAATTTTGAATTTTATTATTATTGCGCATCTAAAGGGGGGAAGGCTGTCTGCTTTGAGACAGTGGCTATGACACTAAATAAGATGATGAATGAAACGTTTGAAGAGCAAACGTTGGATGCTTGGAAGCAAAAAGCAGAAGAAACGTTAAAGGGAAAGCCTGTTGAATCCTTATCAAAGATTACATATGAAAATATTCAATTGAAACCGCTTTATTCTAAAGAGACTGTTGATCAAAAGGGACTTAACGAATATCCTGGTTACCCAGACTTTAGAAGGGGTTCTGAAAAGTTTGGGAACGTTTCGGACAATTGGAAAATTGCCCAAAAGCTCCGTGCAGAAAATGCCGAGCTTTTAAGAGAAAAACTCCTTCAAGCCATTGACAGAGGGCAGACGGCAATTTCACTTTGTGTAGAAGGTCTCCCACTTTCTGATATGGACAAGCTGATTGCAGGTATATATACAAACTATCCTTTTTGCATTGATACAGATAAATATCAAAATGATTTACTTAATCACTTGGCAAAGCTTGCTGATGCTAAGCAAATCTCAGGTTATATTGCTGCAGATCCAGTCGCAGGAATTATTCTTAATCGATCGGCTTCATCCTTAACAGAAATATATGATAAATGGGTTACAACTATCCAATTAGCAGATCAAAGCATGCCAAAGTTAAGAACGATTTTAATTGATACAACTGTTTATCATAATGGTGGAGCAAATGCCGTTCAGGAACTTGCTATTTCACTAGCAACAGGTGTTCATCATATTCAGCAGTTAATAGAGAGAGGCATACGTTTAGAAACGATTTTATCGAAAATGGTCTTTAAATTTTCAATTGGTGCAAACTTTTTTATGGAAATTGCAAAGCTTCGAGCCGCAAGATTGCTTTGGGGCAAAGTGGCAGAAGCATATGGTGCAAAACCAGAAGATCAAAAAATGGTCATTTCAGCTGAAACCTCATCTTTTACAAAAACAGCCTATGATCCGTATGTGAATATATTAAGAGCAGGGAATGAATCTTTTGCGGCAGTGTTAGGTGGCATTCAGTACCTGCATGTTAGTCCCTTTAACGACCCTGAAGGAAACTCAACCCCATTTTCCGAACGAATTGCTCGGAATACGCAATTGATTTTAAAAGAAGAAGCACATTTGAAGAATATCATCGATCCGGCGGGGGGATCTTGGTATGTGGAAAGCATAACAAATGATCTTGCTGTAAATGCATGGGAATTATTTCTTCAAATGGAGGAAAAAAACGGCATAGTAGAAGCATTATCAGCGGGTTGGCTTCAAGAGCAAATTGCAGAAGTCATGGAGAAAAGAAAGGAAGATATATTTACCCGGAAACAGAGCCTAATCGGGACAAATATATATGCGAATCTAGCTGATAAACCACTTCAGAATGTGCAAAATGATCATGGACATAATCTATCAATTCCACAAGTGCGACTGTCAGAGCCTTTTGAAAAATTACGCAGAGCCGCAGAGCAAATGGAACAATCTGGCATTCATACAAAGGTTGGCCTCATATGCTTAGGTGAATTAAAGGAACATAAGACACGTGCTGATTTTATGACTGGTTTTCTCACACCAGGAGGCATTCAAGCAGTTAAGAGCCTAGAGATTGAACAGTCACAAATGGCCATAAACTTTATCGAAGAAACACAATTGAATCATTATGTGATCTGTGGGACAAATAAGCAATATGGTGAATTAGCGCTAAGCATCACACGCTTAATAAAAGAGAAAAATCCAAATATAAAAGTATTTTTAGCAGGGCTTCCAGAAGCAAGTCAACAGGAAGAACTTAACGCTGCAGGCATTGAACGATTTATTCATGTAAAGAGCAATTGTTATGAAATCCTCGCCATTTTACTGAATGAAATGGAGGTGGCAATCAATGAGTAAGAAGCCTAATTTTAAAAAGGTAGCTCTATTTGATCAGAAACAAACAATAAACGAGGATTGGAAAAAGAAAATCGATGAAGAATTAAATCAATCAATCGATCATCTACTTTTTGAAACATATGAACAAATTAAAGTAAAGCCACTTTATACGGAAGAAGATATGCAAGAACTCGAACATATGGATGGGAAACCAGGACTGCCACCATATACACGCGGACCATACCCAACGATGTATGTTAATAGACCATGGACAGTCCGCCAGTATGCAGGCTTTTCAACAGCGGATGAGAGCAACGCCTTTTATCGACGCAATCTAGCGATGGGACAAAAGGGTCTTTCTGTTGCATTTGATCTTGCAACGCATCGTGGGTATGATTCTAACCATCCTAGAGTGGTTGGAGATGTTGGTAAGGCAGGCGTTGCGATTGATTCAGTACTTGATATGAAAACACTATTTGACGGGATTCCTTTGGATCAGATGTCTGTCTCAATGACAATGAATGGGGCAGTCCTGCCTATTATGGCTTTTTTTATTGTCACTGCCGAAGAACAGGGCATTAGTCAGGACAAATTATCTGGGACCATTCAAAATGATATTTTAAAAGAATATATGGTTCGAAATACATATATTTACCCACCAGAAATGTCAATGAAGATTATTGCTGATATATTTGAATATACATCTAACTATATGCCAAAGTTTAATAGTATTAGTATTTCAGGATATCATATGCAAGAAGCAGGAGCACCGGCAGATATTGAGCTTGCTTATACACTTGCAGATGGGCTGGAATATGTTAGAACAGGACTGAAGGCCGGGATCGATATTGATTCTTTTGCACCTAGATTGTCCTTTTTCTGGGGAATCGGTATGAATTACTTTATGGAAGTGGCTAAAATGCGTGCAGGCCGCTTTATTTGGGCAAAAATGATGAAAACATTCGCTCCGAAAAACCAAAAATCGATGGTGCTAAGAACTCATTCACAAACATCAGGCTGGAGCTTAACAGAACAGGATCCTTATAATAATGTGACGAGAACACTTATCGAAGCACATGCTGCAGCAATGGGGCATACGCAGTCACTTCATACGAATGCACTTGATGAAGCAATTGCATTGCCAACTGACTTTTCCGCACGGATTGCTCGTAATACACAGCTATTTCTACAAGAGGAAACTGGAATAACAAATGTGATTGATCCATGGGCAGGCTCTTATTATGTTGAGTCACTAACGGATCAATTAATTAAGCGTGCTTGGGCTCATATTGAAGAGATTGAGAACCTTGGCGGGATGGCGAAAGCGATCGAAACAGGTTTGCCAAAGATGAGAATTGAAGAAGCAGCAGCTCGCAGACAAGCGCAAATTGATTCAGGCAAGGAGATAATTATTGGCGTGAATAAATACCGCCTTGAAAAAGAAGAACCGCTTGAAATCCTTGATATTGATAATACAGCTGTCCGGGTAAAACAAATTGAAAAACTGGAAAAGCTGAAGGCTTCTCGTGATGAGCGTCAAGTACTGGCTGCACTTGAGGCGATAACAAAGAGTGCGGAGACTGGTGAAGGGAATTTATTAAAGCTAGCTGTTCAAGCGGCTCGTGTCAGGGCAACACTCGGGGAAATTTCTGATGCAATTGAAAAAGTGGCCAATCGTCATAAAGCAATTATTCGTTCGATTAGTGGGGTATATAGTTCTGCCTTTTCTAATGAAGAGGAAATTCTCGAAGTCAAAAAGATGACAGAAGAGTTTTTGGAGAATGAAGGCAGAAGGCCGCGAATTCTCATTGCGAAGATGGGACAGGATGGACATGATCGTGGGGCAAAAGTAATTTCAACCGCATTCGCTGATTTGGGCTTTGATGTTGATATTGGACCATTGTTTCAAACACCCGAAGAAACAGCTATTCAAGCTGTGGAAAATGATGTCCATGTGATTGGGATGAGTTCACTGGCGGCTGGTCATAAAACCCTTCTTCCACAGCTGATTGAGGAGCTTAAGAAGCTTGGCAGAGAAGATATTCTTGTTGTTGCAGGTGGTGTAATCCCTGCACAAGATTATCATTATTTAATTGAACAGGGAGCTGCAGCTATTTTCGGTCCTGGTACAGTTATTCCTGTTGCCGCACAAAAGGTCATACGAGCCATCTACAGTCGCCTCGGTTATGAGGAAGTGGTAGAGTAAAATGGACAAAAGGCCGGAATGGTTTGATGGAGGAAATCCAGAAAATTTTATGAGCGTCGTAAGAAAAGGGGTTCAGACAGATCAAGGGAGTACGAATCCTGTCATTAATAACCGTTTCCAGAAGAAAGATCGGACGAAGCCGAATATAGATGAATTCGAAAAAGGCATTCTTACCGGCGATCGAAGCATGCTAGCACGTGCCATCACATTGATTGAAAGCAATGCAGAACATCATTTTAGCTATGCACAAGCATTGCTGCAGAAGATGCTTCCCTATACTGGAAAAGCGATCCGCATTGGAATAACAGGTGTGCCTGGCGCAGGAAAAAGCACATTCATTGAAGCTTTTGGAACATATTTATGTAACTTAGGTTTGAAAGTGGCTGTACTAGCAGTTGACCCAAGCTCAAGCATTAGCGGCGGAAGTATTCTTGGTGATAAGACGAGAATGGAGCAGCTATCAAGAAATAACAGGGCTTATATTCGTCCCTCCCCATCAGCTGGAAAGCTTGGTGGGGTTCACCGGAAAACACGAGAAACGATGCTACTATGTGAGGCTTATGGTTTTGATGTCATTCTAGTTGAGACTGTTGGTGTCGGTCAAAGTGAAGTGATTGTAAGAGAAATGGTCGATTTTTTCATGCTACTGGTGCTAACAGGAGCAGGAGATGAGCTTCAAGGAATGAAAAAAGGAATAATGGAATTAGCGGATGCCGTCCTTGTTAACAAAGCTGACGGACCAAATAAGCCACTAGCATTAAAAACTAAGGCTGAATACAATCGGATCATGCATTTTCTTCAACCTGCAACAAAGGGCTGGAAATCACGTGCTTCCATCTGCTCTGCGCTGTATCATGAAGGCATGAAGGAAATCTGGGAATTAATCCTAGCATTTGAGGAAACGACGAAAGAATCAGGTGTTTTTGAAGAAAGAAGAAGAGCCCAAACGAAGGAATGGATTTATTCGATGATCATGGATCAGCTTCAATATAGTTTCTTCTACCATCAAGAGGTGAAACAGCAGCTGCCCAAATTTGAGAATGAAGTGATGGCTGGCACAAGAACAGCTACATCAGCTGTTGAAGAGCTATTTCGTATTTATATAACAAAATAAGTTTTCTGGATCAAAGTCGAGGAAGAAAACGGTTGAATTTTTATTCTGCAACAATCCATACATTGAAAAACCCCTCCAACTATTGGTATGATATAGATAGTCTTTACTATTTTTATGGAGGTACTACTTTTATGAATATGGATTTTAACTTTTTCATGAATGATGTTGTTACAAATGCACGTAAAGAAATCGTCGATGCAGGCTATGAAGAATTGAAAACACCTGAAGACGTTGAAAGAGCATTGAATAAGGAAGGAACTACACTTGTAATGGTTAACTCTGTTTGTGGTTGTGCAGGTGGAATTGCTCGTCCAGCAGCTGCTCATTCCTTACACTATGATAAGCGTCCAGATCATTTAGTAACAGTATTTGCAGGTCAGGATAAAGAAGCAACAGATGCAGCACGCAGCTACTTTACAGGTTTTCCACCATCATCTCCATCTTTTGCCTTATTAAAGGATGGGAAGCTTTGCCAAATGGTAGAACGCCATGAAATTGAAGGCCATGAACCAATGGCAGTCATTAATAAACTTCAAAATGCATTTGAACAACATTGCAAAGATTTATAAGATAGAAAAAAAGTCTCGAGAAGAGGCTTTTTTTTTATTTTGTAGAAGGTAATGCAACCCTATTTATTTTTAAAAATAGTATTGCATAAGTCTATTTATGTGTTAAAATACATTCAGATGAATAATTATTAATTTTTTATTGATACTTGAAAAATAGTAATTAATCACTAATAATAGATTATAGGCAATTATACTAATTTTCAGAAAAAATACAGGGGGAAATAATAATGAAAAAAGCATTCTCATATTTTTTTATTAGCATTCTATTAATCGGATTACTAGCAGCATGTGGTTCAAGTGAGGAAGCATCATCTAATGGCTCTAACGATAAGGGTTCTGATAAAAAAGTTCTAACGATGGGAACGTCAGCAGACTATCCACCATTTGAATATATTGATACAGCAAAAGGGGATGACATTATTGGCATCGATATCGATATTGCAAAGGCGGTAACAGAAAAGCTTGGCTATGAGTTTGAAGTTCGCGATATGGATTTCGGCGGTTTAATTCAAGCACTCAAATCTGGTCAAGTAGATTTTGTTCTATCAGCAATGAATGCTGATGATGAGAGAAGAAAAAGTGTGGATTTCAGTGATACGTACTATACATCAAAGCATATGATCGTTTCTAAAAAGGACAGTGGGATTACTAAGGTTGAAGATCTTGAGGGCAAAAAAGTAGGTGCTCAATTAGGCTCGATTCAAGAGGATAAAGCAAATGAATTAGCAGAAGAAATTGATATGGCCGTTGAAAGCCGCAATCGTGTTCCTGAATTAATTCAAGAAATCAAAGCGGGACGTTTAGATGCAGTTATTATTGAGGACACAGTTTCAAAGGGCTATTTAGAAAATAATAAAGATATTGATGGCTTTACAATTGAAGATACGGATGGCGGTTATGCGATTGCCCTTCCAAAGGACAGCGAACTAACTGAAGAATTTAATAAAGCATTGAAAGAATTAATTGATAACGGGGAATTAGATAAGATTTTGAAAAAGTGGTTTGAAGGTGAATGATTATAAGCTAGACTTTTAATCTCCTAAAAACGTTCAGAAGAGTCACAACTTCTGAACGTTTTTTCCCTTAAAGTTATACCCGTATTTCTTATTGTCTAGCTTATGCGCTTAGGGGGGCTATGATCCTAATCTAGCACGAAGGGAAAAGAACAACCTATTCCCTGCCCTGTCTTATGTTTGTTATCCCTGATTAAGGCGCATACGCATTTCTTATTGTTCAGCTCCTGCGCCTACCCCCTCGAGGTCACAAGCCAATCTGTCCAGAAGGTTAAAGGACAAACCTTCTAGCCAGCTTGTCTTGTGCATGTCGGGGGTGATCAAGGCGCATACGCATTTCTTATTGAGAGGATTGAGGTAGCAATATGAACTTAGATTTTACATCCATTCTCCCTTCCCTGCCATATATATTAAGAGGGATTGGTGTGACATTGCAAATTGTTGCATTGGCAGGCCTGTTAGGGTTTTTACTCGGTATTATTCTTTCTTTATTTAAGATTAGCTCGATTAAAGTGTTAGGTTGGTTTGCAGACATATATACTTCTATATTTAGAGGAACACCATTAGTGCTGCAACTAATGATCATCTATTTTGGTTCTCCGCAAATTTTGGGTTATCAAATTGAACCGTATGTAGCAGCAGTGTTAGCATTTGGTCTAAACTCGGCAGCCTATATTTCTGAAATCATTCGTGCAGGAATATTAGCCGTTGATAAAGGGCAAAGTGAAGCAGCTATGGCATTAGGTGTACCATACCGGCCGATGATGCTCAATATCATCCTGCCACAAGCCTTGAAAAACATTTTACCTGCTTTAATGAATGAGTTCATCACATTAACAAAGGAATCTGCAATTGTTACAACAATTGGTGTAATGGATATTATGAGAAGAGCTTATCAAGTTGGGGCAGATAAATATAGCTTTTTTGAGCCGTTATTATTGGCGGGTCTCATTTACTACATCATGGTCATGACATTAACAATCCTTGGAAAAGTGATTGAAAGGAGAATGAGACGCGGTGATTAAAATTGATCAACTATATAAAGATTTCGGGAAGCTTCAAGTATTAAAAGGGATATCAACATCGATTAAAGAAGGCGAGGTCGTTGCAATTATCGGTCCATCCGGATCGGGGAAATCAACGTTCCTTCGTTGCATCAATTTATTGGAAAAGCCGACAACTGGCCGTATTTTTATAAACAATCAGGATATTACAGAGAAGAAAACGAATATTATGGACATTAGGCAAAATGTAGGCATGGTCTTTCAGCATTTTCACTTATTTCCCCATATGACTGTATTAGGGAATTTAATTTATGCACCGATGAAGGTGAAAGGGCAAACAAAGCAAGAAGCAGAAAAGCTAGGCCTTGAACTATTAGCGAAAGTTGGCTTGTCAGACAAAGCGAATGAATACCCAAAACGGTTATCTGGTGGGCAAAAGCAAAGGGTAGCCATTGCAAGGGCACTCGCGATGCAGCCTGAAGTGATGCTCTTTGATGAGCCGACTTCAGCACTTGATCCAGAAATGGTAAAGGAAGTTCTTGATGTAATGAAATCATTAGCACATACTGGGATGACGATGGCGATTGTCACTCATGAAATGGGCTTTGCTAGAGAGGTGGCAGATCGTGTTCTCTTTCTAGATGGGGGTAAGCTTGTTGAGGATGCACCACCGCAAGAGTTTTTCACAAAGCCAAAATCAGGACGTGCAAGGGACTTTTTGCAAAAAATGCTATAATTGAATATAAAAGTGGAAGAAGATGGTCTTTGCTGATCATCTTCTATTTTTTTGGACATAATTTAATTGGTAGAGGAATTTGGTAAATAGGAGTTTTGAAATGAAGTTTAAAATTGGTTATCGAACAATTAAGACTGCAATCGGTACAACTGTATCAATTATTTTTGCACAGATTCTTGGATTTGATCATTTTGTTTCAGCGGGAATTTTAACGATTCTGTGTATACAAGTAACGAAAGTGAAATCATTGAAAACTTCTTTGAATCGTTTTCTGGCATGCTTGCTGGCAATGGGATTTGCGACTGTTTTCTTTGAAGGGATGGCCTTTCATCCGATTATCATTGGCTTTCTTTTGCTTCTATTTATTCCGACAACTGTCATCCTTAAAATAAGCGATGGAATTGTCACTAGCAGTGTGATTATTTTGCATATTTATTCTGCGGGAGAGGTTACGCTTTCTATTCTTTTAAATGAATTAGGAATCATTACAATTGGAATTGGTGTTGCCCTTCTTGCAAACCTTTATATGCCTAGTGTTGATCAGAAACTAAAGGATTATCAAATTCAGATTGAAGAGAATTTCAAACGAATATTTGATGAGATTGTTCTTTACTTGCGAACGAGTGAAAGTAATTGGGATGGATTGGAAATAACTGAAACCGCGCAATTAATTGAAGAAGCAGAATTACTCGCATATAGGGATGTGGAGAATCGCTTCCTTCGAAATGAACATACGTATCATCATTATTTTAAATTACGGGAAAAGCAATTTGAAATTATCGAACGGGTTCTTCCAATTATTACATCCCTATCATATATGCCTTTACAAGGAGATATGGTTGCTGATTTTATTGAGGAGTTAGCGGCGAATATTCACCCGGGAAATACAGCTAGCCGTTTCTTAGATAAGTTATATGAAATGAAATCATCATTTAAAAGGATGGAGTTGCCAAAAACAAGAGAAGAATTTGAAGCACGAGCCGCTCTTTATCAATTTGTACGAGAGATGGAGCAATATTTATGGATCAAAAGTGTCTCAAAAGAGTTAAAGCAGGAAGGAACAGGGAATCATTTTACTGAAACAGGTACAGACTAAGGGGAAAAGAGAGGTGATTAGTTGTTAAAATTCATTTCCTCTATGCTAATTGTACTTGTTATCTCGCCACTCTGGCCGTTAGGACCGAATCCAATGCCTGGAGATCCCTTTGTTATCGTAAATAAAAAAACAAATGAAGTCGCTTTTATTCATGAAAATAGAGTACAGACGGTCATTTCTGCCGCTACTGGGAAGACAGAAGATTTAACACCTGAAGGACTATTTACCATTATAGTTAAAGCTAAAAATCCATATTATCGGAAGAAAGATATAGAGGGAGGAGATCCAGCAAATCCGTTAGGCACGAGATGGATTGGATTTGACGCGAAAGATACCGATGGGAGAATTTATGGGATTCATGGGACAAATACTCCTGAATCTATTGGAAAATATGTTTCCCAAGGCTGTATCCGGCTTCAGAATGAAGCAATCGAATCTCTCTACGAAATAATCCCAATTGGAACAAAAATAGTAGTGACATCAACAGAGGATGACTATGAACAGATTGGGAGAGAATATGGAGCAATAAAGTGAAAAAAGTTAAAGAGGTGCGTTATGGCACCTCTTTTTTGCGTTTATTATTAAAAATTCTACAGCGCCAATTGCCTCGAAGTCACAAGGTGAGCTGATAAAGGAAGAGGCACTTCGCTTTTCTTATAAAAACATGGATAGACCAATAAGTAATGTTGAGGCAAGCATGGCAAAAATCATTAAATAAACAACCATCTTCCGCATTTTTCTATTAGACAATACATTTACCTCCCCAAAAATAATTCTCCTATTTCTATTTTACTAGGAAAGATCATAATGAACAACCGCTCAATTTAAAAAAGGGTTTTCGACATATTTAGCGAATAATTAAAGTATCAGTATATTCTTATTATAAAAATAAGCGTATAATTTTTGAATGAAGAGAATTTCTCTGCAAATGGAGGGGTACTAATGATAAAAAAAATTGACCATATTGGCATTGCTGTTCGTTCACTAGAAGAGGCATTGCCATTTTATACAGACTGTTTAAAGCTCCCACTGCTAGGGATTGAAGAAGTAGAAAGCGAAAAGCTGAAGGTAGCCTTTCTTCAAGCAGGGGAAACAAAGCTAGAGCTATTAGAGCCTACGAGTGAAGAGAGTGCAGTTGCAAAGTTTATTGAAAAGCGAGGAGAAGGGCTGCATCATGTGGCACTTGCAGTAGATGACATTAAAGAGCGAATTAAAGAAATGAAAGAAAATGGCATCCGAATGATTCAAGATGTACCTAAAGCTGGAGCTGGGGGAGCACAGGTAGCATTCATGCATCCAAAATCAACTGGAAGTGTACTCTATGAATTTTGTGAGAAGAAAGGAATGGATAAATAGCATGGCAGACATCTATGAAAAAATCAATGAATTATATGACCGCCGCAGAGAAATAGAATTAGGTGGCGGAGATGAGAGAATTGCCAAACAGCATGAAAAAGGCAAGCTTACTGCTAGAGAACGAATTGAGTTATTAGTAGACAAAGGGACATTTGTTGAATTAAATCCTTTCATTGAACATCGCTGTACAGACTTTGGTCTGGATGGACAAAAGGGACCTGGTGATGGGGTCGTAACAGGTTACGGGAAAGTAAATGGCCGGCCCATTTTTTTATTTTCACAAGATTTCACTGTTTTTGGAGGGGCGTTAGGTGAGATGCATGCGAAGAAGATTGCCAATGTAATGGACTTGGCAGCTGAAAATGGTGCGCCCTTTGTCGGCTTGAATGATTCAGGCGGGGCACGAATTCAAGAAGGGGTTGTCTCTCTTGACGGGTATGGACATATCTTTTACCGTAATTCCATTTATTCAGGGGTCATTCCTCAAATATCGGTTATTATGGGACCTTGTGCGGGTGGTGCCGTATATTCCCCAGCAATTACTGATTTTGTATTTATGGTTGAGAAAACAAGTCAGATGTTTATTACTGGGCCAAAGGTAATTGAAACAGTAACGGGTGAGAAAATTTCCCCAGAAGATTTGGGTGGAGCAAGCGTACATAATTCAATTAGTGGGAATGCTCATTTTAAAGCGGAAACAGAAGCAGAGGTCATTGCCGAAGTACGAAAGCTTCTTAGCTATCTTCCGCAAAATAATGAGGAAAAACCTCCAATGCTCGATGGTGGAGAAGAGGAAGACTATCGTCCAGACTTGACAGATATTATTCCTTTTGATGCGGTTCGTCCTTATGATGTTAGAAAAGTAATTGAGCAAGTTGTTGATACAGATTCCTTTATGGAGGTTCAGCAAGATTTTGCGAAAAATATTGTTGTCGGACTAGCTAGAATCAAAGGCGAAGTTGTTGGCTTAGTTTGTAATCAGCCGAAAGTTATGGCTGGTGGTCTGGATATCGATTCATCAGATAAGGCAGCAAGATTCATCCGTTTCTGTGATTCGTTTAATATTCCGCTCATCACCTTTGAAGATGTGACAGGCTTTTTCCCAGGTGTAAAGCAAGAGCATGGTGGAATCATTCGTCATGGAGCAAAGATTTTGTATGCGTACTCAGAAGCAACTGTTCCAAAGCTTACTGTTATTTTACGTAAGGCGTTTGGGGGAGCGTACGTAGCGCTTAATAGTAAATCAATTGGTGCAGATCTTGTTTTTGCATGGCCAAATGCAGAAGTGGCTGTCATGGGGCCACAAGGAGCGGCAAATATTATATTTGCTAGAGAAATACAAGATAGTGACGATCCAGAAGCGACAAGAGCACAGAAAATTGAAGAATACCGCGAGAAATTTGCCAATCCATATGTAGCTGCCAGCAGAGGAATGGTGGATGATGTTATCGATCCACGGGAAACGAGAATCAAGCTTATTCAAGCACTTGATATGCTTAAAAACAAAAAGGAAACAAGACCAAAGAAGAAGCATGGGAATATTCCTTTGTAAAAATCGTTTTCTGCGATGCTCTTCTTAATCTATTTGCAAACAACTATCGTAAAGGTATACTAGAATAGTTAAGAACATATTGATTTATACATATATTGGGAGGATGAATGGAAGATGATTAATCATGAACGATTATTAAATGAATTTTTAGAGCTTGTGCAGATTGATTCTGAAACAAAATTTGAAACAGAGATTGCCAAGGTTCTGAAGAAGAAGTTCTCTGACCTCGGTGTTGAAGTTTTTGAAGATGATACGACAGCACAGACTGGACATGGTGCTGGCAACTTAATTTGCACCCTTCCAGCAACGAAGGAGGGAGTAGACACAATCTACTTTACTTCACATATGGATACAGTCGTACCTGCAAGAGGAGTGAAACCATCCATTCAAGATGGCTATATTGTAACAGACGGGACAACTATTCTAGGTGCAGATGATAAAACAGGTCTTTCAGTCATGCTTGAAATAATTAAAGTGTTGAAGGAACAAAAGATTCAACATGGCAAAATTGAGTTTATTATTACTGTTGGGGAAGAATCTGGATTAGTTGGTGCAAAGGTGCTTGATTCATCATTAATTACAGCTAAATACGGTTATGCGCTTGATAGTGATGGCAAGGTAGGAAATATTATTGTTGCAGCGCCAACACAAGCAAAAGTAAAAGCGACGATCTTCGGCAAAACAGCGCATGCGGGTGTTGCACCAGAAAAAGGTGTTTCAGCAATTACAATTGCTTCTAAGGCGATTTCAAGAATGCCATTAGGGCGAATTGATGAAGAAACAACTGCAAATATTGGCCGCTTTGAAGGTGGTACACAAACAAATATCGTTTGTGACCATGTGGAAATTTTGGCTGAGGCACGTTCATTAATTAATGAAAAAATGGAACAGCAAGTAAGCAAAATGAAGGAAGCATTTGAAACAGCTGCTGTTGAAATGGGTGGACAAGCAAAGGTTGAAGTTGAAGTGATGTATCCTGGTTTTAAATTTGGTGAAGGCGACCATGTGGTTGAAGTAGCACGCAAAGCTGCAGCGAAAATTGGCCGCAGCAGTGAGCTATTAAAAAGTGGCGGCGGCAGTGATGCGAATGTCATTGCAGGTTTTGATATTCCAACCGTTAATCTTGCTGTCGGTTATGAAGAAATCCATACAACGAATGAGCGTATGCCAATTGAAGAATTAAATAAATTAGCTGAAATGGTCATTGCGATTATTGAAGAAGTATCAGCTTGATAAAAAGGAGAACCTCGTTTGGTTCTCTTTTTACATTAGATGATTGAAGAATAGCAAATCCGTGACTTATCTACTAAATCAACTTCCTTTGCTAGTCCATATAAGGAGAATATGATATATTTGTAATAAATTGATAGTGGTAATATACACCTATCTGAATGGAAGGGTGGAGAAAATTGGATAATATTAATAAGGTAGTTGTTTTTCAAGTTGGCAATGAAGAATATGCAATTCCAATTCAGTTTGTGATGTCAATTGAAAAAGTAGAAGGAATAACACCGATACCTCACTTACCAAGCTATGTAAATGGGATTACGAAAGTAAGAGATGAGCTCATTCCTGTGATTGATTTTGAAAAGATTCTCTATAATCGATCATATGAGATGTCTGAGGCAACGAAGATGATCGTTTTACAAACAGAGATGCTCTCAATAGGTGTCATTGTTTCAGAGGCAAAGGAAATCATTGATATTCCATCAGATAAATTAAAGCAATTAGGTTTAATCGCTTACCAAAAGACAACCTATTTTACTGGCGTTGCAAATCTTGATTCCCGAGTGATCACAATGATTGATCCATCAATTTTAGTCCAATCACTTGATGGGATAAGAGAAATTCAGGAATTCATGAAATCACAGAAAGAAACGACTTAATATTTTTGAACAGAGAGGCAAACAAGCTCTCTGTTTTTTTGTTAAAATAGGAGGAGAATTTTCATAAGGAAGTGCCGGCATGAAACAAATGTATCCAAAAAATGGGCGTGTCATTTTACATGTTGATATGAATAGTTTTTATGCATCGGTTGAAATGGCTTATGATTCTTCATTGAAGGGCAAGCCTTTAGCGATTGCAGGAAACCCGGAGGAAAGAAGAGGAATTATTGTTACTTGCAGCTATGAAGCGAGAAGCTATGGTGTGAAAACAACGATGGCTCTTTGGGAAGCAAAAAAACTCTGCCCGCAGCTAATTGTAAAAAAGCCAAATTTTGATCGATACCGTACGGCTTCCATCGCGATGTTTGAAATTTTAAATCAGTATTCATCCTTAGTTGAACCTGTATCAATTGATGAAGGCTATATAGATATTACAGATAGTTATGAATTTGGCACACCGCTTGAAATTGCTCATTCAATCCAAAAGCAACTGCTAAATCAGCTAGATTTGCCATGCAGCATCGGAATTGCACCAAATAAGTTTCTTGCAAAGACTGCTTCTGATATGAAGAAGCCAATGGGCATTACGATTCTTCGCAAAAGAGATGTTCAAGCTGTTCTTTGGCCACTAGCGGTAGAGGAAATGCACGGCGTTGGAAAGAAAACTGGAGAGAAGCTTAGAACGATTCAAATAAATACAATTGGTGACTTAGCAAAGGCAAATGAAATCCAGTTAAAGTCACTCCTTGGAATCAATGGTCACAGATTAAAGGAACGAGCAAATGGAAGGGATACAAGAGCGGTCGATCCGAATGCAGCTGCTGAATTTAAAAGCATTGGCAATTCGACTACGCTGCCAAGAGACGTGTCAAACCAGCAGGAACTTCTGCTTGTGCTTGAAAGATTAGCTGCAACTGTAGCGGTAAGGCTTAAAAGAAAAAAAGTACTAGCAACTTCAGTAGGAGTTACCATTCGATTTAAAAATCGGAAAACAATTACTAGAAGCAAGAAGCTCCAGAATCCAATTGGGAATCAAGATGAAATTTATACAGTTGTCAAACAGCTTTTTCTTAAGCATTGGAATGGTGATCTAGTTAGATTACTTGGTGTGACAACGATGGATTTGGTCGAATACAATGAGGCAAGCAAACAGCTTGATCTGTTTAGCTTTGAAAAAGAGGCAAAAAAGGAGCCGCTTTTTCAGGCATTAGCTGAGCTGCGAGAGAAATTTGGAAGCCATATTATTGAACGGGCAGGAATGATGCCTGAAATAAAAAAACAGCAAGAAAAAATTGGAACAGAAACGAGCTTTAATAAGGATTTTCTCCATGATTTCCCGTATCGAAAAGCCGATCATGAAGATAAGTAATCACATAGACGGTAAAGTCATAGCTTCTTTATGCTCTATGTTTTTAATAAGGGAAGCTATGGTATAGTAAGGACATTCAGTTAAAGGGGAGCGTATTTAGATGGAAGTCTTTTTTTTAGGTACAGGTGCGGGGATGCCTGCGAAGCTGAGAAATGTTACTTCAATTGCATTGAAATTGCTTGAGGAACGTGGTACCATATGGCTTTTCGATTGTGGAGAAGCGACTCAGCATCAAGTACTACATACATCAATCAAACCGAGAAGAATCGAAAAAATTTTTATTACACATTTACATGGCGATCATATTTACGGACTGCCAGGGTTATTATCAAGCCGCTCCTTTCAAGGAGGAGAATCGGAAGTCACATTATACGGTCCAAAGGGACTGAAGGACTATGTGGAAATTTCCTTATCGACTAGTCAGACTTATCTTAAATACTCACTAAAGATCATTGAGATTGAGGAAGGGGTTATTTTTGAGGATGATGCGTTCATTGTGGAAGCGAAACTTCTCGAGCACGGCATCCCTTCTTATGGGTATCGTATCATTGAAAAAGATAGACCTGGAACCTTGCTCGCGGATAAACTGCTGAAAGCAGGAATTAATCCTGGACCTATCTATAAAAAAATAAAAAATGGGGAGCCTATTGAACTCGAAAATGGAGAAATCATTGAAAGTGCACGCTTTTTAGGCCCTAAGCAAAAGGGAAGAATCATTGCTATTCTTGGTGATACACGCTACTGTGATGCTGCTATTCAATTAGCTCTTGATGCTGATCTTCTTGTACACGAAGCAACTTTTTCTAGTGGGGAAGAATCACTTGCCTATGAATATTTTCATTCCACTACTGTTCAAGCTGCCAAGGTTGCTGAGAAAGCAGGGGTAAGAAAGCTTTGTTTAACACATATTAGCTCAAGGTATGATCGAACAGATTGGATGCGATTAGTGGAAGAAGCAAGAGAATCTTTTCCAGTAACCGTTATAGCAGAGGATTTTAAAGAGATTCATCTTCCATTACGGTAATCTTCATTTTTTTATTTTTTCAAAAAGTATTGACTTGTCCTAATGAGTATAATATACTCACATTTATACAAAAAAGTTCATATTTATAAAGCTATGAAGAGAGTAACTAAGTCTTATTTCCCTGTTAATAGAGAGTCAGTGGCTGGTGGAAACTGATACAAAAATAAGATGAATTTCACCTTGGAGCTTTTTCTACCTGCATATTTTTGGCAGGAGAACGGAATCATTTTTCGTTAACCTATTGAGTGGAAAGTCATTTGCTTTCAAAAAGGGTGGTACCGCGTGAGTTCATCACGTCCCTTTTAGAAAGAGATGGCTTTTTTTGCGTCTTTGACGGATCATCTCATGTACAATTACCAATTGGATTGCAACAAAAATACGATAAACAGTTCGTCGAAATTTGGCCAATTTCTGAACGATTCACGCCTTGTAGGAAAATGGAGGAGAGTAAAATGCAGCAAAATGAACAATGGTCTTCAAAAATTGGCTTTATACTAGCTTCTGCTGGGTCAGCAATTGGCCTAGGGGCAATTTGGAAATTACCTTATGTGACAGGTAATAGCGGTGGTGGCGCATTCATTCTCCTGTTTTTGATTTTTTCTGTGTTAATTGGATTTCCTCTTTTGCTTGGAGAATTTGTGATTGGACGCAGTACGGGGAAGGAAGCAATTAGTGCTTATAAGAAAATTGCACCGGGGACGAAATGGCATTGGATTGGTTATCTAGGTGTATTTACAAGTTTTATTTTATTGTCTTTTTACAGTGTGATCGGCGGATGGATTATCCATTATTTATTTGCTACTGTAACTGGTGGGATGGATCAAGAAGCTGGTGGATATAAAGTCTTTTTTGAAAACTCTGTTGCTAATCCAACAATTGCTGTTGTTTCTCAAGGAATCTTCTTATTGATCACAGTTGTTATTGTCGCAAGAGGAGTTCAAAAAGGGATTGAGCAGATGAGTAAAATCATGATGCCTGCACTCTTTCTTATCTTTCTTATTTTAATCGTTCGTTCTTTATCATTGGATGGTGCAATGGATGGTGTTCGCTTCTTTTTGAAGCCAGATTTCTCAAGCTTAAACTCTGAAAGCCTTCTTTATGCAATGGGCCAATCCTTTTTCTCTTTAAGTGTTGGGATATCGGTTATGGTTACATATAGCTCTTATTTATCAAAGAAAGAGAGCTTGTTGCAGCCGGCTATATCTGTCGTTTTGATGAATCTATTCATCTCGATTTTAGCAGGATTAGCTATTTTCCCAGCCGTGTTTTCGTTGGGATTTGAACCAACGGATGGTCCAGGTCTATTGTTTATCGTACTCCCATCTGTTTTTGAACAAATGGTTTTTGGAAAAGTATTTTTGTTCTTATTCCTATCCTTGTTCTTATTCGCTACATTAACATCTGCCTTTTCAATGCTTGAAATTGTTGTTGCTGCTTTAACGAAGGGCAAAGGAAGGAATAAAATGACTTGGTTGATGGGGATCGCTATTTTTGCAGTAGGCATTCCTTCAGCGCTATCATATAGCCTTTTGTCTGATATCTCAATTTTTGGAAGAACTATTTTTGATAGTGCAGATTTTCTTGTTAGTAATATTTTGTTGCCATTTGGTGCGTTGCTCATCTCAATCTTTGTGTCGTTTAAGATGAAGAAGGATCTTCTCAAGAGTGAGCTCATTCAAGGATCAAAGGGACTTCATTTTGTTTTTACGATTTGGTATTTCTTAATGCGTTTTATCGTTCCGATTGTCATTATTGTTGTGTTTTTGGATTCGTTAAATCTTATATAAGGATAAAAAAGTGGATGGCCTTTTTGAGAGGTCATCCACTTTTTTTACTTACACCCAACCACGCTCATATTGTTTAGGGAAATTAATTTCTGTATTAAGCTCCTTGGCTGCACGTCGTGGCCAGTACGGATCACGTAGAAGCTCTCGTGCAAGGAAAATTAAATCGGCCCGCTCATTTTGCAAGATCTCCTCTGCATGCAGGGGAGAGGTAATTAAGCCAACAGCACCAGTTGGGATATTCGCTTCTGCTCTGATTTTTTCCGCATACGTCACTTGATAGCCTGGATACACATTGATTTTGGCTGGAACAACAGCTCCTGAGCTTACATCAATCAGATCAATGCCTTGCTCTTTCATCCAGTGAGCAAATTGGACATAATCCTGAGGAGTTAAGCCATCTTCGTGATAATCATTTGCTGAAACTCTTACAAAAAGCGGACCTTCCCATACCGTTTTAATTGCTTCAATGATTTCATGAAGAAGACGGTACCGATTTTCTGCTGATCCTCCGTATTCGTCTGTACGCTGATTAGACAGTGGAGACAGGAATTCATTTATTAAGTAGCCATGTGCACCATGAATTTCAATGATTTCAAAGCCCGCCTTTTTTGCCCGTTCAGCCCCAAGTTTGAAGGCTTCAATCGTATCTTGAATTTCTTCTTTTGTCATTTCCTTTGGCCTTTTTGATTTTTCATTGAAGGCGATCGCTGAAGGTGCAAGGATTTCGCCTTCTAGTACTGCTTTCCTTCCAGCATGTGCGAGCTGAATGCCTGTTGTTGTTCCATGTTCCTTCATTAAATCTGTTAATTCCTTCAATCCAGCTATATGGTCATCGCTCCAGATCCCTAGATCATTCGGAGATATGCGCCCTTGTGGTGTCACAGCAGTCGCTTCGATAATAATGAGACCAACTTGACCGACAGCGCGGCTCGTATAATGTGTTTTATGCCAATTTTGGACAATGCCATCCTCGTTAGGGCACGAGTACATGCACATCGGTGCCATGACGATCCGATTTTTAATCGTCGTATCCTTGATCGTAAAAGGGGTAAAAAGCTTTGCTTCCATTAGAAAAACCTCCTATTATGTATGTCCCTCTCTAGTATAGCAATCGCTTCGTTAAATGAAAAAGAACTAGCTTCTTTGGGTAGGGGTTTGTAAAAAATGGCTAGATTGCACATAAAGCTTGAATATCGCAAGAAAAGTAGTGGTTCGCAAATAAAAGTAAAATATCGCAAAAAAGAGAAGCTGTTTCGCAAATAAAAGTAAAATATCGCAAAAAAAGTAGCTGTTTCGCAAATAAAAATAAAATATCGCAAAAAAGTAGCTGTTTCGCAAATAAAAGTAAAATATCGCAAAAAAGAGAAGCTGTTTCGCAAATAAAAATAAAATATCGCAAAAAAGTAGCAAGATTGCAAATAAAAATCGAATATCGCAAAAAAAGTAGCCGGTTCGCAAATAAAAGAAAAATATCGCAAAAAAGAGTAGCTGTTTCGCAAATAAAAGAAAAATATCGCAAAAAAGAGTAGCAAGTTCGCAAATAAAAACTAAATATCGCAAAAAAGTAGCAAGATCACAAATAAAAATCGAATCTCGCAAAAATAGTAACTAGATTGCAAATAAATACAATGGCTATTAAACTCATTCCGCAAAAAATATATCTGTATTTGCAAAAATATCGCAAACCTTTGCAAATAGTTATTCATAAAGCAGGAGTTCTTATCAATTGAATCGAATATATCCTTGAAATTTAAGAAAGGTGTGAGATCTTTGATTGCATTGGAAAGAGTTAAGCCCCTTAGGTTACACAAAAATGAGGTGTTACTTAACAGGCTCTCAAAAAATCATGTGAAACGTCCTCTTATTGAATCGGAACAAAGGAAAAGAATGGCTGGATACCAGGGAGAAAAGGCATCCGATTATTTTGTGAAAAAGCTACCTGAGAAGGAATACCTTATTTTTCATGGATTACGACTTCAAAATGGGGATAGTTTCTTCCAAATGGATACGATGATTCTTAGTAAGAAATTAACTTTGAACCTTGAGATTAAGAATTATATAGGTACAATTTACTTTGATTCCAAGCACAAGCAACTTATTCAGTCAGTTAATAATCTTGAAAAGGCTTATCTTTGCCCAATTGTTCAAGCGAAAAGGCAGCGAGAGGAATGGACAAACTGGCTAAAAGAAAGAAAAATTCAATTACCCTTAGATTATTTAGTTGTTATCAGCAATCCATCCACAATCATAAAATCAGATCCTCAGTACTATGAAGCGCAGCGGAATGTAATCCATCCACAAGAGATAGGAGAAAGAATGAATAAACTAAGTATGCAATACACAGAGGATCAGTTAACATCCAATGATATAAAGAAATTAGCAAAATTGTTAATTAAAAATCATATTCCAGAAACATATGATGTCCTAAGCTATTTTAAAATACCTGAAACGGATATTATAACTGGCGTTCAGTGTCTTCAATGTGAAAAATTTGGCATGGAACGAATACATGGAACCTGGCATTGCCCAACTTGCCAATTGAAAAATAAAGATGCACATCTTCAAGCAATGAATGATTATTTCCTTCTAATAAATTCCACAATTACAAATAAAAAATTATGTGAATTTCTCCATCTATCTTCACCCTATACAGCAAGCCGCCTCTTAAAGAAAATGAACCTTCCCTATACTGGATCAAAAAAAGGAAGAATGTATACTCAAAAAAACTAAATAAGGTCCGTAAAGCCGATCGCAAAAGGCTAACTATTCATTTTCATCCCAGCACGAATATGTTCGCCAAGTCGTTTAGACTGTGCGGTTGCTTCTTTAATGCAATCGATAAATGCATGCTGTACACGATAGGTTTCTAAAATTTTCAAACCTGCTTCTGTTGTTCCGCCAGGACTTGTTACTTCTTTTCTTAGCTGTTCAGGCTCTTTTTTTGATTTTGCTAGCATTTCTGCTGCACCTATTAATGTTTGGATAATTAATTCCTTTGCAACATCTTTCTCAAGACCGCTATCGATTGCGCTCTTTTCCATTGCTTCTGCTAAGTAATAGATATAAGCAGGCCCACTGCCAGAAAGACCAGTGACAGCATCAAGCTGATCTTCTTGGACAGTTGTTGTTAGGCCAACGGTTTTAAATATATTAAGTGAAAGTTCTAACTGTGTAGGGGATACCTTCGTATTGATTGCAAGAGCGGTAGCGGATTTTCCAATGGCAGCGGATGTATTTGGCATAGCACGAACAATGGCTAAAGATGGATCGACAAGTTTCTCAATTGTTTGAATGCCCACGCCTGCCATGACAGAAATGAGGAGCAATCCTTCTTTTAAGTAGCTTTTTATATAAGAAATGGCTTCAGCTGCATCTTTTGGCTTTACTGCAAGAATAACGGCATCGACATCTTGAAAAATTGCTTCTAAATCATAAGTAGTCTGCACACCATATTGATTTTGCAAGGCAATTAATTTTTCATGATCGGCTTTATTCGTCATCCATATTTGCTTGCTATCCATTAACTTATTTTTCACAATGCCAGACAGCAAAGCCTCTGCCATTGAGCCCGCACCGATGATAGCTAATTTGTTCATGGTTGTTCCTCCTCCTAGAAATGTAATTTCAATAAAAAAAGCCCCTCCATCCTGTAAAGGACGAAAGGACTAAGCTTTTCGCGGTACCACCTTCAATTGCCTCTCCCAAAAAAGCTGAGAAAAAGGCATCTCAATTCCGTTAACGCCGGATCACACGTTTAGGTTTGCCTAACCGCTCATAAGGTAGGTTCAATGGGGAAGTGGACGGTGAAGTCTTTCAGCCGGGTTCGAACTTCACTCTCTTTCGTCATTATCCATTTACTGGCCTTATTCATCGCTACATTTTCATTCTTAAGATATTAATAGTGATTATGAAGGTGGACAAGCTTGTTTGTCAAGAGGCATTATGAGAAAAAACGAAAAATTATGTTAATTCCAGATGAGTTTTTAGTTCCCCTTGAATACGTTCTTCTTCTTCGTCGGAAATCATAAAGTAATAAATTTGATTGATTAATTGATTATCTCCTTCTAGTGGCAGTTGTTCAATCGCTTTTGCTGCATTCCGGTAATTTCTTTGGATATCGATCATTTCATTGAACGTTAGATTTGTTTTAATATTTTTCCCTAATGCACGAAAAATCTTTTGATAGTTAGTTAAGGATGAAAGACTTGCTCCTTCTTTAATTATTGCTTGAATGACTTCACGCTGTCTTAATTGGCGGCCAAAGTCACCCCTCGGATCCTCATATCTCATTCGGGAAAACAGCAAAGCATCTTCACCATCTAACGTGATTTCACCTTTAGGAAAATGGCTATCGCCTATCGTGAAATCTAAATCATTATTCACAGTTACCCCACCAACCGAATCAACGATATCCATAAAACCTTCCATATTTATTTGGATATAGTAATCAATGGGGATATCTAATAAATGTTCAACGGTAGCAATTGACATCTCGATGCCCCCAAAAGCATAGGCATGGTTAATTTTATCCTCTTCTCCACGGCCAATAATTTCTGTGCGAGTATCGCGAGGGATGCTGAGCATCTTGACAGAATTTTGATTCGGATTAACGGTTAAAACAATCATTGAATCAGAACGTCCACGATCGTCCTCGCGTTCATCAACCCCTAGCATGAGAACGGAAAATGGCTCTTTTTTTTCAAAGATAATTTCTTCTATTCTTTTTTCGGATCGTTCTCTTTCGATTGGTTGATGCATCGTTGCAACCGCTGTTGTTAATGATTTGTATATGGAATACCCGTATATCCCTGCACAGATGAGTACAAATAGGCTGATGATTCCGGTTATCAGGATCCATTTTCTTTTTTTCTTTTTAGAAGTGGACCTCATTTCATTATCCCTCCATCAAATGCTAAAGTTTCAATTAAGTACAGAATAACAGATATTCGTTAAAAAGAACAACCTATGTTGTTCTATCGATTCTTTTGCAGCGGAAGTGTTATATGAATAAACAAACCCTAAAGTTATGTGAAAATAATGACAATTATCAAGAAGAAAGGTAAAATTAGTTGTATATTTAAAAAAGCATTAATACAGTTGAATATAAATCTATCTAGATATAGTATTTTGAGGAGATGAAATGATGGCAGAATGGAAAAATGGCATTGCCAAACTCGTAATCCCGACTCCTTTTCCAGTCGGTGATGTCAATGTATATGTTGTAAAAGGGGAGAAACTAACCCTTATTGACGTTGGGCCTAAAACAGAAACGGCATGGGAAGCTTTAACATTACAGCTGAAAGCTTTAGAATTAACCCCACATGATATTGAGCAGGTTGTGCTAACCCATCATCATCCAGATCATGCTGGTCTTTTGGATTATTTTGCACCGGGCTTAGAAGTGTATGGACATCGCTTTAATCAAAGATGGCTATCTCGTACAGAAGATTTTTTAAGCTCACATGATGAATTTTATTATCAGCTCTTCCATGAATTTGGCATACCTGAGAAATATTTATCATTGATTGGTTTAATGAAAAAAACGCTACGCTTCACTTGTAATCGTTCACTTACTGGTGAATTAGTAGAAGGAGATACACCGCCGGGTCTTGAATCGTGGCGAGTGATTGAAACGCCTGGCCATGCTCAAAGCCATATTGGACTTTTTCGAGAAATAGATGGAGTATATATTGGCGGTGATCACTTGCTTGCTCACATTTCACCAAATCCATTGCTTGAGCCGCCATTACCAGGAGAAACAGAACGACCTAGACCCCAATTACAATACAATGAATCACTGAAAAAATTAATGCACCTTCCGATTCAGGTTGTTTATCCTGGGCATGGGGAGGATATTGATCAAGTGAATGAGCTCATTGAAAAACGGCTTGCCCGCCAGCATGAACGGGCCTTGCATGTGAGGAAATGGTTAGAGTCAGAGTCGCTCACTGTGTTTGAAATATGTCGCCGCCTATTTCCAACTGTGTATGAAAAAGAGCTTTCTCTGACACTGTCTGAAACAGTTGCCCAGCTTGACTATTTGCACGCAATCGGCGAAATTATGATTAATAAAAAGGGACAGGCATTTCTATATCATATATAGTTTTATCGCAATAGGCTCTCACAATTATTATTGAGGTGAAAAATGAACAAATTAGTCAATAAAAATATTGTCATTACAGGTGCCTCATCAGGGATTGGTGAAAATGTCGCCATGAAAGTAGCTGAACTAGGTGCACGGCCGATACTTTTAGCTAGGTCCAGTGATCGATTACATAAAATTTGCGAGACTATCAATAAAAAAACAGCCGTAAATAGTATTTATTTTCAACTTGATGTGAGCGATTTTGAACAAGTAAAAAAGGTTTTTCAACAAATTTATGAAGAGGTTGGGTATGTGGATATCCTTCTCAATAATGCTGGTTTTGGTGTGTTCGATGCTTTTTCTGAAGCAAGCTTTGAGGAAATTGCAAAGATGTTTGATGTGAATGTACTAGGATTAATGGCTTGTACAAAGGAAGTCCTTCCGTCCATGCTTGAAAGAAATGCAGGACATATCATTAACATTGCCTCTCAAGCAGGAAAATTAGCCACTCCTAAATCAAGCGGTTATTCTGCGACGAAGCATGCGGTGCTTGGTTTCACAAATAGTTTAAGGATGGAGCTTGCCAAGACAAATATATTTGTGACAGCTGTGAATCCAGGTCCAATTGAAACGAACTTCTTCACGATTGCTGATAAATCGGGGAATTATATAAAAAACGTAAAGAGATTCATGCTTAAGTCCGATGAGGTAGCTAATAAAATTACTCAATTAATGATTCATCCTAAGCGTGAGTTGAATCTGCCAAGATGGATGGATATTGGCAGTACGCTGTACAATGTCTTTCCTCATCTGGCTGAGAAAGTTGCTGGGAAAATGTTTGATAAAAAATAGATGATGATGATAAAGAGCCTGAGAATATATTTCTTTGGCTCTTTATTATCGTCATTTTTCTTTCCAATGGAATCGACTCGTTCATCTGCAGTTCACATAACGATTATAAACTAAGGATGTCAAAGAGGAGATTGGAGGAATAAAGATGAACATTGGTTGGAAAGAAATGAAGAAAAATAAGGGGAAATTTTTGATTTTAGGTTCAATCGTTTTTCTTGTTAGTTTATTGACGTTTATTATATCTGGTTTGGCGAGTGGACTATCACAAGACAATGCCGCATTAATTAAAGATTTACCAAATGGTTCATTTTATATGAGTGAAGATGCAGAGGAAACCTATAATCTGTCAAGAATAGATAGTAGTACCCAAGAGAGGCTGTTAAATAAAGAGGAGGATGCCGTAGCGCTGTCCATTCAAATGGGTTTTTTGAATGAGGAAGCGGGTAAGCAGCGTAGTGTTGCTTTTGTAACAGCAACGGACTCAACATTTTTTCCTCATGTGAAAAGGGGAGAAATTGTATTGGATCGCTCATTACAGGAAGAAGGAGTGAAGATTGGTGATACACTGACAAATAATCAATATAATGGTCAGTTTATTGTAAAAGGATTTGTCGATCAAAAGAAATACAGTCATGCGCCTGTTGCATTTATTCATATGAGAGACTATCAGGACATGTACCGTGCCTTGGAAATGCAGTTTGTTTTCGTACCAGATGGAGAGTTGTCACATGTAATTGCTGGGTTACAGTTATTTTCAAAGAAGGATTTTCTCAATACAATTCCAAGCTATAGCGCAGAGCAAATGTCATTAAATATGATTGTTTGGTTTTTAGTCGTCATTAGTGGGATGCTATTTGCGATTTTCTTCTACATGATGAATGTTCAAAAAATGGGCCTTTACGGGATTCTTAAAGCTATTGGAGTAAAGACAAATGCTTTGTTTAAAATGATGTGGACACAAATGATGGTTATTACAGTCATGGCGCTTTGTCTATCGATTGCAATTAGCCAAGTGTTTACTCAAATTGCGCCTAATGGAATGCCGTTTCATTTAACGATGGAGACGACTATACAATTGTCGATTATTTTCCTGGTGATTGGATTTATAGGAGCGACACTTTCAGGGATACAAATCAAAAAAGTCGAACCATTACAAGCCATTCAACAAGGAGAGGTTTAAGATGACAATATTTACTATAGATGAAGTTAGAAAAACATTTTTGAATGGCGAAGTGAAGGAAGAAATATTAAAAGGTGTGAATCTTTCTTTGAAAGAAGGGGAGATCACAGCATTAGTTGGTGCATCAGGTTCTGGAAAAAGTACGTTGCTTACAATAGCAGCAGGACTTCAACGTGCATCTGATGGACAAGTCATATTTGAAGGGGAAAATATGATTTCCATGAATTCAGAGCAAGTGCGGAAAATCAGAGCATGTAAATTTGGCTTTGTCTTTCAATTTGCCCATCTCGTTCCTTTTCTTACAGTAGAAGAACAATTGATGCTCATGCTGGATGTTGCCGAAACGAAATTAAAGAAGGATGAAGCACAAAAAGAAATAAACAAGCTACTAGGTTTAGTAGAAATGTCCCATCGGAAAAAAGCGTATCCGTCTTCATTATCAGGTGGGGAAAAACAGCGGATTGCCATTGCTCGTGCGATTATCCATAAACCAAAAGTTCTCTTTGCAGATGAACCGACGGCAAGCTTAGATTCAAAAAGGTCAAAAGATGTTATGAAGCTAATCCGCGATTTAACGAAAACGCTAAATATAGCTACATTGATGGTTACCCATGACGAAGAAATGCTTACTTATGCCGATCAAATCATTACAATAAGTGATGGGCAAGTTGTATAGTATATTAAAATTATTAACTAGCCTTGATATCAATCAGGGCTAGTTTAGCTATCGTATAGGAGAATTGATGATGACCAATATTCTGATTGTAGATGACGATCTTAATATTTTAAGACTCGTACATATCCACTTAACTGAGGCGGGGTATAAAGTAATTCAAGCAAAAGACGGGATGGAAGCTTTAGATATTCTGAAAACTGAAGCATGTGATTTAGCTGTTGTGGATTTAATGATGCCGTTCATGGATGGCTATGAGCTAACGAAAGCGATTCGAAATCAGTATGATATTCCGGTGATCCTTTTAACTGCTAAAAATCAAATTGAAGACAAGGAGCGTGGGTTTCAAGCTGGAACAGATGATTATTTAGTCAAGCCATTTGAACCAAAGGAATTAAGCTTTCGCATAAAAGCCTTGTTGCGCCGTTATGATCATCAACCAGATGGATCAATCGTGCGCGTAGGAAATACAACAATAAATAAAAAAAGCTATGAAGTGAAGATTAAGGACCGAACCTTTCTTTTGCCCTTAAAGGAATTTGAGCTTTTATTTTTTCTCCTTTCTAACCCGATGCAAGTGTTTTCGAGAGAGCAGCTAATTGAACAGATTTGGGGTCTAGATTATGAAGGGGATGAGAGAACTGTTGATGTTCATATAAAAAGATTAAGGGAGCGTTTTTCTCAATTGACTGATGATTTTCAAATAAAAACAGTGCGTGGGATTGGATATTTATTGGAGGTCCACCGTCAATGAAAACGCTGTATGTGAAATTTACTGTAATGACGATTAGTATCATGTTTGTAAGCTTTATTTTAGCTTTTTTAATTTCTAATAGTTATTATCAGCAAAAATTAAAGCCTTATAATGACGAAAAAAATACAAAAATCGCCTTAGATATTGCTGCTTTTGCAAAAGAGCACCCAACGGTTGACCTAGCAGAGTATTTAGAAAGCATTACCGCAGTCGGCTACCAAATGTATCTAGTAGACAGTAATGGACATGGTGTTTTTTATGGAGAAGCATTTAGAGATAAACGTCTGCCTGACTCAACAAAAGAGTATGTATTGAATGGGAGTGTTTTCCACGGAATTCTCGACTTTCCACAGGAAACCTTTGTAACGGGCTTTTTTGCAAATGAACTTGGAAATACGATTGGTGTTCCATTGAAGCACAATGGAAGAAGCTTTGCTCTCTTTGTGAGACCAGATATTAAACTTCTTTTCAATGAGATGCATATTTTATTTGGTTGGATTCTTGTATTAACGGTTGCTTTAAGTATTTCTATGGTCGTTATTAGTACAAAGTATTTAGTTAAACCAATTTCTAACTTAACGAGGGCGACTAAGTTACTTTCAAATGGAAATTTCAATGTTGAACTTGATCGCACACGTCGGGATGAACTTGGAGATCTTACTGATAGCTTTTTACGAATGGCAAAAAAGCTAGAACAAATGGATGATATGAGAAAGGAATTCACATCGAATATTTCTCATGATATCCAGTCACCACTATCCAATATTAAAGGCTATACGAATCTATTAGAGAATGAATCGATAAGTGTGGAAGAAAGACGGCAATATGTTTCCATTATTAATGATGAAATTAAACGACTTTCCACTTTAACAAAACAATTATTACTGCTTGCCTCATTAGATCGAAATGAGGATCTTTTAAATAAAGGACGATTTAATGTTGCCAAGCAAATAAAGGAATTAGTGAGAAATTATCAATGGGCAGTTAGTGAAAAAGGATTAATGCTTAGCTATTCATTGCCTGATATCGATATTAACGGGGACCCTTCTTTACTGAATACTGTGTGGGATAATCTTTTATCAAATGCGATTAAATATAATAAACAGGACGGCAGTATTGAGCTATCGATTAGAGAAGAAGGTGAATCGGTTTTTATCACATTTGAAGATACTGGAATCGGATTGAACAAGACGGAAGTAGAGAGAATTTTTGATCGTTTTTATCGGGCCGACATTGCACGCACACGAACAGTAGAGGGAACAGGATTAGGGCTATCTATTGTTGAAACGATTATTCGTCTCCATGGTGGTCACATTCACGTTAGAAGCAAAGAAAATGAAGGAACTACGTTTATTGTGGAGCTGCCTATAAGCTGAAATTTGTAAATATCTATTCATCCTCCGTTCATATTCATAAAGTAAATTTAAGAGTATGAAAGAGAAGATCTGTATAAAATGGAGGATGATTTTTGATGAATAACCATAGTTTAGTTTTATTAAGATTTGCAGGTGTTTTTGGGTTAATCGGAGCAATCCTTGGCGCACATATGGCTGGATCGGGGGCATATGCTTTCCGTCCTGTCCATGCACATATCCTTGTTGTTGGCTGGTTATCACTTTTTGGATGGGCCGTTTTCTATAAAGTGTTTCAGACGACCGAGACCATTTTAACGAGAATCCATGTTTGGAGCGCTATTATTGGTTCTGTCGGTCTATCTGTAGGTATGTGGTTATATATGGTTAAACCATTTAACTTGCCGGAAGGTGTTACACTCTCCTTATACATTGGTGGCGGTGTGGCATTACTTGTAAGTTTCATGATGTTTTTTCTTCTTACATTATTTTATAAGAAATAAATAAGCCGCCATGTCTGGCGGTTTTTCAACTTTTAAAAATAAGGTGAATCCGTTATCCATCCATAAACAACATCATTTTCAACCTTGTGTAAATGATTCTCCACTTTTTAAGAAGTGAGGATTTTGTCATGTATGGCAATAAATTCTTCGCTATCCTCGTTATATTGCTTCAAGCGCTTCTGCACCATTTATAAATTAGTTTCCCTTTCCTCTTTATAAAAGAGTATACGTTTTTGTTGTGGAGAAAACTTCCTAATTTCAAGAAATTAGTCGATAAATTTCCATTGAAACCGAACGTATATTCGAGTATTATGATGGATAGGATAAGAACAAACGTTCCTGTTTTTAGGAGAGGATAGATAGGATGGATAACCACATGATGCCAGAAATACGAATTTTGTGTATAGATGACTCCTCCTAAGGATTACAGGAGTAATGAAAATTTGAAATAAACACGAATATGAAGGGCATTAAAAATGAGTATTCATTATTTATGCTTATTTCTTGTAGGTATCCACTGAAAGGACGGATAAGGATGAAGCAAGCCCCTCTAGTTATGGAAGAGGATCTTCAATTGGTGAAAGAATACGTCCTCCTCCCTATTCTACTGGATGTTTTAGAAAGCGATATTACAAAATTCCGAACAGCAAAATTAAAGATGAATGATATTTACGAAAAAAGCCTAAGGCAAGTACAAGATCAGATTATTACTAAGATGGCCGAACTCCGAAAACAGATGCGCGAACGAGGAATAAAAGTGTATGAGCAGCAACAGAACAAATTATTCGTTGAGGCTCATTATTTGTGCAGAGGCTACCATCACAAGTTCTCCATGCTTTGGAATCTAGTAAGGGCGGAACAATACAAATGCTTAAATATGTATTTGCACATTGATTTGAGGAAGAAAAGATGAATAACGACAAGAAAAAACGAATTGTCATGCTGGCGGATTGTCAGTCATTTTATGCGAGTGTTGAAAAAGCGGCTCACCCAGAATATGCCAATCGACCGCTTGCTGTTGCGGGAGATCCAGCTCGTCGCTCAGGAATTATTCTTGCTGCATGTCCTTTAGCAAAACAATACGGTGTGACGACAGCAGAAAGTCTTGGCGAGGCACTAAAAAAATGTCCTGATTTAGTGCTCGTTCGCCCGCATATGCAAGAATACATCAACGTGTCTCTGCAAATTACAGAGATTTTTCAATCTTATACGGATTTAGTTGAGCCGTACAGTATTGATGAACAATTTTTGGACATCACAGGAAGTTTAAAACTGTTTGGTAATCCCATTAAAATTGCTACAAGTATTCAACAAAAAGTAATGAACGAAACGGGAATATATATACGGATTGGAATGAGTGAAAATAAAGTGCTCTCAAAGATGGCATGTGACAATTTTGCTAAGAAGAACCATTCAGGTATCTTCACTTTACACAAGGAGGAATTGCAAGAGACTCTTTGGCGGCTGCCAGTTCAGCGAATGTTCATGGTAGGTTCTAGGATGCGTCAGCATTTGAAAGGAATGGGGATTTTTACAATTGGGCAGCTGGCACAAACGCCATTATCAAAATTGAGGGAGAAATGGGGCGTTAACGGTGAGGTGCTGTGGCTTATTGCTAATGGGCAGGATTTCTCCCCTGTCAAACCAGCTGCCCATGATGTACAAAAAGCAATTGGACATCAGATGACTCTTCCATTTGATTTTTGTACACTTGATGAAATTAAGGTGCCTTTATTAGAACTTTCTGAGCTAGTATGTCAGCGGATGCGAGCGAAAGGGTATATGGGATGGGTCGTCTCAGTAGATTGTCAAGGAGCAGATTTTAATCACCCCCACGGCTTTCACAGACAAATGAAATTGTTCGATCCAACCAATCTGACAAATGAGGTGTACGAAGCAGCAACAACATTATTTCAAAGGAACTGGGATGGCCAGCCGATTCGAAAGATTGGGATTACGCTCAGTCAACTTATAAGCGATCATGAATATCAGTTAACCTTATTTGATAATCGTGAGCAAAAGTTATTATTGGAAAGGACGATTGACCGCATGAAAGAAAAATACGGGAATGCCGTAATTATGAGAGCATCTTCTTTAAAGCGCTTCGGTCAAGCAAGAGAGCGAGCGCAAAAAATTGGAGGGCATACGAAATGAGCAAAAAACTACAAGGAAACGGTTTGTTCGAATCATCAAGAATGATGCTTCCAGAGCATAAGGAGGCTTTTATCCTGCATCAGAAAAGCTTGCAAAAGAAAGTACGTCCACTAATTGACGATCAAGAAAAAGAGCGACTCTCTCAGATTATTTTCGAAGCTATGCATGATAGGAAGGAGGTTATTTTCGTTTTATTTGAGGAATTTAACGATAGAGAATTAAGAGGGATCGTAGTGAAAGTAGATCAGCAACAGAAAAAGATACAACTTACTCAAGAGGATACCTTCGTTTGGATAAATATAGCTGATATTATTGATGTCCTGTTTTGAATGGGGATAAATGAGGATATGAATAAACTAGAAATAAAGACAATATTTACTCAAAATTAATGCAATCATGTCTATTGAAAAATCCTTAATTAAGTCGATAGATAAGTATAAATAATAAATCATTTTCTATCGGAGGAATAAGATGAATGCCATACAACAATTAAAATTAATGGATTTGAAAAGTAAGAACAAATTAATGCTCTCTGTTTATTTAATTTCCACGATTATCGGATTGTTTGGGGCTGTGGCATTAGATGCCACTTCAATAACAAGTATCATTTATCTTATTCAATTAATCGTTTATCCAATTGTCTATTTTATTGCAAACAAAAGTAAGAAGGAAATCATCTTTCCGTACATTATTGTTATTGGTATGAACATAGGAACGATCATCCCTACTTATATATATGGCGGTAGTTTATCGGGTATCATAAGCGTATTCTTCTTTACCATTTTTGCTGCTGTTCAATTCAAAAAAGATTTATTTGGTATTGGTTTTGGCTTCGGGATATTTATTCTTATTTATAATTGCTTTTTCCCTTCGGAATCGTATGTCTATCTAAAAGAAGAATTTGCTGCATTTTTAATGGTTTATTTATTGTCTAGTGTCCTTCTAACAGTATTAATCTATTTAAATGATAAGCAATACAAAAAGCTTATCGAATATATCGATCAAGCAGAATTAAATGAAAAAGCACAGGCAGAACAAAAAGTGAAGCTTGAGAAAGAGTTATTTACAATTGCCGATACGTTAAGTAAGCTGAATGGAAAAGTTCAGATTAGTGTTGCTTCACAAGATGAAATGAGAATTGCAATAAATGAAGTGTCAGCAGGCAGCCAAGTACAAAGCGAACAAATCACGGGAATTTCCAGTAATGCTCATAATAATTTAATTGTTTTGAAGGAAATGAATGAGTCAACGAGAGAACTGATTGAAGAATCGATTCAATCAAGTATTGCTGCTGATGAAGGTCAATTGAAGGCTAAGCATCTAATAGGTGAGATGGATAACTTACAAACAGTTATTCATGCACTTAATGAAAACTTTCTAACATTAACTCAAAAAATAGAGGAAACCAATCAATTTGCCCATCAAATTCAGCAAATTACAGAACAAACAAATTTACTGGCATTAAACGCTTCAATTGAGGCCGCTCGAGCAGGTGAAGCGGGGAAAGGCTTCTCCGTCGTTGCAGAAGAAATAAGAAATTTAGCTGATACAACGAAAAGAATTACCATTAAAATTACCGAAAACCTTATAGAGGTTAATAAGACAAATGAATTAGCTCAAGGAAATATGCAAACGAGCAGTGTGAATTTAAAGCAAAGTGTTGAATCATCCAAAGAAGTAGACGATAAATTCTCTGAACTGAATGCCATGCTGAATAAGGTAAATAAAAAGTTTCAAGAGTTTGACTCTCTAGCTAAAAGGGTAGGGAAAAACAGTGAAGATGTAGAATCATCAACGAATGAATTTGCTGCAATCATTGAGGAAGCAACTGCAAGCCTACAGCAAGTAAGTGCATCGATTGATGAGATTACCGCAGATAATCATTTAATCGCAGAATATATTCAACAAACAGTAGATAGTACAGAAAATATTAAGCAATCATTTAATTAAGGAATGTATAGATGAATGAGGAGAGTGTGATTGGAAATGATGCCAATCTAACTCTCCTTTTACTCTTATTCATGCATGAACATTCTTTTATTCTTCAGTAGGCTTCGGAGCACGAACAACTGATTCAAACACCCCTTTATGGCTTCCATCACAAAACGGAGCATTAGATGTTCTCCCACAGCGACAGAGCGAAAATGACTGCTTTGTGACAAATGAATTTCCTTCCCCATCAATGAGTTCAACATCACCTGTAATACGATAAGATCCATTATCATTCACTTTAATCGTAATCTTTGACATACATATCCACTCCTTCATAAAATTGTCATATTTCTCTTGATGTTATAAGGTAAACGAAAAAAAAGCAACAAAAAGGGTATGTATACTAAATTATGATAAAATAATGCAGTAAGGAGGTTATATGATTGGAAATTATCGTAACCGAAAAAGCAGCAAATAAAATAGAATCGAAATTGGCTAACAAAAATGGCTACTTGAAGCTTAAATATGATACAGAGGGCTGCGGGTGTGTAGTAAGTGGTGTATCAGCTCTTTGGCTAGTAAATGGACTAGAAGTTGAGGATCATGAGATTAAAACAAATATAGGCAGTATCTACATTGAAAAATCAAAGGAAGTCTTTTTCGAAGAATCAATGACAATCGATTTTTCAGAGAAGGCGAATTGCTTTCAATTAAAAAGCCCGAACCAATACTTAAATCCAAGAATGAGTTTGTATGACAGGACAGACAGTTAAATAACTTTAAGTAGAAAGTGAAACTTCTAGCAAGGGACTCTCCTAAGAAGTTTCACTTTTTATTTTCTGAAAACTGTCACATGAGTAGACAGTTATGTGTCTTAGAGGAAGAAGAGAAGAAAGCATTACTAGAGATTGCAAAGACAATCATAAATTAAGCTTGTTTTCGTAATTTTATCCAGAAAATTCAAAAACGAGGCATGTTCCTTCACTTAGCAACATCTAATGGTAAAGATGTTGCTAAAGTGGGGGGACAGATGTGAAACAAACATGGCCGATCATATTGATTCTTTTTTTATTGTTGACAGCTTGCAGGGCGGTACCAATAAATAAAGTAATCGAAGAGGAAATTCCTTTTAATGTAAAGGAAGTCATCCATAAAGAAAAAGTGAGAGACGGCGTGATTCTGTTGTATACAACAAGACAGAAAAATGAAAAGAAAGAGGAATTCGATGCGGTCACAGTAGCCTATCTAAAGGGGAATGAGAAGGATGGGTGGGAAAATGCCGGGCATAATCATTGGGAATTTGGTGAAGATGAAAGATTGACCGTCTTTAAAAATGTTTTCTATGATTATGATTCCAGGGGAGGATTGGAAAATAGAATCCCCGTTATTTATGGGCAAATAGAGAAAAGTGATATTAGCCTAATTGAAGTAGTAGGGAAAGAAGAGTTGAAAAGGGCAAGGATTATTGAAAGGGAGAGCGGCCGCTACTTCTTAAAAGTAGGAGAGTATGAGTTTGCTAGGGGAGTATCTACAAACGTGAGCAATGAAGTGTATCTGGAATAGAAATGAGGCATATGAACGTCTAAGCCTCATTTCCATCAACATATTCCTCTAAAAATTCATCAATGACCTTTTCATAGTCATCCTTATTTTCATTCAAAGATTGCGCATGGACTCCATTGGCAGCAAGGAAGAGCTTTTTGGGGCCTTTTTTTAAATCATACAACGCTTTAGACATTGTTGGCAAAATAAAATCGTCCTTTTGGCTATGAATAAAGAGGATCGGTTTTTGGATATTTTCAATAACTGAAATAGGAGAGACATCTTTAATGGAATACTTCTGCCGCATGCGCAAAAATAAATCACCAACAGGCAGAATAAGCTTTGGCGGAAGCTTTAATTCTCTTTTAATTTGGTAAGTAAGCTGTTCCCTAAAGTCAGAAAAAGGACAGTCGGCAATATAAAAATCTGCTCCATCCTCAAGCATGCCTGCATATAGCAGCATGGTTGCTGCCCCCATTGATTCACCATGAATGCCTATCTCAATATTTGATCCATATTCTTCCTTTAGCCAATCGACAATGGTCTTTAAGTCGAATTTTTCATAATGGCCAAAGCTTGTCGTTTTTCCGCCGGACTCCCCATGACGGCGATGATCATAAATTACGGCATTAAATCCGCGTTCTAAAAAGAGCTGCATATATTTAATGGAATTCATTTTATTTTCCGTTACACCATGAGAGATAATTATGAAGCGATGATTGTTATTTGGATTGATTATCACTGTTTTGAGGTTGTAGCCAAAAGGAGAAGGAATGAGAATTTCCTTCTTTGGAAGTCCTTCATATTCCATCAAATCGAGCCGTCCAGCTTCTTGTTCCCGATCCAAGATAAATTGATCTTCTTTCTTCCTCATGTACATAAGCCGATTTGTAAAATAAATACCAATGGAAGTGAGAAAGAGAAGGAAAGAAAGAAGGTAGCGAATAATACGAAGCAGTCTTTTCATGTCCCATCCCCCTAATATTCCTTTTCTTTATTTTACCATTTTAGTGGAATTTAAAACATGAACTCAGCTTAAAATGGGGGAAATAAAAAAGGGGAGGTCTAATCCCGTCCCCTTAATAAAAGCACAAATCCGGTAGCCAAGCGTTCCTAAAGTATTATTGCTTTGAATTTTGACGCTTTGTCGGATGAATCGCTTTTTCTAATTCTTCAGCAGCAATTGTTTGGTTTACTGTATCACTATTCGGCTTTCCCTTTTGGCTGAAGCCTTTATCCCTTTTTTGACTCATAAAAAAATCCCCCCTCTAATATGATTCACCTAATAAGATGGATGATAGAGGAGGAATTTATTCATTAGCTAACGGTTTTGTTGCTGAAAACGGTAATATGTACTATCGATTGCTCGTGATAAATGTGGCTGAACAATCGAAATGGCCTCAACTAATTTATCTAAATCTATATTCGTCTGAATGCCCATACGTTCAAGCATGTAGACAACATCCTCAGTAGCTGCATTTCCAGAAGCCCCTGGAGCAAATGGACATCCGCCAAGACCACCAGCTGATGTATCAAAACGGTCAACCCCAGCTTGTAATGCAGCAAAAATATTGGCGAGGGCTATCTTTCTCGTATCATGGAAATGAGCAGTCAATAAGGTATTCGTAAATTCCTTCTTCAAGCTGCTAAATACGGCAAAGGATTCATGCGGTACAGCCAGGCCAATTGTGTCAGCTACACTTAGCTCATCAACCCCTGCCTCAACAAATTGCCTGCATAAACGCATCGTATCTTCCAATTCTATTTTTCCTTCATAAGGACAGTAAAAGGCAGTAGAAATACAAGCACGGACGAAGTATCCATTCTCTTTTAATTCATGAATAATTGGGATGAGCTCAAGCATACTTTCCTGCGTCGATTTATTGATGTTCTTTTGATTAAATGTATCACTGACCCCAACAAAAACAGCAACCGCTTTGCAATCAGTTTTATAAACTCTGTCTATTCCTTTTTGGTTCGGAGCTAAAACGATGTTCCTTGTTTGATCATCAAGGCAATCGGCGACAATTTCAGCGGCATCAGCCATTTGTGGAACCCATTTTGGTGATACGAAAGAAGTAAGCTCTATTTCCGTTAAACCAGCGTTTCTCAAGCCTTTAATAAAATCCTTTTTAACCGAAGTTGGGATAAAAGCTTTTTCATTCTGCAGCCCATCACGGGGACCAACTTCAATGATTGTTACTTTTTCAGGCAATTGCAGCGTCATGTTTTTCTCTCCAATCACATAGTTTATAAGGGTAGGATTTAAGCTGTAAACGATTACAAATAAATTAAGAAAGTATAACTTTTGAGACAGAGAACTGTCTAGCGCAAGCATCCTATCTCCTATCAAACTTCAGGTCTTCTCGGCAACGATTGCGCAAAAGCAGTTGCTCACGCTCACCGTGTTTCCTTTAACGAGAGGAGAAGCCTTCCAGTTTGTACGGCCGAGACCTTAGGTGCATGCGCTTTTCTTAATCAAAACTGAGCGACCGCTCTTCTATTCTCTTATTTTATTCTGTTTGTTTTTCAAAAAGCAAGAATAATAGAAATTTTGACATAATAAAAGGATTTCTATGATTTTTCGCGAAATATTAGTAGTGATATGGGATTGAAAGGATGAGGGATATGACACAAACAGAAGTAGTTATTGTAAGTGCTGTAAGAACAGCGATCGGCAGTTTTAACGGAAGTCTAAAGGATGTTTCTGCTCCAGAACTAGGGGCAATAGCCATCAAAGGCGCACTTGAGAAAGCGGGTTTGAAACCTGAGCAAATAGATGAGGTTATCTTAGGAAATGTACTTCAAGCAGGCATTGGCCAAAACCCTGCAAGACAGGCAGCACTTAAAGCGGGACTTCCTGTAAGCGTTTCCGCGATGACAATTAATAAGGTTTGCGGATCTGGCTTAAAGGCCGTTCATTTGGCAACACAGGCAATTATCGCAGGGGATGCAGAAATTATTGTTGCCGGTGGCGTGGAAAATATGAGTCAGGCACCATACATATTAAAAAATGCGCGCAATGGCTTCAAAATGGGTGACCAGAAGCTGATCGATACAATGACTTCTGACGGCTTAACATGTGCATTTAACGATTATCATATGGGGGTGACTGCAGAAAACCTCTGTGATAAATACGAATTAACAAGGGAAGAGCAGGATGAATTTGCTGCAGCCAGTCAGACAAAGGCAGTAAATGCGATAGAAGAAGGCAGATTTAAGGATGAAATTGTTCCTGTTGTCATTCCGCAAAGAAAAGGAGATCCGATTATTTTTGATACGGATGAATATCCGAAAAAAGGAACAACAGCTGAGAAATTAGCAAAACTGCGGCCAGCATTCAGAAAAGACGGCAGCGTAACAGCTGGAAATGCGTCAGGCATAAATGACGGAGCAGCTGTGCTTGTCGTAATGAGCAGAAAGAAGGCCGACGAGCTAGGACTTCAGCCATTAGTTGTCATTAAAGCCAATGCAAGTGCAGGAGTCGATCCGAGCATTATGGGAATTGGACCAGTAAATGCAGTAAAAAAAGCATTAGAAAAAGCAGCGGTATCAATGGAAGACTTAGAGCTAATTGAAGCAAACGAAGCGTTTGCAGCCCAATCACTTGCCGTTGACCGAGAGCTTCACTTTAATAAAGAAGTATTAAATGTCAATGGCGGTGCCATTGCCTTAGGCCATCCGATTGGTGCAAGCGGCGCTCGAATTCTTGTTACATTAATTCATGAAATGCAAAAAAGGCAGGCGAAAAAAGGTCTTGCCACTCTATGTATCGGCGGTGGCCAAGGAGTCGCAACCATTGTCGAGCTAACTTAATTCACTAACACAAGCAATTTTCATTTTTTATATAAATAAACGTTCTCAAACGAGGGGGAGAATGACGTGAAAACAATTTGTACTTCCTTTAATGAAGCAGTGAAGGATATTCATGATGGCGCTGTGTTAATGGTTGGCGGATTTGGTCTTTGTGGCATACCTGAAAACTTAATTCTTGCATTAGTGGAAAAAGGTGTCAAGGATTTAACAGTCATTTCGAATAACTGTGGTGTCGATGACTGGGGGCTTGGCTTACTTCTAAAAAATAAGCAAATAAAGAAAATGGTCGGCTCTTATGTTGGCGAGAATAAAGAATTTGAAAGACAAGTGCTTTCTGGAGAGATCGAAGTGGAGCTGCTTCCTCAAGGAACATTAGCTGAAAAAATCCGTGCTGGCGGAGCAGGAATCCCAGCCTTTTATACGCCTGCTGGAGTAGGAACACCAATCGCTGATGGGAAAGAAACAAAGAATTTTCATGGAAAAGAATACTTACTTGAAGAATCATTGATTGCTGATTTCAGTTTGGTGAGAGCGTGGAAGGCCGATAAAATGG
This sequence comes from Cytobacillus eiseniae, assembly GCF_017874625.1. Lineage (GTDB taxonomy): Bacteria > Bacillota > Bacilli > Bacillales > Cytobacillaceae > Cytobacillus > Cytobacillus eiseniae. The sequence goes on along the minus strand of NZ_JAGIKZ010000005.1, from coordinate 68,315 downwards.
GTAATCTCGTCTATCACAAAACAGCTCGAAATTTTAATCCGATGATTGCTGCGGCAGGGAAGGTAACAATTGCTGAAGTAGAAAATCTGTACGAAATCGGTGAGCTAGATCCAAACGGTATTCATACCCCGAGTATTTATGTTCAAGCATTGATAGAAGGAAATCAGGAGAAACGAATTGAAAGGCTAACAGTGCAAAAGTAAAAACGCTTTAGGAAGGAGACGCTGCAATGACTAATGATAAAGCTGCTGTTCGCGAAAAAATTGCTAGACGTGCTGAGAAGGAAATTGAAACGGGCTTTTATGTTAATCTTGGGATTGGCATGCCAACACTTGTAGCTAACTATATTTCAGATGATAAAGAAGTGGTACTACAATCAGAGAATGGCTTGCTTGGCATTGGTCCATACCCTACGAATGAAGAAGTGGATCCTGATTTAATTAATGCGGGCAAGGAAACGGTGACAGCCATTCCGGGATCAGCTTATTTTGACAGTGCCGAATCCTTTGCGATGATCCGTGGCGGGCATGTGAATATCGCCATCCTTGGCGGTATGGAAGTTTCAGAAAAAGGTGATCTTGCAAACTGGATGATTCCTGGGAAGATGATTAAGGGAATGGGCGGTGCGATGGATCTTGTCCATGGTGCGAAAAAAATTATTGTCATTATGGATCATACGAATAAAGATGGAGAGTCAAAAATTTTAAAAGAATGTACACTTCCGCTGACAGGAAAAGCAGTTGTGAATCGTATTATTACAGAGCGGGCAGTCATTGATGTAACGGAATCAGGCTTAAAGCTTGTCGAAGTTGCAAAAGGCTACACGGTAGAGGAGATTATCCAATCGACTGGAGCAGAATTACAAGTAGATGAGAATGTACTGACAGAAGCTTATTAATCTATTTCGAAAAGTGCAGTAGTAAATGCTGTGCTTTTCGTTATTTTTAGGAGGAGAGATGTATGAATTTTTCATTTATAGGCATTGATCATATTCAGCTAGCCGCACCAAAGGACTGTGAGGAACAAGCGCGAGCATTCTTTGGGGGCATTCTTGGACTGAAAGAAATCCCGAAGCCTGAAAACCTGCAAAAACGTGGAGGCTGCTGGTTTATGTGTGGAAACCAAGAAATACATATTGGTGTGCAAGAAGATTTTCATCCTGCGAAAAAAGCTCATCCTGGATTTGTCGTAGAAAATTTATCAGTTTTGCGCGAAAGCTTGGAAAAGCACGAGATTCGTATAAAAGAGGAACCGCCAATTGAGGGAAGAAGCCGATTTTTCGTTGATGATCCATTCGGCAATCGGATTGAGTTTCTCGAGTTTTTGCGATGAAAATGATATAATAAATCGTAAATTATTAGTATGAGGGGATTTCAATGAAAAAGAAAAAACAGCAGACCCAGCCTAAAAAGGCGGATAAGCCAGTAACACTTGGCGATATGCTAAACCAAGAATTAATGGAGAAATTAAAGGATACAAAGCAGCAATTAAAAGCGGCTGAAGATAAGCAAAAAGAAGAGGAAGAACAACGCAAAAAAGAAGAAAGACGCTTGCGCGAAAAGAACAAAAGCTTTGAAGAATTGCTTGGTGAAAGCAATATGAATTGGAAGGAATTTAAATAAGCAGGAATATGTCACACATTATATTAAAATTAGTACATCATTTATATAAAGTGGTGTACTTTTTGTTTTTAAGACCTCTTAAATAACCTTATTAACAACTAATAAAGCCAAACCTAAGTGTTGAAAATATCAAAAGGAAAAACGTAAAGATTTCAAAAGGGAACTTATACAACAAAAAGAAAACGTCAATATCTCCTATAATGACTAATAAATGCAAAAAATCTGAAAATTATTTTTTTACATACTTATTTAGTGTGGTTAAAAGCAACTTGGTTTTTTTCATGTTTTCTTCAGATAAAATTTTTTTATTCCGTGATTTTTCTGTTAAAATAATAAGTTCTTCTAGTTCCTTTGCATCATTTTTAATAGTGTTGTTTTTTAACATAAAATCTAGTGTGTTTATATATTTATGTAATTTTTCATATAATTCAATTAATGTAGTACTATCTTCTGCTGGAATGGTATTACTATTATTTAAGGAAAGAATATAAGGAAGCGTTTTATTATTATTTAATAAGTAGAGTTCGATCATACCCTCAATTTTTTCAGGTTGTTCTTCCTCCACAACTTGAATTAATAAGTATTTAAACAGATACAATTCATTATCATGAAATGTATCTAGGGTATCGAGAATAGTACTGTTTACAATTTCGAGATTATTATTCATTCTGGCTTCGCTACAGCCTGTTAGCGTTAAACAATATAAAATTATTGCAAAGTAAAAAATCCTTTTAGATCTGTTCACTTTATCACTCCTACTTAATATTTTCCCCCATTTAAAACTAAGGATTGAGTAATTACCGAATTGTTAATTTAAATACTCTACTTACATATATATAAACTGATTAGATAATTTATGTGTTTTTCTGAATGCTTTTGGAGTCATATGTAGTAAAAAAAAGATAGATGAAAACAGGTACTATCTTTCCTGTTTATCTATCCTTTCCTTTCACCGATGCTCTTCATACTGATTCATTTTAGTAATGGACTGAATAATCGAAAGTTCCTCTTCTGAGAGTGGGTTCGTCTGCACCGCCTTAGCATTTTCTTTCATCTGCTCAACCTTGCTTGCACCTGCTATTACTGAAGAAATCGCTGGATGAGCTAGATTATATTGAAGGGCGATTTCTGTCATTGTACGGGAATCGGTAAGCTTTTCTTTTAATAGTGGGAGGATATGATTTAATTCTTCGAAGCTATAATCTAAATATCCCTTTTCAGAAGCCATCTCTAGCATTTTGTTGCTTAATAAACCTTTTGCCAGTGGTCCTCGGGTAACTACGCTAATGCTATTTTCTAAAAGAAGTGGCAATAGCTCTTCCTCTGGACGGCGATCTAACAGGCTGTATTGCATCATGACCGAGACCATGTTTGATTTTTTCATGTATTCACGAATGACATTTGGCCTAATCGATGAAAGGCCATAATAGCGGATAAAGCCCTCGTCCTTTAACTCCTCGAAAGCTTCGATTGTTTCATCAATGGGATCTTCCTTCGTGCCGCCATGAAGCTGATACAAATCAATATAGTCTGTGCCAAGTCTTGTTAAGCTCTGTTTAACTGCTTCCTTTATATGTTTTTTTGATGGATCCCAGCTCCAGCCATCTTTATTCTCATTCCAGCGGTTTCCTGCTTTCGTAGCAATAATGACCTTGTCTCTTATAGGCTTTAGCACTTGTCCGACAATTTGCTCATTTTTCCCATAGTCATAAAGGTCGGCAGTATCGAAATAATTAACCCCTTCTTCTAATGCTGCTTCGATAACAGCTTGAGCATGTTTTGGATTTGTACTAAGCGACATACACCCTAAGCCAAGTTCACTTACGTATAAATCTGATTTCCCTAATTGTCTTTTTTTCATTTCTCTAGCCCTCGATTTCATTTTCTTCTAGTTTATAAAATAAACAAATGGGATTGCAATGAAAGAGGTTTAATTCTCTTTTTTCGAACAGGAATGAACCCAGTCCTTCAATAAATGATGATCCTTGCTATATTCCTTTAATTTCGCACGAATTTCCCAAGCTTTCCCGACGAGTACAATGCCTTTCTCATGTACATAAATTCTCATAGCCAACTCCTCCAATTAAAGTATGATAATATGTATGAGAAAACATATTCGGAATAGAACGGGAGTGCCATGAAAGATGAGTCGCCTAGAAGAAAAAACAATTAAAACAGAGAAAATTTTTAGTGGCAAAGTGATAAGCCTTCAAATAGAGGATGTAGAATTGCCAAATGGAAACACCTCAAAACGTGAAATCATTAAGCATCCAGGGGCAGTTGCTATTCTAGCGTTAACAGATGAGAATAAAATTGTCATGGTGGAGCAATATAGAAAGGCATTAGAACGAACTATTATTGAGATACCTGCAGGAAAGCTCGAGCTTAATGAAGATCCAAAAACTTGTGCTATAAGAGAATTAGAAGAAGAAACAGGGTATAGCTGTAAGGAATTGGAGTTGCTTATTTCCTTTTTCACATCACCTGGATTTGCAGATGAAATCGTTCATGTATATCTTGCAAAAGGCTTAGTAAAGAAGGAAAATGCAGCATCCCTTGATGAGGATGAATTTGTTCATTTAATGGAGATCACATTAGAAGAAGCAGAGCGTTACATAAGAGAACAGAAAATATATGATGCAAAAACCGCTTATGCTGTCCAATATTTACAATTACAGAAGGCGTTGAAGTAAGAAATGAATCAGTATTACTCAGATCTGCATATTCATATCGGAAGAACAAAAACAGGGAAACCAGTAAAAATAACGGGAGCAAAGTCTCTTACCTTTACGAATATTATCGAGCATGCAAGAAATGAAAAGGGCTTGAATATTATTGGAATTATTGATTGCCATTCTCCTGAAGTGATCTTAGAAATTGCTGAGCTGATGGAAACAGGAGATGTAATCGAGCATCCAGAAGGTGGATTGCAATTTGGCGATTTAACGATCATTCCAGGGTCAGAGTTGGAAATTTATGATGAGAATTGTCATGGGCCTATCCATGTACTCTGTTATTTTGCCACTTTGGATAAAATGAAAAGCTTTTCGATGTGGCTATCTAATCATCTGAAAAATATTACACTCAGCTCTCAGCGAATTTATGTCTCAGGCCGAGAACTGCAATTAAAGGTGAAAGAGCTGGGCGGTTTATTTATTCCTGCCCATGTGTTTACCCCTTTTAAAAGTCTGTTCGGAAAAGGGGTCATTCACTCATTAACTGAAGTGTTTGATAAAAACCTGATCGATGGAATTGAACTGGGGTTAAGTGCAGATACAGCAATGGCAGACCAAATTAAAGAATTGCATGAGTTTTCCTATGTAACCAATTCGGACGCTCATTCTCTGAAAAAGATTGCCAGGGAATATCATGTTCTGCAAATGGCAGAGCCAACCTTTAATGAACTGGAAAAAGCATTGCATAAAATAGATGGACGCAAAGTCAAAGCGAATTACGGCCTTGACCCGCTCCTTGGAAAATATCATCAGACCGTATGTTCCAAGTGCTTTACTCCGTTTGATCCAGAAAACGGTGTATGCAATCATTGCGGCAGCACGAAGTATATTAAAGGAGTGGCCGATCGAATTACCGAACTAAAAACAGCAAACACATCACCTGTGAATCGCCCGCCATATATCCATCAAGTGCCGCTTGAATTCATTTCAGGTCTTGGACCGAAAATGCTTGGGAAGCTGCTTGATCATTTTGGAACGGAAATGGCGATTTTGCATAAAGTTCCTTTAGCAGAACTAGAGCAGATCATTCCAGCAAAAACAGCAGAATTGATCATCAAAGCACGTGAAGGGAAACTAAGCCTATCTGCCGGCGGTGGCGGGAAGTACGGAAAAATTGCAGAATAACAACAAATGCGGAAGCACCTTGCTCACCCCCGACAAGCATAAGACGAGTCTCTTGAAAGGTGTTCTTTTCCTTTCTAAGAGACTTGACTTATATCCAAGAGGGGTAGGTGCTGCAGCTGAACGTAAACAAAATATTTCCTATGATCTAGTTCCCGATAATGGAGCTAGATTTTTTTTGTCATACATCCGAAGGACAAGCATACAATTTACTAATAATCAGAGCTTGCAGGAGGATCGCAATGAGAAAAAAAATGTACCAGAACGTCGTCGCAAATCATTTTCGTGAGCATTCCTCAATTTATTTATTTATAGTTGTGTTATTTTTAATTGGTGTTATATTTGGTGCGATTATTGTTAATAGTCTTAGCTTTACACAGAAAGAAGATTTATTTTTTTATCTTTCTCAGTTTTTTGGACAAGTTTCAGATGGAAATGTAGCTGGAGCAACCGACTTATTTAAGCAAAGCTTCTTTCATAACACAAAATTTATTGGTTTAATGTGGATTTTAGGCATTTCAATTATTGGTTTGCCAGTTATTTTGATTCTATTGTTTATGAAAGGGATGGTTGTTGGATTTACGGTAGGGTTTCTCGTAAGTCAAATGGGCTGGGATGGATTTCTGCTTTCATTTGTCACTGTTTTGCCGCAAAACTTAATTATTATTCCTGTCTTTATCATTGCTGCAACGATTTCTGTTTCTTTCTCATTAAAAATGATTAGTAGGCAGTTTCAGAAAAAGGTTGGTCATCCGATGCTGCCGATGCTAGGCAGATACATGTTTACTTTTGTTGTTGCAATCCTTTTCTTGTGTGCTGCTGCAAGCATTGAAGCCCTAATTTCTCCAATCTTGATGAAATCAGTTATCAATTCTTTTTAATGATAAAATCAAGCTATAAATAATAATCAGGCGGATAAACTAAAAATGTTTATCCGCTTTTATCATTTACTGTCGAAAACAAACGCTTTATTTTCGATAATAATTATTATATAGTAATATATATAAAGTGTTATTTGTAATAATTTTATTTTGAATCTAATGCTATATCTGTTATAATGAGAATGTTAGTGGCGAGGGAGGAACTTCGGATGGAAAGTAGAATTGATAGAATAAAGAAACATTTGCATTCGTCAAGCTATAAATTAACGCCTCAACGTGAAGCTACTGTTCGCGTGTTATTAGAAAATGAAGAAGACCATTTAAGTGCGGAAGATGTCTACCTCCTGGTAAAAGAAAAATCGCCTGAGATCGGTTTAGCAACTGTATATAGAACGCTTGAATTATTAACAGAATTAAAGATTGTCGATAAAATTAATTTTGGTGACGGTGTTTCTCGCTATGATCTTCGTCAAGAAGGTGCAGCACACTTTCATCATCATTTAGTTTGTATTGAGTGTGGTGCAGTTGACGAGATTCAGGAAGACTTGCTAGAGGATGTAGAAGAAGTTGTGGAACGAAGATGGAATTTTAAGATTAAAGACCATCGTTTAACCTTTCATGGGATATGCTATCGTTGTCATGATACAACTAAAAACGAAGAATCAGAAAAAATTGAACAAAAATAATAACGAAACCTTTTCTAAAATCGGAAAAGGTTTTTTGTTATCCTTTTTGTGAAATGAGGTCCTTCTAGTTTGTATGGCAAGACCTTAGGCGCTTCCGCTTTTGATTCGTCTAGCTCCAGCGCCAGCGCCTATCGCCTACCAAACTTCAGTACTTCTCCGCAGTGATTGCGTCAACATCGGTTCGTACCTCACCGTGTTTCCTTTATCTTAGTCGAAGTCCTTCCAGTTTGTACGGCGATGACCTCAGGCGCTTCCTCTTTTGATAATTTCAGGTATAATTCTTGTCCAAATTGGCATATCTTTTAATATAAAGATCATGTGGAGGACGTATGAATGAAATCCTGGCTAAAGATGACGTTGCAAACAATCAAGGTGTTCGTGCTTTTCACTGGATGCACAATCCTTTTTTATTATGGTATTATGTGGTTAAATGAAGAATATCAGGATTATCACCGTTATGAGGAGCCACAGGGGACTGCTGTAAAGGTATCTTCGAGTGGAACCAGTGATGGTTCAGCTAACTGGTTGGATCGGTTAATTCTGTTCTATTTAAATGGGGAGTAGTGTCGGAAATGAAGGATGAATTGAAGGATTTCATTCATTATTTAGTTGTAGAAAAAGGATTGGCAAAGAATACAATTATTTCGTATGAACGAGATTTAAAAAGTTATGTAAAGTATTTAGATACGGTCGAAGCAATTAATAATTTGAATGATGTTCAACGAGTTCAAATTGTACATTTCCTTAAAATGTTAAAGGAACAAGGGAAATCTTCCAAAACGTTGGCAAGGCATATTGCATCTATACGAGCTTTTCATCAATTTCTGCTGCGTGAAAAGACAGTGGAGCAGGATCCAACTGTGCATCTAGAGTCACCACAGCAGGAAAGAACATTGCCAAAGGTTTTAAATATGCAAGAGGTGGAAATCTTATTAGATTCCCCAAAGGCGGGAGATCATTATGGCTTGCGTGATAAAGCAATGCTGGAGCTGTTATATGCAACAGGCATCCGAGTAAGTGAATTAATTGGACTAAAGTTAGGTGATGTCCATTTAACAATGGGGTTTGTTCGTTGTATAGGGAAAGGGAATAAAGAACGAATTATTCCAATTGGGAAAACAGCTGCACAAGTGCTTGATCGCTATTTACAAGAGGGAAGAAGCCATTTTGTTTCTAAAAAATATAGGGATGATGCACTATTTTTAAATCATCATGGACGAGGATTAACAAGACAAGGTTTTTGGAAAATCTTAAAAAGGCTAGCAATGGAAGCTGGTATTGAAAAGGATTTAACACCACATACATTGCGACACTCATTTGCAACCCATCTACTTGAAAATGGAGCGGATCTACGGGCCGTTCAGGAGATGCTCGGGCATGCAGATATATCAACAACACAAATATATACTCATGTAACAAAAACAAGATTAAAAGATGTGTATAGTCAATTTCATCCAAGAGCATAAAAAGCTGCCATAAATAATTTGGTAGCTTTTTCTTTCATTTTTTATTGATATTAGGTAAAATGTAGATGTCAGACTTCTGACGTATTTTTAAAAAGATCATTGTGATAAACACAATTATAAGGGGTAATCTATTAATATCCAATTGCTAATGTAACCGCATTCATCTACAGTAGGAGGAATTAAAATGGATTCATATGCATACAAAAGGATTTTTGTCGTAGTAATGGACTCAGTTGGGATTGGTGAAGCGCCCGATGCTGAGCAATTTGGGGATAAAGGGGCAGATACATTCGGTCACATTGCTGAAAGAATGAATGGCTTACATATGCCGAATATGGGGAAGCTTGGGCTTAGTAATATTCGTGAAATTAAAGGAATTGAAAAAGCAGAGAAACCACTTGCTTATTATACAAAAATGCAAGAAGCCTCAAATGGAAAAGATACAATGACTGGTCATTGGGAAATCATGGGTTTGAATATTCAAACACCATTTCAAGTCTTTCCTGACGGCTTTCCACAGGAATTAGTTGCTGAAATCGAATCACGCACAGGCAGAAAGATTATTGGCAATAAGCCTGCTAGTGGAACGGAAATTCTAGATGAGCTTGGTGAAGAACATATGAAGACGGGCGCATTAATTGTCTATACTTCAGCTGATTCAGTTCTCCAAATTGCTGCTCATGAAGAAATCATTCCACTGGAAGAACAATATCAAATTTGTCAAATTGCCCGTGAATTAACACTGGACGAAAAATATATGGTTGGTCGAGTCATTGCAAGACCATTTATTGGACAACCTGGCAGTTTCAAACGAACTTCCAATCGTCATGATTATGCATTAAAGCCTTTTGATCGTACAGTCATGTCTGAAATGAAGGATGCTGGATTGGATGTCATTGCAATCGGAAAAATTTCAGATATTTTTGATGGTGAAGGTGTAACAAAATCCTTGCGTACGATCTCAAATATGGACGGAATGGATAAATTAGTTCAAACATTTGATATGGACTTTACAGGATTAAGCTTTTTAAATTTAGTTGATTTTGATGCATTATATGGCCATAGACGCGATCCAGAAGGATACGGAAAAGCGCTTGAGGAGTATGATGCACGTCTGCCAGAAGTATTTGAGAAAATGCGTGAAGGCGATCTACTGATGATTACAGCTGACCATGGAAATGATCCGGTACATCATGGAACAGATCATACGAGAGAATATGTTCCTCTACTTGTTTATGCAAAAAATAATGAAAATGGAAAAGAACTGCCGATAAGAGAAACGTTTGCCGATATTGGTGCAACGATTGCTGATAATTTCCAGGTGAAAATGCCTTCATATGGAAAAAGCTTTTTAGCAGATTTGAAATAGGGGGGAAGAGAAAGATGGATTTTCAAAAAATAGAAAAAGCAGCAAGTTTTTTAAAAGAAAAATATCCTCAACAACTAAAAATGGGACTGATTCTTGGCTCAGGACTTGGTATTTTAGCTGATGAAATTGAAGAGGCTGTGAAAATTCCTTATAATGAGATTCCTGATTTTCCAGTTTCGACTGTGGAAGGCCATGCAGGTCAGCTTGTATTTGGTCTCCTTAATGGTGTGCAGGTTGTAGCTATGCAAGGACGTTTTCATTATTATGAAGGCTATTCATTCGACAAGGTTACATTCCCTGTTCGTGTGATGAAAGCATTAGGGATTGAACAATTAATCGTAACGAATGCAGCTGGAGGTGTAAATGAAAGCTTCTCTCCTGGAGATTTAATGCTCATTAGTGATCACATAAATAATATGGGAAGCAATCCATTAATTGGACCAAATGATGCGCAATTAGGTGTACGCTTCCCTGATATGTCGGAAGCCTATTCAGCTGAATATAGAAAGATAGCCAAAGTAATTGCTGCGAAATTGGGATTGAATGTTCAAGAAGGCGTATATGTTGGGAATACAGGTCCAACTTACGAGACACCGGCTGAAATCCGTATGCTTCGTCATTTAGGGGGAGATGCGGTTGGCATGTCTACAGTACCTGAAGTGATTGTTGCAAGACACGCAGGAATGAAGATATTAGGCATTTCTTGTATTTCGAACATGGCTGCTGGAATTTTGGATCAGCCGCTAAATCATGAAGAAGTAATCGAAACAACCGAAAGAGTGAAAGCTGATTTTCTTAGCTATGTAAAGGCACTCGTAAAGGAATTAGGAACAAAATAATACTTTAATGAAAGTGATCGGTGATTACAATGAGAATGGTCGATATAATTGAAAATAAACGAGACGGAAGAGAATTAACAACAGAAGAAATACAATTTTTTGTGAATGGATATACAGACGGTTCAATTCCTGACTATCAAGTGAGTGCATTATTAATGGGGATATACTTCCAGGGAATGACTGAGAAGGAAAGAGCCGATTTAACAATGGCTATGGTTGAATCAGGCGATCAAATTGATTTAACAAAAATTGAAGGAATCAAAGTTGATAAGCATTCAACAGGTGGTGTTGGTGATACAACAACACTTGTACTTGGCCCATTAGTTGCAGCTCTTGGTGTGCCAGTGGCAAAAATGTCTGGCCGTGGTTTGGGGCACACTGGAGGAACAATTGATAAGTTAGAAGCTGTTGAAGGTTTCCATGTTGAAATTGAAAATGATGAATTTATTAATCTTGTCAATAAAAACAAAATTGCGGTCATTGGGCAAAGTGGCAATTTAACACCAGCTGACAAAAAGCTTTATGCTCTGCGTGATGTTACGTCAACTGTTGATAGCATTCCTTTAATTGCAAGCTCAATTATGAGTAAAAAAATTGCAGCAGGTGCAGATGCGATTGTTCTAGATGTAAAAACAGGTGCAGGTGCCTTTATGAAAACCATTGATGATTCGATTGCACTAGCAAAAGCAATGGTCAACATTGGAAATAATGTTGGAAGAAACACAATGGCTGTTATTTCAGATATGAGCCAACCTCTTGGCTATGCTATTGGAAATGCGCTTGAAATAAAAGAGGCTATCGATACACTTAAAGGAGAAGGACCGGAAGATTTGACTGAACTTTGCTTAACATTAGGAAGTCATATGGTCTACCTTGCAAAAGAAGCATCAACATTAAAAGAAGCTCGTGAAAAGCTAGAAGCGGTCATCCAAAATGGGAAGGCACTAGAAGCATTCAAAGTATTCCTAAGTTCACAAGGTGGAGATGCTTCAGTTGTTGATGATCCATCCAGACTTCCGCAAGCTAAATATACATTTGAATTAGAAGCAAAGACAGATGGATATGTTTCAGAAATGGTAGCAGATGAAATTGGAACAGCTGCAATGCTTCTTGGAGCTGGCAGAGCAACAAAGGAATCTGTGATTGATCTTGCTGTAGGACTTGTACTTCGTAAAAAAATTGGGGATCAAGTGAAAAAAGGAGATTCAATTGTTACGATTTACAGCAATTTCGAAAATGTAGAAGAAGTGAAAGAAATGCTATATGAAAATATTCTTATTTCAAGCGAAAAAGTAGCAGCACCAACACTTGTTCATTGTGAAATTACTGAGTAATAAAAAAGTGTCAGGAGGTTTTGAAGTAGAAAAAGCAAATTCATCAAGCAAATTCACATACTTTCAGACAGAAAAAAGCAGAGGGTTTTGTATCCTCTGCTTTTTTATAATCTAATTATTACTATTTTTTTTAGATGATCAAACAAATTCACATCCCTGCTATAAACCTCACTTCCTGTCTATCATCGAGTAACCAGCAAAAGTAAAATAACCGGAGTTTTTCCGCTTAAATGCAGAATGAAGCTCATTTTGGAGAAAATAAGCGGAGATTTTCCGGTTATGCAATGCAAATTTCTCATTATTGAACTTTTTTGAGGCAATAGGCGGAATTTTTCCGCTTATCTAAGCTGTTTTTATTAATAATTATGAAATAAGCGGACTTTCTCCGCCTATTTCTCCGTTCAATTGCTCAACTGGATCCCCCTAACGGACCTTTTTATCTCTTCTCAATACATAATTCGCCCCATTTTGTCAATGCTTTTCGCCGTAATTTGTGTAACCAATAACGATTTCCTACTTGTTTATGCCTAGGCTGAAAAAAGCATGCTTCATTTGAGTGAAGCTCCTCCCTTTGATAAAAAGACTGCAAATTTTTCGTTTAATAAGGTTGTATTATTGTATAAATTCACCTGAAATGGAAAAGATGGAGGCTATAAAGAATGGAGGTTTATGTGATGAAACGAATTATCTCATTAATTGTTATGATTTTCTTATTAACAACCATTTTTGTACCTTCTACTTTTGCTAAGGAAAATGATGGATTGGATTTAGCAAAAGATGTGAAATCAGCGATATTAATTGAGCGGGATACGGGTACAATTTTATACGATAAAAATAGCCATGACAAACTGCCACCAGCAAGTATGACAAAGGTCATGACGATGTTATTGATTATGGAAGCCATTGATCAAGGGAAGCTCACAATGGATGAGAAAATCCGTACAAGTGAATATGCGGCATCCATGGGAGGTTCGCAAATTTTCCTTGAACCAGGGGAAGAGATGACAACTGAACAAATGCTTCAAGGAATTGCAATTGGTTCTGGGAATGATGCTTCTGTTGCTATGGCTGAGAGGTTATCCGGATCTGAAGAAGAATTCGTCAAGCTAATGAACAAGAAAGTAAAAGAGCTTGGACTAGAAAATACAGAATTTAAAACAGCGACAGGTTTGCCTGGTCATGGAGATTACAGCACGGCTCATGATATGTCCATTATGGCGAAGGAATTGCTCAAATATGAAGAAATAACGAAATTTACGGGAACATATGAATCCTATCTTCGGGAAAATACAGACAAGAAATTTTGGCTAGTGAATACAAATCGTCTTGTTAAATTCTATCCAGGAGTGGACGGATTAAAGACAGGATTCACGAATGAAGCAAAATATTGTTTAACAGCTACAGCCCAAAAGGATGGCATGCGAGTGATTGCTGTTGTATTCGGTGCGCCGACTTCAAAAGCTAGAAATGCACAAGTGACAAAGATGTTTGATTACGCATTTAGTCAATATGAAACACATCCAATGTATAAAAGAAATGTAACGTTAGGCAAAGTAGTAGTTAGCAAAGGGGAGAAGAAACGAGTAGATGCTGTAACGAGTGAGCCAATCTCCATTTTAACGAAAAAAGGCGAAGGAATTGAAGACATTAAACAATCGATTGTTCTCGATAAAAATATAAAAGCACCTGTTCAAATAGGAGATAAGGTCGGTGTGCTTCAATTAAAGCAAAATGGAAAAACAATCGTTGAAACAGAGCTTGTAGCTAAGGGTGAAAGCAAGAAAGCGGGCTGGTGGACGTTATTTAAGCGTTCGATGGGTATGTTTACGAAGGCGGGACAATAGGAATTACCTCTTGTCGAATCGAAGAACATTCCTGCAACTTTTAGCGAAATCACACTAGTTTTGTTTTGAAGAAGGAAATAAGTTCGTGCATATCGAAATTGACTCACTATAAGGCCAGAAGGATGTCATTTTTAGTTATAGGCATCGAAAAGATCCGATAAATGAATGAGCTGCTTTTTTTGAAAAAGCGATTGATTCATAAAATGGGATACTAGATAAGGAGGCTAGGATAGTGAGTCTTACGATTAATTTAGAAGTGAAAAAAGATGTATTATGTATTCGTTTAAGCGGAGAATTAGATCATCATTCTGCTGACGAGCTTAGGAGACAAGCGTCTAATGCGATTGAAGAATATGATATTCATCATATTGTCCTCAACCTTGAACAGCTGTCCTTTATGGATAGTTCGGGATTAGGCGTCATTCTAGGCAGATATAAACAAATCAAACAGCAGCACGGTGAAATGGTTGTCTGTGCGATTTCTCCAGCCGTTCAAAGATTATTTGATATGTCAGGCTTATTTAAGATTATCCGTCTAGAGCCGACAGAAGAATTCGCTTTGCAAAGACTGGGGGTTGCATGAACCATGAAAAATGAAATGCAAATAAAATTCAGTGCATTAAGTCAAAACGAATCCTTTGCTCGTGTGACTGTTGCTGCATTTATTAGTCAATTAGATCCAACGATGGATGAGCTGACAGAAATTAAAACGGTTGTTTCTGAAGCGGTGACCAATTCAATTATTCATGGATATGACAATGATTCAAATGGACTTGTCTATATTTCAGTAGAAATAGAGGATGGCTTTATTGATATGTCAATTAGGGATGAAGGATTAGGAATTATGAATGTAGAAGAAGCGCGTCAACCACTGTTTACGACTAAGCCTGAACTTGAGAGATCTGGTATGGGCTTTACAATTATGGAAAACTTCATGGACGAAATAGAAATTAGTTCGCAACCAGGTAAAGGCACAGAGGTCCGATTAAGAAAGCATTTATCAAATAGTAAAATGCTATGCAATTAAGGGAGTCTTGCTATGGATGTGGAGGTTAAAACAACAGAAAAAAGCCAAACTTTTTTGAAGGATCATGAAGTCAAAAGTTTAATCAAAAAAAGCCAAGCAGGGGATCAAGACTCGCGGGATTTAATTGTCCAAAAAAATATGCGACTCGTCTGGTCCGTTGTCCAGCGGTTCTTAAATCGTGGGTATGAGCCGGATGATCTTTTTCAAATTGGTTGCATCGGATTATTAAAGTCAGTTGATAAATTTGACTTATCTTTTGATGTGAAGTTTTCAACCTATGCGGTCCCAATGATTATTGGTGAGATTCAACGGTTTATCCGTGATGATGGAACAGTAAAGGTTAGCCGTTCTTTAAAAGAGATGGGGAATAAAATCCGAAAGGCTAAGGATGAATTATCAAAATCACTTGGCAGAACTCCGACAGTTTCCGAATTGTCTGAGTTTCTTGATATCCCGCCGGAGGATATCATTCTTGCGCAGGAAGCAAGCCGCAGTCCAGCATCTATTCATGAAACAGTGTATGAAAATGATGGGGATCCAATTACATTGCTTGACCAAATTGATGATGGCAATGAAGGGAAATGGTTCGATAAAATTGCGCTAAAGGAAGCGATCAATGAACTTGATGATCGTGAGAGATTAATCGTTTATTTACGCTACTATAAGGACCAAACACAGTCAGAGGTAGCTGTTAGGCTTGGCATTTCACAAGTTCAAGTCTCTCGCCTAGAAAAAAAGATTCTCCAGCAGATGAAAGACCGAATGGATATATAATCTATTCGGTCTTTTTTTTTGAGGATTTGCATAGGAGAAAATCAAGATGGACTTGGTTGAAATTCCGAAAATCTGCAAATGGACTTAAACTGACCTATTCTAGTAAAAAAAGTTATTTTTCCAATCTTATACATAATTAATAAAGGCTGATTGTCGCTCCAATCAACAGGCTTATTTATATGACAACCAATTATTGGTCATCATGAAGTCAATATATGTAACTCATACTACACATACAAGGAAATTAATGTGTGGGAAGTGAACGAAGTGGAAAAAAGTATTTATATTCGATTGCGACACCGCATACAAGTACGAACAAATGAAACGATTTATTTAAAGGATATTGCTCAAATGGTTGCTGAGGAGAATCTGTATGAGCAGGTTAGAAATTTAAAAGTATATGAAGTATCTGAAAAGGATAAAAACCGGGTTGTTATTGATGTCATGATGGTGATTCGTTTAATTAAAGGAATCATGCCAAATGTTGATATACAGCCACAAGGGCCAGCTCAAGTACTAGTTGAAGTTATAGCAAAAAGACAAAAAGTGTCACTTCCACTCTTTTTGTTAGTATGGCTATTATTATTCTTCGGGGCTGCCCTTACGATTATGAATTTTCATGAAGATGTTAGCATGCAAGCAGTGCAGCAACGAATTTACACCATTATTACCGGGGAAGTTGATTCTAAACCTTTAATTTTTCAGATCCCATATTCAATTGGTTTAGGGTTAGGGATGATTCTTTTTTTTAATCATTTATTTAAAAAACGTTTAAATGAAGAGCCAAGTCCATTAGAAGTTGAGATGTTTAATTACCAGCTCGATCTTGATAATTATGTTGCTTTAAAAGAAAACAAGGAGATTATGAAGCAATTTGACGACAGGTAATGTTCTGTTTGTTATGTTTGTAGGCCTTGCTAGTGGCTTGGCAGTTGGGTCTGGCGTTGTCGCATTTTTATCTGTTTTAGGAATTATCCCAAGGCTTATGCAGCTTACAAAAACAATGAAAATGATTCGTTTCTATGAATGGGCTGTTGTGATCGGAGTCATTATTGGGTCAATGGCTTCATTATGGAATCCAATCTTTACCCTCACACGCTATTTGCTCATTCCAATCGGCTTGGCAACAGGCGTATTTGTAGGAATGTTAGCTGCTGCTTTAACAGAGGTGCTGAATGTCTTTCCAATTTTAGCGAAGAGAATTGGGATAGATGGAAAAATTGTTTATTTACTAATGGCAATCGTTTTAGGAAAAATTCTCGGCTCGCTTTATCAGTGGATCTATTTTGTCCAAAAATAATAGAACTTTGTAGTTTTTAGGCTCTATTCTAAAAGATAGTTGCTTTTGAATCAATGTTTGACTAACTAGGTCGGTTGATTGGAGCGGAAGGTGCGACACTCCTCGAAAATGCTGTCGCATTTCCTTCGTGCGGTGTGGATTCTAAGGAGCCAACTCAATGTCCTGCGGGATGCGTGGGACAGCTGAGACTTACGCAGGAGCGAAAGCGATGAGGAGGCTCAAGCGGACTGCTCCGCGGAAAGGGAGCACACGTGCGCGGAAATCAACCTTTACCTAATTTTTTGTAAATAGCAACAATGTTTGCGAAAACAGAATAAGTAATAGAGCTTGAGAAAGCCACCATCCTATGATGAAAGGATTTAAGAATATGGATGAACGGAGGCACGTCATTTTAATTACAGATGGAGACGACTATGCAAGAAAAACGATTGAATACGTAGCAAAGGAAATCGGGGGTAGATGTATCTCATTATCTCACGGTAATCCTACAACCATTGATGGACCGCTCATTGTGAAGCTAATTAAAAAAGCACCGTATGATCCTGTATTCGTTATGTTTGATGATAGTGGTCTAGCGGGAGAGGGGGCTGGAGAGCGTGCATTAAAGTATGTGGCCACCCATGCAGACATTGAAGTATTAGGTGTGATTGCTGTTGCAGCAAAAACAAGACAGGCGGAATGGACGAAAGTAGATATATGTATTGATCGTGATGGTGAACTTACTCCATATGGAGTTGATAAATTCGGTATTCCTGAAATGGAACAAGGCCGGCTTTATGGTGACACAGTCTACTGTCTCGATGAAATCGATGTTCCGATCATTGTAGGAATTGGTGATATCGGAAAAATGGCGAAAAAGGATCATCTTGATATCGGTTCACCAATAACAAAGAAGGCTGTCGAGTTAATTTTGGAAAGGAGTGGCTATCGTGAAAGACAACAAGAATAATAAAATTCCTATTCCTGAATCATTAGAAGAAATCGAAAAGTATATGAAGAATCGGATTGGACTAGGGGAAAGCTTTGATCTAGGAGTAAGGAAATTAATTATCCTTAAAAAAAATGTCCATTTTTATTATGTGAATGGGCTCACTGATACTCAATTCATTATTGAATTAGTAGAAGAGTTAGTA
The DNA here is from genome assembly GCF_017874625.1 of Cytobacillus eiseniae. Lineage (GTDB taxonomy): Bacteria > Bacillota > Bacilli > Bacillales > Cytobacillaceae > Cytobacillus > Cytobacillus eiseniae. Next base: position 50,183 of record NZ_JAGIKZ010000005.1, on the reverse strand, counting down.
GCAATCAATGATCATGAGAAACTAACAACAAATATTAGTAAAGTGGTTGAGAATCGATTAGTTCATCAATCTGTTGCACAAATAAAAACGATGGACGAGCTAGTTGATCAAGTATTGTCAGGTCTTATTGTTGTTGTTATGGAAGGTGTTGGACATGGATTAGTTGTCGATGTCCGAAGCTATCCTGGCCGAACACCTATGGAGCCTGATACAGAAAAGGTTGTTCGTGGTTCAAGAGATGGCTTTGTGGAAAATATAATCATTAACACAGCATTAACGAGAAGAAGAATTAGAGATGAGAGTCTGCGATTTGAGATCATGAGAGTGGGGGAACGTTCAAAAACAGATGTGGCAATCGGATATATTAAGGATATTGCAGATCCTGATTTAATTGAAGTTATTCGAAAAGAAATCGCAGCCATTCAAATTGATGGAATAACAATGGCGGATAAGACAATTGAAGAATTTCTGCTAAAACAAGGATATAACCCATATCCACTCGTTCGGTATACTGAGCGGGCAGATGTAGCGGCTACCCATTTGCTTGAAGGACATGTCCTTATTTATGTGGATACTTCACCAAGTGTTATGATCACACCGACAACATACTTCTATCATTTACAGCATGCGGAGGAATATAGACAATCTCCTGCTGTAGGTACATTTGTCCGTTGGATTCGTTTTCTTGGTGTCATTGCCTCACTATTTTTGTTGCCGCTTTGGTTTTTATTTGTGTTAGAGCCTTCCTTATTACCTGAATCCATCGCATTCATTGGTCCCAATGAACAAACGAATGTGCCAGTCATTGTACAGTTATTTCTTGCAGATATTGGGATTGAATTTTTAAGAATTGCTGCTATTCATACACCAACCCCACTATCGACAGCGATGGGTTTAATTGCGGCCGTGTTAATTGGACAAATTGCCATTGATGTAGGATTATTTGTTCCTGAGGTTATACTTTATGTCTCACTTGCTGCGATTGGTACGTATACTACTCCTAGTTATGAGTTAAGTATTGCAAATAAAATCGTACGACTGGCCTTTTTAATTCTAGTGGCAGCATTCCATACGCCAGGATTTGTGATTGGTATTACATTATTTATCCTTTGGCAAGTGAGTATAAAAGCGTTAAACACACCTTATTTATGGCCATTTATCCCGTTTCATCCAAAAGCACTGTGGCAGATATTAATCCGTACATCTGTTCCTGGATCAAATATTCGACCAAGTATTATTCATACACGTAATCGTTTTAAACAGCCAAACAACTAATTTGTTTAATATACTACTTTCGAAATTGCGGATTTAACCGAATTATGTTAAAATTTCTTAAAATAAAATGGGGCAAGAAATACAATAGACAGTTTCTAATTTAGATACTGTCTATTTCTCTCAAGTTAAAATGAGAAATAGAGAAGAGGTTGATTTATGTTTTTTCATGGCACATCGAAAGTGAACGATAAGGGGCATCTTGAAATTGGCGGTGTCGATACTGTAAAGCTAGCTGAACAATATGGAACACCGTTATACGTATATGATGTTTCTTTAATTAGGGAAAGAGCAAGGGGATTTAAGAAAGCCTTTGATGATTCAGGGGTAAAAGCTCAAGTGGCTTATGCAAGTAAGGCTTTTTCAACTATAGCAATGGTACAATTAGCAGAAGATGAAGGTCTATCACTTGATGTCGTATCAGGTGGAGAATTGTATACTGCCATTGCAGCGGAGTTTCCTGCCGAACGGATCCATTTTCATGGGAATAATAAGAGCAAAGAAGAATTAGAAATGGCATTACAGCATGAAATTGGATGTATTGTCGTAGATAATTTTTATGAATTAGAACTGATCCAATCAATATGTGAAACTATAAATAAGACAATGAAGGTTCTGCTAAGAGTAACTCCTGGTGTAGAAGCGCATACACATGATTATATTACAACTGGGCAAGAAGATTCTAAGTTTGGTTTTAATCTTCAAAACGGACAAGCTGAAAAAGCATTGTTGCAAGCATTGGAGTTTAATAGAATAGAGCTGCTCGGCCTTCACTGTCATATTGGTTCTCAAATTTTTGAAACGACAGGCTTTATCGTCGCTGCTCAGAAAATATTCGACAAGCTCAATGAATGGAAGAATACTTTTGCTTTTGAATCAAAGGTATTGAATCTTGGTGGAGGATTCGGCATTCGTTATACAAATGATGATCACCCACTTCAAGCTGCTCAATATGTGTCTGAAATTATTGCTGAAGTCCAAAAGCAAGTAGAAAAGTATGAAATGCAAATGCCGGAAATTTGGATTGAACCTGGCCGTTCACTTGTTGGGGATGCTGGTACGACCTTATACAAAATAGGTTCAAGAAAAGAAATCCCAAATATCCGGAAATATGTAGCGATAGATGGAGGAATGAGTGATAATATTCGACCAGCTCTTTATCAAGCCAAATATGAAGCTGTGATTGCAAACAAAGTGTTAGCAGAGACAGAAGAAACAGTCTCCATTGCGGGTAAGTGCTGTGAATCAGGAGATATGCTCATTTGGGATATTCCACTTCCTAAGTCAAACAGTGGTGATTTGCTTGCCGTATTTTGCACAGGTGCTTATGGGTATGCGATGGCGAATAATTACAATCGAATTCCAAGGCCTCCTGTTGTATTTATCGAAAATGGGGAAGCTAAGCTCGTTGTAAGAAGAGAAACCTATGAGGATTTGATCCAGATGGACTTATCGATAAAAGCAAAGATAAACAATTAAACTTCCTTATTTAGGAAGTTTTTTTAAAAAAGAAATACGAATGCAAAACATCAAATTCAATTAATAATCCTTATAACATGTCGTGTTTCATTGATCGTGAGAAGGAGTCCTTCCAGTTTGAATGCTTAATCAAGTCACTTGCACTTTCGTTCATTCAAAGAGTACAATGGAAAAGTTATTATATTTCGTGTAGAATAAACATAATCCAAGCATAAAAACACAAATGTAACGATTTTGTGATAGGAGGATTTATGAGAAAGAACAACTGGATACTTTTTATTTTCATATTACTATTGGGTATACTATGGGGACTGTACTATTGGTTTTTTATTGTTCCGGCACAATAATAAAATGGATTAAGAACTGTGCAAACAAAGAATTATTACATATAGTATAAATATAGTTTAGAATGATCAGATTTTGGGGATAATAGATTGGAATGCTTGAAAATAATGAGGGATAATCATGTTAATACGTTATAAAAAAACATTCGAAAAAATTGCTATGGGCTTGTTATCATTTATGCCAAATGAAAAAGAGTTGAAGAAGCTACAGCAAACGATGAAACAATATGAAAATGATGAGGACCTGCAATTATTTTTGTGGAAAGCAGGAGAAGATATCATTGGTTTATTAGGTGTTTCCATGTATGAGAATACAGCAATTATTCAACATATCTCAGTGAATCCTTCCCATAGACAGCAAGGAATTGGAAAAGAAATGGTGAAAGCATTCATTGAATTATATCCAGAACGAACCTTAACAGCGAATGAGGAGACGGAATCATTCTTAAGTAAATGTGATTTCAATAGTACAAGGGAAAAAGACAGCGAATAAAATTCCTGTCTTTTTTTTCTTTTTAGGAAATGATAAAATTGCATGTTGTGTATAACTTTATGAGCAGTTTAGTCTACATCCGGCTACGGCCCAAGAGCGTCAATGTCGGCACTGTTCACATTCACCGTAATTCCTTTATCGAGAGGGGCAGTTATCCAGATTAGTTTGTACGGTGAGACTGCACGATTCTTCCTATTACTCAGTGCCATTATTTAACGCTTCTAATCGCGTTTGTATGACCATGCTTCGATCTCTTAAGGAATGTCGATGGATGAGTTCTAGGTCCTTTAAATTACTTTCTACTCCCCATTTTATTCCTCTTTCGACACATTGCTTTATACAAGTAGCAAGCAAAGCTTCATCTTGAATGGGCATATGATAACTAATATAATATTCTCCACTTGAAATTTTCTCTTGCCTAATGTGAAGGTCATTCATCAACGATTCTGCATCAAGTCCTAATTCAGACAACTGCTTATAATTCTTTTGAAGAATGGATATTGATTTTGCTAAGGTTCTCTCTGATCCACTGAAATTTCCACGGCGATGATGGTAATTAGAAACAGCTAAAAGAATCAGACCTACCCATATAGATTGTTTATTTTTGGGATCAACACTTTTCCAATAGTCTTCTAGAATTTCGTGGCATTCAAAATAATCTCTTTTCCCGTGGAATTGAATTAAAAACTCAATGTATTCATTTGTATACACCACTTCACCCCCAGTAGCTATACACCTATCCTATCATAATATAAAGCATGAAAAAAATAAAAAACCCAGATAAACTGGGTCATAAATTAAATGCAATAATCTTAGCACCAAGCAGCTCCAACAATAATTAACAAGATAAACAGTACGACGATTAACGCGAAGCCAGAGCCCAAGTTAGAGCCCTCACACCCATGATTTCCTTTAGACATGCAGCATTCCTCCTGTTTTCTTTTTACTCTTCAAGCTATTTTATGTAGGCAGAATCATAATTGTTTGGGCGAATGCGCGAGAATTTTTTCCTGCTTTTACCAGCAAACTTTTCTATTGGATAACTTGTATATATATTTTATACTTAAGTAGTCTTTGAAAAGGAACTTATAAAGAAATATTGGTGAATAGTAATGGAACATTATAATGTGAAAATTGATGCTTTTGAAGGACCGCTTGATTTACTCCTTCACTTAATTAATCGGCTTGAAATTGATATATATGATATCCCAGTTGCAGAAATAACAGAGCAATATTTATTATATATTCATACAATGCAGGTGTTGCAGCTTGATATTGCTAGTGAATATCTTGTAATGGCTGCCACATTGCTGGCAATTAAAAGCAAAATGCTGCTTCCTAAACACGAGGAAGAATTAGATGAAATGGAATTTGATGTGGAAGATGAAGAGAATCCGATGGAAGAACTCGTTGAAAAGCTCGTTGAATACAAAAAATTTAAGGAAGCAACGCTTGATTTGAAGAATATGGAAAGAGAAAGAGGATTAATTTTTACGAAGCCTCCTAGTGATCTATCCGATTATGCTAAAGAGATTCAACCAGAAAAAACAGAACTAAACGTTACCTTGTATGATATGATAGGTGCCTTTCAAAAGCTTTTAAGGAGACAAAAGCTTCAAAAACCATTAACTACTAAAATCGCTCGACAAGAAATACCGATCGAGAAAAGAATGAATGAAATTCTTGATGATTTAAGGGAAGCGAATGGGCCAAAAAGCTTTAATGACCTTTTTCCAGTACATGACCGTGAAATAATCGTTGTGACATTTCTAGCTGTTTTGGAGTTAATCAAACGTCAAGAAATTCACATTGAACAAGAAAACAATTTTTCGGAAATCTTTGTTACATCAATGGAAGGGGTTAGTTAACATGATTAATTGGCAAGGGATTGTAGAAAGTTTGCTATTTGCTGCAGGTGATGAAGGACTTTCGTTAAAGCAAATAGCGATTGTACTAGAGGTTGATGAGTTACAGGCGGAGGAAATTATTAAAGATTTAATGAATAATTATCAAGAAGATGACATGCGTGGGATTACCATCGTTGAACTAGCAGGGACGTTTCAATTAGTAACGAAAAAGGAGCATTCTCTATATTTAAAAAAACTTGTTGCAGCCCCATCTTCAGCCGCATTGTCTCAAGCTGCATTGGAGACACTTGCTATCATTGCTTATAAGCAGCCAATTACAAGAGTAGAAATTGAAGAAATAAGAGGTGTGAAAACAGAGCGGCCAATACATACCTTGACTGCAAAAGCACTAATTAAAGAAGTAGGCAGGGCAGAGGGAACAGGGAGGGCATTCCTGTACGGTACAACAAAGGAATTTCTCGATTATTTTGGATTAAAACGGATTGAGGAGCTGCCGCCGCTGCCTGAAAAAATAGATGAGGATGGCGATTTTCTTCAAGGGGAAGCCGATTTATTCTTTGATAAATTTCAAGAGACACTCGATTCCTGATTTTTTCTTACAATTGAAACTATTTATGTTACTATATAATTGTACAAAAATGCTTCATTTTCTAATGAAGCATTTTCTTTCCTTATTATTTATACATATGAATACGTTTTGGGAGGGAAATAAATGCTTATTAAACAATGCCAGGGATATGAATTGGAAAAAGAGAAGTCAAATACGTCAGAGGATTTTTTTAATCGGAGTGAAATAACGTTTGAAGAGAATGGAAAAGAGAAAACATTGCATGTTTTATATGTCCGTTTTTTTGATGAAATGATGGAAGAATATACACCTTACAAAGCGAATCCTGTTTTTAAAGCGGGTGCAAGAGAAGTGGATTTTAAAGACATTGTTGCACTCGTTTGTTTATTGAAGAATCCAGAGTTTAGGCATCGTAAACGTGTATACATTAACTCTAAGCATGAATTTGCCTCATATTTTGACAATGTTGATTATACAAAGCTGCCTGTTATTTTTGAAGAATTAGAGGCAAGTAAAAGCTATTCGATCCGTTCTCCACTTGAATTTATCGTACAGCCACAATAAGAATAAAAATGTAAAGAGCAGCTATCAAGCTGCTCTTTATTTTGTTCATCTGATGCATGGAAAGGCAATATTTCATCTAGCATCTCATACGATAGTTAGGGACTAAAGAATAGTGGGAGGAAAGTGGATGAGCAAGCTGGATGCGTATATTCAAGATGTATTTAAGTGGAATAAAGAAATGCAATCATTTCTTGAATCAGAAAACGTCAATAAAAATGATGAACTTTGGAGAAAAATGGATCACTTTACGAATATTATGGATGGGATTAAACAGCCTCTAAATGATCAATCATTAGTAGATGTACAACATCAAGTAGATGAGCTTCATGCAGAGATGGAATCGTATTTTTCGAAAAGGCAGGAGCTAGGCAGTGGATTTTTAAACGAAACACGCGTAGCTGTAGGCAATCATAAATTGCCGCCTTTGCCCTATTCATACCATGCCCTTGAGCCATATATTTCTGAGGAAATTATGCGGCTTCACCACAATAAGCATCATCAATCCTATGTGGATGGGTTGAATAAAGCAGAGAAAGAGCTTGAAAAATCACGGGCAAAAGGCGACTTCTCACTCATCAAGCATTGGTCAAGGGAGCTTGCCTTCCATGGCTCAGGGCATTATTTGCATACGATCTTCTGGCATAATATGACGCCAAATGGCGGTGGGAAGCCGACAGGGGCATTATTAAAAGCAATAGAAAACTATTTTGGCAGTTTTGAGGCGTTCAAGCAGCAATTTACAGAGGCTGCAAATCAAGTAGAAGGGGTTGGGTGGGCGGTGCTCGTTTGGTCGCCAAGAGCACACCATCTGGAAATCTTGCAATCAGAGAGACATATGCTTCTAACACAGTGGGATACGATTCCATTGCTTGTCTTGGATGTTTGGGAGCATGCTTATTATTTACAATATAAAAATAAGCGCACAGATTATGTGAAAAATTGGTGGAATCTTGTTAACTGGAAAGATGTAAGTGACCGATATATAGAAGCTTCTAAATTGAAATGGAAACCATTTTGACTTTTTTCCCGCTGTTAGCGGTTTTTTTTTGTCATATCAATACTTGTCCTGCATAAAATTGTACAAACCGATGAAGGAGACTGCAATGAAAAATAAAATGAAACAGTGGCTAATCATCCCGATAATCATGACCCTTTTGCTGGCATTGATTCCGAGTAAAGCAAAAGCTTCCTTTTACGCGAGTGCACAAAGTGCCATATTAATGGAGCAAAGCTCTGGTAGAGTATTGTATGAAAAAAATGCATATAAACCGATGCGAATTGCAAGTATTACTAAGATTATGACAGCAATCATCGCCATTGAATCAGGGGAAATGGATGAGATGGTGAAGGTAAGTAATAGCGCGGTTAAGACAGAGGGCTCTTCTGTCTATTTAATCCCTGGTGAGAAAATCAAATTAGAGGATTTAGTGTATGGCCTAATGCTTCGCTCAGGGAACGATGCAGCCATCGCAATTGCTGAGCATGTGGGTGGCAGCCTTGATGGTTTTGTTTATTTAATGAACCAGAAAGCGGAGGAAATTGGAATGAAAAATACTCATTTTGCTAATCCGCATGGTCTTGATGATCACGAAAACCATTTATCAACTGCATTTGATATGGCACTTCTCACTCGTTACGCAATGAATAATAAAGTCTATAAAAAAATTTCAGGAACAAAAGTCCATCGCTCCCCACACCCGACTGAAAATTGGGATCGGAAGTGGACGAATAAAAATCGATTGTTAACAGGTTTATATGATTATACAACTGGAGGCAAGACTGGCTTCACAAAACGTGCGAAACGGACATTAGTATCAACTGCAACAAAGGGAGAACTGGATCTAATTGCTGTTACATTAAATGGTCCGGATGATTGGAATGATCATATCCAAATGTATGAGGCAGGGTTTAAAACATATCAATTAGTAGAAGTTTTGCCAAAGGGATTGATTAAAAATATGAAGGATGAATTTTATAAAAAGAAAGTGTATGTGGATCATTCCTTTGTTTACCCTGTTACAGCCAAGGAAAAAGAACAATTCCGAATTGAATACAAAATGTTGAATCCTAATCGAGAGTGGAAAGAGGATATTCCCGAAATTGTAGGGAGAACGATTATTTACTTTGGTGATCAGCAAGTGAAAACAATGCCTATTTACTATAAGCAGGTAGAGGAAGAAGACAAGCAGTCTTTTTTTGATCGATTTAGAAACTTATTCATATCGATAGTTGGTGTCAGAACAAATGGTTAATATTATTTGGGTATTTCTAACGGTAATTGGAATTATCTTTGCGATGATAAATGGAACGATGGATCAAGTAAATGAGGCTATTTTTAATGGGGCAGCAGAGGCAGTAACCTTGTGTATTGGGTTAATAAGTGTACTTGTATTCTGGCTAGGAATAATGAAGATTGCCGAAAATGCAGGGCTGTTAAAGAAATTATCCTTATTATTTACCCCAATTGTGAAAAGATTATTTCCTGAAGTTCCGAAAGATCATCCTGCAATGGGTTATATTTTATCGAATATGATGGCAAATATGTTTGGACTTGGCAATGCGGCAACCCCACTTGGCATCAAGGCAATGGAAGAGCTGAAGCGATTAAATGGAGGCTTAGATGTAGCAAGCAGATCAATGATTACATTTCTAGCGTTAAATACATCTAGTATCACACTTATTCCCACAATGGTTATAGCCATTCGGATGAAATATGAGTCCGTATCACCAACTGAAATTGTCGGCCCTACTCTAGTCGCATCATTTTGTTCTGCACTTGGCGCGATATTAATTGACCGGTATTTCTATTACAGGAGAACAAGAAAAGGATGAAGTCCAATGCAAATTATATCAGTAATTTCCTTATGGTTTATCCCTGTTCTAATTGCTTTCATATTAGTATACGGAACGATCAAGCGTGTTCCAACATATGAGAGCTTTGTGGATGGAGGAAAGGAAGGGATAAAAATTGCCGTCTCAATCATCCCTTTTCTAGTTGGTATGCTTGTAGCTATTTCAGTATTCCGAGCATCTGGCGCATTGGAGTATTTCATGGAATTTATCAGACCTGCTCTTTTGGCTATCGGGGTCCCGCCAGATATTGTACCGTTAGCAATTATCAGACCCATCTCAGGATCAGCTGCGCTTGGAATAACGAGTGATCTAATTGCTGTTCATGGTCCAGATTCATTCATTGGCCGTCTGGCTTCTGTTCTTCAAGGAAGCACAGATACAACATTTTATGTCTTGACTGTTTATTTTGGTGCAGTAGGTATTAGGAAAATGGGTGATGCGCTGAAGGTAGGGTTATTAGCTGATTTAGTAGGAATTATTGCTGCAATTGTTGTCGTTACCCTCCTATTTACTAGTTAAGAAATACCTGAAAACAGGTATTTTTTTTGCGTAAAAATGTTAATAACGAATAGAAAGGAGGAAAGGATGTCTTTAATAAAGGCTCTTTCTAAAAGATTGTTGTTTTTAAATCAAATGTTCGAATGAATAGTTACCAAATAGGTCAGTTGATTGGAGCGGAAGGTGCGAGACTCCTGCGGGATGCGTTGGACAGATGAGACCCCGCAGGAGCGTGAGTGACGAGGAGGCTCAAGCGGACAACCCCGCGGAAAGCGAGCATCCTGGAGCGGAAATCAACCTTTACAAATTAGATATAAATAGCAACAATATTTGCGAAAATAGCCTTAATAAAAGGATATATAATAAAGAAAAACTTCCCCATCCATTCATGCAAATATTCTAAAAAAAGGTGTCTACTTTGAAAAAATGATGATTTATGTCATAATTCATAAGGATAGAAATAGGTATAATTTTTATGAGCTGAAGTTGGAGTGATATAAATGGAAAGATTACAAAAGGTAATTGCACATGCAGGAGTTGCTTCTCGCAGGAAAGCGGAGGAGCTTATTAAAGAAGGGCATGTGAAAGTAAATGGAAAGATCGTAAAGGAATTAGGAATTAAAGTAACAGCTTCTGATCGTGTAGAAGTAAAAGGAATTCCTGTTGAGAGAGAGGAGCCAGTCTACTTTATTCTATATAAACCTCGAGGAGTCATTTCGAGTGTGACAGATGATAAAGGGAGAAAAGTTGTAACGGATTACTTCCAACAGATTGAACAGAGAATTTATCCTGTGGGACGGCTTGATTTTGATACATCTGGACTGTTGTTACTAACAAATGACGGGGAGTTTGCCAATTTATTAATGCACCCTAAAAGTGAAATCGAAAAGGTATATGTGGCAAAAGTGAAAGGTATTCCTTCTCGAGAAGAAATGAGAAGTCTTGAAAGAGGAGTTCGCTTAGAAGATGGGAAGACGGCTCCTGCTAAAACAAAAATGATCTCGATGGATAAGAAGAAGCAAACAGCCATTATTGAGTTAACGATACATGAAGGAAGAAACCGTCAAGTAAGAAGGATGTTTGAAGCGATTGGCCATCCTGTTCTGAAATTGAAAAGAGAAAGGTATGGTTCATTAACACTTCAAGGCTTAACGGCAGGAGATGCAAGAGAATTAACTGCACATGAAGTGAAACAGTTACGCACACTTGCACAAGCTAAATAATGTAAAGTGATTTTTTATGGAAATTTCATAGAAAAGTCACAGTTACTTCAAATTGTTAACATTATTAGTATGTTGATAAATGCTATAATTAAAATCGACTGTTTCACGAAAGACGGCTACCATTTATTTAAGGGGAGAATGTAATGAAAAAACGACGATTAGTGATGAGGTCGGTCATTCTGCTTATTTTAGGAGCGGCAGTTGCCTATACCTTGTATGCAAATTTTACAAAAGAAGATAGTAAAAAGGTTGTCATGGGGGAAAAAGCGCCTGATTTTGTGTTAGTGGATTTGGATGGGGAAACGCATCGACTTTCTGATTATGAAGGGCAAGGTGTCTTTTTAAATTTCTGGGGTACATATTGTAAGCCGTGTGAAAGAGAAATGCCATATATGGATAATCAGTATAAACAGTTTAAAGACAATGGTGTACAAACATTGGCTGTGAATGTAGGTGAGTCAGAGCTTGCAGTAAGTAAATTTACAGAACGTCATAATTTATCATTCCCGATTCTCTTAGATAAAGACGGACAAGTTCAGACTGCTTATAAAATTGGTGCCCTTCCTGCGACATATTTAATTGATAAAGAAGGAAAGGTCGTTAAATACCATACTGGACAATTGACAGAAGAAATGATTAAAGACTTTATGGAGGAAGTGCAGCCATAAGTTACGGGGAGATTTTAAAATGAATCATGTGAAATGTGAATGCGGGCATGTAAATCCGCATGGAACGATACTTTGTGAGTCATGTGGAAGAGTTCTTGTAGAGTCAGAAAAAGAGAAGAAACTTGTAGACATGCGTTATGAAGGAAGTGCACGCCGATCACAAACATATAATAAAACGTTTATCGATAAAATTTGGAACTTTTTCTCATCCGTTAAGGTCGGTGTGTGGCTAATTGTGATTACTTTAGTCGCATCAGCACTGGGAACATTATTGCCACAGGAAATGTATATTCCGCCTGTAATGCCGGCTTCTGAATTTTACGAGGATCAATATGGATGGATTGGTAAGCTGTTTTATGATTTAGGCTTCCATAATTTATACAGTTCTTGGTGGTACTTAATATTAATCGCATCAATTGGGATCTCTTTAGTCATTTGCAGTCTTGATCGAATGATTCCGTTATGGAGAGCATTAAAAGCTCAGCGAGTAACAAGACATGAAGGGTTCTTAAAGCGCCAGCGTGTTTTTGGTGTAACAGAAGTAAATCTAGATGATTCTTCTCAAAAAATTATCGAAAAATTGAAAGCAAAAAGATACAATGTTCGTGAAGAAGATGGAAATATTCTTGCTGAAAAAGGAAGATTTTCTAGATGGGGTCCTTATGTAAACCACATCGGCTTAATTATCTTCTTAATCGGTGGAATGCTGCGATTTGTACCTGGAATGTATATTGATGAAGTCCTTTGGGTTAGAGAAGGAGAAACGAAGCTCATTCCAGAAACGGATGGAGAATATTACTTAAAAAATAATGAGTTTATTCTAGAAGTATACGATAAAGATAAAGATAATGAGGCATTTAGTGAAGCAATCGAAAAAAATGGGATGGTAGCTAAAAACTATCAATCAAATGTAACTTTATATAAGAAAATCGGTGAAACGGTTGCTGGACAAGAACAAGAACTTGAAAAAGTAAAAGATGAAGCCATTCAAGTAAATCAACCATTGAAATTTGAGAGCTTCGCATTATATCAGGTGGATTACAAAATGGATGAGTTAAATCAAATGACCTTCTCTCTATCAAATAAGCAAAAGAATGAAACATTTGGTGAGCTGAAGATTGATTTATACAATCCACAAGATCAATATGATCTAGGAAATGGTTATTCTGTAGAAATAATGAGCTACTTCCCAGATTTTGAATTTAATACAGAGGGAGAGCCAACAACAAAGTCTAAAGTTCCTAATAACCCAGCATTTGTTTTCAAGATGATTACACCTGACAAACAAGATGGCGAGATTAGCTTTGTTGCTATCCAGCAAACAATTGAGCCATTTGGGGATAATGATTATAAGTTGGATTTTGTAGGGATTGATACACTAAATGTATCGGCATTGACTGTTCGTAAAGATTTAACCTTGTGGATTCTTGCGGTTGGTGGAATAATCTTTATGATCGGTGTTGCCCAGGGCTCGTATTGGAATCATCGTCGTATTTGGATTCGTAAGGTGAATGATGAAGTATGGGTAGCTGGACATACAAATAAAAATTGGCACGGTTTAAAGAGAGATATTGAATTGGTTCTAGAAGATACAGGAATTAAAGAACCAGAAGATCAAGTGCAAAAAGAAGAAGGTCAAGAATAAGGAGGGGAACTCAATGGTTTCTTTAAGTGGGAATTTATTATATGTTGCTTTTATACTATATTTAATAGCAACAGTCTTTTTTGCAGGTTCTATTAAAGATAAAAAGGGGAAACAATTAGAAAAAGGACCGAATAAATGGGCGAAAATCGGAGTTTTCTTAACGATTCTTGGTTTTGTAGCAAATGTAGGCTACTTTATTACTCGTTGGATTGCGGCTGGACATGCACCTGTAAGTAATTTATTTGAATTTACAACGTTTTTTGGCATGTGCCTTGTTGGTGCTTTTATCATCATTTACTTTATTTATAAAACACCGGTACTTGGTGTATTTGCATTGCCTGTAGCGATTCTATTGATTGCGTATGCGAGTATGTTCCCGAAGGAAATATCGCCGCTAATCCCTGCTCTGCAAAGTGATTGGCTTCACATCCATGTGACAACTGCTGCTGCTGGACAGGCAATATTAGCAATCAGCTTTGCTGCTGGATTAATCTATTTGGTTAAGTCGCTAGATCAGACAAAAGCAACTAAAAGTAATTTTTGGTTAGAGGCAATCATGTATGGGCTTGTTTGTACGCTTGGTTTTATCATCATGACAACAGTCTTCTCAAGCATGGGCTATAAAGCAGAGTTTAATTATATTGATAAATTTGATCAAGAAGCGCAAATTGAATATGCAATGCCTGCTATTATAGGTCCTAATGAATGGGAACTTCTTACAGATGATAAATTTGAACCGCTTCTCGCTATGCCTGGTATTATCAATGCAAAAAAACTCAATACTGTGATTTGGTCAATAGCTGCTGGGTCAATTCTATACTTGTTGCTAAGATTAGTTTTACGAAAACGAATTGGAGCAGCCTTGCAACCTTTAACAAAGCATATTAATCTTGATTTAGTAGATGAAATTGGTTATCGTTCCGTATTAATTGGGTTTCCTGTTTTCACCCTTGGTGCTTTAGTCTTTGCAATGATTTGGGCGCAAATCGCGTGGACGCGCTTCTGGGGATGGGATCCTAAAGAGGTATGGGCATTAATTACATTCTTATTCTATGCTGCGTACTTGCATTTACGTCTATCAAAAGGATGGCATGGAGAGAAATCTGCTTGGCTTGCTGTAATTGGTTTCATTATTATTATGTTTAACCTTGTTGCAGTAAACCTTGTTATTGCTGGTCTTCATTCATATGCCGGATAAGTGTCATTCAATGTTAAACACAGATTGAACAAAAGCCTTCACTTCACGTTAGTGGAGGCTTCTTTAAAATAATTTGGGGGATATAAGAAGGGGGAGCTATTTATGGAAAAAGAAGTAAGGATTTTGGTTGTAGATGATGAAGAAAGAATTCGTCGTTTATTAAAAATGTATCTAGAAAGAGAAAATTATATCATTGATGAAGCGGAAGACGGAAATGAGGCTGTATCTAAGGCTTTAGGAAATGATTATGACGTCATTCTTCTTGATTTAATGATGCCTGGTAAGGATGGACTTGAAGTATGTCGTGAAGTAAGAGAGAAGAAAGCTACGCCTATTATTATGTTAACTGCCAAAGGGGAGGAAGTTAACAGAGTACAAGGATTTGAAGTAGGTACAGATGATTATATTGTTAAGCCATTTAGTCCAAGAGAAGTTGTATTGCGTGTAAAAGCGTTATTACGCCGTGCATCAAGTACAACTTATATTCAAACTGAAACAACTACAAAAGATGTAATCGTTTTCCCACACTTAACCATTGATAATGATGCACATCGTGTGTTAGCTGATGGGAAAGAGGTAAGTCTTACACCGAAAGAATACGAACTATTATATTTCTTGGCAAAATCACCAGATAAAGTATTTGATCGTGAGCAATTGCTTAAAGAAGTATGGCATTATGAGTTCTTTGGTGATTTAAGAACAGTGGATACTCATGTGAAACGATTAAGAGAAAAGCTTAATAAAGTATCTGAACAAGCAGCTAAAATGATTGTTACTGTTTGGGGTGTAGGCTACAAGTTTGAGGTTATTAATGAATGATGTTTTTACGCAGTGTAGTAGGTAAGCTTTGGTTTACTATTATTTTACTCGTATCTTTTGTTCTATTTATTTTAACCATTATGCTTCTAGAGTTTTTCGACAACTATTATATTAATCAAACAGAAAAGGGTCTTACAAATACTACACAAAAGATTGCTCGTATATTAGATGAGCATGAAAAAGATATTGGGTTAGAGATTGCCTGGGAATTAGTCGATGATGTGACAAAGATTGTTGTTATCCATAATGAAAATGAATTTAGTTATTCACCTAATGAAAATCAAGCATTCAAGTTGCCATTGTCGTACTTAAGGCAGGACAAGGATTTACAAAAGGTTTTTACAGAAAATAAAACGGTGCAAAAAATGTCTTCTATTTCTGAAAGTGGGATTGATGAAGATCATAATTCGAAAATATTAATTATCGGTGTGCCGTTAAAAGATACAGAAAATATGGATGATGCTGTATTCATTTATCAATCATTAACTGTGATGCAGGAAACAACAAGAACAACAACAAAATTTATTTTTCTTGCTGCAGGGGTAGCGATTATTTTAACAACTATTTTTGCTTTTTTCCTATCCACTCGAATTACTGCACCATTAAGAAAAATGAGAGAAGCAGCATTTGAAGTGGCAAAAGGAAAATTCGATACGAAGATTTTGTTATCATCGAGTGATGAAATTGGTGAATTAGCGATTGCATTTAACCAAATGGGCAAACAGCTAAAGTTTAATATGAATGCTTTAAGCCAAGAAAAAGAGCAGCTAGCAAGTATTTTAAGTGGGATGGCAGACGGCGTAATTACATTTAATAAGGATGGAACCATTCTTATTACGAATCCTCCTGCAGAACGCTTCTTGCAAAATTGGCATTATGAAAAAGTGGATGGAGAAATAGATGCAGGTGCAGTCCCTTCAAAAGTGATGGAACTCTATCAGCAGGCTGTCGATACAGAGAAAGAGCAGGTTGGAGAGATCTCTATTCAGGGAAGATTCTGGGTGATGATTGTCAGTCCACTCTATAATAATGAGTACATTCGAGGTGCAGTGGCTGTTATTCGTGACATGACAGAAGAAAGAAAGCTTGATAAACTTCGACAGGACTTTATTGCAAATGTATCACATGAGTTGAGAACACCTATTTCAATGATGCAAGGATATAGTGAAGCCATTGTTGATGATATTGCTGGAACAGATGAGGAAAAGAAAGAAATGGCTCGAGTGATTTACGATGAATCATTACGAATGGGCAGGCTTGTAAATGAACTACTTGATCTTGCAAGAATGGAAGCAGGTCATATTCAGCTTACGATTGAAGACGTAGAAATCAATCCCTATCTTGAGAAAATTACTAGGAAATTTCTTGGGCTCGCAAAAGAAAAGGGAATTCATCTAGAATGTAAAATAGATGAAGCAGAAAGATACTTTCGTTTTGACCCTGACCGAATGGAGCAAGTATTAATCAATTTAATTGATAATGCACTTAGACATACGCCAAATGCAGGGAATGTGACGGTAATCGAACGATGTGATACGCGGGGATTATTTATTGAAGTTACTGATACAGGAACAGGTATTCCTGAGGAGGATTTGCCATTTGTTTTTGAGCGATTCTACAAAGCGGACAAAGCTAGAACAAGAGGACGTTCTGGAACTGGTTTAGGGCTTGCAATTGTTAAGCATATTGTCACTGCACATAAAGGACAAATTTCAGTTCAAAGCAAACTAGGACAAGGGACGACATTTTCCATCTTTATTCCTCGAAAATTCGAATAATATAGAAGAAGCTGCCGATTGTTCTTGATTCATGAGAAACATTCATAATGATCTTTTTTGAAAGAGGAGGGATTTTTAGAAAAATCCTTCCTTTTCTGTATAGGAAATACTATATTTAAAGGTGTAACTTTTTTTTATTATTTTGCGACTATATTAATGAACGGGGAGGGGAATCGATGGACTCCGTTTTTGATGAATTATATAGAAAATATCATCATGACGTTTTTCAATTTCTTTTTTATATGGTCAAAAACAAAGAGCAGGCTGAAGATTTAGTACAAGAAGTATATATTCGAGTATTAAAATCATATGAAAGATTCGAAGGGAAAAGCAGTGAAAAAACATGGTTATTTTCAATTGCGAGAAATGTGGCAATCGATTCTTTCCGCAAACAAAAAGGATGGAAACAGCGTATTTTGGAGAAATTTGACTGGTCTACCGCTCAAGTGAAGGATGATCATCCAATTCCTGAAGAGATTGCTGTTCAAAATGAAGAGATTCAAAAAATTTATAAATGCCTAGATAAATGTACGATTGATCAAAGACTTGTCATTGTTATGAGATATATTCACGAATTTTCAATCATTGAAACAGCTCAAAGCTTAGACTGGACAGAAAGTAAAGTAAAAACAACCCAGCATCGAGCATTGAAAGTATTAAGAAAACATATGGAAGAAATGAATGGGAAGGAGGGGCCGGAAAGTGAAGGAGCCAGATTGGAACGATCAGCAGATTAAAGAATTACTAGCACAAATGCCAAAAATAAAAGATGAACGTGATCCAAACGAACTTTATCAAAATATAACGATGAAGATGAATAAACAAAAGAAAAAAGGATGGATCATGCCTACAGCCGCAGCTGCAGCCGCTGCACTCCTATTCTTCATTCTTGCACCCACCCTTTTAGAAGGTCAGTTTTCTGAAGAAAAAGCATTGGACCAAATGGATACTGCCACATCGGAAATTTCAATTATGAATGAGGATTCTATTGATAAACAGCAAAAGAATATAACGGTACTTGACGAAAACGAAAAGAAAACAGAAGAAAGTATTGATACTGAGAATGAAAGTGACAGGGGCATCAGAATGTTTAATGAGTCTGATTCTTCCACCGCTGTATATGAAGAAGACCTTGGTGACCTGGAGGTGTTAACTTACGCCATTCCAGATCCGAATATAATGCTGACCGTTCCAGTAAGCATTCTTGTTTCGAAGGAAGAGGGACAGACGAAATTTGAGCTGTTCAAAAAAAATATGGGAAGTTTAATGGAAGAGGAATGGGGACTTACTGATTATTTCCCGCTAAACGCTGAGCTCTCATTTGATGAGGAAAGTAATTTATTAACAGTAGATGTTCCGACTGATCATACGTATGGGATGGGTTCCGCCTCTGAAAACATTTTTAATGATGCGCTAAGCTATACGATGGCTGAGTTAAATATTGAAAAGGTTCAATTACTGACAAATGGAAAACTAGGAATTGATTTTGGCCATTATGGATTTATCGAGAGCTTCGTACCGGATGCTCTTACCGGCAATCATGCTTATTATTTTTATTATCCAGATCCAACAGCATCCCAGCCATTTATAGTTCCATATGGAGAAAAATTAGATTCGATAAAAGAAGCATTTGTAGCAATGAAAGAACATCGGAAAGAAGCGAATTTACAACCTTCTATTCCAGAAACTTTAAATTTTGAAACAAAAGAGGATGAAACTAATAAAAATTTAACGATCCATCTTATTGAAGGGTCTACTATAATGAATGACGAAGCGACATTGCATGTAATCGAAGCCATTCTACTAACTGCTAAGGATTTTGATTATCAAACAGTAAAAATTGAAAATGCAAATATTGAATCAGTAGGCAAATTTGATTTGAATCAGGAAATCAAGGTACCAATAGCAGCTAATAAACGCAGCTTGCCGTAACTAAAAAGATAAGCCATCTGGCTTATCTTTTTTTTGAAGGGTAAGCCGCTTTTGAAAAGTATAGAAGGATAATCATGATGCCTCGATTTCTTTCATCTACTAAGTAGTAGTTACCCTCTAGGCAACACACCAATCAGTCAAAAATAAGCTTTACTCAGCTATGCATGCGAATATCAAGGTGTTTACGCAAATCTTGTACTAAAGGCTGTCCCATCTTCATATGGTGAATATGGTAGGATGGATTGAATGGAGGAGAAAGTAAAGTGGATTATGTTAAACGTTTTGCGATAGCAGGAATTATGGGGGTATGTGTGAGCTTGTTATTCCTTGGTGGGAGGAATATACAGGCGGAAATGATTGAGATTGACCAGCTAGAAATTGAAATGGCTAAAGTTGAAGAGATAATAAGCTAGAATTGTCTTCAAAAGTTAATGTAGAAAGAGATGGGGGCACTTGGCTAATGATCCATTTATGAAAACCAATACGCCAAGTTTTTACCTAATGCAGCTGGGGTATAATTGTCGAAAATAATGATTAATAAGTATTTGACAATTTACATATGAAATTCTTCCAAATTTATTTGTTTTCGAGTATAATTATATTTGTATAAAATTATACGGTCTATCTTCGGGGCAGGGTGAAATTCCCGACCGGCGGTGATGAGTCTTTGATTCTAAGCCCGCGAGCCTATAATAGCAAATTCTTTCTTCAATGTTTACATGTTAAACATGATGAAGTTTTTGCTTGGGGCAGGATTTGGTGTGATTCCAAAGCCGACAGTACAGTCTGGATGGGAGAAGATGGAGGTTCTGCAGACGTTCAAAAAATGCAGGTTATTTGAACGTTTATTAAGTGAGCCTTTGTAATCTCCCTCAAGTGATAAGCTTGAGGGTTTTCTTTTGCATGGGCGTTTAATTCTGCTGAACCTTTCTTCTTTAGGAGAGATAGTCCTAAAAAGGAGAGAGGAAAATGAAAAAATTAACAGTTAAAGCTTTAGTAGGGATTGGGATGCTAAGCAGTATTTCGTATATTTTAATGCTGCTGAACTTTCCATTGCCACCGTTTCCGGGATTTTTAATGATTGATTTCAGCGATATTCCTGCATTGATTGCTGCTTTAATCTTTGGTCCCATTGCTGGTATTTTAGTTGAATTAATCAAAAATATTTTAGATTATTTCATGACAGGAAGTGCAACGGGTGTTCCAGTTGGTCATCTTGCAAACTTCGCTGCAGGCGTTTTGTTTATTCTTCCTACGTATTATATTTATAACAAAATGAAAACAAAAAAAGGCATGACTTTTGGGTTAGTTATAGGTACGTTCATAATGGCTACTGTTATGAGTGTGCTGAATTATTTTGTCATTTATCCAGCCTATACACTGTTTTTGAATATGCCTGCAATGTCCGCTCCAGAAATACGGACGGTTGTAGTTACAGCGATTTTGCCCTTTAATCTTGTTAAAGGCTTACTAATTACATTTGTATTTATGCTGTTATTTGCACGTATGAGTCCTTGGATCAAAAAACAAGGTTCATTCAAAACAGCTATTTAATAGATAAAAGCAACGGCCACTGTACCGTTGCTTTTTTATTGTTTGGGAAACTATAAAATTGCGCATTGTGTATAACTTTATGAGTAGTTTAGTCTACGTCCAGCATTGGCGCCTATCGCCTATCAAACTTCAGTACCGCTCCGCAACGATTGCGTCAAACGCGGTTAGCTCACGCTCACCGTGTTTCCTTTATCGAGAGGGGCAGTTATCCAGTTTGTACGGCGAGACCTTAGGCGCCTATGCATTTGTTCTATGTAGTTTTGTCCGTTAATATGGAAAGTGATCATCTACTATTGTTTTAGTATTGTTCTCCCAGTCTTCTCTTATCATTGCATACCCAACTGAATCAAATAATTGTCCACTTTGTCTCCATGATCTGCGGTTATAAGCTTCTTTTACAAATCCGCTATTAAAGAACGTTTTTCTCATCGCAAGATTATCAGATCTCGTATGACCTTCGATTCTAATAATATGAGTGTAAGTATTGAAGACATACGCGCTTAACCAATGAAGGACATGCTTAGCCATTCCTTTGCCTCTTACTTTTTTTTTCAATCGTAAATCGAATAAACATATGGGATCGTCTAAATCGAAAATTCTTATAATACCAATTTTTGAATGATTATCGACGATCCAAAATGTTTGGTTCCCATTTTCATTATAAAATCCGTTCGCCACATTTTTTCTTATAGACTCCTCAGTTGGATTCTCCTGCCCATGAAAACTCCATGTTTCTGATGTTAAAAACTCTACTAATTCATCAGCCATTGTTTGATTAAACTCTATATAAGTATACATTTGTCTCCTCCTTGAATAGCGGATTTCCATTCATGACATATAAAAAACTCCCTTTCTCGATCGAAGGGAGCTAATATCTTACAGCAATATGAAAGAACTATTCAAATTTAAGTGCGTCGCCATCAAATGACTCATCAGCAACTTTAATGGAGTCTGTTGGACAGCCTTCGAAAGCATCCATCATATCATCAATTAATACATCTGGAATTTCGACAATTCCCTGGTTATCATCTAGTGTAACGAATGCAATGCCTTCGTCATCATAATCATAAATGTCTGGTGCAGCTGCGCCGCAAGCCCCACATGCGATGCAAGTGTCTTTGTCAACAATAGTATACTTTGCCATGAAAATACCTCCCAAGATTTAAAACAAATATTCTGTTATTTTTGAATCGTAATCTGTATTTCTCATTTCTATTGTAAGACTGAATGAACAATATTTCAATAGAAAAAGTAATGAGAATGCTTATCACACAAAGATTCCAAACAAAAGTGAGAATAAACAAACTCTATTAAATTCATTCATGATAAAATAAGATCTAGGTCACTATATTATAATGAATAGATTAATAGGAATCAATCCTGTTTTTTTATTGAGATTAGCGGGTGATTAATTGGAAAAAAAATATTTAGCAATGATCATTTTACAATGTTTGCAGCACATTAGTGGAGAGCGGACAATTTATTCTATTCTGCATTTATTAAACGGAAAAAAATCAGCTCAAACCATTCAGGATGCTCATTTATTTAAGCTGACAAATGTATTTAGTACGTATCCGTTATTAACGAGATCATACTTAGATGAGATAATTTCAAGCCTGTGTAAACAAGAATACCTTGCACCTATTTCTGAACAAAGTTTTCTTGTTACACAAAAAGGTATAAAAGCGATAGAAGCTTATTTTTCTAGGCATCCGATTCCCAATCATTTAAACGGATGGCAATTTCATAAGACGACGAAATTATTTTGGGAAAGGCTTTCTTTAGTTGTTCAAGTAATTTCACAGCTTAGAAATCAAGAGTCTAAATACTTGCCAATTCACAAAAAAAGGGAATTGCAAAAATGGCTCAAATTTTTTTTGCGAGAAGCCCATTTAAGCAGAGATGAATTAGGAGATCGTCTATATGATGAGTTAGTGAAATGTTTGGAAGCTCATCCGAACGTAAATCCAGATATTTTTGTGAAAAGATTAACAGGTTTTCGTCAGATTGGATTAACAGAAGGTCAGGCAGCTGAGCAACTTTGTATGGAAAAGGATGAATATCATCTTCAATTTCTCGGGATTCTCCATTATATGTTAGAAATATGCGAAATGAAACAGAGTGAGTATCCTTTATTAAATTTGCTTATAGCGGATAGAAGAAGTTTTGTCCCATTAACTGAAACAAGCCGTAAAACCCTTTCATTACTAAATAATGGCTATTCATTAGAGAAGATTAGTACGATAAGGAAGCTAAAAAGAAGCACGATTGAAGATCATGTAGTTGAAATAGCTCTGAATATGCCGTCCTTTGATATTTCTCCTTTTATAAATGATGAAAAGCAAAAAGTCATCTCAAATGCAATTAAGACTGCCACTTCAAAGCAGCTCAAGTATATTCGAGAACTTGTTCCCAATGCGGATTATTTCGAAATTCGCTTAGTTCTTGCGAAGGCAGGTGAGAAGAAATGAATTTGGAAATACAATTAGAAAAGTATTTTGCCTACACATCCTTTCGGCCAGGTCAAAAGGAAATTATTACTTCCTTGTTAGAAGGGAATCATACAATTGCCATGCTCCCAACAGGTACAGGGAAATCATTATGCTATCAGCTACCTGGCTATTTATTAGAAGGGCAAGTCATTATTATTTCACCGTTATTATCCTTAATGCAGGATCAAGTTGAACAGTTAATGATGAATGGTGAAAAGAGAGTAATCGCCTTTAATTCTTTCTTAACTGCTGATGAGAAGAATCATGCTTTATTACAATTGCATCACTATAAATTTATCTTCCTCTCACCTGAAATGCTGCGATCAAAAAGTGTGATAGATGGATTAAAGAAACTGCATATTTCTTTATTTGTTATTGATGAAGCACATTGTATTTCACAGTGGGGATACGATTTCAGACCAGAATACTTAAAGCTAGGGGAATCGCGTGATAAATTAGGGAAGCCATTAACTCTCGCTCTAACCGCTACAGCAACTAAGGAAGTAAAGAATGAGTTAATCGCTTCGCTTCATTTGGATCATTGGAATGAATTTATTTATTCTGTTGATCGCCCCAATATTTCTTTAGTAGTAGAAACGGTTGAATCCTATCAGGAGAAGTCAGAACGAATAGTTGAACTAGTCAAAAGACTAGAAGGTCCTGGAATTATTTACTTCTCGAGTAAAAAACTAACAGAGTGGATGTCCGCCTACTTAAGGGAGCATGGAATGACTAGGGTCATGGCCTATCATGGGGGCATGGAGCAGGAAAACCGAGTTCTGATTCAGCAACAGTTTTTACATGGTCAATTAGATCTCATTTGTGCAACTAGTGCATTTGGGATGGGTATTAATAAAGAGGATATTCGATTTGTCATCCATTTTCATATGCCACTCCAGCTTGAATCATATTTACAGGAAATAGGCAGGGCTGGAAGAGATGGAAAGAAAAGTGTAGCCATCCTTTTATATTCTCCTGGTGATGAGCAGCTACCATACCAGATTGCAGAGGCAGAATTGCCAAGTGAAGTCCAAGTCAACGCTGTTTATCAGTATCTTGAAATGAATCATCATATGACAACTAATCTAGCTTCATTCGAAATTGACATCAGAAGAATTTCGGGGCTAACAGAAACTCAATGGCGGATAATAAGGGATTATTTAGTAGATCAAAAGGAATTGTTGCTAAAGGTTCAATTCCAAAAGTTAACATTATTTATAAATGAGCGTCTACAAGTTAAAAAAAGAAAAATTAGTGAGATGCATTTATGGATTTGTTCACAAATACAGCAGTGCAGGAGAAAAAAAATCTTGAAGTATTTTGATGAAGATATGACAATAGAGGTAGAGAATTGCTGTGATCAATGTGGAATAGATTTGACAGTTTTTGATTTGAAAATAAGCAAACATCAAGTTGCCAATTCCTCTTATAATTGGAAACAACAATTGGCAAATATTCTTTTAGTAAGTGAGCGAAGCGATGAAAAATAAGCATGCGGAAATGATAAAAGAGCTGTCTGATCGAGAGCTAGTATTTCATCTTTATTTAACGCAAATCATCCTATTAACGATTGCAGTTATTTTGGGTATGATATTATTTGATGATGTGGGTGAATTCACTCAGCTATTTAATTGGGAGGATCGGAATATTCTTTTAATTGGCGGTGGCGCAGGGTTGGTTGTCGTCTTGCTTGATTTTACGTTAATGAAAATTCTCCCATCATCTTACTATGATGATGGTGGATTGAATGAAAGGATTTTTCGCAACCGTTCTATTTCCCATATTGCTTTAATGGCTGCGATGATTTCAATCAGTGAAGAAATATTATTTCGTGGAATTATCCAGACAAATGTTGGCTTAGTTTTTGCAAGTATCATTTTTGCAGTGATCCACTATCGTTACTTATTTAACTGGTTTTTATTTTTAAATATTATTCTTTTGAGCTTCTTCATCGGTTATTTATACGAAGTAACAGGTAATTTAGTCGTAACAATATTTATGCATTTTATTATTGATTTTTTATTAGGTGTACTGATTAAGTACAGGAATAACAAACAGGAAGGGATGTTCAATGAATAGAGAAGATCCTTACAGAGATCAAGCTGAACGGCTTCGGAAAAAAATCGCAAAAAATAAAATCGAATCAGATCAACCATTGCCAGTAAAAGAAGCATTGCCCCCTAGAAGCAGGCTACATCAAGAAAAACGCAAGAAAAATAAATGGAAGATTAAATACCCTGTTATTCGATTGCTTGCTCTATTCTTTATCCTCTTGCCAATTACTATTTTTAGTATGTATCAATATCTACAAAATAGGGATGATGCAGAAAAAGTGGATTCAACAAAATCGGGATTTGAAACAGTTGGATATGAGAATAGAGATGAAAATAAGGAAATAATGATCGAAGAAAGCGAAGAGACACCGGTTCATAAGGATCGTCCATCAACTGATGATGCTGCTAATAATGTAACAGATGAGGTCATTCCTCCTCCAAGAGATCCTGTAACGGGAGATGAGGGGGATAAAGGTGCTTCTGATGCGGCTGAACAAGAGGAACAGCCTAAAGCCCCAGTTGAGAAGCAGCAACCAGAGCAAGAGAAGGTCGTATACCATACGGTTAAGCAGAGTGAAACATTATATCGGATTGCGATGAATTATTATCAATCACCAGCTGGTGTTGAAAAGATTAAGAAGGCAAACAATCTGAAGAACAATGAAATTCGTGTAGGTCAAGTATTAACGATTCCGAAAAATTAATTTGTTTTCAAATGTTCATAACCTCTCGTACAAGCTCATATAGTTAGAATACATAAGTATTCATTCCTACTTGAGCTTTGTAAGGAGGGTAAAATGGAAACGTCAATTAAAATGCTTGATGAAAGAACAGATCAGGCAACAAGACAGATGCTTCAAAAAGTTGTTGAGAGAAAAAGAAAATTCGATAAATTGAAGCTCCGCCATTTAATTGTTATGTGGGCAACCGTATTTCTTTCTTTTTTCTACTTGCTGTATATTAATCAGACTGTGATTGAACCATATTTTTACTCTTTTGCAGCTATGTTCTCCGCCTATGTGAATCATTCCGAAAACTTATACTTAATTGTTTTTACTGTGAGCCTCTTTGGCTTCATGAATTTATTAAAAACAAAAAAAGAAAAAGCGGAGAAAGAATATCAAGCACTTCGATGTGAAATCATTGATAAAAGCAAAGATTTATGGAAAAAGGAAGAAGAATGGAAGAATCGTCATATCGTTTTTGAAATGATGAAAGCAAACTATGATATTAATCTTTATCATGAGAATAAATAGTGAAGAGTGTAATATAGAATTGTTGGAAATAGTTCAGAAAGACGAAGACAATCCTTAATGGGATATACGGAATTCTCTATTTGTACACAAATTAATACGAATGTTTTCTTTGAAAGAAGGTTTCCTAAGCTGAATGTGGAATAATATTATTGTAGCTGTAAATAATATTTTGAGGTGATGGATAATGTTTGTGAAAAGTGTTTTAATTCCAAAATATAAAAGCTATACGATTGACCATAACAAGTCAGTAAAGGAAGCGCTTGAACAATTAGAAGCAAATCATATTGATGGCTTGCCAGTTTTGGATGGAGAAACGTATGTTGGGATTGTGACAAGATACGGAATATACGAAAACTACTTTTCGGCTAATATTATGAAAGAGGACTATTTACAGAATACAAAAGTGAAGGATATTGCTACTCACAAGGATCATTATTTAAAGGGGAATGAAATATTTGAGAATACCCTTATTGATTTAAAGGATTTCCCTTTGCTGGCAGTCCTTGATGAAAAGCAAAAATTCCAAGGAATTGTTACACGTTATGATGTTTTGGCTCAATTTCAATCTGCATTTGGTATGAATAAACCAGGCATCCGAATTGCCTTTACTAGTTCTGAGATCGAAGGCCGATTGGCGAAGCTTTCAGATATTGCCCACCAGTACCATGAGCATATTATTTCAATTGTGACGTTTGATGAAACAGATAAGCTTATCCGAAGAATCGTGATGAAAGTAGAAAAGAATGATAATATCAATCAATTCATTAAAAAACTTGAAAATTCAGGTTTCCGAATTCTTGATGTGACGGAAGACTGATTAAATGAAGTGATACTAGTCCCCCCTCATATTTTGAAATATGAGGGTTTTTAATTGATTTGATTATGTATCCAGTTATACATAGAGAAGGCGGCTCCTCCATCATTGCCAGATTTTAAGGCCCATGAGGATACTTGCTCATTTCATCTTTTTTATCATCATGTTATTATTTCTTTAGATAATATAAAAGTAATATTACTCTAGATTATAATTTTGCTTTAGCTAGGAGGAAATATGGGCTTTTTTTTCATCATTGCCATACTATTATTCGTGTGTTTCTTAATTATTTATATGATCAAGGAGGCATTTGCCAACCGGGTGATTCAATTGCAGATGAATTTTGCTGATTTTCCGGAAACATTTGGAGATGTAAAGCTCTTTTTTATTTCTGACATTCATAAAAGAGAAGTAACAGATCAGATCATTGAAGAAGTACAGAAATTGAAAGTAGATATTGTTATTATTGGTGGGGATTTATTAGAAAAGGGCGTTTCCTTTGAAAAAGTAAAAAAAAATCTTCAAAAGTTAACATCACTTGGAGATGTTCTCTTTGTTTGGGGAAACAATGATTATGAAGTGGAATATCGATATTTAGATGCATTATTGCTTGAGTATGGTGTAAAGATATTAGATAACACGGCTGTCTTTTTTGAGTCTCGAAAAGGTGAGAGACTAACGTTTTTGGGGGTAGATGATATAAGCCAAAAAAGGGATCGGCTAGATCTAGCTTTAGCGGATGCTGGTGAAGGAGGATTCAAAATTCTTGTTAGTCATAATCCACAAATCATTAGTCAAATTGAACCTGAACATCAAATACGGCTTGTATTAAGTGGTCATACACATGGCGGACAAATTCATATTTTGGGGTACAGTCCGTATGAAAAAGGAAAGGTAAAAAAGATAAAGGACACAACCTTATTAATTAGTAATGGGTATGGAACAACAGCTTTGCCCTTTAGATTAGGAGCGAAGTCGGAGACGCATCTTATTACATTAAGTAAAGGATAAGTTTTTGTAAAAGCGCAGCATGCAATATTTATGGACGACTCACAAAGATGGAAGCATTTCATACACTAAACAAAAGAGTTGGTTCACGGCAGGGGGCATTTGCATGCGCTTAGAACGTTTGAATTATAATAAGATTAAGTTTTTCCTCACATTAGATGATTTAACGGAAAGAGGCCTTACAAAAGATGATATTTGGAAGGATTCCTTGAAATGGCACCAGCTTTTTCATGAAATGTTGGAGGAAGCTAGTGAAGAGTTTGGTGTTGAAATCCATGGCTCTGTTGCGGTTGAGATTTTTTCCATGCAGGCTCAAGGGATGATTATGATTGTAACGATGGAAGAACAGGAAGATGATGAAAACTTTCAAGATGGCTTGATTGAGATGCAAGTGATCATGGAGGGTGAGGATATTCTTTTTGAAATGGATGAGTTTGAGACTGTAATACAGATGGCTAAACGACTCGCTAATATTAATATTACACAGGGATCATTGTATTCATTTAATGATCAATATTATTTCCATCTTGCAAACCATAATCCCGCAGAAATCAATAAATTAGTTGCACTACTTACAGAGTATGGAAATCCATCGATTGTAAGTATTCATATGCTAAAGGAATATGGGAATGAAATCATTAAAAATAAGGCAATTGAAGTGCTGATCAAGCATTTTCAATAATAGGCGGGGGAGAGTAACTTTTCTCTCCTCTTTTAGTGTAGATAAAGGATTGGGAGCGTTTACATTAAATTGATCAAAAAATGAGAAAAAACATTTTTTCTTCTTGCATAAATTAAACAAAGGTGTATACTAATGTCTGGATAGGACATCAAATGATGAAAGAGATTTCTAGGAGGTTTACTGATGGTAGCCAAGAATGGTACTGAAACGAATAATGAGGACAAACTTGACGTTTTAAAGTCAACTCAAACTGTCATTCACAAGGCATTGGAGAAGCTAGGATATTCAGATGAAGTGTACGAGCTCTTAAAAGAGCCTCTTCGAATGATGACAGTGAAAATTCCAGTCCGGATGGATGATGGAACTGTGAAAGTCTTTACCGGCTACCGGGCACAGCATAATGATGCAGTCGGTCCAACTAAAGGTGGTATTCGTTTCCATCCAGGTGTAACAGAAAAAGAGGTTAAGGCTCTTTCTATCTGGATGAGTTTAAAATGTGGGATTGTCGATCTTCCATATGGAGGAGGGAAAGGTGGAATTATTTGTGATCCACGAAATATGTCCTTCCGTGAACTAGAGGCTTTAAGTCGCGGATATGTTCGTGCGATAAGTCAAATCGTTGGCCCAACAAAAGATATTCCAGCTCCAGATGTATTCACAAACTCACAAATTATGGCTTGGATGATGGATGAATATAGTAGAATGGATGAGTTTAACTCCCCTGGATTTATCACAGGTAAGCCGCTAGTATTAGGTGGATCCCATGGCCGAGAAACGGCAACTGCTAAAGGTGTAACAATTTGTATTAGAGAAGCTGCTAAGAAAAAAGGCATCGATCTTGTAGGTGCAAGAGTAGTTGTACAAGGATTTGGTAATGCAGGAAGCTTCTTATCTAAATTTTTACATGATGCTGGTGCAAAAGTAATTGGTATTTCTGATGCGTATGGTGCGCTTCATGATCCAAATGGACTTGATATTGATTATTTACTTGACCGTCGTGATAGTTTTGGTACAGTAACTAATTTATTTAATGATACGATTACAAACAAAGAGCTATTGGAATTAGATTGTGATATTTTAGTTCCAGCTGCGATTGAAAACCAAATAACAGATGAAAACGCACATAATATTAAAGCGAAAATTGTTGTTGAAGCCGCTAACGGACCAACTACATTAGAAGCTACACAAATTTTGACTGAACGAGGCATTTTACTAGTACCAGATGTATTGGCATCTGCTGGTGGAGTGACAGTATCTTATTTTGAATGGGTTCAAAATAATCAAGGGTATTATTGGTCAGAAGAAGAAATTGAAGAAAAGCTACAGAAAATTTTAATCCAATCATTTGAAAATATTTATCAAACGGCAGAGGCTCGCCGTGTAGACATGCGCTTAGCTGCCTATATGGTCGGTGTGAGAAAAATGGCTGAAGCTTCAAGATTCCGCGGTTGGGTTTAAACGTATATTTGAATTATCAAGAAAAATCTCCTATCATTATTGGTGGGAGATTTTTTATTATTATTAGGCTTATTTCTAAAAGAATGTTGTGATTGGTTAAAATATTAAAATTATACTAGTGCAAAAATGGTCTAGTTGATTGAAGAGGAAGTTGTGGGACATCTGAGATCTGAGCAGGAGTGTTATCGCTCGTTCCTTTAGGTTTGATGCGCATCCAATAGCAAATCAACTTTCGCCATATATGTGCTAATTAGCAATAAGGTTTATGGGAATAGCCATTATTTAAAGGAGCATGGAGAAATGAAAAGAGAAGATGTCATTATCGTTGGGGGAGGTCCTTGCGGCTTAGCAGCTGCAATTGCCATGCAAGAAATAAATCTTACCCCCTTAATTATTGAAAAAGGCAATATCGTAAACGCCATTTACAATTATCCTACACATCAAACATTTTTTAGTACAAGTGAGAAGTTAGAGATCGGCAAGATCCCATTTATTACAGTGGAATATAAGCCTCGTCGAAATGAAGCATTGACCTATTATCGGGAAGTAGTGAAAAGAAGAAAATTAAATGTACAAGCATATGAAAAAGTGTTAAAAGTCGAAAAGCTTGAAAGTCAGGAATTTCTTATTAAGACATCGAAGCAACAATATGTAACAAATCACGTCATCATAGCAACAGGCTATTATGATCATCCAAATTTACTGAATATTAAAGGGGAAAACTTGCCAAAGGTATTTCATTATTTTAAAGAAGCCCACCCTTATTTTGATAAAGATGTTGTCGTTGTAGGCGGGAAGAACTCAAGTGTAGATGCTGCTTTAGAGTTAGTAAAGGCTGGTGCAAGGGTAACTGTTATCTATCGGGGATCTGAATATTCTCCTAGTATTAAGCCTTGGATTCTACCGGAGTTTGATTCACTTATCCGAAATCAGCTGATTAAAATGGAGTTTAATGCCCATTTAGAAGAAATATCCGAAGATGAAGTGAAATATAGTAAAAATGGACAGTCATTTGTAATTAATAATGATTTCGTTTTTGCAATGACAGGATATCATCCCGATCATCAATTTCTTAAAGAAATGGGTATAGCCATTGATGCAGAGTCAGGGAGACCATTTATAAATAATGAAACGATGGAGACGAATGTAGAAGGTATTTTCATCGCAGGTGTGATCGCAGCAGGAAATAATGCAAATGAAATCTTTATCGAAAATGGCCGATTTCATGGTGAACTCATAGCCAAAGCAATAATGGAAAAGAAGAAGTAAAGAATCATTTAATTTTGAACTTAAATATAGGCTCTTTTCCAAAAGTTTGTTGCTTTTGAATCAAATATTTGAATGAATAAGTCGACCAACTAGATCGGTTGATTGGAGCGGAAGGTGCGAGATCCTCGAAAATGCTGTCGCATTTCCTTCGTGCGGTGTAAATTCTAAGAAGCCTACTCAATTACTCAATGTCCTGCGGGATGCGTAGGACAGCTGAGACTTATGCAGGAGCGAATGCGACGAGAAGGCTCAAGCGGACTACCCCGCGGAAAGGGAGCAACCTGGAGTGGAAATCAACCTTTACCAACTTTATCTTAATTAGCAACAATATTTATGAAAACAGCCTAAATATAAAAGAGCTGGCAAGGAGATTGTTTCTCCTTGCCAGCTCTTTGGTTTATACTTCGAACATTTGATCAATTGTCTTCTCATGATCTGTACTCTCTAAGCCAATTAAGAGTTTGATTCTTGCTTTTTGCCCGTTAAGCCCATTGGAGAAAATAACACCTAAACTTTTTAAATTCTTCCCTCCACCTTCATAGCTGTATACATCCTGTGCAATGCCGTTAAAACAGCGAGAGACAAGGACAATTGGAATCTTTTTAGCTAATAATGCTTTTATACCATCTATTGATGCAGGTGGAAGATTGCCTTGTCCAAGAGCCTCTATTACTACTCCATTATAATCTAAATCTCTAATAGCAAATAATAAGGTTGAATCCATCCCTGCATGTGCTTTTATTAAAGCCACTCGTTTAGTGATGCCTGTAATGGGATAAAATTCATTTATTGTCGGTAGGTGATGAAAGAGAACCCCTCTTTTTGTCACGATCCCGATCGGCCCATACTGTGGACTTTGGAAGGTAGACACATTGCTTGTATGTGTTTTTGTTACATTCTCTGCTGTATGAATCTCGTCATTTAATACAACGAGCACACCTTTATTCTTTGCTTCTTCACAAGCTGCAACACGAATTGATGAAATCAAGTTATAAAGACCGTCTGCACCGATCTCATTGCTTGAACGCATCGCCCCGGTCACTACGATTGGTATCGTTGAATTAACTGTTAAATGAAGAAAATAAGCTGTTTCTTCTAATGTATCTGTTCCATGTGTAATAACAACCCCTGAAATTTCCTTTTCATCAAGATATTTATCAATTATTTTTTTTAATTCAAACATTTCAATAGTCGTAATATGCGGAGAAGGAAGATGAAAGGGTTCCTCAATAATAATATCAGCTAGCGATAGTAATTCATTTGTTTTCTCAGTTAAAGGATTTACTTCTGTAGGTTTCACTGTACCAGTAGCAGCATCCTCACTCATTGAAATCGTTCCACCTGTATGTATAACTAAGATTTTTTTCATATGCATCTATTCCTCCATCATAATAAAATATTTTGCTTTTACTTTTCTGATTCCAATATTTGAAAAATCATTTTCAATCTTAAATGAACATGTTACGATTAGAGAAAAGCAACTTGAAATGAGGGCAGCTCATGATTGGAATTTTATCTGCGGGTATTGCCCCAGGATTAGCATTATTAAGTTATTTTTACTTAAAGGATCAATATAGCACCGAGCCAATTTCGATGGTTTTAAGAACATTCTTTTTTGGGGTAATCCTTGTATTCCCAATCATGTTTATCCAATATATTATTGAAACTGAAAGCATTATCCAATCAAACTTCTTAAGTGCCTTTTTTTCCTCAAGCATGCTGGAAGAGTTTTTTAAATGGTTTATTATTTACTACATTGTTTATCAGCATGTTGAATTTGATGAACCATATGATGGAATCGTCTATGGTGCATCTGTATCCTTAGGATTTGCTACGTTAGAAAACATTTTGTATTTAGTTGCCCATGGCATTGATCATGCACTAGGAAGAGCACTTCTTCCTGTGTCAAGCCACGCCCTTTTTGGTGTTATCATGGGTTATTATATCGGAAAAGGGAAATTTACAGCAACACATAAATATAAATGGATTTTCCTTTCGCTATTTTTCCCCTTTGTTTTGCATGGCACATATGACTTTATTTTAATGACTCAGAAAAATTGGATGTTTATTATGTTTCCTTTCATGATCTTTCTTTGGTGGCTAGGCTTAAGAAAAGTAAAGAAAGCTAGAGCCTTAAATACAAAACATCTTGAAAACCAACTCCACTTTTAATAAATTTAACAGTTTAAAAGCAAAGAATTTCTACATCAACATTAAAAAAAGGGTACGAAATCCATCATGGGTATCGTACCCTTTTTCATTTCTCTTATCTAAATGTAATTTAGTTACATAAAGGAAAGTGTTAAATGAAGGTTAATTGAAGGGCAAAGGATTTAAATAAAAGGCTCTTATCTAAAGGATTATTGCTTTTGAATCAAATATTTGAAGTTTGACCAAATAGGTCGGTTGATTGGAGCGGAAGGTGCGAGTTCCTCGAAAATGCTGTCGCATTTCCTTCGTGTGGTGTGAATTCTAAGTAGCCTACTCAAATTCCTGTGGGAAGCGTTGGACAGCTGAGACCTAAGCAGGAGCGTGAGTGACGAGGAGGCTAAAGTGGACAACCCCACGGAAAGCGAGCACACGTACGCAGGAATCAACCTTTACCAACTTTATCTTAATAAGCAACAATATTTGCGAAAACAGCCGTCAAAATATGCTAGTTTTAACTTTGAAATTTAATTGCATTAATTTAAATCTATAGAAATTGCATAAAAAGCCAGTTACTACAAATTATAGAGATAATGCAAAACGATTTACTTTGGAGGTGCTATCTGTGAAAAAAAATATGTTCATAACTAAAGTATTTCTAATCATTACTTTATGTATGCTCTTGATTCCAATTAGTGGGAATGAGGAAAAAGCCACAGCGTTTACAAATCAAATCATTCAGCAAGGTGCAGTAGGAGATGATGTGATTGAACTGCAAGCAAGGTTGCAATACCTTGGTTTTTATAACGGAAAGATTGATGGTGTATTTGGTTGGGGAACTTATTGGGCTTTAAGAAATTTTCAATATGAATTTGGATTAGATATTGACGGAATGGCAGGGGAGAAAACAAAAAAGAAATTAACTGATGCATCAAAGTATAATAAAGAATTTGTTAACGAACAAATCAAAAAGGGAAATAAATTTACTCATTATGGTGGTGTAGATCTTGAAAAGCAGCAAAAGCCATCAGGAGAAAAAAATACTGAGGCACCAAAACAGCCGGCAAATACCGGATCAGGAACTGCTGATAAAAATACAGAGCAAAAGCCGTCAGCTGCAAATACACCAAATGGCTTCTCTTCAAACGATATTCAACTAATGGCAAATGCAGTTTATGGTGAAGCAAGGGGGGAGCCGTATACTGGTCAAGTAGCTGTTGCAGCAGTCATATTGAATCGTGTGAATAGTGCTTCCTTCCCGAATACTGTTTCAGGTGTTATTTTCGAACCGAGGGCATTTACAGCAGTAGCTGATGGCCAAATTTGGTTAACACCGAATGAAAAGGCGAAAGAAGCAGTATTAGACGCGATTAATGGATGGGACCCAACAGGCAATGCTTTATATTATTTTAATCCGGATACAGCTACAAGCGGCTGGATTTGGACTAGACCTCAAATTAAGAAAATTGGTAAACATATTTTTTGTAAATAGAGAGGTGAAGAATATTGCTTAGAGGAATTTTGATCGGTGTACTCACTATCGGTGTAGCAGGAACTGCATTTTGGGGGTATCAGGAGCATCGCGAGAAAAATGCAATCTTAATTAACGCGGAAAATAATTATCAACGTGCGTTCCATGATTTAACGTATCAAATGGATGTTTTGCATGATAAAATTGGAACAACTTTAGCGATGAATTCACGTTCTTCTTTGTCACCAGCATTAGCAGATGTTTGGAAGCTTACATCTGAAGCACATTCAAATGTTGGGCAGCTTCCATTAACATTGCTTCCGTTTAATAAGACAGAGGAATTCCTTGCGCAAATTGGTGACTTCAGTTATAAAACAGCTGTAAGGGATTTAGATAAAGAACCATTATCAGATAAGGAATATCAGGCTTTAAAGAATTTATATTCGCAAGCAGGAGACATTCAGCAGGATTTACGCAAGGTTCAGCATATGGTGCTTGAAAATAATCTTCGTTGGATGGATGTAGAATTAGCGCTTGCCACTGATTCGCAGCCTGCAGATAATACAATTATCGATGGATTTAAAACAGTTGAAAAAACGGTAGAAGGTTATGGAGAAACTGATTTTGGCCCTGCATTTGTCAATATGCAGAAAAAGGATGAGAACTTCAAATATCTTGAAGGAAAAGAAATTACGAAAAATGAGGCAGAAGAAATTGCTAAGAAATATGCATCGCTCGGCAATAATGTGAAAGTGAACATAACCGAAAATGGGGATGGTTCTAAATACGGATTTTACAGTGTGACTATTCTTGATAAAAAAACAAAAAACGAAGCGAGCATGGATCTTACGAAAAAAGGTGGGTATCCAATTTGGTTCATTCTCTCAAGAGATGTGAAAAAACAAACAATCAGCCTTAATGAAGCGAGTGAAAAGGCAGTTAAATTTCTTAAGGATAATCAGTTTGAGAGCCTAGATTTATTTGAAAGTGTACAATACGATAATATTGGCGTATTTACTTTTGTCACAAAAGAAAAGGGTGTTCGAATCTATCCAGATTCAGTTAAAATTAAGATTGCAATGGACAATGGTAAGATGATTGGCTTTTCTGCAGAAGATTATTTAAGGGCACATCATGTAAGGGAAATACCAGTGCCAACTATCTCGGCGGAAGAGGCTAGGTCAAAAATTAGTTCACAAGTGAATGTAATGGAAGAAGGCAAGGCGATTATTATAAATGATCTAAATCAAGAAGTTTTATGCTATGAATTCCTAGGAATACTTGGCGATGATACGTATCGTATATTTATTAATGCCGAAGATGGAACAGAGGAAAAGGTAGAAAAATTAAAAAATGCTGAACCAATATACGAAAATGTTATCTAAAAGGAAAGCCCGAGCGGCTTTTCTTTTTTTTAGGATATGACGAAAAATACTTCATATAGGCGCTATATAATGAATTCATTAAAGGCTGTTATGAAACAATCACTATGCTTTTTTTTGGTAAGTTCTTCCCCTTTCATATATGTACAAACCTTTCCGTGCATGTCATAATTAAGATAAGATGATCCTTAGAAGAGAAAGTGTGGTCAGCATGATTAATATTGGTGATATTCTTATTTTGGAAC
Source organism: Cytobacillus eiseniae (assembly GCF_017874625.1). Classification (GTDB taxonomy): domain Bacteria; phylum Bacillota; class Bacilli; order Bacillales; family Cytobacillaceae; genus Cytobacillus; species Cytobacillus eiseniae. The sequence continues at coordinate 13,148 of NZ_JAGIKZ010000005.1, read as the reverse complement.
CGAGTGATTCAGAGAAAGATGAAAAATATAAATGTAAGATTGTTGAAAAAACAAACAATAAAATATACATTGATTACCCTAAAAATATGGAAACGAATCGAACCGTATTTCTCCTAGACGGAACACAGTTAAAAGGGAATTTTGTCACAGAGGATGATACTGTTTACCTTTTTGAGTGTGAAGTACTAAGTCGAGTAAAGCATAATATTCCGATGATTGTCTTATCCTATCCAGGAGAGGAACACCTCATGCGAATTCAACGAAGACAATATGTCCGTGTTGAAACGCCCGTAGATGTTGCTGTACATTCAATGAACGCAGAATTTCCGCCAATGATTACAATTACTGATGACATTAGTGCAGGGGGTGCCGCAATAATTAGCCCCAAGAACTGTCCGTTGAAGCCAAGCATGGAGATTAATAATTGGTTTGTATTGCCTATGCAAAATGGAGAAACACATTATTTGAAGCTGAAAAGTAAGGTTGTTAGGTTATTAGAGAAGAAAGATGCGAATCCGATTATTTCTGTTCAATTTGTAGATATTTCCCCTAAAGATCGACAGCTCCTTCTACGTTTCTGCTTCGATCGCCAGCTTGCATACAGGAAAAAAGGGCTGGATTAACTAATAAATGGAATATTTTCCTCCGTTTGCTCTCATAATAGAATGAAAGCACAGAGCGGAGTGATTAATATGAAAACATTTGAAAGAATTCTTCTTAAAATTGTTATTATTCAATGTTTATTTTTAATTATTACACAGATTTTTTTTCATAAATTGAATGCCTTTCCCGAACTTAACCAGCTTATCCAGTATGAAGGGGTAACAGACAACAACTTCACGGAATTGCTCGAAACATTTAATGGAAATAAGTAGGTAATCGCCTGCTTATTTTTTATGAGAAAAAATGACTTAATGCGGTCACAAACGATTGTTTTTGGTGGTCAAATGGCTTTTCTTTCAAACTGATTGAAATAACGTGATTTTACTAGATCATATGGTAAAATATAATAATAATTAGAGCATTTATCGCTATTTAGGAGGCACTATGAATAATCAGATTTCTATTGCAATTGATGGCCCTGCTGCGGCTGGGAAAAGTACTGTCGCAAAGATTGTGGCTGAAAAGCTTTCGTATATATACATTGATACGGGTGCAATGTATCGAGCGTTAACGTATAAAGCTATTTCTAATAAGGTTGATCTTGAAGATGAACAAGCATTAATGAATATTTTAAATGAAACATCCATTGAGCTGCTGCCTAGTGAAAAAGGTCAATTAATTTATTTGGATGGAGAAGATGTTACAAATGATATTAGAACATCAGAAGTAACCAATTCAGTATCCATCGTTTCGATGCATCGTCTAGTTAGAGAAGAAATGGTTAGCAGACAGCAAAGCTTTGCACATTCTGGTGGAGTTGTCATGGATGGAAGAGATATAGGTACACATGTATTACCGAATGCGGAAGTGAAAGTATTTCTTTTAGCATCTGTTGAAGAAAGAGCACTTCGCAGACATAATGAAAATATTCAAAAGGGTTTTCCATCAGATTTGGAGAAATTAAAAGAAGAAATCTCGCTTAGGGATAAATTAGATTCAGAACGGGAAGTAGCACCATTGAAAAAAGCGGAGGACGCTGAAGAAATTGATACAACTTCCTTAACAATAGAACAGGTTGTAGAAAAGATAATGGACCTGACTAATGAAAGGATGGGGCGTGATTGACGTTTTATGATTTTGCAAAATCAGTTTGCTATGGGGTTTTAAAGCCAATTTATCGCTTTGAAGTACTTGGCACAGAAGATTTTCCGAAGGAGGGTGGCGTTCTTCTTTGTTCTAATCATATTCACAATTTTGATCCACCCGTTGTTGGAATAAATGCCCCAAGGCCAGTTCATTTTATGGCGAAGGAAGAATTGTTTCACGTCCCTGTACTAGGAAAGCTTGTCCCTCATTTAAATGCCTTTCCTGTTAAAAGGGGAATGAGTGACCGAGAAGCGTTAAGAAAAGGTCTATCCTTATTAAAAGATGGGCACGTTTTAGGGCTTTTCCCTGAAGGGACGAGAAGTAAAGATGGAGAATTAAAGAAGGGACTTGCTGGTGCAGGTTTTTTCGCACTCCGTACAGAGGCAGCGGTTGTGCCATGTGCAATTATCGGTCCATATAAAGCTTTTAAAAGATTAAAAGTGGTGTATGGTACACCAATTGATATGGTGACTTTACGTGAGCAAAAGGCTTCAGCGGAGGAAACGACAGAAATCATTATGAAAGAAATTAGTAACCTCATTAAAAAGCATAGCTAAAGCTTCTTGCTTGACAAAAGAAGTAGTTTGTAAGAAGTTAGTAAAAAGGCGTGCAGTCTATCTTCAGTGTCAAAACATGGCGCTTCCGCATCTAAAAATAGGAGGAATACATATGTCTGAAGAAATGAATCAAGTTGAAGTGAAAAATTTCGAAATTGGTGACAAGGTAACAGGTCAAGTAACAAAGGTTGAAGAAAAACAAGTGATTGTTGATATTCGTGATAGCAAACTAGATGGAATTATTCCAATTAGTGAACTATCGAGCCTTCATGTAGAAAAAGCAAGTGATGCTGTATCTGAAGGCGATCTCTTAGACCTAGAAGTATTAAAGGTGGAAGAGGAAGCTTTAATCTTATCAAAACGTAAAGTGGATGCAGAAAAGTCTTGGCAAGATCTAGAGAAGAAGTTTCAATCAGGTGAAATATTTGAAGCTGAAGTAAAGGATGTTGTGAAAGGCGGATTAGTTGTTGACTTAGGTGTGAGAGGATTCGTCCCTGCATCACTTGTTGAAGCACACTTTGTTGAAGATTTCTCTAATTATAAAGGAAAAACAATGACATTCAAAATTGTCGAACTAGAAAAGGATAAAAACCGTTTAATTTTATCTCATCGGGCAGTAGTTGAAGAAGAAAAAGGCAAGCAAAAGCATCAAATTCTTGATTCACTGCAAGCTGGCCAAGTATTAGAAGGGACAGTCCAAAGAATCACTGACTTTGGTGCATTTGTAGATATTGGTGGAATTGATGGTCTTGTTCACATTTCTCAACTTTCCTATGAACATATCGATAAGCCGTCTGAAGTTGTTTCAGAAGGCCAAAGTGTTCAAGTGAAAGTGTTAAGTGTTGATCGCAATAATGAGAGAATTTCCCTTTCAATAAGAGAAACACTCCCAGGACCATGGAGTGATATTGCTGAAAAGGCTCCTAAAGGAAGCACAATTAAAGGAACGGTGAAAAGACTTGTATCGTACGGTGCATTTGTAGAATTATTCCCTGGCGTGGAAGGTCTTGTTCATATTTCACAAATTGCCCATAAACATATTGGAACACCACATGAAGTGTTAAAAGAAGGTCAAGAAATCGAAGTGAAGATTCTGGAAGTCAATGAAAAGGATCAACGCTTATCACTAAGTATTAAAGAATTGCAAGAAAAAGAAGATCAATATATAACTGATTATGAGCTACCTGAAGAATCCACTGGATTCCAGCTTGGTGAAATGATTGGTGATCAATTAAAGAATTTGAAAAAATAATGGTGATATATTGTGTCTAGGTCAAAAAGAAAATGGGATCATATTCGTTATGCTCTAGCAACTGGTCAGGAACAAAAGGCGGGATTTGAAGATATTACATTTATTCATCAAAGCTTGCCTAATTGTTCATTAGATGAAATAAAGCTAGATACAAAAATTGGCGGACTTTCTGTAAGTTCGCCAATTTTCATCAATGCTATGACAGGTGGCGGCGGTGAACGTACATTACAAATTAATCGTGACCTCGCGATTGTTGCTGAAAAAATGGGCATGGCTATTTCTGTTGGTTCACAAATGGCAGCGCTTAAAGACCCTGCAGAAGCAAAAACATATCAAATCGTTCGTAAAGAAAACCCAAATGGAATGGTCATTGGAAATTTAGGCAGCGAGGCAACTGTTGATCAGGCAAAGGCTGCCATTCAAATGATTGAAGCGAATGCGTTACAAATCCACTTAAATGTTGTCCAAGAGTTAACGATGCCTGAAGGGGACCGAGATTTTTCATCCGCACTTTTACGTATAGAAAATATTGTAAAAGGAGCAAATGTTCCTATCCTTGTTAAAGAAGTTGGCTTTGGTATGAATAAGGAAGCAGTGGAACAACTTTTCTCGATTGGTGTTTCCGCAGTTGATATTGGCGGGTTTGGTGGAACTAATTTTGCACGAATCGAGAACAATAGGCGTAAAAGCACCTTAGCTTTTTTTGATGAATGGGGAATCCCTACAACGGTTTCGATTGCAGAAGCTAAAGCGACGAGCAAACAAGGTGCTGTATTAGCTTCTGGTGGGATACAAACGAGCTTAGAGATAGCAAAGGCAATCGCGCTTGGAGCAGATGGAGTTGGAGTAGCGGGTTACTTCTTAAAGATTCTTATGAAGGAAGGCGTCGACACTTTAGTGGAAGAGCTTCATGTTATTCATGAGGAACTAAAAATGATGATGACAGCATTGGGTGCTAAAAATCTTAAAGAGCTTCAAAATGCACAGATCATTATATCTGGAAAAACGTATCACTGGTTAAATGAAAGAAATATTGATACGAAGAAATATAGTCAACGATGAAAGAGCTCTCGCCAATAGGCGGGAGCTCTTTCGTTGTCTGGGAAATAAAAAAATCGCATGTTGTGTATCACTTTGTGAATGGTTGGGTCTACTTTTTAACTCCAGAAGGAACCCTTCGTCACTCACACGAGTATGTGACCTTCTTATAGGACGAGCTCCTACGGCCTCCTTGATCTAAGCTATTTAAAAAAAGGTTAAATGAGCAACCCTCATGCCAGTTAGCCCTATTCCATGCCCATATCTGATCAAGGCACATGCGCTTTTGGTCTTGTTACAGCTTATTATTATTCAGTTCTCTTGCTTCTTCTGGGCTTTGCATTTTTGTCGCACCAGGATAGTGAAGTGCTTGATCACGATCAGATTCTACTCTTTTGCTTTGTTTTAACTTTCTTTCTTGACGATCCTTTCCCATTATGTACACCTCCCTCTCTATAAGATGAAACGAGGCAACATTATTTATTCACCCTATACTGAAATGAAAATTGATTAGATTACATATCAAAAAGACATAATGGAAATAATAGGGGGTGAGTGAAATTGGAAGGAATCATATTTTATTGGGTATCGTGGATGGTCTGGATCATGGCAACCTTCTTTATGAAGAAAGATCAATTACGTCTAAAGTTATCATGGATTCTGTTAGTCATCATTATCGCTTCCCCGCATATTGTGCCCATTTTTCAATTTGAAATTTCAATGGCTGGGATCTTTCTTTGTAGCATTTTCTTTTATTTGGCAACAAAGATGGAAAGATTGAAAATGGTTTATGGATGTATTTGTGCGTTTATAATTATGCTTGCTTATGTATGTTTTCATTTGTTTGAACTTTTTGATCCAGTGTGGCTCATTTTTCCGCGGAATTGGATGCTTTCAGTGATGGTTGTCTTTCTAGCTTTAATTTTACAAGAAAATAAACGAAATCGTATGTATATTATCATCCTTGGTTCATTCCAAGGGGAAATTCTTTATGCACTCATTCTAAGTAAATATTCATTTCCGTATTTAATTGCTTCTTTGACCTTCTTGGATACAATGACAATCGCATTAGGATTGGTTGCATTATGGAACGGAATAGAGCTATTGGCATCATTCTATGAAAAATACTTTAACCAATTGGAAAGGGAGAAGCAAAAACTATCATGAATGAATATACATTACCGATTCTTTTCGGAATCACTACAGGTACATTAACTAGACTTTACATGCTTCGGACAGATTATCGTCAATATCCAACCTATTTACATGGGAAAATCATTCATCTCGCACTCGGGTTTATTGCAGCGGGACTAGGGGCAGTAGCGATTCCATCTATTTTGAACGAAGAGTTTACTGCAATCACCTTTCTAACGTTAGCTGCTTCTCAGTTTCGAGAGGTAAGGAATATGGAACGAAATACGTTAACTGAATTAGATAGTTATGAAATGGTTCCAAGAGGAAAGACGTATATTGAAGGAATAGCCATTGCATTTGAAAGCAGGAATTATCTTGTTATATTCACCTCACTTGTAAGCGTTCTAGGTTATCTCCTCTTTAATATTTGGATCGGTATTCTTTTTGCTGTCATTTCATTAATTATTTCAAAAATCCTCATGTCAGGTGGGAGGATTGCTGATATTGTCGACGTGGAATATATGGAACCGCGTTTTGATGGGGCAGGACTATATGTTGACAATATATATATTATGAATATTGGACTGCCACAAAGACAGGAAGAGATTTTACGATACGGGATGGGCTTTATTTTAAAACCAAAAAATTTCAATTCACGCTCAACCATTGCGAATTTAGGGCAAAGGCAGGCTATTCTGCATGATGTTTCAACTGCTCTCGGTGTATATCGCGATTCTGGAACACCGGCTCTCGTTCCGCTTGCGAAAAGGGATCTTGATGATGGCAGAGTGGCGGTATTCGTACTGCCACAGGAGAAAAACATAGATAAGGCATTGAAGATTATCGGAGCTGTGCCTACATTGGAAAATGCCATTCGGATGCCAACAGAGAGAAATACGTCTAAAGAAGGGAGTTAAGCAGTATGGTTTTAGAGAAATATATTCTAGCTGTCATCACAACTAATCCTTCCAAGATTCCTGCGGCACCTGCTGTATTTTCCTGTGATAGCAAGGAGGAAATGGAGTCTATTGCTGGAAATCTTGAGGCAATCCTTGATGGAATTGCACATGCATTGAATGATGAATTGTATGTGATTGTGAAACATTAACCAATCTGCTAAGTTTTTCATACACAAGATAATTTTATAACCGTACGTTGTTAATAAATTTGAATTGCTTTTCTAACGTCCAGCTCCACAAGGAACACTTCGGCAGCGTATGCATCGCACGAGTATAAGTGATCTTCTTATAGGAGGAGCGCCTATCGCCTACCAAACTTCAGTACTGCTCCTCAACGATTGCGTCAACATCGGTCCGCTCACGCAAACCGTGTTTCCTTTATCGAAAGAACCAGTCCTTCCAGTTTGTACGGCGATGATCGAGGCGCTTGCGCATTTGTTCTTGCTTATGTAGGGAATGCTTTGATAATATAATGAAGTTAGGCCCTTCTGTTAAAGGAAGGGTTTATTTAATAACTTTGTACGTTCTTAGGCTTCTTTATGAAGAAAGCGAGACATCTATTGGAAGGTTTCTGCTTATGACCTCTGATGAATAGCTGGATTAATCACGCTTAGAAATGCCACAACTAGTGGTTTTCGTCTGACTTGGACAAGTTTTATTGTCAGGCTTTTAACAGGCTGCTGCTTTCCGACTTCGTATGATAGTTTTGCCGTTCGATTTATGAGAGTGGAAGTCATTATGACTGTTAATTTGCGATGAGTTGAATGTTTAAGTAATGTTAGAAAGAAATAAATTAAAGGGGTGATGTTCATGGCAAAACCAGTGGTGGCGATTGTCGGGCGTCCAAACGTAGGGAAATCAACTATATTTAATAGAATTGTCGGTTCAAGAATTTCTATTGTTGAGGATATTCCGGGCGTGACTAGAGACCGTATATACAGTTCAGGCGAATGGTTAACACATGAATTTAATATTATTGATACAGGTGGAATTGATATAGGGGACGAGCCGTTCCTTGAGCAAATTCGCCAACAGGCTGAGATAGCCATTGATGAAGCAGATGTAATTATCTTCCTAACAAATGGAAGAGAGGGAGTAACATCTGCAGACGAAGAGGTTGCAAAGATCCTTTATAAAGCTAAGAAGCCAGTCGTTCTAGCAGTGAATAAAATTGACAATCCGGAAATGAGGGAACAGATTTATGATTTCTACTCATTAGGCTTCGGGGAGCCATTTCCGATTTCGGGCTCACACGGATTAGGACTAGGTGATTTGCTTGATGAAGCAGCCAAGCATTTTCCGAAATCTGGTCAAAAGGATTATGGGGATGATGTGATTAAGTTTTCATTAATTGGTCGTCCGAATGTAGGGAAATCCTCTTTAGTGAATGCCATTCTTGGTGAGGACCGAGTGATTGTTAGTAATATTGCCGGAACAACGAGAGATGCCATAGATTCAGAACTGAAATTTAATGGTGACCAATATGTAATCATTGATACAGCAGGCATGCGTAAAAAAGGAAAAGTATATGAAACAACTGAAAAATACAGTGTACTGCGCGCATTAAGGGCGATAGAACGTTCGGATGTTGTACTTGTTGTTATTGATGGAGAAGAAGGGATAATCGAGCAGGACAAGCGGATTGCTGGATATGCGCATGAAGCAGGAAGAGCTGTCGTCATTGTTGTGAATAAATGGGATGCTGTTGAGAAAGATGAAAAGACAATGAAAGCTTTTGAAGAGCAAATTCGTGAACATTTTCTATTCCTTGATTATGCACCGATTGTTTTCTTATCTGCAAAAACAAAAAAACGGATACATACGTTGATCCCAATGATTAATAAAGCATGTGAAAATCATTCATTACGGGTAGAGACTAGTGTGTTAAATGACGTCATTATGGATGCAGTTGCAATGAATCCAACACCATCGGATAAAGGCAAACGACTAAGAATTTACTATGTAACACAGGTTGCTGTTAAGCCCCCTGCATTTGTTGTATTTGTGAATGATCCTGAATTAATGCACTTCTCATATTTGCGTTTCTTAGAAAATCGTATTCGTGATGCATTTGGGTTTGAGGGAACACCAATTAGGATCTTTGCAAGAGAAAGAAAGTAAATTTTATAAGGACTGACAGAACAATATTATTTGAAGGTAGTGATCTTATGGAGCAAAAGAAAGAATCGATTGCTGTCATTGGAGCGGGGAGCTGGGGAACAGCTTTAGCTATGGTTTTAGCAGATAATGAGCATGATGTGAAGCTCTGGGGACATAAGCCTAATCAAATCAAAGAAATAAATGAAAATCATACAAACCGTAAATATTTGCCAGATATTTTATTACCAGAAAGAATTATTGGTCATGCTTCATTAGAGGAAGCATTATTCGGCGTTAATACAATCATTTTAGCTGTTCCTACAAAGGCAATAAGGGAAGTCATCGGTAAAATTAGTGCGATTCGAAAGGAACCATTAACGATTGTACATGTGAGTAAAGGGATTGAGCCAGATACATTGCTTCGCATTTCTGAGATGATTGAAGAAGAAATGCCTGATAATCTTTTAGATCATGTGGTTGTACTTTCAGGACCTAGTCATGCAGAGGAAGTAAGCTTGAGGCATCCAACAACTGTTACTGTTTCTTCGAAAAATATGGAGGCAGCAGATAAGGTTCAAGATCTTTTTATTAATAATCATTTCCGGGTGTATACGAATCCAGATCTCATCGGTGTTGAAATTGGTGGAGCACTTAAAAATATCATTGCCCTTGCGGCTGGGATAACAGATGGATTAGGTTATGGGGATAATGCCAAAGCAGCATTAATGACTCGTGGATTAGCGGAAATAGCTCGGCTTGGCATGCAAATGGGAGCTAGCCCGCTTACATTTTCAGGATTGACTGGAATAGGTGACTTAATCGTAACATGTACGAGTGTTCATTCACGAAACTGGAGAGCAGGTCATTTACTTGGAAAAGGCCATAATCTTCAAGAGGTTCTTGATAATATGGGAATGGTCGTTGAAGGGGTAAGAACGACAAAAGCCGCGAAACAGCTTGCTGAAAAATATCGAGTGAATATGCCGATTGCGGATGCACTTTATGATGTTCTTTTTAATAATGTAAATGCAAAAGATGCTGTCGATCGTCTTATGGCACGTGGGAAAAAGAATGAAATGGATGATCTCATGAATGTTCTCGGTGAAAAAAACAGCTAAATTGACGAACCAGCATGTATTTTTAAAAATAAGTAATGTTTTTCGCAAAATATAGGCATTTCGAGGATGCGAGGAACATCACTTTTGCATACAATGCAACGAAGCAAACTAGTAAAATGAACAGGATAAATGGGTTATTTAGTCAAATGCTGAGTTAAAGAATTGCCCCTCTTTAGCTCGGTTTTTTTATTGTATGTCCATTTATTCATATGCTCTATATTTGTAAGGCCGGCGTTTTTGATAATGATAAACAGTAGAACTTATGTTATAATACTTCTCGGTAAAAGGAGTTGAAATTATGTCGGATTCTTTAATGAAAATGTGGATATCACTTGGTTCAATGGGCTTTATGTTTGTATCAATTTTATTAATATTTTTGAGTCGTTTTAAGCTAAAAGGTGTATTGAAGTTTATCACCGCTCTATTCGCTTATATTTTGATGATTATAGCAGGAATAATTATTTTTATAGTCGTATTTTCTGGGCCTACTCCCGAATAGTGAGCGAAATAGATAGTCCGTTTATTAAATACATAGTTAAGAAGGATTGATCCTGTTGAGAAAAAAGATTAAAATATTTTCTTTGTTCACGCTATCCATTCTATTATTATCGGGTTGCATGTATCCTGATGACCAATTAAAACAAAACCAAATTCCGTATGAGGACCAGATTCAAGCTGTCCAAACAGTAGTGAATAAATATAAAGAGGATAATGGTGGACTCCTTCCAATCAAGACGAAGAGTCAGTCTACACCGATTTATCATAAGTATCCAATCGATTTTAAGAAGCTTACACCGAAGTATATGGCGGAACCACCAGGAAATGCATATGAATCTGGGGGTGTTTTTCAATATGTATTAGTTGATGCTGAAACAAACCCAACGGTTAAGCTCTTTGATTTAAGAATTGCGGAGACGATTCGTGATATTAAATTTAGAATACAAGCCCAAGGCTATCCTCCCTATAAAGAAAAACTCGATGAACATGTTTTTTCTTTAGATTTTAGTAAAATCGGCTTTAAGGAAGATCCATATGCGTTAAGTCCTTATACTGGAAGGCATCTCCCTTTCGTTGTTACAGGTGATGCGGAAGTATATGTTGACTACACGAGTGATTTATTCGAGATAGCAAAGAAGAAAGAAATAAACTATCAGCCTGGTGAGGATATTAGAGGGATTCTTGTTGAGGATTCAGCGTTTGTTCCTGCTTATTCCTTGCCATATACTATTGATCCAGCAACAAATAACCCGATCTTTTTAACGAAATAGTCATAACCCTTTTTCTACAAAATATAATGTGGGAGAAGGGTTTTTTTCTTCTATGCGATTCTTAACTCTAAAAGTAATGAACAAGAAATAAAGTTTGTAAAAGATTTTACTCTTCAACTGGGGTAATTTTAAAAAAACTGTCATAACACAGTAGGACAACATCATAAATATATAATGTCCAGATGTATTTGATAGGATAATATTATCCCACAGATTTTAGGAGGGGATCACTTGGAAAAGGTAGATATTTTTAAGGATATTGCCGAAAGAACTGGTGGTGATATCTATTTCGGGGTAGTTGGAGCTGTAAGAACAGGCAAATCAACTTTTATAAAAAAATTTATGGAGCTAGTTGTATTGCCGAATATGAGCAATGAAGCTGACCGCGCTCGCACCCAGGATGAACTCCCTCAAAGTGCGGCGGGTAAGACAATCATGACAACAGAACCGAAATTTGTGCCCAATCAGGCAGCCACAGTTCATGTTGATGAAGGATTAGATGTGAATATTCGTTTGGTTGATTGTGTTGGCTACACAGTTCCTGGGGCGAAAGGTTATGAGGATGAAAATGGCCCAAGAATGATTAATACACCATGGTATGAAGAACCGATTCCGTTTCATGAGGCAGCAGAAATTGGTACGAGGAAAGTCATTCAAGAGCATTCCACGATTGGAGTAGTCATAACGACAGATGGGACAATTGGGGAAATCCCACGTGTGAACTATCTTGAAGCTGAAGGAAGAGTCATTGATGAACTGAAAGAGGTTGGAAAGCCATTTATTATGGTCATCAATAGTGTACAGCCGCATCACCCAAATACGGAAGCACTTCGAAATGAATTGGCTGAAAAGTATGATATTCCAGTACTAGCTATGAGTGTCGAAGGAATGAGGGAATCAGATGTATTGAATGTCATGCGTGAAGCCCTTTATGAATTCCCTGTATTAGAGGTGAATGTAAATTTACCAAGCTGGGTCATGGTTTTACATGAAGATCATTGGTTACGAGAAAGCTATCAGGATGCAGTGAAAGAAACAGTTAAGGATATTAAAAGACTTAGAGATGTTGACAGAGTCGTACACCAATTTAGTGATTTTGAGTTTATTGATCGGGCAGGCTTAGCTGGTATAGAAATGGGCCAGGGGATTGCAGAGATTGATTTGTTCGCCCCGGATGATCTTTATGATGATGTATTAAAAGAAATTGTAGGCGTTGAAATTAGAGGCAAGGATCATCTGTTAGAGCTCATGCAAGATTTCGCACATGCGAAAACAGAGTATGATCAAATCTCTGATGCATTGAAAATGGTGAAGCAAACAGGCTATGGAATCGCAGCTCCGTCATTGGCTGATATGAGCTTGGATGAACCAGAAATTACACGTCACGGCTCAAGATTTGGTGTAAGATTAAAAGCGGTTGCTCCATCCATCCATATGATTAAGGTAGATGTTGAATCAGAGTTTTCACCGATTATTGGGACGGAGAAGCAAAGTGAGGAGCTTGTTCGATACTTAATGCAGGATTTTGAGGATAACCCATTATCAATTTGGAATTCTGACATTTTTGGAAGAAGCCTTAGTTCAATTGTACGAGAAGGAATCCAAGCAAAACTTGCAATGATGCCTGAAAATGCCCGTTATAAATTAAAAGAAACATTAGAAAGAATTATTAATGAAGGCTCAGGCGGCTTAATTGCAATAATTTTATAATTTCTAGGGACTCCGTAGGGGGTCTTTTTCTTTTTTTCTAAAGGATTGGTGTTAGTTTAGCAGCTGAGCTGATAAATAGACGGAGAAAATCCGCTTATTTCGTAATTTTGACTAAAAATAGCGTTAATAAGCCACTAGACTTGCATAAAGGTTCCATAAATTAACAACGAGGTATATTACAGCTGTCTTACATGCTGGTTGATGAGTGTATTTTTCATAATGTGCACTTCACATTAAAGTTTACATTATTCAAAATTTTTCCA